>JAKLJP010000016.1 GCA_023151115.1 Anaerolineae bacterium
GACGCATGGGGATGCGTCAGCTACGGAAATTTTGAAATGCATTGGGTTATAGTTTATCACACTGACGAAGTTTTGTCTTGCAAGATATTGCTCAATGACTCATTGCTATTCATCAATCACCAACCCCGCTTGGGCTGCATGATACGGTTAATTTGGTTAAAAACAAAATATTTAAGGGTTGTTTGCTAAGGCCGCTAAGGTCAGCGAGGGCATCGCCTGTCACAGGCATCACCACCTTTCTAATTGTGAATTGTGAATTGTCAATGGTTAATTGTTAATTTTTCTGCGGTAGGGGCGGTCAATGGGGACCGGCAGGGGGTGGGGCTGCAAGCGATGCTTGTTCAGCCACTCATCCAGGGCTTGGCCCAGTTGGGCCAGCTTTTGCCGGATTTTTTCCTCAATTTGCCGCGCCTTATTTTGGTCTGACATTTAATATCCCTTTATCTCGGTATCTTTATTTTGGACAAACTAAAATTTGTCCTACTTGACAAATCCCCTTTCTCTCTAAAATATTATACCTGTTTGCTTACAAAAACCTTAATTTTAAGCCGGTTCGGGGGTGTTCCTGGTCGGTTGACCCTTGAGCATTGCTCCTCTTACCCGAAAAAATTGGAATTTTTGGGAAGAGGCGAGGAGGAGGGAGGCGATGAGGCGAAGACAACTTATTCTTCGCCTCACCTGTCCTCGCCTCTTCGCCGCTTAACTGACTACCGAAATATCCACCGATGGCCGCAGTTCGGCGCAAACCGACAGCACTTGGTGGATGTCGCTGTGGATAAAGCTGTCAAAGAGTTCCTCATCCACCTGGTTGCCCTGGTCGAGGGCGGTGAAGGCTTGCTGCCGCAGGATGTAGTCAAAGCGCGGCGCCCATTTGCGCGAGCCGAGCCGGGCCGTGGTGGAGCAGTTATCCACCATGTAGGCCACGCCTTTGAAATCCATGTACGGGTTGAGCGAATCTACCGCCTCGATGATGGTTTCGTTGGCAATCTCAGAGTAGGGGTGCCCGTTTTCTTTCAATACATCCACCTGGGCAATCATGGTGGCGATGTAAATGCCGGCGGCAACAGGATTGAGTGGGATTTTGTTCGGGTCGCGTTTGGCCCGAACTTTCTCGCCCACCTGCCACATCTCGGTCCCATCAATTTTGCCCATCGGATATTTCTTGAAAAGTTCATTGGCCGCAATCACGCTGGCCAGTTCCTTGCCGGAGGAAACCTCGTAATAAATCTCCATCAAAATTTCACGGGCGGGATGGTAAGCCGCCGAATAGGCCCGCCGGAACAAATCTTTATCTTTTTCACTCAAAGACTCGTAGACCGCTAGCAAGCCCTTTTTGGAGATTAGTTTGCTAATCGGCCCGGTGATGGACTCAACCGAGTTATTGAAGGCTTCCTCCGGGCTGTAACCGTGCTGTTTGAACCAGAGGTAAAGACTCTCGACAATGCCGTGAACGGCCCCCAGCAGAATACCCCGCTCGCCAAAGATGTCGGATTTGTACTCCAGTTCCAGGGTGGTCATAAAGGTAAAGGGCGACCCCAACCCCACCGACCAGGCCAGGGCGTAATCGGTGGCCTTGCCGTCAATATCTTGCTGCACGGCAAAGCTGGCATTGATTCCTGCCCCGTTGACCGTGCGGCCCTGCTCGTACAAGCGCCGCACCGACGGCCCCATCCCTTTGGGACAAACGCCGATGACGTTGATATTCTCCGGGAACTTCTCGCCGATGCTGGTCAGGTAGCCCAGCAAAAAGCCGTGCGACAGGCCCAGCGTGGCCCCCGGCCGGATGGCCTTAAAAATCTCTTTGTAATTCTGGGCCTGGGCTGCATCGGAGATGAGCAGCAGCACCAGGTCTGACTCGCGGATAACGTCGTACATTTCGCCCAGGGTGCCGTTGGCCTCGGTAAAACCCACCTCTGCGGCCTTCTTCATCGAGGACGACCCGGCCCGCAGCCCCACTTTTACCTTGATCCCGCTGCCTTCGAGCGAGTCGCGCAAATTCTGAGCCTGCGCCGGCCCCTGCGATGACCAGCCAATGACCCCGATTTGCTTGATGCCCTCAAAGGCCTTGGGTAATAAAGGAAAGAGATGCCGCCCACCCCGGACAATATACTCTTCGGTACCGCCCAGAACGATTTTCTCTTTCTCAAATACTTTGGTTTGAAAATCTAATGCCATGCTTAATAAAATTCCCTTCATTGGTTATGGTTTTACAGAGTAGCAGGTAGCAGGGTAGCAAAGAATCTGCTACCTGCTACCTGGCTACTCTGTTCAATGCTTGCCGTTGGTTTTCGCCGCCGGGGTTAAATCGGGGCGGGGTTTGACCACGCCGCGGGTCATGGCAATTTTGCCGGTGCGCATAATTTCGAGGATGCCAAAGGGTTCCAGAACTTCAATCAGCGATTCTATTTTTGCCGGTTCGCCGGTAACTTCCACAATCAGGGTCTCTGTGGCCACATCCACAATCCGCGCCCGGTACACTTCGGCCACATCCATGACCTGGCTGCGCTGAGTGGCGTCGGCTTTAATTTTGACGAGGGCCGTTTCGCGCATAACACAGGGCTGGTCGGTCACGTCCTGCACCTCGATCACATTGATCAACTTGAGCAAGTTAGCTCGAATGACGTTGCGCCGGATGTTTTCGTATTCATCGGTGACAATGGTCATACGGCTAACGCCGGGTCTTTCGCTGTGGCCGACGGTCAGACTTTCGATATTAAAATTACGGCGGCGGAACAGGCTGGCCACCCGATTCAACACGCCGGGTTTATCTTCAACGAGGGCAACAAGGGTTTGTTTCATGATGATTTTCCTTTTACTGTGTAGTCGGTAGTGAACAAGTAGTAGGTAGTAAGTAGTAGGTAGTAGGGGGAAGAGAGTAGATAGAAGATGGAAAAATACTATCCTCTATCTTCTCTCCTCTATCTTCTGCCCCTTACTCCTTACTCCCTACTTCCTACTCCCTGCCTTACATCTCCATTTTCTCAAAACGCGGATGGGGTCGCCGGATCATGTTGTGTAGGTCGGCGCCGGCAGGAACCATCGGGTAAACGTTATCAAAACGTTCCACCACAAACTCAATCAGCACCGGCCCGTTGTGAGCCTGGGCTTTCCGCATGGTTGGAATGATGTCCTCCTGCTTCTCGATCCGGTAGCCGGGCATGCCGTAAGCTTCGGCCAGTTTGACGTAATCGGGGCTGTAAATCGGCGTTTCGACGTAGCGGCTCTCGTAGAACATCTGCTGCCACTGGCGGACCATACCCAGGTAGCCGTTGTTGATAATGCAGATGTTGATATTGCAATTTTCCTGCACCGCCGTCGCCAGTTCCATGATGGTCATCTGGATGCAGCCGTCGCCGGCAATGGTCCAAATTTCCCGATCTTTAACGTGGAAACTGGCCCCAATGGCCGCCGGTAGGCTGAAGCCCATGGTCCCCAGACCGCCGGAGGTGCTGAGGGTAAAGGGGTCGTCGTGGGCGTAGTATTGACATTCCAGCATCTGGTGCTGGCCCACATCCGTCACCACAAAAGCCTTGCCCTCGGTACCTTCCCAAATTTTGCGGATGGCCTGCGCGGCTAGTAGGGTCGGCGTCTCAAATTGCAGAATATCGCGTTCATTGGCGTCTTCCTGCCAGTCGCGGATTTTGGCCCACCATTCCGTTCGGTCTGGGCCACGTTCCACGCCGGGGTTGATTTGCCGCAGCACTGTGCCCAAATCGGCATGAATCCCCACGTCAACCTTGACGTTTTTATTGATTTCGGAAGCATCTATTTCGATGTGGATTTTTTTGGAATTGGGCGAGTAGGTTTTGAGGTTGCCGGTCACTCGGTCGTCAAAACGCATTCCGCAGGCAATGAGCAAATCGGCTTCCTGCACGGCGTAGTTGCACCAGGCCCCACCGTGCATGCCCATCATGCCCAGGTTGAGCGGATGGCTGGCCGGAAAGGCGCCAATGCCCAACAACGTGGTTGTGACCGGAATGTTGCCCTTTTCGGCCAGTTCGCGCAGCTCTTTCATGGCATCAGAGAGCAGAACGCCGTGTCCGGCCAGGATGATGGGCCGCTTGGCGTTGTTGATGAGTTCCAGGGCCGCGCTCACCTGCGCTTCGGGGGCCTGGGCCGGGGGGTGATAGCCGGGCAGCTCAATCGGCTCATCCGGGTAGCCGTCAAATTCAAGCTTGGCATTCTGAACATCTTTGGCAATATCCACCAGTACCGGGCCGGGCCGGCCAGTGCGGGCAATGTAGAAAGCTTCGCGGATGGTCTCAACCAGGTCCTCGATATTGGTGACCAGATAGTTGTGCTTGGTGATGGGCTGGGTAATCCCGGTGATGTCGGTTTCCTGAAAAGCATCGCCGCCAATGGCGGTGGTAGCCACCTGGCCGGTGATGCAGACGATGGGCGAGGAGTCCATCATCGCGGTGGCAATCCCTGTGACCATATTGGTCGCGCCGGGACCGGAGGTGGCCATCGCCACCCCCACTTTGCCGCTGGCGCGGGCATAGCCATCGGCCATGTGGGTGGCGCCCTGCTCGTGGCGCGTCAAAACGTGATGAATCCGGTCCTGGTACTTGTAGAGCGCATCATAAACGGGCAGGATGGCGCCGCCAGGATAGCCAAATACTACCTCGACGCCTTCCAATAGTAAACATTCCCACACAATTTCAGCGCCGGTTAATAGTCGTGCCATTTTGTTCTCCTTTTGAGTTTAGATAAAGTTTCAAAATGCCGAGTAACAAAGTAGCAGAGTAACAGTGAACCCCATAACTTGCGACCTTGCTACCTGCTACTTGCACAAAAAAGCCTCCCGGTGTGGGAGGCGTTTGCGAACAATTTAAGTGCGGCTGTAGCTTACGTAGCACTTCCAACAACAAACGCCCCCTTATACTTAATAAGGAGGACGCCAAGTACTACTACTACCACCACGCGATTTAACATTTGGACGAACAACCTATAATTTTAGTGGTCAAATTTATTGCGGCCTATATTAGCATAGGTTAATTTATCTGTCAAGATTCAAAAGTAATCGCGGCAAAATTTGCAGGGGAACAAGGAGCGATGGGAAGGTGAGTGCTGTTGCTCCAATCTGCCAGCCTTCCATTCCTCTAACTTCTACTCTTTCTTCTTTGATTCCTCAAAGGCCGCCAGGGCTTCGGCTTCATCCCAGGTTTCGTCGAGTTCTTTGGCAATCGAAGCCGCCACTTCGGCCGCGGCGCCGGGCCGTTCCTGCTCTTTGCCCCATTTGAACATCGAAGTATAAGCGGCGGCGCTGGTTTGGCCGGCGCGTGAAGCTGCATTTTCTACGGCCTGCTGGAAGCGAGCCGGCAAATTTTCTCTGACAGTGCCGTTTACATCTGTCGCTTTAACGCCGAGGGGAATATGTTCCCAATACAAAATTTGGTACCGTGCCATCTTCATCTGCCCTTTTCTTGAATAGAACTGGTTTTAGTTTACACGTTCCAGGATAAAATTGCAACTTTGTAAAAGATTAGAGTTCGATTAGAAACAACGGCAAACGCTTGAAAAAATCCACATCTTTGGTTAAAATACCATCGTTGTCAGAAGATTGGTTGTGCGTGAGGCCAACTAATCTTTTTTTTGACCTGTTTCTGAATCCATCAGCCGGAGGCTCCCAAACAATATATGGAAATGAAAACCATCCGCGAGCTTAACGAAGCCGTCGCGCACGAGGCCCTGTTTTTGCAAGACCTGCTGGCCGAAGTCAACCAGGTGATGGTGGGGCAAGAAAAATTGATTGAACGCTTGTTGATTGCCCTGCTGGCCGACGGCCACATTTTGCTCGAGGGTGTGCCGGGCCTGGCCAAAACCCTGGCCATCAAAACCCTGGCCCAAACCGTCCAGGCCCAGTTCCAGCGCATCCAGTTTACCCCCGATTTGCTGCCTGCCGACTTAATCGGCACGGAAATTTATAACCCGCGCACCAATGAATTTACCTCCCATCGCGGCCCCATTTTTGCCAATTTTATTCTGGCCGACGAAATCAACCGCGCTCCGGCCAAAGTCCAGAGCGCCCTGCTGGAAGCTATGCAGGAGCGCCAGGTAACAATTGGCGACGAAACTTACCGCCTGGAAGAGCCATTTCTGGTCATGGCTACCCAAAACCCCATCGAGCAGGAAGGGACCTATCCCCTGCCCGAAGCCCAGGTGGACCGCTTTATGCTCAAAGTGGTGGTCAACTACCCCAGCCGCGCCGAGGAGCGACTGATTATGGACCGCATGACCGGGGTTAAGCTGCCGGAAGTCAGGCCGGTCATTCAACCGGTCGACCTGCTGCACGCCCGCGAGGTGGTCCGCCAGATTTATGTAGATGAGAAAATCAAAGAGTATGTCCTTGACCTCATCTTTGCCACCCGCCAGCCCGGCGAAAATGGCCTGACTGGCCTGCAACCGTTGATTGCCTTCGGCGCATCGCCGCGCGCCACCATCTATCTGATTATGGCCGCCCGCGCCCACGCCTTTTTGAAAGGGCGCGGCTTTGTGACCCCGGAAGATATCAAGCAAATCGCGCCCGATGTGCTGCGTCACCGGGTGGTCATCAGTTACGAGGCCGAAGCTGAAGAAATCACCAGCGCCGAAATCGTCCAGAGAATTTTAGACCAGATTGAAGTCCCGTAAATAATTGTGAATTGGGAATAGCCAGTTATGAAGGGTTAACGTTCACAATTCACCATTCACCATTCACAATTACCTATGCTATCTCCTGAACTCATCAAAAAAATCCGCCGGATTGAAATTCGCACCCGGCATCTGGTTAACGACAGTTTTGCCGGGGAGTACCACGCCATTTTCAAGGGGCGCGGCATGGAGTTTGACGAGGTCCGCCCTTACCAGCCCGGCGACGAAGTACGCACGATTGACTGGAATGTAACCGCCCGCACCGGCGAGCCGTTTGTCAAGCGCTTTGTCGAAGAGCGGGAACTGACCGTGATGCTGTTGGTAGATGCCAGCGCCTCCGGCAAGTTTGCCACGGTGAATCGCTTCAAGCAGGAGATTGCGGCGGAACTGGCGGCAGTGCTGGCTTTTTCGGCCATCAGCAATAATGATAAGGTTGGGGTGCTTATCTTTACCGACCAGATTGAACTCTTTATTCCGCCGCGCAAAGGCCGCCGCCACGTGCTGCGGCTCATCCGAGATTTGCTGGCCTTTGAACCGGTGGGCCATGGAACCAATTTGAAACTGGGTCTGGATACCATTAATAACTTACTCAAACGGCGCAGTATCCTCTTTCTCATTTCCGATTTTTTGACTCCGCCCGACAGCTACCGCGCCGCCCTGCAATTCAGCAACCGCCGCCA
Source organism: Anaerolineae bacterium (assembly GCA_023151115.1). The sequence continues at coordinate 7,314 of JAKLJP010000016.1, forward strand.
TGATGTGATTGCCGTAACCCTGAGCGACCCTCGCGAGCACGAGCTGCCCAATGTTGGCCTGCTGGCCCTGGAAGACGCCGAAACCGGCCAGGTCCGCTGGGTGGATACCGGCAGCCGCCAATGGCGGCAGGCTTTTATCGAGCGGGTGAATGAATTAAAAACCGCCCGCGATCGCGTTTTTCGCAAAGCCAAAGTGGACCGGATTGACATTTCGACCGATGCCGAGTATGTTACCCCTTTGACCCGGTTTTTTGAACGCCGCGCCCGACGCTTGCGACGATGACGACCGCCGACCCATTCGACAAGCTCAGGGCAGACCGCTGACCACTGACCGCAGTAATTGGTAACGATGAACCTTCTAAAAACGCAGCTTTCAAACTTAACCCACGTTTTACGTTTTACGTTTTACGTTTTGCGTTCCACACATCACGTATCACGTATCACGTATCACGCACCACGCTTTACGTTTTACGTTTTTTTCCTCTTCTGCCTCGCCCTCCCCGCCGCGGCCCAATCGCCCCAAGATGCCAATGCCGAATTTTTCCTCAAAGCTCCTGAAGATCAACCCCTCACCGTCGGCGACCACGTGACCCTGCGCCTGGAAGTGACCCATCCGCTTGACTCGCAAGTGGAACTGCCCCAAGTGCCGGAACAGTGGGGAGAATTTGAAGTGGTCCGGCAGACCGAGCCGGAAACGGTGGATAACAACGACGGCACCGCCACCACCGGCAAAGATATTGTGGTTACGCTCTTCAAGCCGGGGGAATACCAGACCTCCAGCCTGGTGGTAACGCATCAGAAGGCAGATGGTTCGAGCGAAGAGCTGGGTACGCCGGTCATTCAACTGACCATCACCAGCGTCTTGACCGACGACACCACCTTGCGTGATTTGAAACCCCAAGCCGATTTGCCGCTGCCGCCGCTGTGGCCATGGATTGTGGTCGGGGTGCTGGTGAGTATCCTTGTCCTGGGCCTGTTGACCGGCCTGATTTTGTGGCTGTATGACCGCCGCCGCAAACGCGCCGCCCTGGAATTGGCTCCTGTTCCTTTTATTGACACCCGCCCGCCAGAAGTGATTGCTTTGAGCGAACTGGACCGAATCGAAGCCTTAAACCTGCCCGCTCACCAGCAAATCAAACAGCATTACTCCCTGGTTGACCTGTGCCTGCGCCGTTATATCGAGGGGCGCTATCAAATCCCCGCCCTGGAGCAGACCAGTGCGGAGTTACGCAGCGCCTTTCGCCGTTCGCCCGCGCGGGCCGAAGATGCGGCGGAGTTTATGGACATCTTTGCCGAAAGTGATCTGGTTAAATTTGCCCGTTATGTGCCTCACACTGATAATGTCAATGGCCTGGTCAATCGCGCCCGCAACGTAGTGCGGATTACCACCCCTCAGGTGGTAGAGCCGGAGGAAGCGGCTGCGCCGGAAACGGAAGCGATGTCGTGACGACCCTCCATTTTGCATCGCCCTGGCTGTTGTTATTACTGCTAGTCCCGTTGGGGCTGGCGCTGTGGCCGTTTTTTAATCGAACTCGCCGGCAGCCCGCGGCCCTGCAATATTCCGATTTACGCCTGGCGGCTCAGCTTGGGCCTTCGCTGCGGGAGCGGGGCCGGGTGATTTTGCCCGTTCTGCGACTGATTGGCCTGGCCCTGCTGATTATCGCCCTGGCCCGACCTCAAGCCGGCAGCGCCCGTGAAATTATCACCGGCGAGGGGATTGACATTGTTATTGTGCTGGATATTTCCGGCAGTATGGCCGCCCTGGATTTTGACCCCAATCGCCTGGGCGCGGCCAAGCGGGTGATTAACGATTTTATCCAGCAGCGCAAGTACGACCGGGTTGGCTTTGTTATTTTTGCCAGCGAAGCCTTTAGCCAGGTGCCGCCGACCCTTGATTATAAAGTGGTCCAGCGGGTGCTCGACGAGACGCAGGTTTCCTGGGATATTGGCCTTGACAGCGGTACAGCCATTGGCCTGGGTCTGGCTAATGGGGCCAATATGCTGCGCGACTCCAAAGCTGACAGCCGGGTGATTGTCCTGCTAACGGACGGGGCCAATAACTCCGGCCAGGTGGACCCGATTACGGCGGCACAAATTGCCAAAGCCCTGGATATTCGGGTCTATACCATCGGCGCGGCCCGGCCTGGGCCGGCGGCTCTGCCTTTTCCCGATGGCCGGGTAGAGTACCGTGATTCTGAAATTGATGAAGAAACCCTGCGCCAAATCGCCGATATTACCGGCGGGCTTTACTTCCGGGCCGAAGATGGCGAGGGCTTGCAGGAAATTTATGATACCATTAACGAGTTGGAGCGTTCCCAGGTTGAAGTGCGCACTTTTACTCGCTATCGCGAGTTGGCCGTCTGGTTTATTTTGCCGGCAGCCCTCATTTTAGCCCTGGAAATATTGCTGCGCCGAACAATATTTAGGACAATACCGTAGGAAGGATGAGGGCAGAAGGGTGAAGGATGAAATAGTTTTTTTTCATCCTTCATCCCTCATCCTTCCGCTTTTAAAATCATGGACTTTGCTGAACCTCTTTATTTAATCTGTTTTGGGCCGCTGCTGCTGTTGGCGCTGCTGCTGTTTTACCTGAGCAAGCGTAAACAGGCAGCGCTACATCGCCTGGGCGCACCGCAGTTGATTGCCCGCTTAAGCGCCACCGTCAACTGGTCGGGCCGCCGCTGGCAAACCCGGCTGTGGTTTGTGGCCCTGGCCCTGGTGATTGTGGCCCTGGCCCGGCCTCGCTGGGGGGCGCAGGTGGAGGTGGTGGAACGGCGCGGGGTCGAAATTATGGTGGCTCTGGACGTGTCCCAGAGTATGCTGGCCGAAGACCTCAAACCTAACCGCCTGGCCCGAGCCAAGTTGGAAATTTCGGAGTTGATGGACCGGTTAGAAGGAAATGAGATTGGCTTGGTGGTTTTTGCCGGGGCGGCTTATATCCAGTTTCCGCTGACCGCCGACTTTTCGACGGCCCGTTTTTTCCTGGAGGCGGCCCATCCGGGCATGATTTCGCGGACCAGCACCAACCTGGCCGATGCCCTCAAAATGGCGGTGAACGGTTTCAACGAGGAGCGAGCCAGCCAGAAAGTCATTATTTTGCTCACCGACGGCGAGGCGACCGAATCTGGCGACGAGGTGGTGGAGGTCGCTCAGGAAGCGGCCAATGAGGGTGTTGTTGTTTACGCCATCGGCTTTGGTTCACCCGAAGGAGAGCCGATCCCCGAATATGACGAACTGGGCAGGTTAACCGGCTATAAAAAGGACCGCCAGGGTGAGACAGTTTTGACCCGCCTGGATGAGACAACCTTGCAGGAAATCGCCCTGGCCACCAATGGGCGCTACTTCCGCGCTTCTGCCGATGGACGCGAGGTTGGTTTTGTGGCTGATGCCATCAGCGAGTTGCAAAAAGGCGAGTTGGAAAGCCGCTTTGAAACACGGGGCATCGAACGCTTTCAGTGGTTTTTGGGGCTGGCAGTTTTGGCCCTCATTATCAGCGAACTCATCCCCGACCGGGTCGGCCAAAAGGCCGCCAAGCCGGAAATGGCGCCCGGTGGGGTGTTGAACGTTAAACGTTAACCGGTTAAACGTTTAAGGAGTTGTCTGTGAAATATAGCTACCTTATAATATTACTGGTTGTGGTGGTGCTTTCGGCCTGTGGTCCCTCGGCGGCCCGCTATAACCAGCAGGGGAATGAAGAATACGCGGCGGAAAATTATGATGAGGCGCTCAAGAATTACACCGCCGCCCAGCGCGAAGATCCAGACCTGGCCGAGCCGTATTACAATGCCGGTAATACCTTCCATCGTAAAGAGGATTTCGAGGCGGCGATTGCCCAAACCCGGCAATCGCTGCGCGCCGCCGAGTCAGAACTGGCCCAACAGGGAAATTACAACTTGGGCAATAGTTTCTTCAAAATGGAAGAGTGGGAGGCGGCCATAGAAGCCTATAAAGAAGCGCTGCGATTACGCCCAGATGACATGGACGCCAAGCATAACCTGGAATTAGCCCAACAAATGCAACAACAACAACAACAGCAGCAACAACAACAACAACAACAGCAAGGGCAAGGCCAGGGCGACCAACAACAGCAGCAGGGTGGGGGTCAAGGCCAACAGCAGCAGCAACAGCAAGGCGGCCAGCAGGGCGATCAGCAGCAGGGCGGCGGTAATCAAAATCAAGAACAGCAGAACCAATCTCCATCCGGCGGCGGTTCCCAGCCCGAAGAACAACAACAATCCGGCAACGGTACCCAACTTTCGCCCGAAGAGGCGCAGCAGTTGCTGGATGCCCTGGGGCAAAACAGCCAAACGCTGCAAGAACGGCTCAATGAAATCTATGGCGATGGCAGTAGTGAGGGCGGCTTTGGCGGCGCTCCCAAACCCTTACCTGCCCAGGATTGGTAACTGATGTCAGGTGTCAGGGGCCGAGGGCCGGGTGTCAGGTGTCAGGTGTCAGGTTTTACGTTTTACGTTTTACGTTTTACGTTTTACGTTTTAACGGTTTTTTTGTTTGCGTTCATTTTTTCTGGAGGCCAGACTCCTTTAGCCCTGGCTCAGGATCAGGTGCCGATTACGGCTACAGTAGACCGCACCATTCTGTCTACCAAAGAGCAGCTGATGCTGACCGTGACCGTGACCGGGGATTTTTTGGACATTCCCAATCCCGATTTGTCGCAGTTGGCCGATTTTGTGGTGGTTAACAGCAGCACTTCAACCCAGGTCAGCATTATCAACGGTGATCTGACCACCCAGGGCGTTTTTGTGTATACCCTACAACCGCTGCGGGAAGGCGGGCTGGTGATTAGCCCGATTACCATCAATCTGAGCGGCCAGATCTATCAGACCGAGCCAATAGACATTCGGGTGGTGACGAGCAACGCGCCGCTTCCTACGCCCACAGTTCCTATAGTTGAGCCGGGGACGCTGGGCAGCCAGGATTTTTTTGTCGAGGCCGAGGTTGACAATTTGCAGCCTTACCTGGGCCAGCAAGTCACTTACACCTTCAAGCTGTACCAGGCGGCCGGGTTTATCGGCCAGCCGGATTACCAACCGCCCTCATTTACCAACTTTTGGAGCCAGACCATTGTCAACCAGCCCACCTACAACATGAATGCAGGTGGGCGGGATTATCTGGTGACAGAAATTCGCACCGCCCTCTTTCCGGCCAATCTTGGTCCGGTGACAATTTCTCCGGCCAAAATTGTGATCCCCAACTTCCCCTATCAAGATATTGTTTTGGAAACCGAAGCCATTACCGTAGATGTCCAGTCGCTGCCCGACGGCGCGCCGGCTGACTTTAAAGGTGCAGTTGGCCAGTTTGAAATTAGGGCCGGATTGAGCAAAAATGAGACCGTTGTTAACGAACCAATCACCTTGATTGTGGAAATAAAAGGGGCAGGTAACATCGAGGCTTTGGTTGAACCGCCTCTGCCCGAACTGCCCAACTGGCGGGTTTTTGAAAGTCAAGCCCAAAGCACCGTCGAAGTTCAGGGCGACCGGGTTTACGGTACCCGCCGCTTTGAACGGTTGATTGTGCCCGGCCAGGCCGGCAGCTACACCATTCCTCCTATCAATTTTACCTATTTCGATCTCGAAGCGGGCCAGTATCGCACCATCGCCAGCCAGCCGATCCCAGTTATGGTTAAACCCGGCAAAGGGGAGGATTTGCCGCCGCCGGTGGCCGCGGCCGGACCCAACAAGCAGGAAGTCGCCCTGCTGGCCAGCGATATTCGCCACATCAAGCCTGTACCGGCGGTGCTGAGCGGTGAAGAGACCTCTTTGCTCAACGAGCCGCTTTATTGGAGCGCCTGGGTTTTGCCGGTGCTGTTGGTTGGCGGCCTCTGGATGTGGCAAAATCGGCGACAATACCTGTTGACAAACGCTGCTTATGCCCGCAGCCAGAACGCCCGGCGAGCGGCCCAGAAAATTCTGGCCGACGCGCAGCGAGCCGGCGTTGATAGTTATGCCGCCGCGCACCGGGCTTTATTGGGCTACCTATCCGACAAATTGAGCCGGCCTACAGCGGGTCTCACCAATGATAATTTGGTCAACTTGCTCAAAACTACCCGGCTCGACCCGGCCCTGATCGAGCGGGTTCAGGAGGCGCTGGCCCAAATTGATATTGGCCGTTTTGCCCCCGGCAGCGAAGCCGCCGTCGGCTCTTTTTTGGCCGAAACGAATAAGTTGATTAACGATCTGGAAAAGTCGTTTAAAGATTTAGAAATAAGAAATAAGAAATGAGCATGAAATTTAGAGGATACTGGTTGAAAGTAGGGGGAGTGCTTCTGATTGGCTGGCTGCTCATTTACCCTGTTACGCTGGCCCAGGAGCCGGTGACTCCCACCCACGCTATGCAAGTGGCTAACAAAGAATATGAGGCCGGCAACTACGCCGAAGCAGCGGCCATTTATGAGGCTATCCTTGAGTCGGGCCTGGCTCACAGTGCAGTTTATTACAACTTGGGCAATGCTTATTTCAAACAAGGTGATTTGGGCCGGGCAATTCTCAATTATCGCCGCGCTCAGAGTCTTAACCCACGCGACAGCGATATTGCCGTTAATCTGAGCATTGCTCGCGCTCAAACCGTAGACAAGTTGGAAGCGCCCGCCAATGAAGGCCTGGCGAACCTGGTTCAACTGGCGGAAGAGTGGTTGACTTTGAGCGAAGCCATGCTGCTGGCGCTGGTGCTTTGGCTGCTCATCGGAGGATTGGCGATAGCAGCGCTGCTTCGACCGGCGCTGCGCCGCTGGTGCAGCCTGGGGATTGGGCTGTTGGGGATATTTTTGCTGGCCGGCGTAATTTCTATGGTCAATCGTTCTTACCGTGAGCAAAACTATCCAGCGGCGGTGATTGTGGCTGAAAGTATTGACGTGACCAGTGGACCAGGCACGTCGGAGCAGTACTTAGTCGAGTTTACCCTGCACGCCGGGGCGGAGGTCAGCTTGATTGAAAGCCGGGCAGGCTGGCAGCGTCTCAGCCTGCCGGGTGATTTGCAGGGCTGGGTGCCCGAAACGGCAGTGGAGCAGGTGAAAGGGTAAAATAAACGCCGGAAGGGTGTTGGCAAAAGGGAGACGAGTTTATTGCTCGTCTCTCTTTTTTATTGTTTGACATTCGATTTGTGGCAAAACCCATTTTTTGTATAAAACGGTGACGATTTTTAGTGGTCAACAACATATTGGACTCAAACCCCGCACGCCAAGCCGCAAAGATTTTATTATTTTTTGGTGTTCTTGATCGTCTTGACCATTACAAAACAGTGACTATTGCAAAAACAAATGAGGACAAATGTCACTTTGCAACAATAAGCAATATGCATATAATGTGCCTAAATTTTGCCAGTAACCTTGTAACACCTAAAAGCGGCCCGATGCTACGACTTTTCTGTAACATCAATCCAGATCAAGATTACGCCCTAATGCCAATACATTTCAAATAAAGCCGTAGCATACATAGGGCCTTGTACCCGCCCACAAGGGGCGCTAAACTACGTTATTTGAAAAGTATTGGTCCTTTAAAACAAAAATTGCTACGGATCAAAGGAGATCCCCCATGTCTGCCACATCAGCTCGTGAACCGAATGTATCCCTACCAGAACACCCGGCGCAGCAGCCTAAGCCCAGGGCCTGGTCCATTTCATCAAAAAGGGCGTTTCTAGCAGCATTAGCCGTTTTTGTTTTGACATGCGCCAATTTTATATCGCTCTCCACCTTCTGGACTGATACCTACGGCAAAGCGCCTGAAGGAGCAAGCGGCAGCCCCATCTTTAGCCGGGACGACTTCCCCCCCCCCGTCGCCCAGCAGGACTCCTTTCAGGATGTCGGCCAAATACTTTCGCCTCCTCCCGTCCCCACGTTGTTACCCTCGGCTCCACTGACCCCAACCCTCACGGCGCCTGCGGAGACAAAAATCCAGCACGTGGTTATTATCAGTATTGACGGCCTCCGTCCCGACGCCCTGCTGGCCGCCGATGCGCCGACTCTGGACAGGCTCATTATCGCCGGCGCTTACAGCCCCAACGCCCAAACTGTAAAAATTAGCGAAACCCTGCCCAGCCACGCCTCTATGGTGAGCGGGGTGATCCCGGAGCGGCACGGTATTCTTTGGGGGGCGCCCTACATCGGCTGGCCCGGTATGAACGGCCCGACGATATTTAGTTTGGCCCACGAAGCCGGCTTGAGTACCGCCATGGTCTTTGGTAAAGACAAGCTGCATTACCTGGCTTTACCAAACTCGGTAGACCAGTGCTTGGGTTCTGATACGCACGATCCAGAAATCAGAGATAACGCCATCAAGGTTATTCAAGCGGGCTTGCCCCATCTCATGTTCGTCCACTTCCCTGACGTTGACCGGGTGGGACATGGCTATGGCTGGATGTCGCCCAATCAATTTCTGGCTATCACCTTTGTAGACAATTTGATTGGCGAGCTGCTGCTTGAACTTGAAAACGGAGGCTATCGGAACAGCACACTCTTGATTGTTACCTCCGATCATGGCGGCCACGGTTTCAGACATGGTGATGACTCACCCATAGACCGGACCATTCCTTGGCTGGCGGTGGGTCCGGGAGTCAAACAAGGTGTTACCCTGGGCAGCAGCATCAACACCTATGATACCGCGGCCACGGCTTTATATGCGTTGGAACTACCCGTTCCCGAAGATTGGGATGGAAAGCCGGTAACTGAAATTTTCCAATAAAAAAGCGGGCCAGATGGCCCGCTTTTGTTTTATTCCAAATCCAGCTTGATATGCAAATCTCTTAACTGTTGGGGGTGGACCTCGGTGGGTGCACCGGCCATGAGATCGGCGGCGGATTGGCTTTTGGGGAAGGCAATCACTTCGCGGATGTTGGGTTCGCCGGCCAGCAGCATCACCAGGCGGTCAATGCCGGGGGCAATGCCGCCATGCGGCGGTGTGCCGTATTCAAACGCCTCGACCATGTGGCCGAACTGTCGCTTGGCCTCTTCGATGTCCAGCCCAATCAGCCCAAACACCTTCTCCTGCAAATCCCGTTGGTGGATTCTGATGCTGCCGCCGGCAATCTCGTAGCCGTTCAAAACCAAATCGTACTGCTTGCCGCGCGCCTGGCCGGGATCGCTGTCGAGCAAGGGAATATCGTCGTCCATCGGGGCGGTAAAGAGATGGTGGCTGGGGTCCCACCGTTTTTCCTCCTCATTCCAGACCAGGAAGGGAAAGTCAATCACCCAGCAAAAGGCCAGCACATTCGGGTCAAACAGATTCAGGCGCTGGCCCAACTCCACCCGCAGCCGGCCCAAGGCCTCGTTGGTCACTGCCGGTCTGTCAGCCACAAAAAGCAGCAAGTCGCCCGGCTCGCCCTGGAGTTGGCTAACAATGGCCGCTGTTTCTTCCGGTGAGAGGAACTTGGCAAACGAGGAGCGGTGCGCGTCGCCTTCTTCCACCGCCAACCAAGCCAGCCCTTTGGCCCCAAAATCTTTAACAAAATCGGTCAGTTCGTCAATTTGCTTGCGGCTGTAGTGGCCCTGGCCTTTGACGTTGAGGCCCTTGACCAGCCCGCCCGCCGCTACGGTATCGCTAAAAACCTTGAAGCCGCTGTTAGCAACCAGGGCGTTAATCTCAACCAATTCCATACCAAAGCGAATATCGGGGTTATCGCGGCCAAAGCGAGCCATCGCTTCGGCGTAGCTCAAGCGCGGGAAGGGTTCGCGCAGGATGGGCTTGTCGGTGTTGTTCTTGACCACGCTCACCATCAGCCGCTCGATCAACGCCATGATGTCGTCACGGTCCACAAAACTCATTTCCATGTCGAGCTGGGTAAACTCCGGCTGGCGGTCGCCGCGCTGGTCCTCATCGCGGAAGCAGCGGGCAATCTGGAAATAGCGGTCGTACCCGGCCACCATAATCAACTGCTTGAGCTGCTGCGGGCTTTGCGGTAGAGCATAAAATTTGCCGGGATGAACCCGGCTCGGCACCAGGTAATCGCGCGCGCCTTCGGGCGTGGTTTTGAACAGGATCGGCGTCTCAATTTCGACAAAGCCTTCATCACTCAGAAAGTTGCGGATGTGGCGGACCACATTGTGGCGCAGCATGATGTTGCGCCGCATGCGCTGGCGGCGTAAATCCAGGTAGCGATAGCGCAGGCGCAGCCCTTCATCCACCATTACTTCTTTGTTGATGTCAAATGGCGGTGTTTTGGCCTTGTTCAAAATCTTCAAAGTGTGACCTTCTACTTCGATCTCGCCCGTAGCTAAGGCCGGGTTCTCCTGCCCGGCCGGCCGGCGGCGCACCCGGCCCTGCACCTGGACAACATATTCATTGCGCAGCTCGCCGGCCAACTGGTGCGCCGCAGCGTTCACATCGGGATCAAAAACAATCTGGGTCAAGCCCCAGCGGTCGCGCAGGTCAATAAAAATCAAATTGCCAAAATCCCGGCGGCGGTGGACCCAGCCGGCCAGGGTGACGGACTGGCCTTCGTATTCGGGGCGAAGCTGATCGCAGTTGTGTGTTCTTAGCATGGATTTCTTCCGTTCAGATAAAAAATTTGGGGTGGCGCACCACCCCCCATGTGATTTTATGAGTTAGGTAATCTCGATAATCCGGGAAGATTGGAAGGCTGGTAAATATTGACCAATCTTCCAGCCTTCCAATCTTCCCGCCTTCCGGGCTTTACCGAACTTTGCTTGCAGTCAAAACTCATTGGGGAGCGATTTTAGCACAAAAGTAGGAAAATGGGAAAGCACAACCATCATTTGCTTGACGTTTCCCCAGGGGTGCGATAAAATCTTTAGAATACGGTCCATTTTCGCCCATGAAACTCACCCCTAAAGATTTGGCCTTATTCGGGCTGGTCAGCTACTTCACCTTCATTGGCGGTACGTTTTACAGCCAGCTTAACTTTTTTTTGCGTGTTGCCAACCAGGTTATCGTCACCCTGATCCTGGGGGTGTGGTTGTTCAACCGGCTGAGAAAAGGCGCGGGCCTGCCGCGCACCCCCCTGGATGGAGCCATTGCTCTATATCTAGCCGCCAATTTTTTGAGCGCCGGTCTGGGTCAATCTCCCCGTTTTAGCCTGGAAGGGGTCTGGTTTACGCTGACCCATTTCCTGGCATTTTATGTGTTGGTGGATTTGCTGCGCCGGGGCTGGACGGCCCGGCTGGCGCGGGCTTTCCTGATGGCTTCGGCGGTGGTCTGCCTGGTCGGGCTGGCCGAATTTCTGGCCTGGTATTTTGGCGGAGTCCTGTTTCCGGGCTGGTGGGGTATCGGCGGCTGGCAGCAGCCCATCCCGCCAACTTTTTACCGCCTGGCGATTACCCTTAACGGCTCGACCCCACTCTCGGCCTACCTGGCCCTGCTGATCCCGCCCGTGCTGGGCCTGCTGCTGACCCTGCCCGCCCGCCACCCGGAGCGCCCGGCCTTATGGCTGTGGCTGGCCCTGGCCCTGCCGGTCCAAATTTTAACCTTTTCGCGGGCCGGTGTGCTGGCCCTGGCGGTCTCGCTGTCGTTGACGGCGCTGGGCTGGTCTCTTATCAACGGGCGGCAGCGCTTTTCAATCCGTCCCTATTGGCAGCGGTTGACCCTGTTCCAGCGGCTGCTGGGTTTGGCTGTGGGTGTGCTGCTGCTGGGACTGGGGCTGTTTTGGCTGCAAAGCAGTTTTGCCAACCGGGCCGGCAGCACCCAATTTCGCTTTGTGCTGTGGGACGTGGCCTTAACCGTTTTTCAGCAGCATCCTTTGACCGGCGCGGGACCGGGTAATTTTGGCCGGGCGCTGCTGCGTTTGAACCAGGCCGGCCTGCCGCGCTTGCAGATTGCCTCAGCCCACAATATCTATCTGAACACCGCTGCCGAACTGGGCCTGGCCGGGCTGCTGGCCGGGGGTTATTTACTCTTCCGGTTGGGACAGGCCGGCTGGCAGCACTGGCAGCGGTTGACCACTGCCTCGGAGCGGCTGCGGCTGCTAACCTGCGGCGCGGCTCTGGCCGGTCTGTTAGCCCAAACCCTGGTGGATGCTTACAACGCCACCCCTATCATTCTGCTGGTGGCGGCCCTGGCCGCTATGATTGTAGCTCCCCTGGACTCCCCACCTGCGCCCCACAGACAGCGTTGGACTGCTACACTGGCCGCTGTTTTGTTGGTGGTATATGCCGCCGGTTTTGTCCGGCTGGCCCAGGCCGACCTGTCCTATCAAAGAAGTTTCAGCCGAGAGGAGGCGGGCAACCTGCCCGAAGCCGTAGCCCAGGCCCGCCAGTCCCGTGAACTTGACCCCTGGCTGGCCGGGCGGACGTTTCGGCTGGCGCTGTTGGAAGCCCGCCTGGCTCAGCAGAATGATGATGCTTCGTTGCGGCAAGCGGCTATCGAGCATTACCGGACCGGGCTGGCCCAGGAGCCGATTTGGGGCTTAAATTCGGCCAACCTGGCCGGGTTGTTGTGGCAGGAGGGGCAGCGGGCCGAGGCCATCTCTGCTATGCAGCGCAGCCTGGCCGCCGAGAAAGAGCCGCTTTACCTGGTCAACCTGGGTTACTTTTACGAACAAGAGGACCGGTGGGCCGAGGCCCGCGCCGCTTACGGCCAGGCCCTGGCCCTGGAGCCGGACCTGGCCGGCTCGGGTTTTTGGCAGGCTGCTCCCGCGCGGGCCGAACAGTGGCCGCTAATTGTGGAGGAGGCGCTAAAATATAGCGCCGAGCCAACATTCCTGCCGGTCGAACTGGCCCTGGTGCGGGCGGAGTTTGACACGGTCGAAGCCCTGCTGGAGCCGGAGCCGGATTTAACGGATGAAACCGTCCGCCACGCCTTGGCCGAGGTTTACCTAAGCCGGAGGCAGCCCGACCCAGCGGCCGCGCTGCTGGCCCCGGCTAAGCCGGTCAGCGCCGAAGATTATCTGCTGTGGGGGCGCATTAAAGCGCAAGAAGGGGACAATACCGCCGAAAAGCTGCTGCGCACCGCCGCCTTTTTGGGCAGTAACCCGGCCTACTATTATCTGGGCCAGCTTTACGAAGGCCGGGGCGATCTGCTCGCCGCCGAAACTGCTTACCGGCGCGGCTTTTTGCCCCATTTTACGGCGGAAAATATCGAAATCACCATCTACGGCCGGGCCGGCGCCAACGACCTGGCCCCGCAGTTGTTACGGATTGGGGTCAGTCCAGCGGAAGCCGCCCCCTGGCTGGAACTGGCTCGCCTGTATGAAAGCCAGCAGCGCTGGGATGAGGCCCGCCGGATTTATGAGTTTTTGCTGTTGGAAGACCCCTTTTTAAGCGTGAGCCAGGAACGCCTGGCCCGGCTTGAGGGGAAATAAATTCATCCCAATGCCTCCTTCAGTTCCTCCAAGTTCCTTCAGTTCCGGCCAAATCCCCTCGCTTGGGGTGGCAAGGGATGCATATGAATACGACCCTCCTCCCTTTCCAGGCTCTCGGTCAGGGCAGAGGGTTTCGTACACCCGTCTACTGTTTACTGTCTACCGTCTACTTTTCTTCGAGGTACCCCCTTGTCCATCTTTCCCCCTTCTCCTGATAGTCAAACCGGCCTCCGCGCTTTGCGGGCTATGATCCGGCAGCGAAGCCCGCTGGCGGCGTTGTCGGTGTTTCATTGTGAATTGGGAGACGTTTTTCGGGTCAATCTGCCTGGTTTTAATCCTATAACCCTGGTCGGGCCGGAAGCCAATCGTTTTGTGTTGGTCACACAGCGCGACGACCTGCGCTGGCGGGCCGAACACGATCCGATCACCCGGTTGCTGCGTAATGGCTTGCTGGTAATTGACGGCGACTGGCACGATACCGTGCGCAGTTATATGAACCCGGCCTTTCACCGGCGCATGCTCACCGGTTACGTCGAGGCGATGGTCCGCTACACCGACCAAATCAGCGCCGCCTGGGATGATTCCCCCCGCGATATGCTGGCCGAAATCCGGCGCATCACCCTGCTTATTTTGGTCGAGACCATGTTCAAGGTAGATCTCAGCCCAGAGATGGACCGGCTGTGGCCGGCGGTGCTGCGGTTGCTGGGCTACATTTCGCCCGGGGTGTGGCTGATCTGGCGGGACATGCCCCGACCGGACTACACCTATGCTCGCCGCCAAGTTGACCGATATTTGTACGGCCTGATTCAAGCGCGTCGAGAGGCGCTGCTCAAAAGCAATACCGAGCCAAACGACCTGCTAGGTCTGCTGATAACCACCCCAGACCTGAGCGATGACCTCATCCGTGACCAGATGTTAACCATGCTCATTGCCGGGCACGATACCAGCACGGCGCTGCTGGCCTGGGCGCTGTATCTGCTGGGCCGCCACCCCGCTGTGCTGGCTCAGGCGCAGGCCGAAATTGAAACCGTGCTGGGAGACGCCCTGCCCACGCTGGAAACCATGACCGAGTTACGTTACTTGGAGCGGGTCATTAACGAAAGCCTGCGCTTGTATCCCCCGCTGCACATCGGCACCCGCACCGCCGCCGTTAACCTGGAATTTGGCGGCTATGCCATCCCCGCCGGAACCCGCGTACTCTACTCCCCCTATCTGACCCACCGCCAGCCGGAATACTGGCCCAACCCCGATTGCTTTGACCCCGACCGTTTTTTGCCGGAACAGAGTCATACCCGCCCGGCCTTTAGCTTTGTCCCCTTCGGCGGCGGCTCACGGATTTGTATCGGCGCGGCCTTTGCCCAGGTTGAGGCCAAAGTGATCCTGGCTCGGCTGCTGCAGCAGTTTGAGTTGGAGCTGCTTCAGCCGAAAGTTCATTTGCACATGGGGGTTACGCTCGAACCGAGGCCGGGGGTGGTGATGGTGGCGAGGAGGCGGGAGGCGAGGAGAAAGCCAACTTCGCCGGTTATCGGGACGCCGATGACATAGGGGTTTTTGGGGAAAGGTGCGTAGGTCACAGACCTTACCTCTTTGAGGGTAAGGGAAAACTGCTTTGGGGAAAATTTTTAGTCGCGCTGGGACAATTTTACCACATTTTGAGGAGGAGTGGAAACGCTACTCCCGTCGCAGCAGACCCCGCGCCTCGTAAACCGAGGCTGCCTCGCGCACAAACCGGGCATTTTCCGGGGCTTGGTATTCTTTTTCCAGTGTCTCGGCCAGGGCTAACAATTCGACCAAGGTGGCCCGGCCGGGGCGGAGGGTTTCGTACATCCGCAGCAGGTCGGCGTTGGGCACGGCGGTGAGTTCAGCGGCGCGGCGGAGGTTGGTCGCAAGTTGCGTATAGCCAGCCCGATCAGCAATCTCGGCCTGGGCGCGCAGCGTCTCGGCGCTGATTTGCAGGTCAGCCGCAGAGAGATGGCCCGCCGCCGCTTCGTCCAAAGTAATCTCAGCCAGCGGCTTGCCGTTGGCCGCAGAGAGCGACTCGGCGGCATGGGTGATAAGAGGATAGTTGGAGGTAACTTGGCTCATCTTAACCTCGATGCGTCTTACGTCTTACGTCTTACGTCTTGCGTCTTGCGTGTTCCGTTGCTTCACGCAAGACGCAAGACGTAACACGTTTCACGCATCACGCCTCACACATCCGGTTCCCAATCAAACAACAACTCCACCGGCGGCGCATCCCGAATTTCTTCGGTTTCGCGCCGGTGGAGCAAGGCGGTTTTGACAATCAGGCGCAGCCTGGCCCAGTTGTCCACCTTGACCGCGACCGGCTTGACCGGCAAGCCCTGGGCATAGCGGGCGGCGTTACGGCCAATGGCCTCGTAGGTTTCCAAAGTCAGGCTGGGCGACTGCGGGAACAGTTCTAGGTTGTTCAGCGGGGTCAGGCCGCGTTTCTGGATGACAGTGGTCCCGCGCGATTGCAGGCCAATGGCAATGCCCGACCCGCTCAAGCCGGCCCCGGCGTGAGCGATGGCGGCGCAGTCGGAGCTGCGATAAATTTTGACCACGCGGGC
Organism: Anaerolineae bacterium; assembly: GCA_023151115.1. The sequence continues at coordinate 23,147 of JAKLJP010000016.1, forward strand.
GGTCAAACCTTCCCTGGCGATGCCGGTCAAAATGGCGGCCAAAACCTCTTCGTGGGGCACGCCGTTGATGGTCCGGGTCAGCGCCGCGCCAAAGGCCGGCCCCACCGCGACCACTACTTCGGGCCGGCTGACTGCCAAAGCGGTGGCCAACTCGACCAATTTTTGCGACGGCTCACCCAGGTTAGCCTGGATAAATTCGCGGGGTGATTTGGCCTGGGGGATCTGCTGCATTTCCTGCCAGCGCTCCGCCTCGGGGCGATAGCCGCTGCCGGGGCCACGATAATCGTTGGGATCGTTGATGCCGCTGAGCACACGAAAGCCGCGCTCAAAAATAGCCGCCGGCTGCAAATAATCTCCGGCCAGCCGCTGCCGGCCCATTTCCAGGATATTGACGGCCACCTGGCTGAACCCGTGCCGATGTAAGGCTTTGACCACCGTCAGCACGGTGTCATCCCCTTGCAGAAAGCGGTCGGCGGCGGCCAAATCGGCGATAAGGTCGCGCTCCGGCATGTCGTCGCTGCTGTGGGCAAAGGTGGCGGCTTCAACTTCCTCAGCGGTGATGGGCGGAAAGCCCAGTTCGGCATAAACCGCCTGGATGGCCCTGGCCGCTTCGCCGCGGATGGCGGTCACCTCGGCCTCGCCGACGGGCCGCACCCCCCCGTCCACCTGCATATCGCGCTGCAACACATTGTAATCGTCAAAATCCTCAGCATCGAAATTGCCGCCGCCAAACAAATTGTCGCGCTTGGGGATGGCGCTGTAGCCGGAAAAGATAAAATCGGTCCCCGGAATGAATTGCAGCATCAGTTTGGCCGTTTTGCGGATGTCCGAATGGGAGGCCAGGGCGTCGTTGCCCGAAGCGACTTCCAGGCCGAGCATGGCCGCCAGCAGGTTTTCGGCCAGAATAGCCCGGACGCCGCCGGGCAGCGCTTCGGGCAGGGCCACACAGGAAATGGAGCCGTTTTGGACCCCCTGGCTGCCCGCGCCGCGAGTCACCAGTAAACAGCGCGCTTCCAGGTAGAGCATGGAACAGCCTTCGGCGTGGCCCATCAGCGCTTCGGAGCCGGCGCCGGAGGTAAAGCGGACCTTAATCCCACGCGAGGCATAGGCCGAAGCCAGAAACGCTTTGGACCAGGGGGTGTCGTCGCCGTCAACAAAGGCCCGTTCAGTGCCATAGACCGACAGCGTTTCGGCATAGGAGGTCAAGCCTTTCATCGCCAGGCGTAGGCCCAGGGCTTCTTCTACCGCGCATTGGGTCAGCACGCCGCCCCGCCCGGTTTGGCTGCCGACCAGCACGGCCAGGGCATTGAAAGGCGCATTGCGGGCCACCCGGACGGTGGTTTCGACCTCGGCAAAGCCGCGCAGAGCCGCTTCGGCGGCGTCGGCGGCCAGCAGGGCCGGATGCTCGCGCCAGTTGGTCACATGGGCTTGATTGGCCGGGGTGCGCCGGACGCGCATTTTAGCCAGGCCCAGCATCATTTCCAGTACATTCAAATGGCGCATAATCTCGGTGAGTTTAGCCGGGGTACAGCCGCGGGTCAGACGGCGGACTTCTGCCTGGGGAACATTAATATCTACCAGCAATCGGGCAAGTTGGGCGGAGGGCGTGGCCATCGCTTCTTCGGCCACGGCCAGGTCTAAGCCATGTTCGGCAATAAAATGATCAATGGCGTCAAAATCGGCCCGCGCCCGGCCATCCAGCTCAACCACCTGGCCGTTTTCCAGGCGCAGGCTGGGCTGCGGGTCGTAGGGGCTGTCGGTGACGATCAACCCCGCTTCGGGCCAGGGTTCGACAAAGGTTTCTTTGTTGATGTCTCGGTCGGCTAAAATGGCAAAGCGGCGAGAGCGCATCATTGGAACTTCACCGGGGTGGATTTTGATGGAAGTGGGACAGTTTCCAGATTTAATTTCTTGGCTCATGTTAAGTACTAGTGCAAAGCAGGCCGGGCTCCCACGCCCGGCCCTCGGCGGCGTGGGAGCCGCCTCCGCTAAATTGCACTTGTTCTATACATGAGCCAATTTCTTTAATAGCGTGGTACGTGGTGCGTAGTGCGTGGTACGTTTATGTTACGCACTACGCACTACGGGAACTGGAGTTTTATTCTTTTGAAATTGCTTTATTGGTAACTAATGCAGATAGCCCCCCTGCTTGGGCTGGGCTGACCCGTTGGTGTCGTCGTAATCAAACCAATCGTCGTCATCATCATCTTCTTCAAAGTCGAAAAGGTCAAAGGAGTCGGTAAACAAATTGAGTTCGTCCAGGGCTTCCTCGGCGGCCAGGGCGATAGATTCAACCTCGCTTTCGAGGCACTCTTCCAGGGCTTCGCGGGCCGCGGGTCCGCCGATGCGCCCCAAAGCCCAGACGGCCATCTCCTGCACTTGCAGGTCAGGGTCGTCCTCAATCATTTCGACCAGCCGGGCAATGGCCTCGCTAGCCTCCAATTCGCCGGAGGCGCGGGCAGCCTCGAAACGAATCTCGCTGTTTTCGTTATCCAATTCGGCGATGACCTGGGGCCGCCAGTGAGGGTCGGCGCTGCGGCCCATAGCAAAAATGGCGCTGACCTGCATCTTTTCGTTCTCGTCGTAATAGGCGTTTTCGATAATCTGGGCTACTGCCGGTTCGCTGGAATAGGCGATGGACTCAATGGCCCGCCGGCGTACTTCCAGGTCTTCGGCGCTGAGATGGATGGTTTCCAGCAGAGCCTCTTCGGCCAGGAGGGCCTGGTGCTGGTCTATCTCTTCCACCTCACCCAGGTACACAAAACGGCCCAGGGCGATAGCGGCTGCGGCTCTAACCCCGACCGTGTCATCGGTACGCAATAGGTGAACCAGCGGGCCGATCAGGCTGGGGTCTTCATTTTCCCATAAGCCATTAATGGCCGAGGTTCGCACCTGGGCGTCTTCGTCGCCCAGGGCTAATAAAAAAACCGGATCGAAATAAACTTCAAAATTAGCTTCGCCAATCTCGACCAACTCCTGCATAATATCGCGCCGGCGTTGAGTAGGGATGGTTGGCCAGATACTTCTAAAAGCAGCCAGGGCTTCCTGGTTCATTTTGGAAAAGATGTAGAGGCTGCTGGTATGCAGTTCCTTATCGCCGGCTATTTGGTTCAATTGTTCTTCAAACGATTTGGTTATCTTGCTCATGATTAATCTTCACTGTCACTATTGCCATAAAAAGGTCCAACGGTCACTCACCTCACTGATCGGCTTGGCGACCTGTTGGCCGTTCTCGGTGGTGATGGCTTCGACAAAAACGTACCATTCGTATTTGCGACCGGTGAACTGGTCGGCCAAACCCCAGTATAAATCAGGCGGAACAATCCAGAAGTTCTCTTTGACATTGGTGCCGCCAAACGAAAGCTGCCCATTTTGCAGCCAGGTTAAGCGGACGGCGTAAGTTTCATTCGGCCCGAGCGGCCCCATATCCTGCCAACGTAGAATCAACTCTTCGCTGCGGCTGTAGATTTTGTCGCCGCTGGGCGCCACCAAAACGGGCTTGCCAAATCGGGGCGTGGGGGTGGGGGTAGTGGTCGGCGTTGGGGTTGGTCCCTGGGTTGGTAAAACTACGGGCGTCTCCGTTGGCGTCGGCGTCTCGGTTGGCGTGGCGGTTGGCGGGCGGGTTCCGGTTGGGGTGACAGTGGGGGTAGGGGTATGGGTTGAGGTTGAAGTTGCCGTTGCGGTCGGAGTCGAGGTGGCTGTAGGGGTCGAGGTGGCCGTCGGCGGGTTGACCATTACCGCTACCTGTTCGGCGCTGTTAAAAAGAATCGGCCTGACCTGCATCGCCCCAAAAATCAAAGCGACGACTACCAGAACCCCAATAGATAGTTGTAAAATCGGCAGCGGCTTGGCCTCCAGGTATGCGCCACATTCGGGACATGTCCGCAGCGTAGCCACCGCTGTACGTCCGCAGACCCGGCAGCGAATGCGTCCGAGATTGATAGGCTTGGCCTGACCGCAGTGAGGGCACAGGCTCCAATCAGGTTTAACAGGTTCCCCACAGTTGGGACAGGTATAGCCGTCTGGCATCAGAAGAAGCTGGCCCAATCTATCGGTGGAATAGGATTACTGATATCGTAGTAGCTAATTACCAGCATCAGCGTGACCAGCAGAGCCAGGCCCACAAAATGGATGGCCCCCTCCTTTTCAGGTGGAACACGCTTGCCGCGAATTGCTTCGATCAGAATAAACAGAATCCGCCCGCCATCCAGAGCCGGTAACGGCAGCAAATTAGTCACGGCCAGGGCGGTGCTCAAGACGGCGGTAAACCAGAGCACCGGGAACCACCAATTAAGAGTGATCGCGGCATTGACCGCCGAACCGGTTTGCTGGTAGATGCCGACCGGCCCCGTAGGTCGGGCCGCCTCGGCCGGGAAGATATTTTGCAAAATGGCAATGGGCATATAAAAGGTCAAGGCCACATAACGGGCCGTTTGCGACACGCCACTGGCCACCGCTTGCGGCAGCGACAAGTAGGTTAAACGGTTTTCCATGCCTTCATAGCTAATACCCACACCCATTGCCCCCTGGTTGGCCGGGGGATTAGGGCGTGGGGTCAGGGCAATTTCCAAAGGTTGTCCCTGGCGTTCAATCCGCAGGGTGACCTCTGTACCTTTTTTGTCTTCAATGTAGCTGACCAAATCCCCAACGTGTTTGAAGTCAATGTCAGCCGCGCCCACAATAATATCGCCGACCTGCAAACCCGCCTGGGCGGCCGGGGTGTCGGGAATGACGGCGTTGATCACAGTTTGAGCCACAGGCGCTTCTTCACCGGCCAAATTGATTCCGGTGATCGGCTCCGGTGTGCCAGACATAGCGGCCAGGGTAAAAAAGAAAATGGCGGCCACCAGATTCATGAGTGAACCGGCAGCCAGCACCGCCAGGCGCGCTTTTTTGCTTTTGCTGGCAAAGCTGCCGGGTGCGCTGGGGTCTTCTTCGCCGACCATACGCACGTAGCCGCCAAAGGGAATGGCATTGATGGTATACTCCGTAGGCCGGGTCAACGCCTCGACGGTAACCACAGGCCGGTCGCCCGCCGGAGTGGGGGCAGAGCCGCGTGACAACAAACCAAAAAAGCGGGCTTCGCTGCCGCTTTGCTGCGGCGTGGTAGGGGCAACCAGTTCCAGTTTGGTGACTTCCGGCCGGCCTTTTTCATCCACGCTCGTTTCGGCGTAGACCTGCGCGCCGGGTTGAATGGTTCTGGGTACATTGACTTTGCGGCCAATTACAAAGTCATGGCCGTCAAGGGTAATTTGGCCCTCGTCTTGCCACAGTTTGACCAGCCGGGGGGGAAAACCAATGGCAAATTCTTCGACGGTGATGCCGGAGCGTTTAGCCACCACAAAGTGGCCCAATTCGTGGACAAAAACCAGGATGCTTAAGATGATGATAAAAGCTATTAAATAAATCGGATCCAAAATAACCTGTCCTTTCGACTAACATTGCCCGAAATTTGACGGTCATTATACCTATACCGGACGCTCTTGCCAAACATGAGACAGACCGCAGAGGTAAGGTTGCCCCTGCGGTCTGAATGTGACTGTTTCCTTGATGGATTAGCTTAGATTAATCATCATCATCATCATCATCATTATCATCGCCGCCGCCACGACCGGAGTTGCCGCCACCCCCACCGCCGCCATCATCATCATGGGAGTCGTCGCCGCCCCCACTGCCGGAGTTATCATCTCCTCTATCATCATCCCCGCCGCCAGAGTTATCGCCGCCGGAGCTTCCACCACCGCCACTGCCGGAGTTATCACCGCCGCCGGAATTTCCACCGCCACTGCCGGAGTTATCACCGCCGCCAGAGTTATCGTCGCCGCCGGAGCTTCCGCCGCCGCTGCCTGAATGGTCGTCAGCGCGGTCAGAGTCATCGTCAGTGTTGTCATTATCGTCGTCGTGCTGGTCGTTGTTGTTATTGCCATGGTCGTCGTTGCTGTTTAGGTTGTCGTCATTCTCATTCTCATTGCCATTGGCGTTGGCGTTATCGTCGTCATCATTCTCGTTCCCATTGATATTGCCGTCGTCGTCGTTTTCGTTGCCGTTGTTATTAGCGTTGCCGTTACCGTCATCATCGTCGTTCTCGTTGCTATTGGCATTGCCATTATCGTCGTCATTCTCATTGCCGTTAGTGTTGGGGTTATCGTCGTCGTTTTCATTGCCATTGGCATTGCCGTTATCATCGTTGTTTTCGTTGCCGTTGGTGTTGGCATTGTCATCATTCTCGTTGATATTGGCATTTTCGTTACCGTTGATGATGTCGCCGGCGTTGTTGTCAGAGTCATCGTTGGCGTTGCTGTCATCATTGCCATTAACCTCCTCATTGGCATTATCTTCATTTTCATTCAGGTCATCATCGTTGCCATCATCTTCATTTTCGTTGAGCTTATCGTCGTTGGCATTGGCGTCATCATCATTGGCGTTAGCGTCGTCATCATTCGTGTTGACATTTGCCTCATTTTCGTTGCCGTTATCCTCATTGCTGTTGGCGTCATCGGCAACATTCTCATTGGCGTTCGTATTCACATTGGTATTGGCATTATCGGCCGCTGCGCCTGGAGCAGCCGGTGCGGCGCAAGCCGAGGCGAGACTGGCGACAACCAGCAGCAGGGCCAGGATATAATTTTTGTAATAGCGTTGTATGCGTTTCATGGTTTTCTCCTTAAATAAAGTTTAAACAGTTTGTTATTGACAGAACCTACGTAGTTGGTATTGAAAGCAGCGTAATTCAGAGCAGAATCTACAGAATTTAGGAATTTTTATTCTTTCATTCCGAAAATTCTGCTCTTTATCTTGATCACCCACATCAATCCTATTATTGATTAGAGTTGGCAATGATTCAGAAGAAGTTATTTAACGATTGATACTCACTTTCTCTCCTTTCAGCCTTCAAAAACCGGTCTCCTTATTCCTGTTCTGCCTCAATGACTTGAAAAACGGCGGCGTATTTATCCCGGTACACTTCGACCAGGTGCGGGTCGGCCTTGGCTTGGCGCAGAAATCCTTTGTGATCCAGATCGGTGATGATGTAACGTGCCCCAAAGGTCTCAACGATGGTCTGGGCCGGGGTTTCCACCCGGCCGCGGGTGATGTCTACCCACAAATCGTACAGGTCGGCGTCGTACAACTGCATGTAGGTTGGGTCCAGGCCGATGGTGTAGGTGTTGTGGGTGTTGTAAAAGAAGAGCCGGGGAAAGTCATCCCAATCAGTCTGGAAGACCCGGCTGCCGGCGGGGGTGTTGTCCCGCAGCCAGGCCGATGCCTCGGCGTAACGTTGGTAGGGTTTGGCGTTTTCCATACTCTGGCGAGCCGCTTGTACACTTAGCCACAGAGCCGGCAGCAGCACGACCAGCATCCCGGTGGTCAGGATGCGCCAACGCCAATCCTGGCCCGGCCGAAGCAGCGGCACTTGAGCGATGGCTCGATCTAGAGGCAGGTTCAGATTGGACTGCCAGGTTTTTCCGTTCAGCCAGGCCTGGATCAGGGGCGTCCAGGCCAGCGCCGTAAAAATCAAGACGAAGGGCGGGAAGTATTCCACAAAGCGGCGCGACTTAAAGAGCATGAGGCCGAACAGAACCGATAGGACAAAAGCCGTAGCCGTGCGGGTATCTATCCGCCGCTCATGCAGCCCCAGAGCAAAAGCCCCGGCGATGAAGAACAACAGGGCCAGCCCTGAATTTTCCACCAACGTCCAGGTTTGATAGGGATACCATTCATTGCCGACACTGGTGGCCGTGGCATCGGTCAGTTTGGGTAAGAAGTGGTGATAGATAAAAAGCAGGTTATCAGGGAAATAGGGATTGACCACCAGGCCCAGACCCAGACCCGCCGCCGCATAAGCCAGGGGCGCCAGGTCGAGGCGGCGCTCCAACAGCCAGCGCGCAGCTACATACACCCCCACCACCATCAAAATCAAAGGAAAGGCGTTGTAAAACCAGACGTACAGAAAAGCCAGCGGGGCCAACCAGCGATACTGCCCGGTCAAGGTAACGTGCAGCACCAGCAACAGAACCAGCAGTGAAACCGCCTGAGCGCGCGGCATACTCATGCGATACAAAAACGCCTCGGAGACAATGAAGAAGCCCAGCGACCACAGCGCGGCGAAGGGAATCCGCTGCCCCCGTAACAGCAGCCAGCCGGCCACAAAGGCCAAAGCCGGAAAGACGACGCTGGCCCATTTGGCCCCTTCGCGCAGATCTCCGTAAGTAAAGGGGATCAACAGCACATGGTATAAAAAGTGATGATCCACAAAGTCGTCGGCGTTGAGCACGGTTTGAGGCAGCCAGGGAAACGCCGGCCGCCAGCCTTCCTGGCGGATCAGTTGGGCCAGTTTGATATGGTAGTAGCCGTCGTTGTCGGCCATGTTGGGGGTGGCAAACTGGATGGCGGCGAACAAAGCCAGGTAAAGCCCAAACAAGACCAGCCCGGTCAACCATACTGCTTTATCGAGGCGAGGCAGCGTTTGGCTCAAGCGCCTCACCGGCGTGAGAGGATAAACTTCATTCAGTTGTATTGAAACTGATTTCATCGGTTGGCTTCTCATAAACACCTTTCCTGCAAAAAAGTAATTACTCAGCCATGTCATTTCGACCGCAGGGAGAAATCCCCGATACCTTACTTTCATGTGTTGCATCCTGAAGATTTCTCGGCTTTTAGCCTCGAAATGACATGAGGGGGTGAGTAGTTACCAAAAAAATTGATTTGAACCGGTTCAATGCCTATACTGTCGCAAGAATTTGCCAAAAGTTACGCAAAGTTCTTTAATTCACCTTAAATTTGGACAAACGACCGCTGACCGCTGACCACTGACCGCCGTTTATAACATTTCGGCGGTCGGCGGTCGGCAGCCTGCAGTCATTTTTAAGGTTGATTGCGAGCCTTTTCCCCAAAATCTGCGACATATTAAAGTAAACTATCACGATGAATGATCAACAGTTGCTCGCCCAGGCGAAACAACTCGACCCGGCCGCCCTACGCGCCCTGCATCAACGGTTTTACGAGCCGGTGGCTCGTTACATTGGGTTTAAAGTCGGCGACCCTCAGACGGTAGAGGATTTATCCGGTGAGGTCTTTGTCCGGGTAATTCAAGGCTTAAAACGAGGCCAGACCTGGCAAGACTCGCCCCAGGGCTGGATTATGGGTATTGCCCGCCACGTCGTGGCTGATTATTATCGCCAGCGCGAGCGGATGTCTGAGGTGGAACTGAGCGATGGCCTGGTGGCGGCGGCGGAAACGGGTCCGGCCCACCAGGCCGTCTTGAATGAACGCAAACGGCTGCTGGAGCAGGCCATCCAGCAGTTGGGCGACGAGCAGCGCGATGTCATTTTGCTGCGTTTTATGGAAGGGATTGACATCCAGGGGGTGGCCAAAGCGATTAACAAAACACCGGGGGCGGTCAAAGCCTTGCAGTACCGGGCCTTACGCGCCCTGGCCGAATTGATGCAGGACTTTTCATTAGAAGGCGCCCTGAGCGAAGAATGACAATGAACGACAACGAGACGACTAAGGTAGATGACAAATTAGAAGACGCTTTGGCGCTACTGGCCGCCGGTATTCCCGTAGACGATATCCTGGCCGAGGCTGGCGCTGATGCCGAGTGGCTGCGCCCACTTTTGGCCCTGGCCAGCGAAGTAGGAGAATTGAAGGCGGTTGTCCCCGTGCCTGCGCCGGAGGCCAGCCTGCAGCGAATGTTGGCCTATGGCCGCGAACTGGCCGCCACCACCCCACCGGCGGCTCCGGTACAGCCGAATTGGTTAGCAACTCTGGCCGCTTTTTTGAGCCGTGGCTGGCTGCCTCGGCTGGCGGCGGGGTTGGCTTCGGCCTTCCTGCTGGTAGTCCTGTTGGGGGGAATGGTGACGGTGTTAGCCCAGCGGAGTTTGCCCGGACAACCGTTGTACGGCTTAAAACGGGCTACTGAAAATCTGCGTCTGAGCCTGACCCGTGACCCGCAGGAGCGCGCTCAACTGCTCGAAACTTACAATCAACAACGCCAGACCGAGGCAAAATTGTTACTGCAACAAAACGAGGTGGCGACGGTCAGCTTTTCGGGTATAGCCCAGGAGGTTAGCGAAACCTCCCTGGCCCTGGCTGACCTCACCGTACAGTTGACTCCCCAAACCCAGGTCAACGGAACTCTGGCCGCCGGCGCTCGCATCGAGGTTGAAGCTTTGACCCAACCTCCCGACCATCTAGCCGCCCTGACCATCATCGTAATTGAACCCGCCCTGCCGACGCCTACCCCGTTACCGTCGCCCACCTCAACCCCCAGCCCAACGCCCACGCCATCACCTACCGCAACGGCTACTGCTACTCGTAGCCTGTCCAGCGAGACCGACATTTTAATATTGCCCACGGTTACCCCTACCGCCACCTCTACACCTGCGCCGACCGCTACACCAACCCTGCCCTCCCCGCCGCCAACGGCAACCCCGGTTCCACCCTCGGCTACTGCGCCGGCATCTCCACCGCCGCCTACCGCTCCCGATGGTGATAATACCAATGGCGGCGCTGACGACAATAGCAATGAAAATGGGGCTGATGATAACGGGGGCGGCGATGACAGCAGCAATGATAACTCCGGCGGTGACGACTCTGGTGGCGGCGACAATTCCAACGGTGATGACTCCGGCGGCAACGACAATTCTGGCGGTGAGGATGATAACTCCGGCAGCGGGAGCGACAACTCTGGCGGTGGCGGCGATGACTCGGACGGGGATGATAATTCTGGCTCCGGCGGCGGGGGCGACAATGATAACCGGGATAAAGATTGAAACAAGCCCTCACTTGACAATTCAAAAGAGTTATATTACAATCGGGTTACTAAGTTAATTTAACTTACTAACTCGATACACTCTCATTGTTTAGCCCAAGCAGTAAATTGAAACTATTACCTGTTCTGAATCTGTTTGATTTTGACAGGTTTATCCTTTCGTGGTATCCTGCTTTCTTGCAGAAAGAAAGTATCTTGTCTTGGTTTAGATGCTGCCTGATTTGAAAAATAATTTGACAGCCGCCTGGATTAGCAGTATAGTGGGGGCAGTGGTCACTTGACCCTTTCGGCTACTTCCTGATTGTGCATCTTTCTCCTCACCTAACTTTTTGAAATCGGCCTGGTCCGGCCAACCCGCTGCTGTTAGCAACGCTCCACTTGCTGTTAAAAAGTTGACAACGAGGTTAACATTGGGACAGCTTTGTTTTTATTCTTCACTATTGCGCTTCACTCTTGTGTCAGCTTGGCTTAAAAGTATAACTCCTGTCGCTTTACGCCTTACAGCTTCCTCAATAGCGAGCGGGCGTTGAAGTAAATCTATTTTAATTTTTATTAAAAGAAAGAGGAGAGATTGCTATGAAACGCAAAGATGAGGAGTTTCTGATCCAGGAGCTGCTGCGGTCTCAGCTCAGGCGAGGCGAGATTAGCCGCCGCCAATTTTTGCAGAATATGATCGTCGCCGGTATGGGCCTGGGTGGAGTGAGCGTTCTGTCGTCGTGCGGTGGCACTGCCCCGGCTACTCCAGCCGCCCCTGCGGCCACTGAAGAAGCCGCCGCCCCGGCGGCGGCTACTGAAGAAGCCGTTGCTGCTGCCTCGGGTACTCGTCCCCTGACCCCCACCTTCTACCAATGGATTGTTGATCTGCACCCTGGCCTGAAAGCGGTTAATGAGTCCTTTGCTGACCTGAACTTTCAAATTGCGCCGGTGGCCGGGTTTGATGTGGCCCGCTTTGTGGCCGAAGGCAAAAACAAGGAAAGCACCTGGGATGTTTATGTGGGCATGACCCCTTTTGTGGAAATGGCCGCTTTGATCAAAGCCGATGTGATCGAACCGTGGGACAACTACATCCCCAAAGATGTGCTTGACGACATCATCCCCTCTATCCGAGAAGAGTGTACCGTAAACGGCAAACTATACTCCTGGCCGTTCCTGCTCGATATCATTGTGCAAGGCTACAACACCTCAATCACCAGCAAGGCCGGTCTGCCCGACACGCCCCCGGCGGATTGGGACGAGTACCTGGCAAACTCCAAAGCCGTGCTTGACTCCGGGGCGGCCCGCTATGGTTGTACCTTCGACGCGCATGGCTGGCGCTCGCTCTGCCCCATCACCCACAGTATCAATACCGATATTTACTACATGCTCGATGGGGATGCCAGCGGAGTGCCGTTGTATGATTTCACTCACGATGACGCCATTGCCGCCCTCGAAATTATGAAGCAAATGCTCGATCTCTCTTCAGCCAACGCTTTGCAGCCCGGCACCACCGATGGCGGCGTCAATCAGACCCCGGACGAGGTCGCTTTCGCTGCACAGCAGGTCGCCTACTATATCAAGTATCAAAACGCGCCGCTGCGTATGGCCGGTACCTGGACCGACCCGACGGCGCTGCGCCTGGGGGCGCTGCCCAAGGCCAAAGGCGGGGCCGGCTCGACCGTGTTCTGGACGACGGGCGCATGCCTGTTCAAGTGGGGCCAGAACAAAGAGAAGGCCGCCGAGTATATGAAAGCGCTCACCTACGATGCCCAAATCTGGAAAGACTCGATTGCCGGCAGCTCCTCCGGCCATCCGGGCCAGTTGCCGCCCTTCCTCTCGGTCAACGAAGCCTTGCAAAAGGAAAATGCCGACTGGTTCCAGAAAGAAACCTGGGTACCGCTGGTCTTCGAGCAGTTGAAAGTGGCTAAGGCCATTCCAAATCACGCCTTTGGCCTACAGCAATTCATCATTGGCCAACCCATCTGGGAAAAGTATCTCAAGGGTGAGGTCAGCGATCCGAAGGTAGCCATGCAGGAAGCCAAGGATGCAGTGGCCGCGGAAGTGAAGAAAGCCGGCTAAGTAGAAAATAGAAGATAGTAGATAGAAGATAGTAGATAGAAGATAGGAGATAGTTCTATTCACTATCCACTATTCACTATCTACTATCTACCTGTTTTACGAGGAGGATGATGGCGACAACTTTCCCTACAACGGTAGCCCGACCCCGCCGGCGTTGGCATGAACTAAAGCACAGCGTCAACTGGCTTTACTTGCTGCCGGCGCTCTTATTTTTCATCGGCTACCAGTTGTATCCGCTGCTGCAAGTTTTGTATATCAGCTTCACCGATTATCGCTATTTGCGCCCGGACCCGCCCAATTTTGTTGGCCTGGAAAATTTCAGTAATGCCCTGGCCGATCCCATTTTTTGGACCGGCTTGTGGCGGGCGGCCATTTTTACCGCTATTTTTCTGCCCGGCGTTATTTTTATTCCCCTATTTGTGGCCATCCTGGTAGACCGGGTTCAAAATGCTACCCTGTCAACCCTGTATCGGCTGATTCTGCTGATTCCGGCGGTTATCCCCGGCCCGATGATCTTTGTGTTGTGGCGCTGGCTGTATGATTTTGAAGTTGGGCCGATCAACGTTATCCTGATCAATTATCTGCATTTATTTGATTACCGTAACGCGCCGCAGTGGGTGGGCGATTCCCCGCTAACTTTGCCGGCGGTGGCGATCATGGAATGGTGGTGGGGGCTGGGTTATCACACCATGTTCTTCCTGGCCGGCCTGGCCGCCATCCCCAAAGAGCTGTTCGAGTCGGCCCGTGTGGATGGGGCCAACGAGTGGCAGATGTTCTGGCATGTCACCCTGCCTCGGCTGCGGCCCATCTTTTTGATTTTGGTGGTGCTGCGCTTTGGTTCGGCCATGGCTGTGATTGACGAATTTCTGATTATGGGCGGTTTCAATCGCTCGATGCCCACCTACACCTGGACAGTTTACATGTGGCATCTGGGCTTTCAATTGGGAGATTGGCCGCAAGGGTACGCCGCCGCGATAGGCTGGATTGGCGCGATTAGCATGCTGGTGGTAGTAGCAGCCTTATTTTATATTTTCCGCAACCAGGATTAGGAGCACTTATAATGGATTTAACCCGCTCAATTGACTCTGTCCAGGTGCGCGAAGCCGCGCCGGCTATGCACCACCGGCCCCGGCTGCGGCTGGGCACCATTTTGCTGCATGCCACGATTATTTTTTTCTGCCTGATCATCGTCCTGCCTATTCTCTGGGTTTTTTTGATGTCCATTAAATCCATCCCCGACGCTTACACCGGCAAGCTGTGGCCCGACCAGTTCGACTTTAGCCATTACAATTACGTTTTTGAACACATCCCCAGTTTTTGGAACAACTTTACCAACAGCATCATTGTTACCTCGGCAACCGTGTTTTTGACCAGCGTTTGCGCTATCCTGGCCGGTTATGCTCTGGTCCACCTGCGCCTGCCCGGCAGCGCTCTGATGGTAAGTTTGCTCGTCGGTACCCTCTTCTTTCCCACCCGGCTGGTCTCGCTGATCGGTATTTTTGAAATTCAAAATGCGGTCGGCTTGCTCAACACCCGGATTGGCCTCATTCTGCCCTATGTCACCTTAAACCTGGCTATCAGCATTTTGACCATGCGCGGCATTTTTGAGCAAATCTCGCCCGAAATCGCCGACGCCGCCCGCATTGATGGGGCCAGCTCATGGCGCATTTTTTATGAAATTATGCTGCCGCTGATTGTCAACGGTATTGTGGTGCTGGTCATCGTCAACTTTGTAACCGCCTGGGGCGAGTACCTCCTGGCCGTCACCTTGACCAATGACCAATCGGTCCGCACCCTGCCGGTGGTATTGGCCACTACCTTCGGCGGCTTCGGCGAGTGGGCCTGGCCGCGCATTGCGGCGGTTTATATCATGGCCATCCTGCCCGGTTTGATTGGCTTTGCCATCGCCCAGCGCTGGTACATGAAGGGCCTGACCGAAGGGGCCTTAAAGCTGTAATAAAACCAATCGTCAAACTTTGCAACTACTCACCCCCCATGTCATTTCGAGGCTGAAAGCCGAGAAATCTCCCATCCGTAGTTTGTAGACGACAGGTGGGAGATTTCTCGCTCCTAGCGTCGCTCGAAATGACATAGCTGAGTAGTTACAACTTTGCTGAGGCGAGGCGGCGAGGAATTCTTCGTCTCCTCGCCTTTTTTAACCAACAACCAGTGATCAGTTATCAGGGAACAGTGATCAGTTATCAGTAAACGGCGATCAGTCAACAGACAAATTACTGGCTACTGATTACTGATTACTGACTACTGACCACTGATCACTGTCCTCACGGAGAAGAGTATGACTGCCAAAATTCGAGTAGGCGTGGCCGGGGCCGGCTTTATTGGAGTGGTGCATGCCCGGGCTTACCGACAAATACCCCAGGTCGAACTGGTCGGAATTGCCGACCCGGCAGCGGGGCGAGCCGAACCGCTGGCCCGCGAGCTGGGCTGCGCCCGCTTTGACGATTACGAAGCGCTGCTCAAAGCCGGTCTTGACGTGATAAGCATCTGCCTGCCGCCCCGGTTGCACCTGCCGGCGGCGGAAGCGGCGGCCCAGGCCGGCGTCCACATCCTGATGGAAAAACCCATCACCCGCACCCTGGAAGAAGCTGACCAGATGCTCGCTATTTGCCAGGAGGCGGGGGTGTACCTGATGACCGGCTTCACCCACCATTTTTACCCGGAGATGCGCGAAGCCAAACATTTGATCGAGAGCGGCGTTATCGGCCAACCGCTGACGGTGCTGGATTCGATGTCTATCAGCCACAGTTTGGTGCTGCCCTGGTATCGAGATAAAGAAATTGCCGGGGGCGGCGTCTTTATGTGCAACGCGGTGCATGGGTTTGATCGAGTCAGTTGGGTCTTGGGCCAGCGGGTGGCGGCGGTGGCGGCGCTGATCGAACCGCCCCAGTCCACCCACGCCGAAGATTATGGCTCGGTGCTGGCCCGCTTTGAGGGCGGGGCGCAGGGCACATTTTTCCAGCATTGGGGGCCGTATCGCACCGTAAGCTGTGAAATGCAGGTCTACGGCGAAACCGGCATGCTCCACGTGCGCTCGTGGGACTCGTTGGAACTGTTCACCACCGGCAAACGCACCGTCCAGCAGTTTTACCACCCCGACGCCGGCCTGTCGGAGCGAGTGATGGTCGGCATGGTGGCCGAACTGACGGAGATGGTCGAAGCCGCGCGTGAAGGCCGCCAGCCCGAACCTTCGGGCGAAGCAGGCCGCACCTCGGTGGCGCTGGTCCTGGCGACCTACAAAGCGGCGGAAACGAGTCAGTGGGTTGCATTGTGATAAAAGTATCTGTGTCTATCTGTGTTCATCTGTGGACCGAGGAATAGCCAATGTATGACCTATTAATCACCGGCGGACGCCTCATTGACGGCGCGGGCACGCCCTGGTATTGGGCCGATGTTGCCGTGCAGGGCGACCGGATTGTAGCCGTAGGCGCGCTGGCTGGTGCGGCAGCGAAGCGGATAATTAAGGCCGAGGGCCGGATTGTTTGCCCCGGCTTTATTGATATGCACACCCACTCCGATTTGTACCCGTTGTACAACCCGCTCATGGAGTGCAAAATTCGACAGGGCGTTACCACCGACGTGATCGGCCACGATGGGTTGGGCTTGGCTCCGGTCACGCCAAAAACGGCGGCGATGCTGCGCGAACAACTGGCCGGCTGGAACGGCCGGCCTAATCTGGACTGGGATTGGCGCACCATCACCACCTATCTGGACCGCTTTGAGCAGAAAGTAGCCCTCAACGTAGCCACCCATGTGTCACACGGCACGGTGCGTATGGCCGTGATGGGCATGGAGAATCGGCCACCCACCGCTGAAGAATTACACCGGATGCAGCAATTAATTGACCAGGGTATGCGCGAGGGCGCGATTGGCCTCTCGACCGGCCTGACCTATGCCCCGGCCATGTTTGCCAACGATGATGAGGTAGTCGAGTTGTGCAAAGTTCTACGGCCCTACAATGGGTTCTACTGCCCGCACCATCGCAACTACGGCATGACCGCTCTGCAAGCCTATTACGACTCGATTGAGATTGGCCGCCGGGCGGGGGTACCGGTTCACCTGACCCACTGCCATCTGGGTTATGCCGTCAACAAAGGCCGCGCCCCGGAACTGCTGGCCGCCATTGACCAGGCCCGCGCCGAGGGCGTCGAGGTGACAATGGATACCTATCCTTATCGGGCCGGCAATACCTACCTGCACGCCTTTCTGCCCACCTGGATGCACGAAGGCGGTACCGAAGCAACCCTGGCCCGGCTGAAATCGCCCGAGTTGCAGGCGCGACTGCGCCATGAAATGGAAGTAACCGGCTCTGACGGCTTCAGCGGCGTGCCGATGGGCTGGGAGATGCTCCAAATTGGCGGGATTATGGGCGAGCACGACCCCTCGTTGGTGGGCATGTTTTTGCCCGAAGCCGCTGCTCGCGCCAGCCAAAGCCCCTACGAATTTTTTGTTGACCTGCTCATCCAGACTCGCCTGGGCGTTTCCTGCCTGGCCCACATCGGCAATGAGGAAAATGTGCAGACGATTTTGCAGCATCCGGCCCACGTCGTCGGCAGTGACGGTATCTTGGTCGGTGGACGGCCACACCCGCGCGGTTGGGGCACGCACGTGAAATTTCTGGCTCACTATGTTCGCGATATGGGCCTGTTGAGCTGGGAAGAAGGCATCCGCAAAATGACCTCGGCCACGGCCCGGCGCATCGGCTGCCTGGAGCGCGGCCTTATCCGGCCCGGCTTTATGGCCGATTTGGTTGTGTTCGACTCCGACGGGCTGCGCGACACCGCCACCTACGAAAACCCCATCAGTTACCCCGAAGGCGTTCATTTTGTGGCCGTTAATGGGGTGTTGGTGGTGGATGATAGCCAAACAACCGGGGTGACTCCTGGCCGCGCTCTACGCGAGCCGTGGGGTCGCAAACCGGAGCGGATGACTGAACTTGTTTAGAGAGAACACTCGGAAACCCCAAAGGTGACCTTGCCAGCGGCATTCGTCCGGCGATGAAGTCGCCGGACTAAAAAATAGCGCCCGATCAATCGGGCTGAAGCCGGGTTGACCCGGCGCTGTTCTCTAGCCCTGGCATTCATGCCGGGGCGGGCCAGTCAGACGACTAGTTTCCGAACTTTAAATCAATCGTCTTGCGCGGAACACGGAAGACGCAACACGCAAGACGAATTAAGAAACTTCGTTGAAATTACTAAAAAGGAAGAATCAAACAATGTCATTTGAAGCAAAACTCCGTGAAATGGGTTACACCCTCGAACCCATCGAATTGAACGCCGGGCGGTTGATGCACGCCAAGCGGACGGGCAACCTCATCTACACCTCCGGTCAGGTGTCGAACTGGGGCGGCAAAGCTATCAAGGGCAAAGTGGGCCGGGATGTGTCGGTGGAGGAAGGGTACGAGGCGGCCCGGTTGTCCACGTTGAATGCCCTGGCCGCTATCAAAACTGTAGCCGGCAGCCTGGATAACGTGGTGCAGGTGGTCAAAGTGCTGGGTATGGTCAATGTGGCCCCCGATTTTGACGATACCCCGGCAGTCATTCACGGCTGCAGCGATTTCCTGATCGAACTGTTTGGCGAGGCCGGCCGCCACGCCCGCAGCGCGGTCGGGATGACCATTCCGCACAACTGGGCGGTCGAGATTGAAATCATTGTCGAGGTCAAATGAGCATCGTCCTTGAAATCTGTATTGATTCGGTCGAGTCGGCCATCGCCGCCCAGGAAGGTGGGGCCAATCGGGTGGAGTTGTGCGCCAACTTGCTGGAAGGCGGCACCACCCCCAGCGCCGGTACGATTGCCCTGGCTCGCAAACATATAGAGATTGATTTGAATGTGATTATCCGCCCGCGCGGCGGCGATTTTTTGGTCTCGGAGATTGAGTTTGAGGTGATGAAATATGACATCGAGCAGGCCAAGCAGTTGGGGGCCAACGGGGTGGTGATTGGCCTGCTCAACGCCGATGGGTCGGTGGATGCGGCGCGCACGGCGGCCCTGGTCAAGCTGGCCCGACCCTTAAGCGTCACCTTTCACCGGGCTTTTGATATGGCCCGCGACCCCTACGAGGCATTGGAAACGCTCATCTCGCTGGGCATTGACCGGGTGCTGACGACCGGCCAGGAAAGCTCGGCCCTGGAAGGATTGGATTTGATTACCGAACTGGTGCGGCAGGCAGCGAACCGGATTATTATCATGCCGGGCCTGTCCAGCGGCGTTTCGGAACAGACGGTCAGGAAAATTGTGAGCCAGAGCGGGGCCAGAGAAATCCATACAACTGCCAGTGTTTCCCTGGACAGCGGAATGACCTTCCGCAACCCGCGTTCCTTTATGGGCGGCGAGTTGCGCCCACCGGAATTTGCCCGGATGGTCACGGACGCCCGGCGGGTGAGTGAATTTGTAAAAGCTATCCGGTAAGCGTGGGGTGTGTTCGCTTTTGGGGGCAGACCTCACCCCCCAACCCCCTCTCCGCTTCGGAGAGGGGGAGAAGAGCGCCCTCCCCCGCTGCGGGGGAGGGTTGGGGAGGGGGTCTGTCTACGCTATCCACCGAATTCGCCCCCAAATCTGAACACACCCGTAAGCGTGCCTGCGCTTTACAAATAGGGTAGTTCAGCTTACAGTATATAGGAGTAAATCTCAGAAAAATCTGGTGAAACATATCGCCAAATCACCAGGCTCTTATTCAACAAGGAGGTTGAGCTATGAAAACGGTGCGTCAACTTTTACAAACAAAAGGCACGGATGTCTGGTCTATTGGCCCGGAGGCGCTGGTCATCGAGGCGTTAAAAGTGATGGCCGAAAAAGGAGTGGGAGCGCTGGTCGTGCTCGACGCCGGGCGCGTGGTCGGCATTCTCTCGGAGCGGGATTATGCCCGCAAAGTGAGCCTGTTGGGGAAGTCCTCCAAAACCACGCCGGTGCGCGAGATCATGACCGAAAAAGTGGTCTTTGTCCGCCCCGAGCAAACGGTTGAGGATTGCATGGCCCTGATGACCAGCAAGCGCATCCGCCACCTGCCGGTGATGGATGGCGACAGGCTGATCGGCGTCATTTCCATCGGCGATGTGGTCAAAGAGGTTATCTCCCATCAGGAATTTCTGATTGGGCAGTTGGAAAATTATATTACCGGCCGATGAAGTCGCCCGCCGATTATCGGCCTTGAATTTGAAATGGGTGCGCACGGCGCGCCAGGAAATCTGGCTCTAGCGATGAACCTTATCCCGCGTTGGTTTGTGCCACGTGTGTCCCCAGGTTGGGATACACAAATTGACCCGGCAACTTGGGACTGGGCCGACGTGCCTTCACTCTCGCCTTTCATTCTGGCCGATGGCAGTGGCCCGGCGATACAGCAAACCATTGCCCGTGTTTGCTATGACCCTCAGGCCTTGTATGTGCGATACGACTGCGACGACCGGGATATTTGGGGCACGTATACGCAGCGGGATGAGGCCATTTACGATGAAGAAGTAGTTGAGATTTTTGTTGGCCCCGGCGAAGCCGACCCGGTGCGCTACTTCGAGTTCCAGGTGAGTCCCAACGCCGTGCTGCTCGATGCCCGTGTTTACAACCCCACCTCGCAGCGCCCCGACCTGCAACTGGACATTCCCTGGAACTGTCCGGGGATTCGCTGGCGGGCCGGTCGAGACGATGCGGCCCAGCATTGGTGGGCAGTGCTCGTCATTCCTTGGGTGGCGCTGGCCCCACCGGGCGATTTGCCCCCAGTCTGGCGAGCTAACTTTTACCGCATCGAGCGCCCCCGTGATGCCGCGCCGGAATTTAGCTGCTGGTCGCCGACTATGACCGACCCGGCCGATTTTCACAAGCCAGCTTATTTTGGAATCCTGGAATTGGAGGGAGTATGACTCAACTCAGCGACATCATTCCCGCCGAGGCTCGGTTAGAAAAGGTATATGAGGGCTGCGCCTTTGCCGAAGGGCCGGCGGCCGACGCCGAAGGCAACGTCTACTTCTCAGACTGCCCCAACAATCGCATTCTGGTCTACCGGCCGGCTACGGGTAGAACGGAGGTCTGGCAGGAGCCGAGCGAGCGGGCCAACGGCATGAATTTTGATGATCAAGGCCGGTTGGTGGTCTGCTGCGATGGCAAAGACGGCGGGGCGCGGGCCGTGCGCCGCTACGAGCCGGACGGAACCATTACCACCTTGGCTTCCCATTACAACGGCAAAAAGCTCAATGCGCCCAACGATTTGTGCTTCGACCGGGAGGGGCGCATCTACTTTACCGACCCGCGCTACGGCTATCGCGGGGATTTGGAACAGGATTGCATGGCCGTCTACCGGATTGAACTCGATGGCTCGCTGACCCGCGTCATTGATGATATGCAGTTTCCCAACGGTATCCTCATCACCCCCGACAACCGCACCCTTTACCTGGTGGATCACAACCCCGACCCTGGCGGGGCGCGCTTTCTGGTGGCTTACGATCTGGTAGCAGATGGCACGTGGCAGCGGCGCGGGGTGCTGTACGATCACGGCACGGGATATGGCGGCGATGGCATGGTTTTGGATATCGCCGGCAATATTTACTTGACTGCAGGAGAGGGTGAAAAAGCCGGCATCTACATCTTTTCGCCCGACGGCAGTTTTTTGGGTACAATTCCCCTGCCGGAGATACCGGGCAACTGCACTTTCGGCGGGCCGGATTTGCGCACCCTGTATATTGCCGCCTCCAGTTCGCTGTACCGGATTAAATTGGCAATTCCGGGGCAACTGGCCTATCCGCCTCTAAACCCTTGATAGTGACGCGCCTGGGAGTAATCAGCCATATACCGATAACCCATGACTGCTTACTGGTCACTGATTACTGTCAACCGTTCACGAATACTCCTTTATTAATTCAGGAGGTCTACCTATGTCTGTTGAGTATAAAAAAATTATGGTTACTCTGGATGGCTCCACTCTGGCCGCTCAGGCTTTGCCCCATGCCCTGGCCCTGGCCGAACTGCATCAGGCCGAATTGATCCTCTTTCGGGTAGTCCAAGAGGCTCACTTTGTGGAAGAGTTTGTCACCGAGGGTAAGATACAGGTAGATCAACGCCAGGAACAGTGGCTCAATGAAGCTACCACCGCTCTGGACGAACTGGCGGCTGAACTCAGATTACACCAACTCAAAGTGACGCCGGTAGTCGAAGTGGGGCTGCCGGCGGAAGCGATTGTTGATTATGCCCGCCAGCATGAGGTTTCGCTGATTGTGATGAGTACACATGGACGCACCGGGCTGGCCCGCTGGGTCTACGGCAGCGTGGCCGACAAGGTTTTACGCGGCGCGCCGTGTCCCGTTTTGCTGGTTCGAGCGGTAATCTGAGGCGAGGAGGCGAGGACAATATCATGATTACAGGCAGCCGGCTGGCCGATTGGTTGAGTCAAATGGTCCAGATTCCCAGCGTCTCGCCCGATCAGGCCGGTCCACGGGCCGGGGTTCCGGGCGAGGGTCGTCTGGCCGAGGCGGTGGCCCGCTGGTTCCAGAGTCTGGGTGGTGAAGTACAGCAGGAAGAGGTGATACCGGGCCGCCCCAATATTTATGGTCTTTGGCGCAATAGCCGCAGCGACCGCTGGCTGGCGGTAGATATCCACATGGATACGGTCAGCGTCGAGCAAATGAGCGGCGACCCCTTCAGCGGGCGCATTGCCGATGGCCGGGTGTACGGCCGGGGGGCGGTAGATACCAAAGCGACTCTGGCCATCGTCCTGACCTTGCTGGAAGCTGCGCAGCAAACCGGCCAGACCTTGCCGGCTAATCTGTTGATTGCGGCCACCGTGGACGAAGAAACCCAATTTCGGGGCGCGCCGGCCTTTGCCCGCTGGGTGCGCCGCCAGCAATTACCGCTCGACCAACTGGCCGTGGCCGAGCCGACCATGTGCGCGCCGGTTTACGGCCATAAAGGGGTAACCCGATTGGAATTTGAGGTTCAAGGCAAATCTGTACACTCTTCCCAGCCACACCTGGGCCAAAATGCCATCACCGCCGCTGCTCACCTCATCTTGGCCCTGGACGAGGAACACCGGCGGCTGCAAACCCTTGCTCCCTCCCCTTCTGAGGGAGAGGGCTGCGGAGAAGGTGGGGGGCTTGGCTTGCCCACCTTGACCGTCACCATCATCCACGGGGGAACCGGCGAAAACCTGGTCCCCAACGCCTGCCAACTGCTGGTAGACCGGCGGATTGTGGCCGGAGAAAAGCCGTTGGAAGTGGCCGCTGCCCTGGAACAGTTGGCCCGGCAAGCTTGCCCCTTGCCGGTGACGATGAAGGTAGGGCTGCACGTGGGCGCGTTTTTGCAAGCCCCCGACAGCCCCTGGCTGCGCCAACTGGCCGAGTGGTCGGGCCAGAAGCCGGCTGTCGCGCCCTATGGCACCAATGCTTCGGCTTATGAGGGTCTGGCCCGCGAGTGCGTGGTCATCGGTCCCGGCTCGATTGAGCAGGCCCACGGCGCGGAGGAATGGGTCACTATCGCTGAGTTGGAAAAAATGGCCGGTATTTACGCTAAATGGTGGGGGCTTCAACTTTAATTTGCGATTTTGGTAACTGCTCACCCACTCAAGGCTAAGGCTGAGTCTAAGGCTAAGGGTGCAGGATCAATCTTAGCCTCAGCCTTAGCCTTTGATATTGCTACCGCTGAGCAGTTACCAATTTTGGATTGATCATGACCGAAACCGAATCTCGTAAATCGAAAATCGAAAATCGTAAATCCAAAATCCGAATTGGGGTAGTGGGCCTGGGTAGTTTTGGCCGGCTGCATGCCCTGACCCTGGCCGGACTGGCCGAAGCCGAGTTGGTGGCGGTGGTGGATCAGCGGGAAGCCAGCCTGTCCGGCCTCCGTGAGCGCTTGCCGGGGGTGCGCGGATGGGCCGATCTGAGCGAAGCTCTGCGCGAAGCGGAAGCCGAGGCCTGGGTTATCGCCACCCGCACCGAATCGCATGTGCCGCTGGCCGAACAAATTCTGGCCAGTGGGGCCCATGTATTAATCGAAAAACCGCTGGCCGAGAGCCTGGCGGCGGCGCAGCGGCTGGAGCCGCTGGCAGCGGCCAACCCTAACCGGGTGATGCTGGGTCACTTGCTGCTGTTTGCCGCCGAATTTCGCCAGTTGTTGCAAGAAGTCCGGCAGCGGGGGCCGTTAATTTATTTTCACCTTAGCCGGCATCGCCCCAACACTACCTGGGACATCTACCGCGAAACGCCTTTCCGGCTGCTGATGGTGCATGACCTGTACCTGGCCTTTGCCCTAATGGAGGGCCAGGAACCGGCTCGCCTGGCCGGACGGCTGCACCCGCGTGAGGCTGGCGGTTTCGACCTGGCGCGGGCCGAATTGGAATGGGCCAACGGAACCTGGGGGTCGCTTACAGCTTCCTACCTGACCCCGCCGGGTATGGGCAGCGACGGTTTTGACCGGATGGAGGTGTTTGGGCAGGGCTGGGCCGCCCGGCTGCGGCTGAATCCGCAGTCTTTGGAGCTGTGGGGTGAGCGAGCCGAATGGCCGCTGGCCTTGAATATTTACGCCGATCCGGTGGCGCCGGCCGGCTGGCTGGCCGAGGAACTGCGGCACTTCTGCCGGGTGGTAGCAGGTCAGGCCGAGCCGCCTTTGGGGGCGCGGTATGAAGATGCACTGCGGATTCAGAGTTGGCTGGAACGGCTGGCAGGGGAAGCTACGGCATAAGCATGAGCAGTGAACCGTTAAAACCCGGCCATACCAGCGCCACCTGGAGGGTCCGTCAATCGCTGGCTACTGTTGAGTTCGATTGGCGTGAATTTTTTACCGGCTTGGGCTTGCTGGGTCTGTTTCTCCTGTTTTTGGGGGCTATTCAATTTTCCACGCCCAACCTGTCCAGCACCGACGGCTATTTTCACATCAAATTTGCCGAGATCATGCGCGACCAGGGGCTGCGGCCTCCCTTTCCTTGGCTGCCCCTGACCATCCTGAATCCTCAAGATTACGCCGATCACCATTTTCTGTTTCACGTTTTGCTGATCCCCTTTACCTATGGCGATTTGCGGGTGGGGGCCAAATGGACCGGAGTTATCTTTCCGGCCCTGGCTTTTTGGACCGGCTGGCTTTTTCTGCGGGGGCAGGGGGTGCGCTATGCCGCTTTGTGGGCGGTTGGCTTTCTGGCCGTATCCGAGGCGTTTCTGTACCGGCTAAGTATGCCCCGAGTGCAAGCAGTGTCGCTGTTAATGATGATTCTGGTTCTGCATGCGGTCTTAACCGGGCGAGAGCGCTGGCTGTTCCCCCTGACCTTTACTTACGTCTGGCTGTACGATGGCTTTCCATTCATTATTCTTATTGTGGGCTGTTATACCTTCAGCCGCTGGGTGTTGGAAGGCCGGCTGCGGCTGTGGCCGCTGGTCTACGTGGGGTTGGGTGTGGGGTTGGGCCTGCTGATCAACCCCTATTTTCCCCAATATATCATTTTTATTTATCATCACATGCTGCCCAAACTCACCGAAAGTAGCAGCGCCAGCGTGGGCAATGAGTGGTACCCCTACGAAACCTGGACCCTGGTCGAAAATTCAGGGCCATCGCTGCTGGTTATGGCGGCGGGAGTGGTGGCCCTGGGGTTGAGCCAGCGCCGTATGAGCACCCAGACCGGCACGCTTTTACTGGTGGCGCTGTTGTTTGGCTTTTTACTCTTAAAATCGCGGCGTTTTATTGAATATTACCCCGCCTTTGCTCTGCTGTTTTGCGCCTCGGCCTGGAACGCCGTGTTGGAAGAGGTGCGCCCGGTCAAACCCTGGTTAGACAAAGCCGCGCCGGTGCTGCTGGCGTTGTTACTGCTGCCGGCGCTGTTCTACAATTACCGGGAGGCCCGCGAAAGCATCGAGGAGACCAACCCCTATCAGCGTTACGCCGACGCCTCCGCCTGGCTCATCGCCCATACACCGCCCGGCAGTTTGTTGTGCCAGACTGATTGGGACGATTTTAGCCAGTTATTTTTTTATAACACCCACAACACCTACACCCTGGGCCTCGACCCAACCTATATGGAGTTGTATAAGCGGGAGCTGTACGAATTGTGGCGCAACATTGGCCGAGGCCGGGTCGCCCAACCCAGCCAGCCGATGGCCCATATCTTTGGCTGCCCTTATGTGCTGACTGACCTCGATCACGAAAACTTCCTCGAAGAAGCCGCCGCTGACCCCAACCTGGAAGAAGTGTACCGCGATGAATACGCCGTGATTTTTCGGATACACGACTCGGTGGCCGTGGGCTATCAGTAATTTTGAGGAGGTAGTTATGGAAATGATTTTTTAATCGAAACCTCTGCCACCGAACGGCTCAAACCTTGAATGTTGGGGGTATGTTCAGAGAGGAAGACCTGCGTGTTTGGCTCGCTGCCCTACCCCTCACCGGCATTTCAGACACTCTCATGCATTTCTATTGGCAAACACACGCAGAACAAATTCCGATCGCCATAAACGTTATCAATACGCGACACCGCCGGCCAGAATTTCGACTGGCGTACCCAGGGGGCGGGGAAGGCGGCCTGCTCGCGGGAGTAGGGCCGGTCCCAGCCATCGGACATCACTACGGCCGCCGTGTGTGGGGCGCGTTTGAGCGGATTATTTTCCCGGTCGGCCTGGCCTTGCTCAATGGCCCGAATCTCCTCCCGGATGGCGATTAGCGCCTCACAGAAGCGGTCCAGCTCTTCCAGCGACTCGCTCTCGGTTGGTTCGATCATCAACGTGCCCGGCACTGGGAACGACATCGTTGGGGCGTGGAAGCCGTAATCCATCAGCCGTTTGGCTACATCTTCCGCCTCGATGCCGCTGCTTTCTTTGAGCGGGCGCAGATCAATGATACACTCATGGGCTACCCGGCCATGCTTACCTTTGTACAGCACCGGGTAGTGCGGCTCCAGCCGGGCGGCGATGTAATTGGCGTTCAGAATAGCAATTTTAGTTGCTTCGGTCAGGCCCGCTGCGCCCATCATCCGAATGTAAACATAGGAAATTGGCAGGATGCTGGCGCTGCCCCAGGGCGCTGCCGAAACTGCGCCGACTCCATTTTTGCCGCCTACTTCCGGCACAACCGGGTGACGCGGCAGATAAGGAGCCAGGTGCGCCGCCACACAGATTGGACCCATGCCTGGCCCACCGCCGCCGTGCGGGATGCAGAACGTTTTGTGCAGGTTGAGGTGGCACACATCCGCGCCGATGTCGCCGGGGCGGCACAATCCGACCTGGGCGTTCATATTGGCCCCATCCATATACACCTGTCCGCCGTACTCGTGGAGAATCTGGCAAATTTCCTTGACCTCTTCCTCAAACACGCCGTGTGTTGAGGGATAAGTGACCATCAAGGCGGCCAGCCTATCGCGGTGCTCCTCGGCTTTGCGGCGCAGATCGGTCAGGTCAATGTTGCCATTCTGGTCGCAGGCCACCACCACCACCTGCATCCCGGCCATGGCCGCACTGGCCGGATTGGTGCCGTGGGCCGAACTGGGGATGAGGCAGATATTCCGCTCATCCTGGCCACGGGCGTGATGATAGGCCCGGATGGTCAGCAGGCCGGCATATTCGCCCTGCGAGCCGGCGTTGGGCTGTAGCGAAACGGCGGCAAAGCCGGTAATTTCGGCCAGCCAGCCCTCCAGCCGCTCGAACATAATTTGATACCCTTCGGCCTGGTTCAGCGGGGCAAAAGGGTGCAGATAAGCAAACTCCGGCCAGGTGATTGGCAGCATTTCGGAGGTGGCGTTCAGCTTCATGGTACACGACCCCAGCGGGATCATCGAATGGGTCAGCGACAAGTCGCGGGCTTGCAGCCGGTGAATGTAGCGCAGCATTTCCGTTTCGGAATGGTAGCTGTTAAAAACCGGATGGCTCAAAAAGGCGCTGTGCCGTTGGTGCGGGGCCGGGTAAGCCATTTCGACGCCTTCGGCCAACTTCTCCAAATCAAACTGGCCGGGATTAGCCCCGTAGATTTCAAACAGCACCTTCAGGTCAGCAGTCTGAGTAAATTCATCCAGCGAGACGCCGGTAGCTTCATCACCGTAGGGGCGCAGATTGACCTGGCGGGCCAGCGCCTCATACATCAACTGCTTGGGGGTGCGGGGGCCGCCGCTGATTTTTAGGGTATCAAACACCGGGCCGGCAGCCACGGTGTACCCCAACTGGCGCAGCCCGGCGGCCAGAATTTGGGTCAGCAGCCGGACGCGCTGAGCAATCCGGGTCAGCCCTTCCGGGCCGTGATAAACCGCATACATCGAGGCCATAATCGCCAGCAGCACCTGGGCAGTACAAATATTGCTGGTGGCGTGCTCACGGCGAATGTGCTGCTCTCGTGTTTGCAAGGTTAGGCGGTAGGCGGACTGTCCACTGGCATCTTTGGAAACCCCTACCAGGCGACCCGGCATTTGGCGCTTGTAAGCATCCCGTGTGCTCATAAACGCGGCGTGGGGACCGCCATAGCCCACCGGCACTCCAAAGCGCTGGGCGCTGCCAATCACCACGTCGGCTCCAAATTCACCCGGAGGGCGCAGTAGGGTCAGGGCCAACAAATCGCTGGCCACCACCACCAATGCGCTGGCAGCATGGGCCTTCTGGCAGAATGACTCATAATCCAGAACCGCACCATCGGTTGTAGGGTATTGGACCAGCACGCCGAAGGTTGGTTCGGCAAAGTTGTACTGTTCGTGGTCGCCCACAATAACGTTGAAGCCTAACGGCTCGGCCCGGGTTTGAATCACCTCGATAGTTTGGGGGTGGCAGCGTTCTGAAACAAAAAAAACGTTGGCCATAGATTTGCGGTCTTGGGCGCGGCGGCAGAGGGTCATGGCCTCGGCGGCGGCGGTGGCCTCGTCCAGCAGCGAGGCATTGGCAATCTCCATGCCCGTCAGATCACAGACCATGGTTTGGAAGTTGAGCAGGGCTTCGAGCCGGCCCTGGGCAATTTCAGCCTGGTAAGGGGTATATTGGGTATACCAGCCGGGATTTTCCAGGATATTTCGCTGAATGACGGGCGGGGTGAGGCAATTGTAATAACCCATGCCAATGAAAGATCGGTAAAGTTTGTTTTTTGCGGCCAGGTCGCGCCAGTCGGTGCGGGCTTCCAGCTCACTCAGCGGATCGGGCAGGCGGAGAGGGCGATCCAGGCGAATGTTGGCCGGAACAGTCTGATCAATCAGTTCATCCAGCGAGGCTGCGCCCGTCACCGCCAGCATCCGATTTATTTTATCTGCCTGTGGCCCGAGATGACGCCGGGCAAAGGTATCGTTGGGTCTCAGTAAATCTTTGGGGTTCATCAGAAAAACTCCTTCGAAAATAGGAGTGCAAATCTTGGTTTGCTGTCAGCAAGGCAAGCCTTGTACTCCACTTTCACCATTGTGGCGTGCTATTTGTTTATTCCGCAGCTAGCTTTTCGTAATCCTCGCCGGAGAGCAGGTTGTCCCACTCGCCGGGATTGGAGGGTTTGATTTTGATCATCCAGCCGGCGCCAAAAGGATCGGAATTGACCAGTTCGGGGGTGTCCACTAGAGCAGAGTTGATTTCCACAATCTCGCCGCTCATGGGGATATACAAATCACTGGCCGCTTTGACCGACTCCACCACGCCGAAGATTTGCCCCCGTTCAAACGTACTGCCTACCTCCGGCAACTCGACATAAACCACATCGCTCAAACTGTCCTGAGCGTGATCGGTAATGCCACAGACAATGAGGTCGCCTTCCTGGCGCGCCCATTCGTGGCTTTCTTGGTATTTGGCATTGGCATCCAGTTTCATTGTTTTTTCTCCTTTTTGTGTTGTTTGTTAAAAATAATAGAGGCGAGGGCGAAGATAGTAGATGGATTACCCTAAATTCTCTACGTTTCGTGTCTGTCCTCACTTCTTCGCCTCCCGCCTCATCGCTTCACTTACGATAGGTCGGCGTGTAAAGGGGCCGTTTGACCACCACAGCCGTCTTGGGCTTGTCTCGAATTAAAATTTGCAATGGTGTACCGACGGCGGCGTATTCGGGGGGGACAAAGGCGTGGCCGCAGTATTTATCAACGGTTGGGGCGTAGAGACCGGTCACAACTATGCCGATCGGCTGGCCAGCGGTGGAGGCGACCGGGTAATCCTGGCGGGGAACGCCCTTTTCGGTCAGCTCAAAGCCAATCAGCTTTTTGACAACGCCGGTTTCTTTTTGTTTTAGCAACGCCTCCCGGCCGATAAAATCACTTTCGAATTGACAGACCCAACCTAAATTGGCTTCGAGCGGGGTGATGTCGGCGTTGATTTCGTGGCCGTAAAGGGGAAACCCGGGTTCGAAACGCAGGCTGTCACGGGCAGCCAGGCCAATAGGTTTAACTTCGATACCGGTGGTCAGACCGGCGTTGAGAATAGCCTCCCAGAGCAGCAATGCGGCTTCTGCCGGGAAAAAGAGTTCGACCCCATCTTCACCGGTGTAACCGGTGCGGCCAATAATCGCCGGGACCCCACTAATCTCGGTTTCGACGGCGTTGAAGCGGGGCACGGCAGCCAAGTGGGCTGGAGTCAAAGTCTGCAAAAGGTCTATAGCCTTTGGTCCTTGCAGAGCTAACATGTAGGTTTCAGCCGAAACATTGGCCAGTGTGACCTTGTAACCCTGGACGTGTTCCTGCATCCAGGCGAAATCTTTGTCCAGGTTAGAGGCATTGACCACCACAAACCAGCGCCCCGCCAATTTGTAGACAAAAACATCGTCTACCACCCCGCCATGCTCGTAGCACATGAGGGCGTAATGGGCCTCATTCTCGGCCAGCCGGGTAATATTCCAGGTAACCAGGTGGTTGAGAAAGGTTTCGGCGTCGGGGCCGGTAACCGTAATC
This sequence comes from Anaerolineae bacterium, assembly GCA_023151115.1. The sequence continues at coordinate 53,776 of JAKLJP010000016.1, forward strand.
TGGCCCATGTGATCAATATCAAACAGGCCGGCAGAGCGGCGGGTCAGGTGGTGTTCCTCGATGGGGCCGGTGGGATATTGCACCGGCATTTCCCACCCGGCAAACGACACCATCCGCCCGCCGTGGTCAACGTGCCACGGGTAAAGCCGGGTTCGTTTGAGTGCTTCGGTCATAGTTTCTCCTTCAGAGGCAGTGACAGGTGAGGCGAAGAATCGCTTCTATGCCTCACTTTCATGGTTGGCCGACAAATAAAAACGGGCACTCTAAAAATGTGCCCGTTTGCTCTGTCCTGAACCTGAGAGATTACCCCTTCGGTGCGACATTTGTCGTCTCTCCAGAGATGCTGTCTGCGCTACGATCCCTTTGCCTGAGAGTTTCAGCCGGAGTCTGGCTCGCTCCTCACCTTGCCCCTTCGGCGACCCAATTCAATTTCAGATTTTGGATTTTAATCGTAAATCGTAAATCTAAAATCGTTGGGTTCTCTCCCGTTACGCGTCAACCAGCGAATATTTGATTGTGAGTAATCCTACTACATTTTTCAGTTTAACACAGGGGCGAGGCTTTGTCAATCCGCAATCAAATCAGAGCAAGCCAGTTCTAACCACCCACATGGGTTTAACTTGCTCACAGCAACTACCTCAAGCATAAAGATTAGAAATTCGCAGGTGCTTGCGCTCCATAGTATACTATATTAACCACTTACAGCCATTACAACTCCTCCTAATCGCTGCCTTGAGAACACATTCGGAAACTTCGCATTAAGGAGTACAAACCATGAACCAAAATGCCAGGATTGCCACCGTCACCTTGAACCCAGCCATTGATCGAACGGTCTTCGTTCCCAACTTCAAGGCCGGCCAGGTGAACCGGGTGGAACGAGAACAGTTAGATGCTGGTGGGAAAGGCGTCAATGTCGCCTCTGTTCTGGCTGACTTCGGCTTTGCTATGGCTGCGACCGGCTTTCTGGGGGCAGAAAACAGCTACATTTTTGAACAGCTTTTTGCGCGTAAAAAAATCGAGGACCGCTTCGTGCGGATAACCGGTCGAACCCGCACCGGCATCAAGATCATTGACGAAGTCCACCAGGAAACAACCGACCTCAACTTTCCCGGCCAGGCCCCAAGCGAGGCTGATGTGGCGTCTCTTTTTCAGCTTGTAGAAGGGTTGACGGCGGATTACCCCTGGTTTGTCCTGGCCGGAAGTATCCCGGCCGGAGTTTCCAGTAGCCTCTACCGAAACTTGATTGAGATCATCAAGGCCAAAGGGCGAGCCGTCGCCCTCGACACCAGCGGTGAGGGGCTGCATCGAGCGCTGCCCGCCGCGCCGACGTTAATCAAACCTAACCTGGATGAACTGCGGGAGCTAACCGGACAATCTCTCAGCACCCAGGCCCGCGTAGTTGAAGCGGCCCAAAGCTTGCTGCGCCAGGGCATCCAGACGGTGGTGATTTCAATGGGCGCGGAAGGAGCCATTTTTGTGGAAGCAGACGAGGTCGTGCTGGCTCAGCCGCCCCAAGTGGCCGTTGTTAGTACGGTGGGTGCGGGCGATGCGATGGTGAGCGGCACCGTAGCGGGCAAAACGCTGGGGCTTTCGCTGGCCGAGTGCGCCCGCTTAGCCACCGCCTTTTCAGCCAACACCGTCTCGCAGGTTGGCTCAGGGCTGCCGTCGCTGGACGTAATCGAAAATCTCAAAAGTCAAGTAACCCTTCGTCATTTAAACTGATCGTTAAGTCGGCCCTTGTGGAGGTTCAATAATGTCTAAAATTGGGATTGTGGGGACAGGGATGGTAGGCGCCACGGCTGCTTATGCTCTGGCGATGCGTGGCATTGGCGGCGAGCTAGTGCTAGTAGATAAAAACCAGGTCCGGGCGAAGGCTGAAGCGGCCGATATTTTGCATGCGGTTCCGTTTGCCCACCCCATCCGCGTCACGTCTGGCAACTACCCTGATTTGGCGGGCAGCCGGGTGGTGATAATTGCCGCCGGGGTGGGCCAGAAACCAGGTGAAACTCGGCTGCAACTGTTGGAACGGAACGCGGCTATTTTCAAAAGTATGATCCCTGATGTGCTCAAATATGCGCCGGAGGCAGTGCTAGTGGTGGCGACGAACCCGGTGGATATTATGACCCATCTTACCGCCCAATGCGCCGCCGAGTTTGGCGTGCCGGCCACACGCATCTTTGGTTCCGGCACCACCCTGGATACGGCTCGCTTTAGGGTTTTGCTCAGCAACCTGGTCGGAGTAGCTGCAAACAACGTTCACGGCTACGTCATCGGCGAGCACGGCGACTCGGAGGTGTTGGTCTGGTCGCGGGTCACGGTGGGGGCCATTCCCCTCGAAGATTTTTGCCGAACCCAAAAGATACAATTTGACGAGGCCATTCGCCAGGAGATTGACCAGCAAGTGCGCCGCGCTGCCTATACCATCATTGAAGGCAAGGGCGCGACATACTACGGCATCGGCAGCGCCCTGGCCCGCATTGTAAGCGCGCTTCTGGATGACCAGCGGGCGGTTCTGACCGTTTGCAGCCTGGTACCACATGTAGCCGGTGTGCCGGATGTCACCCTGGCTTTGCCTCATATTGTCGGTGGGCAGGGAGTTCTGGGGACTTTACCTTTACCGCTCAGCCCAACGGAGGAATCCGCTCTCCAGGCCAGCGCCACAATTATCAGAACGGCTATTGACGAATTACGGAAAGCGGGTTAAGCTCTCCGGCTCTTATTCATACTCGGTAGATCCAGTTTTTCACCGTAGCTGCGCATCCGTATGCGTCAGCGGGCGGCATAGGGATACCACCTTACTCCGGCTCTTATTCATACCCAGTAGGTCCAATTTTCGAGGAGTGAGGCATGCCCATGTGCCTTAACTCTTCTTTTTCTTCAACCGCTGAGCAAATTCGGCAAAATAATTTATCGCCTCAGGATTACGCATAGCCCCCTGATTGGCCGCCTGTTCCACTGGCTGGCCGAGCAAAATCTTACGAATGGGAACTTCCATCTTTTTGCCGCTTAGGGTGTAAGGAATTTGGTCTACGGCAAAGATGTCGTCGGGCACGTGGCGGGGTGAAATATCCTCCCGGATACGGCGTTTGATGCGCTGCCGCAGGTCGTCATCCAGTTCCACCCCCTCGCGCAGCACCACAAACAGCGGCATATAGGATTCTTGCCCCAACGCTTCTAAATCAATCACCAGGCAATCTACAATTTCATTTAGACTCAACACGGCCCGATAAATTTCGCTGGTGCCCATGCGGACCCCCTGCCGGTTGATGGTCGAGTCGGAACGGCCATAAATGATGCAGCCCTGGCGCTGGTTAATTTTAAGCCAGTCGCCGTGCCGCCAGATACCGGGAAACATCGAGAAGTAGCTGGCCTGATAGCGTTTCATATCCGGGTCGTTCCAGAAAAAAAGCGGCATGGACGGCATCGGTTCGGTGATAACCAACTCGCCCACCTCGTTGATGACCGGCTGGCCTGCTTCGTTGAACGCCTGCACTTTTGCCCCTAGCGAAGGCCCCTGTAATTCCCCGGCGTAAATGGGCTGGAGCCGCACCCCGCCGATAAAAGCGGTACACAAGTCGGTACCGCCGCTGATGGACTCCAGGGCCAGGTCGGTGCTGATGTTTTGGTAGACCCACTGAAAGCCATCCACCGGCAGCGGGGAGCCGGTGGAGCCGAGCGCCCGCAGGCAGCTCAGGTCTAAATCGCGGTTGGGCTGAATCCCGGCCTTCATACAAGCCTGAATAAAAGCGGCAGCCGTGCCAAAATAGGTCATCCCGCTTTGCTCGGCCAGCCGCCACAAGCGGTTTAGGTCCGGGTAGCCGGGGCTGCCATCGTACAGAATGATAGACGTGCCGTTGAGCAGCCCGCCGACCAGAAAGTTCCACATCATCCAGCCGGTGCTGGTGAACCAGAAAAAGCGGTCGTCGGGCTTCAAATCCAGGTGGAGATGGATGGCTTTGAGATGTTCCAACAAAATTCCACCCTGACTCTGTACAATCGGCTTGGGCAGACCCGTAGTACCGGAGGAATAGAGGATCCACAGGGGATGGTCAAAGGGGACTTGCTTGTAAGCGAGGGCAGCCGCTGGAGTCGTTGTTAATAACTCGTTCCACAAAACCGTGTTTTCGAGTGCAGTGGCAGACCCATCTGTTAGCTTAGTTACCAATACCGTTTTTTCGACCGTGGGTAAATCAGCCTGGAGTTTGGCAACTACATCGGTCCGGTCGAAGGGTTTGCCGTTCCAGTAGTAACCATCCACCGCGATGAGTACCTTCGGCTCAATCTGGCTGAAGCGGTCCAGCACGCTGCGCTCGCCAAAATCGGGTGGGCAACTGGACCAGATTGCGCCGAGGCTGGCAATGGCCAGAAACGTAATAACTGCTTCGGGGGTGTTGGGTAGATAAGCCACCACCCGGTCGCCGGGTTGAACGCCCATCGTTTTGAGCGCCAGGGCTATTTTGGCTGTTTGCTCATAGAGTTGCGACCAACTGACTTCGGTTAGCGGTCCGGTTTCTGGCTGGTAGAAAATGGCCGGTTGGTCGGACATGGGGCGGCGGAAGAAGTTCTCGGTGTAGTTGAGCTTGGCTTCGGCAAACCATTTGGCTCCTGGCATCTTGCGCCCCGTTAGCACGGAGGTGTACGGCGCTGAAGCTACAATATCGAAGTATTCCCACAGGCTGGCCCAAAATGCCTCGATTTCTGTGACCGACCAGTCCCACAACTGGGGGTAGGTTTGAAAATTTAGCCCCTTATTTTCTCTGAGCCAGGCCATATAGCGGGTCAAATTAGCCTGTTCAATTGTTTCGGCTGTTGGCTGCCACAGTAAACTACCTTCGACAATCTGCCTCATGGGTCCCCCCTACTTGTAATAACAGTATCTCTTCTGAAACTCCACTAAGGATCGTGGATTAAACAACTTCCCCAATTCACTGGAGATTGGAGATTAGAGATTCAGGCTATAATTTCCACGCGAAGCGTCTAATCTCCAAATCTACCAATGGGCCAGTTAATTAATTCTCATTCCCAAGCCGCCGTCACTGGAAGATATCCTCGCGTAATTTTGGTGAGGGGCTGGTTGACGGTGAACTGTTTGGCTCGGATGTGGTTAATCCCAAAGGCTTGCAGTCGGGCGGTGTGTTCTTGCACGTAGCGCTCCGCCAAGGTTTCATCCTCAAACAGGTAGATACCGCCAGCTTCCTGGGTGTCAGGATTTTCAGTCCAGATTTTCCAAATCAGGCCCGGTGTTTGGGCCAGCTGATAGGCCAGCTCGGTGTAAGCAATCGCCATTTCATTGCCCCAGGGACCTGCTACCGGGAAATCAAACTGTAAAAGTGTGAGTGCCATTTTTGAATCGCTCCTGTTAATAGATTTTTTAAATTCTCAGCCACAAATGAGGGGGTATGTGGTGCGTTTGCGTGAAGTTACGCAGTACACACCACACCCCAGAGAACAGCCTTTCAATGACTACTTTTTGCCGTTGAGCAGCAGTTCCACGTGATGCCGTTGACCAACTTCGACCATTTTGGCCGGGTCGGGCGGGCCGCCCTGGACAACATGGCTCAAATCGCGCAAGAAATCTTCATGTCCGGCCGGGTTGAGGCTGACCAGGATTTTGCCCGGCTCACTCCCCACATTCTTGAAGTTGTGGATGACGCCGCGGGGGATGATGACACATGCTCCGGCCTCAGCTTGCACCGTTTCCTGGCCCAGCAGCACAGCGAAGCAGCCGTTGACTACATAAATTACTTTATCGGCGTTGTGAATGATGTGTGGCGGCGACCCCGCACCCGGCGAGACCTGTTGTTCCAGCAGGCAGTAGGCCCCGTTGGTATCCTGGCTGACCACCTTAGGCGTCACCGTAATGCCCAGCATCGAGAAGCTTTCGCCCGCGCCGGGGGCCAACACTTTCCCTGATTGACTTTTGACTGTTATAGACATTTTTCCTCCATAATTGAATGGTTTTTGAACTACCGGGAAGCAGTTCAATTGCTTAATGATTACAGCCTGAGTATAGCAAAACTCAGGGTGTAGTGTCATTGCCCAAAAGGAACATTCAATCAGAGGCGGGGGTGTAGTTATGGGTGTATTGGAATTGCCTAAATCAACCGCAGCGCTCTGGCTCTGGCGACGGCCTGGGTACGGTTATTAACGCCGAGTTTGCCGTAGATATTGATGGTGTGGCGCTTGGCTGTGCCAGGGGCGATGACCAGCTCCTGGGCAATCTCCTGGTTGGTCAGCCCCAGGGCCAGCAGGCGCAACACCTCCAGCTCGCGGGCCGAGAGGCTTTCGCTCCCAGGCAGAACGAATGTCGCCGGAGCGGCATCCAACTCTAGCAGAATCATCGCCCGTTGAACCAGGGCCGGAGCGAGGTGATGTTCCTGGGCCAGCTGCAGCAGCGCCGCCGCTTGCGGCCCTTCCTGAGCCAACACGCCGGGCATACCTCGCTGCTCCAATTCGGCCAGGACCGAGCGCAATTCTACCAGGGCCGCTTCCGGGCGATGCCACTCCAGGTATAGGTCGGCCAGCGTCAGCCGGGCATCCGTCAGCAGCAGGGGGTGGCGCAGCCAGCTTTGGGCGGCGATGGCCTGATGCAGGCTGGCTTCGGCCTCGACGTAACGCTGTTGGCGGCGGGCCAGCAGGCTATCGAGTAGCAGCCGGCCCACCTGAGCTTCGGGCAGTTCGTGAGGAATAGGGCTGGCCGCCAGCCCGATATGCACCTGCTTCAAGGTCTCATCGTGCCGGTGCTGCCAGGCCATGCGTCCGGCCAGGTAGCTGTAGCAGGCCAGCCATTGCCGGTAAGTCAACACCCCCTCAATTCGGGAGCGGATGCGGTCAAAATAGGCGTTAAAGGCGGCCTCATCGCTCCGGTTCAGGGCATCGAGTAAAAACACGTGGTCAATGTACAACTCCAGGTGGGCAAAACTGCCCAACTCCTGGACCATCGCCTGGGCCTGGCTGGCTGCTTGCAGCGCATCAGCAGGCCGGCCTTGCAAGGCATAGATATAGCCCAGGTAGGCCAACGCCCCAGCCTGGGCCGGGCCGATCCCCTCCCCAAACAGGGCCAGCACTCGCCGGCAAAATTGCTCGATGGGGACTGCTCCGGCGGCAGTAAAAACATATTGCGGCCCCAGGCTTAAAACCACGCTTTGATACGCCCCTTTATCGCCCGAAGCCAGCACTTCACTTAGGGCGCCGGCCAGATTGCGCTCAAATTGAGGCCAGTCGCGCTGGTAGAAGGCGGTCCAGACGAGATTAATCTGGCTTTTGACCCGCCGGGCCAGAGGCAGGGGGAAGGTGAGCGACTCCTCCAGAATGGGCCGGGCCTGGGACACATCGGCCAGGCAGACAAAGACCTCGCCCAACTGTACCAGGGTCTCGGCTTGACCGGCGGTATCACGGGTGGCGGCAAAACCGCGCCACGCCGTTTCCAGCCAGGGCCGGGCCGTCTCGTAATGGCCTCGGTTCACATCATCGGCTCCTAAAAGGAGATTGAGCCAGGGTCTAACCTGTCGAGCCGCTTCGGGTAGCAGTTCAATCCAGCGGCGGACACTGCCCAAAGAACCGCGCTCCAACTGCTGCCGTCCCAGTGTTTCGATGGTCTGGGCGGCTTCGGGCCACAGTTCGGCCGCCAGGTAGTGGCGGATGGTTTCGCCGGGCAGCGGATGAGCCTCGGCGGCGCGGCAATGGAGCAGCCTGACTTGCTCCGGCATCTCCTGGCTGAGTTGTCGCCGTAAAAAGTGGGCAAAGAGGGTGTGGTAACGATAGGCCAGGCCGGGGTCGGCGGCTGACCCGGTAGGGGTTTGGGTGAGGGTGATAAACAGGTTGCGCCGGTAGACTTCTTCCAGCAGCGCCGAGGCCTCCGGCTGGCCGGTAACCGCTCCGCAGAGTTCGGGTGTTAGTTCGCTTAAAATGGAGGTTTCCAGCAAAAAGCGGCGCAGGGGCGCTTCTTGATAACGCAGCACTTCATCGGCCAGAAAATCAAACACGTGGCGCTGGCTGTGGTTCAGACGGGTAAGCAGGGCTGTACACTCAGCCGCGCTGGCGCTTTGCCCCAGCGAGAGGGTCAGCAACCGCACCCCTGTCGCCCAGCCTTCGGTATGTTGCTGCAATAGGCGTAGACTCTCACTGGACAGATGCAGTCCCAATCGCTCGTTGAGCCAGAGCGCCACCTCTTGGTCGGTGAAACGCAGGTCGTCCAGCCGAAACTCGGCCAGATAGCCTCGCGCCCGCAGCCGCGATAAGGCCAGCGGCGGGGCATAGCGAGCAGCGATGACCAGCCGCATAGTGGAGGGTAAATGCTCGACAAAATAATCAAGCGCCTGATGAATGGCCGGGTCGGTGATGAGGTGGAAATCATCCAGCATCAGGGCCATGGGCTGGCCCCATGCCAGCAGTTCATTACTGAGACTGCCCATCGCCCGCCGGAGCGTCTCGGTAGCGGGCAGCCGGCTTGAGCCGGCCAGCAGAGCCTCAGCCTGCTGGCCGCAGCCGGGGCAGAGTCGCTGCACAGCGGCCACCAGAGCAGCAAAGAAGCGGCCGGGGTCGTTGTCATCCTCGTCCAGCGAGAGCCAGGCCACGCTGAAAGGCTGAAAAAGATTTTCGTCGTCAGCCTTTTGTTGGCACAGGGCGGCCAGTAGGGTGGTTTTGCCATAGCCAGGCGGCGCCGAAATCAGGGTGAGGGCGTGACGGTCAAGCGCCTGTTGTAGGGCTGTGAGCAAACGGGGGCGCAGAACAATGTCATCACGCAGGCGGGGAGGGTAAAGCTTGGTTTGCACCAGCCAGGCGGCCGGTGCAGGGTTAGATAGGGGCATACCTGTATTATAATTGAGTTTTTTTGCGGGTCAATCGGAAAAAGAGGGAGCTTTACATTGTTTACCCATGCTCAGTGGATCCAAATTTGAGGAGCCAGCACGCCCATGTGCTGGCGGTGTTCGACACGTGGGCGTGCCTTACTCCTCGAAAATTGGATCTGCTGATGCTCTATGTTTAATCACTCCCCCAAATTTCACGGGCAGTATTGATGACCAGTTTCAGTTTGGCCCACTGGTCGTCTTCGGTGATTTCATTGCCGTGGACAGTGCTGGAAAATCCACATTGCGGGCTGAGGCACAGTTGATTGAGTGGCACATAATGATTAGCCTCCTCAACGCGTTTGATCAATTCATGTTTTGACTCCAGTTCGGCTACCTTGGTGGTAACTAAGCCCAAAACCACCGTTTTGTTGCCCGGGACAAACCGTAACGGAGCAAAGTCGCCGGAACGTTCGTCGTCATACTCCAAAAAATAAGCATCCACGTTCAACTCATTAAATAACACCTCGGCCACCGGCTCATAACTACCCTCAGCTACCCAGGCGCTGCGGAAGTTTCCCCGGCATAGATGAATAGCCACCGTCAAATCTTGCGGCCGGCCATCAATAGCTGCATTAATTAAAGCAGCATAGGCACGGGGCAGCTCATCAGGGTCGTCGCCGCGCTCTTTAGCTCCAGCGCGCAATTTGGGGTCGCATAAATAGGCCAGGTTGGTGTCGTCCAGTTGAATGTAGCGGCAGCCGGCCTGATAAAGGGAATCAATTTCTTCTCGGTAACATTGAGCCAGATCGGCAAAAAATTCCTCCATATCTGGATAGGCTTCAATGTCAATTGCCTGACGCCCACCGCGAAAATGGACCATAGTGGGTGAAGGAATGGTTACTTTAGGCGTCTGGTTGGTGACAGATTTGAGAAACTCGAAATCTGCTTTCTGAATATCTTCCACATGGCGGAGTTTGCCGGTAACAGATAAACGGGGCGGAGCAAAATTGACCTCACCTTTCTTCCCTTTGAACTTAACTTCGATACCTCCACTAATGGCAACCCCTGCCAGGCGTTCCAGAAAATCGGTATGAAAGAAGGTGCGCCGAAATTCTCCATCGGTGATGCTCCGCAAGCCGATGGCTTCCTCTTTCTTGATCACCTCGCGAATATAGTGATCTTCAACCTGGCGCAGTTCTTCTCTGGTTATTTCATTATTTTGATAACGTTGGCGAGCTTCGAGTAAACCTTTGGGTCTAAGCAGACTGCCCACATGATCGGCGCGAAAAGGTGGATTGACTTTTGACATAGTTATTACCTCTTTCATAATTTAGGGCAAGTTTTGAATGTTTTACCCTGGTGATGAACAGAACTGCTGGTTTGCCGGGGAGGTTATTGATTGGGCAAGAGTGCCGGCCAAAGTGGAAGGTGTGATCGAAAAGAGAATGGCTAAATTGGACAAAGAATTACAAAATCTTTTAGTACACCCTGGTCTGGGCGGCCTCATTATATGAATTTCGGGGCGAGAGTCAAGCAGCTTTAAAACTAAAGCTCGACAATTAATATCTGGGCGTTAAAAGTGACTTTATCGCCGGCTTTCAGTTTTTTCTTGCGCCGGGTTTCGACCACCCCGTTGAGCTTGACCTGGCCAGATTGAATAACCATTTTGGCCTGGCCGCCGGTGCTGACCAGCCCTTTCCATTTTAGAAATTGGTCGAGTTGAATGGTTTGTTCGTCCGGCTCAGTCATCCATACTCCATAAAAAAACCCTAAAGGTCTTCAAGACCTTTAGGGTCTGGCTTTACTTGCCGTTCAAAGGCCGCTCGATTTCTGCCGGCTGCTCTTCCGGTTCAAGCGATTTAAGGGAGGGTAACTCGGTGGGCAAGTCCAGGTGCAGCGATTTACCGTTGATTTTGTGGGGATGACTTACCACTTCTTTGGATTTTTCCTCCTTGGGTTTTTCCTTAGCCGGCGCCGTCTCTTTGGGCTTTTCCTTGGCCGGAGTCGGTCCCGGCTGGGCTAATATGTCGTCGCTTGGCAACAAGTTTTCAAACCAGCGCGACAGGCGGATGGTAGCCGAGCGAACTTTGGCCCAACGATAAACCATCCAGCGCAGCGCCTTGTACCACCACTCGCGCTGTTTGTAGGGCATGGGGACGCCCCATTGGATGACCGTAGCTCCCCAACTCAACCCGCCGCCAAACCCGACCATCACTAATTTATCTTTATTCTGAACTCGCCCGGCCTCGATGGCCTCGCACAAGGCAATGGGGATCGAGGCCGCCGAGGTATTACCGTACTTATCAAGGTTGGTAAAAACCTTGCTGCGATCAATCTTCAAATAGTCGGCGGCGCTTTCGATAATCCGAATATTGGCCTGGTGAGGAATAAAAAGGTCAATTTGGTCCAGGGGCACGCCAGCTTTTTCACAGGCTTGCTTGGAGGCTTTACCCATCACCCGCGTGGCAAAGCGATAAACCTCCCGGCCATTCATTTTGATGTAGTGCTGCCGCTGCTCAACTGTGTCGTGACTGGCCGGCAGTTTGCTGCCTCCGGCGGGAATGCATAAATGTTCTGCCCCGGAGCCGTCGGAGCCAAGCACGGTAGATAAAACACCGCCGGGCGTCTCGTCGGCTTGCAGCACCACCGCCCCGGCCCCGTCGCCAAAAAGCGGATAGGTGGTGCGATCCTGCACATCCAGCACCCGCGAGACCGTTTCGGAGCCGATCACCAGCACTACTTTAGCCATGCCCGATTGGATGGCTGTGGAGCCCATCGCCAGGGCATAGATAAACCCGGCGCAGGCCGCGCTCAAATCAAATGCGCCGGCATGGGTGGCTCCAATCGCATCTTGCACCAGACATGCCGTGGAGGGAAAAATGTGCTCCGGGCACAGGGTGGCGACAATAATCAAATCAACAGCCGAAGGAGCGATCCGCGCCCGGTCCAAAGCGATTTGAGCGGCAGCAATGGCCATACTGGCCGTTGTTTCATCTTTCCCGGCAAAGCGTCGTTGCGAAATGCCCGTGCGTGATTTTATCCACTCGTCGGAGGTTTCTACAATTTTTGCCAGGTCCTCATTGCTGACCACCTTTTCCGGCAAATACTTCCCCCAACCAACAATGTGGGCATAAGTAGTCACAGGGTTACTCCTTGAACGTCCACTTTTTAACGGTGAACGTTGAACCTAATTTCCAGTATATTTTCTCAAGATGATCGTGGCATTGTGACCGCCCAGCCCAAATGAGTTCGACATAGCCACCGACACATCGGCCGGCCGGGCCACATTAGGGGTATAATCCAGATCACATTCGGGATCGGGGGTTTCGTAATTGATGGTGGGAGAGATAATACCATCGGTTAGGGTTTTGACGCAAACCATCGCCTCCAAGGCTCCAGCGGCCCCAAACAGATGGCCGGTCATAGATTTGGAGGAGGTGACATGGGTATTGTAAGCATGCTCGCCCAAAACCTCTTTAATAGCCTTGGTTTCAGTTTTGTCATTCAGTTCGGTTGCTGTGCCGTGAGCATTGATGTAATCAATCTCGGTGGGGTCAATCCCGGCCCGTTTGATGGCCCGGCGGATGGCCAGAATGGCCCCGGCGGCGTCTTCCAGCGGGGAGGCCATGTGGTTGGCGTCCACCGAGGTGCCGTAGCCGATAAACTCAGCCAGAATGGGGGCGTTGCGCTCTTTGGCGTGTTCCAACTCCTCCAGCACCAACACCACCGACCCTTCACTCATCACAAAACCGTTGCGGCGCAGGTCAAAGGGGCGGCATGCTCCGGCCGGATTGTCGTTCTCAACCGACAGTGCTTTCATCACATTGAACCCGGCAATAATCAGCGGATTCGTGGCCGCCTCGGCTCCCCCGGCGATCATCGCATCGGCATCGCCGCGAGCAATCATCTCAAACGCCTCGCCCAGCGAATTGGAGCCGGTGGCGCAAGCCGTCACCACGGCCATATTGGGACCGCGCAGGCCGTAGTCAATGGCAATCCGGGCCGGGGCGGTGTCGGGTAAAATCATGGGGATGCCAAAGGGACTGACTTTAGACGGGCCACGCTGTTTAAGCAGATCATACTGACTGAAAGCCGTATCCATCCCGCCCACGCACGAGCCAATCACCAGCCCCACCCGTTCCCGGTCGGTACCGTTTTCCAGCAGCTTGGAGCTTTCGATGGCCTGCCGCGACGCCTCCATGGCAAAATGGGTGTAGCGGTCCATCCGGCGCGCTTCTTTGCGCCCGAACAACGCATCGGGGTCAAAATTGAGCACTTCGCCGGCAAATTTGGTTTCCAAATCCGACACGTCAAAACGGGTGATGGTGGTAATCCCGCTTTTGCCGGCTTTTAAATTTTTCCAGGCTTCGTCAACCGTATTTCCGACCGGTGTGACGGCTCCCATTCCTGTAACCACTACTCTACGTTTCATAGCATCTCTCCCTAGAAATAGATTGATAAGAGCTGTTTTTAGCAGTCTGTCGCTGCCCCCACAATTATAACACTGTGCCCCGGCAAAAGTAGCGGAGGCACTCTCTAATAATAAGGGATATTTTCCTGTTTTTGCGCCGCCGGGTTATTTTTGGGACTTTTTGGGGCCAATATTCGGGAATTTTGGAAAGTTGGGGAGTTTGCCTTGACTTCTGGCTTACGCTATACTTATCGTTTCAAGAGAAAAATTATAATTATTTGATCCGTCTTGCCTCTTACGTCTTGCGTAAAATAAACGGAAGACGCAAGACGGGCTGAGTAACTACCCAACAATTACAGATTTATGTTTGAATCAACTTACGATGTTATCGTGGTCGGGGGGGGGCACGCCGGGGTGGAAGCGGCCCTGGCGGCGGCCAATATGAACTGCCGCACTCTGCTGCTGACCATGTATCTGGATACGATTGGCTGGATGAGCTGCAACCCCAGCATTGGCGGCTCGGCTAAGGGCCATCTGGTGCGCGAGATTGACGCCATGGGCGGGGCGATGGGCAAATTGACCGACGCCACCTTTATCCAGGTCCGGCTGCTCAACCACAGCAAGGGGCCGGCGGTCCATGCCCTGCGCGCCCAGGCCGACAAAAAGCGGTATGCCTGGACGGTCCAGCGCACCCTGGAAAACACGCCCAACCTGCATGTCAAACAGGCCATGGTCGAAGGCTTGTTGGTCAAAGGCGACTCTGTGCAGGGGGTGCAGACCCAGTATGGCAGCCGCTACTACGCCAAAACGGTCGTGCTGACCACCGGCACGTTTTTGGGAGGCCGGCTCATTACCGGCGAAAGTATTACCCAGGGCGGCCGAGCCGGCGAAGGCGCGGCTTATCGCCTGTCCACCTCGCTGACCGAACTCGGTTTTCGTCTGGGCCGGCTGAAGACCGGCACGCCGCCGCGGCTCGACGCTCGCACGATTGATTTTCGCCAGACCACTTCGCAATACGGCAGCGAGACGCCGCTCTACTTCAGCTTTGAGAACGTCGAAAATCCGCCGCAGGTCCCGGCCTGGCTGCAGGAGTCGCCTCACCCGGTTTATCCGCTGGAACAGCAGTCCGACTGGCGGCCGCAACTGCCCTGTTATATGGTCTACACCCAGCCGGAAACCCACGAGGTTATCCGGGCCAACCTGGACCGTGCGCCGATGTTTACCGGCGTCATCGAGGGGGTTGGGCCGCGCTACTGCCCCAGCCTGGAAGATAAAATTGTCCGTTTTGCCCACAAAGAGAGCCACCAGTTGTTTTTGGAGCCGGAGGGTTGGCAGACCACCGAAGTCTATCTGCAAGGGGCCAACACCAGCCTGCCGGAAGATGTGCAGTGGGCTATGGTTCGCTCGATCCCGGCCCTGCGGCATGCCGAAATTATGCGGGCCGGTTACGCGGTGGAATATGATTATGTGCCGCCCGACCAGCTTCACGCCTGGCTGGAAACCAAACAGCTTGAAGGGCTGTTCCACGCCGGCCAAATCAATGGGACGACCGGCTATGAAGAAGCCGCCGCCCAAGGCTTGATGGCCGGGATCAATGCCGCCTTGAAGGCCCAGGGCAAGCCGCCGTTGACGTTGGGCCGGGAGCAGGCTTATATCGGCGTGTTGATTGACGACCTGGTGACGCAGGAACACACCGAACCCTACCGCCAGATGACCTCACGGGCCGAGTACCGGCTGCTGTTACGGCAGGACAACGCCGATTTGCGCTTGTCGTACCTGGGCTACCAAGTGGGCTTGCTGCCGAAATGGCGCTATGAGGCGGTCGAAGCCAAACGGCGCGCGGTGCAGCAGGAATTGGAGCGGCTGAAAGTGACCAACATTTCCTCGGCTAACGGCACGGCCCAGGTGTTGGCCGATTTTGGCCTGGAGCCGATTGAGAACGGGGTCAACGCTCTGCACTATCTGCGCCGCCCGGAGGTGACTTACGAGGTGATTGCCTCACTGGTTCCGCCGCCCGAGCCGCTGCCGGAAGCGGTGGCCGAGCAGGTCAGCATCGAAACCAAGTTTGAGGGCTACATCGCCAAGCAGCAGCAGCACGTCGAGCGGGTGCAGCGCCTGGAAAACAAGCTCATCCCGCCCGATTTTGATTACGACAGCATCGGCGGCCTCCGCACCGAAGCCCGCCAGAAGCTCAATCGCTTCCGCCCGGCCACGGTCGGCCAGGCAGGGCGCATTGCGGGGGTCAATCCGGCGGATATTAGTATTTTGCTAGTGCATTTGGAGCGGCGAGGAATGGCGGTAAAAGAAACGGGGAACGGAAAGGAGCAGCAATAATGAGTAGCCCATCTCCCACTGTTACTATTCCTAATGTAACGCTGACGCTGGAGCAGCTATTAACGGCAGTTCGACAACTGGATGAACCGGCCCAAAGGCAAGTGGCTCAAGTGCTTATCGAAACTCAAATGGATGCCAAACTTTCTCATCTCATCAAATAGTTGGCCCAACGCCCCCCAGCCGATGACCTCAGCGATGCCGATATTCAGGCCGAAATTGAAATAGTACGGCAGTCAAACAGGTAAAGGGGTGCTGAAAGTTGTTATTGACACCAACATTTGGATACGGGCATTGCTCAGTGGGCCAGCTACCTTGCCGGTTTTAACCGCCTGGCAGAGCGGAAAATTTCAAGTAGTTGTCAGTGAAGCGCTGCTGAAATGGCGGCTTACGAGGTGCAGTTGTGGGGGATAGAGACTTTGTTAGAAAAGCTGAGTGAGTAACGTATAACTGATTACGGTTTTGAAACCGTAACCTACTTTCACCAGATTTTAATCCGCCGCCGTGTTTTGGAGGGGAATAGGTATTCACCTTGGCCCGTGCTGCGGCTTAAGCCGGTTGAGGATGGGGCGATGGTATCATCGCCACCGTCAAAATACAATTAAGTCGCCGCTCAAATTAGTTGCGGCTCCAATTACCTTAAAGCCACATTTCCATGCGCTTCATGGCCTTAAGTATTCTCCCTTGGTTTTTCCTCCGCTTTATCCACTCGGGCAACCGACTCACTAGCGAACCATTTTGATTGGCTACCCGATGTCGAAGTTTTGCTTCCACATAATTCTTGATAAAGACGAGATGGGCACGATTATAAGCCCATAATACTTCCTCACCACACACACAAACCACAACGGCAGACCAAAGAATGGATCATGGGGGTGACAGAATAAACTCGATACCATTCAATTTTATCCTGTAATTTGAAATGACATAAGACTGGAGAAATTTGTCAGCCCGATCTTCAATCCACCCCGCTTACGTAACCACCAACCGCTCCGCTGAATACTGCTCGTAAAGCCTATTTTCGACAATCTCGCGCAGGCGAGCCATGGCCCGGTAGATGTCAGTGAATGTGGTGTAAAGCGGGGCAATACCCAGGCGAAGATTATCCGGGGCGCGAAAATCGGGGATGACCTTCACGGCGGGCGGTTCGGCTTCGATCAGGGCGCGGTTGAGGCGGTAGCTTTCGGCGTGGCGCAGCGACACGTGTGAGCCGCGCATCTCAGCCTGGCGCGGCGTGCCGATGGTGAAGCCCAGCGGCTCCAGCCACTGCTCGGCCAGGAAGATCAGGTACTCCGTCTGGCGGATGCTTTTAGCCCGCAGCCGTGCCATGCCCGCTTCCAGCAAAATATCCAGCGCCGGTTCCACCGCTTTCATCGAAAGCATCGGCGGGGTGCCGACTTTGTAGCGGGCAATGTCGTCGGCGGGGGTGTACTCCAGGTCAAAGGCAAAGGGATTTTTGGCGGCAAACCAGCCCCACATCGGCTGGTTAAGCTGGTTTTGCAAATCGCGCCGCACATACAGAAAAGCCGGCGCACCCGGCCCGCCGTTGAGATATTTGTAGGTGCAGCCGATGGCTAAATCGGCCTTGCTGCCGTTCAAATCCAGCGGGACCGCCCCGACGGAATGGCTCAAATCCCACAACATCAGCGCTCCGGCGCGATGCGCCTGTTCGGTCACGGCGGCCAGATCGTACATAAAGGCGCTTTTGAAGGCCACGTGGGTCAGGCTGACCAGGGCGGTATCGTCATCTATCGCCGCGCCAACCGCCGCCGGGTCAATGGTGATGGTGTCAGCCGAGGGAATCAGTTCCAGGCGATGCCGCCGGCCCAGCAAATCTATAATCCCCTGCAAAATATACAAATCGGACGGGAAATTAAAAACATCGCTGACAATCTTGGCCCGCTCAGGCTGCGCCCGCAGCGCCGCCACCGCCAGTTTGAACAGGTTGATCGAGGTCGCTTCGGTAACGAGGATCTCGTCGGGCTGCGCGCCGACCAATTGGGCAATTTTTGCGCCCAGTACTGTCGGGGTGTGAACCCAGCCGTCATTCCACAACCGAATCAGCCGCTCGCCCCACTCTACCTCAATCGCCCGGCGCATAAACTCAATAGTCCGTTTGGGCAGCCGGCCCAATGAATTGCCGTCCAGGTAGATTAAATCGGGGTCCTCAATTACAAACTCGTCACGGAACGAGGCCAGTTCATCCTGGGCATCCAACTCGCGGGCAAAATCAAGATCGGTGCGGGTGAAATTCATGGCACTACCTTTGCGCTTTTAAATGGAACGCAGATGAACGCTGATAAACGCAGATATACGCAGAAAAATTTAGAAAAAATCAGCGAAAATCAGTCGTATCTGCGTCATCTGCGTGCAAATTAAACCGGGCTTTTCAAACTGTCGAGCCGGCCTTTCTCCGCTGCTGAAAGAGTCAAGTTCACCGCCGGAACGAGTTCCGCCAGTTGCTTGACGGTATTGGCTCCAATGATGGCCGAGGTGACGGTTGGGTTAGCTAATAACCAGGCCAGGGCGACCTGGGCTTGAGAGGCATGGTGAACCTGCCCCAGGTCGGCCAGGGCGTCGAGGATGGCAAAGCCCTCCTCATTGGCGTAGTTACGCATCCGCTCGCTGCCCGCGCCGCGACTCTGGGCGGGGGCGCTGCCGTCGCGGCCATATTTGCCGGTCAAAAAGCCGCCTTGCAATGGGCTGTAGGGAATAACCCCTAAATTTTCCTCCTGGCACAAAGCCATCAATTCCGCTTCGTACTCCTGGCGATGGACCAGGTTGTAGTGCGGCTGTAGCGATTCATACCGTGAGAGGTTATGAGCGGCGCAGACCGCCAGGGTTTCCCGCAGTTGCGCGGGGGAATGGTTGGAGCAGCCCAGGTAACGCACTTTCCCCTGTTGAATCATCATCTCAAAGGCCCGAAAGGTTTCTTCCAAAGGCGTATTTTCGTCGGGCCAATGGCTTTGATACAGGTCAATCGTTTCGACTTGCAGCCGGCGCAAACTGTCCTCCACCGCTCGCATTAAATGACTACGACTCAGGCCCTCGCCGTCCGGTCCTTCCCACATCCGCCCCCGCGCTTTGGTGGCGATGACAATTTTGTCTCGCGCCCGCCGCTCGGTCAGCCATTCGCCAATCCAGCTTTCGGCCACGCCGCCGGGGTTGTCTTTGGCCCAGAAGGAATAAACATCGGCGGTATCAAAAAAGTTGATCCCATGTTCCAGGGCGTAATCCATCACAGCAAATGATTCCACTTTATCCGAGGTCCACCCCATCGTCATCGTCCCCAGGCAAAGACAGGAAACGTCAAGATCGGTGTTACCGAGTTTTCTGTAGTCCATCAGTTACCCTCACCAGTTCAGAGTATTGTGAAACGTGATGAGTGAGTCGTGAGGTTCGGCAAGAAGGCCACGTGGTCAAAGCTCACGCTTCACGCCTTAGACTTGGAAAAGTATAGCACGGATCAAAGGGGGAGTCACATTAATATCTCAGGTAGTCATTTTTCTCTGATACAAGTTGCTTTTTTCCATTTTCGGTAACCAGAATATACTTGACCCTATGGAAAAGTTGGTACTGCAAACAAAACTCTATATTCCCCCAGCCCGCGTTGCCGATCTCGTCCCCCGCCCCCGCCTGATCGAGCGGCTGAACGAAGGTCTCCATCGTACGCCAAGCGTGGCCCTTATCTCTGCCCCCGCCGGCTTTGGTAAAACCACGCTGGTCAGCAGTTGGATTTACGATTTACGATTTACGATTGACGATTTGGGGGCAGCAAGCCAAGAAAAAATCGTAAATCCACGCCTGTCAGACAACAGGCAGTCGAAAATCGTAAATCAAGTGGCTTGGCTATCACTGGACGAAGGAGATAACGACCCCACTCGCTTTCTGACTTACCTCGTCGCGGCGTTGCAGACGATTGCGCCGACTATTGGAGAAGGGGTGTTGGGTATGTTTCAATCCTCTCAGCCACCGCCAACTGAATCAACTCTGACCGCCCTGCTCAATGAAATCATTACTGTCCCGGACGGTTTCGTCCTCGTCCTTGACGACTACCACGTTATTGAAGCCAAACCGGTTGACAGTGCCCTCACCTTTCTGATCGAGCACCTGCCACCTCAGATGCACCTGGTCATCACCACCCGTGAGGATCCACCGCTACCCCTGGCCCGGCTACGCGCCCGGGGCCAATTGACCGAACTGCGCGCCGCCGACCTGCGCTTTACGCCGGGCGAAGCGGCCACTTTCCTCAACGGGGTGATGGACCTGGACCTCTCGGCCGAGGAAGTGACCTCACTGGAGGGCCGGACCGAAGGCTGGATTGCGGGGCTGCAACTGGCGGCCCTCTCGATGCGGGGGCGAGCGGACGTGGCCGGGTTCATCCAGGCTTTCGCCGGGGACAACCGCTACATCGTGGATTACCTGGTCGAAGAGGTGCTACAGCGCCAGCCCGAACCTGTCCGTAGATTTTTACTCGAAACCTCTATTCTCGACCGGTTGAGCGGGCCGCTGTGCGATGCCGTCGTTGGAGATTTGAGATTGGAGATTTACTCTCAATCTCCAATCTCAAATCTCAAATCTCAGGCTATGCTTGAACAGTTAGAACGCGCCAACCTGTTTGTCATTCCGCTGGATGACAGGCGCCAGTGGTATCGCTACCACCACCTTTTTGCCGATGTTCTCCGGGCGCACCTGAGAGAGGAGCAGCCCGATCAGGTATCTTTGCTGCACCGGCGGGCGAGTGAGTGGTACGAGCAGAATGGTTTGGCGGCCGAGGCGATCCGCCACGCCCTGGCTGCTGAGGATTTTGGGCGAGCGGCACACCTGATCGAACGGGCCGTGCCAGAAATGCGCCGGAGTAGACAGGAGGCCACGCTGCTAGGCTGGCTTCAGTCGCTCCCCGATGAACTGTTTCGCAGCCGGCCCGTCCTCAGCGTTCATTATGCCGGGACGTTACTACAGAGCGGCCAGCTTGAGGGGGTTGAGGCCCGGCTGCGGGACGCCGAACGCTGGCTCGACCCGACGGCCGATAGGGGTGAGATGGTTGTCGTGGATGAAGCGGACTTTCGCGGTCTGCCCGGTTCGGTCGCCATTTACCATGCCGGAATTGCCCTGGTTCGGGGCGATGTTGCCGGCACCGTGACCTATGCCCAACGGGCGCTCAACCTCGTCCCTGAGGCAGACCATCTCGGGCGAGGAGCGGCAGCGGCGCTCCTGGGACTTGCCTATTGGACGAGCGGGGATCTGGAGACCGCCTACCAGACCTACGCTGAGGGCATGGCCGGGGTACAGCGGGCTGGACACCTCTCTGACGCACTCGGTTGCGCTATTGCTCTGGCGGATATGCGGCTGGCGCAAGGTCGTCTGCGCGAGGCCATGAGCATCTATGAGCGGGGACTAAAGCTGGCGACGGAACAGGGCACGCTTGCGCTTGCCGTGCGGGGAGCGGCAGATATGTATGTGGGCATGAGCCAACTCCACCGTGAGCGTGACGATCTAAATGCCGCCACACAGCACCTGCTGAGAAGCAAGGAACTCGGTGAGTTCGCCGGGTTACCCCAAAACCGGTATCGTTGGTGCGTGGCGATGGCTCGAATACGGGAGGTCCAGGGAGACCTGGACGGCGCGCTCGATCTGCTCCAGGAGGCCGAGCGCCTGTATATGAGTGACTTTTTCCCCAATGTGCGTCCTATCACAGCATTGAAGACACGGGTGTGGCTCGCCCAGGGCCGGTTGGGTGAAGCCCTCGACTGGGTGCGGGAGCAGGGGCTGTCCGCCCAGGACGACCTCAGCTACCTGCGCGAGTTCGAGCACATCACCCTGGCCCGGGTGCTCTTGGCCCGATACAAGAGCGACCATACGGATCGCTCGATTCGAGAGGTGATCGGGTTACTGGCGCGCCTCCTGCAAGCGGCAGAAGATGGCGGGAGGAGGGGCAGCGCCATCGAAATCCTGGTCGTGCAAGCCCTGGCTCACCAGGCCCGAGGCGACATCCCCACGGCGCTCTTGCCGTTGCAGCAGGCCCTGACGCTGGCCGAACCGGAGGGCTACGTCCGGATATTTGTGGACGAAGGCTCACCCATGGCCCAACTGCTTCGCGAAGCTGCCGCTCGTGGGATTATGCCAGACTATACCGGCAAGCTGCTGGCAGCATTTGAGCCTGAGCCGCAGAAGCACGTCGTCGAACCACCTATCCCCACCACCCCCGCTGTGCAATCCCTCATCGAGCCGCTCAGCCAGCGCGAACTTGAAGTTCTCCGCTTGTTCAAAACTGAGCTGTCCGGGCCGGAGATTGCTGACGAACTGGTGATCGGCTTGAGTACCCTCCGCACCCACACCAAGAGTATCTACAGCAAACTCAATGTCAATAGCCGCCGGGCGGCGGTCAACCGGGCCGAAGAGCTGGGTTTGATTTAGTCGCGCCAAAGCGTTGCTTGAACAGGCCTCCCCTTAGCCCTGCCCGGTAAACCGGCATTTCAGAGCATGGCTGGCCGGCTTTTTATTTCCCTGGAACCCTCTCCCTATCCCCACCTCAATCCCCACATGTGGGGATGACATCTCCCCACATTCATTTGTATATTGTTTTCAGTTGAACCCAAACCGGCAGCTATGCCGGGGTCAAATCTTGACCCTAAACTTATGGTTCAAAAAAGGAGACAAATACATGACTAGCAACAGAATGAATTCAAGTAGGAAGATCGCACTGGTTACGGGTGTCTTGTTCGTGATCACATATGTCACTTCGATTCCCCCAGTTCTTTTCCTCTACGTCCCGCTGCTGGGGGATCCTCGCTACATCGTCGGTGCCGGCGCCGACAACGGTGTGCTCTGGGGAGCGTTCTTAGAGTTGCTCCTCATCGTCGCGAACATCGGCACCGCTGTCGTGCTGTTCCCGCTCCTCAAGCGGGTGAACGAGATCTTCGCCCTTGGATTTGTCACGGCCCGGGTCGTCGAAAGCGTCTTCATCGCCGTCGGCATCCTCAGCCTCCTTACGGTCGTGACGTTGCGGCAGGATCTGGCGGGAGTTGCGAACGCAGATGCCGCCACGCTCGTCATGGTCGGCAAGTCGCTCGTCGCGCTCCATGATTGGACGTTCCAACTCGGACCCGGCTTCGTCGTCGGCATCGGGAACGGGCTGCTGCTGGGCTACCTGATGTACAAGTCCGCCCTGGTGCCACGGCGCATGGCCGTGCTAGGGATCATCGCTGGCCCCGTGCTCCTCGCTCGTTTCGTCGGCATCCTGTTCGGGGTCTTCGAGCCAGGCTCCGTGTTGGGGAGCATCATGGTCATCCCGGAGTTCATCTGGGAGTTATTGCTCGGCATCTGGCTCATAGTGAAGGGATTCAATTCATCTGCTGCGATCCTTTCCGATTCTGACAAAACAGATATAGACGTAATAGACAAGCTAAGTTTACGTAGAATATAAAGCAACCAAATAGACAAGGCACAGAATAACTTCGAAATCTTCAAATCAAAGCCTTTATCTCGCCAGTATTGGCGACCGAGTCATCGGCATTTGTAGAATGACCATTATCAATGAAGAAAGCAAAACCGTGAATACCAATCGCCAGACGGCGATCAAGGAGAATAAAATGAAGATAACAGCCTCAAGTCTCATCCGTTGGGCCGGTTTAGCAGCGATGGGGGCAGGGATTCTTTTCATCGCCATTCAGGCGATCCATCCCCTTGACATTCTTTCGTCAGTCACCACCGCCCGCTGGGCCATCGTCCACTACCTGGGCGTCGCTATGTGCTTCTTCGGCCTGCTCGGCCTTGCGGGGCTCTACGCCAGGCAAGTGGAAGAGGCCGGGTGGCTGGGTCTGGCCGGCTATCTCCTGTTTAGCCTCTTTTGGGCGCTCACAATGGCCTTTCAATTCATCGAAGCCTTCATCTCGCCGGTATTGGCGACCGAGTCGCCGCAGTTTGTGGAGGGCTTCCTGGGGATCGTCACTGGAGCCCCCAGCGAGATGAACCTTGGCGCCCTCCCAACGGTGTATATGCTAACGGGGCTGCTCTATCTGCTCGGCGGACTGCTGTTTGGTATCGCGACGCTCCGTGCTGGGATCCTGCCGCGCTGGGCAGCCGGTCTGCTGGCCGTCGGGATCGTCTTGCCCCTCCTTGGGTCTTCGTTGGTCCCGCACCCATTCGATCGGATATTTGCTGTGCCGGTGGGGTTAGCTCTGGCCGGGCTGGGCTATGCGCTCTGGTCTGAGCGGCGAGAGCAAGTCTCGGAACCCTTACCTGGCAAAGCAAGCCCCCAACTCCGCCAAACTAGAGCCGAGTAAGGTTGCTGGAAACAGCAGGGAGTGAACCAGCGGCCATACGGCTGCTTATATCACACAGCACTGCGTAAATCTGTTCAAGGAGCTGAAAATGAAAGCGGATATTCAAGGTAAAGGTCGAGGCCCCGATGTGCCTCAGCTCAATGAGGTAGGAAAACCTACGTCCCAGAAAACTAAAGCGCCGGCAAAAGCAGTTTGGGCAGAGTGGCTCATGCCCGCCGCGCTGATCGTGCTCAGCCTCATTCCGGTGATTGCCGGCGCCGTCCGCATCACCGAGCTGACCGGCGGCGCGGAAGTCACGCCGGATAACGCCCGGTTCTTCGCCTCGCCTCTGCCCGTGGTGCTGCACATTCTCAGCGCCAGCCTGTACTCTATCCTCGGGGCTTTCCAGTTCGTCCCCAGTATCCGCCGGAGGCGAAGCTGGCACCGTGCTGCCGGGTGGCTCTTGATCCCGTGCGGCCTTGCTGCTGGGCTTTCGGGTTTGTGGATAATTGATCGCTGGCCCGCCGAGTGAGTTCAGTCGAGCGCTGCTGATGGGCGCAGCCTGGGTGATCAACCTCGCCGTGGCTGAATGGATTATCCGCAAGCAGCCAGCTCGTCCAACCCGCTCGGCCTCAGCCGTTGTTTCCCCTCTGCGATGAGGTCAGCATAGATAGGGAAGATGAATACAGAGAGGGCTGAGTATCTTCTCTGCCATCTACGCCGCTCATTCTTAAAATAAGGAAGGTTCAAAAATGAAAGCAATTGTAGCAACCCAATACGGCGCACCGGAAGTTCTTCAGCTCCAAGAGGTTGAAAAACCGACACCCAAAGATAATGAGCTACTCATCAAAGTGCATGCCACGACCGTCAACGCCGGAGACGATAGAATGCGCAGCTTTAACGTGCCGCCGCTGTTCTGGCTCCCCGCTCGCATCACGTTGGGTTTCACCAAACCAAAACATCCCATCTTCGGCATGGAACTCGCCGGTGAAGTGGAAGCGGTTGGCAAAGAGGTAACGCGGTTCAAGGTCGGTGACCAGGTTTTTGCCTCGACCTTCGAGGCGAATTTTGGCGCCCACGCCGAGTATAAATGTCTGCCCGAAACCGGAGCGGTGGTCACAAAACCGCAGTCTATAAGCTATGAGGAAGCCACCACGCTTCCGATTAGCGCCAATACCGCGCTGTTTTTCCTCAAGGCAGGGAATATCCAGCTTGGGCAAAAAGTCCTCATCTATGGCGCTGCGGGGAGTGTCGGCACGTTTGCGGTGCAGCTTGCTAAATACTTTGGGGCAGAAGTCACCGGGGTATGCAGCACCAGAAACGTAGCGTTGGTAAAGTCGCTCGGCGCCGATCAGGTTATTGATTACACCCAAGAGGATTTTACCAAAAATGGCGAGACCTACGATATTATTTTTGACGCCGTCGGCAAGACGACATTTTCCCACTGTCAAAGTGCGCTGAAGCGGAATGGATATTACCTGCATACGGTTATGGTGTTGCCAGAGATCCAGGGGCTTTGGTCTTCACTGACCACCGGCAAGAAAGTCATCGGCGGGACAGCCATCCCACGCCGAGAAGCCCTCGTTTTTCTCAAAGAGCTGGTGGAGACGGGCCGGCTGAAAGCAGTGATTGATCGCTGCTATCCGCTGGAGCAAATGGTCGAGGCGCACCGCTATGTAGAAACAGGACACAAAAAAGGGAATGTCGTCATCACTCTGGTGGAACAGAATCATGTCAAATGAACATAGCCCGGAACGTGATGCAGACCAGCCAATGGTCTATCAAATCAGGCTCACGGGCCATCTGGGGCATCAGTGGACGGACTGGTTTGGGGGGCTGACCATCACGCTGGAAACCAATGGCGATACGCTTTTAACCGGCCCGGTGGCCGATCAGGCCGCGTTGTTTGGCTTGCTCAGAAAAGTCCGCGATTTAGGGCTGCCCTTGGTCGAGGTTATTCAGGTTAAATCTTGAACAGACCATTAGGCAGTTGAGGTATAAAAGGAATTAGACGAATCGTCTAATCATTATTAGACATAAACTATTATTAAACAGGTGACTCATGAATACTTTAGCTCTCCCCCTCATTAGCGCCGTCCTTATGGGGCTTGGCGCAACGCTCACGTTTGATCTTTGGGCGCTGTTTCTCAAACATGCCTTTAAGATTCCGCCATCCAACATCTGCCTCGTCGGGCGCTGGCTTCGCTACATGCCACAAGGAACCTTTAAGCATTCAAATATTGGATCTGCCCCCCGCAAGAGCGCAGAATGTACGGTCGGCTGGATCGCCCACTACATGATTGGCATCACCTTCGCCCTCGTTTTCGTTGCCTTAGTCGGCGCCAACTGGCTTCAGCATCCGACACTGATTCCCGCCCTCATCTTTGGAGTCGTCACGGTCGTGGCGCCCTTCTCCATCATGCAACCTTCATTTGGACTTGGATTTGCCGCATCAAAGATGTCAAATCCTACGCCGGTAAGAGTTCGTAGTTTGATGAATCATACTGCGTTTGGGATAGGTCTTTACCTTTTCGCATTGCTGGTCAACTGGTTGCTAACAATAAATTGAGGCAAGTTTTCATGACAAACTCGTTCCACAGGGGCTTGAATTTCTCTTGGTTGTGTTATATAATGGATTTTGGTTTTGCGTATCCTGACTTTTAGGATACCTTTGATCTGCTCCATTTTACCCACATTTAACACTTTTTAAGTCCATATAACTGAATTTGGCCTGGGGCATCAACACGAAATGGTACGTTGATGTTTAGCCAGGTCTATCTCCGACGCCGTTTCAGCCGCCTGCATAAACGCTGGCAAGCTCTGGTTGAGTTGTCGCTTGCCGATATACTATAATTCAATACCGCTAAGTTCGATAGGAGGCCAAAATGACCGATGTGATTTTGCCAGGTATTTACATTACCGTCCGGGATGAAGGGTTGATCAGTGTTGGCGGCGTCAGCACTGGCAACATTGGCATCGTGGGCACGGCGGAAGGAGGTGAGCTGAATAAGGTTTACACCCTGAGCAGCCTAACCGAGGCCAAAGAAATATTCGGCCCGCCCAAAGATGCTCCGGCTAATAATGCCCCCTCCAAGAAAAACGTCGTCGAACCCACACTGTTGAAAGCGTTGGAACTGATTTTTGGCAACGGCGGCAGAACAGTCTACGCGGTTCGGGTGGATAACGCTACCGCCGACAAGTATGAGACCGGCCTGGCCCTCCTGGAAAACGAAATCGCCAATATTATTGTTCTGGCCGGGCAGGATGTTACCAACAGCGATATGGTCGCCAAACTGACAGGCCACCTGAATCGCACCCAGGAAATCCACCGCGAGCGGATAGGGATTATCGGCTCTAACGGGTCTACCGGGGCTGATGAAATTATCAATAGCAAATCGGCGGCCGTCCTCGATAACGGGCGGATGATTTACGTGGCCCCCGGCGTTAGCCTCAAAAAACGCGACCCCGCCACCGGCGAAGTCAGCGAAGAGAAACTCTCCGGGGCTTACATGGCCGCCGCTGTCGCCGGGTTGATTTCTTCGCTGCCGGTTCAGGCCAGCCCTACCAACAAAATTGTCAATGTCACCGGGTTAGCGGTCAACTTCAACTACGGCGACCTCGAAAAACTGGTCAAGAACAACATCCTGGCTGTGGAAAAACGCGAGGGGTATCGGGTGGTCAAAGGCGTCACGACCTCCACCAACACCGCCTGGTCGCAAATTACCACCCGCCGCATTGTAGACTACGCCATCTACGGTGTGCGCGCGGCCTGCAACCCCTACATTGGCAAACTCAACAATATTCGCGTCCGCAGCGCCATGAAAGCGACCCTTGATGGTTTCCTGACCCGCATGGTGGAGAGTGAAGCTCTGGTTGGCTACAGTCTGGATGTGAGCGCCACCCGCGCCCAGGAAATTGCCGGGCAGGCTATTGTCACCATGTCCATCCAACCTACCTTTAGCATTGATTACATTATGGTCACCATGACCCTCGGCTAGTCCGCCACTAAACAGAGGAGAGATTTCTCATGCCTAACAATAATGTTTTTCGCGGCTCAGATGCCACACTGGTTTTAGCTGTGGACGACAACTCCACTGTTGAAGGACAACTTGCCGACGGCTTGATTACTGAATATGAGCTTTCCAGCGTCGTCGGGCGGTTGCAGCAGGTCACGGTCAAGGTCGAGAACGATGTCCGGCCCTATCATGAAATCGGCAAGCGCTTTGCCAGCGAGCTGCGCCCCGGCAACATCTACGTTTCCGGCACGGCGGCTCGCGCCCACATCAACGGCGCGCTGATCCGTCTTCTGCTCGGCGAGGGCGCCACCGGCCCTTCTGACTCTCTGGCTCAGCCCACCTTTAACATGGTCATCAATATCCTGAATCCGGCCCTGCCCGGCAACAGCAGCAAAGTAGTGCTCTTTGGAGTCAAGTTCGATAGTTGGGTCTTCAATTTGCCTGAGGATGATTTTATTATGGAATCGGTTTCCTTCAAGGCAATCCGTATCGGTAGTGAAGAGACCAGTGGCTGATTTGTATCTCAGCGCGGAAGAGCTGCTCGCTGGCGCATCGGTCAATTATGATGTCGTTATCCCACCGGAGCTGCTCCATCCGGGCGGGAGTGATGCCTCAAGCGAGATGGCCGTTACCCTCAAACCGCTCACCATTGGCACCTTCCAACTCATCATGAAAGCGGCCAAAAACGACGCCAGCCTGATTCCCTTGCTGATGATCAAAGAGTCGCTCATTCAACCGGCGCTTACTTTAGAACAAGTAAAAAAATTGCCGCTGGGATTGGTCAACTTTCTGATTGGGCATAT
This sequence comes from Anaerolineae bacterium, assembly GCA_023151115.1. Next base: position 82,393 of record JAKLJP010000016.1, read on the forward strand.
CCGCGAGATAAGCGGCCTGGTTGAAAAAAAAAGTCTTTTGCCGAGTTGAACGAATCACCCCTGGCGCAAGCCAGCTATCTGCTGGCCCGCGCTTTTGGTTGGACGCCCCAACAAGTGCAAGCCCTGACGATGGCCCAGGTATCTATTTACTTGCGTCTGCTCGAACAGGAGGCTGCGCTTTTGCAGGGTGACGAGTTCTCGTCCACCTAGTGGTTCGTAGGGACGACTTTAGTCGTTTTTAATCTGGTTAAGCGACTGAAGTCGCTATTACACGCCTAATTTCTGGTTTGATGACCGTCAAAATTTGAATGACCATGCCCGCTGAAAATTTGATGACAATCGGCGACCCATTACGGGCCGAATATGAAACCTGGCTGGCAGGTTTTGCCCTGTTTGGGCCGGACCATTTTCTGCGGGCCGCTTCCGACTGGGAACCCCTCGGCCAGACGCAGGCAGATTTTGCTCGTTCGGTGCAGGAGATTCAGGCCTGGCTAGACCTCGATTCCTGGCTGACTTCGGGGTTTCTGCCTGTCCCTGGAGTCATTTCACCCCCTGCGCCGGCTTCCAAAACGAGCCTCGCTGAACGTTCCTCCGGTGCTTGGCCGGCCTGGCCTGCTGCTTCGCCGGTCTCGCCGCCTTCCTTTTCGGCGGAGGAGGTTTCTCCGCCTGGCAGCCAGCCTGCCGGGCCAGGCGCAGCATCATCTTCCGGGGTACCGAAAAACCTGATTGTCAGGCCGGACGTGGAGACCTCCCGCCAACCCCACTCGCAGCAAAGTGTGGCCTTATTGGCCCCCATCGGCAGCTTGAGTGACCTGGCCCGGATGGTACAGATGACCCCCTATAACGACGAGGCCGAAGCGCCGGAGCATCCTCTTGAGTCCCAGGCTGCTCCCTCATTCACCCGGACGATGCCGGGCGCAGAAGACGCCATTTTCGGCCCACCCGGCCTATCCCCACAAACCAGGGCTGCTCCGGCGGCCTCCAGTAGCGATTTGGATCTAGCCGAGGAGTGGCAATCCGCCTCCTTTACGGACGAGGCTCCTGTTGCAGACGATGAGGTTGGTTCTCCAAGCCGGGTTGTGCTGCCGGGTGAGTGGCCCAGCTCGCCGGTTGCTCCTTCAGCCGAGGCCACATTTTTATCGCCAGCCGCCTTCTCTGAGACCGACTTTCCTCCGGCCAGCTTGCAGCCGGTTGGCCGTCCTGCGGTGATGGGCAGCGATTTAGACTTCTCTGACCGGCCGGGGGTGGATTGGGGCGCGCCGGAAAAGTCTACCGAAACTCGCCCGGTAGATGCGCCATCCTTGACGCCATCAGATGCTTCTTGGAACAGAAGCCGATCCGCGCCGGAGATAAGAGAAGGGACGCCCGAAAATTCTGCCGAAGCTCCATTTTCTGCCGGAGAACTGGCCCGACTGGGGAACGAACTCGCCGCAGGGTTTTTCAGCGCCCCTGCCCCCCTGACGAGAGCCGGAGCACAACCAGACGCTCCCTCTATCGGCGCTGCTACGGATTGGCTCACCCTGCTGGCAGCGGTAACATTGCCGGGCCGGATGCCGGGCCTGTCGTCAGAAAAAATTGCCGGACGGCCGGTGGAAACTCTATCACCCGGCCCACCTGTCCCGCCCAGCAAACAGACACAGGATTGGAACGATACACCTGAAGTGGTCCGGCAGATTATTGAAACAGACGCAGACATGGCGGCCAATAACTCTACCCTGTCGCCCCTGGATGTCCAGGATATGCTGAATGCGCTTCGCCAGGAAATCTGGCGAGAGTATCGGCGTTTTTACGGAACCGTTGCTTAGCCTATGTGATTGTCCAAAAATAAGTTCCCTGAGTTCCTATGAGTTCCCAGGGAACTAAAGGAACTCGTAGGAACTCAAAACAGGAAGTAAATTTTAGACGTTTACTATGCCCATCGAACTGGCCGGAATCAAGATTGCCCGCGTGCATAAAATCACTACCCTGGAACAGGCTGCCTTTGTACAGCACCGTGTGCCCGGCCAGGAGGGTAACACCCTGCAAAATCTGGGCCGCGATTCGGTCAGCCTGCAAATTGAGGGTATTTTTTTTGGCCCAAAGGCCACGGAAGAACTGGAAAAACTGCGCGGGATCTATCTTAAGCGCCAGCCGGTAGATTTTATCGCCGATTTGATGGGGCAATACTATGCCAGCAAAGTGGTGCTGACCCGCTTCAACGTGACCGAATCGGCCCAGGAACCCCATCAGTTCAGTTATCTGCTGGTGGTGACGGAGTATGTCCAGCCGCCCAAACAGCCGGCCGCGGCCACGGCTGCGGTCAACCAACAAGTCAAGCTGGAGGCCAAAGCCGCGCTGGATATTGCCGGTCTGCCTGATGCGCTGGCGTTAGGCTCGCTGCCGGAAGTGACCAACCCGTTTGTGCCGCTCAAAGATGCGCTGGAACCGGCTCGCCAGGCGAGTGCAGGGCTGCAGCAGTCGGTGAGCGGGTTGAAGACGTTATTTGGATTGTAAGCGGAGGGTGTGCCTATGCCGGGGATACTCGATCAACTACCCAATCCGAGCCAATTAGGCGACTTGAGTAAAATGCTCAAGTTCGACCCGCAAGCGTTGGGCGGCGGGCTGCAAAACCTGAACATCGCCGATATGAGCAAATCCATTGGCGGTATCTCGCCGGGCGAGTCGCTCAGCGGGTTATCGCTGCCCGCGCTGCCGGCTTCGTTATCAAAAGACGGCTTCATGCAGACCCTCAGCCAGCCGTTGGATAGTCTCAAATCGTTCAACCCGCAGACAGCCCTGGGCAATCTGACCTCCAGCCCGCTGCCGGTAAACCTGCCCGCCCCCACCTTCGATATAAACAGCCCCATCACGGCCATCACCTCCACCGTGATGCCCAATATGCCGGGCACAAAGTCGCTGGCGGTCCCATCCTTCGAGGGCATGGGGACCGACGTGTTGGATTTTTCGGCTTTCACCGGCCCGCTCGACCGGCTGGCCAACGCCGGGGCAGCGACCCCCACCCGGCTGCTCAACATGCTCCTCAAGGTCGCCGACGGTTTCGTCGCTACCGTTACCGACACCGATTTAATGGTCCAGTTGACCATCCAGGCCCTACAGGAGATTTACAGCCAACAAATCTACGCGCTGCAAGGCTGCCTGCCGTTGTATGCTGTTACCAGCGCCACCCGCCTCTTGAAGCCGGCCGGCCAACCCGCTGCCCCGGCCTTCACTGCCCGCTACAGCCAACTGCTGACCGAAATCGAAACGCTGGAGCCAGGCGATGTAGACCGGCTCAAGAAAATCCTGGCTGAAGGCCGCCAGAATATCACGCCGGCCCTGACTGCTTTTGACCGCTCGCGCCTGACCCTTGAAGCTCTCCAGGCCAACAATACCGCCGCCCTCGAATTGGCCCTCCAGAACGTGCTCGACCTGACCGGCGCCGGCGAGGTTTTCTTGCAGAAATATTTCGATGCCTTTGGCGAGAAAGCCCATACGGTGTTGGGCGCCATCAAAAAGCCGGTGGACCAGATTGGCAAAATGGCCGGCGACATCCGCGAGTACCTGGTTCAGGCCGGCGACACCGCCGAAAGTACCGCCAAAACTGTTTCCGAGCAAATCGAGACCAATCTGGCCAAAGCCGAACAATTTCTGAAAGATGTTGAAGCCAAAATTAAAGAGCTGGAACAGCAAATCGCCGCTTTTGTCGAGAAGCTCGACGTGGCCCCCCTGGTGGAAAAAGCCAAGCAGGGCATCGCCAAAGTAGCGGAAGCCATCGAAAAGTTCTTTACCTACGTCGAAGAACTGAAACTCAAGCTGGACGATTTTGTGAAGCAGTTGGGCGTGACGGTGGATGAGAAATTGACCGCTGCCTTCGACGCCATGGAGAAAAAGATCCGCGAACTGCTGGGCATGATCACCGGGGTGCTTGACCGTCCCGAGGTTAAAGACGCCCTGGCCCAAGCTCGCCAGGGCATCGAAAAATTCAAAACGACGGTGGATCAGGCTTCGCTCAAGCAGGTTTTCGACTTGGTGATTGATAAAACCAACGGCCTGGAAACCAGTATCAAAAACCTGAACACCGCCCAGATGACCACGCCGCAGAAGACCGCGCTCAAAGTCGGGGTGAAGATCATCGAACAGGTCAAGGTGGATGAGATTATCAAGCCCGAATTGTTGGCCGCCTTTGAGGAGATTCGCGCCCCGCTGGCCGAATTGATCACCCTGCTCAAGGAAAAGGCGCTTGAAATCGAAAAGATGATCTACGAGTTTAATCCGGGTACAGTGGTCAACAAGTACATTGTCGAATCCGAGCCGTACCGGGTGGTGATGCAGTTCCTGGACGATTTTCGCCCGTCCAAGCTGTTGGAGCCGCTCAAGCAAGCCAACGAGATGCTGACCGATATCGTCCGCCAGCTTGACCCGAATATCCTGATTGACGCCGTGCAGCAGGTCTATGACCAGTTGGCCGGGTTGATCGAATTTATCAACCCCGCCCCGCTCAACCGTTTGATCGGCGATGCGGTGGATACGGTGGTCTCAATGTTGGGCCGCATCCGCGACCGCGAATTGGACGCTATTTTGGATACGGTCAAAGAGACCATCTCGCTGGCCCGTTTGATGGAAAAAACCGGTTTGCAGGAGATTGCCCAGGCCGATTTTTGGGATATGCTGCAAAAAGTGCTGGGCGGCGGCTACCTGGACGAAATCAGTCAGGTGGTTGATGAATTAGAAAAGCAACTGGCCGCGCTGGCCGCCACCCTTGATTTCAGCCAGCCGCAGGCCGCGCTGGCCGCTTGCGTGGCCGATGTTGACCGCCAGTTGGCCGTCAATGGGCTGCTGTTCCGGCAGCGGGCGGTCGAGTTGCAGGAGGTTCTGGTTGGCGAGGCTGCTGCCATTCAACAGTTGGAGGAGCGCCGCAAAGCCTTGCTGAAGAAAGAACCCGTCTTCCCGGAGATTACGGCCCTGCTCGGCGATTTGGACCTGGCCCCGCTGTTCAAGCTCCAACCGGCCGTGGCTTTTGTGGTCGGCGCGGAGGCCGCCTCGCTCGACGCCCCGATCATGGCGGTCAACGCGGTTTTGAGACCCAAAGCGGATTTGCTGCGGGCGCTGGGCGAGGGTACTTTTCAGGATGCCGCCGTCATCATCTTCCGCAAACAGATTGGCGACCCGGTCAGGGCGTTGATTGCCCAGCTTCAGGCCGACCTCAAGCCGTTCAAAACCGCGATCAAAAATATCCAAAGCATCCTGATCACCTTGACCGAACTGCCCAAGAAGATTGATGATGCCGTGGCCAAAGTTCTCGACACGGCCCGAGACAGTATCAAAAAGGTGATTACCCAAACCATCAGCGCCATCCAGGCTTTTCAGGACTCGCTGGTGAACACGCTGACCATGATTTACGAGCGCATCCAGAAGATTGTGGCCGACCTCAGCCCGTATTGGCTGCTCAACTCGTTTGCCGCGAGCGACTTTGCCGGCGCCAGCGGTGATTCTGCCGCCACCCCGCCGGGGATGATGGCGATGGCGCGCCGCGTCGCCAGCGGCAGCGACAGCGGCAGCCTGCGTATCGCCGCCGTTCTCCAAACCAAGCTGAGCGATGAACAGCTTACCCTGCTAAAAAGCGAGGCAACGGATACGTCCACCTCTTTGCAGGCGGGCAACCGGGCCAATGTGCTGCTGGCCCTCAACGGGGCGCTGCGCGACCGCAATGTGGGCAGCAGCGAAAATATTGAGGCCTTGAAAGCCAGCCTGGACGCGCAAATCAGAGAGTTGCAGACCAAGCCGGAGCGCAAAGTGGAAGACATCAAGAAATTCTACCGCTGCTCGGCGTTGCGTCGCCAGCTTGTGGATGCCTGGGTGGCCTACAACAGCGGTGAAAACAAAGCCAACGCCTTGATTCGCCTCAACCGGGTGGCCCTCGAAGCGGCCTACCCCGACGATTTGGGCATGAGTCTGCAATCGCTGCATCCCTTTATTGTCGAGAATGTGGCCCACCTCTATCCTGAGCAAACCGTCGAGCGGCTGGACCAGATTTACGTCGGCGTGGTCAATAAAGTCAAGGAACTGCCCGACCGCATGATTCGCGCCCCGCTGGACGACGAGTTTAATAAAATCAAAACTATCCTGAAGGAGAATTTTGATATTTCGGGCATTTTTGCGGTGCTGGAGATTAAGGTGGAGGGCCTGGACGAAGACCTTGCGGAGGGCCTGGACCGCCTGAGTATGGCCTACAATCGGCTGTTGCAGGCCTTTGACCAGAAATTGTCCGCCGCGTAGCGTAGCCGGGGCCGAGATGCTGAACGTCGCTTACAAAATTACCCTGGGCAGCGCCAGCTACCAGTCCGGCAAGAGCAGCCGGCTGGTAGACCTGGACAGCCATGCTGCCCTGGGTATTCCGGTCAACACCTGCCGGGTGACGCTGGATGGACAGGCGCAGGTCAGCCTCAAGCCGGGCGACGAAATCAAAATCGAACTGGGTTACGACAAAACGTTGGTCAAGGTTTTTAGCGGACAAGTGGACACTTTTGAACGGGGAATCCAACACCTTACGGTGAACGGAGCCAGTTCGTTCAGCGTGTTGGCGGCGGCCCGGTTTAACCGCCTGTATGAAAAACAAAACGCCGGCGACATTGTTAGCGATTTGCTGGGCAAATTAAAGGTCAAAAAAGCGACGGTTGAAACAGGCGAAAAGTTTGCCACCTTCACCGTGAGCGACCACCAGAGTATCTGGGCGGTGCTTGAGCGGCTGGCCTGGCGCTGCGGCTTCGATTTTTATGCCGATACGGATGATAAAGCGGTGTTCAAAAAATATGCCGCCCAGACGACGCACACTCTGGAGTATGGCCTCCATATCCTGGCTTACAGCCAGGAAACTCTGGCCCCGGCGCTCGACGGGGTGGAAGTGTACGGCGAAAGCCCGGTGGGGCAGGGCCAGGGTGACGACGCCAGTTCGTGGCTGAGAAAGAAGGAAGTGAAAGGCAGCGCCGGCAAGACCTCCGGCAACGTCCTGCGGCTGGCCGATGCCTCGGCGCGTACCCAGGATTTGGCCAGGGCGCTGGCCGGGAATATTCTAAAAGCCAACCAGTCCCCGGCATGCGGCCGGATGCGGGTGCTGGGCCAGGCCGAAGTCAAACTGGGCGATGCGGTCAAAATCGCCAAGATGCCGGACTCGGCCCAAAACGGCGTCTACAAAGTCACCGGCGTGCGTCACCGGCTGAATAATCGCCTTGGATTTGTGACGGAAATTTCGTGGGAGAAGCTGCCCCAATAAAGGTAAAGTTGTTATGGATAGTATCGTCGGGGTTATGAAAAAAGTGGCGGAGCAGGAAGCCCAGCGCATCCACACCACCGAATTGGGGGTGGTGACAGCCGTTTTTCCGCATGCCGACGAAGGCGACAAGGACAACTACCAGTGTTCGGTCAAACTGAAGAACAAAAAACAGCCCGGCGGCTCCGATTTTGAACTGCGCCAGGTGCCGGTGGCCACTCCCTACCTGGGGCTGGCGGCCATTCCCAATGTGGGCGACTTGGTACTGGTCAGTTTTATCGGCGGCGATATTAATGCCCCGGTGATTATCGGGCGGTTGTACAACGACGAGGACCGCCCCCCGGCCAACAAGGCCAAAGAGTTCCTGCTCCAGCACGACATCAAGGAGGGCGGCAGTATCAAGCTGGATGAGGAGGGCAAGATTATCATTACCAGCAAAAACAAAAAAAATGTTTTCACCCTGGAGGATGAAAAGATTTCGGTCGTCAACGAGAAATTTAGCCTGATTATTGATATTTCCGGCGAGAAAATTACGATTTCATCCGATAAAGACCTGGAAATGACGGCAAAAAACGGTAAGTTCAGCGTCGAGGCCAAAGAAATTATGCTGAAATCGCAGAGCGATTTAAAGGTTGAGTCTGGCGCGACCCTCAATCTCAAATCGTCGGCTGATACAAAAGTGGATGCCGGGGCCGGGATGGATATTTCGGCCAAAGCAGCCATGAAGCTCCAGGGCGCGACGATTGACCTGAACTGAGAGGGACAATGGGCCAACCTGCGGCGAAAAAGGGAGACCAAATTACGGGGAGTTGCACCCATACGGTGATGGTGCCCAGTCCACCCGGCCCCCCCACGCCGACCCCCACCCCCGGCCATGTCTTCGCCGGCATAATTGACAACGGCCTGAGTTCGAATGTGAAAATTATGGGGCAGCCGGCGGCGACAGTTGACTCAACGGCGACAAACACACCTTCCCACGTGCCGATGGCCCCGGGGACTGCTTTCCAAACGCCGCCTCAAAATAAGGCGACCATCAAGAAAGGCAGCGGGACCGTAAAAATCAATGGAAAAGCCGCTGCCCGCGCCGGCGATATCGCCGAGACGTGTGATGAAGTGAAAACGCCGGGCACGGTGGTGGCTGTGGGCACGGTCAGTATCGGAGGCTAGATGACAACTGACCTGTTTCTCACCCGCCGCTCCTTTGACCTGCTGACCTCCGACCGGGCCGGCGTGGATTTGACGACCGAGCGCGGCGACATCAAGCTGGTGAAGGGGCGGGCGAACCTGGCCCAGGCGGTGCTCAACCGGCTGTTCACCCGGCGCGGCGAATTGGCCGGGCTGGGCCATCCTGATTACGGGTCACGGCTGTATCAATTGATTGGCGAACCAAACACCCGCCGCAGCCAGGCCGTAGCCGAGCTTTACATCCGCGAGGCCCTGGCCGGCGAGCCGCGCATCCGCGAGATTGTGGCCATCATCTTTGAGCCGCCATCGCTGCGGGCCGACAAACGTAACGTTATGGAATTGACCCTAGCCATCCTGCCGGTAGACGAGGATGAGCCGCTAACCATCGGAGCGCAAATCCCGCTCTAATGCCCGGAGGTTGAAGTGTCTTTCGACAAGAAAAACTTCACCGATATTTACCAGAGTATGGTGGCCGATACCCGCCACCGCATCCCCGCCTTGACCGATTTTGAGGAGGGCAGCGTGGTGCGCTCCCTGTTCGAGTCGTTTGCCTACGAACTGGCTTTGTTGTACGAGCAACTCGACCTGGTCTACCGGGCCGGGTTTATTGACACGGCAGAAGGCCCTCATCTCGACCGGGTGGTGGCGGTGCTGGGCATTAAACGCAACGAACCCGATTTTGCCACCGGGGTCGTCACCTTTGAACGGGACAAAGGGTTGAACGAAGAACTTATCATCCCCATCGGCACCCTGGTGACGACGGAGGAGGATGAAACCAAAGAGCCGCCCAAAAAAGCCTATCTGACCATTGAAGAAGGACGACTGCCAGCGGGACAAACCAGCGTGGAGGTCCGCATCCAGGCTGAGGAACGCGGCAAACAGATGGTAACTGAGGCCGAAACGGTGATTGTGATGCCCCGCCCCGTGCCGGGGATTAAAGCCATCGTCAACAAAAAGCCTGTCCGTTTCCTGGGGCGTGACCGCGAAACGGACGAAGAGCTGCGCCAACGGGCTAAACAAGCGCTGCTGGCTTCGGGGCGGGCCTCGGTCACTTCGATTGAAAACGCGCTTTTGGGTCTGCCCGGCGTGCGCGAAGTTCGGGTGAAGGAAGATTTTCCCGAAGAAGGCCAAGCGGAAAGCGGCAAACTCGGCATTATTGAAGTCTATGTGGATGGGCTGACCAACCAGAATGCGCCGCTGCTACGCGAGCGAATTGACCAGGTGCGCGCCGCCGGGGTGTATGTTGTGCTCAAACCGGCCATTGCCATCCATCTCGAAGCTGTGCTGCAAATCGAGGTAGACCCGCGCATCCGGGCCGAGGAGCGCCTGAAGCTGGAAGACGATGTGGCTCAGGCCGTCGAGGGCCTGATCGAAGGGTTGGACATGGGCGAGGCTCTGCTCTTTTCGCAGTTGACCAGCGAAGTGCTCAAGGTTAACGGGGTCAAAGATATTCCCAACCTACAAATCACCACCTTCCGTGAGGACGACAGCGAGGCCAGCCTGGCTCGCGGTAGCGTCACCTTGACCCGCACCAATAAACAGCGAGCCATCACCGTTCCCGCCAACACCCCCCTGCGGACAAATCTGGGCCAGGAATTTTTGACCGTCGCCGAGGCTCAGTTCCAGGAGAAACAAGATACCGTCCAGGTCGAGGTCAAGGCCACGCGCGCCGGTCGCGCCGGGGAACTGGTCAGAACCGGGGAGGCGATTGGGTGGGAAACATTCAAAACAGCCGATGTTGACATCTCGGTTCGCAACGACCAGCCCATCCGTATTGCCCGGACTGCCTACGGTCTGCCCGACCGGCGGATTGATGTCCAAATCCTGGAGCGGCTTACGCCTGAAACTATTCGGGTCGCTTCCGAACAAAAAACACTGCCTGTTTGGGTGCAAATCAAACTGAACGACCCGGCTAACGCCACCGCTGCGGCGCGTCAGAAAATTGAACAGGCGGTACAGGAGTTCTTTAACGCCCTAAAACCCGGCGAATCGTTTACGAAGGCCGATTTGGAAACCCGGCTCAAGAAGTTTAAAAGTATTGGCGATTTCAGTCTGCGGTTGGTGGCCTTCCCCTTCCAGAACGAGGCCGCCCAGGATGTGTATGAAGTCCGGGTCAGTTTTATCGAAAAGCCGGAAGCTAAAATTATCTTTGTCTATGCCAGCCGCCTGGAACTGACCGGCCAATTGCGCCTGGTTTTGCCGCTCACCGCCGGCGATCAGGAAAAACGCGAAGCCATGGGGGCCGCCCGCCAGGCCATTCGCGATTACATCGATTCCGTCGCCCCGGAGGAAGACATAGACCTTGAAAAAGTCCAGGCCGCCGCGGCCCAGGTCGAGAAGGTGCTGCGGGTTGAGTTCAAACCCGAAGATTGCGGCCTGATTGACGCCGGCGGCAACCCGGTTGGCAATCGGGTGAAGGACCGGGCGGTGGGTGTGGCTGCCTTTGAGAAAGTTTTCCTGTCCGAGACAAAGTTTGTCATCGAAGCATAGCGCATTAATGATGGAAACAATCACCGGAAAAACCGTCGGCATTCTGGAACGGCTGCCGCATTTTTACCACGCCGCAGAGGCCGGCGGGCTGCTGGCGGCCTGGGTTGACATCTTCGGGCGGCGGCTCGAACGCGCCGAAGCAGACCTGTACCGGGTGCTGCGCGCCCATCACGTGGAAACCGCCGATAACGAAGGCTTTCAGGGTTACACCGCCCCGCCCGAAAAACGGGGCGATTTGGATAAAATCTTTGCCCTCTACCTGGAAGCGTTGGGCGGCACGGCGCTGCTGGTCAAAGTCAACCCGCGTTTCACCATGCGCTCGCTCAATGCGCGGCGGCTGGCGCAGCGGCTGGTCGAAGATGACAGCCCCCTGCTGGCCTATCTCCGCCCGAAATTCCGGCTCAAAACGTGGAAACTGCTTCTGCGCTACGATGCCAGCCGCATGCAGTTCAGCCCGGCGGATGTCCGGCCAGGTTTGGCCCTGGCGCTCCTGCTTGGTCGTAGCGGCTCAATTCGTTACATCCGAGACAAACTCACTCCCGAAACCCGTAAACTGCTGGAAGCCTACAACGGCGGCGCGAGGATAGACCCGCGCCTGCAAATCGCCCTGGCCAAAGACCTCAATGAGCGTTTGCTCCGCGACCCCGCTCTATTTCGAAAAAACGAAGCTGAGCTGCGTAGCCTGAACCTTCCACCGACGGCGGTCAAGCTCATCAACAGTATCTACCTGGATTACCTGCGCGAAAAATATAGCCAGGAACCCACCCCGGACCGCAGACAGCAGTTGTTGAATTCCCTGCAAAATGTCGAACCGGCGGAAGTCCCGGTGGGCGACGATTTGGTGCGCTTGAACCGGCTGCTGCTGGAAGCGGTTTTTCCTTACCCGCAACACCCATGGGGAATTCGCCCGCGCGGTGTGCCGCACCTGGACGAAATCCGCGAGGCTTTGGTGGGGCGCGGCGACAGTCCGGAACAGGTCGGCGAATTGAACCTCCTGCTCGAAGACCCGGAGTTGTATGCCCCCGCACGTTTCCCCGACCTGGCGGAAGATTACCCGTACCTAAAAAAGCGGTACGAGAGCGAACGGGCCTGGCTCAACCGCATTCTGCTAGAATCGGCTTTCCCCAATGAGATCGAGCGCGGCTATGCCCCCTACCGTGAGCGACTGCGCGGCTTGATTAATGTGCTGCGCCGGGGGGCATCTACCCGCCGGGGGATTGTTGACATCGTCGCCGCCAACCTGGGGATTGTCGGCGATGACCCCCAGGTGTGGGCCGCCAAAGCCCTGATCAACGTGGAGGAATTTGCCCCGGAGCGGACCCATTTCTTTGAGGGCAGAGTCAGGCTGTTTGAGGAGTTTGAGGTTAACAATACCAACCCCGGCGAGGAAGCGCCCGAAATCTGGCTCAAGATGCTGCCGGGAGAAATCAAAACGCTGTGCCACATCCGCTTCACCGATTTGGATACCTTCACCACCATTCGCCTGGCTACCTGCATCGAACCGGGCGATACCCTGGTGTTCAAAGAGAACACAGCGCTGTTGAACGGCGTCACTCCCCCCGAATTGCCGGTCGGTGTGGCCCCGCTGCTCAAGCCAGGCTGGTCGCGCTGGCGTTTTGAAGCCGATTTGATTTGTCCGGAGGACCAGGCCAGTCACCCGGCCGGGCGCTTTGACGAGAATAATTTTGACGAGGGGGTGTGGGCCAGTACCGACCCGGTGGCGACGGTGGAGGTAATGTCCTACCGCTATACGCCAGGAACCTTTACCGTCGTCATTCCCTGGCACATCCCCGGTTTTACCGATAAATTCGCCGAGACCGACCAGCATCCGCGCCACCAGATTTTGACCCTGGTGAACCGGGTCAAGGCCGCCGGCATCGAGGCACGGGTGGCCTATAAACAGGTCTTTAGCGAAGACCACAACCAGCTTGAAGCCTTTGGCTTGCAAATCAACGGCGGGCTGCTGGTCGAAAAATTGGACATGCGCGACAGCCTGACGGCCAGCAACACCCAGCAGGCCCGCGAAGACCAGAATATCCTCGACAGCCTCTCGCTGTCGGGCCGCTTCGATACGACTTCATTTGATAGCTTGAATACATTTGCCAGATAGCTCAGCAGGAGGGATTGACTATGCTCACCAGAGAGGACTTACATATCGCCGGGAAGTTGACCCTACGCAAAACCACCCCGGACGGGCAGATGGTCGAAGAAATCAGCGCCCATAACGATATTACCCTGGCCGGCCGCAGCCTGGTCGCCCGGCTGTTCAACCGGGATAGCGCCAACGTAGCCATCAGCCGCGTCTCCAAAATCCAGGTGGGCCGCTCGCAGGCCAAATTCGAGGCCAAGCAGACGGCCCTGGGCGACAGGGTGGGCGAGACGCCCATCAGCCGCATCGAGGCCAGCGAAGTGCTGGATACCGACGGTCGGCAGCGGGTGATGCTGCGCTTGATTGGCGAACTGGGCGAGAACGATTGTAACGATACCCTGCGCGAGGCAGGCTTGTTTACCGATGACAACGTGATGTACAACCGGGTGACATTTGATACCGTCACCAAGTCCAAACAGTTCAAGCTGACCTTGGTCTGGGAAATCCTGTTTTAGCAGCCACGAGGAGGTTGACATGGCTTACAAACACGACGACAAATCGAGCGGCCAATTAATCCGTTCGGCCGATTGGAACCTGATGGGGCATGAACTCGAACGCCTGGAGGTAGACAAGGTTAACCGGGCCGGAGATACCATCAAAGGCGATCTCAAGGTAACGGGAAAGTTCACCGGCAGTGAAGGGCGTTTCGAGAGCAGCCTGGGCGTCGGCGGGAACTTTAACTTGGGTGGTACCTTACGGGTGGACGGCAACATTATCACTACGGCAGACCTGGTCGGCAATATCGCCATTGACGACACGCGCGATACCAATGAAGCGCCCAACGTCTTTGGACGGGAGGTGTCGTTTGATTTTAAGCGCCGCAACGTTATCGGCGTTCCGGGTGCGGGTGAATATTCCGCTACCATGACCCTGGCCCCATGGGCGGATAATAGCGGCAATAATCATCATCAACTCAACTTCAACGATGGCGGGCTTTTTTGGCGGCAGGGTGCTCCGCAGGGCGCTTGGGGTGGCTGGGTGCGCCTAGCGTTCGACGGGATAAAAGATAGCTTTGCTTTCAGAGGCCAGCTCACCGTCGGCGGCGGATACGCATCGAGTAATAATTACATGGCCAGCGGCTCACTGACTATCGGCAACATAGAGACGAACTATGGTGGCGGCAACAATTGGAACAACAATACCGCCGGTTTGCTGTTGGAAGCGAAAAAGAACACCGAAATTGCCGTACACGACAGCGGTACCCGAGTCGCCAGCCTGATGTACTACGAGGGCGACGCTGATAACCGGATCACCATTGGACGCGACATGGGCTGGGGGACGATTGGAGAAGTTGCCGTCAAGGGCCGGCTATCAGTGACGGGGGCCGCCGGGAAAGACCCGGACAGCGCTATGAGTGCTGGAGGGTTGCTTGTGCTCAAAGGAACCAGTCCCCAGTTGGATTTTATTGATACCGACCACAATGACTGGTCCATTCATGTTAACAGCCACAAGATGTACTTTATCCGGCAGCCCTGGGAGTATCAAGATCTGGTTTTAGATGGAGCGGGGCATGTCGGCATTGGCACGGACAACCCGGGTAATTTCAAACTGAATGTCAATGGCGATTTCAAAGCCAATCGTATTGTGGTGCAGGACAATGTTGACGGCGGTGCAACGCGGGGTATCTGGATGTGGAATGGGGGCGACTCAAACTGGGGTATCTACATGGGAACTTCTGGGGCCTCGAAATCATTGGCGGGTCAAGCTGCAGTAGGAGGAGATGGGTTTGGCAGCCACGCTATCCGCTTACGCACTTACTCTGACCAAGGTAATGGTATTATTTATGAAAATCACAATGAGCAACTCAACTTTAGTGTCCGGGCCAACGATGGACACGGATATTTTCGAGGCAGTTTGACATTGGGGAATTCCGACCTTTACTTTTCAAATCCTGACCATAGACATTCTGGAATTGGCAACGCAGATGGTTGGGCTGCCATTGAAAACGCCAAAGATTACGATGCGCTGATGATTCTTGGTCGTGCTCATAGTGGAGGTATACGGACGGTCAAACTCTGGGATTATTTGGAAGTGAACGGTGAATTTAGAGTAAATTCGAATTCTGGCCGGTCGCTGGTGATGCAAAACGACGGTAATCTCGTCATCTATGCTGGGGGCAGGGCTATCTGGGCTACCAATACTAACACCAGCGATGTGCGACTTAAGAAAGATATTCATCCGCTCAAGAGCGCTCTCGAAAAACTCCTTTCGATCAAGGGCGTCTCTTTTTCCTGGGCGGACGAGGTGATGGGGACAACCCCTCAACTAGGTATTCTTGCCCAGGATGTGGAAAAAGTCTTCCCTGAACTGGTCAGTTCAGTAGACCAGCAGTACAAATCAGTCAAATACGATGGATTGATTCCAGTGCTGATCGAGGCTATCCGAGAATTAAATGGCCAAGTGTTGTCATTACAGGCGGAAGTCCAGGCTTTAAGGAGCTAAAATAGGTGACATATGCGCGAACAACTCGAACAACGTCTCAACGAACTCAAAGCCGAGTTTGAAGCCGGACAAAAAATGTTGGCCGAACTTGAAGCCAAAAAGAGTGAATTACAAGCCACACTGCTACGTATCAGCGGGGCGATCCAGGTGATTGAAGAGATGCTGGCCCAGGATGCGCAAAACGCGGAGCCTAAAGAGCAGACATGATCCAGAATCTTGCGCTGGCCGTCATCGCTCGTCTTCAGGACACTTTTGGCGAGGTGAAAGTACAGGCTGCGCCATACCTGTCTGCGCCGGCCAGCCCGAGCCTGCCGGCCTTGGCGGTCTATCCCGGTAAATTTGCCATCCAGGAAACGGGCCGGGAAGCGCCGGCTACGCCCCAGGAAAAGAACATTCGGCAGGCGCTGAAATTACAGGCGGGCAAAGCCAAAAGCGGGCCTTACCTGCTTGATTTCGTGGCGATGGCTAATTCGGTCAAAGCCATGCTGACTGTGCCGGACAGTCCGCCCGTTCTGCTCGAAGAACAGGATTTTGGGGTGGACTATACCGAGTCGGCCATCTCATTTCCCGGCAAAAAGACCAAAGCGGGTGATGAGGTAGTGGTAGAATATGTCTCCGTTCAAGCGGTGCGCCGGCGGGAGTTCCAGCAGGAATTATTCATTGATGGCTATGCTGCCGATGTCTCAGAGGCCGAAAAATGGGTTTCGCTGGCTTGCGCCGTCATCCTGACCGGCAGCGACGCTCTACTGCATGAGGTCAATCAAAAGGGCGGACAGCGCCGGAAAAATTTCAGCGTCATACCCCTGAGCAAGCAGATCCAACTTGTCGAGGGACTGCCCCTCTTTTCACAAAACACGCCGGGATATAGAGTGACCTTCAAAGTCCTGGGTGAGCTACACCTGATCCAGATGTTTGCCGAAAGCCCCAGCAGAATTCAGGAAGTGGTCATTAACCAGAATTTTTGAAGTGAAGAAAAGGCATCAGGTAGCAGGGTAGCAGAGTTCATTAATTCCCTGTCCACCGTCTACCGTCTACTATTTTCTTAGGAGGAGGTGAAAGGAAGCGACATTTTGACTATCCTGGGATGTTACACAACCCCTGCGGGCCAGCAGATTTGCTTGCGTTTTATCCAATCAACCGACGCCGGTTTATTGGTGGATTTATTTCATCATCTATCGGCGGAAACAAAACGGTTGCGCTTTCATCTGTACACCGAGCGGCTGCCGGAGGAACGGGTCTGGCAGGAGGCGATTACCCTTTCCAATTTGGACCCGCAGCGACATGTGGCTGTGGTGGCTACGGTGGTGGAAGCAGACGGCGAAGAGCACGCAGTCGGGGTCGCTCGTTTTGCGCGTGCGCTGCCGAAGGACCGTGAGGCTGAGGTGGCGATTGTGGTCAGGGATGATTTTCAACGGAAAGGGGTGGGGCGGGCCTTATTAACTCAATTAGCTAAGGTAGCCCGCGAGCGAGGCATTACCCATTTTTCCGGCTGGGTGTTGGCGGAAAATGTTAATCTGATGAAATTGATCAAAAATTTGGAAGTTACTGTAGAGACCGAGACAAAATACGGCGAGCGCAAGGTAAGAGCGGCTATCTGAGCTGGAGTTTCATCTCCAGGCGGTCAAACACTTCCAGGTAGCCTACTTCTTGAAAGGCCGGCCAGTGCGGATCGTCTTTGGGTAAGTTTTCGGTTTTGGTATCTTGGGCGGGATGGACACTGTGGAGATGATGCAGCAGCACCCGGCCTACGTTTAACGGATTGCCTTCGTCGGTTTGGATGACCAGGCGCCCTAGTTGAAAAACCGTATTTTGATAAACCAACCACCCTTTACTGCCGTCGGCTAAAATGGTGTAAAACGCGCCCAGATTGCCGGCATTGATGAGCGACTCTCGCTCATCAATCCACGACGGGGTTGAGGCTCGATTTTCCAATAAATGAATGGCCTCAGTATAGCCCAATGTTTTGATTTCGGCGGGAGGGGGCTTAATTTTGACCGGCCCCGGTGGGCGGCGCAGGACCAAAAGTTCTCTGGTTTCACAGAAGCCGGCTTTGCGGAAAAGGTTGTGAGCCGGAACGTTATTTTTGATCACCTCAATCACAACACGGTCAACCTTTTTTTGGCGGGCCTGGTCAAGCAGATGCGTCACCAACCGCCAACCCGTTCCCTGCCGGCGTTTACTGCGAATAATCCCCAAGCGGGTAATCCAGGCCCGCCGTTCCCTGACCCCCAACATCGCCAGCCCCAGAATTTCGTTGCCATCCACGGCCACCACCGAGGAGTCCATATCCACATCGTAAGTTTTAACGTACTCGCGCAGCCGGGTAGCGTTCATCGGCATGGGAACCAGATAATCCACCCGCGTGTTATTGTAGGCTTCAGTCAACTCCTCAAAAGAAAAGGCGCTGGCGGGAATCAGATCAACCGAGGTCTCAGGCGTTGACATGGCCATTAATTCGCTTTGTTTAGGGGAATACAACTCATCAGACAGAACGCAGCAGATGAGATTTGGAGGGGGATTTGGTTTTTAATCGGGACGGCTGAATTAAGCCTAGATTTTTTTGTGAATAAAAGCAGCAATTTGGTCCGGGAAGGTGCGCGTATTGATAGGTTTAGAAATGTAGCCATCACACCCATAGGCTTCCGCCATTTGCCTGGCTGTATCTTCAGGCCAGGCTGTTACTGCTACCAAAGGCACATCCTGTAGTTCAGGGGCGCGCTTCATAAAAGCAATGAGGGTTTGACCATCAATATCGGGTAAACCCAAATCAATGAGAACGATATCGGGTGCTTCCTCGATAGCCGTTTTTAAGCCAGCTTCGCCCTCGCTCTCATGAATAACTTGATGGTGCTTTGCCTCTAAAATGCGCCGCATCAGGAGCGCGTTTTGGGGATTGTCTTCGATAATCAGTATCTTGCTAATAGTATCACCCGGAGCTTTGCAAAATGAAATTTTGTTTCAACAGTATAGCATGGTCCAGGTGAAGATAAAAATCTTCTCAGGGCTAAACCCTTGAATTTAAGGTTTCAATTCAGGGCGTTCAATATCGGCGTCAAAAAGCCAATAATCAATATCCACATCGGCGCTGTTCTCAACAGCCAGTAAATAAGTATCGCCGCGGATTACCGTTCCGCTCCAAAACCGTTCCCCGGTCATTCCGTCGCCATCCCGGGAGACGAGCATGCCTGCCCCAAAATTAACAAGCTGATCGGTCTGTCCGCGCCGCCATGCTTCCACCGCGCCCACCGGATAGAGTTTGAAATTGACCTGTTCCTGGCGGTTGTCGTCGCCGGGGGTGAAAAAAAGCGTCAAGTTCATATTTTGAAATTGGTCAGGATTAGCCGGATCGTTATGGCTAAAGCTGTACCAGTGCGTAGCGCCGGCCTGGAGTACACTGTGCGTTGCACCTGCCGGTAAAGGCAGCGGGTTGCCGGCGTCATTTACGGGGGCCGGCGCGGTTGGGGCTACAGGAACCGCTGCCACCATGGGCGACGGGGCCGGCTGGCCCAATGGATAGCTGGTGATATTGGCCGCAAAGAGCCAGTAATCAACCGGCAGGTCGTTGCCATTAGCCACTTGAATGTAATAATCTTTTTGGCCGGACAGCCAGCCATTCCAGAACAATTCGCCGGTGACAGGGTTGTTATCACGCGAAACGATCTGGCCGGCTCCTAAATTTGCCATGCCGCTGGCATCCCCGTGGTAAAACATGGGCAACTGCGTGGCGTCAAAAATCTGCATGTTGATCCGCCCAACTCGATGCCCATCGTCAGGCGTAAAAATAAGGGTTAGCGACTGCTCCGCCTGCTGCTCGGTTTTGAGGCGGAACCAACGCTGTTCGCCCGGCCCCATCACCCCGGTATTAGGCCCATCTACCAGGGCTACGGCCAGCGCCGGAACACTGCCGGTAGTGGTCGCCGCCGAAGTGACCGAAATAGCCAGGATTACGGCTGCTACGGCAAAAGCTGCGGCTGCAAAAAATAAAAAAACCTTGAGTGAGAATGGTAAAGTTGTTTCTGGCGTGCTCATCAATCTATCATTCCTCTTAAACAAGGTTTTGTCATAATTATCCGTCAAATAGCTGCGTTTGCAATAATTTTTTAAAGGTGCGCTGGCCCAATACGTCAAACTAAAGGGTCAGTTGTTATTACGAGTATAAGATGTATTCGATGGCAAGTCAATGGGAGGGATGCCCTATTCAGGAGTATCAAGATTTAGATGAACCCAAAAACTGGGTTGGCGTGATACGTGATACGTGATACTTTATGCCTAAACTCTTCACGCATCATGTTTCACGGGACCCAGGTCTCTCTCAACCGGCCTGAAAAAATACACTCACCCGTCACTCAATCATCGCTTTAACCGTCAGCCAGCCAAAGCCGGGCCGTTTAGGAAAAAAACGGGGCTTGTGCTACCATGTTTAACGCACCAATCATCAAGTAACCTATAGTTTAAATTAGAGGTTGGTGCGTGGTGCGTAACAAGTTTATACACCACGCACCACAGGCAAGGATAAATTTTATGACCTTAACCGCCGACACCATCCTGGAAAATCGCTACCGTATTGACGGGCTGCTGGCGCAGGGAGGCATGGGCGCCATTTATCGGGGCTTTGACTCCATTCTCGATGTTCCGGTAGCCATCAAAGAGAATTTTTTCCAAACCCCGCAGGGAATCCGCCAATTTCAGCAAGAGGCCCGGATTCTGGCCCGGCTGCACCATCCCGGCCTGCCGCGTGTAGTCAATCACTTCAGCGTGGCTGAGCAGCAGTATTTGGTGATGGATTTTATCGAAGGGCAGGACTTGTGGGAAATGGTCACGCGACGCGGGCAGCCGTTGAGCCAACGGCAGGCGCTGGACTACATCATCCAGGTCTGCGATGCCGTCCAATACCTGCACCAACAAAACCCGCCCATCATCCACCGCGACATCAAACCGCAAAATATCAAAATCACCCCGGCTGGCCGGGCTGTTCTGGTAGACTTTGGCATTGCCAGGGTCATCACCAGCGACAGTCTGACCGATGCCGGCGCGCGCGGCGTGACCAGCGGCTTCTCGCCCCCGGAGCAGTACAGCGGCAGCGGCACTACCCCGGCCTCCGATATCTACGCCCTGGGCGCGACCCTTTACGCTATCCTGACCGGCCAAAAACCGCCCGACAGCGTCAGCCTCATGGCCGGTGAGGCCACTTTCGAGCCGCCCGACCGGCTTAACCCCAAGTTAAGCCGCCAGGTTTCGGCGGCTATCGAACACGCCATGCAGGCGCAGCGCAGCGACCGCCCGGCTTCGGTGGGGTTGTGGCAGCAAACCCTCAAAAGTATCTGGGAAACGCTGCCCGACGACGATACCGCCTTGCTGGCCATGTCGCCGGTGACGGCCTGGCTGGTTGACTCGGCGGGGCAGGCGCACCGGCTCAGACCGGGGCTGTTGGTTTTTGGCCCGGCCCGCGAGGAAGGTATCCCGGCCAGTGACTTGTTGGAAACGTCGCCCTACGTGAAGTTGGAGTTCGATGGGCAGCACTGCCTGATCTACAACCCGGCTAACATGGCCGGGGTGACCATCAACGACCAGCCGGTGGGGCCGGAAGGACATGCTTTTAACTTTGGCGATTGGCTGCGCATCGGCCGGGCCACCTTTGCCCTGACCGAGACCGAGCCAAAAGAGCGCAGCCCGCTGCCCAGCATCCTCCTCAACCAGGCCGCCGATGAGCCAACCGAAACGGCTTATGTGCCCGTTCCGGTGCTGCTCAGCCCCGCGCCGGTTCCGCCCACCGGCCCCCAACTGCCCGCCGCAGGACAGACCGAAATCAAGTCACCCGCCCCGGGCCGCCCCTTCAATTGGGGCTGGGCCGTTGCTGCTGTGGCCCTCGTCGCTCTGATTGGCCTGGCAATTTTTATGCTGGCACAGAATAACAGTCCAGTCGCCCAGGTTGAACCAACCGCCATCGTTCAACCTTCCAACCTTCCAACTTCCAACCCTCCAACCCCAACTTCCAACCCCCAACCCCCCAACCCTTCACCCTCCACCCCCCAACCTTCCAACCTTCCAACCTCCAACCTTCCAACTCCTTCTCCCACCATCCCCCTTGAACCAATTGCGCCCATTGTCCTTCAAACCGTCCCCGAACGCGGCGAAGAACAGCCCCTCGACGCGCCGATTGAGATTGCCTTTGACCAGCCGATGGACCGGACCAGCGTCGAAAAAGCCTTTGCTATCGAGCCAGGGGCGACGATTGACGGCATTTTTGAGTGGGTTGACGACCAAACCCTCCGTTTCAGTCTAAAAGAAGGCTTTCAGCGCGGCCAGCGTTATCGGGTGCGGATTGCCGAAACAGCCACCAGCCAGGCCGGCCTGCCCCTGAACCGACCTTTTGAACTGCGCTTCAGCGCCGCGGGTTTTTTGGAAGTGGTCAATGCGCAGCCGGCAGCCGGCGCCACCGAGATTTTGGCCGATAATAGCGTGACCGTCTTTTTCAACCGTCCCGTCGTGCCGCTGGGCGCGATTGAATCCGGCGGGGGTAATCTGCCCGACCCGCTGACTTTTACGCCGCCGGTGTCGGGCGAGGGAGAATGGCTCAATACCTCAGTTTACCAGTTTACTCCTGACGAAGCAGGCTTTGAACCGGCGACGGAATACACGGCTCGTGTGTCGGCGGGCTTGACCGATGTTTTCGGTCAGGCGGTGTTGGCCGACGATTTTGAATGGGTCTTTACCACCATCAGCCCGGCGGTGATTGGCAGTGTGCCGGCGGCGAATGATGTGTTTGTCAGCCCTACGCCGGTCATCAGTGTCACCTTTAACCAAAAAATGGACCGGGCCAGCGTCGAAGAAAATTTGTTGTTGTTGAACCAACAGACCGGCCAGCCGGTCGGCGGCGAATTTGCCTGGGCTGAAGTCGGCCTGACGCCGCCCCCGCCGACCGACGAGTATGGCAATATTCTCTATGAATACGACGAACAGGGCATGCCTGTTCTGCCCAAACAGGAACCGCTGGGGGTAGAGACAGTTACCTTTACCCCGGCGGAGCCGCTAGAGCCGGGCGCGGCCTATCAACTTGTTTTGCCGAAAGGGGTCGAAGGTATGCTCGCGGGAACTGCTACTGCCAGCGACTACAACGCCACCTTTACCGTCTCCCCGGCTCCGGCGATTGTCAGCACCAACCCGCCCGACGGCGAGCAGTTTGCCGACATCTACCAGGGCTTTGACATTACTTTCAATGCGCCGATGAGTCCAACCAGCGTGATTTTTGGGCAGAACCTCATCCTCGAGCCGCAGGTTGAAGTAACGGAAGTTTATACTTACTGGTCGCAAAATGACACCCAATTGAATGTCGGCTTTCCCCGGCGCGAGAACAGCGCCTACACCATCACCTTGCGGGCCGACATCGAAGGGCGCTACGGCCAGCCGTTGGGTCAAGATACGGTCATCCGCTGGAAAACGTTGAAACAGACGCCCTACGTGCGCCTGGTCAGCCCCAAAATCGCCACCTACAACGGCTACGAGCCGCAAACTTATGTCTATATGACCGTCCGCAACGTCAACGGGATTAACTTTAATCTCTACCGGCTGTCGCGGGATGAGTTTTTGGGCTTGAGCGAGGGCGCGTTTGCCGGTTGGGACGACTATCAGCAGTGGGCCAGCTTCCAGCCCGACCCGGCCAAACTGGTCGGAAGCTGGAACCAGGCCACCGCCCCCGCCGTTTACGAAAATTACGTTTACAAGGTGGATGTCAGCCAGGCGGTGGCCGGCGGCCAGCCGCTCCCGCCGGGGCTGTATTACCTGGAAGCGGCCGTCCCCCCCGAAAATATTTATCCCGAAGCCCAGAATAGCGACCTCAGCCAGGCTGTTGACCGGCAGCTTTTGATTGTTAGCAAGAAGAATATTACCCTCAAAAAGGGCAGCGGCGACATCCTGGCTTGGCTGACCGACCTGCAAAGCGGCCAGCCAACGACCGATGCGCCCATCGCTCTGCTGGTCAACCGGCAGGAGACAGGCCGGGAACAGACGGATACCGATGGTGTGGCTACTTTTACCTTTGGTAAACTGTCCACCGATGTACCAAATTCGCTGGTGGTTTTCAGCGGCAATCCCGACCAGCCGGGGGATGATTTCGCCGTTGGGGTGACCACCTGGAGCGCCGGTATCAACTCCTACGATTTTAATCTTTACGGGGCCGATTTTGGCGGTTTTGCCGGCTTCAGTTACGGCAACGCCTACAACGGCTATATTTACACCGAGCGCCCGCTCTACCGGCCCGGCCAGACGGTCAATTTCAAAGCCATCATCCGGGCCGACGACGACGCCAACTACTCTATCCCAACTGTCCCCACAGCGACCGTGCAGATTTTCGACGGGCAGTACCGCCTGATTTACAACGAGGACCTGCCCCTAAATGACTGGGGCACACTGAACGGCTCGTTGAACCTCAGTGACAATGCCGGGTTAGGCAGTTACGCTTTGCAAGTATCGGTTGAGGGGGTCACGTTCTACGGCAGTTTCCAGGTAGCGGCCTACCGCAAGCCGGAATTTCTGGTCAGCGCCATTACCGATAAGAGCGAGTACCGCCAGGGCGAGACCATCAAGGTTAGCGCCCAGGCCGAATTTTTTGCCGGTGGGCCGGTCTCCAATGCCCAAGTGCGCTGGACGCTGTTAACTGCGCCCTATGCATTTCAATATCAAGGCTCCGGTTATTACGACTTTATTGACCCTGAGGAATTGCAACGCCGCCCGAATGAATATTTCGACACCGGCTACAGCGAGCGCATCGCCGATGGCGAAGGAACCACCGACGCCCAGGGACGCTTCACCTTTGAAGTTCCGGCCGATATTGCCACCCGCCTGGCCAGCCAGAACTTCACCTTTGATGTGGCTGTGACCGACATCAACGACCAGCAAGTAGCGGCCCAGGCCAGGGCGATTGTCCACAAGGGCGACTTTTACGTCGGCTTGCGCCCGGAGCAGTATGTGGGCCAGGTCGGCGCGGATAATCCGGTCGAGGTGCTGGTGGTGGATTGGGACAGCAACCCCGTGCCCAATCAGGAAGTCGAAGTGGTGGTGGCCGAGCACAATATCTACAGTGTCCAGCAGTTCGACCCGGCCGCAGACCCCAACAACCCCAATGACGTGTTTTACTGGGAAAACATCGTTGAAAATGTGGCCGTTTTCACCACCACCGCCACCACCGACGAGGCCGGCAAAGCAATTGCCAATTTTACCCCCGACAAGGCCGGCAACTACAAAATCTACGCCCGCGCCATTGACCGGCAGGGCCAGGAAGTTCGCTCGGCTACCTTTATCTGGGTCAGCGGGGCGGAGTACGTCAACTGGGGCCAGGAAAATAACGACCGGATTGATCTGGTCACTGATCAGAAGCGGTACAATGTGGGTGATACGGCCAATATTTTGGCGCCGCATCCTTTCAGCGGGACAGTCGCCGCGCTGGTTACGCTGGAGCGGGGCCACGTGTATGACCACTTCATCACCCAACTGGACAGCAACAGCGATCAACTGCAAATCCCCATCACCGAGGAATTGATCCCCAATATCTACGTGTCGGTAGTGATTATGAAGGGAATGGATGAGACCAACCCCTTGCCGGCTTTTAGAGTTGGTTATGTGCGCCTGCCGGTCACCCCCAGGGAGAAAGAGCTAAAGATTACTTTAACGCCCAACAAGCCCGCCGATGAAATTTATCAGCCCGGCGACACAGCCGAGTACCAGGTGACGGTGACGGATGTCCAGGGCGAGCCGGTCAAAGCGGAACTGTCGCTGGCGTTGATTGACAAGGCGGTGCTGACTTTAATGCCCGACACGCCAGGCCAACTGCTCAGCACTTTTTGGTCGCAGCGATCGCTGAACGTAGAAACGTCCAGCGGTTTGACCCTGGCCCTTGACCGGATCAACCGCTCGCTGGATGAAAAGAAGGGCGGCGGCGGCGGTGATGGCCGGATTGGCCCCGATTCGGTGCGACAGAACTTTGCCGATACGGTTTTGTGGTTAGCCGATTTTGTCACCGACGAAAACGGCCAGGGCACGGTCACAGCCACCCTGCCCGACAACCTGACCACCTGGGTTTTGATTGGCAAAGGCGTCACCGGCGCAGATACCCGCGTGGGCGAAAGCCGGGTGGAGATTGTCAGCAGCAAGCCGCTGCTCGTCCGGCCGGTTACGCCGCGCTTCTTTGTGGTTGGCGATCAGGTCAAGCTGGGCATGATTATCCAAAACAACACCGAGGAGCCGCTAGAGGTCGAACCCAGCTTTGCCGCCGAAGGTTTGACCGTTGCTGTTACGGATACCACCCCCGTGGAACTCGCCGCCGGGGAGCGGGTGCGGGTGGATTATAACGTTACCGTCGCCGACGCTCAGGTGGCCCGCTTGACGATGGGCGCAAAATCGGCGGAGTTAAGTGACGCTGTTGCCTTTGAACTGCCTATCTATCATCTGAGCACGCCCGAAACGGTGGCGACGGTCGGCGTCCTCGACGAGACGGGCGGGCGGATCGAAGGGATTGCGCTGCCCCGCAGTTTTGATCCCAGCCGGGGCAGCCTGACGGTGAATGTTGATCCCAGCCTGGCCGCCAGCACTCGCTCTGGCCTGACCTATCTGGAACATTTCCCCTACGAGTGCGTCGAACAAACCGTCAGCCGCTTCTTGCCCAATATCTTCACTTACCGCGCTTATCAGGAGTTGAAACTGGAAAACCCGGAACTGGCCCAAAAACTGCCGGTGTTGGTCAATGAGGGCTTGCAGCGGCTCAACAGCCAGCAACATGTGGATGGCGGCTGGGGCTGGTGGCTGAATGACAGCAGCGACCCCTTCCTGACGGCTTATGTGCTGCTGGGGCTGGTCGAGGCGCGGCGCATGGAGTTTACGGTAGACCAGACGACGATTGATATGGCCCTGGCTTATCTGGAGGCCAACCTGATTGCGCCCAAAGATGTAGCCGAACCCTGGCAGGGCAACCGTCAGGCGTTTATCCTCTACGTGATGGCCGAGGCCGGCTCCAGCGATTTGAGCCGTAGCGTGGCCCTGTTTGAGCAGCGGGAGCGGCTGGATCATTTTGGCCGGGCTTTCCTGGCCCTCTCGATGTATCTGGCCGACCCGGAAGCGGCACAGATTAAGACCCTGCTGGCCGACCTGACCGATGCGGCCATTGTCAGCGCCACCGGGGCGCATTGGGAAGAGCCGATGGTGGATTACTATTCAATGAATACCGACACCCGCAGCACAGCCATTATCGTGGCGGCCCTGTCGCGGATTCAACCTGACCAGCCGTTGCTACCGCAGGCCATCCGCTGGCTGATGAGTGTCCGCCAGAACGGTGGTCACTGGAGCACAACCCAGGAAACCGCCTGGGCGATCATCGGTCTGACCGATTGGATGGTGGCCAGCGGCGAATTGGAAGCCGATTACACCTGGAATGTGTCGTTGAACGGCGCGGAGGTGGGGCAGGGTGAGGTTGGCCCGGAAAACATTGATGAGACCAGCGAATTGAGATTGGAGATTGGAGATTTGTTAGGGGATACGGTCAACCGGCTGGCCGTGGAGCGAGATGCTACCGGCGGCGCGGCTGACGAAGCAGGCAACCTTTACTACGCGGCTTACCTGACCACTTTCAAGCCGGTGGCGGAAGTAAAAGCATTGGATCGAGGCATTTATGTTTCTCGGCAGTATTCTCTTCTTTCTCCCTCCCCCTCTCAAGGGGAGGGTCGGGGAGGGGGTCGAAAGGCCATCTCCGCAGCAAAGGTGGGCGACTTGATCGAGGTCAAGCTGACCATTGTCGCGCCAAATGATCTACATTATGTGCTGGTCGAAGACCCCTTCCCGGCAGGGACTGAAGGGGTAGACAGCAGCTTAGCCACGACAAGTCTGGTAGCGCAATCGCCGGAGGCCGGGCTGAGCAAGGTCAAAGAAGACAACAGGCGTGGCTTCGGCTGGAACTATTTCTCGCACAGCGAACTGCGCGATGAGAAGGCGGTGCTCTTTGCCACCTATCTGCCCAAAGGGACTTACGAATACATCTACACCCTGCGCGCCTCCGTTCCCGGCGAGTACCGGGTCATTCCCACCCATGCCGAGCAGATGTATTTCCCCGAAGTTTTTGGCCGCAGCGATGGGGGGGTGTTCAAAATTAGCGACTGATATCATCCTGCGCCCCCGGTTGCTTACGGCCTTGCCCCAGGCTATTGCATTCTTCTGAATGGAAAAACAGCCTCATTCTCGCAGCGCTTTCTTATCGAGTTTGCCCAGAGAGGTGTAAGGCAGTTCATCCCGGAAGTCAATCAGGGCCGGCATCTGGTAGCGGGCCACACGCGGTTTAAGCCAGGTCAGCAACCCTGCCTGGTCGAGCCGGGCGCCCGGCTTTTTTATCACTACCGCTTTCAATCGTTGGCCGAACTCAGGATCGGGAATGCCAACAACGGCCACCGAGTCGATCTCAGGATGTTGCAGGAGGGCGTTTTCCAGCTCAACCGGGTAGACGTTTTCGCCCCCGGAGACAATCATATCATCGGCGCGGCCGCACAGAAAAATATCGCCTTCAGCATCTCGATAAGCCAAATCGCCGGTTTCGATCCATTTTTTGCGCTGGGTTGTCCAGGCGCTGCGAATACACAAGCGCCCCATTACACTTTCAGCCACTTCCAGGCCCGCCTCATTGACAATTTTGGTTTGCACCCCCCGGATAGGCTTCCCTAGCGCCTCCGGTTTGCGGCTGATGATGTCGGGCGTGCCGACGATGCAAAACCCTGCTTCCGAGGTGCCGTACAAATTGAACAATTTTGGCCCCAGCCGGGTGAGGGACTCCTGGGCCAGCGCCGGACTGAGCAAGGCGCTGCCGCTGATGATACACTGTAGCGCCGACAATGAGCTTACCCCCTGTTTAAGCATCCGTTGGAGCATGAGGGGAACTACCGTCACGACTTGAATCTGATGGGCTGCAATCAGGGCGCAGCCTCGCCCCGCCTCAAATCGTTCGGTAAAATACAGTTCAGCCCCCAGCGTGACGCCGATGAGCAGAAACGCCAGGCCATAACCGTGGCAAATGGGGGTGGCGATATAAAGCGATTGATAGCGGTCGAGGTGAGCCTGGGTGAGTAAAGCCAGGAACGGCGGCAAGAAATTGAACAGAGAAGGTTTACGGCTGGCTGACTTGGGCTGGCCGGTCGTCCCACCCGTCAGCACCACAAGGTTGCCCGCTGCTGTTTTTCTCAGGTTTACTTTCCCGGACCCAGAACGCGACGACAGCCGGTCAATGGAAGGGCCGCTGGGGTGATAAGCCGGGAGCGATTTGTTTTTTAAGGATACGTCTTCAAACAGCGGAGCCAGTTGTTCATCATAAACCAAAAGATCGAACTGTAGCTGGCCCGTCAGGGCCAGAATCTGGCCGGCGCTCATCTCGGGGTTGAGCAGAAAAACGTGCGCCCCCAGCCGTGATACCGCAAAGAGGGTCTTGATGGCCGCCGCGTGATTTCGGCAAATAATCGCCACTTTTTGCTGGCGGCAAAGCTCGTAATCCGTGTGTAAGGCCAGGGCCAACGTCTCCGCTTGCTGCCAGAGCTGGCGATAACTCAACTGTTCCCGGTCGGTGGTGACAGCCAGGCGATTGGGATGCAATTTGGCCGCGAGGCGCAACAATGCCATCAGATTGACCCCGGTGGTCAGGATCGCTTCCAACAGGCCCAGCAACCCGGCCGGGGTCAACAGCCGCACGTGATACAGTTTTTGGATCAATGTAAGCACAATATCTCTATCACTTTTGCCTCAAATGCCGGCTCAGCATCGCTTCCCAGGGCCAACGAAAGAGGACAGAAGCCAGTTGAGCCGTCATCAGCCACCAGGGGGCGTAGGTGCGCCGGCGTGAAATAATGGCCTGACAGATGAGGTGGGCCACATGCTCAGGTTGCATCGCCGGCATGTTTTTGTACGCTGCGGTCGGTTCGATCATTCTCGTCCGAACCAGGGGCAGATAAAGGGTGGTAGTGCTGACCCCGCGGGCGTTTAACTCCGGGGCGACACAGCGAAACCACTGATCAAAGGCCGTTTTCGAGGCTTGATAGGCGGCCCATTTGGGCGGCGGGGCCAAAAGCACATTCACCGCCGAGATGTTGATCACATGCCCCTGTCGAGCCACCAAGACCGGAATAAGGGCAAGCATGAGTTGCACCGGGCCAAAATAATTCAGGTTCATGGTTCGCGTAAAATCGTGCAAACGGTCGAGGGAGTCGAAGATAGAGCGCCGAATGGATTTGCCGGCATTGTTAACGAAAATATCAATTCCATTCGGAAGCCGCTGCAATTCTTCCAGCAAGGCTTGCGCTTGAGCGGCGTTGGTCAGATCACAAGGGAAAATGTCGGCTCGACCGCCTTTGGCCTCGATTCGCGTTTTCACTTCCATCAATTTCTCGGTGGTGCGGGCTACCAGGAGCAGATAGGCGTCCGTCTCAGCCAGGCTTTCTGCCAGACGCTCCCCAATGCCGTAACTTGCTCCGGTGATGAGCACGGTCTTCCCGGCCAACCGTTGTTGGAGCTTGGAATGACTGAACCCTAGAAATGGGAAAAAAAGAAGCTTCATTTACCGGCCACCTGACGCCGCCGCCGAATTTGGGCCTCATTTATTGATTGGAGCGGGCGGGGTCCAAACCGTTGAACAAGCAGAACTGGGTCGGGCCAACTGCCCATAAATTATACCCTTTTCGGCTTTGTTAGCCACTTGACAGAACTTTCTTCTGACACCGGTTGCTTTAGGGGAGATAAAGCCACTGGTTCTTGATGATTGGTTAAACGTGGACTAAGAGCAACATCCTTGGCGGCGTTTTTTGTTGAGGGCTGGCGGTAAACTGGACAAATTGTGTTATAATGCTGAAACAATTCTTTGGCGCTGATAGGAACTTTTGATGAAGGATGAAGACAAGACCAAAGCCCAATTGATTGAAGAACTGGTCGAACTGCGCCGGCGAAACCTGGCTTTGGAAGCCGCCAACGCCGAATGTAGAGCCGCCGAAGCAGCCTTGCGAGAAAGTGAGCAAAGGTTAAAATTGGCGCTGAAGGGGGCTAATGTCGGTCTTTGGGATTTGAATGTTCAGACCAACGAGATCGTTGTGAACCAGCGAGCGAGTGAAACTTTGGGCTACGCACCCGATGAAATGGGGTCGCACCTCAGTTGGTGGGACGAGCGAACTCACCCCGACGATCTACCACGCCTGCGCCAGGCCTGGCAGTCTCATGTCGCCGCCAAAACACCTTTTTATGAGTGTGAATACCGTCTCCGCAATAGGGCAGGCGAATGGCAGTGGATTTTGGATCGAGGCAAAATTGTTGAGTGGGATAAACATAATCAACCTTTACGGGCCACAGGCACCCACCTCGATATAACTGAACGCAAACACATCGAAGAAACGCTCCAAAAACTCAATCGCGAGTTGGCCTTGATTAATAATGCCAGTCAGGCGTTTAATTCCAGTCTGGAACTGGATGTGGTTCTGGTCAGCTTGCTGGAAGAAGTGCGCCCTTTGCTGGAAGTCATTGGCGCTTCGGTCTGGCTAATTGACCCTGAAACCAACGAATTGGTTTGCCATCAAGCCTCCGGCGCTCATCGAGCTAACCTGCGCGGCTGGCGCTTGCCGCCAGGAGTGGGGATTATTGGCTGGACGGTTCAATATGATCAGAGTGTGATTGTGCCAGATGTCCAGGCCGACCCGCGCCACTTCAAAGCGATCGAAGATGCGCTAAACTTAAAACTCCAATCCATCCTGGCCGTGCCTCTGCGCTCTAAAGAGAGAACTATTGGGGTGCTGGAGGTGGTGGATACCCAACCTCATCGCTTCACTAAAAATGAACAGATGTTGGTTGAGTCGCTGGCGGCAACGGCCACCATTGCCATTGAGAACGCTCGTTTATACGAGCAAACCCGGCGCGATGCCGAAACACGGGCGGTACTGCTGCAGGAAGTCAATCATCGCACCAAAAACAATCTGGCGGCGATTATTGGCCTGCTTCACCTGGAACAGCGCCACGATATGAGCGAGGAAGCCCGCACCGTTTACCAAACCATCATGCACGACCTCATTAGCCGGATTCACGGCCTGGCGACCGTTCACCGGCTCCTCTCTAGCGCCGACTGGTCGCCCATTTTGTTGAGCGAACTGGCCACCAAAGTTATCCATTCAGCCCTACAGGCGCTGCCGCTGGATAAAAATGTAGCGGTTGAGGTATCTCCTTCGCCGGTAAAGATAGCGCCGAAGCTGGCCAACACGGTGGCTTTGATTATCAATGAATTGACCACCAACACCATCAAGTACGCCTGGCCTACCCGTGATTTGGGGTGTATTTCGGTGCGGATTGAACTGGAAAACGGGGAGGTTATATTTGAGTTTTGTGATGATGGGCCGGGTTTTCCGGCCGAGGTGCTGAACCTGGAGCGTCACAGCGTGGGCTGGGAATTAGTCCAGACTCTGGTTCAGCAGGGCTTGCAGGGTAAAGTGAGCTTACATAACGATCACGGAGCGGTAACGACTATTCGCTTCCCGCAGCTTGTTTAGGGGGTAAAATGAAGTTGGGATCCGCAAAAAATTGGGGCTACTCCAAGAAAATAATACACCAATTCTTTTGGAGCGTAGTGCGTGGTACGTGGTACGTGTCTATTACGCACTACACACCACCCACCACGCCCCTAAAGGATTTAATTCTGGCAACAGCTTTATTAATACCATTTCTGTTTTTTATCACGACCGGCCTGTCCGCGGCCCAAGAGCAGGCAGATGGCCAGGCTTACACTGTTCAGGCGACCGACACCTTGAGTTCATTGGCCGAAGATTTTTACCAGAATTATGCCGCCTGGCCGGCTATTCAGATGGCCACCAATGCCAAAGCCGCCCAGGATAGCCGCTTTAGTCCCATTGAAAACTCCGACCAACTCTCGGCCGGGCAACTGATTTGGATTCCCAGCCCAGCCGAAGCAGAACGGCTGTTGGGCGGCGGTATCTCGCTGGGGCCACCCGAACTAAAACCGCTCACCCCTGACATGCTGGCCGAATTTGAAACCTTCGTCGAGACGGCCCGCCAACGATTCCGCATCCCCGGCGCGGCGGTGGTGGTGGTTCAAGGGAATCAAATCGCCTTTGCCAAAGGCTTTGGCGTCCGCCAGTTGGGCCAACCCGACCCGGTGACGCCGGAAACAATTTTTCCGGTCGGTTCGACCACCAAAGCCATGACCTCGATGCTCATGGCAACCCTGGTTGATGAAGGTAAACTGGACTGGGACCAGCCCGTGGTTGAGGTCTGGCCTGACTTTAAACTCTCTGACCCGGCGATCACTCCCCAAATTCGGATTCGTCACCTGCTCAACATGAGCAGCGGTGTGCCGCGGGTTGACTTGGTCTGGAGCGGGGCCGGCTTAACCGCCGAGCAGGTGATGGCATCACTGGCCGAGCTAGAGGTTGTGACCACGCCCGGAGAAGTATATCATTACAATAACCAGATTGTGGCAACCGGGGGATATGTTGGAGCGCTGGCGGCGGGTGGGCAGTACGGCAATCTAGCCCAGAGTTATTCTGACCTGTTGCAGGCGCGAATTTTCGATCCCATTGGCATGAGTAGCGCCACCACCTCAATTGATTCAGTTCAAGCGCAGCCCAATCATGCCACCCCGCACGATTTTACTCTATCCGGCGAAGTGATCCCCACCCATTTCCACGCCGACCCCGGCATTGCCCCGGCCGGGGCCGTCAACGCCAGCGCCCTGGATATGGCCCGTTTTGTCATGACCGAACTGGGCGAGGGTGTGGCGCCCGACGGCAACCGTGTAGTTTCGGCGGCCAACCTGGCCGAAACATGGCAGCCGGCGGTCAAAGTGACCAAAACGCTCAGTTACGGCATGGGCTGGTTTATTGAAGATTTTAGGGGGATACAAGTTATCTGGCACGACGGCGATGTGCTTGGTTCCAAAGCCATGATTGTGTTTGTTCCCGAAGCCAATATCGGACTGGTGGTCCTGACCAATCGCACTATTTCAACCGGCTTTAGCTACAGCGTGCGCTATCATCTGCTGAACCTGCTCTACGGGCTTGAGTTTGAGCAGGAGACTCATTTTGAGACCCAGTGGGATGAATTTTTGGCCGCCATCGCCGCAATTCGGGCCAAACTCAACCCCCTGGTTGATCCCGCCGCAGTTGCGCCCTATCTGGGTGACTATGAAGGGAGTTGGCGGGTTGAGCTGAGAGATGATAACACCTTGTGGGCAGTGCGCGGCCCCTACGGCTGGCAGTTAATGCAAGCGGAAAACCCTGACGAATTTGTGGTCAACAACGGCTTTGGCCTGGCTACCCCACTCCAATTTGTCGAAGACGAAACAACCGGCGATATGCTCATGACCTTCACCCTCACTTCCGGTGAAGAAGGCAGCTATCGCCGGCTGTCGCCGTAAACTGGAACATTTTTGGAATAAGACGGAAGTCGCGTGAGCCAACACTACATCTGTATTGACTGCGGCCGGGGCTTCACCCTGAGCTACGAAGAACAGCGCTGGTACCAGGAGAAAGGCTGGCCGCTGCCCAAGCGCTGCGAGGACTGCCGCAGCCAGCGCCGGCACGAACGCGACCCCGGCAATATGGGTTTTTCAGGGCCACCTTCTCAGCCAAAGACCGGCTCCCGGCGCTGCCCCGCCGACTTTTCTGAACAGGCTCCAGCCCAGAAGTCAGGTCAACAGCCACCCGGATCACGACACTCGCTCAACTGGTGGGCCAATCCCTATGCCCGGTTTGGCCTGATAAGTCTGGTTGCTGTACTATTGGCTGCAGCAGCGGCGTTGTTGACTGGTCTGCCCTGGTGGCTGGTGTTAATCGTAGTTGTCGTTGCCGTGAATGGAATTACCCTGGCCCTGTATCGCTATGATAAAGCCATTGCCGGTGGCGAGTTCACCCGCGTGCCCGAAAAGATTCTGCTGGCGCTGGCTTTCTTTGGCGGCAGTCCGGCGGCTTACGTTGCCCTTTACCGCTTCCGCCAGCGCCATAAAGTTCAGAAATTATCTTTTATCCTGCCGTTCTGGCTAATTGTAACCGGGCAGATTTTGGCTTTATGCAGCCTGTTAACCTGGTTGGGTTGGGCTTAGGATCAATACATTTCAAATAAGGCCGCAGCATAGGGCCTCGCGCCCGCCCACAAGGGGCTAAACTACGTTATTTGAAAAGTATTGGGCTTAGGATTTCACCCAGTTTCTAATTTATTTCTAGCGATGCCTTCTCGCCAGCTAGCGGCTCATCGGAGCCCGGGGAGCCGTTTACATAGGTGCTGGCCCGCCAATTTTGCGGATTATCCGGGTCGCCATCAGGTTGAACCAAAACCAGAGAGTCGCCCCGGCCATCGGCGCTGACCGGCCAGCCGTAGGCGTCATCGTAGGTCAGTTCCACTAGCGGCTCGCCTTCGGCGTCGGTCATCAGAAGCATTTCCCCTTTATTGGAAAGGTGACCGTCATAAACGCCGCCAACAGGCACGCCGGGATACTGCTCGGCAAAACTGGCAGCATTGCTGACCAGCACCATCACCTGGCCGGGGGCTAACGGCGGCGTGTTGGGCGGGAAGCTGTAGTAAATGCCCTCGTCAATGGATACGTTAGCCAAATCTACGGCATTATTACCCATATTCTTCAATTCAATAAATTCAAAGTCATCGCCCTGGGTGGGGTTGTACATGATTTCGGTGATCCGTAAGCGCTGGCCTTGCTGGATCACATTGAAGGCTGCTTCGTGTAATGCGCTCCACCCAAATTCTGAGCCGTCTTGCAGTACCCGCGCTTTGACAACGGTATTGGCCGTTAAGGCCACCGGGCCGGTATAAGCCTGTGCCGTCGGGCCAATCTTGCCGGTCACCGGCAGGCGGGGATCGGAGCCATCCAGAGTGTAGTAAATTGTGCCGTTGGCCGAGACAGCGGGCAGGTTCATAGTCAACCTAAAGCCCGACTCCACCACACCCCCTTCCTGGCTGAAGTAGGGCGGGTCAAGCGGAGGGTAGTAGCCCGTTTCACGCGCCCAGGTCAAAAATTGGGCGTTCTGACCCTTCAATTGAGCTAAAGCCGTGTCGTTAGCCGCCTGCCATGCTGCCGGGGTAAGGGGTGAAGCGGGATTGGCATCACCCCAGCGAGCAGATTCAGCTACAATGGCTTGGCTAATAGTTTGATTGACCGCCTGCCAGCGCGCCTGAACTGCTGTATCGCTCAACGCACCGCCATTGGCCAGATGCTTGTAAATTCTATCGGCCAGGCGCAGCCGCAGATCCGGGTTTTCCAGCAGGGTTTGGAACAATGGGTTGACCAAATTAGCGGTCGTGGTTGTTTCGCCGGTACGCATCGAAATCCCCGTTGGCTGTGAACCGTCCGGTTCATTCCAAATCAAGAATTTGCCGCGCCCCACCAAATCTTGCCGATTGACGGCGGCGTGCCAGCGATTCTCTGGCCAGCCCAAGCGTTGAGTATACCAGTTCAAGATCATAAAATCACTGAACTGATCGAAATCAAAGAAGCTGGCGACCTCGGCATAGGTTGAGGCTAAACTTTGGTCGGCGCTATTAAACTGACCGGCAAAATTAAGGGTGGTAAAGAGATAGTTGAGCCGGTCTTGGGCCAGAGCGGGGTCCACGTCGAGCGGGCCGGCTTGATTGGTCACAAACCAATCTTCTTTTTCACCGCCCAGATAGGAGGCCATAAAGGACGCGCTGGGCCGTTCGACAATCTCATATAGACCCCAATACAGGCCGTTGAGGTAAAGGTGAACAAAAGCACTGTTAGCGCCAAGCCCGGACATGGCAATTTGCGAATTGTGCAGCCAGACATCGCGGCTAAAGGCGGTGGGGTCGCTTAAAGCGCCGGCTTGCAGTACCAGCGTATCAAATTCATCCACCGGCGATTCGGCAAAAACAGGGAATTCTAATTTGGTCGGGCCGAATTGTCGTTTAAACAACAGCCGGAAGGAGTGCTTGGGATCGGAGGCGGCTGACTCCAGCTCACCCTGAAGTTCGAGGCCGGCGTTCGCCTGGAAGTTGGGCTGGTCGCCGTTGGGAAAAATGAACTCCACCGAAACCGGCCGTTCCAGGTCGGGTGTGGCTGCAGGGGTGCGAGTATGGAAATCGGCAAAACTCTGCCCGGCCATTACCAACGACAGGGTTGGCAGTGAGGTGAGATTATCTTTGAAGCTGTCAGCATACCCCGGATCAGCCACAACTGCCGGATCCATTTCGTAATCGGCGGATACGGGTAAGACCGCAGTCTGACCGGTAGCATCGGTGCTAAGATGCGCCCCCCAATTGGCCGGAAAACCGGCGGGAACGGCAGGTTGATTGAGTACATCATTTAGAAAAATATAGCTCTGGGTGACAACTTCAGCCGGAAGAAACGTAGATTTAAAGGCGGCCGCCCGCAGCAGGGTGGTGGTGCTGACCGGAATAGGCTGCTCGTAAGTCAGGCCGTTGAGTTCGGTCGGTTCACTGCCATCAATGGTGTAACGGATAACAGCGCCAGGAGTCGCGCAGGTGAGCGAAACCACAAAAGGCTTCTCAAAAAAGCCGCGTTCCACGCTGAACTGCACCGGCGCGACGGCGCCGGCCCAAGAAGCGGTTTCGTCGTTGGCTCCGCCGGGGGTAGGCTGGGCCAGGTAGCCATAGGTCAATTCCGCTCCGTAACGACCATAAGCAATATCTTTGAACTGCTCTGGAAATTTGGGCGCGAAACCATCCATCACCCGGTCTTCCAGCACGTTGTACAGAGCCAGAAAATCACCTTCACGGTCAAGCTTAAAGTTAGTATGCAATGCCGAAACCGTAGCCCGGCGGTCTTTGCCCGAAGCAAAGACCACCAGATAGTCGTGGCTGTTCAGGGTTATATCCGGAAAAGGCCATTTTTGTGGCTCATTGGGGTCGTCGGTTAAGGCCCAACCGGCCAAATTTATAGCCGTATCGCTGCGGTTATAAAGTTCGATCCAGTCTGAATATTCGCCATCTTCATCGGTCAGACCGGTTCCGTTGGTCGCCAAAAGCTCGTTGATGACCAGCTTGGCCGGGTCGTTGGCAGCAGTAGACTTGGGAATTTGCCCGGCGCTGACCAACAGACAGATTAAAATGACCGACCAGAAGAATAATTTGCTATTTTTGTTGTTATTCATCGTCATGCGACCATAGTAGAAATAGGAGTCCAAAGCTTGCTTTGACCTTTCCAAAGCAAGCTTTGGACTCCATTTCCCAGGTTTATTGGCATTGAGTAAAGGTTTGATTGCGCATATTATCCAGGTGGTTCAGGATAACATCCTGCCGTTCATCCACAAAGTTCAAGGCTTGCTGGACGCTGTGATCAAAGTTAGCCACGCCCATGTCCGGGGCCCAGCGCTGCGCTTCCAGATCAATGAATGGCCTGACAATTTCGGCTTGTTTGAGAATTTCGGCTTTAACCCGTTCTTTTGAAAGCTGGCCGACCTCGTTGGCCGGGCGGTTGGTGGTATTCTCTACGCCCAGATATTCCCGCGCCCGCTGCCAAAATTGAACTTTTAACCAGCAATTTTTGATAAACGGTTTTTCCAGGATACGGGTAATGCTATCGTGCGGGCTGTAGGCGCGTTCCAGCGTGTTGATATCGTTCTTAAAGCCGCCGTCAACACTACCCAGAGCCATTTCGGCATCCCAGACCATCATGCGCCACTTGCCTTCATTGCCTTTAGCGCCGGGATCCATGCGCCGGTAGATCGTCCAATTTGAATCCGGCCAATCTAAATTTTGAACGTAGGCTTCTAAAAACAGATAGGAAAAGACATTCTCCATATCTACCCGGTTTTGCAACACGCCCAGGTTGCCCGGCACAGAAA
This sequence comes from Anaerolineae bacterium, assembly GCA_023151115.1. Next base: position 120,743 of record JAKLJP010000016.1, read on the forward strand.
AGTCGGCGCTGCCTACCCAGTTTTGATTTTCTTCCCAGCCGATGTAATCGCCCTCTTTTACTTCTTCGCGGTTGTACCAAACGCCGTTTTCCCAGCCGCTTTCTTTGGCAATAATATTCCATTCCGAATCTTTATCGGAATAGGAGCGCAGAAATTGCTGGTCAATTCGTTCGGTTAAATTGTACAACCCCCAAAATTCGCCGTTGAGGTACAGCAGAACCCAAGTCCCATGAGCAATAGGCTGGCCCATATCTCGGTGCAAATTGCGGACTACTTGATCGTTGATGTATCGTGCGGACAGATGTTTGTCGGACAAGCCGGGGATGCCCCGGTGAAAAAAAGTATCCTGAAAACCGGCCCGCAGCACCAGCTTGTCGAACTTGGTCACCGGGCTGTCCGGGAACAGCGGGTATTCCAGGTTGCCGGGGCCACCGTAAGATTTGCTAAAGTAGAGGCGATAGGATTTCTTGGGGCTATAAATCCGGGAAAAGTTGCCGTGAATTCTAACCCCGGCCTTGACATTGAACTGAACTGCCCCGCCGGGGGCAAAGTATTCCAGGTTGATGGGCCGTTCCCACTCTTTGCCCCGTTCTTCGGGAAAAGCGTGCAGCGTGTTCAGGTCGTTCCAATCGGCCACAATGGACATGACCGGAATGGTTTGATCGTAGCTGACGACGAGATAGGACTTGGTATAAACATCGCCCACCGGCGCGCCATCTTTGAAGACTTGGGCCCGAATAATGGTGGATTTGTCAATGGGCAGCGCCCCGGCGTAAACGGTGCTATTGGCATCGGGCAAAGCGCCGTTGGTGGTGTAGCGAATCGCCCCGCCCGGCACCTGGCTGGTGAGATTTAGCTGAAAGGCTTCCCTGACCACCGCCGAATCCCGTGAAAAGGTAATGGTCTGCGACCCCGCCTCCTGAGCATAAACAGGCGTTGTTGTCATTCCAAATCCACCGACTAAAATTACGGCAATTACTGCCAGATAAATCAAGAATATTCGCAGTCCTGATGGCAGATTGTGAAGTGGAGCCATCTTTTCCTCCTACCAATCTCAAAGATATTCAGGTTAAATAGTATAGCACAAATGTTCTGGTGTTGCAATCCCAGATCACATTCGACAAGTGGGCCGTGAATTAACCCAAAGGGGGTGTTGAACTAAAGCTGGAGCCTAAACTTTATTTTTTATAGTTACTATATTTTGGATAGTAATTATACAAACAGACTTTACAGAGTCAAGTAAAAATGGTATACTAGGGCTAGAATTGCCACAACCAAAGACCCCTCGGAGATTTTGAATTGAACTCTAAAAGAATCTGCTTTCTCTCAGCTAACCACGTATAGTATACCTTGATTAACTGAGAGAAACATCATCCAAAAGTCGTAAATTCAGAATTGTGAGGGGATTAAAAAGTTGTAGCTGGATGGCCGATTGGCTTGATGGGAACAAACCTTGATCGGCTGAAATTAGGAGGAGGTGTCTACATGGAGCAATGTCCGGTTGGACGAGTGGCCCATTTGGTCGGTGATAAATGGGTTCTATTGATCATTCGTGATTTGATTACGGGTCGCAAACGGTTTGGCGAACTTCAGAAATCTTTGGGCAGCATCAGCCCGCGGACGCTTTCGGCCCGCCTGAGCGTCCTTGAAGAAGTCGGCCTTGTCGAGCGCGAGGCCTACCCGGAAATTCCGCCACGAGTAGAGTATTCTTTGACGGAGAAAGGCCGGGCGCTGCTGCCGCTCATCACCCTCATGCGAGATTACGGCGAAAAGTGGCTCCAGCCGCAGTATAGCGAAACGGCAGAGCCGTCTTAACGCTGAATATCCAGCTTCTCCAAATCCACTGCCGCCATTTTGACCCGCTCAAAGGCGCGGGGACGAGGGTAGGGCGCGGTGGCGTCAAGGCCCAATTTCATACCCAGCCCGTGGTCGGTCGAGGGGTTGAGTTCGTGACCGCGTGCCGCCGGAATCTGGATGAGTCCGGTTTCGGGCCGGAAGCGGGTGGCCAAGGCCCACTCCACGTCGTCGGCGCTGGTCATATCCACATCTTCATCCACCGCAATAACCATTTTGAGCGAGGGGAAAGCGGCAAAGGTGGCCAGGATAGCGTTCTTGGCCGTGCCTTCCATACTCTTTTTAACCTGAACGACGGCGTGATAAAAACCGCAGCCGCCGTGGCTGAAATAGACGCCCCGCACGTCCCGCACCTGCCGCGATACCAGCCGGTAGACCGCCGCCTCGCCCACCAACCCCACCGAGTTATACACCTCTTTGCCCGATAAAATGGTTTGCCAGATAGGGTTTTTGCGCCGGGTGATTTTTTTGACCCGCACCACCCAACGATTATTCTGAGCAGCGTAGTAGCCGGTCACTTCGGCAAAAGGGCCTTCCGGCTCGCGCACCTCCGGCAGCATCTCCGCTTCCAGAATAAACTGGGCGTCGGCCAGACCTTCCACCCCCACCGTCTGGCTGCGAATAAGGCGCAGCGGCTCGCCACTGATGTTGCCGGCGATGCCCAGCTCATCTTTATCAATCGGCGCAGCGGAACTGGGCACCGCCGAGGCGATGTGGACCGCAGGGCCAATGCCGTTGTTCAGGGTGACTTCCAGGGATTGGCCTCGCTTTTCGGCCCGCTCATAGTAATCGCGCACGTGCCGCCCCTCGTCAAGCTGGACCGTCAGCCGGTCAGGCCCGGTGACCAGCGCCCGGTAAATCGAGGCGTTGCGTACCCCGGTGTCAGGGTCGCGGGCAATGACTACCGCCGAATCAATGTAGGGGCCGCCATCACCCAGGGCATGGGTGGGAATGGGCAGCCTGGACAGGTCCACTTCCTCCTCAACCACCTCATTGGCCGGGCCGTTGTCGTCCACCTCCGGCTCGATGGGCCGGGTTTGCCATTCCTGCACCGCATCGGCGACAACGAAGGGAAGCTGCGCTGTAGCGCAGCCAAACAACCGGGCCAGCGCCGCCCGGTTCCAATACAACCCGACCAACACCGGGAATGGGTGGCCTTTGACCCGCTCGCACAGCACCACCTCTTTGCCCTCAAAACGGTAGGCCACCCCGGCCAGCTCGTGGACCGGGTCCACCTCGCTGCGTACTCGCACCAAGTCGCCATTGGCGGTCAGGCGCTCGATGCAGGCGTTCAGATCAATCAAGTGATGGCGTGACATCGTATTCCCTCCCTCCAAAATATCTGTCATGTCGCTGCGAGCCGCAGGCGACCCAGTCTCCCACCCGAGAGGGGGATTGCTCCGGCCTCGCAATGACATTTTCAGTTTTATTGCTTCGGTTTGATTCCCAGTCGTTCGTGTTCGGTGCGGATGCACCGATCCAAAACCACTTTCAGCCCAGCGGCCTGGGCGTTTTGCTCCGGCGTGTCGTCTAATCCCACCACGCCCAGTTGAGTCCAGATGGTTTTAGCCTTAACCTCAATCGCCTCAGCAATAATTTCGGGCAAAAAATCTGGGTTGCGGAACACATCCACAATATCAATCGGTTCGGGCACAGCGGCCAGAGTCGGATAACTTTTGTCGCCATCCACTTCATCAATGGTCGGGTTGACCGGGTAAACTTTATAGCCCATCTGTTTGAGATATTGCGCCACTTGATAGCTGGTGTAGTAATGGTCGTTAGACTCGCCGACTACGGCAATCACCCTGGCCTCTTCTAAAATCTGGCGCAATTCAGCATCGCTGTCATTCGGTTCCCACATCGTTTCGCTCCTTGCTAAATCCTTTAAGTTTCTTCTTTCGCTTCGATATTGTACTCATTTGGGCTGGAACTCCCAGCCGGAGCTTTTTCTTCGTAACGGCTGATCGCCTGCCGCAATTTTTCAGGGACAGGGTGAGGCGCAAAATTATCTTTACTGGTCGTGACCGCCGCAATATGGCCGGTGGCAATCAGCCGGTCATCAGCCTCGGCCCGAACTTCAAATTCAAAACGCAGACTGCGCCGGCCCACGTGCCCAATCCGCACATAAATACGCAGCCATTCCGGCCACCTGGCCGAAGATTTATAATTGCAGTGCGACTCGGCAAACAGCATATCGGTTTGGTCAGCGTCCATATCATGATGATCGTAGCCAATGGCCTCAAAATAATGGGTCACAGCTTCGTCGAAGTAAAAATAGTACTGGGCAAAGTTAACGTGTCCCTGCAAGTCGGTTTCATTAAAACGGACCCGGACACGGGTATAAAACTTGAAAGCTTGGTTCATGAGATTGACCTTGTTGACAGCAGTTCCATGCTGGATTGAATCAATGTTTCTCGTAAGGTCGGTGCATTGAGGCCGGCTTGCTCCATGCCCAGCAGCACCCCACCGACCACCGGGGGCGCGCTGAGCGATGTAAAACGCGCGCCGGGCGCAACCGTATAAACCGTTTGGCGCATGGCCTCAACCAGAAGCGGGCTGCCCTTGTACAGGCTGCCCACCAGCACCGCATCAAACTCCAGCGCCTCAAAGTTGAGCTGACGAATGACGCCGATAGCCAGGCTGCCCAACTCCCGGCCGGCCCACAGAATGATGTCCTGGGCCACCAGATCGCCCTTGGCCGCGGCTTGAAAAACCAGCGGCGCGGCGCTGGCATCCACTTGCAATCGCTCCAAACTCAAGCCTTCCAACAAATCTTCGATGTCGCGCGCCCCGGTCCACTCGATAAAGGCTTGGGTTAGGCGGGTAGCCGGGCCGCGCCGGGTCCATGCCAGAGCTACGGACTGTATAGCCTTGCCCACCAACTCCAGCCCACCGGCCACTTCGGCCATGCGCCAGCCGTAGCCGGTCAGCCGGCCGATACGCCGGTTTTGGTCCCAACCCCAGCAGTTGGCCCGCGTCCCGGCGATGACGGCAATCCCCCAGCCGGAAGGTGCGCCGGTCAGCAAACCAATGATCGTATCGTTGACCAACTCAAACGAGGCGTGATCCAGCCCCAGCGGGCGGATGGCGGCCAGATGCGGTTCTCGCTGCGAAGGCCAATCGTAGCCGGCGATGCCAAAGCCTGCCCCGGCGATTTGTTCTTTGGTGATCCCGGCGTCGGCCAGGGCGCGTTGGGTCACAACAGCCAGCGTGGCTGCCAGACCGTCATACCCCACATCTTCGTAGTTGCCGGGGCCGGCCTCACCAAAACCCACCGCCCGCCCCGAAGCGTCGGCGATTAAGGCGTGACTTTTGGTGCCGCCAATGTCAACGCCGAGAAAGTAAGCGGACACGTCTCTCTCCTGGAAAATAACTTTGGCGGAGTTCAAAAGCTATGCTTTTGGACTCCATATCCCATTTTCATTCGTGGAGCAGGGCCAACGCATCGGCCACACTGATGTTTTGATGGACAATAGCGCCGATAGCCTGAATCATCCTGGCCGGATTTTCAGCCCCCCACAGATTGCGGCCCATAGCCAGACCGGCAGCGCCGGCACCCACAATATCGCGGGCCATTTGAAAAGTCGCCTCAGCCGATTTTTGGCTGCCGCCGGCAATAACCAGGGGAGTTGGGCAGCTTTCGACCACCCTGGCCAGGTCGGCTTTGCTGCCGGGCCAGGCGGTTTTGACGATGGTTGCCCCCAATTCGGCCCCGGCGCGGGCCGCCCGGCGAATGGCCTCGACTTTGCCCACCTGTTCGCTGAAGTGCTCCGTTGGGTACATCATAAAAAGCGAGGGCATATTCCACTCTTCGCAGGCATCCAGCACCGGCGCAACCTGCTCGATCATTTGCCGTTCCGTTTCCGCGCCGACCAGCACTTCCACAGCAATAGCATCGGCGGCCCACTTGACCGCTCGCGCCACACTGCCAAAGAGGGCAGCGTGTTCAACAGTGCAGCTATTGGTCAGCATGTGGATGGTCGCAATTTGGGTGTTGTAGGCCGGGAATAGGCTACCGGCTAAGCCCTGATTAAAAATGACCGCGTTTGCGCCGCCCGCAGCTGCCCAGCCAACCGTCTGGCGAGGGTCGGTAATGCCGGGCAGCGGGCCAAAGGGCAGGCCGTGGTCGAAGGGCAGCAAAACAGTTTTGCCTGTCTGCGGATTGATAATACGGTCATAACGTGTCTTCATGCCAGGATGCATGTTAATGGAATTCCTTTCAGAAATAAGCATATTCCTGAACCATGTGGGGGCAGCAGCGGAGGGGGAATCAGCGGCCCATTATGCGGCTCAGGTGTAAAAATGTCAAAAATATTTTTAAATCAATCCCGGTTAATTGAAGACGGGGCGGCGGTTGACTGGCGGATAATCAGGGTAGGATTCATAACGATGTCTTCGACCTCGGAATTTTTACGGTTTTGCTCGATCATGTCCAGCAACAAATTGGCGGCAAGTTGCCCCATTTCCAACCCGGATTGGCTGATCGTGGTCAAGGGTGGGATGGTGAAGGGGGTAATCTCCAGGTTGTCAAAGCCAACGATCGAGACCTGAGCCGGAATAGAAATACCGGCCTGAAAGGCGGCTTGCAGTAGCCCAATAGCGATGGCATCGGAGGCGGCAAAGATGGCAGTGGGCCGATTCGGTTCGATGAAGCTGGCAAAAATTTCCTGGCCGGCCTGGTAGCTCGGTTCCAAATCTTGCGAGGTAAGAAACACCCGGATTTTGTCTCCCGCCCCGTGTTCTTGCATATACTGTTGATAAACTTCTGCTCGCAGCCCGCCGTCTTCAATGTGAGGATAGGACACACACAGAATATTCCGGTGGCCCAAGTTCCACAGATGATCCAACGCCAGACGCGTTCCCAGTACATTATCAATATAAACCCCTGGAAATTGGCGGCGCGAAACCCGGTCGGTGACGCCGACGACGTGAGGGTGGCGGGTCATTAAAACCTCGATGGCCGCTTCGTCACCCTCAATGTCGCCAATGACAATAATTCCATCGGCGTGCGACTGCTCAAACATCGAGGTCACCGTCAATGCCGTTGCGCCTACTTTTATCGCCACCCCTGGCACAGAAGCGGCCCTGGCCGACCCAACCTTTCGGGCCGAGGTGATCGAGCGCATCGCCGGGCTGCATCGTATCGGCCAGCCGATGGAAGTGGCCGGAGCGGTGATCTTTTTGGCCTCGCCGGCCGCTTCGCTGATTACCGGCGATACAATCCTCATTGACGGCGGCTGGACGGCCCGCTAAGGAAACTTGAATGGCCTCAATTGCACCGCAAAACGAACAAACAATGGACAAGCCTAAAGGGTTTTGGGCCAACCTCTGGGGCGGCGAGGGGCGCGCCTGGCAGTTGATCCGGGAGTCGGGTATTTTGGGCGCGCTGATTATCCTGATCATCGTTGGGGCGATTATCTCACCCCACTTTCTCAAGCCGACCAACCTGATCAACGTGATTCGCCAAATCGCCATTGTGGGTATTATCGGGATTGGCATGACCTTTGTTATTTTAACCGCGGGGATAGATTTGTCGGTTGGCTCGATTGTTGGTTTTGTGGCAGTTTTGAGTGCCAGCATGCTGCGGGCCGGGGCGCCATGGTATATCGTTATTCCGGTGGGACTGGCAGCTGGCGGCGCTATCGGTGCGCTCAACGGTTTTGGCATCACCAAAGGCAATTTGCAGCCGTTTATTATGACGCTGGGGATGCTGGTTATCGCACGCGGGGTAACCATGACCTATTCGGAGGGCCAGCCGATCAGCATTGGTGAGGCGGCTGAGTCATTCAGTTGGTTGGGCGCGGGCGATTGGCTGGGTATTCCCGTTCCGGTCTGGCTCTTGCTGCTGGTAGCCGTTTTAGCCGGCCTGACCCTAACCTATACCCCCTGGGGCCGGCACATTTACGCGGTGGGCGACAATGTCGAGGCGGCCCGCCTCTCCGGGATCAACACCACCCTGGTGACATTTGGGGTTTATGTTATCAGCGGGGTCATGGCGGCGCTGTCGGCGCTGATCTTGGTATCGCGCTTGACCACCGGCGAACCCCTGCAAGGGACCGGTTTTGAGTTGGACGCGATTGCCATTGTGGTGATTGGGGGGACCAGTTTGTTCGGCGGCGAGGGCGGCGTGCGCGGAACACTGGTGGGCGCGGCCATTGTGGCTGTGCTGGCCAACTTGCTCAACCTGGTGGGCGTCTCGCCGTTTTCACAGCAGATTGTCAAGGGTTTGATTATCATCAGCGCGGTGCTGCTGGAACGGCGCAGGGCCAGCCTGATGGAAAGGAGGTGATCGCCTGCCTGGGGTTAAGGTGAAACGCCCCCTGCTTTGCGAGAGTCCGAGGGCGTTCCACCGTGTCATCCGACACGGCTAAATTATCCTCTACCTCCGAGTCTATGTCAAGTCAGCCGTGACCTGACTACCCCTCTAAATATCATTATTTTGTTTGTCCCTCAGTATATTGTAAACATTGAAAAGGTACTGCCGAGTGCGGAGCACCCGGCGAGGTAGCAAAGTAGCAGAGTTGTGTGACTCCCTGTCTACCGTCTACCGTCTACCGTCTACTATTTTCAAAGGAGGATAATTTGCCATGTCAACCGTGAAACAATTAATCATTTTAGTCTTGATTGCCACATTTCTGGTAGCCTGCGCTGCCGCCAGCCAACCCGTCGCGCAGCCTGCCCAGGATGAGGCTCAGGCGGCTGAAGCCAAGCCAGCCGAGAGCGAAGCTCAAGCCGCCGCGCCCAAAGAAAAATATTTCTTTGGCTTTTCCCAGGCGCACAACGGCCACCCCTGGCGAGTAAACCAGACGGCCAATGTCCGCGACTATTGGGCCGCAAACCTGACCGATGAGGTCAATATGGTCTTCACCGATGGTCAGAACAAGCCGGAAAAGCAGACGGCGGATGTTGAAGATTTGATTTCGCAGGGCATAGATGTGCTGATCCTGACCCCGGTCACGGCGGATGCCATGACCCCAGTGACGAAAAAAGCGATTGAGGGTGGCATCAAAGTTATCACCCTCGACCGCGAGGTGAGTACCCCAGTGACGCTGCACATCGGGGCCGACAACAAGCAGATTGGCCGGGCCGCCGCCAAGTACATCGCCGAGGAGTTGTTGAAGGGCAAAGGTAATATTATCGAGATTCAAGGCACGCTGGGCGCTTCGGCCACCATTGATCGCAACGTCGAATTTATGGAAGGGCTGAAAGAGTATCCTGATGTGAAAGTCATTGCCAGCCAGACCGCCGATTACTCGCGGGAACCGGCGCTGAAATACATGGAAGATATGCTCCAGCGTTTTGGCCCCGGCGAGTTTACGGTGGTCTATGCTCACAACGATGAGATGGCCTTGGGCGCAATCCAGGCGCTCAAGACGGCAAACCGGCTGGAAGATGTCTTCGTCGTTGGCATTGACGGCCAGAATGAAGCCTTTGACGCCATCAAAGCCGGCGAAATGACCGCCACCTTTACCTACCCCAACGGCGGCAAGGAAGGGGTCGAGTACGCCTACAAACTCATGCAGGGCGAAAAGATCGAAAGCCCGCTGGTGCTGGACAGCGTAAAAGTAGATGCTTCCAACATTGACGAGTGGGTGGGCAAAGGGTTTTAAGGTTAGGCAGTTGATGCGTGAAACGTGATGCGTGAGGTTTTTTTTCCGGAATCATCACGTATCACGTTTCAATAGAAGGATTATCCATGACCGAGTCGTACTCCCCAACCGCACCGCCCACCGAACTGATTCTGGAGATGCGCGGGATTGATAAGTCATTCCCCGGCGTGCATGCGCTCCGTTCGGTCAACCTGACGGTGGGGCGGGGGGAAGTGTTAGGCCTGGTCGGCGAGAATGGGGCGGGCAAATCTACGCTCATCAAAATTCTATCGGGGGCCTACACCCGCGACCGGGGGGAAATACGGATCGGCGGGCAGGTGATTGAGGCGGCCAGCCCACACGAGATGATCGAGCGAGGGGTAGCGGTGATTTACCAGGAACCCTCGCTCGCCTCTCATCTGACCACCGCCGAAAATATCTTTATGGGCCGCCTGCCCCCAACAAAGTTTGGCTTGATTGATTGGTCTAAACTGGAACATGACACCCTGGCTGTCGGTCTGAAGCTGGGCTTGAAGCTGCGGCCGCGAGTGCGGGTTCAGTATTTAAGTGTGGCCCAGCGCCAGATGGTCGAGATTGCGAAAGCCCTGTCGCGGGATGCGCGCCTGATTGTGCTGGATGAACCGTCGGCGGTGCTGGGCGAGGCGGAGTTGGAAGGGCTGTTTGCCTTGATCCGCCGGCTGGCCGAGCAAGGGGTGGCCTTTATCTACATCTCGCACCGGCTCAACGAAGTCTTTGAGATTGCCGACCGGGTGACGGTGATGAAAGACGGGCAGGTGGTGAGCACGGATGCGGTCCAAAACCTCACCCCGACCCGCCTGATCAAGCTGATGGTCGGCCGCGAACTGAGCGAAATCTATCCTCAGCGCGCCCCGGTTTTTGGACGTGAAGCCCTGGCCGTGCATGGACTCACCCGGCGCGGCGTTTTGCGCGAGGTTAGCCTGAGTGTACGCGAGGGCGAAATCCTGGGCATCGCCGGGCTGGCCGGTTCGGGCCGGACTGAAATTCTGCGGGCCATCCTGGGAGCCGATCCGGTGGAGGCCGGCCAGATTGAAATTTTTGGCCGGCCGGTGCGGGTCAAATCGCCGCAGCAGGCCATCGAACTGGGGCTGGGCCTTTTGCCCGAAGACCGCAAAACCGAAGGGCTGCTCCTCCGCCAAACAGTCGGGTTTAACATGACCATTGCCCGGCTGAAGCAGTTCGCGCCGCAGGGCGTGCTCCACCTGGCGGCAGAACGAAAAAAGACCCAGGAGTACGTCGAGCGGCTGAATGTGCGCACGCCCAGTGTCAACGCCGGCATCCGCGGCTTGAGCGGTGGGAACCAACAGAAATGTGTCTTTGCCAAGTGGCTCAATGCCGAGTGTCGCATCCTCCTGGCCGATGAGCCAACGCGGGGGGTGGATGTCGGTGCAAAGCGGGAGATTTACCAACTGCTGGCCGATTTGGCCGCTCGCGGCGTGGCCATTGTCATGGTCTCGTCGGAACTGCCGGAAATTCTGGGCCTGAGCGACCGGATTGTGGTCATGCGCGAAGGGCGGGTGATGGCGACGCTGGATCGTGTAGACGCAACAGAAGAACGAATCATGCATTACGCTACGGGTCACGAAGCGTGACCCTGTGACAACAACTTCTATATTTGGCAATAATAAATTCAGGGGTTATTATTCGTTTTAACCAACACCCCAACATTTTAATAATGAAACGCCCCGCTTACCTCAGGTAACTTTCTTTATTAACCTTTTTTATTTAATTTAGGAGGGAAAAGTGTCAGCATCAACATCACGGCGTAATTTCTTAAAAACATCGGCTTTGGCTTTCGGGGGAGGCATGGCGGCCTCAACCATGTTGGGGGGAGTCAAAGCCGCCCGCGCTGCCGGCTTACAGCAGGCAGGCACAGGCAAACTCCAAGAGGTGCTTGATCGGGGCACGGTTATTGTGGGCACCGGCAGCACCAATCCGCCCTGGCACTTTGAGGATGACCAGGGTAATTTAATCGGCTTTGACATCGAGATGGCCCGTCTGCTGGCCAAGGGCCTCTTTGATGATCCCGAGGCCGTTGAGTTTGTGCGCCAAGCCTCTGATGCCCGCATTCCCAACCTGCAGACCAATCAGATTGACGTGGTCTTCCAGTTCATGACGGTTACGGCCCAACGCGCGCAACTGGTCGAGTTTTCGATCCCTTACTATCGTGAAGGGGTGGGCACGCTGCTGCTCGCGGACAGCCCCTACAATGGAGCGCTGGACCTGGCCGCCCAGGGCAGCAGCGCCAAGGTTTCCATTCTGCAAAATGTTTATGCAGAAGATCTGGTGCATCAGGCCATGCCCGAAGCAGAAGTGATGCAGTTTGACTCGCAAGCCAATGCCATCCAGGCGCTCGATTCGGGACGGGTTGATGCCGCGGCGATTGATGAGTCCACAGTGCGCTGGCTGGTACAGCAAAACCCGGATATCTACAAGGCCGGTGACTATGGCTGGTCGCCTCAAACTTACGCTGCCGCCGTGCGCCCCGGCGACGCTACCTGGTTGAATTTTATCAACACGGTTTTGCACGAGGCTATGACTGGGGTTGAATTTGCGACCTATGCGGCTGCCTTCAAACAATTCTTTGGGGTTGACCTGGCGCCGCCACCCGTGGGCTTCCCGGTAGAGTTCGGGGTGCGCCAGTAATTTTAAGGATTGCTTGCTTGATAGCTCACGGATGAACACGGATAACACAGATAAAAAGTTAAAAGCTATCCGTGTTTATCTGTGTAAATCCGTGAGCCACTTTATGGCTTATCTGAGTAGGTAACGTGTATCACTTCAACTGGCGTCCGGTTTTTCAGAACTTCGATTTGTTGTGGCAGGGTTTGCTGCTGGGCATCGGCATTGCCCTGCTTTCGCTGGCGATTGGCGCTGTCTTGGGCCTGGCCGGCGCATTTGCCCGGGTCTACGGCCCCCGCTGGGCCAGGACCTTTGTGGCGGCTTACGTCGAATTTGTCCGCAACATTCCCCTGCTCTTGATAATCTATTTTGTCTACTTTGCGCTGCCGTTGATCGGCCTCAGGGTTTTGGATAATTTGTGGTCTTTTGTCTTTGCTCTGGCCATTTACTCCGGCGCTTATTTGACCGAGACGTTTCGAGCCGGCCTTCAGTCCATTGCTAAAGGCTATATCGAGGCAGGGAAGGCAGTCGGTTTGACTCGCGCCCAGGTGGCGCGTTATGTGACTGTGCCGCTGATGTTTCGGGTTGTCTTGCCCTCGTTGGGCAATACCTTGATTTCTCTCTTCAAAGATACCTCGCTGGCTTCCGCTATTTCCGTCCACGAATTGACTTATGGGGCTATTCAGATCAATGTCAATACCTGGCGGATTATCGAGGTCTACACTGTTGTCGGATTAATGTATTTGGTCACTTGTTACAGTATGGCCGGCTTGCTGCGCCTGCTGGAACGTCGCTTTGCTGTGGTCCGTTAAAATATGGAAACAATTTTGGTCAGTTGGCCGCTCATTATGCGGGGGTTGCTGGTAACGCTGCAAGTGTCGGTGCTGGTCTTATTGATAGGCACCGTTATTGGGATTGGCGGCGGTCTGTCCCTCTTGTATGGCAGCTTGCCCTTGCGCTGGTTCGTTCGTGTTTATGTAGACACCATCCGGGGCATCCCGCTGCTGGTGCTGATTTTTGCCATTTTTTATGGCTTGCCCGCTTTGGGGCTGAAAGTATCGGCGCTGATGGCCGCTGTGATGGCGCTGAGTATTTTCTGTGGGGCGCATGTCTCGGAGGTCATTCGGGGTGGGGTTGACTCCATCCCCAAAGGTCAAACCGACGCCGGCAAAGCGATTGGTCTGACCTTTCGCCAGCGTTTGCGCTATGTTATCTTTCCCCAGGCTGTGGGGCGTATCTTGCCACCCTGGGTCAATACCGCGGTTGAACTGGTCAAAGCCTCGTCCCTCGTCTCGCTGGTCAGTGTGGTAGACCTGATGCTGGCGATTCAACAAATCGTCGGGCGGACTCGCCAAACATTGTTATTATATGCCGTCGCCGCCTTGCTTTATTTCATTATCAATTACGCCATCTCGATGTTGGGGCAGCGTTTGGAAAAACGCTTCGCCTATACCTAAACTCCAGGAAATTCTATGCCGCACAAGCTCGTCATTATTCAAAATCTGGTCAAACGCTTTGGCACTGTGGACATCCTACGCGGGGTCAATCTGGAGGTGGACAAGGGCGAAGTGGTGGTTATCATTGGCCCCAGCGGCTCCGGCAAGACCACCTTGCTGCGCTGTATCAATTTTTTGGAAGAATACCAGGAGGGTCGAATTTTCGTGGATAGCCAACTGATGGGCTATCGGGAAAATAACGGCAAACTGGTCAAACTGCCCGAAGATACCACTGCCAAAATGCGGGCCGATGTAGGCATGGTCTTCCAAAGCTTCAATCTCTTTCCCCACATGACCGCCCTGGATAATGTATTGTTAGGCTTAACCAAAGTGCGCAAGCTGGCCCAAAGCGAGGCCGAAGACCGCGCTGTGACCTGGCTCAAACGTGTCGGCTTGGGCGATAAACTGAAGTCGTATCCTTCTCAACTCTCCGGCGGACAGCAGCAGCGGGTTGGCATTGCCCGCGCCGTAGCGATGGGGCCGAAGGTCATGCTGTTTGATGAAGTCACTTCGGCTTTAGATCCAGAGTTGGTTAGCGAAGTGTTAAGCGTGATGGAAGATCTGGCTCACACCGGCATGACCATGCTGGTAGTGACTCATGAGATGCGTTTTGCTAAAGAGGTGGGCCAGCGCATCATTTTTATGGATGAAGGGGTAATTGTGGAGCAGGGGACACCTCAGCAAATTTTTGAGCAGCCGCAAACGGAGCGCTTGCGCACTTTTCTGGGGCACTTTGCCAAAACGCTGTAATCCTGAAAAAAATCTTGACGGTTGCGGAAAATGGAGTCCAAACCTGGGTCTGGAAAGGCCAAAACAAGCTCTGGCCTCCGTTCCCAAAATTGCTCATTTTGTTGACAAATGAGCAATGAAATGCTAATATTTGCGGTAATTAAGCAATCCCCCTTATTTGACAATCCAGGCGCGTCAAAGATGACTACGGATCGCCAGTTAAAAATTTTGCAGCACCTGACTCAGCACAACAGTTTAGAGGTGGGCCGGTTGAGCGAATTGTTGCAGGTTTCCCCTTCGACCATCCGGCGCGATTTGCGGGTGATGCAACAAGGGGGGCTGCTGCGGCGCGCTCATGGCGCTGCTCAATTACCAACCCCCATTCGCTATGAACTACCCTATGAAAATCGAGCGGCGCAGCACGTTGAAGCCAAGCGTAAAATTGCTGCCGCCGCCAAAGAACTGATTCGACCAGGATTAGTCATCGGGATTAATGGCGGCACCACCTGCACCGAATTGGCCCGCCAGCTACGAGCGATGGAAAACGTTACCATCGTCACCAATGCGGTCAATATTGCTCTGGAACTTCAAGGACAGTGGGGCAAACGAGTCATCGTGACCGGGGGGCTGTTAAATCAAGACTCGTATGAATTGGTAGGCAGTCTGGTAGCGCAAAGCCTAGAAATGATGCGCCTTGATTTGGCCTTTTTGGGCGCCAGCGGAATTGACTTATCTTTTGGCTTCTCAGTAGCCGACGAGCCGGAGGCCGTCGCCAGCCGGGCTTTTATGACCGCCGCCGCCAAAACCGTTGTGCTGGCCGATCACTCCAAGATTGGTCAAACGACCTTTGCCCGCCTCTGCCGGCTGACCGAGGTAAACACGCTGATTACCGATGACAAAATTACGCCCGAACACTTGGCCGCCTTGCAAGAGACAGGGTTGAAAGTGCAAGTCGCAGGGTAGCAGGTAGCAGGGTAGCAGGTCGCAGGGTCGCAGGGTCGCAGGATTGTAGAGTTAAAGGTTGCTGATTACAGAGAATATCTGACTACTGGCTACTGATTACTGACTACCACTCCACAGGAGATTTATTTATGCCCGGCCCTGGATTTGATTTGATTGGCGAAGAAGAAATAGCTGAAGTGCTCGACGTTTTGCGCGGCGGCTGGCTTTATCGCTATGGCCAGGAGGATAATCCCAATTTTAAGGCTAAAGTCTGGAGTTTTGAAAAGGCGCTGGCCGAACAATCAGGGGTCAATTATGCCGTTGCCGTCAATTCCGGCTCGACGGCGTTGTGGATTGCCCTGCTGGGCCTGGGCATTGGCCCCGGTGATGAGGTCATCGTGCCAGGCTTTACCTTTATCGCCAGCATCTCGGCTATTATCTATGCCCGCGCCGTGCCGGTGCTGGCCGAAATTGACCGGACTTTCAACCTCGACCCGGCCGATGTGGAGCAGAAAATCACGCCGCGCACTAAAGCGATCATGGCCGTGCATCTCATGGGCAACCTGGCCCGCATGGATGAACTCAAAGCGATTGCCGAGCGGCACGGCTTGATTTTATTGGAGGACTGCGCCCAGGCGTTTGGCGCATCGTATAAAGGGCGACCTGTTGGGAGTATGGGCCACGCCGGCGCGTTCAGCTTCAACTATGCCAAGGTGATAACCGGCGGCGAGGGTGGCGCCATTGTCACAGATGATGAGAACCTCTACAAACGCTTCTTCGCTTTGCACGACCAGGGCCATGCCCCGCTGCGCAAAGGCCGCGAAGTGGGCCAGCGGCCTTTTGTGGGTCTCGATTTTCGCATGACCGAATTACAGGGGGCAGTGCTGTTGGCCCAATTTCGCAAAATCGGCTATATTAGGGCGCACCTCCACCCCCACAAGAAATTGTTCAAATCTCTCATCGGCGACTTGCCCGGCCTGGAATTTCGGGAACTGCCTGACCCCGAAGGAGAGTGCGCCACGCTGTTGACAGTGATTTTTCCCTCTGCTGATATTGCCCGCCGCATCGCTGCTGATTTGGACGGTAAACTTCTCTCCGACTCCGGCTGGCATGTCTACAGTAACATGGAACCGCTACTGGAAAAACGAGTGCCGATAGAAAGGGGCAGCCCTTTTCATTCAGAAGTTTATCCAGCGGATGTAAGTTACTACGCCGGCATGCTGCCCCAAACCGACGATTTACTGGCCCGCTCGTTCAATATCGGTATTGGCATGCAGGACAAGGCCTTGGCCACTTACGGGTTGACCATCCACGCCACCCCCGCCGATGTCGAAGCCAAAGCCGCCGAATTTCGGCGGGTGGTGGAGAGGTATCTTCGATAAATAAGGGGATACAAAGCCGGAGATTAGAGATTAAATCCAATATCCAAACGGCATGCTGTCTCTAATCTCCAATTACCAATCTCTATCTTTTAAGGAGGGGAATGAAAAAACTTAGGCGTTAAGGCGATCATTTTGCAGGTAAGCAAACTTAAGACTGAGTTGATTCAAATTATGTGGAGGAGACAATGAAAAAAATAGTCAATTTTATCAGCCTTATCTCGCTGCTGGCCTTACTCGTAATGCTGCTACCCGCCCCGGCTTTGGCCCAGGATGACGTTGTCTGTGAATCTGATGTGGTAGTGCAGGCCGATGACTGGCTCTCGAAATTGGCCGACAAATTTTATGGCGACCCGCTGGCGTTTCAGGCCATTGCCGACGCCACTAACGCCAAAAATGCGGCGGATAGCAGTTACGCCAAAATTGATAATGTTAATATTATCGAAGTTGGTTGGAAACTGTGCATCCCCGGCGCGGGCGAAGCTCAAGCCTCGCTGAGTGAAGACCGGCCCGTTATGGTTTCCATCTTAAATAAGGAAATGACCAAAGCCGAAATCGCCGAAGCCATCGCGGCGGAGGGCAGTGTGGTGGTGGGCAACTGGACTTACACTGCGAACGATGAATTAGTAAACCAGTTCCAGCAATATGTCAAAGCTACCTACGGTGTGGATGTTACCTTGACCTACGAAGGCAGCCAGTCACCAAGCGTCTACCTGACCAATCTCTACGCCGCCCAAAAGGCCGGCAGCGCCGCCCCCTACGATGTACTGGCGATTGAGGAAAATTACTGGGCCGATGCCATGAAACAGGATGCTGTGGCCGAGTTCCTACCCTCCGGGCTGGTGCCCAACCAGGCTTTGGTATCGCAAAAGTTCCAGCGTGTGCCTACGGCCATTGCCTTCCAGGCCACCGCTTTCCCGGCGATTGTTTACAGCAAGAGCCGCGCCGGTGAGATAACGAAAATTGCCGACCTGGCCGACCCACGTTTCAAAGGTCGAATTACCCTGCCGTTGCCGGGTGATATTACCGCTGGTGGTTTTCTGGTGACGGTCGCCACCGAGCTAGGCAAGGATTATAAAGACCCGCAGCAGATGGTTGAAACGGTGGATTGGGTGGTGGATAACATTGGCCCTAATGTACTCAAGTACACCACCGACAGCGCCGAGATGCAGCAGCTTCTACGTTCTGGCGCGGTAGATGCAGTGGGTTTCTGGAACTCGCTCGCTCGTTTGGAATATCTGGGCGGCAATGACGATGCCGCGCTGCTCATCCCGCCCACCGGCGTTTACCCGGCCAACGGCTACCTCTGGATTCCCAAAGGCGCGCCCCACCCGGTGCTGGCCCAAATCTTTATCAACTGGCGGCTCAGCCCCGAAGTACAATTCCCCAACAATTGGGGCATTGAGAATGGTCCCTGGGCTGAACTGCAAGAAGGTTTCCTGGGGCCGGGTTATGGTGAGGACTTGATCCCCGCCTGGATCAAAGATAACTATTACGAATTTTATCCCACCTCGCAGCAGATTGATGAACTCTTCCTGCCGCTGGATTGGGAAGCCTACAATGCCGGCTTTGATACCTGGATGAACCACTACGCCGAGCGGCTCGGACAATAAAAACTGCAAGGGAGCACACCCCTTCGGGTGCGCCGAAGGCCGGGAGGAGCAGAGGATCTGGGGAGAGGAGATTCACCCCTGCACCCCTGCTCCTCCGCTCCCCTGCCTTGATGAGGAGTTTTTTATGGCCCAAGATGTGGCAGGAGCAATAACCACCAACGTAGCCGATACCGCTCTGGTTGAACGCCGCTGGCAGGTCAAGCCGGTTTTGTTACTGTTGCCCTCGATTCTGATGACAGTGCTCTTTTTATTCTATCCACTGGCTTTCATCATCCTGATGAGTTTTACCCAAAAAGATAGCTTTCTGTCGTTGGCCGGTCCCACTTATACCTGGCAGAATTACGCCGATATGATTGGCCGTTATGCACCCAACGTGGGCGTAACCATCCAATTAGCCGGATTGGCCACGCTGGTTGACCTGATTTTCGGCTTTCCTTTTGCTTACATTCTGGTCCGCAAAGTTCGTTACCGCGATGTTGTGCGCGGTTTCATGGTTTTCCCGATGTTCGGCGCGTTGTATATTGCCTTTGGCCTGCGCTTTATTTTGCTGCCCGGCGGCTGGCTGACGCCGCTGTTCGACGCGCTGGGTTTGCAGGGGGTACAATTTTTGTACGGTCTGCCCTCGGTGGTGTTTGCCATGGCCATCTTCACCTTCCCGTTTATGGTCATGAATGTGGGCGCGGCTTTGAGCAATGTTGACCCGGTGCTCGAAGAAGCCTCGGTTTGCCTGGGGGCTAAACCCTGGCAAACCTTTTGGCGGGTCATCCTGCCGCTGACCCGCTCCGGCCTGATTGCCGGGATGCTGATGTGCTTTGGTTGGAATGTCGGCGCCTTTGCCGAGCCGCTGCTCCTGGGGACGTTGAACGAGCAGCGCACCCTGGCCTGGACGCTCTACCAGCGTGGGGTGGTCCAGCTTGATTACGGCTTATCAACCACCATGGGCGTGGTGCTGATGATTTTGGCCTTCACCGTCAATTATGCCTCGCTGCGGTACTCGCGGGGTGGGTTGGTGTAACAATGTTGAACGTTTTAGGAGACTCAAGGGATGACAACCTCCACTCAAAAATCCTGGCGATTTTCTTCGCGGCGTATGGGCGATATTTTAAGCCACGCCTATATCTGGCTCTGTTTGCTGATTTTTGTGGCTCCATTTCTGGCGCTTTTTAACTACTCTTTGCAAAAAGGCGCCACCGGCGTCTATACTTTGAGTAATTACGGTTACATTTTTGGTAGTTTTATTGATAACCTGCTTACCAGCCTGAGAGTGTCGGCCTTGGCTATTGGCCTGAATCTGCTCATCACCCTGCCGGCGGCTTATGCCCTGGTGCGCTTTGAATTTCCGGCCAAACGGGTCATTTTATCGGCCTTGACCCTGCCACTGTACACGCCGGCGCCGGTGCTGGGGATAGGGTTGGTGCTGGCTTACAATTTCACCTATCGTCTCACCAACTCCATTTGGGGGCTGGTTTTTGCGATGGTGGTCGGCACCTTCCCGCTGATGCTGATCCCCATTGTGGTCGCCATGAAGGATTTGCCCCTGGTTTTTGAAGAAGCCGCCCAATGCCTGGGGGCGACTCGCCTGCAAACGTACTTCAGAATTGTGCTGCCGTTAATCGGGCCGGGCATCAGCGCCGGAATTTTGCTCTCGTTTATCATTGTTTTCAATGAATACCTGGTTACCCTCTTTGTCGCTGCGCCCAGCGTGACCACCGCCCCGCTGCGTGTCTTTAATTTGGTCCGCACCGCCGGGATTCAAAATACAACGGCGGCGCTGGCGGCCTTTATGCAAATCGTCTCCTTCACCGCCGTGATCCTCTTTTTCCGCATCTTTGGTTCGCGCTACTTGAAGGGGACGTACTTGATTTAGTTGGATTTCTGTTATCACAAAAATGTGTAAAACGTAAAACGTAATGAACTCCGTTGAAAATCATTACGTTTTACGCATTACGTTTTACGAGGAAAACGATGTCTCGCGTTCGCCTGGTTAATATTAGCAAACATTACGGCCCAACGGTCGCCGTTGAACACGTCAATCTGGATGTGGCCGAGGGGGAATTTGTTACCTTGCTGGGGCCATCCGGTTGTGGCAAAACCACCACTTTGCGTATGATTGCCGGGTTGATCGAACCCACTGCCGGCCGGATTTATTTTGATGAGCAGGATATCACCGATCTGCCGCCCAACGCCCGCAATATCGGCTTTGTCTTCCAGACCCCCGCCCTTTTTCCCCACATGAGTGTAGCCGACAATATTGGCTTTGGGCTTTCGGTCAAGGGCCGGCCCAAGTCGGAAATCAAGGCCAAAATTGCCGAGGTGCTCAAGCTGGTGGATATGGTTAATTACGGGGATCGCCTGCCGCGCCAGCTTTCCGGCGGCCAGCAGCAACGGGTCGCCCTGGCCCGCGTTCTGGCCACCGACCCTCGTGTACTGTTGTTCGACGAGCCATTGTCGGCTCTGGATCGCAATCTGCGCGAGACATTGAAGTACAACATTTTGGAATTGCAGCGGCGCACGGGCAAAACCGCCATCTACGTTACCCACGATCAATCCGAAGCCTTTGCCATTTCGGATCGTATCGCCGTAATGAATCACGGGCTGATAGATCAAATCGGCACTCAGACCGAAATTTATCTCCACCCCCAGAGCGACTTCGTGGCCGAGTTCATCGGCGCGAACAATCGTCTGGAAGGCCGGATTACCAATGTTACCAGTCAGATGACGACAATCCAGGCGAATCAATTAACCCTACAATGCCCCACTCGCGTTGGCATGAAAACGGGTGATGGGGTGGTAGCTTACGTGCGACCAGAGGATATTAAAGTGCTCAGCAACGGGGATGGCAGCGGCTACCGTAATGTCTTTGAGGGGACGGTAGAACAGATCATCTTCGAGGGGGCGACCGCGCAACTTCGCATTGGTGTGGCCGGGCAGATGCTCCGGGTTGATGTTGCCGGGACGGAACGGTTAAAACTGCTCGACCATCGCGGCCAAATTTACCTGGGTTTTAATGAAATCACGCTCATTCCAGCCCATAATTAACGTTCTAATGTTGACCGTTCAACGTTAGAGCGTTTAGTGTCCGGTGTGCCCATTTTTACTCAAGGGCGCATCCAGAACTTCACGCACCTTGCCCAGCAGGGCAGCCGGTGTAAACGGTTTTTGTAGAAAGGTCAGGTTTGGTAAGCCAATACCCCGATTAGCCAGGGTCGTGTCCGTGTAGCCTGACATAAATAATACTTTGAGACCAGGCCGCTCAACCATGAGCCGATCCACTAATACTTGCCCTCCCATCTCAGGCATCACCACGTCGGTCAGCAAGAGTTGAAACTGGATATCCGGCTGGGCCTGGATCAGTCGCAGGGCGCTGGCCCCGTCAGCCGCCTCCAGGACGGTGTAACCATGCTGGCGTAGGATTCGAGCGGTTAGCTCACGTACTGCCGGGGCATCCTCCACCAGCAGGATTTTCTCGGTGCCTTGGGGCAAATTTTTGGGCCTGGTTTCCTCGCTTACCGGCTTGATCTCTGCCCGGAGGCGGGGCAAATAGATTTTAAGGGTAGTGCCCTGGCCAGGTTCGCTATAGACCCAAATATGCCCTCTGTTTTGCTTGACAATGCCGAAACAGGTCGCCAGACCTAATCCGGTGCCTTTGCCTACCTCTTTGGTGGTAAAAAACGGCTCGAATAAATGCGCTTTTACTTCGGCCGACATGCCAATTCCGGTGTCAGTGACAGCGAGCATGACATATTCTCCAGGCGTCACCTCAACATGATGATGGACGTAATCGAGATCAAGCGTAACATTGGCCGTCTCAATCGTAAGCATCCCCCCACCCGGCATAGCATCACGCGCGTTGACCGCCAGGTTAACCAGAACCTGCTCAATTTGGCTGGGGTCAGCTTTGACCTGGCCGAGATCGGAGGCAAGGACGGTTTTCAAGTTAATATCTTCGCCAATGAGTCGGCCTAACATCCTCTCCATATTGACGACCAGGTGATTGAGGTCCAGGATTTGGGGTTGGAGGACTTGCTTGCGGCTGAAGGCTAGAAGTTGAGCAGTCAATGTCGCCGCTCGCTGGCCAGCCTGTTTGATCTGTTCGAGCCCCTGCCGGACGGGATCAGAGAAGTCAGGATGGCGATGCAACAGGATTTCGCTGTAACCGTTAATAACCGTCAGTAAGTTGTTGAAATCGTGGGCAATACCGCCAGCCAACCGGCCGATGCCTTCCATCTTTTGCGCCTGGCGGAGTTGGTCTTCCAGATGAAGTTTGCCGGTTACATCGTCGCCTACAGCTACATAGTTGACAATCAGTCCGCGCTCATCACGAACGGGCGTAATAATTTTGTCTACCGTGTATAGGCTTCCATCCTTCTTTTTATTGATTATACGGCCTCGCCAAACCTGGCCGGCGCTGAGCGTCTGCCACAAATGCTGGTAAAAGCTCTCCGACAGTTGACCACTTTTGAGAAGGCGCGGAGTTTGACCAAGGGCTTCTGCCCGGCTGTAACCGGAAATCCGTTCAAAAGCGGGGTTAACATAAATAATTGTTCCCACTGTATCGGTGATGATAATACTTTCAGCAGACTGTTCGATAGCCGCACTCAAACGCTGCTGGGCTTGGACCAAACGCACCCGCGCTAAGGTCACTGCCACCTGGTCGGCCACCCGCTTGGCCAGGTCGATGTCGTCGGTCAGGAAGTCACGCGCCTTGACCGCCGCCAGATTCAGGCAGCCGGCAACTTTCCCCTCGACAATGAGGGGCAGGATGAGCAGGGAGATAATACGCTGCTGAGTGATCCATTCTTGGAGCAATGCCAGCCGGGGGTCGCTGCGGGCATCGGCAATGAATAGAGGTTCTCCGGGAGTGAGCAAGGATTGGAAGGGGAAACTGCCGTTCATCAGTATAGTTTTGACGGCTGTGGCCGGTTGTTCCTCGGCCAGGTATTCAACTGCTACTTCCACTCCATTTTTCTGTTCATCACACAGGAGGGCAGTTGTAACGGGAAGATCAAAGAACAGGGCTAATTCACGACAGGCTGTTTCCAGAATTGTTTTCGCGTCGGAACTAATCGCCGCTGCGGCAATAACTTGATTGAGCAGAACTAATTCGCGGTTACGCCGGGAAATTTCTACTTCCGCCTGCTTGCGGGCTTGCTCTGATTTTTCCAGGGAACTCAACATGGAATTGATTGTCTGAGCCAGATGGGATAATTCATCTTGTTCGGTGACCGGTATTCGCACAGTCAGGTCTCCGCTGACACCAATCTGTTTGACCCGCTGGCTGAGACCGGTCAACCGGGAGAGAACTTGTTTCTCCAAAAGCAAGAGGGTGGTCGTTCCAAAAACCAAACCAACGGCCAGCAGCGACCCCATCAAGTAGGCCACACTGCCCTGGCCCTGCTGATAGATTTCGCGGGGCGCCTCCACCTGGAGCACTAAAATAGGCTCTCCTTCAATATCTGTCAGCACACTATAGCCGGCGATTGTTTGCGAATCCAGGGGTTGAACAAAGACAGGTGCCCCAGCGGCCAGAGCGGTGCGGGCAGACTGAGTGTGAATGGGTAGGTGGGGATCGTCAAACCGATCCAGGTGAAGCGACAGATGAACCAGTTCAGCCAGATATTGAATTTCACTGTTGTCCAGATAACGACCCAGGATCAGCGTTCCCCGACTCGGCCCCTCATCATTGCTGGTCAAAATAGGTCGTGAGACCACAAGGAGGGGGGCTTCCGGAAGCAGAATAATCCCCGAGACACTGCTGTTTAAATCAGAATGATGTAGAAGGGTGTTGCCGGGCGATAGTCGAGCCAATAATTCTGGGGGCAGGGGTATTTCCTGCTGATTTAGCAAATCAACCGCTTTGCCAAAGACAAGCTGGCCGGAAGGATCAACAAACAGCATCAGGTTGAGTCTCAAGGCAAGCAAAGCTGAGGCCGTCAAATTGTTTTCGATATATGCTTCATTGGCGTCGTCAACAAAAGTGTAAGTGTCGTCCCAACTGGCCCAGTCGTGGGCCGTACTGTTTAAGCCGACCAACTCATCATAAATTGCATTAGTGGCACGAGTAACATTCTGGGCGGTGCTCTTCTCTTCTAATTCGTTGAAGCCGGCCAGCACAATTAAACGTGAGATAGTAAATAACAGCGCCATCAGCCCCAGAAAGGTCAGGCCAATGATGACAATCGTTTTTTGATGTAAGGACATAGGGTTTACTTCCAGAAAATGTTTAACAGCCAATTATATCATACAGTTGGAACCAAAGGAAAGTTACGCATTTAACCTTTATGAGTCTACGCTTTCATCAGAACTTCAGTGTCATAGTAGGTAGTCAAAAGACGTACCAATTTGCCATTTCCATGATACTTCACTAAGCTGAAAATGTCAGTAAAAATTGCATTAATTGATGAGTGGTCATAAATACTCAGGCAGCGCGAAGCAAAGCCTTGACCTCTTTACCGAGGGGCAGGCCTTGATGAAATTGATAAAGGAGGACGACTTGGTAAACAAACACGGCTCCCAAAACAATCAAACGTACTCGTGCTAAACCCTTAACCGGGACTTGCCCGTGCCTTTCAAAGACATTTTTGAACAGGCTATTGAACGGTTCAATGGTCACAGAACGCCGTTTATGAAAGACCTTTCGCACCGCTGCCCCATCATCCCGGTGGGGATAAGGCCCTGACCGGGTCGTAATCAGGAGCCGATCACTTAAGCGACAAGCGGTCAAGCCTTCAACTTCATCATCGTGGTAATGGCGGTCGCCCGGAACGAAGCTAAGCTCACTTCGTTGGGGAGGGGATGACATAAAGTTTGAGTGAGAAGAAGGCAGGTGGAAAGATGGAATTTGCTGAGCGTGCGGTCGAATTACGCGCTGTGCGCCGTAAAATAATGCTGAATTTATGAGTGATGATTGTACTAAGTACAGGATTGCATAAATTCGTCACGATTTAATGTATCCGTTTCCTGAGATGTCATTTCGAGCGCCAGCGAGAAATCTTCTTGCTCGCTATAACATTTTCGGCGGTGATAACGAAGATTCCTCCCTCCGGTCGGAATGATATGACTTCTGTGGAGGTATCTACTCGCCTTGATTTCGTCACGAACTAAGGCAAAGCTGTACTAAGATTTTGAAATGAGCACCCCCCACTCACCGCAACCGACCTTCAACAAATAACCCGGCACATCATCAATGTGGAATCTCTAGCTTTCCTTCCCGTGGAGGGGTTGCGGCGGTAGGGGATGAGATGGGGAACGGGTACAAAAACTCAAAGGGGCTGATAAATCAGCAGCATAACCCAGGCGGCTGGTTGATCGCCGATAGATCCTGACGCCGTGGAGCGAGATTTCTTTTTTGTAATCCTGCGATAAGTAGGCGTAGAGCTGCGTGTAAAATTTGTCGTCAATCACCCGATCTTTAAGCACCACATAGTCAGGCGGGCAGGCCATGATTGCCGCCAACTCCCGGTAACGATCAATTCCTGCCACCCTGGCCCAATCGTCATGCGTTAATACCATCGGCACAATATAACGCGTTGGGATAACCCCATCAACCAGGTAGTAAAGGACAGGCTGATAGTCTACAACAAACAAGCGGGCGTCGTGGTCTATGCGCTCATTAAGATAAGCGGCCACCAGAGCAGGTTTGTCTGGCTGCTTGTACCACTGCTGGCGTATTGCCGCCAGGCTGGTCCGCATGGGCATAAAGAGTGGCTCAAACAGCGCCAGCAGAATCAGACCTACCAGTAAGCTGCGGGTCCAGAGGGGTTTCTCTTTGAGAGCGTGAGCCGCGTTTATAACGAGGTGGGCGGCCAGCAAGCACAGCGGGCTTAGCATTTGCAGAAAGTAATAGGGGTAGAATCGTTTGGCGATGTTTACCCCCATAAACGAGCCTAGCACCCAGATGAGCAGGGCTACGACCCTGTAATCCAGCCTTTTTGGTGGGCGCGCTGATTGCAGCAGAAAGGCCGGGGTCAGCCAGAGCGCCGTCCAGAGGAGTATATGCGTTTTAACCTGCACAAGAAGGGCGTTAACCAGGCTTTGAACTGAGAAAGGGATTAACTGGCCGTAGATGATATTGCGGTAAAGTTAGCATGAATAAATACCTCCAACTGTCCGGCCGCAGCATAAAGGCTAACAAAGACCAGCAGGGGCATCAGAAACCCCACGCCCATCTCCATAGCATGCACCCAGACCGTAGAGAAAGAAAACCACTTCCGCCAAGCGACAACGACCAAGATATACACCATCACTGCTGCTATAAAATCAAACAGCACTGAAAACTTGATCTGCATTGCCACCCCAAATACCAGGCCGATCAAAATGAGTTGCCACCGGCTTACCTGTGTTTTACGGAAGAGGCGCAAGATGAGATAGAAGCCCAACAAGACGAATGGGTTAAAGAGAAGTTCCGCATGCGCCGTTTCACCCACGTTTTTTAAGGAAAAAGCCATATAGAGAATGGCGGCCAGAAGCCCCGTTTTAGTAGAGTGCAGGATGTCACGGCCAAAACGGTAAATGAGATAACACGATAGAGCGACAGCCAGGCAGGTCAAGATTCTGATTGATACAATGGTCTGCCCAAAAACCCATTGCCCTGACACAAAAAGAAGGTAAAGAGCGGGTGGCTTATGATCCCATAAGGTGGTATAGGGCAGTGACCCTCGCAACCATTCTCGCGCCATGAGGAGATAAACGCTCTCATCCCAATCCACCACTGAACGTCCAAAGGACGGCGCTCGCAAAAAAAGAACGGCCCCCAAAAAGGTCAACCCCACTAGCAACTCACATCCCAGGAGGAGTAAGGATCTATAAGAGATGGTATTCCAGGATGGTATTGAGACAGATTTAAATGGGTTCATCATGCCCCATGGCTAAGGTTGTCCCATCTCGGTGAAGGTGATATTATTAAAGTTCAAAATAATGGGTGACTTTATAGTGAATGCCTCATAGCTACTTCAGCTACCCCCCAGTATAGTGGTCTCCTTGATGTTTCACCATACCTAGCTTGGGGATTTTAAGCCCCCAGAAAGGATTATTTTATCAGGCTTACTTCCTCATCTTACTGGGTGAGGAAGGGAACTTATTCCCTCGCTTTTCAAAAATCAAAAACCCTCAACTTTACATAATTCGAGAAGTGTGGTAAAATTTCAGATGAAGTACATTAAGTCATCTTATTAATCCAGAATTAGTGAAACATGGGGGTTCAACTGTGAAAAGTCATCCTCTGCAATATGTAAGCTTGATTGTTTTGGCCGTTATTGTCTCGGTAAGTTTTGGTCAGCCTGCCCCGGCCGCCGCGCAGGAAGGTAGCGTATTTATCACCACTCCGGCCAATGGCTCGACGGTAACCGGCCTGGTCACTGTGACCGGTGCGGCAGCTTTCCCTGATTTTTTGAAGTACGAGATTTTTCTCAAGCCGGGTAAAGGTGACCTGCTGTGGGTGGCGACAACCTACGCCCCGGTAGTCAACGGCAACCTGGCCCGTTTTGACACCCGCACCTATCAAAACGGCACGTACCAGATGATTATCCGGCAGGTTAATAGCAACAGCAACTATACCGAGTGGGTCGGCCCGACCATTACCATTGATAATGAACTGGGTGCGCCGCTGCCTTACCCGGAAATCGAGCCGAGCTATCTTTATATGCCTGAGAAATATGCTCTGGTCCGGCTGAAAAACTGTTCGGGGGTTGATCTGGAATTTGATTATGCCAGTGCTCAAGGCAGCGCCGATGCGCTCAAGCTCAAGGCCAAAGGTCAGGATACGACCTACTGCCCCTTTGAGGATTTTGTGCTGATTCCCGGCGAGTATCGCGGCACAGCCACCGGCTCCGGTGAAAAAGCCTATACCTACAGTTTTCAGGCGGAAGTGGGTAAAGTTTATGAACTTATCTACAACGGCGAGGGCGCAGGGCGTAATCAGTTTATGGTTAATTACATTCAGCCCGATAAACGCGCCAGCACCGACACCGGCGGCACGCAAAGTCCGGTTGAAGCCGTAGCGGCTGCGCCGACCCAAACGCCTGTGCCGTTAGCGGCCTCGGTCGCTCCCGCCGATGCGGAACCTGCTTCTGTTGCTCCCGTCGAAGTTCCGGCTCAAAGTAATTCCGTGTTACCCGTTACCGGCCAGGGAGAACCATCCGGGCTGCCGTTTGTGCTCATCGGTGTGGCCGTCCTGCTCTTTGTAGTCGGCGGCGGCGTGCTGCTGGTAATGTGGCGCAGCGGCTTTTCGGTTTGATGGTTTGACTTTTTTGACAAAAAAACAACGCCCCAGAGGGTAAATGCTCTGGGGCGTTTTGTTTTAGCTTAATAGAATAGTTGCCGTCTCAACCCGCCCACACCCGGCGAAAGAGACCTGGATAGTCAACAACCAAACCGTCCGTATCCACCCGAATGTCGGCACTAAAATTGTCAGCCGGACTTTCGAAGCGATAGAGGCTGTGGTCAGGGGCTTGCGCCAGGCAGGTATAACGCTGCTGTGCGGCTGAAATGTGCAGCGCGGGAATGGCGATATAGGCCACCTTGATCTCGGCTGACTGGCCCGGCTGTAGGCCCAAACGCCGAATGGGCAGCGTGTTGGTGAAAGGGGTGGCCGAAATGTCAATGTCAAGGCAGCCCTGCAATTTACCCAGGGGTATGTCCGACTTATCGGTGCGCCAGAAACCATCGGCGTCCAAAGAAAGCAAGAGCGAGTGATAGGTGGGCGTATAAAGGCTGACCCGGACCATAATGAAGCGATAGTGAGCATCGCAGCGCACCTCATAATGAAGCCGAACCGGCTGCTCCTCTACCACCCCGACGATCAACCCATCGGCTGCGATCACCTCATTTTCCTGGATACGGAGATGTTCGAGACCTGGCTCGGCCAGGCCCTCCCAAATAATTTGGCGTTGCATTTTTTACAATGTATCCGAAAACAACATTCCTCCCAAACCAATAATGACGCCGAGATGGAGCAGCCACAAGCCGCTGGTCAAAAAAGAGAGGGCGGGTACAAATTGAGCAATGAAACTGATGATGACTAGAATCAGCCCGATAATCACAGGTAAACCCTTGATCATGGCCATTTTGTCGAGCATGGGTGAGTCCCTCCGGGTATGATAAGAGATAAGAGATTGGAGATAAGAGATTGGAGATTATTAATCTCCAATCTCTTATCTCCTCGATGGTTCCACCTGAAATGGTTGTACCAACTCACGCAGGTGCTCCGGCACGTGGACGGTCAACCGGGTGCCATCGGCCTCGTGGCTTTCGTGGTGGATAATGGCCTGTTCGTGCAGCAGCGAAACTACATCGCCCCGGTCGTAGGGAATCAGCAGTTCTACTGTCCGGTGGCCGGACTGTAGAACCCCTTCAATTCGGGCCAGAAGTGCCGGTAAGCCCTGCCCGGTTTTGGCGCTAACGCCCAAGCTGTTGGGATATTGAGCTAACTGCTCGATGATTTCGTCCGGGTCATCCAGCCGGTCAATTTTATTAAGGGCGACCAGCACCGGTGCAGTGGTTGCGCCAATTTCGGCCAGCGTATCGGCCACGGTCGCGGCCTGTTCGGCGGCGTTTTGATGGGTAATGTCCACCACGTGCAAAATCAAATCCGCCTCGGCAATTTCTTCCAGGGTTGCCCGGAAAGCCGCCACTAAATCGGTCGGCAGCTTTTGGATAAAGCCCACCGTATCACTAAATAGCACTTCGAGGCCGCTGGGCAGAGCAACCCGGCGGGTGGTCGGGTCGAGCGTTGCAAAAAGCTGGTCGGCCG
This sequence comes from Anaerolineae bacterium, assembly GCA_023151115.1. Next base: position 150,755 of record JAKLJP010000016.1, read on the forward strand.
CGTACACATTGGCCTGGGCCAACGCGTTGAGCAAGGTGCTTTTACCGGCGTTGGTGTAGCCGACAATCGCCACCACCGGCACCCCGGCCCGCTGCCGTTGTTTACGGTGACGGGCGCGGTGGGCGCGTACTTTTTCCAATTCCTCTTTAAGGTGGGTGATCCGCTGGCTGATCTCACGGCGGTCAACCTCAAGCTGAGTTTCGCCGGGGCCGCGCACGCCCACGCCACCGCTGGCCCCACCGGCGCGACCCCCGGCCTGGCGGGCCAGGTGAGTCCACATGCGGGTCAAACGGGGCAGCCGGTACTCGTATTGGGCCAGTTCAACCTGCAACTGGCCTTCGCGGGTGTGGGCGTGCCGGGCGAAGATGTCCAGAATCAGGGCCGTCCGGTCAACCACCTTGACCGTGAGCAGTTTTTCCAATTCGCGCTGCTGGCGCGGACTCAATTCGTCGTCAAACACAAATACGTCAATGGCCAGTTCATCGCGGAAACTCTGTAGCTCTTCAACTTTGCCACTGCCAATCAAAGTGCCGGGATGAATCGAGTCCAGGCGTTGGTAGGTTCCACCCTTTACCTCAAGGCCGGCGGTATCGGCCAAAGCGGCCAACTCCTCCAGTGAGTCCTCCACATTGAAGCCAATCTGTCCGTTTTTGGGCCGCTTCAACTCCACGCCTACCAGAAAGGCCCGCTCGACCAGAGGTTTGATGGTAATTAATTTATCGCTTTTTTGCGTAAGAATAAGTTAACTCCTTGAAAAGATAGAAGATGGAGGATAGTAATTATACTCCTTGCTACCTTGCTGCCCTGCTACTTGCTACATGATACACACAATAAGCATGATAGGCAACCCCTTTTGAATTAGCGCAGGGTGACATCCCCTGCAAAAATCGAGATGGTGGAACCGTCGGCCTGAGCGAGCAACAGCGCCCCATTTTCATCCACCCCGGCCAGGATACCTTCCTGCCGTTGGCCTTCGTTGAGGAGGGTGACTGTGACCGGCTGCCCTATACCCACCAATCGCTCCTGCCACTCATGGTGCGGCAGTTTGCCTTGGCGCAAAGCTCCGTAGCGCTGCTCAACGTTAAAAAGGAAGCTTTGCAAAATGGGCAGGCGCAGCCCGCCCGTATCCCGGCCCATAATCATCGAAAGGCTGGTGGCTAACTGGGCCAAAGGGGGACCGCCGCTGCCGGGCCGGTCAGGTTCGGCCTGGGTCTGGCGGCTGAAATCCACATTTACATTTAACCCCAACCCCACCACCACCCAGTTTAGGGTTTCGCCTTCGATGTCCAATTCGGTCAGGATGCCGGCCAGTTTTTTGCCGTCACGCCAGACCAGATCATTGGGCCATTTGAGGCCGGGTGACAACTCGGTGTGCAGCTCAATGGCGTCGGCCAGGGCCAGGGCGCATAACATGGTCAGCCGTTGGGCTTGAGCCGGGGCCACCAGCCCGGCAGGTCGAAAGAGCAAAGACATCAACAGGCTGGACTCAGCCGGGGCGTGCCAGCTTCGCTCCAGGCGGCCTCGTCCCACCAACTGCTCATCGGTCAGATAGAGCAGCCCTTCGGGTGCCCCCCACCGGGCCAACCGCTTGAGTTCGGTGTTGGTTGAGCCGGTTTGTTCGGTATAAACCACATTTTGACCAAAAACATAGGTTGGCAACCCACGGCGGACCAGATCCCCGCTCAATCGAGACATAAAAACTCCTTCTTTTAGCTGAATGGCTGTTATGATAGCCCCGCCCCTTTAATTTGCAAATTCGCTTGTTAGGTCTCTCTTTGGTAAAATAAACTGTGCCCTAACGATGAGGCGAAGAGCGGCGATGAATCTTCGCCTCGTCGTTTCTTGTCCTACTGCCACATCTTTCAATTTTAGGAGTTACGCAGTTTAGATATTTTTAACCACAGATTACACCGATTTCACACTTTTTTTGTTATTTTCTGTGTAATCCGTGAAATCTGTGGTTGGTTTTTAGACACAGTTCTTCAATTGCGTAAGTTCTATCAATTTCAGCAGGAGCAAATTAATGACTTCAGGAAGGCTCTATACACCTTGGCGGATGAAGTATGTCGCTTCGACCCGCAAGAAGACGGACGCTTGTGTTTTCTGTACCCACTGGAATGATAGCCCCGAGCGCGACCGGGAAAACTTTTTAGTCTATCGCGGCCAAACTATGTTTGTGGTCATGAATATTTTCCCCTATAACACCGGCCACTTAATGATTTTACCTTGCCAGCATGTGGCTACCCTCTCCGAAATAACGCCTGATATGCAGCTTGAGTTGATGACTCTGACCACCTACTTTACCGAATTGCTCAATGATTTGATGCACCCCGATGGTTTCAATATTGGCATTAATATCGGTCGAGCCGCCGGGGCGGGGATAGATAGTCATCTGCATGTGCATATTGTGCCCCGTTGGAGCGGCGACAACAATTTTATGCCGGTTATCGGCGAGACGCGGGTGCTGCCCGAGGAGTTGAGCGATACCTATGATCGAATTTTTAAGTGGGTGCAACAACACCCGCTGACCAGTTCAGGGTCGGTCGCCGGTGCAGATCATCGGTACTGAAAAGTGGTCAGGTTTCGGCCAATGTTATTAATTTAAGCAGCAGTCTGAGCAGGGGAGCGCAGCGGCCCGTATCGAAGGGTGCTGCGCCGTCAGGAGTGGTCGCTAAACAGCACTCTTCGATACGCATTACTCAGGCTGCTGTCTGACCTTATCTTCAAAAAGAGGAACAGGAAAATGTATCAAACATATCAAATTTCACACCATGAAGCGCTTCAGATAATTGCCGCTATTCAGGCTGAACTGGAGCAAACCAACCGAGCGGCAGCTATCGCCGTGGCCGATGCCCACGGTGAATTAATTGCTTTTCTGCGGCTGGATGGCTGCAAACTCCCCTCCCTCAACATTGCCATCAACAAAGCCTTCACGGCTGCCCGCGAAGGCAAGGAAAGTAAAGAGGTGGGCCAGTCGTCCCGCGAACAGGGGTTCCCCATGACCAATTTTGGCGATTTGCGTTACACAGCCTGGGGCGGCGGCGTGCCGCTGACCTATCAAGGCAAGGTGATCGGCGCTGTGGGGGTCAGCGGCGTGCCCGAAGCCGAAGATATAGCCCTGGCCAAACTGGGGGTTGAGGTATTTGAGGGGATAGTGGGCAAGTAGTAGTTTAGTAAAATCTTTCCACCGGCCACCCCCTCGACGCCGCAATCTTGGCCAGTTTGCGAGAAGGGTTGACCGGGCTGGGATGGCTGACCATTTCTAGCAGCGGCAAATCGGAGGAGCTGTCGGTGTAGAAGTAGCTGGTGGGTAAGGGAAATTCCAGATTATTTCGCTGCGCCCACTGCTGCGCCCAGTACACTTTGCCGGGGCCGTAACAGAGAGGACCGTCCAGTTGGCCGGTGTAACGGTCATTTTGCACCGCTAGATGGGTGCAGAGGTAATCGTCGCCCAACCCCAGGTAGTCGGCTACGGGTTTGACAATCTCCTCGATGGAGGCCGAAAGGATAACCACCCGATGGCCCTGGCTTTGGTGCCAGGCAATTTTAGCTTGTCCCGCCGGCGTTAAACGCGGCAGCAGGCGGTGGGAAATCCACTCGGCAAAAAATTGAGCCGCTTCACGCTGTCCATGTCGGCCTACATAGGTGATAAGTCGGCCGTGCGCCTGTCCAAAATCAAGCCGTTTTAATTGATACCCCAAAAAAGTCTGGCTGAGCACCCACAGCGGCAGCCGTCGCTGCCGCAGCGCTTCCTGAATATAGAGCATGCCCGAACTGGTATTGAGTAGGGTATAATCTAAATCAAAAAAGGCAACTGCGCTCATTGAGAACCCTTTCATAGTCATAATGCGCATTATAGTTTGATTTAAAGAAAAGCAAAGGCCGTCCCTGGTTAATCGGGACGGCCTTTGTGACAAATTTTAACGCTATGGATGAGATAGTCTCTAAAGCTTGACCGGGTATCCGGCTGAGCCAGATCCTCCTGCTGTGGCAGTTACACTAACCGTGCCGGCATTATCCCCAACGCCGTTCAAAGTGACCGAGCAACTGCTATTGCAGGTGGTGGTTCGGGGCGAGGCGTTCTGCGAGTCGCTTACCGTGACTGAGGTGCTGCTAGAAACGGTAATTGTGACTACCACATCATTCCCATGACCACCCCCTGTGCGGTTGGCGGAAACACTGGTGATGACGTTGTTACTGCCCCCACCTGTTGGTAAGCGCAGGTTGGCGACCACATTGCTAAAAACATTGCCAACCACTGGACCCAAGACCAGCAGAATAGCGATGACCACGATTGCTACCAGAACAAGAATAAGGGCATATTCAACCAGCCCCTGCCCTTTTTCCTCAGGGCGTTTGTTAAAAATAGGCCATTTCATGGTGATACTCTCTGTAGGTGTCGTAATAGGTTTTATGGAAGTTAATTGAGGTTGGAGCCACCAAGAAGCTCAGAAACTGACCGATTAAAAGATTGAGTTGGGATCGAACGTAGCCCTAAAAATAAAGAAACAATACCAACTACGCAAATAAATAAGATTTAAATTAAACTCGACCCATTCCTGGTCTTCTTAGGAGAGCAAAGTTACCAGTAAAAATAACCTCCTTTCTGGCTTAAAATCTTCGCCGCTACCCACTTAGAGCCAACTTTTTTAATTATAGGGGATAATCTTATTGGTTTGTAGATGCAAAAGTACCGACTGGACAAACCCAAATTGTCAAAAAACTTGCCCAAAAGTACCTTAAAACATCCTAAAACAAGAGCCAGTATTATTTCATTACGCTGATAGTATCGGCTACCAAGACCTCGTTTGTCCGCAAGAAGCCGATCACTTCTACTTCATCCCCTTCTTGAGGCTGGCCTTCTAAAATAACATCGGTCGGCAGGAAAACGGTCTGCCCGGCGATGATCCACAAATTTTCGCCTTTTGTCTCTAAAATCCCTCGAAAATCCACCACCGCTGCCCGGTCTTGCTGGATGAGTTGCTCGATTTCGGCCAGACGGCGCTGGTTGAATGTTTCGGCCAGGCCCGCTCGCCGGGCTGCCCCAAAGGTGAGGCTCAATTGAACCGCCTCGGAACTGCGTTTGAGACTGTATAAAAAGTCTCCGGGAAGCGCGGTCTGGGCGACATAACTTAACAGCAGCAAAGACATTAATAAGGTCAGGGCTACGGTCACAATAACCGTTGCCAGATCGCTTAAAACAGCTTTCGGCGTTAGCCGCCGGCGGATAATCCTGAAGACCGCCTGGGTCTTCTGACTAAAGGTGGGCGCTGCCACTGCCGGCAACTCGGCTACCTGCTGCATGTACACGGCGCGTAGGGCCGATTTCCGTTCTTCCGGAACCAGACGGGGATTGGGATCAGCCAGGACAGTGGCGGCAAAAAGCAGGGGGCGCAACTGAGCCGCGTACTCGGGCGCTTCGGCCAAAATCTCTTCGACCGGAATGCCGGCTTGTAGGGCGGAGATACTCTCATCGAGGATAGACTCAAAGCTATCACTCATGATCCACCTCCTGCGGCATAAAGCGGGCCAGCGAAGCCAAGGCGCGGTGCTGCAATGCCTTGACCGACCCCACCGACCTTTCGAGCAGTTGGGCGGTTTCGGCCAGGCTCAAGCCCTGGCCAAAACGCAGCGCCACCACGTGTTGCTGCTCTTCGGTCAACTGCAACACCGCTTTCTTCAACAGGGGGGTCAAGTGGGCCAGATAGGCTTGTTCGGTTAATAAGCTGTCGTCGGCGGCCAAATCATCGTCGAGGGGCACGGTTCGATATTTTTCTTTAATGTAATCGGCGGCCAGATTGCGGGCCACGCTGTACAGCCAGCCTGACAGCGAAACCCGGGGTGGTTTGTCCACCTTCAAGGCGTTAACCAGGGCCAAAAAAACCTCGCCGGTCAAATCGGCGGCCACGTCCGGCTCACCCAAACGATAGTTAAGGTAACGATAAATTTGATCAAAATAGCGGTCATACACATCGGCCAGGGCTTGGGGGTCGTGCCGTTGGATGCGCGCCAGCAGGGAGTCTTCACTGGTCACAGGCCGGGTTCCTTTCGGGGCTTGCCGTCACGCTCTTACTATACACGTCTTCCATAGGCCGAAAAGGATTCGGGGTAAGAAGTGTCGAGTGGCAAGTATCAGGTGTCAAGTGCTAGAGTTCTTACCTGACACGTGACACTTAGACACATGACACTTAGACCAACGCCCTTCCCCCGTCAACAAAATAGACCGCCCCGGTGACAAAATCGCTCTCAGCCAGGAAAATAATGGTGCGGGCCACGTCCTCCGGCGTACCAATGCGTTTGAGGAGAGAATTTTCTGTGGCCCACCGCGCTTTAGCCTCGTCGGCGTTGTCGGGCAGCAGCACCGTGCCGGGCGCAATGGCATTGACCCGCACATCCGGAGCCAGTTCCGCCGCCATCACCCGAGTCAGGGCCACCAGTCCGGCCTTGCTGGCCGAATGGTGGGCATAGCCGGCCCAGGTCTGGTAAGCTGACAGGTCGGTGATATTGACAATCAGCCCCGACTTTTGGGCCAGCATCGCCGGGGCAACGGCCTGGCTCATCAAAAAGGGACCGGTCAGGTTAATATCCAGCGCCGACTGCCATGCCTCCGGGGTTATCTCCAAAAATGGCGCTTTGAGCCAGACCGAAGCGTTGTTTACCAGCAGGTCAATCCGCCCCAAATGTCCCAGCACGGCGGCGGCCACTCGCGCCGGGTCGCCGGAAGTTTGTATGTTCATCGGCAAAGCCAGCGCCTCAACCCCTTTCGCCTGAATTTCGGCGGCGGTGGCTTGATATGGTTCCGTTTCATTCAGATAAGTGAAGGCAACATTGCAGCCCTGCTCAGCCAGACTCAAAGCAATGACTCGTCCCACTCGCATAGCCGCGCCGGTGATAAGGGCGACTTTGTTTTTTAACTCCATGGTTGCTCCTGGGCTAAAACTTGGTTTAGTTTTAGCCTTAGCCTTTTAAATTTTACGCGATTGCCCTGTTTAGCACAAGTGTCTCAATTGTCCCCACTGATTACGTCTATCATAATAACCCACTTATTTTTTTTTTTTACAAATGATATACTGGCCCTAGACTCGTTTAAAATTTCCCTCCATCCAATCTTATGGTGATGCGGCAGGGCAGCCGCGACGAAAGGAGTTCAGCGATGAGTGGCCAGCAGGTGCTACGATTGGGAATTGCCGTCAGTTGCGGAAATCACACTGACAGATTTGAAATGCCCTAACAGTTCTTCGGGAAGTATGACGCTGACGGTTGGCGACCCTGCTCATCCCAGTTCGATTGAGGAAGGTAAAATTGAGATAAGCACTTCGAGTTTGGGAAAACAGACAATCGAGGGGCAATTTACTTCTCCAACTGAAGCAAATGGTACAGCGACTATGACAATCGAAATACCTTTTGAAAAACCCTGTGATTTAGGCACATGGAATTGGAATGCGAAGGCAGAATAGGAACGCAGAGTTGCGCTGAGACATCACAGAGGTACACAGAGCTAATTTCTAAAATTCTCAGTGTGCCTCCGAGCGTCTCTGTGAAGCTCTGTGTCTAGCTTCTTGCTTGTTGTAAGATGAAGGTGGGGAAAAAACTGGTGGCTATTCTTCCCACTGCACTTGGCGATAAATCTGGGCTAAGGGTAACTCTACCTCGATTGACTTCAAGGTTAAAATATCGTCCGGCTGGGTAAAAACTAAAAGCTCCCACAGTTTCTCATTCACCCGCCGAAAATATTCTACCCGGCTGCGATATTGGTCTACTAACACATATTCCGCAAATGTATCGAGACTCCAATATGCCTGAAACTTATCGCTGCGATCCTCTTCGGCGGTGGATTTTGATAGCACTTCGATAATAATCTGCGGATTCGTCACCGTATCGGTTCGTCCCGCAACCAATCGAGGTTCACCACAAATCACCATAATATCAGGATAAACGGCTCGATTGGCCTGTTCTATCCACAAGCGCAAATCACTGGCGAAAACAGCGCAGGGTTTGGTTTGGAGCGCGTTATACAGGGCCGCGTGAAGGTTACTGACAATTCGATTGTGCGCCAGCGATGCCCCGGCCATAGCCACGATTTGGCCTTGATGATACTCGCTTTTATAGGCTGCTTTTTCTTCCAGGATTAAATATTCTTCAAAAGTTGGCAAATTTTGTTCTTTATCTAGCATAAAAGAACTCCTTTGACCATGCCCTTGCTCACTGCATCAACCGGGTCAATACCCCGCGCAGCACGCCAATGGCCTGCATATACTCTTGCAAATCAATGTGCTCCTGAGGGGTGTGATCCAGACTGCTGTCGCCGGGGCCATAGGCGACCACCGGGGTGTTGGGCCAGTGCGGAGCGATCACGTTCATATCCGCCGTGCCGGTTTTGACCACAAAACGCGGCTCGCCCCCGGCGGCGCGAATGGTTTGGAGGAAGGCCCGCACCAGGGGGTTGGATTTGTCGCCTTTGTAGGCCGGCTCGCCGCCGGAGAATTGCAGGTGCGCGCTTGTCCCTTCCGCCAGCGTATTTGTGAGCTGGCGCAGTTCCTGTTCTAACTCGGCCAGGCTCAAGCCGACCGGCAGCCGGAAGCCCAAGCCCAACTCGACCAGACCATAAGCGCCTTCATCCCGGCTGGCAATGTGTCGCAGCGAGGGTGAGAGTTGATTGAAGGGCGTGTCAGCCTGTCGTTTTTGGTTGAACGCAGCGCAAAACTGTTCCACCTGCCGCCACAGGTCAACCCCCTGCTCCGCCGGCAGGCGTCCCTCCCCCGCCGAATGGCTGAACGGGGCGCGCAGCAGTACATCCAGCAGCAGCCGGCCTTTGTAGCCCAGCGTCACCCGGTCCCAGTGGCTAGGTTCGCCGATAATACAGAAAGCAGGGGGGCAGGGGGGCAGGGGGGCAGGAGAGACAGCCAAACTTCCCCCCTGCTCCTCCGCTCCCCCGCTCCCCTGCTGTTGTCCGCCGAGTCTTTGGCTCAAAACGTGCCGCGCTCCCTTGCTCGTCGCGCACTCCTCTTCCACCGCGCCGACGACGGTGATGCGCCAGCCCGGTGGAACCTCGGTTTGAGCCGCAGCGGCGGCAAAGGCGCAGAGCGGGCCTTTGGCATCTACCGCCCCGCGCCCGTAGAGCAAATCACCCTCGCGGCGCACCGGCGTTTCGCCGGGGAAGGTATCAATGTGGCCCAGTAGCAAAATCTCTTGGGGGCCATCGCCTTTGACGCCAACGGCGCTGCCGGCCTCGTCAACGTGGGCGGTCAGGCCGTGCGCCTGCATCCACTCAACCAGGTAGGCCGAGGCGTCCGTTTCCTGCTCGGAAGGAGAGGGGATGGAGACGAGGTTGGTTAGAAGATTAATAGCTTCGGTTTCTTGTTGGTTCATAAATTCAGGGTTTACGAGTGGTCACAATCATTGACCCTCGTTCAAACTGTTGTTGATCCAATGTGACTAAATAATCGTTTAATTGTTCGGCCAGGGCGACGTAAATGGCATTACAGCCTCGCACCTGGTGATCAGCGGCAATAACGGCAGCTCGCTCTGCCAACGTTGGAGTGATAGGAATCAAGTCTATCAGTTGAGCCTGGAAAAGTTGTTGCACGGCCTGGTGAGCCAAAGCCGGGTTGCCTATACCGCGACTCAAACCGGCGGCTATTTCGGGCAGCAGAATGACGGGCGCGGTAAACGACTCTCCGGCAGCCTGAGCCTGTTGAAACCAGACCCAACTATTGAGATGTGAACTTTCGTGGGCGTTAATCAAAGCGATATAAACGCTGGCATCAATGACGGCCATGGCTACCGCCGTTGTTCAGAGATAAGATCAACGCCGCTCTTAGGCGAACTCCAAGCCGCTGCCACTTCTTGCGCTAATCGCTTCATTTCGGCCATGGTCTCTTCCACTTGAGCTTGGTGAAGTTGTTGTTCATCTGCTTCGGTAATGGGCCGGAGCAAAGCGACAGGTTTACCCTGCAAGGTAATAACATACTCGGCCATTTCCTCACGCACGGAACGGACAATACGCGAGGTCTGATTTTTCAAATCACGGATACCGATAGTCGTTGGCATTTTTATACCCTCTTATAAATGTGGCCACACTGTAGCTACATTTAATTATAATGTTCGATAAAGGGAGTGTCAACCTACAGCGAGGGTTTGGAGAAAGCGGGACAGTTCATCAGGATCGTTGTAAAGAAACAGCTTTTGCGAAATCCAGACTATTTCAAAACATCCCTGATGACGGTGATAACCTGTTCCAAATCCGCCTGTTCGATGACCAGCGGCGGCAGCAAGCGCAGAACATTCAACCCGGCGGGCAGCGCCCAGACGCCGCGCTCCATTAACTGCTGCAAGACCGGGGTGACTTTGCCGCGCAGCTCCAGGCCAATCATCAGGCCCAAACCGCGCACCTCGCGCACCTGGCCGGAGCGAAGCCCGCGCAGTTCGGCCAACAACCATGCCCCCAATTCAGCCGCCCGCTCCGGCAGGCGTTCCTCGGCCATCACCTCGATCACGGCACGGCTGGCGGCGCAGATCAGCGGCCCACCGCCAAAAGTGCTGCCGTGCGTGCCCGACTCGAACAGGCCTAGCTTTTTGGGCCAGGCGGTGACGCCCATCGGCAGGCCGCCGCCGATGGATTTGCCCAGAGTAATGACGTCGGGTGACAGTTGGTGATGTTCGCAGGCCAGCCATCGCCCGGTGCGGCCCACGCCGGTCTGGATTTCATCCACAATCAGCAGCGCCCCGCGCTCGTCGCACAGGCGGCGCAAAGCCTGAAAATAGGCAGTTTCGCCGGGATAGACGCCGCCCTCGCCCTGCACAATCTCAATGATCACTGCCGCCGTGTCGTCGCCGATGGCGGCGGCGGCGGCTTCGACATTGTTGTAAGGCACGTGAGTCACCGGCATAATCAGCGGCTCGAAGGGGTCACGGTATTTTTTGTTGGCCGTAACGCTGAGGCTGCCCATCGTCCGCCCGTGAAAGCCCCGGCTGGCGGCCACAAAACCTTTACGCCCCGTCTGAAAACGGGCAAACTTGAGGGCCGCCTCGTTGGCCTCCGTGCCGGAATTGGAAGGGTGAACGGCGCAGTCGGCCCAGCCAAGGCTGGCTCGAAAGACAGCGGCCATGTCGGCCATCCATAAAGCCCGCTGGTCGTTATAAGAAGACTCCTGCGAGGCGACCAGCGTCTCCGCCTGCCGTTGAATAGCCGCCAAAACAATGGGGTGACTGTGCCCAACATTAGCCCATCCCTGCGCCGCTGCGCAGTCAATATATTCCTTGCCTTCGCTGTCCCACAGCCGTGCCCCCTTAGCCCGTACCAGGGCCACCGGCCGCCGGCCCACCGCCCCGGAGTGGTGGGTGAGTTCCAATTGAGAGATTTGTTCGTAGTTCACGTTTGTTTATCTCCAATGAGGCGAGGAGAAGTGAGGCGAAGAGGCGATGAATTTCTTATCATCGCCTCTTCGCCTCCTCGTGTCCTCGCTACTTATCCGCCAATAACTGTCCCTTCTCCTGCTAACGCCTTTCTCACCGGCTGCTCGACCCGCCCATCGGCGAAAATGACTTTGCCAATGCCCTGGGCCAGCGCCTCCTGCGCGCCCATCACCTTCTTTTTCATGCGGTCTTCGGCTACGCTCATGAATTGGTCAATTTTGGCCGCCGGGATCTGGCGGATCAAACTAGACTCATCGGGGAACTTTTCCAACAGTCCCGGCACGTTGCTGAGAATAATCAGCGCTTCGGCCTGGAAAGCGGCAGCGGTAGCGGCGGCGGCCCGGTCGCCGTCCACGTTGATGGCCTCGCCCTCATAGCTGGCGGCGGGGGCGGTCAGTACCGGCAGCGTTCCGGCGTTGAGCAGGCTTTGCAGCAAAGCAGTATTGACCTTTTCCACTTTGCCGGTGTAGTCATCCCGGATGACGATGCGGCGGCCATTCTGGATGACCTTGATGGTATCTTTGCGCGGCCCTTCCCAGATGCGGCCATCCAACCCGCTCAACCCGACCGCATTGACCCCCCGCGTTTGCAGCTTTTCGACCAGCCCCTTGTTCATCTGGCCGCAGTAGACCATTTCGAAAATTTCCAAAGTGCGCCGGTCGGTGCGGCGGGAGGTGAAGCCGCTGACCGAGGTGACGAACTGGGGCGGATGGCCCAGTTGTTCGGCCACCTTGTTGGTCAGCGCCGAGCCGCCATGGACGACAATAAGCCGCCGGCCTTCTTTGACCAGGGCCGCAATGTCGTCGGCAATAAAATCGTAATTGATACCTTCACTACCACCTATTTTTAAGACAATCATAATTCTCTCTCTTGCATTGTTCTGGATAATATCGCCCGAATGTGTTAAAATATAAATGGAGGAGCGATATTATGTTGCAAAAACAAACCCGGCATTATACCCCGGCTGAATATTTGGCTTTGGAAGATGAAGCAGACCATAAAAGCGAATATTTCGAGGGTGAAATTTTTGCTATGGCCGGCGGGTCAACCAATCACAATATTATTGCTGGCAATGTGTACGCGCTTCTCAACCAGGCTGTGGCCGATGAACCTTGTATTGCTTTTACCAGCGATGTTAAAATCTTGGTCAAAGAGAACGGTCTTTATACTTACCCTGATGCGATGGTGGTGTGCGGCCAGCTTGAATATGCCGAGGGGCGCACCGATACCATTACCAATCCAATCCTCATTGTTGAAGTGCTTTCTAAATCAACTCGCGGTTATGATCGGGATAAAAAATTTGAACTCTACCGTGCTTTGAAGTCGCTGCAAGATTATATCTTGGTTGACCAGGAACGAGTTTATATTGAATATTATCACAAATTGGAAGATGGGCGTTGGATTTTGACCCTCTTTAATCGCTCCGATACTGACCTGACTTTGACTACCATTAAGGCCAGTTTGCCAATTAGCCGGATTTATCACAAAGTTGATTGGTCAGCCCCCTGAATTACCCCCTCTGTTTTTGTTCATTTAGCGTATTCCTCTCCCAAAACACGCCATCAGCATAACCTTGAATGGTTTTATCCGACTCAGCCAAATCCAGCCGCTTTTCGGCCAGACAGCAGTACAATTCGTCAATCTCAATGCCGACATACCGCCGGCCTAACTTTTTTGCCACCACCGAAGTTGTACCCGAACCGAGAAAGGGGTCAAAAACCATGTCGCCGGGATTGGAGCTGGCCAGGATAATTTTGGCTAACAACTTTTCCGGCTTCTGAGTGGGATGGTCGGTGTTTTCGGGCATGGACCAGAAGGGCACGGTCAGGTCGGTCCACAGGTTGGAGGGGTGGGTCAGGCGAAAGCGGCCGGCCTCGCTTTGCTCCCAATCTTTGGGCTGCCCGTTTTCGGTGTAGGGGGCGATGACCTGCCGGCGGAGCTTGACCGCCTCGACGTTGAAGATATATTGTTTGGACATGGTGCAAAACCAGATGTCTTCTGAGGCATTTTTCCAATTGGCCTGCGCCCCGCGCCCTTTCTCGCGCTCCCAGGTGATGCGGTTGCGCACGATAAAATACTTTTCCGCCACCCGCTGAATTGCCGCCGCCGACTGCCAGTCACCGCAAATATAAATCGAGGCGGTCGGCTTGAGAGTTTTGACCAGCGGCGACAGCCACGACTCCAGCCAGGTTTCGTATTCAGCCAGGGGCATGGGGCTGAAACTGTGCCCATTGAAGGATTTGCTCAGGTTGTAGGGGGGATCGAGAAAAAGCAGGTCAACAAACTGCCCCGGCAGATACTCTACCACCTCCAGCAGGTTTTGACAGATGGTTTGGTTGAGGATGGTCTCGATGGCGGCAGGGCTATTGAGTCGAAGCAGACGTGTCTGATAAACTGTTTTTTCGGCCTCGCTGAGGGTCAAGGTTCGATTGCGGGGGGCGCGTACTTTGGCGGTCACATCTCCCTGCCAGTTCTCCATGAAATCTGGCTTGAATTAAACAATAGACGTTTCAGGAAGGCAAATTGTAGTTTGTGTTGAGGGAACATGGCTGAGGAAAGCCAGGATTAGGAGATTAGGGATTTTTTAATTTTTTTGTTCTGTCCCCCAATCCCGGCCCAGTTACTTTGGCTGGGGTTTTGTTATTTTTCTTCGGGAGGCTTGATGGCTTTGAAACTGCGGTAGAGCAGCAGATCGTAAATAATTTTCAAGCCGCCGGCCAGGAAGAAGGGCAGGCTCAACAACGATGCGCCCAACAATAGCCCGGTCAAGGCCGGGGCAGCAGCAACGGCGGCGGTTCGAGCGATGGTGGTTGCGCCCGCTGCCGCCGAGCGTTCATCCGGGTCCACGACAGCCATAATGTAAGATTGGCGGGTCGGAACATCCATCTGTGAAATGCTGAACCGGGCCAGCAGCACGGCAATGGCTAAGGGTAGGTTAGGCATCAAAGGCAGCAGCATCAGCAAAATATTCGAGGGGATATGAGTCCAGACCATCGTGTTAACCAGCCCAATTTTGCCCGCCACCCGCGCCGCCGCCAGGGCCGACAGCCCGGCCAGCAGATTGGCCCCGAAAAAGATGCCACCCAATCCTCCCGGCTCAACCTCAAAACGAAGGTGCAGCCAGTAAGCGATTAAACTCTGCACCACCAAGCCCCCGGCAAAAGCGTCGAGCATGAACAGGGCGGCCAATTTGAAGATGATGGCGCGAGAGCGATGCAGACCAAAGAGCGGGGGAGCGGAGGGGCGGGGGAGCAGGGGGGATTCTACCTCTGTGGCAGGAGAGAGGCGGGTGAACAGAGCGGCCAAAACGAGACCCAGCAAGGCATAACCGATAATGACCACCCGGTAGCTTTCCAGGGGCGACCGGCCCAGGTATTGCAGCATCTGAGCCAAGCCACCCCCGGCTAAGGCTCCCAGGGCGGTTGAGAAAGAGCCGGTCAAATTGTACCAGGCAAAAATCTGGGTGCGATGATGCGCCAGCGCCGTTTGGGGGAGAATAGCCTGTTCAATAGACAGAAATGGCCCGACCTCATGACCGCTGGGGCTGATCGTTCCTACGATTGCGGCCAGGGTTAGCAGCAAGAGGTTGCCCGTCAGCGCAAAGACCAGCCCGGCGAAGACCATCAAACCGGCCCCCACCAGCAGCATCCGCCGCCGTCCCACCCGGTCGGCGATGCCGGCGATGCCCAGCGAAATTATCGCATCACCGGCCAGCGTTCCGGTCAGCAGCCAGCCGATTTCCTGGTTGCTCAACCCCACCTGGGCCAGGTAGAGCGCCAGCACCACCGATAGGAAACCGTAGGCGAACAGACGCACCGTCCGTGTGGCAAATAGCAGCCAGCCATCGGGAGTGAGCGTCTGAAGTGCTTGAATTTCGGGTAGATGAAGCATAGAAAAATGGAAGAGTGGAAGGCTGGAGGGTTGGAGGATTGGGGGTATTACCCTGCTTCCAATATATCAATGAACTAACAGTTCTTTAAAAGCCGATGAAGACCTTATAGGTTTTGAAAACCTTTAGCCCCGACTGGTGAGGATTTCTCGGCTTACGGCCTCGCAATGACATTAGTGCCTTAGCAATTGAGTCCTTGTACATTGAGCAAGAAAATCTCAGGCAAAGCCGCCAAGAACGCCAAGAAAAA
>JAKLJP010000017.1 GCA_023151115.1 Anaerolineae bacterium
AGCAGAGGCGGCTCCCACGCCGCCGAGGGCCGGGCGTGGGAGCCCGGCTTGCTTTGCACTAGTACTTAACATGAGCCGTAAGTTTTAACCTGCTTAACTGTGTGATAATTTTTACAAAGTACTAGTAAGTTTTCTAAAAGGACTATCGCAAAGATAGTCCTTTTTTTGGTTTGGAATATTGTTAGAACTATAGACACCTCACCCTCCTTAAGCTATCATACAACTACCCCCGTTTTTACCGATGCGGCAAATCATGCAACGGATCAGGCAGCTCGTCGTAAATCTTGACCTGTGGCCTCGTATGGCTCTGGCAATTAGCCTGGGTTTTTTGGCCCTGTTTGCGGCTTTTTTACTGCTCGGTGAGTGGGCCTTGCGCGATAATACCAATCACCTGCTCAATGAACGCCTGGTACTCACTCAAATGGCGGCCAGCCAGATTGACGGCCTCCTCCAGGAGGCTATTGCCGAGCTAGAACAGGCGCATCGTTTTGCCAATTTTGACCCGTTAGACCCAGACCTATCGGTTGAAGCCGATGCCCTGGCCCATGCCTATGGCCAGGTGGGTATCTTTGCCTCGGGTTTGACCTTTTTGGACCGGCAAGGGCGGGTCGTTTTGTCTCATCCCACCCAACTTTACCGGCTGAATGCAGACCTTTCGCGCCTGCCCCACATAGCCGAGGCGTTAACCCACCAGAGCATCACCATTTCCGAGCCATTTCTTGATCCGCTTAAGCGCCACCCTGTTGTAGCGATCACCGTCCCTATTCGCGATGGCAATCATTTTTCGGGCTTGCTCAGCGGCCTGGTAGATTTGAATGGAACAGCCATAGCCACCTCTTTGATGCAGACCATCCAGTTAGGGCAAACCGCCCACGCCGCCGTAGTAGATCGGCAGGGGCGAATTTTGGCCTCCACCTTTCATTTACCCTTTCTTTCGCCGGGTGAGCATGTCAGTTTTTATCGCCGGGCGATGGTTCAAGGACAACCTATTGTCGAAACCGTCCCCTTTGAATTGGACCTGCCGGCTGAACCCCGCAATCATTTTCACGTCATGGCCTTTGCGCCCTTAAAAAACGCCGCCTGGGGCGTAGCCGTAGGGGGAGACTTGGACGAAACTTTTGCCGGAGCGCAGCGCCTACAGTTGGGACTGGTCCTTTTGGGTACCGTTGCTCTGGCCGGTGTTTGGGCCGCAACTCTGGTGGGCGCGCGCCGCTTGGTTCGGCCCATCCAGGGTCTCACCTGGGCCGCCCAACGTATTGCTCAGGGGGACTTGCATACCCCGCTCCAGGCGCCCCAGGCGGGCGAAGTTAGTGTTATGGCCATGGCCCTGGAAAACATGCGGCGGCAATTGTTAGCCAATATTGAGACCCTCGCTGATTGGAATGAAACTCTGGCGGCCCAGGTGACCGAACAAACGGAAGAACTGCGCCAGCAGCAAGCTTTAACCCAGCAGCTCCTGCGCCGGGCCATCACCGCCCAGGAAGAGGAGCGAGCGCGACTCTCGCAAGAGTTGCATGACGGGATTGGGCAGATGTTGACCGCTGTAGAACTCAGTTTGGATCGCCTGGCAAAGACTTTGCCGGCAGAAGAGGCGCACAGCCATGAGCGATTGGAACGGGCCAGGGTCTTGACTGAGCAAACCCTGACCGACTTGCGCCGCATCATTACCGCGCTGCGCCCCGGTGTGCTCGATCAACTGGGGCTGGTACCGGCCTTGGGCTGGGTGAGCGATCACACCCTTCGCCCGCTGGGCATAACCGTGACGCTCGAAGTTGATGGCCAAAGCGAACGATTGCCCGGCGAGGTCGAAACGATTCTCTTTCGTATCGCTCAGGAGGCCATGAGTAATGTGGCTCGTCACAGCCAGGCCAGGCGTGTGGATATTCATCTGCGGCGTCAGGAAAGCCAAATCAGTCTGACCGTTGCCGATGATGGTCTAGGTTGTGATCTGACAGCATTGACCCAGACTTCTGACCATGGCCGGAGTTTGGGGTTGGCGGGGATGCAAGAGCGGGCATCGTTGGCCGGCGGCCATGTCACAATAAACAGCGCGCTAGGCCAGGGTACAACTGTGCAGGTGGTGGTGCCCCTGTCTGAGCCTATCAGCCGTCTGGCAACTACATTTGACCTTGAACCGCATTGGCTGATCCAAGGGGCTAAAATCCACCTGGCAGGAGCAACTTATGGCTGAGATGATCCGCCTGGTTGTGGCCGACGATCACCCGGTGATGCGGGAGGGTTTGGTCGCTTTGCTGGAAGATGAACCAAACCTGAAGGTGGTGGGCCAGGCTAGTACAGGACGAGAAGCGGTTTATCTGGTCCGCCAGTACCGGCCAGATGTGGCTTTGTTGGATATTGCTATGGATGATATGACGGGTCTAGAAGCAACCCGTCAATTCGCCTCGGAATTACCCGCAGTCCGGGTGATGATTTTAACCATGCATGAGGATGAAGCCTTTTTTTTTGAGGCTCTGCGAGTAGGGGCAAGTGGTTATATCCTCAAAGGTATCCGTAGCGAAGAGTTGTTCGGTGCTATCCGAGCCGTAAAAGAGGGCGGAATCTACTTACCCCCCAAATTGGCCGGCCGGTTGGTCCAGGATTATTTGAACCGCCAGCCTCAACCCGCTCTGGCCGATTCGTTGTCTCCGCGCGAGTGCGAGATCCTGACCCTGATTGCCCAGGGCTTAACCAACCGTGATATTGCCCAGCGGCTCACCCTGAGCCTCAATACCGTCAAAACGCACCGTCTCCGTATTTATCAAAAATTGGACCTGCACGACCGGGCCGGTTTGGTTAACTATGCCTTTAGCCGTGGCCTGCTGCATCTCTCATAGCCCAAAGATGACCCCATTTAACCTCAATATCACCCCAATGGGGTGATACCCCACTCGCCTCACTTTTGTTAAAATATTGAACAAAATAAGGGCCTCTTCAAGGCGTCCAAAAATATCAATGACGGTCGTCAATTTGTTGTTATTAGCAAATCCAGACCTT
Source organism: Anaerolineae bacterium (assembly GCA_023151115.1). The sequence goes on from JAKLJP010000017.1 coordinate 2,995, forward strand.
ACAGATTTTCAAAACCTGTAAGGTCTTCAAGGCGTCCAAAAGTATCAATAGCGGTCATCAATTTGTTGTTATCAGGTTATTTCCATTAGAGGGGGATATAAACAAGATGAGTAATCATGGATTGCCACCGCTTGACCCCCAAAAAGGGAGTTGGGATGAAGAAGCTCTCAGCCGGCGTCGTTTTTTGGAGCTTGGTTTTTGGTCGGCTGCCGGCGCGGCGGGTTTGACTGTAGGGGGCGCCGGGCTGCGTTTTTTGGCCGGCAACTCCTTTGATCCCAAACCGGAGCATTGGGTTGAGGTGGGCGCTGTGGCCGATTTGCCTAGCGGCCAGGTTCACCGCGCTGCTTATAAGGTCCGCACCACCGATGTCTGGCGCGAGGTTGAGAAAGTGGGTCTTCTCTACGCTTTTAGCGACGACGGCGCTGAGTATACTGTATTGGAGGCGACGTGTTCTCATCTGGGCTGCAATGTTCATTGGCGTGAAGAAAGCGGCCATTTTGCCTGCCCCTGTCACAACGGCGCTTTTACCCGCGAGGGTGAAGTAGTCAGCGGCCCGCCCCCGGCCCCACTGCGACAGTTATCTACCAAAATTGAGAACGGCATCTTGCTGGCCCTGGTATAGGAGGCTGCCGTGAGTATAGCCTTGGAAGAATCCAAAGAACAGGCCACCCCAAAATCTCGCCCGGGTCTCAGAGACTTCTTGGGCGTTATTGGTGTATGGCTCGACGAACGTACCGGCTTCCTCAATCCGATTCAGCAGTTTCTCACCTACCCGGTGCCAAAATACGTCCACAAAAACCTGCTTTATTCCCTGGGTGGAGTGACTTTGATCGCTTTTATGCTGCAACTTGCTACCGGGCTGCTGCTGAGTTTCTATTACGACCCCAGCCCCGAAGAAGCTTATAACAGCGTAGATTATGTGACCTACCAACTGCCGCTCGGCTGGCTGATCCGAGGGTTGCACTACTACAACGCCAGCGCCATTGTCATCCTGGTTACGCTTCATTTGTTGCGCACCTTTTCCTTTAGCGCCTATAAAAAACCGCGCGAAATCACCTGGCTGTCGGGGGTGATGCTGCTGCTGGTGACGCTTGGTTTCGCCTTCACCGGCTACCTCTTGCCCTGGGATCAACGCGGCTATTGGGCTACCAAAGTTGGCACCGAGATTGCCGGCTCTGCGCCAGTAATGGGCCAGTGGGTTTTACGGTTGCTGCGAGGAGGATCAGAGTTAGGCCAGGCCACCTTGACCCGCTTCTATGTTACCCATATGTTGCTGTTACCAGGGGCGCTACTGGCTTTAATTGCTTTGCATCTTCACCAATTGCGTTATCACGGTATGGCCCCGCCAATTACCAAACGTGCTCAGGCGTTAGCCGACAAGTTTGTACCCTTCTTTCCGCACTGGGTAGTGGTAGACGCCACCCTGGGTGTAATCTTGCTGGGCCTGCTTATTTACCTCAGTTGGACCTGGCGCGCCCCGCTGGAATTTCCGGCCGACCCCACCAGCACTGACTTTCTGCCCCGTCCAGAATGGTACTTTCTGTTTTTGTTCCAACTCCTCAAATATTTTCCTGGCCCGCTGGAACCCCTGGCCACCATGCTTATTCCGGCGCTGGTTGTCGGCAGCCTTGTTGCCCTGCCCTTTTTGGATCGCAGTGAAGAGCGGCGGCCCTGGCGGAAACCGATTACGACGGTTGTGGCTGTTATCTACGTTGTCGGGCTTGTCATCTTAACCCTGCTGGCCTGGCAAGCCGATCAATAAGGCAGCTACTCAGCCATGTCATTTCGAGCGACGTTAGGAGCGAGAAATCTCCTAATCCGTGGTTTGTAAACAACGGTCTCAGAGATTTCTCGGCTTTCGGCCTCGAAATGACATGAAGGGTAAGCAGTTACAGGTAAAGATTTTTTGAATGACTGATTGGGCACCAAAGCGAAGGTTGGGGAGGGCTTCGTGACATGCAGGACTCTACGCTTGGTTTTTGGCTAAAGCAAGTTAAATACTTACTCCCTTTTTGCGCCCCCATCGGACTCGTCGTCGTTGCCTTTCTGCAACTGTACCTGGTCCATACACATAGTTTGGTGCCGTGGAAAGGGGGTGGTTTTGGCATGTTCGCTACGGTTGATGCGCCGGCGGCGCGCTTCTTGCGCTGTTATCTGATCACCAGCGCCGGTGAGTCTCCGCTGCAAGTGCCCGAAGATCTGAAGACCCTGGCTGGAGAAGTTCGTTATATGCCTACTTCGGAGCGGCTGACCTTTTTGGCCTCCCAATTGGGTCAGGCTGCCGGCAAAATAGAGCATCAAGGGGTGCGCATCGAATTATGGCGGTATGGTTTCGATGCCGCGAGCCGCCAGCTCAAAACCGCCAAAATCCTCGAAATCACGGTGGCCCGGCAAAGGAAGGGGACGGGATGAACGGCGTCTTGCAGTTGCCGTATCAAATACGCCAAGCGGAACGTTTGACCGGGTTCAAACTCTGGTTAAGCGCCTGGGGCGGGACATGGCATGGCTTTGATTTGGCTTTGAGCATGAGCCTGGTGGTATTGCTGTTTTACACCAGTAGCTACTGGTACGTGCGCCGACCTATCAATTTGCTCTGCATTGCTGCCATTCTCCACCCACCGCTGCGGCGCAGCAAAATTTTTTGGCTGCTGGTCATCGCCATTGTCGGCGGCAGCAACTATTTTAACTGGTATCGCGTTGACAATCATCAATATCTGATTACCTATTGGTGCCTGGCAATTTTCTGCTCGCTGCTCACCGCCAACCCAGGCCGGGCTTTAGCCTTGAATGCTCGCTGGTTGATTGGGCTGGCCTTTCTGTTTGCCACGTTGTGGAAGGTCGTCTTTTCTAACGATTTCCTCAACGGTGCTTTCTTTCACTATACCCTGCTGCTGGATGGCCGGTTTGAAGAGATGGCCGCTTTTATGGGCGGCCTGACTGATGAGGTATTTCAGAATAACCGTCAGGCTGTGGGTAAACTGCTGAGCTATGCCAGCAGCCTCTCCGCCACCCAACTTCAGGACTCGCCGCAAATATTCTGGCTGGCCCAATTTCTAACCTGGTGGACGATTTTGACCGAGGCGCTCATCGCCCTGGCCTTTTTGTGGCCGGAAGGCCGGTTTATTTCCCGCTGGCGGGATGTCCCGCTTTTGTTGTTTCTCTTGACCACCTACGCAATTACCCCGGTATTAGGTTTTGGTTGTGTGCTGGTGGCCATGGGGGTAGCTCAAAGTGCGCCCACTCATAACTACACCCGCCTTTTTTATGTAGTGGCCCTCTTTCTTATGCAGATTTTTTATGTGTTTAAGTAATAAGGAGTTACGCAGTTCGCCTGTCATTTCGAGGCCAGAGGCCGAGAAATCCCCGAAAGTTATAGGTGCAAGACAAGTCCGAAGGGATTTCTCGCTCCTGCGTCGCTCAAAATGACGGGACTGCTAAATAAAGGGAGGATTGTTTCATGAAATGGCTATATTCTGTTTTATTGTTGCCAGCCATATGGCTGCTAGTTGCTTGTGGCGCGGCTGTGCCCACCGGCCCCCAGGCGACTAACTTGAAAGCCATCAAGGTAGATGACGCCACCCTGGACAGCGCCGCCAGCTTTTGGGTTAATGCGCCCAAGCTCGAAGTGGCTACCAAAGCGGTTAGAGAAGGCCACCCTGACGGGTCAACGGTGACGCTCCAGGCCGCCTACGACGCCGACAACCTGGTTATCCGGGCCGAGTGGGCCGACCCAACCAATTCAAACTTTAAGGATGCCTGGAAGTGGGATGGCAGCGCCTTCACCCGGGTCAAAGCCAATGAGGACCGCCTCATGTATTTGTGGTCTATCGGCAACGACGCCCAATTTGCCAGCAAAGGCTGCGCCGCCGTCTGTCATAATCAGAACCCTGATGAAAAAACCTGGTGGATGGGCACTGAAAATCCTGACCTGCGGTACGACATCTGGCAGTGGCAGGCTGCCCGCACCAACCCGCTGAGCCAGGCCAGTGACGAGTGGTTGGGTACCCGACCGGATGAGAAGAGCAAGGCCCGCAAGGGCGATGCCAGAGAAAGCGGCGGCGCGGCCCTGAATCGCAACGAGGAAAAAACTGCCCCGGCATTTATGCACAGCACCGATTTGGCCAGTCCCTTTCTCCTGGCCGGCCAGGAAATGCCCATTGATCCCGGCAAACTTACGGCGGACATGCTTGTACCCGGCTATCTTCTCTCGCCGTTTGCCGGCTCGGCCGGCGATATTTCGGCCCAGGGCCAGTGGGCCGATGGCAAATGGGTGGTTGTCCTCAGCCGTGCCCTAAATACCGGCCACGAGGATGATGTCACCCTCACGCCACCCAAGCCTGTCCCCTTTGGGCTGTCTATTACCGATGATGCCGGCGACGCCAATCACACCGTTAGCCAGGAAGCCTTAACGTTGGAGTGGCAGTAGCTCCGGTAGTCATCAAAACCCCGTTTTCCCACTTCGCGGAAAACGGGGATTTTTTATGAGAAAGGGGTCAAAATTGTATGAATAAATCCATCATCCTGGCCGGTTTAACCCTCATCATCCTGGCCCCCTGCTATCTCTTTTTTGTCGCCGGGGTCTGGTCAGGCAAATTCAATGAGGGCCGGGCGGTCAAGATTGTTAATCTTCCTCAGCCAACCGCCGCAGTGAACTTTTCAGTGGAGGAAGTGATAGCCTCCGGTTTCACCCGGCCGCTTTATCTAACGCACGCCGGCGACGGCTCACAGCGGCTGTTTGTGGTTGAGCAAGAGGGCCGTATTTGGGTGGTCAAAAATGGACAGGTGTTGCCTACCCCTTTTTTAGATCTCAGGGGCCTGGTCGGTTATTACGGTGAAATGGGATTGTTGGGCCTGGCTTTCCATCCCCATTACGCACATAATGGCTACTTTTACGTAAATTACACCCGTAAAGAAGATTGGGGCACCGTCATCGCTCGTTATACCGTCTCCAAAAACGCCGATAAAGCGGATCCGGCCAGTGCCTTGACGCTTCTAACTGTAGCACAGCCCTATAACACCCATAAAGGAGGTCAGCTTACTTTCAGCCCCAGAGATGGCTATCTGTACGCAGGTCTGGGTGATGGCGGCCCTCAAGGCGACCCGGACAACCGCGCTCAGAACAAAAATATTTTATTGGGAAAGATTCTGCGTCTCGACGTGGATAGCGACCTGCCCTATGCCATTCCCCCCGATAACCCCTATGTGGGCCGGGCCGGAGCCGACGAAATCTGGGCCATTGGCTTGCGGAATCCCTGGCGGTTCAGCTTTGATCGAGCCAACGGCGATCTTTATATTGGCGATGTGGGCCAAAATAAGTGGGAGGAAATTGATTATCAAGCGGCCCAGACGCCCGGTGGTATAAATTTTGGTTGGCGCTGCCGCGAAGGCACCCATTCTTACAAATTTGCCGATACCTGTGCGTTGGCAGCCATAACCGACCCCATCGCCGAATATGACCATAGCCTGGGCATCGCCGTCATTGGCGGGTATGTGTACCGGGGCCAGCGTTATCCCGCCCTGGTTGGAACTTATTTTTTTGCCGATTTTGGCTCAGGTCGCATCTGGAGTCTACAGAAAACAGGTCCAGACGCCTGGACTGCCCCCCAGCAAATCCTGGATACAGATTTAAGTATTAGCGCCTTTGGCGAAGATGAGGCAGGGGAGCTTTATGTGGTGGCGTACGCCCTTGATGGCGCCGGCCAGATTCGTCGCCTGAGCGGAGCCGGGGAAATCGGTTTGGCCCAGCGCTAGATGAGAGCTGCTGCCGGCCTTGCCTGTTGATTCGTTCACAAAGAACTAACCCGTTTAGAGCTAAAGGATTGGTCCATTTACCCTCTGGCCTGGGACCTGCTTGATTTAACTCCCGAGGCTCCCGGCCTACCCGAAGAAACGGTAGTGACAACCAGGATTGCGCCTTTACTGCCGCCTGTCCTGTCCAGCCCCACCGACCTCTTGAGTTGTTTTGTTGCTCTTTTCACAAATTACTAGTCCAACCCAGTATTTTGGGAGTGAAGCGCCTGATTTTTAACTAGCTCTTTGCTCTCAAGATAGTCCTTTTTTAGTCTCTGTTGAGGGGTGTAGGGCTATGGTTCTGCCATCCAACTTCTTTTACAATAGATTTTACGCCCTTCATATTAACATGGGATGCAAAGCATTAATTTTTGCTGTCAGCTACCCATTTAGAGGCTAAATGATAGATCAAGCCCTGGCGCGTCTCAGTCGAGAACAATCCTGCCCCTTCCTGGCAGTTACTTTTAACCAAAAAAATATGGCCGAAGACATTCAGCGGGTGTTGATTGTCGAAAATGAATCGTTATTAGGCGCAGCCCTGGAACACTTGTTAACCGGAATCGCCGAGTTTCAGGTTGTCGGAATTAAAGCGCCGGATGAAGAGACCTTGATCGAGGCCATTAAACATATCCAGGCCGATGTGCTCATTTTTGACGAAGCGGACCTGTTAAAAGCTCCGCCTGGATTTTGGGCCGAAATTCTCAATTATCCTTACTCGCGGGCTGTAGTTATTAATGCCAACAATAACCACATTCAGCTCTATCACAAACAAGAGGCTGTTATCACCCAGGCGGCTGACCTGATCAACCTTATTAGGGGGTAAGATAAAAATGTCATGGCGAGACCATAGGCCGAAACAATCCCCTCTCCGGGGTAGGGGACTGCTTCGACCTTCGGTCTCGCAGTGACATGAAGCAAGCTATTTTCAAAGAAGCCTGATTGCTAATCAAAGGAGGGATACAAAGGGGGAAATATATGAGCCTGATTTCAGTCAAACCAGCAAATCAATTTTTACCGACATTAGCCAAAGGAGGAAGCCGTTATGCCTTTGCAAACTCGTAGACGGGGCAAACTGGTCTTACTGCGCCGTTTCATTTTGGTATTGAGCCTGTTACTCTTGGCGCTTGGCTCTCAGCAGTCGGCTTTGACCTTGCCGCCAGCCCTGGCCCAGGAACCTACTGGCGAACCGCCCCAAGAAGCGACGGCGGAACCTACCGCCGAACCGGCGCCCGAAACAACTCAGGAAGCCACCCAGGAACCTGCAACCGAGCCAACCCAGGTCGCCACCGTCCAACCGACCCAAGAATCAACCGCCGAGCCGACTCAGGAACCTACGGCTGAACCGACCTCTGCTCCCACCGCCGAACCGACCGAGGAACCAACAGCGGAGCCGGCCGAACCAAGTCCACCACCTACGGCTGAACCGACCGAGGAACCGCCAGCGGAGCCAGCCGGACCAACCTCACCCCCCACCGTGGAACCTTCTGAGGAAGCTACCCCCGAACCAACGTTTGAGGTAGCAGCCGCAGCGCCGTTCCCGGTTTACAACGATTACACCATTAACTTGGTGGTGCGCGAGGTTGGCGGCGCGGAACTGGGCACATCGGCCAATACCAGCGCCGAATTTACCTATCTGGTAAATGAAGATAACGCTGGCGATCCAGACAACCCACCCTCGCTCAAACCGATGGCTAGCTACAGCCCCATTGTGGCCTCCGGCAACGGTGTGGACCCTGGTCCAGGTCAGGATAGTCAGGCCACTATCGGTTTACCCAATCTGCCGGCCGATCCCGATAAATTTCTTATCTCAGTGCGGGCGCAGGGCTACAAACTCTGGGGCCGGCATGTTACCCAGGCTGATAACGGACAGACGGTCGTGGTCGAATTGATCCCCGAGCCGCTACCTCGCTCACGGATACGGGTGCATGTCTTCAATGACAACGCCCCGGTCAACGGCGAAGATGATATCCCGGTCGAAACGGGCCTGGCCGGCTTTCATGTTGTCGTTGAAGACACGGTGGGCGAAGTGGCCGTAGATTGGGACGGCAACCCGCTCTGCGGCGGCTATTGTGTTACCGACAATAACGGTGACGTTCTCATTGACAATCTGCCTTATGGTAAATACGAAGTTCTGGTTATCCCACCGGACGGCTCAGATTGGGTTCAGACCACCACCATCGAAGGCACACACATCATTGATGCCTGGATTGAAGAAGGCAACGATGGTAACAGCCCCCGTGAAGGTTTTCAACAGGCGGCCGTCTGGGTCGGTTTTGTCAGGCCGATGGACAACTGGAATGGCCCGGCCACTGGCGTTATCAGAGGCACGGTTAGATACATTATCGAATGGACGCCCCCGCTCAACCCGCTGACCTTGGGTGATCCGGTTGACCGGCCCTGGATTGCCCTGACCGACATCGGCGGGAACGACCAGCAGGTCTACCTGGCTCGCGGCAATACCGATGGCAGCTTCCAAATTGACAACGTCCCTGATGGAGTCTACCAAATGGCAATTTGGGATGACCCTCTGGATGCGATCATGTCTTTCCGTACCGTTACCGTCACCGGCGGGCAGTTGGTAGACATGGGTGAATTTGGCATCCCGCGCTGGTTTGGTTGGCTCTCCGGCTACGTCTTCCAGGATAACGATGGCGATGGTATCAGAGACACGGGCGAGGCGGGCATTTCTGGGGTTGACCTGGGTATGCGCTTCCGCGATGGTACCGTCAGATATGGCACTTTCACCAATGAGACGGGCTTTTATGAGTTCCCCGAAGTATTTGAGTTAGAGAAATTCTATGTAGCCGAGGTGGGTTTTGGGCGTTTTGCCCGTACCAGTGCGGCAGTTCACAACGAATTTGACCCCGGCCAGATTGACGCCACCTACGATGGTGTTTTAACCATGAATTCCCTCATCTGGGCCGCCAAACGCAGCATTGTTGACTGGGGCAAACGTGACTATACTCCAGGGGAGAATGGTGGTATTTCCGGCATTGTCTTCTATGCGGTTACTCGCAATGAATTCAACGCCGCGTTGGCGCTCAACGAGGATTACGAGCCGGGGATTCCTGGCGTTACCATGCGCCTCTGGGGTCCCGGCCCGGATGGGGTCCTCAATACGCCTGACACACCTTCGAGCGATGATGTCCTGCTGAACGAGGTTGAAACAGACACCTGGGGACAGCCTACCGGCTGCGATGCGCTTGATTCTACCGGCGCACCTTTACCCGACCCGTTGAATTTAGGTCCCAATTGTCTTGAGGTCCCCAATATCTCTAACGAGATTAGGGAGGGCGTCTTTGATGGCGGCTATGCCTTTGAGAGCGCGTGTCCTAATGGGTTTCCCTGTGCTCCAGAAGATGAAGTGGCGTTGACCCCCGGCGACTATATCGTTGAAGTGGTCGTCCCGCCCTTCCATCAAATCCTCAAAGAGGAAGACCAGAATACCGACGAGGGCAACGAATTTATCCCGGCCTTCCCACCACCTCCTTGTGTTGGTCCGCTGCACACGGTCATTGACTCGCGCAATCCCTACGATGGTCAGGATAGGCCCTTGTGCGACCGCAAACTCGTCACCTTACAAGATCAACAAAACGCCGCGGCCGACTTCTTCATGTTCACCAGTGACGCAGTCTATAACCCGCAAACCTTTGACCCAAATGGGCCTATTCCCCCACGGGGTAACTGGACCACCCAACAAGCCGTGCCAATTCCCGGTCGGATCTATGGTTTCTTATTGGACGATTTGAACATCGAAACCGACCCTAACTTTATCTACTATGGTGAGAAGCGGGGCATCCCCAACACCTCAGTCGGTATCCGCGACTTTTCCGGCCGGCTCATTACCATGCTCACCACCGACCAGAACGGCATCTTTGAAGTAGTTTTGCCCTCCACCTATACCGCCAATTGTCCGATCCCCTCCGGGGTTTGTCCTGGCATGTACCGGGTAATTGGCAATGATCCCGGCGACCCGGATAATCCCAGCCCCAACTTCAACCCCAACTACCAGACGATCACCTTTGTCTTTGATGTGTGGCCGGGTAAAACCACCTACGCCGACGTGGCCCTCTTCCCCATTACCGCCTTCACCGCCTTCCCCGGCTCTCAATTTGGCCAACCGGCTCAATGTAATCTCCCCGCCGACCAGCCCCAGGTGTTTGTGGTAAATCCGCCCTATGGCAACCCCGGCAGCGCCTTCACTATTACCGGGGCCGGTTTTGGGACAACTGCGGGTAACGTAACCATTAATGGGACCCCGCTTACGGTAACGGGCTGGTCGGATACGTTGCTCAACGTCACCATCCCGAACGGCTTTGCTGTTGGCCCCGGCCAACTGTTGGTCGCCGCCGCCAACGGCCAGGTCAGTCAGACCGGGATCACCTTTCACGTGGGCGAGACCCCCGACTTCATCGTTAACCCAGGTCAATCTATTCAGGCCGCTATTGATGCAGCCAATCCGGGCGATCTGATTGTCTTGGCTCCTGGCCGGCATTTTGGGACGGTCAACTTGAACGAGGCCGTGACTCTGCAAGGCTACGGGCCGGGCGCAAACGACGGGTTTGGTACCGGCGGTTCCGTGCTTGACCAACGCTTTATCCTGGACCCTGTTGGGATCAACATCGTCGGCACTCCGGGTCAGTTTACCGCTGTTCAAAGACCGCAAATAGATGGCTTTAGAATCGTCAATGCCCGCGATGAACAGGATGTCGGCGGCGGCGTCCATGTGGATGCCAATGGCGCGTTTGCCATCATTAGCAATAACGTCATCCAGAGTAACGGCGGCAATTTTGGCGGCGGCATCACTCTGGGCGAGCCATATCGCGGCGACAACAACAACGACAACATTCGCATCCATCACAACCGCATCCTCAATAACGGCGGCTTTAGCCTGGCCGGCGGTATTGGCATTTTCAACGGGGCCGACGACTACGAGATTGATAACAACGAAATTTGCGGCAACTACTCCGGCGAATACGGCGGCGGCATCTCCCACTTTGGTCTGAGCCGGCGAGGCCGCATCCACAACAACCTGGTCTACTTCAACAATGCCTTTGATGAAGGCGGCGGGGTTATGGTTGCGGGCGAATTGCCTGTAGCCCCGGCGACCTTCACCGTCGGCGCCGGCGAGGTGGACATTGACCACAACCTGATTCAGGGCAATATGTCTAACGATGACGGCGGTGGGGTCAGGTTGCTGCAACCGCTCGACTTCGAGATCAACATCGGCAACAACATGATCATCAACAATGTGTCTACCGACTTTGGCGGCGGCATTGCCCTGGACGACGCTTCGGAGGTGAGCATTGTCAACAACACCATTGCCCGCAACGCCAATACCTCCACCTCCGAAGATGCCAACGGCCGCCGCGAAATCCCCAACGGAGCCGGTATCGCCGTCGAAACCTATAGCACCGGTTTCGAGAACTACCTGGGTATTGGGCCAGGCGGCTATGTTGATCCGGTCATGTTCAACAACGTCATTTGTGAAAACCAGGCTTACACCTGGGATGGGACAAACCTGCTCTTCAATAGTTTCTTCGACCTCCAGGTTTTTGCCGGCAATCCGGGGCAGGAACTTAATCCAGCCGCTTCTTTGCTGACCAACCCGAACGATACGGCCCAAGAAGATTTTGTGCCCCATCCTACCAATCTGGCCTGCGGCAACCTGACCTCACTGTTCCCCACCCCCTATGAAACTGCGCTGACGGCGGTGCCCTTCCGTATGGAACCTGACTTCATAACCGTCGTCATGGTCACCGTACCGCAGCCGGTCACGTTGTTGGGCGATTATCATGCTCAGCCTGCGGCTCCGGCGGTTAACAACGGCGCAGCCATAGACCCGCTGGGCAGCGGCACAGCAGCGCCCTGCGATGACTTCGATGGCGACGGGCGGCCCTTTGATAGCACTTTCGACATCGGCGCGGATGAACAGCCGGGCGCGTCCCGCGACGTCACCTGTATCAATGTTCCGACCCTCCAACTCTACTTCTCAACTGATGGTGATACCGCTATACCCGGCGTCCCAGGCGCTTCTCCGCCGGTAATCACCGGCGGTTATGACGACGCCGATATCTACCGCTGGGATGGGGCCAGCTTCAGCCGGGTTTTTGATGCGTCAAATGCCGGATTAGACCCGACACCTTTAATTGGCGCAGATATTGACGCGCTGATGGTGGAAAATGCCAATGCCTTCCTCATGTCGTTTGATCTTCCCGCGACCTTGGTGCCCGGTCTGGGTTTGGTTCAGGATGAAGACATCGTGCGCTATGATGGCGGAACCAACACCTGGAGCCTGTATTTCGACGGCACCCCGGCCGCCGTTGGCTTGGGGTCGCCAAACCCCCTCAACGATGATGAAGACGTGGACGCCTTTGAGATCCTGGCCGATGGCAGCCTGGTTATCTCAACCCGAGGCAACATCACCGTACCCGGTGTAACCGGCGCCAATCAAGATGAAGACTTGCTGCGCTGTGTGCCTGGCAGCAGCCCACCTATCACCAGCTGTACCTGGAACCTCTACCTCAACGGTTCAGCCCCTGGCTTTGAGTTGGATACGGCCGCCGGTGAAGACCTGGACGGCGTGGCGGTTTCCAATGGTAATATCTACCTGAGCACTACCGGCAACTTCGGCTTGCTCAACCCGGTCGGCTTGAGCGGCGGGGATGAAGATGTCTTTGTCTGCAACGGGCCTACCGTCAACGGCAACGGAGTCATCAACGGCTGCGCCAGCTTTAGCCTGTACTTCGACGGCAGCGCCGTTAATCTGCCGGGTGGGGCCGATTTGGACGCCATAGATTTACTGTCGCTGTTTGGGCCGGCCAATCAAGCCCCGGTGGTCAACGCCGGGCCGGATGTGGAACTGGTCGCCCCGGCCAACTCACTCATCATGGCTACGGCTGCGGTAACTGATGACGGCCAGATCTCGACCACGCCAGTATATACCTGGTCGGTGACTTCGGTAGAAGGCAGTGGGACAGTAACCTTTACCCCCAGCCCCAATGTGCTGAACCCGACAGCCACCTTCTCCCAGCCCGGCAGCTACACCCTGCGCTTAACAGTTTCCGACGGCGAATTTACCGTCTTTGACGAAGCCCTGGTCAGGGTGGCGTCAGGCAACTTGCCGGCGGCCGACCTGTACTTGTCTTTCAGCAACAATCTGACGTTCACCGTCGGCAACCTGCAAGGCATCAGCAATGATATGATCGTCGGCTTTGATGCGGCCAGCGGAACCTTTGCCCCGGTCTTCTCCGGCGGAGATGTCGGCATCAGCGGGTTGAATTTGACTGCCTTCGACATCATCTCGTCTACGGCCATCCTGATGAACTTTAATGCCACTTCTAACATCCCCGGCGCTGGGGTGACCAGCCAGTACGATCTCGTCCGCTTCAATGCCACCTCGCTGGGGGCGGTAACGGCCGGCAGCTTCAGCCCCTTCTTCGACGGCGAAGCGATGGGCTTGACGACCCCCGGCGAGACTATTGACGGCCTGACCTTCGCTGCCGACGGCAGCCTGCTGCTCTCGTTTGTAGGCAATGTCAGTGTTCCGGCGACGGTTGGCGCCCCGGCTACGGGCCAGGTGAACGGCAATGATGAAGATGTGCTGCGCTTCACTCCGGCTACCCCCGGCAACTACAGCAGTGGCAGTTGGAGCCTGGTCTTCGACGGCTCCGATGTCGGGTTGGCCAATAATGGTGGCGAGGACATAGACGGCATCGCCGGCGACTTTACCGTTGCCGGTACCAACAATGCCTACCTGAGCACGATGGGCGCCTTCAGCGTTGGTGGCGGCAGCCTTACCGGGGCCAATGAAGATGTCTTCACCTGTGACCTCACCTCGGTTGGCGCGACGACAGCCTGCACTTACGAAACTCCGCCGCCGTTCTTCGACGGCAGCGTCTTCAACTTGCAAGGCAACAACGTAGACGGGATTGACTTACCTTAGACCCCACCCCCTGCCCCCCTCCCCTGAAAGGGGAGGGGTTGGGGAGGGACCTTTTAGACCAGAAAGCAGAGGAAAACACGATGAACAATAAACCATTATCACCCCGTAAGTTTAGCCGGCGCCAATTTCTAAGGTGGGGGGCGCAGGGGTTAGCCATAACTGCTTTGACCGGCGGGGCGTTCTCGACCTTGAGCCGCTTGAACCCGGCCCAGGCGGCCCCGCTGCCGCCCGGTATGTATCCCGCTGCTTCACTCCCGCCGGCGCGGCCCCCGGCTCAGGCTTCCTCCTTTATCCGCCTGGCCGCTACCGACGGCTACATCTCTTTACCCGGCCGGCGCATCTTTCCCACGCCAGGTAATGTCTCCAGCAATCCAGACCCTGAAGTTCGCCGCACAGCAGTTTTCACGCTGCCCGACGAGCATAACGGTTTGTACTGTTTTGGCTTTGTTGAGGCAGCAGTTTCAGATACCATCGCTGAGGTTATTAACCGGCATAAAGGTAATGTTCGCTGGCCCAGCCCCATCATCGGGGTCGAGGCCGAGACCGATGTTTACATCACCGTAACCAACCCCGGCCTCGTCGGCCGGCCCGACCTGGACGATGCCCACACCCTCCACTGGCACGGCTTCCGCAATCCTAACGCCATCTTTGATGGGGTGCCTGAAGTTTCGATCTCGGTGCCGCCCACCCGCGACTTTCCCTACTTCTTCCGGCCTGCCGCGGCGGGGGTGGGCACATATATGTACCACTGCCACTTTGAAGACTCGGAGCACGTGCAGATGGGTATGGACGGCATTATCTATATCTACCCGACTGGCGCTCCCAACCAGGCCTACGCTGACGGCAGCACCACCTTTGACCGGCACTACACCCTGCTGTTAAACGAAGTTGACACCACCCCGCACGATGGCCTGATCAACGTGCAAGAATTTGTCTGGTCCAATTACGACCCCAACTATTGGGTCATCAATGGCCGCTCCTTCCCCGACACTATTTTGAGCGACAGCGAGATTGTGGGCACCGAACTGGAGTTCCGGCAGCCGGTCTCCTCGCTGATCCAGGCGGTAGGGGGCGAAAATATCCTCTTGCGCATGATCAATTTGGGGTATCAGCAACAGGCCATGCAAATGCTGGGTATTCGGATGCGGGTCATCGGCCATGATGCCACCTTTTTGGGCAACCTGGCTTACGATACCCACACCATTTATATCGGGCCGGGCGAGGGCCGTGATATTATGTTTGAAGCGCCCGGCTATAACTCAAAGCTGCCGGGGGGCGTTGATGACGCTGGTCCTTACAATGTCTATTGGTTCAAGAATCACCATCCGCAGTATTTGGTGAATGGCGCCGGCGACAACGACAACCTGGCCTCTGATGAGCCGATCAATGACATTTTTGGCAATGCAGCCCCGTTGGGCGGCCAGATTACCCAGGTACGGGTCTATGCCTCCCTCCCCAACCAAACCCGGCCCAATCAAACATTCCCGGCTGTGTGAGTCTAACTGAAAGGAGAAGCATCATGATGTTTAATCAGATCCCTATTAAAAAAGTCAGGTTGGGCTTAACGGCGCTGATCATGCTCCTGGTGGCGGCGCTCCTGCCGGCCATGGCCGTTGGCCGGCCCAAATTTGCCCCGGCTGCCGCTCCGGCCGAGAGCCTCGGGGATATTTGCACCGAAGGCGCTACCTTCGATCTCGAAACCAGAACCGGGCACATGCAAACCCCGGATGGCAACAGTATCCTCATGTGGACTTACGCCCTCGATGGCGGAGATTTCCAGGTACCCAGCCCGATTCTGTGCGTGGAGGAAGATACCCCGATCACCATCAACCTGACCAACAATGACCCGCGTATCACTGAGCCGGTCTCGCTCATCTTTCCGGGACAAATCGGAGTGACGGCAACCGGGGGTACAGCCGGTCTTTTCACCAACGAAATTGGTCCGGGGCCAGGCACGGTCAGCTACACCTTCACCCCCACCGAACCGGGAACCTATCTTTATGAAAGTGGCACCAATCAACACCGGCAGGTTGAAATGGGTCTTTACGGCGCGTTGATTGTCCGGCCGGCGGGTGCGCCCGACCAGGCTTACGCAGACTCTAGCACCCGCTTTGACCCGGAGCGGGAGGTCTTGCTGCTCATCCACGATATAGACCCGGACCTGCACCAAGCCGTGGAGCGGAATGAGGAGTACGACATTACCACCAAGCACGACCGCTACTGGACCATTAACGGGCGCTCCTTCCCCGATTCGATTGCCCCCAACAATGTGCCCTGGCTGCCGGCCCAGCCCTACGGTGCGCTGGTGCGAGTTAACGCTTCAGCCAATAACAACACCCTGCCCGCCCTGATTCGCTACGTCAACGCCGGGTTGGAGAACCACCCTTTCCATCCGCACGGCAACCACATGCGGGTGATTGGCCGGGATGGCCGCCCTTTGAGCCTGCCCTTTGACAACTTTGCTACCACCATCGGTTCGGGTCAAACCTATGATCTACTCTTCCGCTGGGTCAATGTGGAAAATTGGGGTATTGGGGGCGCGCCGCCTCTGATCAGAGATCAAGTAACTTATCCAGGTATCTTTAACCTGGTCTTCAAAGATGGGGTCACCTGGTTTAGCGGCGATCCTGATCTTGGGGTGCAGAACGATCTTCCACCCGGCACAACTAAGTTTAACCAGTGCGGCGAGTTCTACTTCCCCTGGCACAGCCACGCTCTTAACGAGTTTCAGAACTTTGACGAGGGCTTTGGCGGTCTGGCCACCCTGGTCCGGGTAGACCCGCCGCCGCCGGCAAGCGGGCCGGACCTGTGCGCGCCACGTTAACGGCCAGTTCTTTGATAAAGGAGAAACGAACTATGTTCACCAATACAACAAAAGTCATGGGATTGGTCTTGATCTTGGTTGTTGGGGTGCTGGCCTTTGGGCTAACTTATGCGCCCGCCCTGGCACAGCCTCAACCCCCGCTTATTGATCAACCTGTTGTCGCCGCCGCGCCGGCTGCCCAAACCAGTTCCTTTTTTGACCTCTGCGCAGATGATATTGGTACAGTGGTTATGCCCAATAACGACTCCATTCTCTTCTGGGGTTTTGGAGAAAATACCGGGACTGGCTGCGTGGTCCAGTTGCCAGGGCCGGTGCTGCGGGTTACGCAGGGCGCTGCCGTGACTGTCACTTTGACCAATTATCTGGATGATGCGTCCACCTCAATTGTTTTCCCAGGGCAAACGGGTGTTACGACAATTGGGGGGATAGCCGGGCTGTTTACGCAAGAGGCTGCTGCCAATGGAGGAACGGTCACCTACCAGTTTAAGGCCACCGCTCCGGGGACATACCTGTATGAGAGTGGCACAGATGTGCAGGTTCAGCTACCTATGGGCTTGTACGGGGCCTTGATTGTGGACCCGTCTACACCCGGCCGGGCTTACAGCGACGCTTCGACCGCCTATAATGTGGAAGAGGTTCTCGTTCTCAGCGAGATTGACCCGGCCCTGAATAACGCCGCCGATCCCTATGCCTTTGACCTGCTCGAATACCGCCCTACCTATTGGCTGCTCAACGGCCGGGCCTACGGCGGTCCTGCGGGCAGCAATGCCAACCCCGATGTGCTTGACCCCGATGACGCCTCGGCCCAGCCCTACTCATCGGCCATTAGCCTCACCGCCGGGCAAAGGCTGCTGGTGCGCTACATCAACGCCGGCGGAACACACGATACCATGTCTCTGCTCGGTTTGTACCAGCGGGTTATCGCCAGAGATGCGGATGAGCTAACGGCCGCACCTCCGGCGCAACAGTATGATACCGTGGCAGAAACGATTCCCTCCGGCCATACCACCGACGTGATTATTGCCCCCCCCGCCGCCGGAACTTTCCCTCTCTACAACCGCCAGTTTCATATTACCAACGGGTCCCCGGGCGCCGGTCACTTTTTCCCCGGCGGCGGGATGATGACTTTTATCACGGTTGGGCCATAAATGATAATCGGACATTTTTTGGAGACGACGCCGACAATGAAAAATTTTTGCCAGTGGTGACCGGAGACCGGGGACCGATGAGAGCGCCTCGCCTCCCCTTGGAAGACCGGGTATTTATCTCCGGTCTCCGGCCCCCGGTCTATTTTTAAAGGTGTGTTCACGAACCTGGGGCACACCACCGACGATGAAAATCTGGAGTGCAAGGCTTGCCTTGCGACTTGGCAAAGCAAGCTTTGTACTCCAGTCAGTCGGTCTATTTTCGAAGGAGGTAAACTATGCAGCATACCTCGACCAAACCTGTGACTTCCTTTCGTGATATGTGGAATCTAATTGGACTGGCCAGTTTAGCCCTCGTTCTGGCCGGGTTAACCTTATGGCTGCTGACCTGGCCAAAGTTCTGGACAGCGCAGCAGCCTGTCCCCTCTGACCCGTTGGCCGGGCTTGCCCAGACCGCTTTCACTGAGGCTACCGGGATACGCATCCTGCTCGTGTTCAGTACTGCCGGCGGCGGCATGATTGATGTGCGCTATCAGGTGATTGACCCGGATAAAGCAGTGATTATCCACGATACCCAAAATCCGCCCCGGTTGATGAATGAGACCAGTCAAAAGATCATTGACCGGCCTTTTCACGATCACTCTTCCCGGACCGAACTTCGGACGGGGGGGACTTATCAGGAAATCTTGGTGAATGAGGGTGGCGCCATCAAGCCCGGTGACTTGATTACCATTTTCATTGGCAGCAATGCCCGCCTTGAGCATGTGCCGGTTCAGTAAGGGGCTGTTTGCGGCGGGGGCAGCCCTGGCTGCTCTGCTGTGGCCGGTAGCCGGGGCAGCAGCCCACGCCTTATTACTCAAATCTCAGCCTGAAGCCGGCGCGACCCTGGTTCAATCGCCCCTGCGGGTCATGGCCTGGTTTAGCGAGGAACTTGATACCAGCCTCAGTACCCTCCACGTGGTGAACGGCGATCGCCGGCAGGTAGATAACGGCGATGGGGGTGTAGATTTGAACGACCCGGACCATGCTTCGCTCGTGGTCAGCCTTCCCCTGGGCTTGCCCGACGGCCTATATACAGTTCAATGGACGGCCACCAGCGCCGAAGATGGCGATACGACCTCCGGCCAGTTCTCCTTTGTCGTAGGCCAGGTAACGCCGGCCCACAATTCGCCACAAACAATTTGGACAGGTTGGTTAGTAAGCGCTTTGACCATCATCGGGGCGGGATTATTATTGGTCGTCATTTTTATGGCCTGGGAGCGGACTCGAACAAGTCGGGCCAGTTGAAGGATTGATTTTCAAAATTGGTAATTTACTGTCATGAGTCAGCAGGTAAAAAGGGTGAGCCTCGTTTTGATAATCATGCTGACTGGGGTAACTTTTTGGATTTACTCCAAAATTTCCTCGCCCGTCTCCGCCGCGCCGCCGGCTATCTCGTGGGCTAGACCCCTTAAGCTCACCTCAGCTCCCACCCCTATCGCGGCCTTAACTTCGGTTGAAACGCCGGCTCCTTTGGGTTTAAGGGGCGCCGACCCACCCCTGCCCTTGTTAGTTCCTGTAGCGACGCCAGCCATTAAAGCCAACCCTTTTTTTCTAATTCACCCTGTCCAGGCTGGCGAAACGCTGATCTCGATTGCCGCCAAATATAACCTGACCACCGAAAAGCTCCTGACCGCCAACAAACTCAGAGATCCAACCCAACTGGTCCGGGGTTGGGAGCTGCTGATCCCTCTCAACCATCAGTCATACCCGGACCAGTTTATGCCTCATCGCCTTAAAGCGGGCGAGACGCTCTTGAGTCTGGCTGTCAAATATGGTTCCAGCGTCAAAGCCATCCGGGCTGCCAATTCTCATCTGGAGTTTGATTCTTTGATGCCAGGTGAAACCCTTGTTATTCCGGTCATTTTCAACCAGGCTCATTCAATTACGGCCACAGCAGCCCCGGCCGAGACCGTTTATCACCTGGTTCAAAAAGGCGAGACTCCTTCGGCCATTGCCGCAGCTTACGATCTTCCGCTTGAGATTCTCCTGGCCGCCAATCACATCCTCGATCCAACACGACTACAAATAGGACAGAAACTGATAATCCCGCCTCATACGGGCCTTAACGGGGATTTTCCGGTGATTCTCTATGAATTAGCCGCCGGTGATACCCTGGTTGGCCTGGCTTCCCGTTTTAACTCGAGCGTGAAAGATATTCTGGCGGTCAATCCTGAACTTGACCCGGCTTTAGCGGCGGCAGGCCAACAAGTCGCTATTCCCGTTATCTTCTCTCGGCCCGCGTCGCCTTCTTCGACTTCACGGCCAGTAACTGGTCCACCCCCAGCGCTGCTCGATTTGCAGCAGCAGCTTATCGCCGCGGTGAATGAGGAACGGCAAAAGCACGGGTTAGCCATCTATCGGCTGGATGAACAACTTGATCGCATCGCCCTGGCCCATGTCCAGGATATGATTGGACGTGATTTCCTGGCCCATGTAACGCCCGACGGTAAAACTTTGGCGGATCGGTTGGTCGAAGGGGGTGTTGAAGGGGTTAACAGCCGCGGTGAGAATATTCAGCGTAACGCCCGGCCCTACGCTCAAGCGGCTGAAGCCGCCGTCGCTTGGTTTATGAACAGTGCCCCCCATCGGTTCAACCTGTTGCATGAGCAATATCATCAAATGGGTGTGGCGGTGGTCGAAGGGTCGCCCGGTTGGTACACCTTTGTTCTGGTCTTTGTGGAGCGGTAGGCAGAATTATTTGAGAATAACTGGCAAGAAAACCGAACCGACCCCGCTGCCCGGACTGGGATTGCCGGCGCTATCAAACATGGGCAGTTTGACCATAAAGGTAGGGGTAATGGCCGGGGAGATAGGGCTGGGATTGAGGAGTTGAGCGGTGCAGATAAGGGTGGAGGCAGTGGCCAGGACACGGCCAGACCCCTGCTCGATGGCCCCAGCGCCGATGGGGACTTCGGTGAAGATGGTGCCCTGGGAGGAGTAAGTGCCGGTTTCACTGGGGGATAAAGTGTCGGGGGGCGAGGCGAAAACAGCGGGGGAGCCGGTACTACCACTGGTGAACAGTTCCACCGTAACCGTCACTGCGCTCGACCCATAGTTGGTGCAGTGGACGGCTGTGGCGATTTTGTCGTTGTCTGTGTCATCATTAGCCACCCCGGTGAACATATACAGCACCGAGTAGCCCGCTGGCGGTGGGTTCGCTACTCCCAAGACACTAATAGTGCCGCCTGACTCTTCCTCCCCTGGTTCTCTCTCCAGTCCCTGAGCATAGGCAATCGCCAAGGTTAGAATTAGTCCCAGGCTAAGCGTCAGAGTTAAGGTGACAAATAATTTCATTTTCATGGGCGCCAAGTCTCCTTTCACTGCAATATGGTAAGTCTAACACCGATTATGAGCCTGGTCTATAGAGCTTAGATAGCCGTTTCTGACTAAATAGGGGTAGTCCTGGTCGGGT
This sequence comes from Anaerolineae bacterium, assembly GCA_023151115.1. Next base: position 24,153 of record JAKLJP010000017.1, read on the forward strand.
TAAAGGACTAGTCATACCTTAGCAAGGACTAGCCTGGTGATAGTTCTTTTTTAGTTCTATATAGTTCTTTTTTTAGTTCCATTGGGGGGAATAGGGTCATTAACTTCTTGCCGGGGCTTTTGTATAATGGATGTGTTTCAAAAGAGGCAGTCTATGTCATTGCGAGGCCGTAGGCCGAAGCAATCCCCTTACTGCCACTTGGGGATTGCTTCGCTTCGCTCGCAATGACACCCATGTACTTACAGTAAAAGGATCAATCTTGAGAAAAAGTGGCTTCATAGCGATCTTGGCAATGCTGGTTTTAGCCGTGCTGCCCGCTGGCGCTTGGGCGCACGCTACCCTCATTCGCTCTGATCCTGCCGACAATACCGTTCTCACCGAGCTGCCATCGGAAATCCGCCTCTGGTTCAGTGAGGCTATTTCTCCCGATTTTTGCAGCGCCCAGCTTTTGGATATCAACGGCCAGCCCATAAGCGGGGGGGGCATTCGGGTTAATCCGGCTGAAAATCTACTCATTCTAACACCTCCACCGTTGCCGGAGGGTCTTTACAGCGTCCGCTGGAAAGTTCTTTCGGAAGCCGACGGTCATTTCACCCAGGGCTTGCTCGTCTTTGGCTTGGGTGCAGGGGTAGACCTGACTAACGCGGCGGCGCTCGAAACGGAAACAACAGCCCCCCTGCCCGAGGTTTTGCTGCGCTGGCTTAATTTCACGGTTTTGCTCACGCTGGTCGGCGGGGTGGCTATGGCCTACCTAATTCTGCGGCCCACGCCGGGTAAAGACGAGGCCGCCGTCGCTGAGATGCGCGGGGCAGCGCACCGGCGGGTGATGGGGCTGGCGACAATTTGCAGCGGCCTGGCGGTTGTTACGGGCCTGGGGTTGCTGCTGTGGCAGATGGGGACGCTGGCCGGCGACTTGCCGGAAGGCGCTTCTATGGCCGGCGCAACCTGGCAGCTCCTCAGCCGGACCCGCTGGGGGCTGTTTTGGCTGTTGCGCCAGGGTATTTTGTTGGTCTTGTCAGGCGTTCTGTGCGGGTATTATCGCCAGATCGCCGGGGAGCAAGCGGAGGGCGGATCACATGCATGGCAGCAAAGATTAGGCTTGTTGGGAACCGGCTTATTGTTGCTGGCCGTATTGATTGTGCAAGGGCTGACCGGCCACGCGGCAGCCCTTGCCCTCTCCACCACGCTGGCGGTCGGCATTGACGTGCTTCACCTGTTGGCTGCCAGCCTGTGGGTGGGCGGCTTGCTGGCTTTGAGCATCGGCTTGTTACCCTTACTCCGGCGGCAGAATAAGGCCGATTTTGCCACTCTAGCCCGAGCGAGTTGGGGCCGCTTTGGCGGCTGGGCAGCCGTGAGTGTCGGGGTGCTGGTCGCCACCGGCCTATATAACACCGGGCGGCAGGTGATTTCGCTCGACGCGCTGCTGGCTACGCTATATGGGCAGGCGCTCTTGACCAAAATGGGTCTGCTGGTTGGAATTGGACTGGTGGGCTTATGTAACTCGCTGCTGTTACATCCCGGCCTGGCTGCATCCTTAGCCCGGTGGCTGGGTCGCCCGATTGGCTGGACGCCGCTGACCTTAAGGCAACTGCCCCGCTTGATCCTACTTGAAGTCAGTCTGGGCTTGTTAGCTCTGTTGGCAACAGGAATCATTACCGCTACCCCGCCGGCCCGCAGTGCAGAGTTTGCGCTGGCGGCTGATGAGATTCCTACCGCGCTCGACCAGACCATTGACGATATGCTGGTCACGTTTTCGACCCGGCCCAACCGGCCCGGCCAGAATGTATTCACGGTTCGAGCGGTCAGTGTTCGCCGCCCGCCCCCGGCCGAAGTCATGCGGGTTATCCTCCGCTTCATCTTTTTGGGGCAGGATATGGGGCGCACCTCCGTGGACGCGGTTGAGATCGAGCCAGGTCTTTATCAAGTGGGCGGAAACTATTTGAGTCTGGCGGGGGCCTGGCAGGTTGAGGTGGTGGTGCGGCGGCGGGGCATTGAAGACAGCGTCGCCCGCTTTAATTGGCTGGTTGCCCCGCCGGGGCCGCCCCGGCCCTTGCTTCTGTCCCGGCAGCCGTTGGAACCTGTTCTCACCATCGCTGCCGGAATCGCCGGTCTGATCCCGTTAGTGATCGCCGGAGTTTGGTTGAGCCGGAAACGTCGGGCCAAACTGACCTCTACTCAGGCTCAATCAGAGCCAACTGCCAGGGGGAATATTGATGATAAAATTGACGATGCTCGGCTTGCTGCTGGTCAGCCTCGCTCTCAGTGGTTGTGGGAGCAGTCTACGGCCAGTGTCAACCTCCAGCGTGAATATGACGCTTGAAATTGAGCCAAATTCACCCGGCGTGGGGCCCAGCCATTTGACCGTCACGTTAACCGATCCTGCCGGCCAGCCCGTTGAAGGCGCTGCTGTGCAAATTGAGGGCGCGATGAGCCACGCCGGGATGTCGCCTCGTTGGGCTAAGGCCAGGCCGGCCGCCAACGGCCGCTATGAAGCCCCCTTTGTCTGGAGCATGGGCGGCGATTGGACCGTAACCGTAACCGCCAGCCTGCCCGACGGCCAACAACTCGCCCGCCAATTCCCGCTGACGGTGGCCGGCGAAATGGTAATGGAAGAGCACCCCACTCAGAACCGGCTGCCTAACGATGGTGCGGTCGTTTGGCTGGTTTCTCCCCAGGCCGGAGAGACCTTTGAGGTGGGACGCGAAATCAAGGTCGAAATTGAAACCGAACAATTCAAGCTGGGCGAGGCGGGCAACCATTGGCACGTCTATGTGGATGGGCGGTCGCCGCAAATGATTATGGGCCGGATGACCGAAACATTGCTGCGTAATCTTGAACCGGGCCGGCACGAAATCTCGGTCTATCTATCGCGGGACGGCCATCAAGACTTGGCCGAGGGCGATACGGTGACGATTACCGTCATTGATCCGGCCGCAGCCGCCAACGTCAACGCCGGGTTGGACGAACCCCACCCTCACCATGCCGGCGAATAGCGACCCGTAGTAGGCGAGTGAATGACGACACGCTTCTTGAGCAGAACCTTAATAGTATTGACCCTGCTGGGTTCTTTTTTCCTGGTTTGGCCGGCCTCGCCGGTCCGATTTAACTTTTTGGCCGGGCCGGTTCGAGCCGCCCCCCCGGTAGCCGGCAAAGGGCAAGCGAAGATTGCGCCCGAAGTGCAGGCTGCGCTCAACTCGTTGCAGGCCGGGGAGATGCTGAGCGTCATTGTTACGTTCAAAGATCAGGCCAATCTGAACCAGTTAGCCGGCGCTCCGCCCCGATTTGATCGGGCTGCCCGACTTAAGCATGTCATTGAGCAGTTGCAAGCCAAAGCCAATGCCGGTCAGCGGGCGGTCAAAACTCTACTGACTCGCCGCCAAGCCAGGCGAGAGGTCGGCGAAATAACTTTTTTTTGGATTTTTAACGGCTTGGCCGTGACGGCTACGCCGGCGGTAATCCAGGAACTGGCGGTGCAGCCTGAGGTGCTCAGCATCACGCCGAATGAAATTATCCAGGGGCCGCCACTGCCGCCCGCAGAGCAGGGAGAGCTGGGTATCCTGGCCACCGAACCGAACCTGAGCCTGATCAATGTCCCGGCGTTGTGGGATATGGGGTATAAAGGGCAGGGAGTTGTGGTGGCTAATCTGGATACCGGGGTAGATGGCAGTCACCCTAACCTGGCCCCCAAGTGGCGAGGCGGAACAAATAGCTGGTTTGACGCCTTTCCCTCGGATGGAAATCCCAGCACGCCCGTTGACATTGCCGGTTCCAGCAGTGGACACGGCACCCAGACCATGGGCATTATGGTGGGCGGGCAGGATAATTTTAGCAATACGTTTGGCATTGCCCCGGAAGCCAAGTGGATCGCGGCGAAGGTTTTTAGGAATAACGGCAGCGGCACCACCGCCGGTTTCCACGCCGCTTTCCAATGGCTGCTTGACCCTGACGGCAACCCGGCCACGCCGGATGCGCCCGATGTGGTCAATAACTCGTGGACCTTTGGCAACCCTAACAGTTGCAACCTGGCCTTTCAAGCCGATTTGCAGGCGCTGCGGGCGGCCGGCATCCTGCCCATCTTCGCCGCCGGTAATGGCGGCCCCAACGCTTCGACCAGTTACAGTCCGGCCAACTATCCCGAAGCTTTGTCGGTGGGCAATATTAGTAATAGTAATATTATTTATTCCGGTATCGGCGGTTTTGGCGGCAGCAGCCGAGGCCCTCGCCCAACCTCATCTTCGGGCTGTAGTACAGGAACCGTTTTCCCAGATGTAGTTGCGCCGGGGGTTAACATTCGGACCACCAACCGCTTTAGCTCGTACACCAATGCCACCCCCGGTACTTCTTTCGCTGCGCCTCATGTCGCCGGAGCATTGGCTCTGCTTTTGGATGCTTTCCCCAATTTGACGGTAGACGAGCAAGAAGCCTGTCTCGTCAATTTGGCTGTCAATTTGGGGGCAGCCGGACCTGATGATACCTATGGACATGGCCGGATTGATACCCTGGCAGTCTACCAGGCCATTTTGTCGGGGGGCTGTTATCGTATCCATTTGCCTTTGCTCATGCGTGACAACTAGATGTCATTGCGAGGCCCTTAGGCCAAAGCAATCCCCCGCTCCGGGTAGGGGACTGCTTCGCCTTCGACTCGCAGTGACATAAACCAAGCTATTTTTAGGAGTGTCGAGATGCTGAAACAATTTATATCTTACCGTGATAAGCTTTCTCCGGTTATGCTGCTTGTATTGGGGCTGGGTCTGATTTCGCTGGCCTGTTCGCTGGGCAGTGAACAGGCAGCCAAGCCACTGCGGATCAAAAACAGCCTGGCTACTTTGACTCCTACGGCTGCCGTCTCACAGGCCGAGGCTCCGGTTGAGGCCGCGCCTCAACCGGCTGAAGCTTCCCTCAACCAACAACCTGCCCCAGCCGAGGCTGTTCAAATAGCTCGTCTACCCACTCTGACTCCTACCCCGCTCTCTCAGCCGGCCAGTGTTGCGTTTGCTGCTCCAACGCAGCCAGCAGCCAATCCCGGAACTGCTGTAGACCCAAGCCCCACGCCGACGGAGTGGGTGTTCTCGGAAGCGACAGCCACCCCGGCCACCCCTGGCGCTACTCCGCCTCCAGCGGCGGGACCACTGCCCACCCTGCCCCCACCGGCCGATCCCACCAAAACGCCAAAGTCGAAGGTAGCGGGTTGGTCTTTCCGCGGCGTCCAGACCTGGCATCAGCAGGATAGTATGTTGGTCATTGGCGAAATTATCAACAATACCGGCAAACCCCAACAGGCTGTGGATATTACCGGTACTTTTTACGATGACAAAGATCAGGTTATAAAAAACGAATTGGATATCTTGAGCCATGTGGCCGTGGATGTTGTTCCGGTTGGGGCGCATATACCTTTTGAGTTGGTCATCGAAAGCAGCCAGCCTGTTTACCGTCTCGATCTACTGGCTCTCTCGGAACCGGCCGATAATCCACCCCGCCAGGATTTTCAATTTGCCAATATCAGCCAACAACAGAACGAGTCAAACCTCTATTGCCTGGAGGGTCAAATTCAAAATATCGGTTCACCTCTGGCAGATTATCTGATTGTCGTCGCGATTGGTTATAATGCTCAGGGCAATGTGGTTAGTTTTGGCGAATATTCTCCGCCTTCACCCGGTGTGATCGTGGGCGACCAGGCTTCGCCTTTTGAAATGTGTCTTGACCCGCTCGACCAACAAATTGCCCGCCACGAGATCAGAGCTTTGGGGTATTAAGCGCCTGAATTTTAAGGTAGACTAAAGAATTTTGCGTAACTTTTGCCAAATTTTTACGACTGTGTAGTTGCAGCCCATGTTATTGCGAGGGACGTTTTTCTCGCAACAGGGGGATTGCTTCACTTCGCTCGCCATGACACCCGAGCAGCTACACAACTACAACTTAGAGCCTATCCGAAAAACAGCAGGTTGGCATCCCAATGCCAACCGGTGACGCATAGGGATGCATCACTACGGGGTTATTCGGATAGGCTCTTAAGTGGCGACAAATAGGCGCACAATCAAACCCAATTATGGGGGAGGGGAGGGGAAGGGTGATTGTCGGGCGACTATTTTGGGTTCTATTATCTGTTTTGCTGGTTGTTACTGGTACCAGTATTCTGACGGTTAAATTTGTAGAGGCTCAACAGCCTACGGATGAGGCGGGAAGCTTAACAACAACGCCAGAGCCAACGGCAACACCGGCGCCGTCTGAAAACGGCGACCCATCTGCGCTGCCCGAAGCTTCGGCTACCCCAACCCTTCCACCAGCAGCCGACACCCCATCTCCCACGCCAGTTCCAACGGCTACAGAGGTATTGGCCTTGACCGGCCTGGGTTGGTTCGAAGAAAGTGATTCGCCGGCGCCCGCGGCAGATGTCTCGATTTTAGCCTTAAGTCCCATAGATTGTGCCGTTTTGCCGGCCCCCGTTGTTGGCTTCGAGGTTTCCAGAGGGCAAAACCCTGACGACATATCCGATTTTATCAATGATTTGACCGCCAACGGCTTCAACGTGGGTTCGGTTGACATCAGCGGGGGCGTCAACCCGCCGCCTTGTGTTGACGTGCTCATTGTGTACGGTTTGAGTCAAAATAGGGCTATTGCTTCACCCTACACCCCGGCTGAGGGCGCGCTGCTCCAAGCCTGGGCAGCGAGCGGTCACGGCCTGATGTTGTCTGGCGATTGGGGGAACTTCCGCGCTGGGACAGATGCGCTATTTCAGACTTACGGTTACACCCAACAGGGTCCAAATCCGGTTACGGATGTTACCGATTTCGATGCACCCGCGCCCCCACCGCCTAATGCCTGGGTCATCTATCAAACCGACAACTTTGCCGGCCATCCTATCCTCAACGGTGTTACCTCGCTGGAATTACTGGCCGGCTCCTGGTTGTCTTCTGCCACCGACGCTATTATCACCACCGATGCGGATGCAGTCCCCGCCAATGCCCCTGTTATGGCTGCTTTTGCCGCAGGGGCCGGCTGTGTGACTCTCGTCACCGATAGTAATTGGGTGGGGGTCGCCGGAGGCGGTTATTTTAAGCAGAATAATGCCACCGTTGCCCGTCAGGCCATCCAATGGCTGAATGGTTGTACTAACTTGAAACTATCAAAGGTGGCTGCGCCCAACCCGGTTCAGGCCGGCGGCCTGCTGACCTTTACCCTGACCGCCATCAATGATTCGGTCGCTGCCGTAAACAATACGATTATTACCGATACTGTCCCACTAAGTACCAGTTTTATTAGCGCCGCCGGGCCGTTCAGTGGACCTGATGCCAATGGGGTAGTTACCTGGTCATTGGGCGTCCTAAACCCCAACACCTCCGCTTCAGTCACCATGCTGGTGCAAGTAGATGGTCAAACGCCGCCTGGCGCGATTATCGCCAATACAGCCTGGATAACCAGCAGTCAAGGGTTGAGCGATACGGCCACAACTCTTACCCCGGTCAATCTCCCGGTAGTAGACCCACAGGTGGTCAAAGCTGTTAATAAAAACCAGGCTCAAACAGGGGAAGTGGTTACCTTTACCCTGACCGTATCGCAAACGGCGCAGAGTAACAGCAATGCTACCAATGTCCAGGTAGTTGATGCTTTGCCCAATGAAGTAGACCTTATCGGCAGCCCGGAGGTTAATGCTGGGTTTACCCAGGTAATCGGTCGAGTTGTCACCTGGACGATCCCGGTGCTGGCTCCGGCGGATGTGCGGCTCATGACCTTACGGGTTCAGGTTAATAACAGCAGCCCGCCGCCGCTGACTGTGCGCAACCAGGCTACGCTTAGATTTGACCAGGGAGCGGATCGCCTGTCCAATCTGGTCGAGCTTTTTGTGCCGGCTTCAGCTCCACCCTCCCTACCGCCTGATGACAATGATAATAATAACAATGACAATGACAACGAATCAGAACCAGCGGCCACAGCCACGCCTGTGCCGGCTACACCCATTGCCATAGCTCAACTAGCAGCGCCAGCTGTGTTACCGGTGACGCTCTTGCCTGAAACTGGCAACTGGGCAGTCGAGCTACCCTTACGCTGGATAAGTTTAGGCCTGGCTCTCTTGTTAGCCGGAGTCATCGGAATGGTGCTTAAATTTAGGCTGCGGTAAAACTACTATTCCTGCTCGTCAAATTTAGAACCTCTCTTTGGGGAATGGCTGTGACGAGTTCAAAGAAGGACATTATGGCAGATCAAAAACCTGTGTACATCACTTTAGTTTGGCAAGAGCAGGGACCTCAAGAAGTTGCTGGTTATCGGTTGTGGCGCCAAGAGCGAAAGGTGTATGCTTCAAGCGAATATCCGGGACAACTACCTTGTAGTAATCCTCATTGCAAAAATGGTGGCTTCAATATTGGCGACAGAATCGCGGTGTTGCTCGCTTCGGGCCAGAATAGTGAGCAAAACTCCCTGATTTGTCATAACGCCATTCATCCAGATCGGACTAAACGCTGCCTGCATGTCATTGCCTACACCCTTACCTGTGTTCGCCCTTACCAACGAGATGATGGTAGCCATCGTCGTCAGTCGCAAAAAAAAACCTTGTTATCCCCATTTAGGAAAATTGACAATTAGCGCGTCAGGCTAATTCTAATATCTGCGCCGGCCCCGGCCACCGCCCATTCGTTCTTAATGACGGCCAGGCTGGCCTTATAAGCGGTGGCGATGCCGTGCTGGTGGGTCCAGGCATCCGCTTGAATCCAGAGGCGGATATTGGCAATTTCGGCCAGGGGAAAGCCGGCGGGATAGTTGGCCGGGCTAAAGGGGTTATCCTCACTGGGCGAGGTAACAAAAAGAAAAGCGCTGTTCGACTGCCGGACAATGGCCCGCAGACGCCCCAGCAGCGTGTGCAGTAAACTGCGCTCGGATTGGCTGAAAAGATCGGCCACCACCCCCATCACGACGAGGACGAGTCCTTCGCGGGCGGCCACCCCTTCGAGGGTGGTCAAAGCGGCAAAGGCTGTTTCGGGCCGGGTTAGCAGCAGATGGGGGGCCATCAGGCCGCAGCGCTCGGCCAGCCAGGGGTCGAATTGGTGGCTGAGATCAATAATGGTCACAATTTGTTGTTTGCGCTGCACTTTAGCCGCAATTCCGGCAGCCAGCAGCAGCGCCCCACTGCTCGCCTCAACCTCAGCGCCCATTAACTCAGTAATTTTTCCCAGGGGCAAACCACCAATCCCCAACGCCTTGTCCAGCGCCCGAAACCCGGTGGGTAAAGTGACCACCTCGGCAGCGGGTCGAAAATTAAAGGCAGTCGGCAATGCTGGCCGCGACAACCGGCCGGTCAAAAAACCGGCTACATTTTCGATAATTTGTCTGGCCCCCTGCGAACCCTTGATCGCCACCACTTAACCCTTTTTCACTATAATCTTGATAATCCAGGAAGATTGGAAGGCTGGAAGATTGCTTAGTACAGCTTTGCCTTAGTTCGTGACGAAATCAAGGCGAGTAGATACCTCCACAGAAGTCATATCATTCCGACCGGAGGGAGGAATCTTCGTTATCACCGCCGAAAATGTTATAGCGAGCAAGAAGATTTCTCGCTGGCGCTCGAAATGACATCTCTAGTCAAATTTTATAAGATGTCTCTATTATACCAGAACATTTGTTCCAAAGTCAAGAGGCTAAACCTCAAATTATCCGCTTGGCGTGGATGTGGTATAATAGGGCCATGCAAACAACAAAACCCGACACCACTAAAACTATTAGCATCATCGGCGTCCCCCTGGACCTGGGCCAGTCCCGGCGTGGGGTGGATATGGGGCCAAGTGCTTTACGTTACGCCGGGCTGGATGATCGACTGCGCCGGTTGGGTCATCAAGTGGCCGATAATGGCAACATCAATGTTCCCGTGCGGGATACCTTGCCGGCGGAAGGTGGGTTGGCTTTTTTGCCGGCGGTGGTCCAGGCCTGCGAGGCTATGTATCAGGCCGGCCACAAAGCCATCGAGGCCGGTCACCTGCCCCTGTTTCTGGGCGGCGACCATTCTATTGCCGTGGGCACGGTGGGTGGGGTAAGCCACGCCGAGCCAACCGGCTTGATTTGGGTTGACGCGCACGGCGACTTCAACACCCCGGAAAGCTCGCCCAGCGGCAATTTGCACGGCATGCCCCTGGCGGCGCTGCTGGGCCTGGGCGCGCCGGAACTGGTCAACCTGGGCCGGCCTGGCCCCAAACTGGCCCCCGCCGATGTGGTCCTGATTGGCGTCCGTGATTTGGATGAAGCCGAAAGGAGCTTACTGCGGACCAGTGGGGTTAAGGTGTATACCATGCGCGAAATTGACGCCCGCGGTATGGCCGCCGTTGCCAGCGAAGCCCTAGCCCGCTTGAGCCATTTACCCCGCCTGCACATCAGCCTGGATATGGACAGCCTCGATCCCGATGCTGCCCCCGGCGTGGGGACTCCTGTGCCCGGTGGCCTCACCTACCGCGAAGCGCACCTGCTGATGGAAATTATTGCCGACTGCGCCTGCGTTGGCTCAATTGATGTGGTGGAAATCAACCCCATTTTGGACCAGCGAAATCAAACGGCTAAAATTGCGTTGGAATTGATTGCTTCACTGCTGGGCCAGTCTATCTTGTGAGGGGGCATGCCTTCTAACAAAGACCTCATCAAAAATCTAACCACCCTTAACAAAATTGCCGAAATCCTGAACCAGTCGGTTGATGTGACCAGCGCCCTCGACTCCGCCTTGGTGCGGCTGCTTGAGTTGATGGATTTAAAGACCGGCTGGATTTTTCTGGTAGACCCGACCTCGCAGAATCGCTGGGCCGGCAAGGGCTATGTTTTGGCGGCGCATCACAATCTTCCCCCGGCTATGGCCCTGGATAAGGCCCGCCCCTGGAAAGGCAACTGCGACTGCCAGGATTTGTGCAAAAAAGGTAAACTGGCCGGGGCTTACAACGAGGTCCGCTGCAGCCGGCTGCTCAACGCTCCCGGCGACCGGCGCGGGCTGGTGATGCACGCCTCCACTCCCCTGCGCTCCGGGGAAAACATCTTGGGTATTTTAAACGTCGCCGGGCCGGATTGGACTCATTTCAGCGCCGAGGCCCTGGCCCTATTGACCAACGTGGGCAACCAAATGGGCATTGCCCTGGAGCGCGCCCGTTTATTTGAACTGGTGCGCGAGCGGCGGATTCATGAGCAGGCCGCGCTGCTGGCCCTCTCTAATCAGTTGCTCAGCCAATCCAATATGAATGATTTGATCTGCTGCCTGGTCGAAGAAGTTCAAGGGTTGCTGCAAGTGGATGCCTGCGCCCTTTTGTTACCTCATGAAAAGTCTGACAGTCTGGCTTTTTACGCGGCCAGCGGCTGGCGGGTTGACCCGGTGGCCGCTTCACGCCGGGTTCCCGCCGACGGGCGCAGCGGTTCCGGTTACGTGATGCAAACGCAGGAACCACTCCTTATTTATGACCTGCTGAGCCACGATCCGACGCCGTGGAGCGCCGATTGGTTGGAAGCTGAAGGATTTCGCAGTCACGCCGTCATTCCTTTGCTGGCCGATGGTCACTCCATTGGCGTCCTCATGGTTGATACCCGCCAGCCTCACCAGTTCAATGAAGATGAAATCCGTTTTTTATGCCTCATGGCTAATCAGGCGGCTATGGCCATTGAAAAAGCGCGGCTGCACGAGGCTGAACTTAAACAACAGCGTCTGGAAGAAGAATTGGCGGTGGGCCGGCAGATTCAATTGACCTTGCTGCCCGAGTCGCCCCCCACTGCGCCAGGCTGGGAATTTGCGGCTCTTTACCAGCCAGCTCGACTGGTCGGCGGGGATTTTTACGACTTTTTTGATTTGCCCGATCAACCGGGTGCGCTGGGCATGGTCATCGCCGATGTGGCCGACAAGGGGGTTCCGGCGGCGCTGCTGATGGCCCTGAGCCGCTCCATTATTCGCACCAAGGCCTTGACTTCGGGCTTAGGCCCGGCCCAGGTCCTCGAGCGGGCCAGCGGATTGATTATGAAAGACAGCCGCTCCAAGCTTTTTTTGACGGCTTTCTATGCGGTCTTAAACACCGAGACCGGCCGGCTTCGGTACAGTATTGCCGGGCACAACCGGCCCTTATGGCTGCATGCCGCCACCGGCCTGTGCGACGAATTGGGCGGCCGGGGCATTGTGCTGGGCATTTTTGAAAATATAGAGTTGGAAGAACGGGAGATTGAGATTGCGCCGGGCGACCTGCTGGTGTTTTACACCGACGGTGTAACCGAAGCCATGAACCCGGAGCACCGGCTGTTTGGCGAAGAACGACTGCAAGCTGTGATTATGGCTCATCCCCAGGCCAGCGCCCAGGAACTTTTAGAGGCTATCGTCGAGGCTGTCTACCGCTTCACCGATCAGGCTCCGCAGTCGGATGATTTAACGTTGTTTGTCGTCAAGCGGCTTAACCCCAGCGCGCCATAGCCAGGCCGCTGCCAATTCGCAGGGCGGCAATGATAAACAAAGCGGCTCGCAGGCCGACCCAATCGGCTAAAAATGGGCCTAACATGGTCCCGCTTAGGGTTGCCATATTCAGAGCCAGGTTATAGAGGGCCAGATGAGAAGGCCGCTTGTCCTCGGGGGTCAGCTCAAGCAGCCTGTTGACCAGCGCGCCGCTTAATATGGCCCAGACAATCCCACCCACTACACTGGTGACCAGCAGCAGCACCAGGCCGTAACTCAGCGCAGTAATCAACGGATACGAGGCCAGCAAAATCGAGCCGGCAACTGTCAGACGATGGTTGCCCAACCAGCGGGTCAGCGGCTCCAGCAGCGGCGAGACTGCCAGCATGGTCAAGTAAAATAGGGCGTTAACCCAACCAATTTGGCCATCGGTCAGATGCACTTCGCGCACCCAAAAGACCGGAAAAAGGGCGGCCGGTAAAAGCTGGGTAAAATGGAACAACAAAAAAGCCAGCATAACCCACCAGTACCGAGACTCAATGCCGCTAATCCAGTTTCCTTGACCCGGTCGCCAGCGCAGCCACAAGCGCATCGTGACATTCATTCGTTGGGGAACGTCGCCGGCAGAACCAACGCCGCGTCCTGGCTGGGCGCGGTCCTGCATCGGGCGCATTTGAAACTGGGGCAAGGGCGGAACCCGGATTTGGGCCAGATGGAAGGTACTCATGCCCGCGCCTACCGCGCCCAGGGTAAAAACGGCGGCGTAGCCCCACTCAAAAGTCAACCAATCCAAAATCCAGCCGCTCAAGACAAAAGCCAACATAATCGCGGCAGCCAGCAGCGAATTACGCCAGCCCACCACTCGTCCCCTTGCTTCAGGTGGCACGGTCGCGGCCAGCAGCGCATTAAAACCAATCGCTAGGGCCGTACCGGGCACCGCCATCAATAACGTCAGCACCAGCACCGACCAAACCTTGAGCGAGTCGGGCAAAAGCAGGGGTAAGGGAATCATCAGGAAAAAACCCAGGCGCTGCCAAATGGCTGTTTCCACCACCGCCCGGCCCAGAGACCGATTTTCCAGCCACTGCCCGGCCGGTAAGGTAACCAACGCGTTAACCAGGGCCGGGCCGGCGCTCAGCAAGCCAATCTGCCAGCCGGCGGCATCGAGCCGGGCAGCAAAAACGGCCAGAAAGGACAGGGTACTGCCATAGGCAATGCCGTACCAGGCTACGTCCCAATAAAGATGAAAAAAATTAGCCGCCTGAATTTTTGAGGAGAGCACTGGGGGTTGAGGGGTTATTTTTTGAGAAGTGTTCACGAGTCTGGGTACATCACCGATAATGAAAATGAGGCGAGGAGGCGATGACGCGATGACGCGAAGAATATTTCGCCTCATCGCCTCACGCTTCATCGCGTCATTCTAGGTTAGGCTGCAAGTGAGAATTATAATAGTCCTCTCAGGTCCGAATGGCAAAATGAAATGGAGAGCCGCTCGACTCATCCGGTAATACGGAAGCTGCGAAACTCGCCGGTGTAGGGAGCGTAGGTCACATCAACATGGCTGACACGCGCCGGCGGCTCGCCGGTGTGACACCAGGCGACGGCCTGGCGTACGGCCTCGGCCTCACCCTCAAACACTGCCTCCACCCGGCCATCCCACAAATTACGCACCCAGCCGGTTAAGCCCAATTCCTGGGCCTGGCGCTGAGTAAACCAGCGAAAACTGACCCCTTGCACCCGGCCCGAAATGAAGACATGGGCGCGGAGGTTTTTTGCTTCAGGTTGAGAAGCCATTAGAAAATCTCCATTTTTTGTTACTGCTCAGGCTCAGTGGATCCAAATTTGAGGAGCCAGCACGCCCCCGTGCGGCGGTGTTCGGCACGTGGGCGTGCCTCACTCCTCGAAAATTGGATCTACTGAGGCTCATGTCATTTCGAAACCGAAGGTCGAGAAATCTTCAAGGCGCAACCCATGAAAGTAAGGTGTCGGAGATTTCTCCCTGCGGTCGAAATGACATGGGAGTAACAACCATTTTTTAAGGGGGAGCTGTGGAAATTAAACTGTTTCGTAAGTCAAACCGTGCTGCGTGTTGCCTCTTGTGTCACGCGAAGTGGACGGAACACGCAACACGCAACACGGATTGAACAACTACTTAAAAGAAATCTCCCTCTCAGTTCCTTTCTTCTCGAACTCGATTGAAGAACTCAACTACCCGCTGCATAAAAAGCTGGTCGCTTTCCCCCTGAAAGGTGTGGGGCTGGCCGGGGTAGGTGAAACATTCGACGGGCTTATTTAACGCCTGCAACTGCTGGCATAACTCCTCGGACCAGGCCGGGGGCACGGTTCCGTCGTAATCACCGTGATGGATGCTCACGGCGGCGGTGAGGCGTTCCAGGTGAAAAATAGGGGAGATGCGCTGCAAATCTTCCGGCGGCGTGTTCAACTCCTCCAGCCCGCGCGCCCCGCCCGACCACTCCAGGATTTTCTCGTAGTTGCGCTGCTCGTCGCCGCTCATAGCCCCGTAGAGAACTGCTGCCTGCACCGCGTCGCTGATGGTAATGGTTCGCAGGGTGATACCGCCGCCCATGCTGTGACCGACCATGCCCACAAAACTGGGGTCGGCGGCTTGCAGCGGACCGGGCTGGCCCGCCTGCGCTCGGATAATGGCAATCAAATTCAGCGCATCCACCGAGTGACTCGCCCGAAAGCGGTCATCGCCTTCATCCGAAGGCGGATAATTGCGATAATTGGGATGGATGGTCAAATACCCGGCGCGGGCCAGGGCGTCGGCATAGCGGGTGGTGTAGGCAAGGGTGTTGTACTGTTCCGGCGGGATGTAACCATGCATCATCAGCGCCACCGGGAACGGCCCCGTCCCCCGCGGCGTGTTCATAAAGCCGTAGAGAGTCAAGCCTTCGCTGGGGTAGCTGACCAGGCTGCGGGTAAAGGCGTCGGTGACTTCCAGCACTTCTTCAATTTTCAATTCGCCCCCGCCGTAGCTGCGGCGGGAGAGGTCGGCAATGGTCAGACCGGCGTAGGGGTCAGGCGTGGGTGTGGGAGTCGAGGTTGGGGTGGGGGTCTCTGTTGGGACAGGGGTGAAGGTGGGCGTAACGGTAGGGGTGAGGGTTGGGCTGGGGGTGGAGGAAGCGGTTGGCGGCGGCAGAGTTGGGGTAGCAGTGTTGGCTACCACAGGTGCTGGTGTAGGCGTAGGGGGTGGATTTTCCAGCACCCCAACGGTGCTCTGGCAGGCGGTTAGCAGGCACATCAACAGCCCAATTAAAAACCTTAAACTGAACGGATAGTTAATCATAGCGTCATAGTCTACCGGCGATATTGGCGGCTGTCAATTCTAAGGATTTCTCCCTTCGGTCGAAATGACATGCCTGAGCAGTTACAAAATGCGCAAAAATGCCGGTCTCGCAGCCGCGCTAAAGAATTGTCGAAGCAGCTAAATCGTTGTAAGATAGACGCCGGGATGAGGCGAAGAGGCGAGGACGCGAGGAAATGGAAAGAAGACCTATCATCGCCTCCTCGCCTCACGAGTCATCGCCTCTCTTCTGACTAAATCATAACCACAAGGAGTTAACCATGAGTTATATTGAAGAAATTGTCGCGCGAGAAATTCTCGACTCGCGGGGCAACCCGACCGTCGAGGTTGAAGTTATCTTGGAAGACGGAGCCATGGGCCGAGCGGCGGTGCCTTCTGGGGCATCCACAGGCGTTCATGAGGCGCTGGAACTGCGCGATGGCGACAAGAGCCGCTATTTGGGCAAAGGCGTCGAAAAGGCGGTAGAGAATATCAATGAAAAAATTGCCTCTGAGTTATTTGGCTGGGATGCCCGCGACCAGGAAGGCATTGACGCCTTTATGTGCCAGTTGGACGGCACGCCCAACAAAGCCGAATTGGGGGCCAATGCCATCCTGGCCGTCAGCCTGGCGGTAGCCAAGGCCGCGGCCGAGAGCACGGGCCAGCCGCTTTACCGCTACCTGGGCGGCGTCAGCGCCCGCACCCTGCCGGTGCCGATGCTGAACATTCTCAACGGCGGGGCGCACACCGGCTGGCAAACCACCGACTTTCAGGAATTTATGGTCATGCCCGTCGGCGCGGAGAGCTTCCGCGAAGGGCTACGCTGGGGGGCGGAGATTTATCACGCCCTCAAAAAAGTGTTGAAGGACAAAGGGTACAACACCAACGTCGGCGACGAGGGTGGCTTTGCCCCGGCCCTCAAGAGCGGCAACGCCGAGGCAGTCGAAGTGATTTTGGAGGCCATTGGCAAAGCCGGCTACAAGGCGGGTGAGCAGGTGTTGATTGCGCTCGACCCGGCGGTGTCCGAGTTATATGAGGATGGCAAGTACACTCTGCGCATCGAGAAAAAGACGCTCTCCAGCGGCGATATGATTAAATTGTGGGAAAGCTGGGTCAGCCAGTATCCGATTATCTCGATTGAAGATGGTTTGGCCGAGGATGATTGGGAAGGCTGGGGCGGTCTGCGCCAGGCTATTGGCGACCGGGTACAGTTGGTGGGTGATGATTTCCTGGTGACGAATGTGGCCCGGCTGAAACAGGCCATCGAGAAGAAGGCCGCCAACAGCATTCTGATTAAACTCAACCAGATTGGCTCGCTGAGCGAAACTATCGCCGCCATCGAGATGGCCAAAAAGGCCGGCTGGACGGCAGTGGTCTCCCATCGCTCCGGCGAAACCGAAGATACCACCATTGCCGACCTGGCCGTAGCCCTCAACGCCGGGCAAATCAAAACCGGCGCCCCGGCCCGTTCCGATCGGGTGGCCAAGTACAACCAACTGCTCCGTATCGAGGAGGAGTTGGCCGAAACAGCAGTCTATCCCGGACTGCGCGCGTTTTATAACGTGCGGTAGGTTTCGTGGTGCGTGGTCCGTAAAATTAACAGACCACACTACGCATAAAAGGTGTTTACGCCGGAGATTGGAGATTAATTAATCTCCAATCTCCAATCTCTTTTTCCGAGGAATCCTTTGCGACCATCATCCCGCCAGGAAATTTTGGCCCGGCGAATTGCTTTTCTCAAACAGGTGTCGTTGTTCAGTGAGGTGAGTGAAGCGGAATTAGCGAGCCTGGTTGATGATTTTCACCCCAGAGAATTTACCAAAGACGAAATTATTTTTCGCCAGGGCGATACCAGCCGGGAATTATACCTGGTGGTGCGCGGCAAAGTCCGTATTTTTCGGATTAGTCCTTCTGGAGCGGAAACGACCATTGCCATTTACTCGACGGGCAGCGTGATGGGTGAGTTTGCGGTGGTGGACAGCGAGCCGCGCTCGGCCACGGCTAAAGCCATCGAGGCGACGGATTTGCTGCTGATGCCCCACGAGAAATTTTTGCAGCACATGCGCCATCTGCCTGATCTGGCCCTGGGTATGACCAAACTCTTATCCAGCCGGGTGCGCTGGACTGCCGCGTTTGCCGAAACCATTGCCCAATATGATGCGGCGGGCCGGCTGCTGCACATCCTGCTGCTGTACAACGAGCAGTTCGGCCAGGAAGAAGAGGCCGGCAAACGTTATATCCTCGACCTGTCGCTGAACCAGACCGATCTGGCCTCGCTGGTGGGGGCGCGGCGGGAGTGGGTCAACCGGCTGCTGCGCGATTGGCAAAAGCGGGGCCTGGTGGCTTACGAGGCCGGTAAAATCATCATCCTCGATCTGCCCCGCGCCCAGGCCGAGCGCGACAGCCGCATCGAGGCTAATGTTGGTGGGGGTGGGTGGTAGTAAAAGGGATTAATAACCTGTTTGGAGTTTTCATCACCACATCTTGAGTAGTCTTGAGCGCAGCAAAAGGCGTATCAAAGGGTGCGGTAACGAAGCAAAAATCATCCTGAGTAGGGCGTTAGCCCGTATCGAAGGGTGATTTTTGCCGATAACCCCGAACCCAGGTCCAATGGCGATTTACTTGAAGAGGGCGGAACCCTAAAATCCTGGGTTTCCGCTCTTTTTTTAAGCCGCCTCCCCTGTATTCTCGCTTCCCGAAATTTGACACCCCATTTTTTCAGGCTTATAATGGCATCGTTATCGTTCACGGGAACGATAACGATAAAAATAAGTCAGGTTACAAGGCTGTGACAACCTCCAACGTAGCAGACTCCTCCGCGCAAAATAAGCCGCCCCTACTCGAAATGCGGGCGATTACCAAGCGTTTTCCCGGCGTTTTAGCCCTCTCTGAGGTTAACTTCACCGTTGGTCAAGGTGAAGTGGTGGCCCTGGTTGGCGAAAATGGGGCCGGCAAATCCACCTTGATGAAAATTATCTCCGGCGTCTATCTGGCCGATGCCGGCGAGATTATCTACAAAGGCAAGCCGGTTATTTTTACCAATCCCCGCCAGGCGCAGGCCGCCGGTATTGCCACCATTTATCAAGAACTCAATCAAGTTCCCCAACTTTCTATTACCGAAAATATTTTCCTCGGCAGCGAAATCACGCGCGGGCCGGTAATTGACTGGCCTGAAATGCACCGGCAGGCCCGGCAGCTTTTGGCCAAGCTGCGTTTGGATGTTGACCCGCGCACTAACCTGGGCCGGTTAGGCGTGGGTGAACAGCAGATGGTTGAGGTAGCCAAAGCCCTTCATCACAAAGCCGACTTGATCATTATGGATGAGCCGACGTCGGCCCTGAGTATCCGCGAGATTCACGATCTGTTTGCCATTATCCGCGAGTTAAAAGCCAACGGCGTCTCCATTATCTATATCAGCCACCACCTGGACGAAGCTTTTGAGGTGAGCGACCGGATTACGGTGCTGCGCGATGGGCGTCATATTGCCACCCGGCCGGCCAAGACGCTTGATGTTGACCAACTCATCAGGTTAATGGTCGGGCGCGACCTGTCGGAGCAGTTTCCTAAAGAAGAAGCGCCGCGCGGGCCGGAAATATTCCGTGTCGAGGGCTTGAACCAGGGCAAACGGCTGCGCAATATCAGCTTTTCGGTGTATGCCGGCGAAATTCTCGGCGTGGCCGGGCTGGTCGGCTCCGGGCGCACCGATTTGGTGCGGGCCATTTTTGGGGCCGACCCGATTGACAGCGGCAAGTTCTTTGTTCAGGGCCGCCAGGTCAGCATTAATAGTCCGCGCGATGCCATCCGGCACGGGATTGCTTTACTGACAGAAGACCGCAAACAGCAAGGGCTGCTGCTGCAACTCAATGTGCGTGAAAATATCACGCTGGCTGTGTTGGACCGATTGACCTCCACCTTCATGACCAATCAGCGTAAAGAAGCAGTGCTGGCGCAAAATTATATTGACAAAATGGCTATCAAGGCTTCCAGCCAGAACCAGTTGGCGATCAACCTGTCGGGCGGCACTCAACAAAAGGTGGTTTTGAGTAAGTGGATGGCGACCTCGCCTCGTCTGCTGATTTTTGATGAACCCACGCGCGGGATTGATGTGGGGGCTAAAGTTGAGATTTACCGGATGATGAACCAACTGGCCCAGGAAGGGGTGGCTATTTTGATGGTCAGCTCGGAACTGCCAGAGATTTTGGGCATGAGCGACCGGATTATGGTGATCCACAACGGCGCCGTCAGCGGCTTTCTGAGCCGGGCCGAAGCCACCGAAGAAAAAATAATGGAATACGCCACCAACTCTGAAAGAACATTAGCCAATTCAGCTTAAAGGTAAAGCCCCTATGAGTGAAATCATCGCGCGTAAACGTTCCGATTATGATCTACGCGATCTATTAAGGAGATTAGTCACCGAAACCGGCCCGCTGCTGGTCTTGCTGTTGATGGTCGGCGGGTTGTGGATTGCTTCGCCCGCGTTTCGGACGCCGACCAGCCTGCTGCTTATTGGTCTGGAAGCAGCCGCCATTGGGATTGTAGCGGCGGGTCAGACCTTTGTCATTCTCACCGGCGGGATTGACCTGTCGGTGGAGGCGATGGTTTCATTTGCCGGAGTTATTGCGGCCATTCTCATCGCCGGCACCAATATCGCCGGCGGCCAGATAGCCTTTGGCATTCCAGCCTGGCAGGCCATCCTCATTGCTTTGGCATTGGGCGCATTGATTGGTTTGTTTCAAGGGGTGCTTATCACCAAGCTGAAGATGAATCCGCTCATTGTCACGCTGGGTTTTCGGAGTGTGTTGTTGGGCATCTCACTGGTAGCGACTCGCGGGGCGGGCATCAATATCCAAAAGGATGAATTTTTAACCTTTTTGACCAGCTATATCAACCTGGGAACGTTGCGCATCCCCATGCCGCTCATTATTGCCCTGGTTATTTATACCATTGTCTGGTTTACCCTGAAGCACACCAAACTGGGCCGTTACACCTACGCGATTGGCGGCAATCAGACCGCCGCCCGGCTTTCCGGCATCAACGTGGACCGGATGCTGATTGTGATTTACGGCATCAGCGGTTTTTTGGCGGCCATCGGCGGCATTCTGGTGATGGGCCGGCTGCAATCGGGCGCGTATCAAAATGGCACCAACATGACGCTTATCTCGGTGGCGGCGGTGGTTATCGGCGGCACAGCGCTGTCGGGGGGTATTGGTGGTATCTGGGGTACGCTGGTCGGCGTTTTTATCATCCGGGTGGTGGATGCCGGCCTGGTTTACCTGGATGTGCCCTCCAACGCCAAGGAAATCGTTATCGGTGTGATTATTGTGCTGGCGGTCGCCCTGGACGTGATCCGGCGCGGTGAGATTCCCTGGCTGCGGCTGCCGGGTATGCGCTCGTCCAAATCCTAAATTCGCTGGAAGGAGGTGAGATTATTTACTCAACAAAGTCATGAGGATGGTCAATGTGGTAAGGTTTTCCTGGACAAAGTTGTTTAAACATACACCTATACCAAGGAGTAAAAGATGAGACAGAGTAAGCTTTTTTTATTAACGCTGGGGTTGGTAATCCTGACCCTGTTATTGGCCCAATATGTTATGGCTACCCCTGCCCCGGCAGCCGCTCAAACCCCGGAGGCAACAGCCGAAGCTACTGCTGAGGCCGAAGCGCCAAAGTGGTGCAGCAACACCAATATTGTTTTCTTCCCCGGTGGAGCGCCGGGCGGCCCCTTTGAAACCGTAGTTTACAATGGCGCTGTCCAGGCCGCCGCAGACCTGGGGGCCAATGTGGAATATGTCTGGTCCGATTGGAACCCGGAGCAAATGGTGACTCAATTTGCCGAGGCCGCTGCCACCCAACCCGACGGCATCGCCATTATGGGCCACCCTGGGGTCGAAGCCTTCCAGGCGGTGGTTGATGAGGCCCGCGCGCAAGGGATTATTGTGACCAGCCAGAACGTAACCCTGCCCGAACTCGAGGCTGCATACAGCGCCGATGGCTTTGGCTATGTGGGTGCTGAACAATATTCGGCCGGCCATGCCCTGGGCGCCGAGGCGGTGAAACGCTTTGGTCTGGTGGCCGGTGACCGGGCGATGGTCTGGGGCTTGCTGGCCCAGGCGGGCCGGGGCGAGCGCACCCGAGGCGTGGTTGAAGCCCTGGAAGAGGCCGGGTTGACGGTGGATTATCTGGAAATTGACGACGCTACCAACGCCGATGCTTCGGCAGGTATCCCCACCTTTGTTGGGTATGTCTCGGCTAACCCCGATGTCAAGCTGGTTGTGACCGACCACGGCAACCTGACCGGCACGCAGGAAGCCCTGTTATCTGCCGCCGGGCTGGAGCCTGACGCCATTTTTACCGCCGGGTTTGACCTCTCGCCGGCCACCATTGAGGGTATTCGCGGCGGTTGGACCGACCTGGTGATTGACCAGCAGCAATGGCTGCAAGGTTATCTGCCCATTCTGCAAATCTGCCTGACCCACAACTATGCCTTCACCGGTCTGCATATTGATACCGGGGCCGGCTTTGCCTCTATTGATAACGTGGAATTGCTGGCCGACCTGGTTGAACGGCAAATCCGGTAACTTCTCTAGATAAATATTGGCTAATGTATCAGGGGCGTGTTGCGTCTTGCGTAAAATTAACGGAACACGCAAGACGCAACACGAAATCTTCACCGGAGTGAATGTCATGACTGCCGATTACAGGCTTGAATTAAAAAACGTCTCAAAATCTTTTGGCGAAGTCAAATCTCTGCAAAACATTAATTTTCATTTAGGGCAAAATGAGGTAGTTGGCCTGCTGGGCGACAACGGCGCCGGCAAGTCCACTCTGATTAAGATCATCACCGGCTACCACCAGCCCGATACCGGCGAGATTTTTTGCAACGGTCAAAAAATTGACCATTTGACCGTGCCCAAAGCCAGAGAGTTGGGCATTGAGACGGTTTACCAGGAGCGGGCGCTGGCCGAGCAGCAATCTCTATGGCGGAATATCTTTATCGGCCGCGAGTTAAGCAATCCCCTGGGCTTTCTTAAGGTTAAAGAAATGCAGGCGGAAACTGAACGTTTGATGCTGGAATCCATGGGCTTTACCTCTACGGCGGTCAGCCCCGAGTCGGCTATTAAAACCTTTTCCGGCGGCGAAAAGCAGGGTGTGGCAATTGTGCGGGCGCTGTTTTTTGATGCGGAAATCATTGTGCTGGACGAGCCGACCATGGGCCTGTCGTTAAAAGAAACCCGCAAATTGCTCAATTTTGTGCGCAGCATCAAAGAAGCCGGCAAATCGGCAATTTTTATTGACCACAACATCTTCCATGTCTACTCCGTGGCCGACCGGGTGGTGGTGCTGGACCGGGGCCGCGTGGCGGGTGAATTTATGACCAATGCCATCAGCCTGAATGACCTGATGGACAAGATGTACCGGGTGGCTGAAACCGGTAGTTTTGATTAGAGGATGGTGTACTATGAACTCGACTGTTGAGGATTCTGTGGCCGAACAAAGGCTGCCAAAAGTCCGTGAAAAATCTACTCCCGCCAAGTTCCTGCGCCGGTATGGCACCCAGATAGGGATTCTGACCGTTTTTGTGCTGATGTGGCTTTCCTTTATCATTTCCGCACCCAAAACGTTTTTGGCCCCTCAAATTTATCTGGCTTTTATGTCCACCATCCCCTTCTTTGCCATCATTGCCCTGCCGTTGACCATGCTGGTCATCGCCGGGGAAATGGACCTGTCTTTTCCGTCTATTATGGCTATCGGCATGGTGGCTTTTGTAACGGTTCTTAACGCCACCAGCAACGTCTTTTTGGCCCTGCTGGCCGGCCTGGTAGCTGGATTTCTGGCCGGCTTACTAAACGGGGCCATTGTGGTTGGTATTGGTCTGCCCTCGCTGGTTGTAACCATTGGGACGCAGTTTTTCTGGCGAGGCGCGGTTTTGGTGTTGTTGAATGGTAAAGGCCATACCCTGGCCGAGGCCAAAGGCACTTTTATTTACAACTTGTTGGTGGGCAAGGTGGCCGGTATCCCCATGCAAATGGTTTGGCTGGTGGTAGTGGCCGTGGTCGTTTGGATATTACTGAATCGCCATCGCTTTGGGGCCAATATTTACGTCATCGGTGATAACAAGCAGACGGCCGAACTGATGGGTGTCAACACGGCCCGCACCCGCATGCTGATGTTTGCCCTAGTAGGTATGGCGGCGGCTTTTGCCGGGATCCTGGCCAGTTTGCAGGTATCCTTTTTCTGGCCTTCGCTGGGTGAAGGCTATCTGCTTAGCACCCTGGCGGCGGTCTTTTTGGGCGGCACCTCGGTTTTTGGCGGGGTGGGCACAATTTTGGGCACGTTTATCGGCAGTTTTATCATCGGAGCCATCCAGGCGGCGATTGTGGCCATTGGCCTGACCGGCTTCTGGACTGAACTGATCTATGGTTTGATCATTATTCTGTCGGTTTCGATGCACGCCATTCTGCGGCGTAGGGTGGAGTAAGGCAGTTCCAAGATTTAAATCCTTCAAGGACGTGGTGCGTGGTGCGTAACATAATACATCACGCACCACGCACTACGCACCACGAGAATGGAAGTTTTATTTTCTTGGAATTGCCTAAGCTAGGCGATCTACTAGAAATGCTATACTTCTAGTTACAAAGTGGGGTCGGAAGAGGTGAGATCGGACCTTGACCGACAATACTAAAAAGAGGAGGTTGAGATGTTTCATCCACGAAGTTTCACGATCATTTCCTTAGTAGTAATTCTGCTGCTCATGGCCGCTTGCGGCGGCGCAGCTACCCCTGCCCCAGAGCAGCCCGCAGCCACCGAAGCCCCGGCTGAACAACCGGCGGCGACTGAGGAAGCTGCCCCCACCGAGGCCCCGGCGACCGAAGAAGCCGCGGCTACGGAAGAAGCTCCGGCGGCCACCGAAGAAGCGGCAGCAGAACCAGCCGAAGGTGGGGCGCACACGATAGGGTTTGTGCCGCCGGCGTTGACCAGTCCGTTCCACGTGGCGATGGTGGATGGGGCGACGGCCCGGAGCGAGGAGTTGGGCTGGACAATTGATGTGCAAGCGCCGGCCAGCGAAGGCGACTTTGCGGCGTTTGTGACGACGGTGGAACAACTGCTTGAAAAGGGCGTTGAAGCCATCAGCATCAACCCGATTGGGACGGACTCGGCCATCACAGCGGTGAAGGCGGCCAATGCGAAGGGCGTGCCGATCCTGGCCCACAACTTCATCACCCCGTTTTCGGAAGGGGAAGTGAACGCCTACATTGGCTATGACCAGTGGGGTGGCGCGGAGAAGTTGGCCGCGGCGACTTGTGAGTTGATTGCCAAGAAGTACAACAGCACGCCGGCGGAGACGAGCGGCAAGGTGTTCATCCTGTTGGGGATAGACAGCATCTTCTCGCACCGGCGGACAGGCGGCTTCAAAGCCGGCTTGGAAAAGAACTGCCCCAATGTGGAAGTGGTTGGCGAGCAGAGCGCCGAGTGGCTGCGGACGAAGGGTTCGGAAGTGGCGGCGATTGCTTTGCAGAAAGACCCGGACATAGATGTGTTCTATGGCAACAGCGACGAGATGGCGATAGGGGCAGCGTTGGCTGCGGAGCAGTTGGGACTGGTTATCAATCAGGACTTCTTCGCGGTTGGGATTGACGGCAACCAGCCGACGCTGGATTTGTTGAAGGAAGGCAAGTTCAGCGCGACTCTCGGTGTAGACCCGGTGCGGATGGGGGTGACGGTGGTGGACACGATGGAGAAGATCTTCGCCGGTGAGGAAGTGCCGGAGATTATCCTGACTCCATCGGTGGTGGTCACACCGGAGAACCTGCAAGATTACCTGGACGGCAAGCTGTGGACTGAGCCGGTGGCCGGTTTCCCCGAACTCGATAACGACCTGCCCACCGTCCCGGAAGAATAAACCTTAACGAATTATTATTCAATCGGTGGCCCCTTCTTTTGACCCAGAGAGAAGGGGCCACCTTAAAAACTTGTGCTACTCAAACTCATGTCATTTCGAGACCGAAGGTCGAGAAATCCCCAGGGCACAACACATAAGGGGAAGGTGTCGGGGATTTCTCCCTGCGGTCGAAATGACATGGCTGAGCGGTTACAAAACTTGGTTTTTAGTGGATAAGCGGCAAGCCCTATGTCGGTGCATAAACAGGTAACCATCAGGCAGGTGGCGCAACAAGCGGGGGTATCTACCCAAACCGTCTCCCGCGTGCTCAATAATCGCCCCGATGTTGCGGCTGAAACGCGCGAGTTGGTCCAACAGATTATCAATCAGCTTGGTTACAAGCCCAGCGCTTTGGCCCGGAGTTTGATTCGCCGGCGCAGCCTGACCCTGGGTGTGGTCATTGCCGAGTTGGGACAGTATGGTCCAATGCGCCGCCTGATTGGTATAGAGCAAGGGGCAACGGAATTTGGCTACCGGCTGCACTTGAGCTTGGTCCACCAACCCGAAATAGATAATGGAGATCAAATTCTCGATGAGTTGTTGGCCTGGCACGTGGATGGCATTATCTGGGCTGTCCCCGAAGTTGGGCATAACCGGATTTGGTTGCAGCGAAAAATCTCCCAGTTGCCGGTGCCGGTGGTGCTTATTTGCGAACAGCCCCTATACAGCGAGCATGCTGTTTCGATTGATAACCGGGTTGGCGGCTTGCTGGCCACCCAGCACTTATTAGCCCGGGGCTACCGGCAGATTGGAATTATTACCGGGCCTTTAAGCTGGGTGGCGGCGCAACAACGTCTTTTGGGTTGGCAGGAGGCATTACCCACTTACCAAAATCGGCAAATATTTGAAGGCGATTGGTCGGCCGCCAGTGGTGAGCAGGGCCTTTACCAGTTGCGCCAGCAGTATCCTGAATTGGATGCGGTGTTTGTCAGTAACGACCAGATGGCCCTGGGTGTGTTGCAGGCTGCCCACCAGTTAAGTCTATGTGTGCCTGAAGATTTGGGGGTTGTGGGGTTTGATAACATCCCGGAAGCCGCCTACTTTACCCCACCTCTCACGACTATTCGGCACAAATTGATGGACCAGGGCAGGATAGGGGTGCAGAGATTGATCGAAATGATTGAAATCCGGCGTAGTGGAATGTCTCTATCCTCACCCGTGACTTCCCTGCTACAACCGGAATTGGTTATTAGAAAAAGTGCTGCTAAAAACATAGGCTGAAAAGGAGCAAGCTAAAATGATTGATCTCAAACAATTTGAGGTGTGGTTCATTACCGGCAGCCAGCATCTCTACGGACCTGAAACCCTGGCGAAAGTAGCCGAACATTCGCAAACCATTGCCCAGGCCCTGGATCAATCGGTTAAAATCCCGGTCAAGGTGGTGTTTAAGCCGGTTCTGACCACCCCTGATGCCATTCACCAGTTATGCCTGGAAGCCAACGCTGCCCAAACCTGTGTCGGCCTGATTACCTGGATGCATACTTTCTCTCCGGCCAAAATGTGGATTGCGGGCTTAAAGACGTTACAAAAACCGCTGGCCCATCTGCACACCCAGTACAATCGCGATATTCCGTGGGCAGATATTGACATGGACTTTATGAATCTGAACCAATCCGCCCACGGCGACCGCGAATTTGGTTTTATCGGCAGCCGGATGCGCCTGGAGCGCAAGGTGGTGGTGGGGCACTGGCAAGAAGAAGATGTCCAGGCTCGCCTGGGGGCGTGGACGCGAGCGGCCTGCGCCTGGCACGATGCTCAAGGCGCTCGCTTCGCCCGCTTTGGCGACAACATGCGCGAGGTAGCCGTAACCGAAGGCGATAAGGTCAACGCTCAGATGAGGCTGGGCTATAGCGTCAATGGCTACGGCGTGGGCGATTTGGTTCGATTTGTGAACGAGGTGTCGGATGGGGAGGTAGACCAAGTTATCCAGGAATATCTCGACCAATATAATGTTGCGCCGGCGCTGCGTCCCGGAAGCGAGCGAAATCAGTCGCTGCGAGATGGGGCGCGGATCGAAATTGGCTTACGTCATTTCCTTGAACACGGCAATTTCAAAGGGTTCACCACTTCTTTCGAGGACCTGCACGGCCTGGCCCAGCTCCCCGGCCTGGGCGTCCAACGGTTGATGGCTGCGGATTATGGTTTTGCCGGTGAGGGGGACTGGAAAACGGCGGCCTTAGTGCGAGCCATGAAGGTGATGAGCGCCGGTCTGGATGGTGGTACCTCCTTTATGGAAGATTACACCTATCACCTGAGTCCAGATGGCATGAAGGTGCTGGGGGCGCACATGCTGGAAATCTGCCCCAGCATCGCCGCTACCAAACCATCGCTTGAAGTTCACCCGCTGTCCATCGGTGGTAAGGCCGACCCGGTTCGGTTGGTGTTTGATGCCAAGACCGGGCCGGCGGTCAATGCGGCGGTTATGGAAATGGGCAATCGTCTGCGGATGGTTGTCAATGCGGTTGACGCCGTACCGACAGATGCGCCGCTGCCCAAGCTGCCGGTGGCCAGAGCCTTGTGGCTGCCGCAACCCGATTTAAAGACGGCGGCGGCAACCTGGATTCTGGCCGGCGGGGCCCATCACACCGGCTTTAGCCTGGCGCTAACCGCTGAACATTTGGAGGATTTTGCCGAAATGGCCGGTATGGAATTTTTACTGATTGATCAAGAAACCACCGTCTCCGGTTTCAAAAAAGAGCTGCGTTGGAACGACCTGTACTACCACCTGGCTAAAGGGTTGTAGCTAAGACTCTATAAGACAGTTCCAAGAAGATAATTACTCAATATTCGTGTTGCGTCTTACGTGAGATAAAGCGGACGGAACACGCCGCCACAGGCACGCAAGCGAGACGCAACACGTTTTGGTTAATTTAAATCTTGGAACTGCCTAACTTGGACAAGCCAGAGCCAAGAAATAAGAAATTAGAAGTGAGGAAACTGTCTGTTCTTATTTCTAAATTCTTATTTCTTAAGTCCGTTCAGCTTCTTGCTTAGTGTACAAGAATCTTATTGTTTAGGCACTAATTAACCTTAATCATAAGGAAATGAACAATGAATAAACCAGTTTTAGGTGTTATTGTTGGCAACAGAGGCTTTTTCCCCGACCACCTGTGCGACGCCGGGCGTCAAACCATCTTGAAAATACTGGCCGAAGAAGGGATTGAAGCCGTTGCCCTCACTTCGGCGGATACCCCTTTTGGCAGTATTGAAAGTTTGAATGACGCCCAAAAATGCGCCGACCTGTTCAAAAAAAATGCCGACCGGATTGATGGCATCCTGGTCACGCTGCCCAACTTTGGCGACGAGCGCGCCATCGCCAATGCGCTGCGCTGGTCCAATTTGAATGTACCTGTTTTGATTCACGCCTTTGCCGATGACCCCACCCGAATGACCATCGCCGACCGGCGCGACTCGTTTTGCGGCAAAATGTCGGCCTGTAACAACCTGCGCCAGTACGGCATCAAATACTCTTTGACCACCTTGCACACGGTTGACCCGGAAAGCGACAGCTTCAAGACCGACCTGCGCCGCTTTGTAAGCACCTGCCGGGTGGTGCGCGGCCTGCGCAACGCCCGCATTGGGGCGCTGGGCGCTCGCCCGACGGCTTTCAATACCGTGCGTTACAGCGAAAAACTGTTTGAGCGCAGCGGCATTTCCGTCGAAACGCTGGACCTATCGGAAGCCTTTGGCCGGATCAACCGCCTGGGCAACGATGAGCCGGCGGTTAGCGCCAAGCTGGATGAGATTAACAGCTATGTGCCCACCAAAGGTATTCCCCAGGAGTCCCTGTTGAAAATGGCCAAGCTCGGCGTGGTGGTGGACCGCTGGATGAGCGACCAAAACCTGGTCGCCAGCGCCTTGCAGTGTTGGACCTCGATGGAAGAATATTTTGGCGTTGTGCCTTGCACCGTTATGAGCATGATGAGCAACAAGCTGATGCCGTCGGCCTGCGAGACCGACATTGCCGGCGTAGTGGGTATGTATGCCCTGGCCCTGGCTTCGGAAAAGCCAAGCGCGTTGGTGGATTGGAACAACAATTACGGCGACGACCCGGATAAAGGCGTCATCTTCCACTGCTCTAACCTGCCCAAAGGCGTCTTCACCAACCAGAATGACGCCGGTTTGATTTCGCCCGACGACATCCCGGTGATGGATTTTCAGGAAATTATTGCCGGGACGGTGGGCAAAGAAAATACCTTCGGCACGGTGGTCGGCCGGGTGCGGGCCGAGCCGTTTACCTACTGCCGCGTCTCCACCGACGACCTCGGCGGCAAAATAAGCGCCTACGTGGGCGAAGGCGAGCTGACCAACGACCCGCTCAAAACCTTCGGCGGTTACGGCGTGGTGCGCGTGCCCAACCTGCAAGGGCTGCTGCACTACATCTGCGAAAACGGCTTTGAGCATCATACCGCTATCAACCTGTCTCAAACCGCCACCGCCGTCAACGAAGCTTTAGGCAAGTATTTGGGTTGGGAAGTTTATTATCACCGCTAATTAATGACACGAGGACGCGAGAGGCGACGCGAAGCGGGCGCAGAATCTCCTCGCCTCTTCGCCTCACGAATCCTCGCCTCTTTATTTACGAGGAGTTGAAGATGAATCAAAACGATATCCCCCAAGCAATTAAGAGTGGAAAGACCATTCTTGGCATCGAGTTCGGTTCAACTCGCATCAAGGCGGTGTTGATTGGTGAGGATCACGCGCCGATTGCCTCGGGCAGCCATGAGTGGGAAAACCAATACGAAAACGGCATCTGGACCTACAGGCTTGAAGATGTTTGGACAGGCTTGCAGGATAGCTATCGGCAGCTTAGCGACGAGGTTGTTAAGAATTACAACGTCCCGCTCCAGACTATTGGCGCGATCGGTTTCAGCGGCATGATGCACGGCTATCTGCCCTTCGACAAGGACGAAAATTTACTCGTCCCGTTTCGGACATGGCGGAACACCATCACCGGGCAGGCAGCCCAGGAGCTCACAGAACTGTTTCAATTTGCTATTCCCCAACGTTGGAGCATTGCCCACCTCCATCAGGCGATATTGAACAAGGAGAGCCACATCAACGATATCAGCTATCTCACGACGCTGGCCGGCTATGTCCATTGGCAACTGACGGGGCAAAAGGTCTTGGGCATTGGCGAAGCATCGGGCGTGTTCCCCATTGACAGCCAGACCAACGACTACGATGCCGGCAAGATCGAGCTGTTCAACCAACGGCTTAAAGCAGAAAACATCTCGTGGAAGCTCCAAGACATCCTGCCCAAAGTTCTGGTAGCCGGAGAGGCCGCCGGCGTTCTGACCGAAGCAGGCGCAAAACTGCTCGATCTTACGGGGCAGTTACAAGCGGGGATTCCGCTCTGTCCGCCGGAGGGCGACGCCGGCACCGGCATGGTGGCAACGAACAGCGTGGGCGAGCGAACGGGCAATGTATCCGCCGGAACGTCGGTCTTTGCCATGATCGTTTTGGAGCAGCCGCTGTCAAAGCTCTATCCTGAGATTGATATGGTGACAACACCGGCCGGCAAGCCTGTGGCGATGGTC
This sequence comes from Anaerolineae bacterium, assembly GCA_023151115.1. The sequence continues at coordinate 55,328 of JAKLJP010000017.1, forward strand.
CACAGCAACAACTGCACAACCGATCTCAATGCCTGGGTTGACCTGTTCCAGGAATTTACGCAGGCGCTGGGGGTAGAGATCAGCGAATCCCGGCTGTTTGAAATACTGTATACCCAGGGCCTGGCCGGCGATGCGGACGCGGGCGGGCTGCTGGCTTACAATTACTTTGCGGGCGAACATATCACCCACCTTGAAGCTGGGCGTCCCCTGTTCGTCCGTACCCCCGAAAGCCGCTTCACCCTGGCGAACTTCATGCGGGCGCATCTGTTCGCGGCGCTCGGCGCCTTGAAGATCGGGCTGGGCATCTTTGACCAGGAGCAGGTGAAGATTGACCGTGTGCTCGGTCATGGGGGCTTCTTCAAGACGCCGGAAGTGGGCCAAAAGATCATGGCCGCGGCAATGAATGTCCCCGTTTCCGTCATGGAGACCGCCGGCGAGGGCGGCGCATGGGGAATTGCCCTGCTGGCCGCCTATATGCTCCATAAGGCAGCGAATGAGCCGCTGGAAGCCTATCTCTCCAACAAGGTCTTTGCCGGCGAACAAGGCACCACCATCGCGCCCGATCCGGCGGATGTGGCCGGATTTGCCGCGTTCATGGAGCGCTACAAAAAGGGACTCGTCATTGAACGAGCCGCCGTGGATGCGCTGAGGTAGCAAAGTCAGGTATCTTCTCAGTAATCCAGGGGTATTGTAATAGGTTGGAAGGCTGGACATTTGCCAACCTTCCGGCCTTCCAATCTTCCAGGCTTCCCAATTGGAGCTTAAATGACCAACAAAAAATACGCCATCGGGATTGATTTTGGCACCGAGTCGGGGCGGGTGGCCCTGGTAGACCTCTCCAATGGGCAAGAAGTGGCGACTTCGGTGTACAAGTACGCTAACGGGGTGATTGACGAAAAGCTGCCCAGCACGGATATTCATCTGGAACCGGACTGGGCTTTGCAAGACCCCAATGACTACCTGGAAGTGTTCAAAAAAGCGGTCCCGGCGGTGTTAAAAGAAAGCGGCATAGACCCGACCGACGTCATTGGCCTGGGCATTGACTTTACCGCCTGCACCTTAATACCCACAAAAGCCGATGGTACCCCTCTCTGCTTCTTGCCGGAGTGGCGCAACAATCCCCACGCCTGGGTGAAACTGTGGAAACATCACGCCGCCCAGCCGGAAGCCAACAAGCTCAACGACAAAGCCCGCGAACTGGGCTACACCTTTCTCGACCGCTACGGCGGCAAAATCAGCTCCGAATGGTTCTTCCCCAAAGCCTGGCAAATCCTCGACGAAGCGCCGGAGGTGTATGCTGCCGCTGACCGGCTGATTGAGGCCGCCGATTGGGTTATCTGGCAGCTCACCGGCCAGGAGAAGCGCAACTCCTGTACCGCCGGCTACAAAGCCATGTGGTCTAAAAGAGAGGGCTTCCCGCCCAACGAATTTTTCAAGGCGCTCGATCCGCGGCTGGAAAACATTGTGGATGAAAAGATGTCACGCGACATCTATCCGCTGGGCGAAAAAGCCGGCGGCTTAACCGAAGCCGCCGCCGGCTGGACGGGCCTCAAACCCGGCACAGCGGTAGCCATCGCCAACGTTGATGCCCACGTGTCGGTGCCGGCGGCTGCGGTGGCCGAGCCGGGGCGGATGGTCATCATTATGGGCACGTCAAACTGCCATATGGTGTTGGGTACGGAAGAACGACTGGTGCCCGGTATGTGCGGCTATGTCGAAGACGGCATCATCCCCGGCTTTTTCGGCTATGAGGCCGGACAATCGTGTGTGGGCGACCATTTTGCCTGGTTTGTGGAAAACTGCGTGCCGGGCCGCTACGAAAAAGAGGCCGCGGAACGCGGGCTGGATATTCACGAACTGCTGGAAGAAAAGGCGGCCCAACTCAAACCCGGCGAAAGCGGCCTGGTGGCCCTGGATTGGTGGAACGGCAACCGCAGCGTTCTGGTAGACGTAGACCTGACCGGCGTTCTGGTTGGGGCGACGCTGGCGACCAGGCCCGAAGAAATCTACCGGGCGCTAATCGAGGCTACGGCTTACGGCACCCGCATGATTATCGAAACGTTTGAAGCCAACGGCGTGCCGGTGAAGGAAATTGTGACCACCGGTGGTCTGCCCAATAAAAATAAGCTACTCATGCAGATTTACGCCGATGTGACCGGGCGGCCGCTCTACATTGCCAGCAATGTTCAGGGCGGAGCCGTCGGCTCAGCCATGCACGGGGCGGTGGCGGCGGGCAAAGCGGCGGGTGGGTTCGATTCGATTGTCGAGGCCACCCGGCAAATGGCCAGCCTGCGCGCCGAGTCGTACCGGCCCAACCCGGCGAATAAAGCTGTCTACGACCAGCTTTACACGGAATACGTGACCCTGCACGATTACTTTGGCCGCGGCACGAATGACGTGATGAAGCGGCTCAAAGCGTTGAAAGCACGGATTAAGATAGGTTAGTAACTTCATTTAGGAGTGATAAAGCAAAGTTTTTTCACTCCTAAATATACATTTTCGTAACTACTCACTCCTCATGTCATCCTTCGACAAGCTCACGCCCTTCCCCCCTTCGGGGACGCCCGAAGGGGCGCGGCCAGCACCCGAAGGGGTGGGACAGGTTTTGAGGCTGAAAGCCGAGAAAGTTTCGAGGCCGTTGTCTGCAAACCACGGGTTAGAAGATTTCTCGCTCCTAACGTCGCTCGAAATGACATGAGCCTGAGCAGCAATAGCTTGGAGAAGTTATTATGTTGGAGAATCTGCGAGAGTTATTAAGCGAATTACACCAGGAGCTACCCCGCAATAACCTGGTCACATGGACGGCGGGTAACATCAGCGTCCGCGACCCGGAATCGGGGTTTGTGGTGATTAAACCGTCCGGTATCCGCTATGAAGTGTTAAAGCCGGAACATATGGTCATTGTAGACCTGGAAGGGACGATTATCGAGGGCAATCTGAAACCTTCGTCCGATACGGCCAGCCATCTTTACATTTACCAGCATCGGCCCGATGTGAACGGCATCGTCCATACCCACTCACCTTATGCTACCGCCTTTGCCGCCATCGGCAAGCCTATTCCGGTCTACCTGACCGCAATGGCCGATGAGTTCGGCGGACCGATTCCCTGCGGCGGCTTTGCTCTGATCGGCAGTGAGGCGATTGGTAAGGTGGTGCTGGAAGCCATCGGCGACTCCCCGGCGGTGCTGCTGAAAAATCACGGAGTGTTCACCGTTGGCCCCACGGCCGAGGCCGCGGTCAAAGCGGCGGTGATGACCGAGGATGTGGCCAAAACAACCTGGCTGGCCCTGCAAATTGGCCAGCCGGATGAAATTGCGCCGGAGGATGTCGCCAAGTTGAATTATCGCTATAAGCACGTGTACGGACAATAGGGAGAACGTTAGCCGTTTCACCAGTTCGGACACTAACAATGAATTCGTTGGGTCCGACGTGCCTGACAACCCCTCAATTATACCTCTTTCGCCTTGGCCTGGACCCGACCCAAGATCGGTTTTATGTTCCAGACTCAACGGCTGTTTGTATTTTGCGCCTGCCTTGTCAAAATTATGAGCCAGCGCGGCTACAATGACGTGGACTCTGACTGGAGTTGAACAATGACGTACAAAGTTTTTCTGGTGGAAGATGAGATCGTTGCCAGAGAGGGCATCCGAGATAATGTTGATTGGCAGTCGGCCGGCTTTGAGTTTTGCGGCGAAGCGCCGGATGGGGAAATGGCCCTGCCCTTGATTGAGGCGGCCCGGCCAGACGTGTTGATTACCGACATCAAAATGCCGTTTATGGACGGACTGCAGCTTTGTAAAATTTTGCGTGAGCGGATGCCGGGGGTCAAAATCATTATTCTGAGCGGGCACGATGAGTTTCATTACGCTCAAGAGGCGGTCAAGTTGGGCGTAACCGAGTATCTGCTCAAACCGCTGGGGGTCCAGGATTTACACCATGTCCTGGGCAAAGTGGCCGCCCAGCTTGATCAGGATCGGCTGGAGCAAGAAAAGCTGAACCGGCTAAAGAATCAAGTCGAAGATGATCTGGCGCTGCGGCAGGAAAAATTTCTATTGAAACTGGTCATGGGGGGGCTGTCGTCATCGGAAGCCATTCAAGAGAGCCAACCGCTGGGGCTGGATCTCATTGCCAAAGGGTATCTGGTGGTGGTGGTGGAATTTGAGCTGGGCGGACGCGCCGAGCCGTTTAACTATTCCGAGCACGAACAGGTTGAACAGATCATCTCAAGATTGGTGGGGAATAACCCGGACGTTTTTTTGACCAAGGCCGGCCTGGATGAACTGATCTTGATTATTAAAGGCGACTCGCTTGAACATCTGGAGCAGGAGGGTTGTTTTCTCAAGGAGCTGATCGGGGCTGAAGTGGAAAATAAGACCAGGTGTTCGGTGAGAATAGGGGTCGGCAGCCCCCAGGATCGGATCGGCCAGATTCACCAATCTTTTACCGCCGCGTTGACAAATTTACCCCAGGCTATGGCTCAAGGGGCAAAACTACCTGACGCCAATGGTGAGGCCGATAAAGCGGGCTTGCTTAATCTGGACAAGTCGGCTCTGGAAAATTTTTTAAGGTATGGAGTTAAAGAGGAGTTCGATCATTTTTTTGAGGCTTATATTCGCCTGCTGGGTGAAGCCGCGCTTCAGTCCTATCTGGTCAAGAATTATATTTTTGTTGATCTTTTTTTAATCGTCGCCAAATTTGCGCACCAGTTGGGGGGGAATGTTGATCAGGTTATCCCTGAAATAAATAATGTTGAAACCTTGTTATTGAATATTAAAACCCTCGATCAACTCAGAGAAGCAGTGAGGCAAGTTTTTGCCAGCGCCTTGACTTTTAGAGACAGCCAGGCGCATCATCAACGCGCGGCGCTTGTTCACCAGGCCAAAGCTTATATTGACAGTCATTATGCCGATCCAGATTTATCACTGAATGAAGTGGCCGCCCAGGTCAACCTCAGCCCCAGCCATTTCAGCACCGTATTCAGCCACGAAACCGGTGAAACCTTCAAAGAGTACCTGACCAGGATTAGAATTGACCGGGCGAAAGAGTTGCTGCGCACCACCGCTCTGAAATCCTTTGAGGTGGCCTATCAAAGTGGGTATAACGACCCCCACTATTTTAGCCATATTTTTAGAAAAAACACCGGCTTCTCACCTCAGCAGTTTCGAGTACAGCCCCAAAACGGGAAGAAGTAGGTAGATACGATGAGCATCGAATTAGTCGCCAGCGAACCGCTGCCCAAATATATGGGGAAATTTATTGATTTTTTTGCCGGCATCCATTTATCTCTGCGCCGCAAGATTCTGCTCTCGTTTTTTGTTGTCATCTTTTTGATGGCCGCTATCAATGCCGTGTTGATTCTGGAAGTCTTGCGCTTCAACCGCCAGTATGATGCCATTATTACCAACATCACCACGGCTAACAGCATCAATGGCTACATCAAACCGGCCATTGATACAGAAATGTGGAACATTGTGGCCGGCAAGAAAGAATTCAAAGAGGGCAACCAATACCAGATTATCGGGCAGGTCGACTCCCAAATAACCTCCATGATGGCCAATACGGAGTCGGATAAATCCAGAATCAAGCTTGAGGTTATTCTGCGCACCATGAACACCCTCACCCGCTATGTTGACAAGATGGGCATGCAAATTGCCCAGGGCAGCCGGGTGGCCGACAATGAACAGGTTCTGGAAAATATCCGGGGCGTGTCTGAGGTGGTGGAAGAGAGCGTGCAGGATTATGTGCTGTTTGAGGTGAACCAGGCGGAACAGCAATACAAACAAACTCAAACCCGCTTTACGCGCTGGGCCATCACTTATATGATCCTGCTGCCCTGCGTTATCGCCTTTTCCATTATGGCCGCCTGGATCATTTCGGCCAGCATTTATATACCCATCAAAAAACTGCACGATGTGACCACGACCATCACCAAGAATGACCTGCAAGCCTTGATGACCCGCGACAACATAGACGAAATCACCGAGCTGGGCCTGAGTTTTAACATTATGATCGGCCGCATTAGAGAATTACTGGCGGCCAAAATCAAGGAACAGGAACAGCTAAAAAAAGCCGAACTCAGGGCGCTTCAGGCTCAGATCAACCCCCATTTTCTTTATAACACCCTCGATACCATCATTTGGCTGGCCGAGGCCAACAAGACCGCTCAGGTAATTGAGATTGTGCGCGCCCTGTCGAGTTTCTTTAGAATCGCTTTGAGCAAGGGCCAGGATTGGATTTCCATCCATCAAGAGATTGAGCATGTCAGAAGCTACCTGACCATTCAAAAGATGCGCTACCGGGATATTCTGGATTATAAGATTGAAGTTGATGAAGATATTTTGGATGGAGTTATCTTGAAGTTAACGCTTCAGCCGTTGGTTGAGAATGCCCTTTACCACGGCATTAAAAACAAAAGAAATGGCGGTACTATTACCGTGCGAGCCAGGCGAGCGGACCAAAACGTAGTTTTATTGGAAGTGCAGGATAACGGGGTTGGCTTTACATCGTACAAACTGGCCCAAATTCAGCAAGAAATTAATAATGATTCTGAAGAAATTACCTTAAAGGAAAGTGGGTTTGGCCTTGAGAACGTCAACAAACGGATAAAGCTGTTTTATGGCAAACAGTATGGCCTTTCTATTGATAGCCATTATCTGGAAGGCACTCGGGTAACCGCAGCCATTCCGTTGAAAAATGGCCTGAATTCACCAAAAGAGGAGGGGTGATAACCATGCGAGAGCCTCCTTCGAAAATAGACTGCTGGAGTGCAAGGCTTGCTTTGCCAAGTCGCAAGGCAAGCCTTGCACTCCACTTTCATTCTTGGTGGTGTGCCGTCAGGTTCGTGACGACTCCTCTGAAAATAGCTTTGCCGGAGTCCAAAAGCATAGCTTTTGGACTCCATTTTCATCATTATTGTTGGTGGAGTGCTATAAACTGGTGACGACTCCTATGAAAGTATTAAATCTGTTTATAATGATAACGATGCTCCTGGCCGTAGCAGCCTGCGGAACTCAACCTACCCCCCAACCTTCCCAGGCTGATCTTCTTGAAACGCAGAGTCATGGCAAGAAAACCTATACGGACTTGGTCGTTGGCTTTGCTCAGATTGGGGCCGAAAGCGAGTGGCGAACCGGCAATACGGCCTCGATCAAAGAAGCGGCCGAGCAGTTTGGCGTGGAATTAAAGTTCTCGGATGCCCAGCAAAAGCAGGAGAATCAAATCAAAGCCATCCGGGTTTTTATCGCCCAACAAGTGGATGTCATCGGCGTCTCGCCGGTGGTGGAAACAGGTTGGGAATCGGTCTTTCAAGAAGCCAAAGATGCCGGTATCCCGATCATCCTGGTTGACCGCCGTGCGGCTGTCTCCCCGGACCTCTACGTGACGTACATGGGTTCCGATTTCCTGGCAGAAGGTAAAAATGCGGCCCGAGTGATGGTGAAACTGCTGAACGGCAAAGGCACAATCGTTGAACTGGTCGGTACGGTCGGTTCTGCGCCGGCCAATGACCGCTACAAGGGTTTTAGAGAAATCTTGAAAGATTACCCGGAGATGAAGATCATTGCCTCCGCGCCGGGTGATTTTACACGGGCCAAGGGGCAAGAAGTAATGGCCGCCCTTTTAAAGAGGTACGGTAAAAATATTGATGCCCTCTACGCTCACAACGACGATATGGCCATCGGGGCCATCAAGGCCATTGAAGCCTATGGCTTAAGGCCCGGCCAGGACATCAAGATTGTCTCGATTGACGCCATTCGAGATGCTTTCAAAGCGATGATTGACGGCAAATTGAACGCGACGGTTGAGTGCAACCCGCTCCTGGGCCCACAGTTTTTTGAGTTAGCCTTAAAAGTGGCCAATCGCGAACCGGTTCCTAAGTGGATCCCGTCTATGGAAAGCATTTATTATCCTGAGAATGCTGCGGAAATCCTGCCGACCCGTAAATATTAGAAACTGTCTGAAAAGTGGCTGAGACAGGAGTGCAAATCTTGGTTTGCCGGGCAAGGCTTGCCTTGCGCTCCGGCTTTTCAGACAGCCTTAGATTTGCCATCTTTTGTCCTTTCGTTCCCAAACTCAGGTTGGGAACGAGAGGGCAAGAATGACATAGGCTGAGATCAAAAAATAATCAACTTTTATCCAAAAAAATCACACCCTCCGAGTGGAGGGGTTTTTATTATCCGCAAATAAAATATAAATCTCAACCTATTCCTAATAAGAATTCATTGAGGTGGATAAAGTTATTGGGTATGATGGAATAAATAAAGGCCTGCATTTTAACCCGGGAGAAATGCGGCCCTTCACCCAATCTACTGTTAAATCAATTTAGCCAATTAGAAAAGAAGGAGAATCAAACAATGAAGTTTTTAAAGGTTCTGTATTTGCTGGTAGGCTTAGCCATAATCTTTGCTATCGTGGGTTGTGGCGCTGCTGCCCCCGCCGCCCCTGCCGAAGAAAAACCTGCCGCCGAAGCTCCAGCCAATGCTAAAAAGGAATACAAAGATTTGACGGTCTGCTACCCCCAACTGGGCGCCGAGAGCGACTGGCGCACCGCCAATAGCGCTTCACTCAAGGAAACGGCTAAGGAATTGGGCGTCAACCTGATCTTCTCCGACGCTCAACAGAAGCAAGAAAACCAGATTTCGGCCATGCGCGCCTGCATTCAGCAGGGTGTTGATGTGATTGCCCTGCCGCCGGTAGTTGAAGATGGTTGGGATGCTGTTCTGACCGAAGCCAAGGATGCCGGTATTCCGGTCATTATCGTAGACCGCTCCGTCTCCGCCGACCCATCCCTCTACGCCGCTCACATTGGTTCGGACATGGTGCTGGAAGGTAAGAAAGCCGGCGATGAAATGAACAAATTGCTGCCCGAGGGCGGCAAGATCGTTGAACTCAGCGGTACGACAGGCTCTGGCGCTGCGGTTGGCCGGGCTAAAGGTTTCCGCGAAACGCTGGCCAAAAACATCGAAATTCTGGACTCACAGACCGGTAACTTTACTACGGCTGAAGGCAAGCCGGTTATGGAAGCCTTCCTGAAGAAGTACGCCGGAGAAATTGATGGCGCGTTCATCCACAATGACAATATGGCTATTGGTGCGGTTGAAGCGATGAAGGCCGCTGGTTTGAAACCCGGCGATATCAAAATCGTCTCTGTTGATGGTACCCGCGGCGGTTTCCAATTGATGATTGATGGTTGGGTACAAGCCGATGTGGAATGTAACCCGCTGCTTGGCCCGCAGGTTTTGGAAATGGCGCTGAAACTCGCCAACGGCGAACCTGTAGAACGAGAAACTCTGACCAAAGAAACCGTTTACTATCCTGACCAAGCAGCCGAGTTACTGCCAAGCCGCCAGTACTAATTTGTTCTGGCCGCGGCGCATGAGTTATTTGTAATCCCCGACGGGATGCGAAGCGCTATACTCTTGCGCAAACCATAATTGAGAAGCGGCGTAGGGTAACGCCGCTTCTTTTTATAAAAAAATGGCACCTGCTCAGGCATGTCATTTCGACCGTAGGGAGAAATCCCCAACACCTCGCTTGTAACCGTTACGCCCTGGGGATTTCTCGACCTTCGGTCTCGAAATGACATGAGGCTGAGTAGTTACATCCAAACAAGGGCAGGAACTCTATGAAAAATAATACGCCTTTACTCAAACGCATGCGCGAAAGCCAGCTATTCTGGCCCCTGGTGGCGCTGATTTTGATTTTCATCGTTGATGCGATTTTTGCCCCCGGCTTCTTTAAAATCGGGATCCTGGATGGTCATTTGTTTGGGAACCTCATTGATGTGGTTAACAATGCGGCCCCCTTGATGTTGGTCGCCATCGGGATGACTCTGGTAATTGCTACGGGCGGGGTTGACCTTTCGGTGGGGGCGGTGATCGCTATTTCGGCGGCCACGAGTACCGTCTTGATCAACCCGGCCCTGGGCAATGAGCTTATCACCAATGATATCCTGGCGGCGAATACCACCAATACGCCTTTGTGGATCGTGGTTCTGGTTGATCTGGTGGCCGGCACCTTGTGTGGTTTGTGGAATGGCTTCCTGGTTTCCAGAGGTAAAATCTCGCCGATGGTCGCTACCCTTATCCTTATGGTCGCCGGCCGGGGTATTGCCCAGCTTGTTACCAACGGTCAAATTATGACGGTTTATTACACGCCCTATTGGTGGTTTGGCAATGGGTTTATTTTGGGCCTGCCGGTCTCTATCTATATCGTGGCCATTGTGTTTGTGCTGGCCTGGCTGCTGGCCCGTAAAACCTCCATTGGCTTGTTCATCGAATCGGTTGGGATCAACGCCAAAGCCACTTATTATAGTGGTATCAGCGAACAAAATATCAAGCTGTTCGTTTATACCTTTTGTGGTTTTTGCAGCGCCGTCGCCGGTCTGATCCTCGGTTCTTACATTCACGGTGTTGATGCCAATAATATCGGCCTCCTTTATGAGTTGGACGCCATTTTAGCCGTGGTTATCGGCGGCACCTTGATGTCGGGCGGGCGGTTTTCTTTAATGGCGAGCGTGATTGGCGCCCTGATCATTTGGACCTTCACGATCACCATGTATACCTTTGGTGTGCCGGCTAATGCTCTCCTGGCCGGTCGAGCCGTGCTGGTCTTGGTTGTGATTATCCTTTACTCTGACTACACTCGCCGGATTTTGAACAAATTCTCTGAGCGGAAAGGAGTTCACCATGATGCAACAAACGAAGCCTCTCCTGCTAGATGAAGGCCCCCTGCTGACCGGAAAGGAATCCAACATGATGCAACAAGCGAAGCGTTTCCTGCTAGATAACGGCCCCCTGCTAACCACCATTGTCATATTTATCCTGCTCTACCTGGCTGGTGGCTGGATGTATCCGGCTATGCAAAAACCGCAGGTGTTTTTTAACCTGTTTATTAACCAGGCCAGCCTGTTGATTGTGTCCATTGGCATGACCCTGGTCATCCTGACTAAAGGGATTGATCTTTCTGTAGCCGGGGTAATTGCCCTGACTACGGCCGCATCGGCCGCTTTACTGGCCAATGGTATGAGTCCGTTGGCGGTGATGCCCTTGATGTTAGTTATGGGCATCGTCTTTGGGTTGGCCCAGGGCTGGATTATTCATTTCTTCAAAGTGGAACCTTTTATCGTGACCTTAATGGGCCTCTTTTTTGCGCGGGGGATGGCTTACATCATCACCCTTTCTTCTTTAACCATTACCGATCCTTTCTATCGTTACCTGGCCTTAACAAAAGTTCCTGTCCCTTTATTTGAAAAAGCGTATCTGTATATTCCTTCTTTTGTCGGCCCGGTCTTACTGGTGGTGGCATTTTACCTGTGTTACTTTACCCGATTTGGCCGCATGGTCTATGCTATTGGCAATAATGAGCAATCTGCTCTGTTAATGGGTTTTCCTGTTGCCCGTACCAAACTGCTGGTGTATGCCTTCGGCGGCTTTTGTTCTGCCCTGGGCGGGATTGTGTTCAGCATTTCTTTACTTTCAGGTTATGGAGGGTACGCCCCGGGCATGGAATTGGATGCCATCGCCTCGGCGGTGATCGGCGGGACGATGTTAACGGGTGGGGTAGGCAATGTCATAGGCACCCTGTTTGGGGTCTTGATTAACGGCACCATCGTCTCTATCCTCCAATTTAATGGCACTTTGAGTTCGTGGTGGACCCGTATCGGTGTCGGCGTTCTTACCCTGATCTTTCTCGGAATTCAAAGTCTGTTCTACATGAGAAAGAAACATTCATGATTTCAGTAAATCATGCATTGAGGAGCCAGCACGTCTACGTGCGGCTCCGTTCGGCACGTAGGCGTGCCTCACTCCTCTAAAATTGTGAGTTGTTGAATTTGATGCAAGGTTGTTTATCCCCTACGGGATACGAAGCGTTATCCAAGACGGAGGCACAACGATTATGGCAGAGTCTAATAAAGATATTCTCGTATTGAAAGGTATCTATAAACACTTTCCAGGGGTGCAGGCCCTTAACAATGTGGACTTTACCCTCCAAAGGGGCGAAATTCATGCGCTGATGGGGGAAAATGGGGCCGGTAAGTCTACGCTGATCAAGATCATGACCGGGGTTGAGCGACAAGACGAGGGCACGATTACGCTTGAGGGCAAAGAAGTCGCTATAAAATCACCTCAACATGCCCAGACTTTGGGGATTAGCCCGGTCTATCAAGAAGTCAATCTGTGCACTAATCTATCGGTAGCCGAAAATATCTTGCTTGGTCGGGAGCCCCGGAAATTCGGGCGGATTGATTGGAAAGCTATGAACAACAGGGCCGACCAACTTCTGCGCCGGCTGGATATTCATATTGATGTGACGCGGCCCCTGGAAGCGTATTCAGTGGCTATCCAACAGATGGTCGCCATTGTACGGGCGCTTGAGATTGCCTCAGCCAAAATATTAATCCTGGATGAACCCACCTCCAGTCTCGATGCCAATGAAACCGAGAAGCTATTCCAGGTGATGCGTAAATTAAGAGATGAAGGTGTGGGTATTATCTTCATTACCCATTTCCTTAATCAGGTATATGAAATTTCGGACAGAATAACGGTCCTTAGAAACGGAAACCTGATTGGAACTTACCAGACCCATTCCTTGCCGATGATCGAGTTAATTACCAAAATGATCGGCCGGAATCTCAGTGATTTTAACGATATGACCAAAATAAAACTTGACAGCAGTCTGCGTATTAAAGAAGATGCGCTGCTTCAGGCCAGGCAGTTGGGGCGCACCGGTTCGATTAAACCCTTTGACCTGGATTTACATGCCGGAGAAGTGGTCGGGTTTGCCGGGCTGCTGGGATCGGGGCGTACAGAAACCGCCAAGCTGCTGTTTGGCATAGACAAACCGGATAGCGGCACGTTGAAGTTTGCCGGAGAAGTGGTTAAAAATTTCTCGCCCGACGATTCGATTGCCAGAGGTATTGCCTTTTGCCCTGAAGATAGGCGAGCAGAAGGTTTGCTGCCCGATTTAACCGTCAGAGAAAACATCATCCTGGCTATCCAGGGCAGTAGAGGTTGGTTCAACTATCTCAGCAAGCGAAAACAGTATGAACTGGCTGAACATTATATTCAATTGCTCAATATTAGCACCCCTACCCCAGACCAACCGGTTAAAAACCTCAGCGGTGGAAATCAACAAAAGGTTATTTTGGCGCGCTGGCTGGCCACAAACCCCGATCTTTTGATTCTGGATGAACCCACCCGAGGCATTGATGTCGGGGCCAAGGCCGAAATTCAAAAACTGGTCCTTGAGCTGGCTGAAGATGGCAAAGCATGTGTATTTATTTCATCGGAGTTAGAGGAAGTATTACGTACCAGCCATCGCATCGTAGTGCTGCGGGATCGAGAGAAGATAAATGAGTTCAGCGGGGAGGTGGATGAGCATAAAATCATGCAGGCCATGGCCGAGAGTGGCTCATAAGGTACGTCAAAGAAAATAATTACTCAATCTTCGTGTTGCGTCTTGCGTCTTGCGTGAGATCAAGCAGACGGAACACGCCGCCAGAGCCGAAGGCCCCCTGTGGGCAGGCACGCAAGCGAGACGCAACACGTTCAGCAAATCTCTGTGGAAAAAGATAAAGACTTGCAAACACAGTTTGATAACAGCAAGCAAAACTCTGTCCGGCGTTGGTTGGCTTGGGGAGGCGTCGTGCTTGTTTTGTTGTTCATCGGCGTGATGGCTCGACCCTATCTGAATTTAGATGGTCAAAGGGCTTCGAGCGCGGCTGAGGCGTTTATGACCGATTATCCTTCTCTCGGCCCTGAAACCGCGCCGGTCGTCATCGTCGAATACGGCGACTTGGGCTGTCCGGCCTGTTGGGCCTGGCATAAGCTGGGCGTCCTAAAGGACATCCGCGCCAAGTATGGCGACCAGGTGCGTTTTGTCTGGAAGGATTTCCCGGTCGTCACCCTGGATTCCCCCAAGGCAGCCGAGGCCGCCCAGTGCGCCTACGAGCAGGGTAAATTCTGGGAATTTCACGATGCGATCTATGACAGTGACAATCCTGAAGCAATTGGCCAAAATGACCTCAACGCCTACGCGGTTAAAATTGGGCTGGACATGAACCAATTTAATGCGTGTGTAGACACCCGCCGTTATCGGGATAAGGTCAATAATCAGCAGCACGAGGCTTTCGAAATAGGCTTTACCGGAACCCCGGCTTTCCTGGTGAATGACCAGCTATTTGTTGGGGTGCAACGCTTTGAAGTGTTTGAGCAAGTCATTGATTCCTTGCTGGCTCCCGAGAGGTAGCGTGAGCCAAACTTCCCGATTCTAAGTCACCTGATGATAAAGCGATACTCACCAGCCTCAAGCTTATGAACTGAGCCGGTGATATCTTGCCCATTCATCATCATCTTACCCTCTTTCTGCGCGGGGAGATACACCGTTGCCGTAGTATTGGGCGGCACGACTACCGTCCACTCGAACGTATCATTGCCTAACTCCCACTGCGAAACCAACTCCCCATAAAGCGTCTTGAGTTTGCCGCCGGCATGGGTCAACCCGCCGCCGGGTTGGGGGCGCAGAATAATATGTTTGTAACCCGGCTGGGCCGGATCAATTTCGATACCCGCCACGGTGCTGTAGAGCCAGGCCCCAATCGAGCCGTAGGCGTAATGATTGAATGAGTTCATCCCTGGATCCTGAAAGCCGTTCTCCTCGGTCCAGCCATCCCAACGCTCCCAGATGGTAGTTGCCCCTTGCGTGACCGGATAGAGCCATGAAGGCCAGGTCTTCTGTTGAAGAAGCGCATAGGCAATATCGAGCCGGCCATTGTCGCTGAGCACATGCGGCAGATAAGGCGCGCCGACAAAGCCGGTGGACAGATGCATGCCGCGCCGTTCGATGTCGGCCACCAGTTCGGCGACGGCGAGCGGGCGCAGCGCCTCCGGCAGCAGGTCGAAGTGCAGGGCCAAAACATAGGCCGTTTGGGTCGGCGTGAAGAGATCGGTGTTGAAAACTTGCGAAGTGACCGGCCCGTAATCAACTGCCTTTAAGTTGCCCCGCGAAATCGCATCGGCCCGGTCCATCCTCTGCCGGACTTCGGAGGGCGGCGCGGCGGCAATGGGTAAGGGACTGCCTTTCAAATAGCGGGCGGCAAAGGCTTCTTTTGTGTGAGCAAAGAGCGACTGATACTTGTTGGCATCGTCTTTCTTACCCAGTACAGCGGCAATCTGGGCCATCAGGTTGGCATCGTAAGCCAGGAAGGCCGTGCCGATCAGGTCACGTGGGGTGTTGGCGTTGATCGAGAGCCAGTCGCCAAAGCCGGGCCAGCCCTCGTATTCGGGCGCGCAGCGGATGTAGCCGGGACTTTCTTCGACAATGAACTGCATGAACTTGCTCATCAGCCCATAGTTATTTTCGAGGATGCGCCGGTCGCCGTAACAAAGGTAGAGGGTCCAGGGGCAGATAACCGCGGCGTCGGACCAGGCCGGGCCGCCATCACTCATAAAGGAGGTATCTACGCCAGGCACAACCGGCGGGATGCTACCATCTTCGGTTTGGGCGTCGGCCACATCCTGCATCCAGCGGGTCAAAAAAGCGGCCACATCAAAGTTAAAGGCGGCGGTGCGGGCAAAAACCTGGATGTCGCCTGTCCAGCCCAACCGCTCGTCACGTTGGGGGCAGTCGGTGGGGATGTCAACAAAGTTGCCCTTTTGCCCCCAGACAATGTTACTCTGCAACTGGTTAAGCAGTGGCTCTGAACACTCAAAGTGGCCGGTGGGAGTCATCTCGGAGTGGAGGACAATGCCGGTGATGGTGTCGCGGGTTACCGGGCCGGGGTAGCCCAGCAGTTCGACATAGCGAAAGCCGTGGAAGGTAAATTTGGGCTCCCAGGTTTCTTGGCCCTCGCCCTTAAAGGTGTAATAGTCGGTGGCTCGCGCGGTGCGCAGATTGGCCGTGTAGAGGGTCCCATCAGGGTTGAGGACTTCGGCAAAACGAAGCGTCGCGGTTGTGCCGGCCGGGGCGCTGCCTTTGAAACGGACGCGGCCGACCATATTCTGGCCCAGGTCGAAGATATATCTTTTTTTCTGCACATCACTCTTATCCACCGGCTCGCCGATAGGCTTCATTTCATGGATGCGGCGCACGGTTGGTCCATTCGTGGCAACCAACAACATGCCCGGATCGGCAAAAAGCTCGACCCCCAGCCAGCGCCGGTCATCAAATCCCGGCGCATCCCAGCCGGGCAGTTCCAGGCGGGCGTCGTAGGCTTCACCCATGAGTAGATCATTTTCCAGCAGGGGGCCGAATTGGTGCTTCCAGGTGCGATCTGTAGCGACAACAACGGTGCGCCCGTCGGTTAAGGTAATTTCCATCTGAGCCAGCAGGCGAGGCCGGTCAACGTATTGCTGGCGGGAATGCCAGGCGACGTAACCCACCGCCCAGCCATCGCCGAGGACAGCGCCAATGACATTCTCACCCTGGCGCAGCAGGGGCGTGACGTCGTAAACCTGGTACTGCACCCGTTGGCGATAGTCGGTCCAGCCGGGGGTGAAAACATCCTCGCCAACCGGCTGGCCGTTGATAGAACACGCATAGAGGCCCAGGGCAGTCACATACAATCGCGCCGTTTTTATGTCGTTGTCAAGTTGAAAGGATTTGCGTAGATAGGGCGCGGGAATGGTGGTGTGCGGGCCGCCGGTTAGCGCCGCGCCAATCCACTCGCCTTGCCAATCGCTCCGCTGCAACAACCCCAACTCAAACCAGGCCCGATCGCTGGCGCTGGCCTGGCCGGTCTCATCCCAGACGGTCACTTGCCAATAGACTCGCTGGCGTGATTCCAATTTCTGACCGGCGTAAGGAATATGGAGTGACTGATCCGACTCGATTTTGCCGCTGTCCCACAAATCGGCGTTGCCTTCGTGCAAGCGATTCGGCTCACTGGCGGCCAAAATCCGGTAGGCAGTCTGCCGTGCGCCCCGCCGCTCGCTTTGCATCTGCCAACTGAGTCGAGGCGTGGTGATATCAATGCCCAGGGGGTTGGGGCGATATTCGCACTTGAGGTGAGTGATTGAGGTCATAAAATCTCCTAAAAAATAAACTTGTAGGACAAACTTTAGTTTGTCCAAACCGGGACAAGCTAACAGCTTGCCCTACAAAACTAGATCATTTTCATTCGCGGTGGCGTGCTCTGGCTTGTGAACACTTTTTAAGAGTGGACAGCGAAGTAGACAGGGCGAATTATGCGACCCTGCGACTTTGCTACCTTGCTACCTTGCAGATTAGCCTTTAATCGCGCCCTTCGTCATCCCCGAAACGAGCTGCCGCTGGAAGAAGATGAACACGATCAGGGGGATAATCGTGATGACGATCACGTTGGCGAAGAGCAGATTCCACTGCGAACTGAACTGGCTGATGAAGTTGAATAACGTCAGCGGCGCGGTGACGTTTTCCGCGCCGGGCAGGAAATAGAGCGGTCCCACAAAGTCGTTGAAGATGTTAACCGATGAGGTGACGACCACCGTCACAATGGCCGGCTGCAACAGCGGCAGAATGATGGAGAAGAACACGCGCAACGGCGACGCCCCATCCATGATGGCGGCCTCATCCAGCTCTCTGGGAATAGAGGCCATAAACGCCCGGAAGATCAGGATGGCGAAAGGCATGGTGTAAGCAACCTCAACCAGAATCAGACCGAGGAGGGTCTTGTAAAGACCAAGCCACTGGAGCACAAAGATGGTTGGCACGACGGCCGGAGGGATGATCAGCCCCGCAAGCATGATCGAACTGACTACCGACGCCAGCGTATCGCTGCGGCGCTGCATTACAAAGGCGACGAGGGCGGAGAACAAGACAATCAGCGTCACCGAGCCAACAGTCAGAAGGGTGCTATTCCACAAGGCCAGAAGCATGCGGTTGTCGCCATAGACCATAACCTCACGGATGTTTTGGAGCAATTGAAACTGGCTCGGCCAACTGAACTCGAAGAGGGCCGCCTCCTGGCGCGTCTTGGCCGCCGTCAACAAAATAAAAATGAAGGGCACCACAAAGATGATGCTGATGATGACGAGCGTGGCCACGTCTCTCCCCACGCTCCCGATGAACTTGCCAACTTTCATAGCTCAAGCTCCAGCCGATGGAAAGACCGCATGAGCGGATAGACAATGATGGTGACCAGAATGAAGAGGACGACATTACCGGCGGTTGACAGGCCATAGAATCCCGCCTGGTACTCCTTGTAAATCACCGAGGTGAGCACGTCGGAGGCGAAGCCCGGACCGCCACGAGTCATGGTCCAAATCAGGTCAAACGAGCGCAGCCCACCGATAAACGACAGCAAGATGACGGTGAAGGTGGCGTTGCGGGCCAGTGGAACGATGATATAGCGAAACTTTACCCAAAGTCCGCCTTCAAGCCGCCCTGCATCAAAATAATCCTCGGGGATTGACAGGATGCCCGCCATAAAGATCACTGTGGCGATGCCGACGCCCTTCCAGACATCCACCAGCGCCACCGAGTAGAGCGCAAGGGAGGGATTCCCCAACCAGTCCGGCTGCGGCAGCCCGAAGAAGCCGAGGGCGGTGTTGATCAGCCCTACGGAGGGCTGCATGAGCGTGGAGAAGGTGATGCCGACGGCGACGGTGCTGACCAACACCGGGAAGAAGATGATGCTGCGGAGAAGTCCCTTGAACCGAATATTCGAGGTAAGCAGCATGGCCAGCGGCAGCGAGATAATGACTTTGAGGCCGCTGGTCAGCACGGCATAAATGAGGGTATTGCGCAGCCCGGTCATGAGCATAGGATCGTTTAAGAAGGTAATGTAATTTTCGAGGCCGATGAACTCCGCGCTGAACAGCGTCCAGCGAGTCAGGCTGAAGTAGAACGCCAGCGCCGTCGGCACGATAAAAAAGACGCCGAACACAAGGGCTGCCGGAAGATAAAGCCAGTTGGGATAGGTGCGCAGGACTGCCCGCGGCCGCGCATGACTTGTCATACAAGAACCTCGCTTTCAGCGGTGGAAGCTTCTTGCGTGCTTTGCCGGGGTCCAAAAGCTATGCTTTTGGACCCCATTTTCAACTTACCAGCCCGGCAGACCAAGCTGCTGCGCCTGCTTCTTAACATCCTCATCGTAGGCCGCGGCGGCCTCTTCGGGCGTCATCTGGCCGGTGCCGACGGCAACGCAGAGCTGCTCGAGCGTTGGCCCCTTGACCGGAGAGAGAAACTCCAGCGCAGGCGCGGATTTCCCAGAATCAATGTATGCAGCGACATCTTTCACCGCCGGCAGAACGCTATCGGGAAGCGTTGCGCCTTTGATAACGTACGGGCCTGTGGGCGCGACGGCGGCATTGAGCGCATCAACCCCGTCAGTTGAGGCGATGAAGCCCAGGAAATCCTTGGCCACCTCGAGGTTCGAGGTTGTTTTGGGGATGTAGGTAGCGGCGGGCATCCAGATGGTCGCGCCATTTTTGGCTGGGTCCGTCCCCGGCACGGCGAAGAAGCCGATGTCGTTGACCTGGTCGGGCGAGTTGGTGGCAATCGTTGACAGGGCAAAGGTCAGCATCGGGTAATGGGCGCCTTCGCCGTCGGCGAGCAGCTTCAAGCCTTGTTCAAATTTCGTGGTCGCGTAGTCCTTCTGCCACCACCCTTCGTCGAAGCCTTCTTTCAGGTAGGTAAAGCCGGCCATCGCCGCCGGAGTGGTGGCATATTTGGCCTTGTTGCCGGTGTAGTCCGCTGCGAAGGTTGGGTTGGCCTGCTCGACGTTGTAGTAGTCAGCCAGAACAAACAGTTGGGAAGTCCAGGTGTCGCCGAAGGTGGCAATGACCGGCGCGATACCGGCTTCCTTGATCTTCTCGTTGTTCGCTTCAAACTCGGCCCATGTCGTGGGCACGCTTAGCCCAAGGTCGGCGTAGATCTTCTTGTTGTAGAGGATACCGCCGCCCATAGCCGTCTGGCTGGGCACACCAAAGACTCCCCCGTTCTGAGACACGGTGGGGAGAAACGACTCGACGATGTTGGCAATGAATGGCTCTTGCGAGAGGTCAACGAGGGTGTCGGACGGATTCAAAGCCTGGAGCAGCGAGCCGGAGTTGTACCAGAAGATGTCGGTCATTTCGCCGGTGGCCAGGCGTGTCTTGACGATGTTATCGCCTTCGGTGCCCCCCGGCCGGCTCTCGACATTGATGGTTACATTGGGGTGGAGGGCCATATAGGCCTCGGCCAGCGCTTTGGCCGTAGCCTGGTTGGCCTCGCTGTCGTCAACCAGGTAGGTCAGCGTGACGGGAGCGGCGGCTTCCTCGGCGGCAGCGGCTTCGGTCGGTTCAGCCACTTGGGGTTCGGTGACTGCTTCCGCCGGAGCCTCGGTGGGCGCAGCCGCTTGCTGGGGTTGCGCCGCGCCACAGGCGGCCAGGATCAGGCTCAATCCCAGCAGGATAACCAGCAAAATTGTTTGTTTTTTCATTTCACTCCTCCTTGAGAGTATCAGTGACTATTAAAATTGAAATGAACCAGCTAATTAGAGGACCAGGCTATCATAGATTTTGAGAGGTTTGTCAAACAGGTGAAACTTTTGTATCATGTCAAAAGGCCAGCAGATACCGCCGCCCTCAACTCAAGGGCAAGGGAAATTTGCTTGCGCCTGCCTCAAGGAGATATCGCCGTCTGCCAGGATAGCCGGTATCTCCTTTTTTCATCCGAGATAGCCACACCAGATTTTTATCTTCCTAAACCTTTGCCTTGAACTTCAGGGGTAAAATTTAACCATCGGCGCCTCCTAAGAAAATAGTAGACAGTAGACGGTAGACGGTAGACAGGGAATTATGCGACTCTGCGACTTTGCTACCCTGTGCGCCACGCTTCATCAAAACGGGGCCGGTCCGGTGGATTCACGAATAATGAGGCGAGGCGAAACTCGTATCTCTTGACGAGGCCGGTCGGGGTCGCGCAGGCGAGCCAACAGCAGTTTAACCGCTTCTCGCCCTGATCTGGCGGCATCTTTAGAAACGGTGGTTAAGCGCGGCACTTGATATTTGGCCATAGGAATGTCGTCGTAACTAACCAGGGACAGATCGGTGGGAATATGTAAATTTAGATCTGCGGCGGCTCGCAGCGCGCCCAGGGCGAGCAAATCATTGATGGCGATCAAAGCGGTGGGGCGTGACGGGAGTCGTAAAAGCCGGAGGGCGGCTTGATACCCATCCTCGATGGTAGGACCACACAGGGCGATCAGCTCCTGGTCAAGCGGCAGACCGGCGGCCCGGAGGCTCTCCTGGTAGGGTTGCAGGCGATCTTCGGCCAGCTCTGGCAGCGCCACGCCGTAAATCAAGCCGATTCGCCGGTGCGACAACGACAGCAAATGATCCATCACCTCCGTCGTTACGGCCCGGTAATCAGACACCACGCAGTCAATATTATAATAATTACTTACTTCCACAATGGGGAGCCGTCGTTTGAGCAGGTGGATTAATATTTTTTTGGCTTCTTCCGACTGCCCGATAAATGAACTGGCCAGAATCAGCCCATCAATGCGCCGGCGTGACAGGTCTTTAAAGATGTCTTCCCCGTACTTCAGGTCGAGGGCAATGCTGGAAAGCAAGAGATGATACCCTGAGGCGTGGGCCTCCTGCTCGACGCCCTCGGCATATTCCCAAAAGTGAGGATTGCGAATATCGGGGATGATGAGGCCAATGGTTTTGGTATCCCCTGAACTGAGCGCCTGGGCGCGGGCATCTGGCTCGTAACCAAGTTGCTGCACAGCTTCTAATACCCGTTGGCGCGTTTCTTCAGAGATAGGCACGCGACCATCGGCTGCCAGGCCATTCATCACATACGAAACCGTTGCGGTTGAGACACCGGCCAGGCGAGCGACATCAACTTGGGTGGGGCGTTTCATTAATTTGTCACCTTTCGCTTCTTTACAGAAAAGGTGAAGCTAAACTGAAAGAGGTTTAAGCCATCACTTAAGCGCTTAAGCTTAAGCGCTTAAGTGATTGGGGAACAATATATCACATGTTTTTTTAGCTGTCAAATCCCGCTTGTTGAGCGCGGTACAAGTTTGAGAGTCGTAGATCGCGCCTCAGCGGCCAGCATGGGGGCAACGTACTGGGGGTAGCGGTGGTACTTGGTGCGGTAGGCGGCATCAATCTTGTCATTGATGTCGGAGTCGGCTTCCTCCACGAAAGTGACATCTTTCTCGACGCCGCCGGCCCAGATCCGACCTTCGTGGCGATCCTGAGCGCCACGGAACCAGGCGGAGGTGCGCCCGTTAACGGATCGGATGTAGAGGTCGTCGCCGAGGCGGACGACCCAAATCGTCACCGGCTTGCGCAGCGTGCCGTCACGTCGGCGTGACGCGATCTGTAGCTCTTCGGCTGTTCCGATCTTGTTGAGTTCCTCACTCGTCCACGTGGTCATGGGTTCTCACCTCACGGGCGCAGCAGCGTCTTGATCGCGCGGCGTTCATCCATCGCGCGGTAGCCCTCCGCCACCTGTTCCAGTGGCAGGGTCAAATCAAAGACCTTGCCGGGGTTAGTCTTTCGGCTCCAGATCAGGTCGATTAGTTCGGGCAGGTAGCGGCGCACTGGGGCAGGACCGCCGTGCAGGTGAACATGCGAGAAGAACAATTCCTCGCCGCGTAACTCGACCCCATGCGGAACGCCGACGTAGGAGACATACCCACCCCTGCGAGTGGAGCGGATGGCCTGCATCATTGCTTCTTGCGTCCCAACGCACTCAAGCACCGAGTCAGCGCCGATTCCATTGGTCATGTCCATGATCCGCGCTATGCCCTCATCGCCGCGCTCGGTGACGATATCGGTCGCGCCAAACTCCAGCGCGAGTTGTTGCCGCGTTTCGTGACGGCTCATCGCAATGATGCGCTCGGCGCCCATCTGTTTTGCGGAGAGCACGCCAAGCAAGCCGACCGCGCCATCACCGACGACCACGACGGTTGAGCCTGGTTTCACATTCGCCGCGTCGGCAGCGAACCAGCCGGTGCCCAGAACATCCGACGCGGTGAGCAGGCTTGGAATCAGATCGTTAGAGGGGATGCCCGGAGTCGGTACCAGCGTGCCGTCCGCGAGCGGCACACGCAACAGGGGCGCTTGCGCGGCGCTCATAAACTCCCGCTGCACACAGGATGAGTGGTAACCAAACTGGCAGTTGGGACAGGTATTGTCGGATGTGGCGAACGAGCCGACGACAAATTGGCCGGGCTTGATGTGCTTGACATCGCTTCCGACTTCCTCCACGATTCCAACGTACTCATGACCCATTGGCGTCGGCCCAGAGCTTGGCTCGATGCCACGATAGGGCCACAGGTCGGACCCACACACGCAGGTGGCCGAGACCCGGAGGATGGCGTCGGTCGGTTCGATGATCGTCGGATCGGGGCGCTCCTCGAAGCGCACGTCCCGAGGGCCGTAGAGCATGGTTGCTTTCATGATTTATCTCCTTAAGAATATCAAAAATTTCTTACTTGATAAGTTCAACCGTCACACTTACTGGGCCAGACACATTCAAAGCAGACATGTCACCGTCTATCTTTCCCAGGAGAACAAGTCCGTTTGAGTACCCAAAATCGCGTATAAAAATCGCCATATTTCCCCAGGGAGCGTAATACGTGATATCGCCAACCGAGGGATCAATGCCCGCAGGCGCACCCTCTGTGGATAATCGTTTTGGCAAATAACTGATTTTTTCGGTGCTTCCATAATCCTCTAACGTTAAAGTGAGTGGCAGCAGGGAAATGAAATCCTGCGTGGTCTTGCTGTCGATCAAAGTGGCTGTAATTACTGTATCTTTGAGTGTTATTCTTATCTTCATGCTGTCTGTCCTCGTGGGTGATGTTTCAGTCGGCGGCACGGCAGTTGGCAGTGCGCTTTTATGCACAGCCGTCGCTACGTTGGTTGGGTGTGGGCTTGGCGACGCAGCAGGCAGCGAGGTGGGCGTCGGCGGTACGGCTGTCGGTGCAATAGTTGGCGGTGGACTCGTTGGCACGACAACTGTCACGGTGGGCGTCGGTGGCACAGCAGCCGGTGGTGATGTGGGCATTGGTGTGGACACACAAGCGGCGACGAAGACAATCGCAAGGATAAGCACGATGATGTGAGGATAGGGTTGAGCCATTTCTTCCTTTATTCTTGTGTCCGCCAAATCGGGGTCAGGTCAGTCTGTTTAGAGTTCGGCTACCGCCGGGATGATTTTTTTGGCAAAGGTTTCGAGGGGTGTAATTTTGTAAACATCCGGCATATTGAATATCGCGTGCGTGAATCCCATCTCAGAGAGTTCCTTGATACGACGTATGACGCTATCTACAGTATCATCCCCGGAAAGATGCACGGTGCAGAGGGATGTTTTCTCGATGGTGTCGTAATCGCGTCCCAGAGACTCACAATGTTCTTTGAGTGTGTCGAGTGCTTTTTGCATGTTTGCTGTACCGACCCAATCACCGATATTGCAGGCATCCGCATATTGAGCAACCAGTCGCAGGGTCTTATTCGGGCCTGTGCCGCCAATCATGAGGCGGGGATGCGGATTTGACAGCGGGCGGGGATTGTTGGTGATGGCCGGCGCAGAAAAATGCTTGCCCTCAAAGGATGTCTCATCACTGGCCCAGAGCGCCTTCGCCAGTTTCAGATTGTCCTCCAGTTGCTCGAAGCGCTCTGAGGTTGAAGGGTAGGGGATACCATAGCCTTTTGCTTCTTCTTCATACCATGCCGCACCAATGCCAAGATAAGCCCGACCCCCGGAGAGAATATCGAGGGTGTTGACCATCTTCATGAGAACCGAGGGATGGCGATAAATAACGCCCGTTACCAGGACACCGAGATAGGCTTTTTCAGTTAAGCCGGCAAAATATCCGAGCGTGGTATAGGCTTCCAGCATCGGGTCGGTATAGGCTTCGCCAAACGCCCCCTTGATTTGATAAAAATGATCCATGACCCAGAGACTATAAAAGCCCGCATCTTCTGCTGTTGTGACAATTTCTTTCAGTTTGGGCCGGATAGCAGCCGTGCCGCCGGGATATTTGAAAGACGGAATTTGTAATCCAATGCGCATCATCAATCTCCTTCAAAGTATTGATTTCACTTTTGTTTTAGTATCAGTGGATCCAAATTTGAGGGGCCAGCACGCCCACGTGCGGCGGTGTTCGGCACGTGGGCGTGCCTCACTCCTCGGAAAATTGGATCCACTGAGTATAGTTTAGTCCTCTAAAGCGTAAGGTGGTACAATAATTCTCCAAGATTATTATACAATTCTGCAAACCTTAAAGAGGGAGCGTAGGAATGAGCGAAGAAGTTACGATGGATCCCCGGCAGAGAGAGTTTGAGGCCCACCGGACGCAAGCTAACCGAGCCGAGCTGGTCGAGCGTATCGCCCGAGCCATCCGCGAGGATGGCTCGGTTGAGCCGCTGCCAGGCGTTCGTCTCTACCGTTCCTCTTTACCCGCGGAGTTAGGTTTCGGGGTGTCCGATCCTGCCTTTTACGTGATTGCCCAGGGCAGCAAGGAGTTCTACCTGGGTGAGGAGCGTCATCGCTATGATCCCTATTCTTATTGTCTCGGGACGGTCGAACTGCCGGTCGTCAGCTACATCATCGAAGCGTCGCCGGAGCGGCCATACCTCAGCCTCGGCTTACAGCTTGATCCCATCCTCGTCGGCTCGGTCATGGTCGAAGCCGGTTACGTCTCGCCGCGAAGCCAGCCCCCCGCGAAAGCCGTCAACGTCAGCCCGTTGGATACATCTCTGTTGGATGCGGTGGTGCGGCTCGTCCGGCTCATAGACAACCCCACTGAAGCGCGGGTTCTGGCCCCGCTGGTGACGCGGGAAATTGTCTACCGGCTGTTGATGGGCAAGCAAGGCGACCGGCTGCGTCACCTGGCCGTCCTGAGTGGCTATACCTCCCCCATCGCCAGAGCCATTGAACGGCTCCGCCAAAACTTTGACCAGCCGCTGCGAATCGAAGATGTGGCCCGAGATCTGGGCATGAGCGTCTCAGGATTCCACCACCACTTCAAGGCCGTCACCGCCATGAGCCCCTTGCAGTTCCAAAAGCAGATGCGGCTCCAGGAAGCTCGCCGGCTGATGCTCGGCGAGCAGCTCGACGCGGCCAGCGCCGGCTATCGGGTGGGGTACGACAACCCCGCCCACTTCAATCGGGAGTACAAAAATCTCTTTGGTCTACCGCCGCTGCGCGATGTGAAACGGCTGCGGGCAGCCGCCGGGCAAAACGCAGCCTGAGAGCCGATTAGAAGCTGGTGATCGGTCTACTTGACTCGCCGCGACCGTGGGCAGGTCCGAAGCTATAGGAGCGAGACGCGAAGCGTCCTACTCCGTGGTTTGCAGACAACGGTCTCGAAGATTTCTCGGCTTTTAGCCTCGAAATGACAGGCGGGGGGTGTAGTTACGGTAAGATGGTTTAACTTGAGTTGTTGTCAAACCGACTCGTCTAAAACCATCCGTACCCGCGCTAGATCATACTTTGCGCTAAGTCGGCCAAAAACCTCGACAGCTCGGCTGAGATAAACCTGCCGATTGGGGTCGTGGGCCGGCAGATGGCGGCCCAACTCGTAGAGAGCTTGAGCTTGCTCGTAAGGCATGGCCAGCCGTTCCGCCGCCGCCAGACTCTTGCGCCACGCCTTGCGGGCCTGATCGTGCTGCCCCGCCAGCCACTGATAGCTCCCCAGCGACAACCAGGCTCGCGGCTGCCCAATAGGAAAAGCCCGCGCATACCGGCGTAGTACGCCACACGTCTGCTCGACATTGGACTTTAAACGCTCCTTATCCAACCCCTGACCCCTGACCCCTGACCCCTCTTCCGCTTCCCACATAGCCAGGCAAACTTCGGCAGCACTACTGTAGCCGTGGAGAACACCAAAGCCGGTGGGTGATGATTGGGCAATCCAATGCAGGGCTGTTTCCACCGCCGCCCGAGCCGGTTCCGGCTGGCCGAGCCGCCAGTGGGCCAGGGCGATAACGCCATAGGCGTTGATTTTATCCGCGCTGCCAATGTCCTCGCGGGCGACCTGCTCCAATGTCTGTAAGGCTGTCTCAAACTGAGGGGTTTCCAATTCACCCAGAGCTAACAAGCTTCTCATCTGTCCGGCCAGCCCCCAGGCCTGGGCCTGGGCATCGCCACGCCGCCGGGCTGAGGCGCTAACTTCCGGCCATAAGGCTAAACTCTGGCTAAAATTCCCCTGAAAAAAGGCGATATCGCCCAAAGCGGTAAAACATTCAGCCCAGCGCCGGCGATCTTCCAACTGCTGCGCCACCCGCGCCCCCTCGCTCAGCGTCTCGCGGGCCTTGTCCCACTGGCCGGCGCCCAGGGCATAGACCCCGGTCAGTTCCAACACCCAGGCCAGGGCGGGCTGCTCACTTTGGGCGGCAGCCTGGGCGCGGCGGCTGTAGGTTTCGGCCAGGCCACGCAGTGAGGCGAAGCCGGCCACCAGGCACATATTGGCGTAAGCGCGGGCCAACTCCGGCGAGGGGCCGGCTTGTTCGGCCAGATTGAGTGTGCGCAGGGCGGCGTAAATAGCCGCCAGGGTTTCGTTGGACCAGTAGTAAACTTCGCCCAGCCGTTCATAGGTGCGGGCCGCTTCGAGCAGGATGTCCCGCCGCTCCGGGTCGGCAAGCCCCCGGTTGGCCGGCCAGGCTCGATGCCAGAGTTGCTGCAAAAGCTGCCCCAACAAACCGCTGATCTGCCTACCCCGTTGGTCCGGCTGCGGAAAGCCCAGCCTCGCCACCGCTTGCCCCAGATGGTGGCGGCTTTCGGCCAGTTGGCCCAAACCGAGGTGCGCCTCCCCCAACTGTCGCTCCCATCTTGCCCGCCGCAGGAGTGCGGGGGAGCGAAGGGGCAGGGGAGCAGGGGAGACTCTTCCCCTCTGCTCCTCTGCTCCCCTGCCCCCCTGCTTGTTTTCCAGATGTGTCTCCGTAACAGCAATGGCTTCGCTCAAAAACCGCACCGCTTCTTGATTGGCGTAGCCGCGTAGGGCTTGTTCCCCGGCTTTTTCCAGGTAGTCAATGGCTTTGTTAATCGAAACTGCGCCGTTGGACCGGTCTCCAAGCGCCTGTCGCCAATGATGGGCCAGCAGGGCATAAAAGGGGGGTAAATTATCGGCGTAGGTATGCTCAACCCATTCGGCCACGGCCCGGTGGAGGTCGCGCCGCTGGTCAAACAACATCAGGTTGTAGGTTACTTCACGGGTGATGGCGTGTTTAAAGGTGTAGGTCAAGTCCGGTTCGGGGCTGTCGAGCCGGGTAATATCGAGTTGGGCCAGTTTGCCCAGATGAGCCGGCAGGCGCGGCTTTTCAGCCTGGTTGGGGTGGATGTCGCGCAGCAGCTCGACCAGAAAGGTGCGGCCAATCACACTGGCCACTTTGAGGATAACCTGCTGCGCCGGATTGAGGCGGTCAATCCGGCTAGTAATGACTTCTTCGACGGTATCGGGCAGAAGGGTGGGGCCAAATGCGGCCACCTCTGACACCAGCTTGCACTCGCCGGCCTCGACCTGGATCAGGCCAGAGTCCCGCAGAGCGTAGGCCAGTTCTTCACTAAAAAAGGGATGGCCTTCGGCTTTGGTGCGAATGAGGGCTGCTACCGGGTCGGGCAGCGTTTTGACCCCCAAACGCTGGCAGACCAGGGCCAGGGTTTCTTCCGGCGACAGCGCTTCCAGCTTGATCTGCTGCAAACCGGGGGTCTGGAGCAGTTGGCTGTAGTCCACCGGCAGGGGCGCGGTCAACGGACGTGTGGCCACGATGAGCAGGGCGTTGGGGACCCGCTGGCTCACCAGGCGGGTCAACGCCCACGAAGCCGAGTCGAGCCAGTGGGCGTCTTCCAGAACCAGTAGGGCGGGGGACTGGGCGGTGGCCTCTTGCAGCAGCGTCAGCAGCAAATCGCGGGTGTTGTCGGCCCGCACCTGGCCGGTCATCTGGCGGGTCAGCTCGGTTTCCGGCAGTCCCAGTGGCAAAAGGGTATTGAGCAAAGGAGCCAGCCTTGACAGTTCCGGCCTGGAAGTGAGCAGCGGCGGGATGGCGCTGGTCTGGGGATGCTGATCCAGCTTAAAAAGCTGCCGGAACAGCGGCCGCCAGGCGTGGTAAGGGGTGGACTGCTCGATGGCCTCGCCGCCGCCGATGAGGCAGGTCACGCCCTGGGCCTGAGCCTGCTGTAACAAATCGGCCACCAGCCGCGATTTGCCAATGCCGGCTTCGCCCTCGATGAGGACGGCGCCCCCGGCGTTGCCTTGCAGCAAAGCTTGAAGCTGGCCGGTGAGCAGCATGCGTTCGGTGCTGCGGCCAATCAGGGGCGCTGCGGCCAGTGGCGAAGTCCCAGTCCACAGCCAGGGGTCTGACCTGCTCGCTACCGCCGGGCGGGTTTGCCCGGACAGATGGTGATAATAGGGCAGCCGGTTCAAATCACGCCCAAGAGTCTCGGCCAACTCCGTGGAGGGAGGATGAGCCAGCACCAGCAGGACAGGCATGCTGGTCAGGCTGCGGGCCACTGCCAGGGTTAGCCCCTGGGCCGATTCGTCCAGCTGGTGCGCTGCTTCGATGATGAGCAGATACGGCTGGCTGGCAGCCCAGGTTTTGACTATTTCCATGACCAGGGCAAACAATGTGCCCTGGCGCAGCAGCGGGTTAAAAATAGCGGTGGTATCGTTATTGGGGATGGGCAGGCCCAGCAGATCGCCCAGCAGCGGCAAGAGGGGCAGCCAGTCGGGATTGAGGGCGGCGATGGCCGTTTCTACCTGGGTGATTTGATACCTTGTCCAGGCAGTGCGGTCTTCCTTTTCTTGGGGCGCAGCAGCCAGCCCAAACCTGGCCCGAAATATTTCCCGCCAGGGGCTATAGCTTACCTGCTCCTGACAGCTCCCCTGCCCAATTTGAAATCCCCTGTCTGTGGCTTGCGTTTTGAGCACGGCCAGCGGGTTGTGCTGACCAGGGTCGTGAGGACTGTCCAGCCGCGCCACCTGCCCCTGCCCGGCCAGAACAGCGTCGAGCAGCGGCGTCCACTCAAAGGACTTGTTTTCCGCAGGGGCAGGAAGCGTAAGGTGGGGGCGGACAGCTTGGCGGCCAATCACCTCAAAAATGGGGATGGGTTCGGTGCGGCCTTTAACCGGCGAGGTTTCCAGGTAGGCAAACTGAAAATTTTTGGCGGCAGCCTCGGCCACCTGTTTGCTCACCAAAATCTGGCCGGGCGCGGCGCGGCTCATCAGCCGGGCGGCAATATTGGCTTCGCTGCCCAGCACGCCATAGGTACGGCGGGTCTGGCTGCCATAAGCGCCGGTCCGCATCCGGCCTTGACTGAGGCCCATCTGAATGGGGCCGATAAAATTCAAGACTGGGGGTGGGTTGCGCAGCTCCAGCGCGGCGGCGACGGCCCGGCTGGCGTCGTCGCCGTGTGATACGGGCGCGCCAAAACTGATGTACATGTAACTGCCCTTATCCCCAATGGTCAACTGGAGAATAGTCCCGTCGTAGCGGCTCAAAATGTCTTGGACCCAGCGAATGTAGGCGTCCAGTTTATCGCCGGCGGCATCATCGCCGTCATAATCCAGGCCGTGAAAGCTGATAAACAGCGCCACCGCCGAGCGCAGTTCGGCCAGAAAGCGCCCCCCGCCGGCCTTGAGCCGTTCATAAACCGCCGGCTGGAGCCAGGGGCGGAGGAGGGGAGTTGGAAGGTTGGAAGGTTGGGAGGGTGGAGGTTGGGAGGGTGGAAGGGTGGAAGGTTGGGGGGCGAGGCCGGTGATGAGGGCAATATGTCTCTCAGCCTGAGACTCAGCCTTAGCCTTAGACTCAGACTCAAACTCAAACCGCCATTCTGTCACTTCTAACTGATTACCCAATTGAGCAACGATTTCCGGCCCGACCAGGATTTCGCCTTTTTGGGCCAGGTGTTCCATCCGGGCCATGCGGTCGAGGGTTTGGCCGGCCAGGACATCCAGCAGTTGAAGCGCGGGATTGCCCACCAGAAAGCGGCGAACCGGGCCGGCAGCCACGGCCACCTTGATGCCCAGCGACACCTCCACTCCGGAGGGAGTCGTGACAGCCGCAAAAGGCAGCATCGCCTGCTGCATCTGCAACGCACAGGACACAGCCCGAAAGGATGAAGGATGAACGCTGCGCGTGAAGGATGAGTCATCTTCCGCCTTCATCCTTCCGCCTTCATCCTTTTCCTCGAACCAGCAGGTGATGGCGTCGCCGCTGAAAAAGATGACGCTGCCGCCGCAGCGGTCTACTTGGGCAATGATGGCATCGTAGACCCGGTTGAGCTGCTGGGTCAGCTCGTCAATGCCCTGGCGGGGGCCAAGCTCTCTGACTAGGGCCTCGGTCAGTGGGGTGAAGCCGGAAATATCGGCAAACAGCGCGGTTCCGTGGGCCCGGTCGGGCAGCGACTCGCCCAGAGCTATCGCCCGGCGGCGGTCGGGGGGGATAAAAACGTCGAGGGATTCCATGATGAGTGTTCTCGAAAGCGGGAGCTAAGGTATTTCCAGGCTTTTAAATCCTTCAAGGACGTGGGACGTGGTGCGTAGTGCGTAACGTAAATGCACCACGCACTACACACCACAAGAATGGATGTTTTACTTTTTGGGAATTGCTTAGGGCTATGTTAACACCATTGGCAGTAATCGTCAAAGCGGGAATTTACCCTACATACGCCAAAATGCCTAGACAGGATGAAAGGAGTTATGTTATAATTTTCTCAATTACTCCCCCCAATTAAATCTACACCCTGGCAAGGATTTGATCAATGGCTGATTACAACCTGAAGAAAATTCGCGCTTTGCTCGTTGACGGCTTTACCGGCGAAGAGCTGCGCCGCTTTTGCTACGACACACCCGATTTTCGGCCTGTCTACGAGGAACTGGCGACCAACAGCGGCAAGGCCGAAATTGTAGATCGCCTGCTTGAATACGCCGAGCGGAAAGGGCTGTTCGACCCGCTGCTGGCCTGGGTTGCGGAGAGCAATCCGGCGCGGTATCGGACATATTTAGCCAGGCAAGGCGATGCCTCCCCCGCTTTCCATCCTCCGGCAAAAGCTGATAAATCCACAGATGGTGAAATTGTCAGGGCAGATAGCAGCGTCAAAATCGGGAATGTAGGGGGTAATATTGAGGGATCAACCATCGCCGGGCGGGATGTGATCATTCATCATGGGCCGGCTGCACCCCCGCCTGGCCCCACGACTCCCACCCCCGGGGAAGAACAAACTTCCATTTGGCGGCTTTCTTCGTTGTGGTGGGTGCCGATTGTGGTGGCTTTGATTGGATTGGTTGGTACTCTGCTCCCTCGTATCCTTGATGGTAACGCCGTCCCTACCCCGGCAAGCAGTTTCGATTATCTGGTTCGAGTACAGGCCAAAGATACCGGCGAGGATATTTCTAACGCCGAAGTAACGATTGAGGTTGGCGGACAAGCGCCTTTAAATACCATTACCGACTCAAATGGGGTTGCCAGAATTCAGATCCAGGGTGATTACGCCGGGAAACCGGGGGTGCTGCTGGTCGAAGCCACCGGTTATGAGCGGTATCGGGAAAATATGGATTTGATCAAAGATGCTTTGCCGGATGTAGTTCAGCTTGAACAAAAACCCTAATCACAACCAGGAGACGCTGCAATGATAGCCCGGTTCCCAAAATTCAAACTGATGCAACTTTTTGTCTTAATTGCTGCTTTTATTATTCTTACGGGGTGCGACACTCCCCAGCCTGATACCGGAGCATCACCATCTGATTTTTCTTATGTAGTTAACATCCAGGAAAAAGACTCCGACCAAAATATCGTTGGAGCGCAGGTAAGCATTCAAATTGGAGGTAAGGTTCCCTTGTATGCGGTTACTGATAATAAAGGTATTGCAATAATCATCATTAATGCATCTTTTATTAATCAGCCAGGTCTACTAATTGTTGAAGCAACGAATTACAAAAGATATACCCTACATATAAATTTGCTTAAAGATGTTTTACCTACAGTAATCTTACTTGAACCCTTAAATAACTCTGCACCCGCCGAAGAACCTACCCCAACCGAGGAGACTATTCCCCCTCCCACCAACACACCAACCCCAACTGAAGAACCTACAACAGAACCCACTGTCGAATCTGCCATTGAACCCTCTGCTCCAACCGTTGAACCGACCATTACACCAACTCCTACCCTGGAACTCCTTACTTTTGAGTATCAAGTATTGGTACAGGCAAAAGGTACTGAGGAAATTGTTCCCGAAGCAATCATTAAAATCGAAATAAGTGACTTATCGCTGGATGGCAAAACTGATGCTAATGGTCTCGCCAAAATTCCTTTCGACTCCATTCAACAGGGGCAACCGGTAGTATTAATTATTGAAGCACCGGGATACAAAAGCTACCGGCAGGAAATAGAGGGCTTAAGCCTTGATGTTCTGCCTGATGTTATTCAGCTTGAACCAGAACCTCCCCTTGAATACCAAATTCGAGTAAAAGATGAAGCCACAAATAAAGCTGTGTTGGAAGCAAATGTTACTCTCCGGGTTGAGGGCCAAATGATTTTTAGTGGCGAAACTGATACGAGTGGTGTAGTGACTGTTGTGATTGAAGCTGTTGATAAAGGCAAACAAGGTGAGCTTATCATTGAAGCGTTGGATTATCAGGACTATAACCAACTCATAAATTTAGAAAATATTCCAGCCGAGATTGCGTTAAAGCCGAAAAGTCCACCGATTTTACTGCCAACCGGCAAATTAGCCATCCCTCTGGCTTTAGACGGTAAATTCATCGTCTACATTGTAGATGTATCGGGCAATTTGCTCGGCACAGTAGACCTGGCCCGACAGCCTGATTTTACTAATGATGGGACCAGGTTAATTGTCAACGGCGACGGCGGCCCCTGGGATAAGCTGCGGCTGATCACCCAGATTGGCGACAAACGCGGCCAAGATATCGGCGACCCCGGTCTCGGTGGGCACAGCCATCCCTTCTGGTCGCCGGATGGGACGCAGCTTATTTATGATGACAATACAATTGGTGGTGGGGATTGGCGGATGTTTATCCGACGCGACTTAAGCCAGGCAGCAGGTACAGGTGAAGAGTTAGCCGCCCTCGTTGGCCCCATCCTGGGCCAAAGCCCTCTTTGGACTGATGGCGATTGGTTTATCTTCCGCGGCTGTCGTACTTGGGCCAATCAAGGTGGTGACTGTGGCGTTTGGAAGATGCAGGGTAATCGGGGCGAACCGATTAAGTTAACCAACACCGTAAATCATATTCTGACCGATGTTGTCGGAAATGTTGTTGTCTACAGTTCAGATGAAGCTGGCGGCGGTAACTGGAACGTTTACACACTGAATATTAGCACCGGCCAAACGAACCCACTTACCTTCGACCCAATGCCGGAAAGCCTGGCTACCCTCTCCCCTGATGGGCGTTGGGTGGCTTATCTGGCCGACCAGGGAGGGCAACTGGCTGTCTGGCGTGTCAGCGTCAATGGGGGTACACCTGTAAAAATGTTCGACCTGCCCAGGTCTTGGGGTTATTTAACGCCAGATGGCTGGTACAATGAAAAACTCTCCTGGGGAAAAAATTGACCCCAAAAGATTTTTGCCATTGATTCCCAATCCGATACAATACGCACCACTCACCACGTTATTTAATTTTCGTAACTGCTCAGCCTCCATGTCATTTCGAGGCCGTAGGCCGAGAAATCCCTGCGGTCGAAATGACATGGCTGAGCAGTTACTAATTTTCAAAAATTGGGAGATATTCATGGAACTCACCCGCGCCAGTGGTATTTTACTGCACCCTACCTCTTTTCCCGGCCCGCACGGTATGGGCGATTTGGGGGAGGCGGCTTTTCAATTTGTTGATTTTTTGGTGGCGGCCAAACAATCGTTGTGGCAGGTGCTGCCGCTCGGCCCCACCGGCTACGGCGACTCGCCCTATGCCTCTTTTTCCTCCTTCGCCGGTAATCCCTTGCTTATCAATTTGACCAAGCTGGTCGAAGCGGGCGATTTAAGCACCGATGATCTGGCCGATATTCCGCCCTTCCCGGTGGATACCATTGACTTTGGCTGGGTTATCCATTGGAAAATCCCTCTGCTTGAGCGAGCGGCCCGTAATTTTTTAGCCGGGGCCAGCGCCGAGCGCCGGGCCGATTTTGAGGCTTTTTGCGCCGAACACGCTGCCTGGCTGGACGATTTCGCCCTGTTTATGGCGGTTAAAGAGCAGTATGACCGCAAGGCGGCAGCCGAAAATGTTTTTGGGGCCATGTGGAGCAACTATTGGGATAAAGATATTGCCCTGCGCCGTCCGGCGGCACTCAAACGCTGGCGGCAGGAGCAGGCCGAAGCTATCGCCGTGAAGAAGGTGCTGCAATATTACTTTTTCCAACAGTGGACCGCCGTCAAGGAGTATGCTAACGGTCAGGGCATCCGTATTATCGGCGACATTCCCATTTTTGTGGCTCCCGACAGCGTGGATGTCTGGGCCAACCGCGAGTTGTTCTTTTTGGATAAAGAAGGCCAGCCGACGGTGGTCGCCGGGGTGCCACCCGATTATTTTAGCGAAACCGGGCAGCTCTGGGGCAATCCGCTTTACAATTGGAAGAAGATGGCCGCCCAGGATTATCAGTGGTGGATCGAGCGGATTCAGGCGACGCTGCGCCTGGTTGACATTATTCGGATTGACCATTTTCGCGGCTTTGAAGCCTACTGGGAAGTGCCGTTTGGCGAAGAAACGGCCATTAATGGCCGCTGGGTCAAAGCGCCGGGGATGGAGTTATTTGAAACGATTGAAAAAGAATTGGGCACATTGCCCATTCTGGCCGAAGATTTGGGGGTGATTACCCCCGCAGTGGAAGCGCTGCGGGACCGCTTTAAATTCCCCGGTATGAAGATTCTCCAATTCGCCTTTGACAGCAAAGAGGCGGGGGGGTTGGACGCAACCAATAAATTTTTACCGCACAACCACGGGCGCAATGCCGTCGTTTATACCGGCACTCACGACAACGACACCACCAAAGGCTGGTACCGGGAGCGGACGCCGGAAGAAAAAGATTTGGTGCGCCGCTACCTGGCCCGCCCCGATGATGATATTGTCTGGGATTTTATCAGGTTGGCGATAGCGTCGGTAGCACGTTTGGCGATTATTCCTTTTCAGGATGCGCTTAATCTGGACAGCGACGCCCGCATGAATACCCCTTCGGTGTTGGGCGGCAACTGGGCCTGGCGCTACCGCCGCGAGGCGCTCAACCCCTGGGTAGCTAACCGCTTGAGCGAGTTGGTTGACTTGTACGGGCGCGATCCGGCCCTGTGGCAAAAGAAGGCGGAAGAAGAGGCTAAGGCTGAGTCTAAGTAAAAATGACTCTCAGGTTCGATGGGGTTTTCTCACGTCAAGACGCAAAGACGCCAAGCTTTTATAAATTTCTTTGCGACTTTGCGCGCCAAAAATCCCGTTAAAACCAGGAGAGCCAGTAAAAATAAAGACCTCACAGGTTCTACAAATCTGTGAGGTCTTTTTGACAGACGTCAGATGAATTTAACAACCTGATACGTGATACTAAGCTTGTCTTACTTCTTTAACCGTAGCCGCCAGCCGGCTAATGCCCTCGTTGATTTCTTCCGGGCTAAGGGCGCAGTAGGGCAGCCGCAGGAATCGCTCGCCGCCGCCGTTGGGGAAAAAGGCCTGGCCGTCGGCTAGATTCAAGTTGTGGGCTTTGGCTTGCTCGCGAACCTGGACGGTGCTGGTTCCTTCCGGTAGGGTTACTGACAGGAAAAAACCGCCGTCGGGCCGGGTGGTTTCGGCGTCGGGCAGATGCTTGTCCAGGGCATCGAGGCAGGCCTGGAGGCGGGGGGCATAAAGCGCTTTTAACTTGGCTACCTGGTCGGGCAGTTTGCCGCTGTTACAAAATTCATAAACAATGCCATGCGACAATAGTGATGGGGTAATGTAGGTATCTTCGGCAATTTTAGCCACCTTTTTGAGCAAATCCGCCGGGCCGTACAAAATCCCCACCCGCGGGCCGGGGCCAACCAACTTACTGAAGGAGAGCATGTGCAGGGTCATCTCCGGGTTCAACTCGTACAGCGAGGGTTGCTGTTTGCCCCGGAAGCGGAGCGGGCGGTAAGGCGCATCCTCCAGCAGCCAGAAGCCGTGCCGGTTGGCTAATTCAGCCAACTTTTGCCGCTTTTCCAGTGAGCAGGTCGCCCCGGCCGGGTTTTGAAAATCGGGGATGAGGTAGAAAAATTTGGGCGCTCGTTCTTTAAGGGCAGCTTCTAGGGCCTCGATATTGGGGCCGTCAGCCTCCAAAGGAATGCCAACCACCGTCGCCCCGTGCCGCCGCAGCATGGTCAAGGTGCGGTCATAACTGGGCGACTCGGTAAAGACCACATCGCCCGGCTGGATAAAATGAAAGCACAAAAACTCGATAATCTGGAGCGAACCGTTGGAGGTCAACACCTGGTCTACGGAGACACCTTGCCATTCGGCCAGCCACTCTCGCAGCGGTAAAAAGCCGTAAGCGGAGCCGTATTGCAAAATGGTTGTCCCGTATTTTTCCAAAGCTACTTTTGAAGCAGCAATAACATCTTCAACGGGAAAAGACTCGGTGGCGGGTACACCGCGCGTAAAATTGATAACGGGCTTGTCAGACATCAATAATATCTCCTGTTTGAAAAAGGGAACTGAACTAATTTACGATTTTGGATAACCTTTCTAATCGTAAATCGTAAATCCAAAATCGTAAATATTCTTGGGCTTCATTGCCTGATTGACTCTATTGGCCGGCAGGATAACATGGAAGACAAGGATTGTCAATCGCTAAAATTGCTTGACACTTCTCCTCATCTGGGCTACACTCAAGGAGGCAGGCGAGGTTTGCTCTCTTAAAGTTGCCGTGTCAAAGGGATAAATTCGGTGGAACGAGCTGCTATCAGTCAGGCCATGCAGGATTACCTCAAGGCCATTTATAAATTGCATGAACAGAACGGTCAGGCCCCCACGTCGGCGCTGGCCGAGATGTTGGGGGTAGCCCCGGCCTCGGTGACCAATATGTGCAAAAAATTGGCCGAACTGCATCTGGTTGAGTACGAACCCTACCAGGGAGTCAGATTTACCCTAGCTGGCCAGAAACTGGCTTTGGAGATCATTCGCCACCATCGTCTTATTGAATTATATCTGGCCGAAGCCTTGAACGTGCCCTGGGACCGGGTGCATGAAGAGGCCGAAAAGTTGGAGCACGTCATCAGCGAAGATTTGGAGGAACGCATGGCCGCGGCGCTGGGCGACCCCCAATTCGACCCGCATGGCGCGCCCATTCCCAGCCGCAGCGGCGCGATTTCGCCACAGTCGGGCGGCCGTCTGGTAGACATGCGCCCCGGTGATCAATTGATTGTGGTCGAAGTGGACGACGACGACCCGGAACTGCTGCGCTATTTGGGCAGCATGGGGCTTTATCCCGGTACAAAAGTATTGCTATTGGCTCGTGCTCCCTTTGAAGGCCCCTTAACTCTCACCATTGATCAAATCCAGCACAACTTGGGGTATCAGGCCGCCAAATCTATTTTAGTTGCGCTACAAGAGTAGTGAACAGTAAACAGTAGTCCAATTACTGCCAAAAGTTTAGAGCAAGATCGGCAGAATTGAAGGATTTTGAGCCTTATATTCTGACCATCAGGCTCTGGCTTGACTTTATCTAATAGACAAATCACTTAAAAGTCATACTATCATTGTACAACGACGGCTTCCACGCCGTCGCTGGGCCGGGCGTGGGAGCCCGGCCCGCTAAAAGGTTGTACGATGTTTATCTGCTTTGTCTATAAGTCAACATAATCCTTAACTTAAGGACATTAACTGGCCTCTGGTTACTGATTACTGATAACTATTATCAACGGAGGAATTTGGAGCCATGACCGATTTAAAAGCAATCTATCTGGTAGTTTCGGGGTCCAGTTCCGCTCGCTGCATCCCCGATTTGTTGAAAGCCTTGACCGAATGGGGGCTGCCGGTTTACACTCTGTTGACCGACAGCGCCCACCTCATTATTAGCCCTTACAATCTGGCCGACCAGCAGGGCCACCAACTGGTGAGCAGTTATTTCAATCCGGCGCTGTTGAATGGCCGCGAGCCGGGCCTGACCCTGGTCGTGCCGGCCACTTTCAATACCATCAACAAAATGAGCCAGGGTATTGCCGATACCTTGCCCCACTCCCTGGTGGCCGAGGCCATCGGCGCGGGCTGGCCGGTCATCGTCGTGCCTGCCATGAACGAGTACCTGGCCAACCATCCCCAGGCCATCAAAAGTATCAAAACGCTCCGCGAGTGGGGCTTGATTGTGCTGGACTCTCACCATGAAGGGGATTTGCTAATGATGGCTTCTATAGAAGAAGTTATGACCGCCGTTAAAACAATCCTAAAATAATTGTGAATGGTGAATGATGAATTGTAAATTGTGAATGGTTAAGAGGGTTATTCTATTCATTATTCACAATTAGCCATTTATACTGTCCGCAGGCACAAACTGAGCTTTTTGCCAGTGTAGAAAAACGCAGTTTGTATCCGTGCAAAGTATACAATTCACTATTCACAATTAAGGAGTTTGCCTTGACCCAATTACCCATTGCCCACATGACCCTTTACAAACACGGAGTTGGCTATTTTCGGCGGCGCGGGCCGGTGGAAGGAGAAGCTATCAAATTGACCTTTCGTCGCGAGGAGATGGATGACCTGCTCAAAAGCCTGACCGTGCTGGATCACGGCGCGGGCCAGGTGCGCGGCGTGGATTACGATACCCCGCAGAGCCAGGCCGAGCGGCTGGCCGGCAACTCGGTGGTGCTCGATGACACCCGCAGCCTGCGCGATTTGTTGATTGCTCTGCGCGGACGCAGCGTTCAACTGCTGGGCAGTGACGGCAGCACCGAAATCGGTATTTTGGTGGGGCTGGATGAGGTTGAGGAAAAACCTTTGGAACAATCGCTGGCAACCATTCTGCGTGAAGGCACGGATATGGTCATCGCGCTGCCGCTCAGCCGGATTGTGGGGGTCGAGCTGCGCGACGAGATTGCCGCGGCTGACCTGCGTTTCTTTCTGCAAACGGCGGTGGGCCAAGAAACACACCGTTCGATCAACATCCGCCTCAGCCCCGGCAGCCACGATTTGGAGGTGAGTTATATTGCTCCGGCCCCTACTTGGCGGGTGAGTTACCGGCTGGTGATGGATGAAGAGGCTAAGGCTGAGGCTAAGGCTAAGGCTGAGAAGAAGCCAGAAGCACTGTTGCAGGGTTGGGGTATTTTTGATAACCGGCTGGAAGAGGATTTGACCGATATTTCGCTTTCGCTGACCGCGGGGATGCCGATTTCTTTTGTGTATGACCTTTACACACCGCATACACCCACCCGGCCGATTGTCAAGGACGAAGACCGGGTGGCGGCAGCGCCGGTGATGTTTGATGCAGCTTCGCTGAAAGATGAAGTGCCTTCTGCTGCACCGCCTGCACCCGCAGCGGCTGCACCAATGATGATGAGGAAAAGGGCCTCAGTTGAGGCTGAACGCGCTTTTTCCACCGCAACCATGGCCGCTTCGGTTCAAAGCGCAGCCACCGGCCAGGCCATGGGCGAGTTATTTCAGTACAACGTCAGTGTGCCGGTGACGGTGGGCCGGGGGCAGTCGGCCATGGTGCCGATTGTCAGCAGCAATTTGGGCTGCAAAAAGGATTTAATCTACAACGGCTCAAAAATGCCGACCCATCCGGTAGCTACCCTGCGCTTCAAAAATGAAACGGGCCTGACCCTGGAACGCGGCCCGGTCACAGTGCTGGAAAACGGTGAATATGTCGGCGAGGCGGTTTTGCCGTTTACCGCCGACGGGGCCGAGGCGGTTATTTCCTACGCGGTGGAATTGGGGCTGCACGTCAAGGAAGAAATCAAAACCGAGAGCCAGCTTCAATCGCTGCGGATCAAAGAGGGCTATTTACTGCAAAATCTGTACGATATTCGCCGCACCACCTACCACCTGGATAACCGCACCACTCAAGCCAAAACGATCCTGATTGAACACAGCCTGAGCGATTACGTGATTTTTGACACACCCGACCCGGCGGAAAAAACGCTCGACACCCACCGCTATCAGGTGGAAGCTTTGCCCGGCAAAATTACCGATTTTTTGGTGCAGGAACGCTATTTGCGCTCGCGGCGCGAGGAATTACGAAATTTATCCTACCAGGGCTTGCAGCGTTACTTTGCCGATAAGCTATTGGATCAAAAAGTCTACGACAGCCTGCGGGCTCTGCTCGACGCCTGGGCCGAGATCAGCCGTTTGGAAAAAGCCATCG
Organism: Anaerolineae bacterium; assembly: GCA_023151115.1. The sequence goes on from JAKLJP010000017.1 coordinate 96,556, forward strand.
CCGATCAGGAACAGCAGCGCAGCAAAATTTACAAAGCCCAGGAACAGGCCCAGAAAAATATGACCGTACTGTCGAGTACCGGCGAGGAAGGCAAACTGCGCGGGCGTTACGTCAAACAGCTTACCGAAAGCGAAGAACAACTGGCCCAGATTGACCAGACTGTAGCTCGCCTGCAAGCCGAAATTAATCAAAAGCAAATCAATATCGAGCGGATGATTGCCGGCTTGATGGGGTAAAATAACGCCTCCGGCATAAGTGGTTGTTAGGCTCAATATAATTGGCCCCAAAAACTGGACCACGAGCTAAGGTGGATTGAAGTATAATCTACCAAACTTGTGGAGAGGTAAATTGAGCAAGAAACGTAAACGATATAATGCTGAATTCAAATTTCAGGGGGCGCTGGAAGCGGTCAAGGGCTTGAAAACGGTCAACCAACTGGCCAGCGAGTACGAGTTGCATCCGAACCAAGTCAGCCAATGGAAACGGCAACTGCTGGAACAAGGCGCGACGATTTTCGATAACGATGCTTCGCAACAGCAACAACGGGACCTGGCCAGGACGGAAGCCCAACTGTACGAGCAGATTGGCCGGCTCAAGATGGAAGTGGACCGGTTAAAAAAAGTACCCGGCTCAGTTGAGGCCAAACGGATGTTGATCGAACTGAACCATCCCGACTTGAGTATTCGGCGTCAGTGTGAACTGTTGGGCCTCAACCGGGCCAGTTTTTACTACCAGCCCGCCAGGACCTCAGCCTTGAACCTGGAACTGATGGGCTTGATTGATCAGCAGTACACCCAAACGCCCTTTTACGGCTGGCCGCGGATGACGGCTTACTTGCGCCGCCTGGGGTACGCCATCAATACCAAACGGGTGCGACGCTTAATGCAGGTGATGGGTTTGCAAGCCATTTATCCCAAGCCTCACACCAGCAAACCCGCTCCAGATCATAAGATTTATCCCTACCTGTTACGCGGACTGACGATTACCCGACCTAATCAAGTTTGGAGCAGCGACATCACGTATGTGCCTTTACCCGGCGGCTTTATGTACCTGGTAGCGATTATCGATTGGTTCAGTCGCTATGTCCTGGCCTGGCAGCTTTCCAATACGTTGGATAGTTACTTCTGCATCCAGGCCTTACAGCAGGCCTGGCAACACGGTCAGCCAGAGATTTTCAACACCGATCAGGGCGCGCAAGTTACCTCGTTGGCTTTTACCGGCCTGTTGGAAGCGGCCCACATTCGGATCAGTATGGATGGCCGAGGTCGAGCCCTCGATAACATCTTTGTCGAACGGCTGTGGCGTACGGTCAAGTACGAGGATATTTATCTGAAGGATTATGAAACTGTGCCCGCCTTAATCACTGGCTTAACCCGTTATTTTACTTTCTACAATAACGAACGCTTGCATCAAAGTTTAGGTTATCGTACGCCGGTTGAGGTTCATTTTGGTTGTTAATCTTGTTGTTGTTTTGTTAAATATCCACCTTATTTTTCTCGATTCGTGGTCTTGACAAAGGGGCCAAGTATAGTAGTGAGCCGCACCGGCAATTGTTACGACAACGCGCCGATGGAAAGTTTCTTTGGGACCTTGAAAACTGAATTGGTGCATCATTGCCACTATCAAACCAAAGCGGAGGCTAAAACCGATATTTTTGAGTACATTGAAGTTTTTTACAATCGTGTCAGACATCACTCGGCTTTGAGTTATCAAAGCCCCGTCAATTTTGAAAAATTAGCTTTCATCGATTAACTCCCTGTCCACTAAATGGGGGGAGGCTCACCTTTAGCTTAGTCATAAAAAAGACCCGCAGAGTATAACAACCCTGCAGGTCTAATAACGCTATTACGGAGTGAGGGGCAGCCTACAGCGTATTCTGCCGGCGCATCATCTTACGGCGCGCTTTGCGGATAGCCCGCTGCTTCGCCAGCCGGCGCTGCTCGCTTTTAGAAACAAACCAGCGCTTTTTGCGGTAGGTGCTTAAGACCCGAGCCTTAACAATTTCTTTCCTGAATCGTTTCAACAAAGAATCTTGAGACTCGCCAGAGCGTAGTTCGACACTCATTTCACCCTCACCCCCTTTCATTCAGAAATTGTGAATAGTGAATGATGAATTGTGAATGGTCCAATAGACTCAAATCTTATTAATAATTAACGATTGACAATTCACAATTCACAATTATTAAAGGCCCAAATCGTCGGCCACACCGATGTCACTGGCCCCATTTCCGCCGGTGGCAAGGTCCAAGGCTTCACTGCTCACGAGTTGTGAGGCATCCTCGGCCAGACCGCCGTTGCCATCACCGGCATGATAGTGGTGATAGCCGGTACCGGCTGGAATCAACTTGCCTAGTATAACATTTTCCTTTAAACCGAACAACTCATCACGCTTGCCTTCGATAGCGGCCTGCGCCAGCACGTTGATGGTGTGCTGGAAGGACGAAGCCGACAGAAAGCTATCGGTATTGAGCGCGGCTTTGGTGATGCCCAGCAAGATGGGCCGGCCAGAAGCGGGTCGTTTGCCCTGAGCCATCAATTCCTGGTTCATATTCTGGAACTTCTGATAATCCAGCAGTTCGCCGGGCAGATACTCGCTGTCACCGCTGGTCACAATACGGACCTTATTGGTCATCTGGCGGACGATCACTTCAATATGCTTGTCGTTGATCGGCACACCTTGCGAGCGGTAGACCTTTTGCACTTCTTCCAGCAGGTAAAGCTGCGCCGCCTCGCGGCCCAACACCCGCAAAATCCGGTTGGGGTTGAGCGAACCTTCGGTCAACTGCTGGCCGACCACCACCTGATCGCCATTGCTTACCCGCAGGCGGGCCGCCGACTCGATTTGATACTCCTCTTCCTGCTTCGAGTCCCAATGGACGATAATCTTATTTTCCTCGCGCTGCACCCGGCCGCCATTCTCAGCCAGAATTTCGCGGTCGCCGCCCTGGGCCAGCTTGGTTTTGGCAGCAATCTCATCGCCGTCTTCTACCAGGATGGTCCAATTGCCGGGCGCCTCGTATTCATCTTTGCGAACCTCGGACGAAACAACCTTGAGCACCCGGCTGCCGTCTTCGTGGGTAATCAGCTCAACCCGTCCATCGAGGTCAGAGATGATAGCCTCGCCCTTGGGATTGCGGGCCTCAAACAGCTCTTGCACACGCGGCAAACCGTGAGTGATATCTTCAACGCCGGCCACGCCACCGGTATGGAAGGTGCGCAGGGTAAGCTGCGTCCCCGGTTCGCCGATGGATTGGGCGGCAATAATCCCGACCGCCGCGCCAATCTGCACCGGGCCACCCCGACCCATATCACTGCCATAGCACAGACTGCAAATGCCGTGTTCAAGCTGGCAGTGCAGCGGCGAGCGGACATACACTTTTTCCAGGCCGGCTTTCTCAATGGCCTGGTAATCGGCCTCGCCGATCATTTTGTTCTTTTCAACCAGCACTTCCCCGGTTTTCTTATCCACAATCTTTTTCAGCGACACGCGGCCCAACAGTCGCTCTTTAAAGCTCTCGCCCAGGCCGGGGCTGTTGCGCTTATCAATCACAATGCCTGATTTGGTCTTGCAGTCGTGCTCGTTGATGATGACATCCTGGGACACATCTACCAGGCGGCGGGTCAGATAACCGGCGTCGGCGGTGCGAAGGGCCGTATCGGCCAAACCCTTACGCGCGCCGTGCGTCGAGATGAAGTATTCCAGCGCGGTCAACCCTTCGCGAAAGTTAGAGCGAATGGGCAGGGCGATAATCCGCCCGCTGGGATCGGCCATGAGGCCGCGCATCCCGGCCAATTGGCGAATCGGTTGGAAACCACCTTTGGTGGCCCCGGAGTCGGCCATAATCTTGATCGGGCTTTCCGGGTCAATGGCAGCGCGCACGGCGTCGGTCACTTCATCCGTGGCTTCGGTCCACAGTTGCACGGTTTTGATATAACGCTCTTCGTCGGTAATCAAACCCCGGCGATACTGCTGCTCGGCTTTGGCTACCTGCTCGGTGACACGGTTGAGAATATCTTTCTTTTCTGCTGGAACATTGATGTCCGAGACGGAAATGGTGGTGCCGGAGCGGGTGGCATATTTAAAGCCAATCTTCTTGATATCGTCTACCAGCTTAGCCGTAACATCGGGACCGAGGGTGGCGTAGCTCAGGCCGACTAAATCTTTGAGCGAGCCTTTATCCAGCACTTTATTCACAAAACGCAGCGAGTCGGGCAGAATTTGGTTAAAAAGCACCCGGCCTACGGTTGTTTCAATCGGGGTGGTCTGCTTGGAGTTAGCGGTGTAATGTAGCACCCGGATTTTGGCATGGATGTCCACTTTATCCAGGGCGTAAGCCAGGGCCACCTCATCTATATCGGTAAAGACTTTACCCTCACCCTTTTTGCCCGACTCTTCCATCGTCAGGTAGTACACGCCTAAAACCATATCTTTGGTGGGCGAAACCACCGGCTCGCCGTTGGAGGGCAGCAGGATGTTGCGGGTTGACAGCATCAACTCACGTGCTTCTTTGACCGCCTTATCCGAGAGCGGGATATGGACCGCCATCTGGTCGCCGTCGAAGTCGGCGTTAAAGGCGGAACAGACCAGCGGGTGAATCTGGATGGCGTTACCTTCCACTAAAATCGGCTCAAAGGCCTGGATACCCAGCCGGTGCAAGGTGGGGGCGCGGTTGAGCAGGATGGGCCGGGTGTGGATGACTTCTTCCAGGACTTCCCAAACTTCGGGCCGGCGCTGCTCGACGATACGCTTGGCCCCCTTAACGTTGTTGGCATAGTTGTACTCGACCAGCTTTTGAATAACAAAGGGCCGGAACAGTTCCAAAGCCATCCCCTTGGGCAGCCCGCACTGGTGCAGTTCCAGGGTCGGGCCGATCACGATGACCGAGCGGCCGGAGTAGTCCACGCGCTTGCCGAGTAGGTTGCGGCGGAAGCGGCCTTGCTTACCCTTGAGCATATCGCTCAAACTCTTGAGCTGGCGGCGGCCCCGTGAAGAGACGGCCTTGCCCCGGCGGCTGTTGTCAATGAGCGAGTCAACCGCTTCCTGGAGCATGCGCTTCTCGTTGCGGACAATCACATCGGGCGCGCCCAAATCAAGCAGGCGCTTGAGCCGGTTGTTGCGGTTGATGACCCGGCGATACAGGTCGTTCAGGTCAGAAGTGGCAAAGCGGCCACCGTCAAGCTGGACCATCGGGCGCAGGTCGGGCGGGATCACCGGCAGCACGGTCAGGATCATCCATTCGGGGCGGTTGTTGCTCTTGCGCAAGCTTTCGACCACCCGCAGCCGCTTGATAGCTTTTTTCTTGAGCTGCTTGGAGCGGGTGCTGCGGATTTGCAGGCGCAGGTCGGCGGCCAGTTTGTCCAGGTCGAGGTCTTTGCAGATGTCGTACAGCGCTTCGGCGCCCATACTGGCGGTAAACACGTTGCCCCAGCGGTCGGTCAGGTCGCGGTACTGCACTTCGTTGAGAAATTGCATCCACTCGATGCTCAGCAACTCCTGGCGCTGTTCCTGCACCCGTGCCGCCAATTCGCCCAATTCCTGCGAGTTGTCGCCGCTGCGGGCCTCAACTTCCTGGTCGGCCAGGTAGCGAATCCGGTCAATTTCGGCGTTAATCCGGCCCTGCTCGCGGGTAAGTTCCTCTTCAATTTCAGCCTTGATTTCATTGAGCCGGGCCTCGACCAGGTTGTTCAAGGTTTTTAAATGGCTGCGGTCGAGAGTCTCGCCTTTATCGGCCACCATTTCATCGCTGCCAAAGACAATCGGCGTCTTGAGCACAGTGCCGATTTGGTCTTCCATACGCTTTTGTAGCTTTTGAGCGTCTTTCATGACCTCTTCGATCAACGAGTTCTGGCGCTCGTTTAGCGCGTCCACCAATCGTTGTTCTTCGTCGCGCAGCGCCGCGATTTTTTCATCTCGTTCTTTGGTGATGACGTCAACCTTTTCCTGGCGAATTTCTTCCAGGCGTTTTTCTTCGCGACCAATTTCGTCGTCCAGCCGCTTGAGGGCACGGGCGCGGGCCTGCTCATCCACTTTGGTGATAATGTAATGGGCAAAGTAGAGCACGCGGTCGAGGTTGCGGCGAGAAATGTCGAGCAGCAAGCCCAGGTAGGAAGGGACGCGGCGGGTGTACCAAATATGAGCCACCGGGGCGGCCAGTTCGATATGCCCCATACGCTCCCGGCGCACCGACGACCGGGTCACCAAAACCCCACACTTTTCACAGACAATACCTTTATAGCGGACCTGCTTGTACTTGCCGCAGTAGCACTGCCAGTCTTTGGTGGGACCAAAAATAGCCTCGCAAAAGAGACCGTCTTTTTCGGGTCGCAGGCGGCGGTAGTTGATGGTTTCCGGTTTGGTCACTTCGCCGTAAGACCAACTCCGGATTTCATCCGGTGAAGCCAAACTGACCCGTAAGGCGCGGAAATCTTTTACTTCCACAATAAACCTCCTTAGCTTAAGAACAATAAAAAAAAATTAAGAGATTAGAGATTTCTCACTCTCGTTCCCGCGCTTCGCGTCAGTTTGGGAACGAGAGTGGAGCACAGTAATTCTTCCCTACTCCCTACTTCCTATTCCCTACTTCCTGATTTTCATGCACCGCCAGATACTGCTCGGTGATGGCTTTGGATTGATGGCCCAACCGTTCGGAAACAAGGCCCAAATCCTGGGTTTCCGAAAATAACTGTAGCGCAAAAGTGCGCCGCAGCGATTGAGCCGAGACCCCTTCCAAACCAACCGCTTTGGCGCAGTCGCTAATGATGCGCTGGACGGTGCGCTGAGAGATAGGCCGGCCCTCCTGGCTGAGAAAAAAATGCTCGGTGGTGGAAGTTTGGGGCCGGACTTTCAGATATTCATGCAAGGCTTTACAAACATCACCGGCCAGCGGTAAATGCCGGGTTTTTGTTTCACTGTCAAACCCGTCCCGCCGGCATACCTTGAGTTGCACCCCCGGATACTCAAACTCCAAATCGTCTTTTTTCAAGGCTACAATTTCGCTCACTTTTAAGCCGGTGTGTAATAACAACTGCAAAATTGCCAGGTCACGCCGCATCAAACCGGCCCGCGAGCCATGCCGAGCCGCTGCCAGCAGTCGAGCGGTTTCATTGGCTGAGAGGGGCCGCGAGAATGCCTGGCCATTTTCCTGAACCAGCGCTATTTCACTGGTCGGGTCTGCGGTGACATCACCCATTTCTTTGGCCAGGGCAAAAAACTTTCTGAGCGCCATCATGTGCCGGTTGACGGTAGCTGCCGCCCGGTTGAGTTCTTGCGCCAGATGAAAACGATAACGGCGAACCTGATCAGGACTGACCTGGGCTAACGAGAAATGCTGGCCGATTTCCCGTTTGCCCCAGCGCAGAAAAACCCGCAGGTCAGCCAGATAGTTGACCACCGTCGAGGCTGACATTTCGGCTTCGGTCAAACTTTCTTCAAATTTGAGGAGCATTATCTCATCTTGATCCGAAACCATACTGCCCGGCTCAACCTACCTGCGCTCAGAGACAACAAAAATTGCGCCGGTAAAATCAGGGCGCAATCTTCACAGATTGTTTATAGGATGGGGGTTGAAATAGTAATACTTAGTTTATACGCAAGAATTATAATAGATAGACGGAAGTATGTCAAATGAGGCGAGGAAACGTGAGGCGAGGACGCGAAAATTTCTTCGCCTCTTCGCCTCACCGCGTCATCGTTTCTCCATCTCCCCTTCACCGATCGTGTAACGTAGATACGCCTCTATAAATCCATCCAGCCGGCCATCCAGCACGGCCTCGGCGTTGCCGACTTCGTAATCGGTGCGGTGATCTTTGACCATTTTGTAGGGGTGCAGCACATAGGAGCGAATCTGGTTGCCCCAACCGGCTTCGATGTGCTTGCCCTTGAGCCGGGCCTGTTCTTCCTCTTGCTTTTTCAATTCCATATCATACAAGCGCCCCCGCAAGATACGGAAAGCTGTTTCCTTATTTTGCAGTTGGCTGCGCTCGTTTTGGCAGGTGACGATAATGCCGGTCGGCAGGTGTTTCAAACGAATAGCGGTCGAGTTTTTCTGCACATTTTGCCCGCCCGCGCCCGCCGATTTGTAGACATCAATTTCAACATCTTCGGGCCTGATTTCGATGTCAATATCGGTCTCAATATCGGGCACTACTTCAACCAGGGCAAAGGAAGTGTGGCGGCGGCTGTTGGCGTCGAAGGGTGAAATACGGACCAGCCGGTGGACCCCGCGCTCGGCTTTGAGGTAGCCGTAGGCGTACTCGCCCTCGATTTCCATGGTCACACTTTTAAGGCCGGCTTCTTCGCCCTCGGTCTGGTCCACTAAGGTAGCCTTGTAACCGTTGGCCTCAGCCCAGCGCAGATACATGCGCATGAGCATTTCGGTCCAATCCTGGCTTTCGGTGCCGCCGGCCCCGGCGTGGATGGACAGCAGAGCCGCATCTTTATCGTGCGGCCCGGAAAGGACCAATTGAAACTCTAGCTTTTCCAGCAGACTGGTCAGGGCGTCCACTTCTTCGGTTAGTTCGGCCAGCAGCGAGTCATCCTCTTCCTCGGCGGCCATTTCGATCAGGTCGAGGGCATCCTTGACCCGGCGATCCACGCCCTGCCAGGTTCCCACTTCCTCACGCAGTTCCGAAAGGCGGCGCATCTTTTCTTGGGCCTCGCGCTGGTCATTCCAAAAATCCGGCTGGCCGGACTCGGCTTCTAAGGTTTCAATCTGTTTCGCTTTGCCGGCGATGTCAAAGACGCTCCAGGATTGAACCGATCCGCTGATCCAGATCGGTAAGTCGGCTGCGTAGTTCTTCCATAAATAATTGCTCCTTGGATTAATTCTGACGATGATGGCGGGTCTATTCTTACAAAACCCAAACAAAAATTATAGCACAGCTTCGGCTCGCTGGCGAAGTGACCACCCTAATCCTGCCACCAGTATCACCAACGCCCCTCCGCTGACCCACACCCCCAACCACACCGAACGCGGCCTAAATTCAAACATCACCGTGTGTTCCCCTTCCGGCACAGCCACCGCCCGAAACATAATATTGACCGGCAAAATCTCGGCGGGCTGGCCGTCAACCGTAGCCTGCCAGCCGGGATAGTAAGCATCCGTCAAAACCAACCAGCCAGGCGAGTCAAGGGTAACGGCAATTTCGACCCGCTCCGGCTCGTATTTGACGATAGCGGCCCGGTCATTGGGTGAAGGCTGCCCGGCACTGATTGGCCCAACCGGCTCGTTGCCCTGTCGCAGGCGGACCAACGTTGCCGCCGGATCAAAGGCAGGGCTTTGCATAAACACAATGGCCTCGTCGTCGCTGCCGACTACTTGAGTCTGATGGACAACAAAAGCGCGAGGCAGTGCGGCTCGATTTTCGTAAATTTTGACATCCCCAGAGTGAACTTGGCGATAATCGCCCTCGGTGGTCAGGAGGACGGAGCGGCTGGTGGTGGTCGGCTGGTGGATGAGGCTGAGGCCGCGCAGCACGAATTGGCCAGTAGGGAGGGTGGCGGTGATGGAGATGGCGGTGATGCGGCGGCTGGCGACTGGCGACTGGAGATTGGAGATTGGAGATTGGGTGAGCGAGTAAACGGCGATGTAATCTGCTCCGGCGGCTTCGTAGGGCCAGGCGACGCCGATGGTGGCCTGGGGATGGGCGGCATCGGGGGGATAGTTGCCTTCGGCGGTGTCGGTTCCGGCCTTTAGGGTGATGGTTTGGCTGTCGCCTTCGGCAAAGGTGAGGGTGATTTCAGCTACCGGTGTACCGGCGGGCAAATAGGCGGCGTTTTCGAGATGAGAGACCAAGCCAATAGCTGTGGTGGGGAAGTCGGGAATGTGTTGGGATGTTACTTTTATCTGCTCAGGCAAAGCGAAGCTTTGCACTCCGGCTTTCTCCGCGTTCTCGTGTCCTCGCGTCCTCGCCTCCAGCCGCGCCGGGAACTGCAAATCATAAAAAATATCGTCAATCCAGACATCAAACTGCTTGTCGGTGATGATCCAGCGGGTGTTGAGCAGCGACAGCAGCCGGCCCGGTGGAACGAAGCGCAGCTTTTCGCGCAGGCGGCCATCAATCGAGAGGTCGTCGGGGGGCAAGAAAAGCTTTTGCATGGTGACAAACTGCTTGAGCGGCAGAATCCCGCCGTCGTAGCCGTCAACACTGTGCAGGCCGTAAACCAGCGGCAGATTGAAAAAGAGGACTTCTTTTTCTTTGGCGGTGACAATCAGGTTGTATAAAGCCTTTTCCGAAAGACTGTCGCCAAAAATTTGGCGCAGTTCGGCCAGGTCGCCGGGGTCGTAGGTGATACCGGACAGGCTGAGAAAGCGGCCCGGCGGCGTGGACTTGTGAGGTGGGTCGGCGGCCAGTAAAAAAGCGGGGGCATTACGCAGCGAGTGGTAGGCCTGGGGTGCGGTTGGCTGGTTGTAGCTGAGACCCTGGGCGGCGAGGAAGAGTTCGGAGAGGAGGATGACGAAGAGGAAGAGGATAGAGAGACGTGGTACGTGATGCGTGGTGCGTGATGCGTGATCTGTAAATCGTAAATCGTAAATCGTAAATCGTAAATCGTAAATTGTGATGATGGCTAAAATTAACCATGCGGCCAGGGTGATGAGAGGCGGTGTTCTCCAGATGATCAAGCCGAGGAGAAATACGGCAGGCAAAGCGATGAGGATTAATCGCCAGCGGCGAGCCCGCAGCCAACGCCAGATCGAGGCCAGACGGTCGCGGGGTTGAGGCATGGAAAGGGAGTCTAGGCCAAAGCCGGCCAGCAGGGCGACGCCAAATGCGTACAGCAGCAACCAGCGGGCCGGAACGCGGAAGAGAGCAAAGCCGGGAACCAGATAGTAAAGCAGGGCATACGGCCAGGCCAGGCTCAGCAACAGGCCACTGCTGGCCAGCCACAAATAGCGGCGAACTTCCGAGCGCCAGATTGCCTGCCAGCTTCCCAACAGGGCTAAAACCAGGCCGCTGATGCCGATATAAGCCACCCACTCGCCAAAAGCGTCGCCCCATACCTGAGATAAATCCAGGCCCAGCGGCGGTAGCAGGCTGTAGTGCAACGTGCCCGGCTGTAATCTAAAAGAAACAGCTTCGCGCAGGGTCAAGCCGCCGCTGCGAATAGACAGGCTGGAGAGTTCGGCAGTGGGCAGGAGCTGGACGGCAGCCAGGGCAGCGGCGAGGAGAGAAGCGAGGGCGAGAGGGAGAAGATAAAACGTGAGACGTGAGACGTAGTACGTGATGCGTGGTGGTGCGTAGTGCGTAAATCGTAAATCGTAAATCGTAAATCGTAAATCGTAAATCGTAAATCGAAACAGGGCGTATAATCCCAGGCCAAACAGCGAAATAAAGACCGTCTGGGCGTGACCGGCCAGAAGGGTAAGGGCGATGACCAGGGCTAACAACAAAAACCAGAGCCAGCGGCGCGCTCGTTCCAGGCCGAAATCGTACAGCAGAAAAAGCAGGGGCAGCCAGGCGGCGGCGTTGAGCTGGTTGATGTGTTCTACCTGTGCGCCGAGATAGCCGCCGAAGGCAAAGATGACCGCCGCAGCCAGTGCGCCAGGCCAACTCAGGCGCACGGATAAGCGGGCGTAGGCCAGCATCAGGCTTCCAGCCAGGGCAATGTGCAGCCCAATGGACCAGGCCACCTGCCGGGGCGGGTCGAGCCACAGAAAAAGCCAGTTGAGCGGATAGAACAGCCCTACCTGGCTGTTGGCTAGCAGCGGCACGCCCATAAACAGGTGCGGATTCCAAAGGGGCAGCCGGCCCTGACGAAGGGCTTCGCTGGCGTAGGCTTTGTAGGGGTAAAAGTAGAGAAAGGTGTCCACCCCGGTCAGGATCAGGTTGGTCAGGAGGATTTTCCAGAAAAAGACGAAGGTCAGCACGATAAGGATAACAACGGCCAGCAGGCCGGTCAGACGGGGCTTGGTGGGTATCATTGCCGCCAGTATAGCATAGAAAGCAGGCTAAGGCTAAGGCTGAGGCTGAGTAATTTTAGTGATTGTCCACAAATAAGTTTTTAGTTTGGGAGATCACAGATTGGAGATTATTTAATCTCTAATTACCAATCTCTAATCTCCTGACAAGTACAAAGTTATTTTTGGACAGTTACTTAGCCCTAGCCTCAGCCTCAGCCTTCTCCGTCGGCTTTTGGTCAGAAATTGGGGAAACTTTTGTCCAATCTCCCCCGCCCGGATGGGTTATAGTGAAAGCATCTCAAATAAATCATCTTTTTAGCAAAAGGAGCTTTCACTATGAACATCTTAAAAATCAAATCAGCTTTACCTATCGGGGTACTGGGCACAACCGTAGCGGTGATGACCGTCTTCGGGAGCGGCCAGCCGGCCCTGAGCCGGGCGATGGAGGCAACGGCCTGGTTTGACAAGCCGGCCGCCAGTTTGACCGCCACCGCTTCGTCTTATGCCGCCGGCAGCCTGCTCGAAGGGCGCAACCAGTTTGTCTATTATGTCACCGCCTCCGGCAGCCGCCAGCCCATCTATGACCACGACACCCTGGCCGCCTTTGGCTGGCAGGATGAAACCGTCATCAGGGTCAAGGATGACCTTCTGACCGGCATGCCGGTGGCCGATCCTTTGACCCGGCTGGTCGAGGATGAGCAGGGCAACCTGTATTGGGCGGCCCAGGGCCAGCTCTGGCAGGTCAACGAGTGGTGGTCGGCCATCGAGTCCCGCATGTATGAAGGCTTACCTGTGAGCCGCCTGGACAGTTCGCTGGCCGAGACGCTGCCGGTTCGTCCGGGGCTGCCCAGCGGGGCCTATCTGCGCCAGGGCGAGCGGCTTTATTACTTTATCAATGGCAGTCTCATTCCGGCCCCGGCGGGCAGCGAAACGATGGAAGCGATTGACATCCCCGCCGAAGCGCTGGCCCTTTACCCGCAGATGGAAGCGATGGAGACCTTGTATACCCGCTTGAACGCAGACACCTACCTGGCCAACATCCGGCGCGGCCCCGGCATCGAGTACGAGATTCTGGGCACAGTTTCCAACCAGGAAGAGATTGTGGCAACCGGCCGGGCGGCTGACAGCTATTGGCTCCAGGTGACCTGGCAGGGACAGACCGGCTGGCTGGCCGGGGATTTGATCAAGGATGGCGCATTTATTCCCCTGCTCCCGGCCGTCACCCCGGATGCCACCATCCCCGTGGTCACCGCAGCCACCCCTGCGCCCCAACAGGCCAGCCAGACGACAACAGTTGCCGCTACAGGTATAGCTGAAATCGGAGTCCAGTTGGTCCGCAATGCCACCTGGCCGGAGGTAGCGGGTCTGTGGACCGGTCAACCGGCTGAACAGGCCGGCTTAAAGATTGGTGACCTCTTGACCGATCTGAACGGCCAGAGCCTGTCCTACGTCAGCGCCAGTGAAGCGGCCCGCCAGTTGCGCGGCGAAGCCGGCAGCGCTGTGAGCCTGCGGGTCTACCGGCCCAGCACCGGCCAGTGGTTAGATTTCACGGTCAATCGAGCCGCCTTCAACCCGGCGACCAGCACCCTGGTGTGCGGTGAGGACCCTATTCGCGGCTTTGGCGCCGTCTGGCGCAATCACCCCGAAGTTCGCCCGCTGCTAGGCTGTACCTTCACCAACTTCCGCCAGGACGAGCACGCCACCCGCGCGGCGGTGCAGACCTTTGAACACGGCTGGATGCTCTGGCTGGAAACCGACACCGTGCTCAATGTTGACCCGATCTACGTCTTCTTTGAAGATGACGGTTCCTATATCCGCTACGGCGACCAGCCCTTGACCGACGCCCACAAATACGCCCCAACCGACCCCGGCTTCTTCAAAGTCGGCGACCGCTTCGCCAAAGTGTACGGCGAATACCTGGGGCCGCAGGGTCGAGCGCGGCTGGGCCGGGCCACCAACGAGGCCAGAGACAGCAAAGGCGCTTTCCAGGAATTTGTCAATGGCCGCATGTTCTGGGCCGGCGAGTCCGACACCATCTACATCATCTATCGCGGCTACTACGACTTTGACCGGGATGGGAACTACACCTGGGAACAGGGTTGGACGAGCTTTGAGGATAAGTTTGAGGGGTAGGGAGTAGGGGGTAGACAGTAGACGGTAGACAGGGTTCAGAAGGGTTTTGAGGCTGGCAAAATGAAAAGAGCAGAGGAGATATTGCTCCCCTGCTCTTTTTGATTCGAGAAATATTTCTGGCTACCGGCTCCTAACAATCTTATAAAGAACAATCGAAGGATACCCCGCCGGATGGTAGGCGCGGGTTAACTCCTTTAGCTCCAACCCAACCTCGGCCAGGGCCAGCCGGGCTTCGGTCTCGGATTGCCAGGAGGGGAAGGCGATCAGGTGGCCGGGTTTGACTTTGGCGGCCAATGCCTGGGGCGAGGCCCAATATTGCAAATCGTAGGGATAGCCCCACAGGTAAAAACGCCAATGGGCGCCCAGCCAGCGATGGTACAGGGTGTGATTAGCCCCGGCGTGGCCTTGCAAATAGGCCACTATCTGCTCGATGCCGCTGAGAGCCTGGCTGTGACTGCCCAGCGGATAGCGGCCATTGACCGCATCCTGCACCGGTCGAGCCAGGCTCAGCGCCAGCAGAGCGGCCAGGGCCAGGCCATAAATTGGGCCAATCAGCCGTTGCCAGGGGTTTAACCACAAAGACACAAAGACACAAAGAAAGTTAAATTTAAAAAATCTCTGCGCCTCTTGCTCGCTTCGCAGTCTGGGGTGAAAAGTCGTCCGGCTCTGAGCGATCCGGGCCAAGATTAAGCCGGGCAGCCACAAAATTCGGGCCAGCAGCAAAGCCAAAAAAGGAATCAGCCCTAACAGATAGCGATCCCACACCTGGAAAGAGAACAGCGCATGGCCAAGGAGAAAGAGCAGAATAAATAACGTAAATATCCAGTCAGTTTGGGCAGGGGAAGGAGGTTGGAAGGTCGGAAGGTTGGAAGGTTGGAGGGTTGGAAGGTTGCCCAAATTCTGCGCACCCCCGGCGGGGTATCTGTGGCTCAAAGGTTGGAATTCATCCCCGGTCTTCGGTCTTCGGTCACCGGTCGCATTGCCGGTCCAAAACCCATACCCTAACAACACCGGCAGCCCCACCCCAAAAATCCCATTCAACACCGGCGAAGCTGTACCGTATTGCAGCAGCTCGACAAACCCCCACCATCGTTCCCCAAAGCTGGCCGCATCGCCAGTCAAGCCGCCGTAGTTGCTCAGGCTGTAAGTCAAAAAATCAGGAGCCTGGCTACGGGTCAAGTTCCAAATAAGAACCGGGAGGAGAGTGAACAAGAGGCCCAACGTGAAACGTGAAACGTGAAACGTGATGCGTAAATCGTAAATCGTAAATCGTAAATCGTAAATCGTAAATCGTAAATCGTAAATCAGGAGGGTCAGCACGAGTGGCACAAAAAACACGCCCTGCTGCTTGGTAGCGATGGCTAGACCCATCATCACTCCGGCCAACACTGGGCGATGGTGCGCGGCGGCCAGGCAGGCGGCCAGAACCAACGCAACCAGCAGCGGATCGGTGAAGGCGGTGGGGGCAAAAAGCAGGGTAAACGGCGACAGGGCCATCAGCCAGGCGGCGACCAGCCCGACGGCTTCGCCGTACAGCTTTCGTCCCAGCCAAAACGTCAGCAATACCGAAATTGCTGTCGCCAGCAGCGAGGGGACTCGCGCCGCTGTCTCGGTAGGGCCGAGCAGGCGAAGCACCCCGGCCAGGGTATAAAGGAAGAGCGGCGGTTTGTCTACCGGGGTGTGGGCCAGCCAGGGATCCGCACCGGAAGTGATTTGCAAGGCCCAGGTGGCATACAACGCCTCGTCGTGGTGAAACCGCTGGTTAGCCAGCAGGTTGGCCGGCAGTAGAACTGCGCTGGCTACGACCAAACTCAGCAGGGCCACTCGCCAGCGCGGCCAGGATTGAACGAGATAGCGCGAGAATAAGGCATTGAAAGTTTGAAGGTGTGAGGTAAATGTAGGAGTCGTCACGAGTCCTCGTGGCACACCACTAACAATGAAAAGGTAGCAAGGTAGCAGGGTCGCAAGGATGTATTACCCCCGTCTACTGTCTACTGTCTACCGACTACCGTCTACTATTTTCAGCGGAGTGCGTATCAAAGGATGCGTTTATGAAACTTCAAACTCAGGTTAATCTCCAATCTCCTTACAAGTTCAGCCCGTAACCGATCCTTCCAGGGCTACTTCTGAGCGAGTTGTCCGCAAAAAGATAACAAACAGTAACGGGATCAAGGCAATGCTCAAGCCAATCCAACTCATCGTCGTGTAGCCGATGGCCGCAAACATCAAGCCGCCTCCTAAACTGCCTACCCCAGAGGCCACGTTAACCACTGCATCGGTCAGGCCCTGCACCTGCCCCTTTTCATAGGGGCGCAGCACATCGGCCAATAGGGTTGAGCCGGCCACAAAGCAGCAGTTCCAGCCCAGGCCCAGCAAAAACAGGGCCATGATCAGCCAGTAGACCTGAGCCGAGAGCGGGGCCAATAAACAGGCCACCATCAAAATCAGGCTGCCGATCAGAATCATTTTGGTTCGCCCCAGCCGGTCCACCAGCCAGCCAACCGGGAACGACAGGCCAAACATACCCAGCGTATGGGCCATAAAGACCCAGGAGATAGCCGTAATTTCGTGGTGATGATGGTGCATGTGGACCGGCGTAATCGTCATGACCAGCACCATGGTCAACTGTCCAAAGACCATTGCGGCGACGGCGACTTTGGCCCGCTGTTCGCCCCAAAAGACTTGCTGAAAACTGCGCCCTTTTTGGCCGGTAGGGGCAGGGTTGGGTTCCAGCGCCGCGAGCTGGCGGGCAATCTGCTGCGGGTCGGGCCGCAGAAACAGGGTAATAATCACCAGCGAAATCGCCAGAAAAAAGGCCGCTGCAAACCAGGGACCGCTCAAAGCAGGCGCATTGACGCTTTCGGCGGCCAGGCCGGTCCATTTGATCAGGGCCGGCCCGCTAATCGAACCAACGGTGCCGCCCAACACCACCAGGCTGATAGCGCGGGCGCGTTTGCTGACAATATTGGCCTCCGCCGCCGCATACCGCCCCAGGTCAATCACCCCTTTGGCCAGGCCCATCACAAACACACCGCCCAAAAATAGCCAGAGCGATTCTTGGATCACCGCTCCTCCAGCCACCAGCGCGCCCGAAATACCAAATAGATGGCCCACCGATAACCCAATCCGGCGACCCGTTTGATCCATCAGCCGGCCAATCGGATAGGCTATCAGCGCCGCGCCGATCAGAATCAAGGTGGAGGGCACGCCCGTCCATTGGCTGTTATCGCCGGCCAGTTGCACCGCAATAATCGGGCTGATGGTAAAAAGCATAATCACCGAGGCCGAGAACAAGCTCTGCGATACCAGCAGCGCTGCTGTTATTTTTTGCCCGGCTTTTTCTAGATTTGTCATATAGTTTCCCCTGTAATTTTAGTAACCAGAGTGGATTATACTCTGTTTTTCAACAGAAACTATTTTTGGTACAGCAATTCCAAAGATGAGGAGCAAGCATCCTCCTCTGCGTGTAACTTTTTTGGCGGCCTGGCATCTAACCCCGTAGCTATATCATTCGATCTGTTAACTATAAAATTTTCATAGGTATAAATATGAGGTTGCTCAAAGAAAAAGAGCGCCAACATTTGCTCGGGGTTGCTCACTCAGCCAGAGCGGGCTAAAATACAAAGGTCTTACAGGGAAAGCAGCGATACATGGCCATGCCCGTTATTCTTGTCGTCGAAGATGAGAGCAGTATTCAAAACGTAATCCGTGCTTACCTGGAGAGCGAAAATTTTCGAGTTGTCTGCGTGGATACCGGATCCGAGGCACTGACCCTGGCCCGCGAATTAAAGCCCGACCTGGTGATTCTGGACTTGATGCTCCCCGGAATAGACGGCATGGAAGTAACCGCCCGCCTGCGCCAGGAATCGGATGTTTACATCCTGATTCTGACCGCCCGCACGGAAGAAACCGACCGGGTCGCCGGGCTGCGCCTCGGCGCCGACGACTACCTGACCAAGCCTTTCAGTCCACGCGAACTGGTGGCCCGGGTGCAGGCAATTCTGCGCCGCCGGCGTAGTAGCAGCGAACCGGCTATAAACACCCTCCGCTTTGAACATCTCTCGATTGACCCCGACCGCCACGAGGTCTGGACGCCGGAGCAGCCCATCGAATTGACCACTACCGAGTTTAAGGTTCTGTTGGAACTGGCCCGGCATGCCGGCCGGGTGCTGACCCGCGAGCAGTTGATTGACCTGGTGTGGGGTATGGACTTTTATGGCACCGACCGGGTAGTGGACGTGTATGTGGGCCAGGTGCGCCGCAAACTGGAGCAGGCCACCGGCGAAAGCCTGATCCAATCGGTGCGCGGGGTTGGCTATAAATTTGTGGCTGCCCGGCGATGAAATTCTGGAAGCAGTTGCGCTGGAAAATCATCGGCGGGCATATGCTGGTGGTCCTCGTCGGGGTACTGACCCTATCGTTTGTGAGCGAAATCATCAGGTTGCGCACCATGCCCACCGTGTTGCAGCCCCATCTGGCAATTTTGACCCAGGCCGAAACTCCGGCAGAGATTGAACGAACCATCGCCAGCCTGATAGAAACCTTTTACCGGGATGCGATTTCTCGTTCCCTCCTAATTGCCGCCCTCAGCGCCATTGTCACCGGTTTGCTGACCAGCCTGTTTCTGGCCCGTGAAATTTTGCGCCCGCTCTGGCAGCTTGCCTCCACCAGCCAACGCATCGCCGGGGGGCGCTACAGCGAACGGATAAACGTGCCGGCGAGTACGGAACTGGCTTTGGTTGCTACCAGCTTTAACCAGATGGCTGAAGTCCTGGAACAGGTCGAGCAGCAGCGCGTGGCCCTGATTAACAACGTGGCCCACGAACTGCGCACCCCCCTGACCGGCCTGGAAGGCTACCTGGAAGGGTTGATGGATGGTCTCTTTACTGGTACCCCTGAAACCTTTGCCCAGATGTCCCAGGAGGTCCGCCGCCTGCACCGGCTGGTGGATGACCTGCAAGCCTTGTCGCTGGTGGAGGCGGGCCAGATCTCACTTCACCTGGAAACGTTTGATCTTATCCCCCTTGTTGAGCGCATCGCCGCCCAACTCAAACCCCAGGCTATGGCCCAGTGTTTAGAAATTATCACCGAGCACCATCACTCCAAAATTTCGGTTTACGCCGATCCCGACCGCACAGCCCAGGTCATCGTGAATCTGGTCGGTAACGCCATTCGTTATACACCTGACGGGGGCTGCATCACCGTTCGGGTCGGCAAAGCCGACGGCCTGGCCCGGGTCGAGGTGCAGGATAACGGCATCGGCATCCCCGCGGAAGCTCTACCTTACCTTTTTGAACGCTTTTACCGAGTAGACCGGTCGCGTTCGCGCCACAGCGGCGGTAGCGGTATTGGTTTGACCATTGCCCGTCATCTGGCCTGGGCCATGGCCGGCGATTTGACCGCGGCCAGCCCCGGCCCAGGCCAAGGCAGCACGTTCACCTTTACCCTGCCGTTGACCTTATCCTCGACGCACCCCCTCTAATCCCCGACGGACATTTTACAGCTTCCCTTACACAATCCTTACACTGACCTTATCCTGTTTTTACAAAGCCTTGTTATAGTCGTTCTGTAAACCAATACTTTTCTTCACCCATTCAATCCAAATCCAATGGAGTTAACCAAAATGTTACAAAGCTTATTTGGTTTGGGGACTGCCCGCCAAACCAGCAAAATCCATACGACTACCCCCCAAGAACTCTACCAACGTTTACAGAAACAAGAGCCGCTGGTGTTGGTAGATGTGCGCTCACCCGACGAATACGAGCAGGACGGTCATATTCGCGGGTCTCGACTTTTGCCACTGCCAGTGTTGCTACAACGGAGCAACGAATTACCCAAAGATACCCCCATTATCTGCATCTGCCGCTCCGGCAACCGCAGCCATATTGCCTGCGAACAGTTAGCCGGCCGGGGTTTCACCAACGTCACCAACTTGGTCGGGGGGATGATTGGCTGGAGCCGGTCCGGTCTGCCGGTTGAATGAGCCAACTTTTAAAGAGGTGCATCAAGTGGCTACTCTGGAAGTAGTAGGACCCCCGCCGAATATCCGCAAGGTTGAGAGATTGACGCTCGGCCGTTTTTTGCCGTTTTTAGATTGGCTGATCCATTATCGCCGGGCCGACCTGGTGGGCGACCTGATGGCCGGCATTATCGTGACAATTATGCTGGTGCCGCAGGGGATGGCCTATGCTCTGCTGGCCGGGCTGCCGCCCCAGATCGGTTTGTATGCCAGTATTATCCCGCTCATCATCTATGGGCTGCTGGGCACCAGCCGCACCCTGGCCGTTGGGCCGGTGGCGATTGTCTCGCTGCTGGTCGTGAGCGGGGTCAGCCCTTTGGCCGATCCGGGCAGCGCCCAATATGTCCAATTGGCCTTGACCCTGGCCCTGCTGGTTGGCCTGATCCAGGCCGTTATGGGACTGGTTCGGCTGGGCTTTCTGGTCAATTTTCTCAGCCATCCGGTGCTCTCCGGCTTTACCAGCGCGGCGGCGATTGTGATTGGCGTCAGTCAGGTCAAGCACCTGTTGGGCGTGTCCATTCCTCAAACTGAGCAGCTTTATGAACTTCTATTCTATCTCGCGCAGCGCCTGGGCCAAAGCAACCCGGTCACGCTGGGCATCGGCCTGGGGAGTGTGGCGATTCTGCTCTATTTCAAGCACGGGCTGGGCAGCCAGCTCAAACGCTGGGGGCTGCCCGACCGCCTGGTGGTCCCTCTGACGCGGAGCGCGCCGTTGGTGGTAGTGCTGCTGGGCACGGGGCTGGTCTGGGCTTTGGGATTGCAGGCGCAGGCCAATGTCAAAATTGTAGCCGAAGTTCCCGCCGGGTTACCTGGCTTAACCCTACCCATGTTTGATCTGAACTTGTGGCAACTTCTCTTGCCAACAGCTCTGGCCATCAGTTTTGTCGGCTATATGGAAAGTATTTCGGTGGCCAAATCGCTGGCCAGTAAACGCCGGCAAAAGGTAGACGCCAACCAGGAATTAATCGCCCTGGGCGCGGCCAACCTGGGGGCGACCCTGAGCGGCGGTTATCCGGTCACCGGCGGATTCAGTCGTTCGGTAGTCAACTTTACCGCCGGGGCCAACACCGGCCTGGCCTCGCTCATTACCGCTGGATTGATTGCCCTGACCGTCATCTTTTTAACCCCGCTTTTTTATTATCTACCTCAGGCCGTGCTGGCCGCAATTATCATCGTGGCCGTGCTGGGCCTGATTGATCTAGCCACCCTCAAGCACGTCTGGCATTACAACAAAGCCGACGCGGCTTCCTTGATTGTCACCTTTCTGGCTGTGCTGGCCCTGGGCGTCGAGGCCGGGATTGGGGTCGGAGTTGCCGTTACCATCCTACTGTTCCTGTGGCGGACCAGCCGGCCACACGTAGCTGTTGTGGGCCGCCTGGGCCAGAGCGAAACCTATCGCAATATCCTGCGCTATCAAGTCAAAACCTGTCCTCACGTGGTCGCCATGCGAGTGGACGAGAGCCTCTACTTTGCCAATACTAAATTTCTGGAAGATACCATTCTGGGGATTATTACCGAGCGGCCCGAAGTAAAGCATTTGGTCTTGATCGGCATTGCCGTCAACTTTATTGACGCCAGCGCCCTGGAAACGCTGGAGGCGCTGGTCGAAGAGCTGCGCAATGCGGGAGTGGAATTTCATCTGGCCGAGATCAAGGGGCCGGTCATGGACCGGCTTAAGGCTATCGGTTTTGTGGATAAAATCGGCCGGGATCATATCCACCTCAGCACTCACGAGGCCATGAAAACACTCAACTGTGTGTAAGTATCCGGGTAACGCATCCTGAGTAGCCTTGAGCGAAGCGAAAGGCGTATCGAAGGGTGCGATTTGGGAAACTCGACCCAGGTGAAGCAATAAACCTACTGTTGAATTACATGGAGGTAATAATATGGCTAATCTGCTTGCCGCCAACGGCTTTTTGACCGGCTTTGCTCGACAGTTCGGTCGCCAACTTGCCAGCCAAGCGGATAGTAGGAGCAATGGATGAATTACGGCTTTGTCATCAATAATAAAACCTGTATCGGTTGCCACGCTTGCAGCACCGCCTGCAAATCTGAAAATGAAGTGCCGCTGGGCGTCTACCGCACCTGGGTCAAATATGTCGAGAAGGGCGAATATCCCCACAGCAAACGCTATTTTCAGGTAACGCGCTGCAATCACTGCGCCAATCCGCCCTGCGTCCGCATCTGCCCGGTTACGGCCATGTACCAGCGCCACGACGGGATTGTGGAATTTGACCCCGATGTGTGTATCGGCTGCAAAGCCTGTATGCAGGCCTGCCCTTACGACGCTATTTACCTTGACCCCGAAACTCACACCGCCGCCAAATGTCACTTCTGCTCCCACCGCACCGACATCGGCCTGCAACCGGCTTGCGTCGTCGTCTGTCCCACCCAATCCATCATCGCCGGCGACCTGGACGACCCTAACAGCCGCATTCGCCGCTTGTTGGCCCACGAAAAAGTCAGTGCGCGCAAACCGGAGCAAGGCACTGCCCCCAAGCTGTTTTACATTGACGGCGACGACGTTGGCCTGACCCCCACCGCTGCCCAGGCCAGCTTCATGTGGTCCGACCTTGTTTCCGAACAAAGTGTGGCCGCTTACACCAACGGACATGGCAATGGACGCTATGAGATCATCCCCTTGACGGCCGTTCAAAGCAATAATCAATTGCTGACCGCTGTCCGTAAAAATAACCCGTCTCACGCCTCACGTCTCACGCCTCACGCTGCCTCCGGCGTTGCCATTCGTTCTCCCCAACCCCAAGGCATTGGCAATCATGGCCCGATTCACCTGGGGACAAGTCGCATGGCCGAGCATTTGATGCAGACTACTTACAACGCCCAGCACAAAATCCCCTGGCACTGGCCGGTGCCGGCTTATCTGGTCACAAAGGGGATTGGCAGCGGCCTGTTTGCCCTTTTAGCCATTTTCTTTGGGCTAAATCTGGTTGATTTCAACCCGGTGCTGGCCCTGGCCGGTAATTTCACCAGCCTGCTGTTCATCGGCCTGACCACGTTACTATTGGTGCTGGACCTGGACCAGCCGC
Organism: Anaerolineae bacterium; assembly: GCA_023151115.1. The sequence continues at coordinate 119,655 of JAKLJP010000017.1, forward strand.
TGAAGTTCCATACCATCCTGACCCGTCCGCAGTGGCAATCATGGCTCACGCGGGGCGCTTTTATTCTGATTGGCTTTACCCTGGTGGCCGGCTTGTGGTTACTGCTGGAAGGGGCGGCGTTCATGGGGCTAATAGACTCGACCGTTGCGGCAACAATCCGCCCGCCGATCCTGGTCATCGGCTTTGTCCTGGCCATCGCCGCCGCCGTTTACACCGCTTTCCTATTCGGTCAGGCCGAAGGACGAGATTTGTGGCAGAGTACCTTGCTGCCGGCGCACCTGGTCATTCAGGCCCTCATGGTCGGCTCGGCCACGCTGCTGGCCCTGGGACTCTTTATAACCCTGGCCCCGGCGATGACGGCAGCCTTAACCTGGATTTTTGGCGTCTCCCTGGCCGTTGATCTTTTTGTGATCCTGCTGGGTGAATTTGGCATGCCCCACGCTTCCGAAGTCGCCGCCCGCGCCGCCCATGCGATCAGCCACGGCAAGTATCGTCGCTATTTCTGGGGCGGCTCGATTGGGCTGGGGCATATTATCCCGCTCATCTTGTTGTTGACAGCCGGGTTTGGAGGTCCGCTTGCGCCTGACTTATTAGCCGTTGCCGCCCTGACCACTATTGCCGGCCTGTATCTATTTGAATACGCCTTTGTGATGGCCCCGCAGGAGATACCAAATTCGTAGATGAATTAAAGGGAATAACGTTTGGTCGCTACCAATATCTGCCGTTGAATTACCCGCTTCGGGTCATTCAGACGCAGTAAAACTACGGTTGCTCGACCGGTGGGGGTCAACCCCGTAATCCGGGCATTGTCCTGAAGCATAAAATGTTCAGCCCATGCCTGAACACGAGGATTGAAAAGAGGGGTGATCTCGCCAGAGATAGGGTCTATGGCAGCTATATCTGATCCTTTATAACGATTACATTCAAGACAAGCCAGGGCAAGATTGTGACTGACTGTTTGCCCCTGATGTTTTAGGGGCATGATATGGTCTACTTGGTGTGAAAACGAGGTATCATCTTGGTGAATTAGACAATACTCGCACCTTTCCCTGGCTCGCTTCGTGACCAAACGGCGTAAGTTGGCGGAAATATCAATACGGGCCACAGGTTAAACACCAGGAGACAGGGCAGAGCGAGCATGGGCCTTGAGTAAAATGAGCAAGTGATTGATTTGCTGGAAAGTGTCAAGTTCAGCAGCTTCATCATCGGTCAAGTTGTTCTCTCGATTCTTATCCAACAACTCCTCAAGTCGTGCTTGTGTGGCCGGGGAGACCTTGAATGTGATAATCTGCGCCGGTGTTGGCCGACTCAGAAGAAAATCAATGACATCTTTCATCGCCGGATGAACTATTTCTGACTTAGCCAGGGTGGTTAACGGCATTTCAGCCGGAAAGAGGTCTACTGCTATAGATAAAAGTTCAGGCAACTGCTCTTGCCGCAAGGCCAAGCGCACAGCCAGATCATCAGGCACTTCTAAAGTTATTGTAGTCACAGACAACCATCCTTTTTATTTTACGTTTATTCTAGCATAAGCGGACACAGAAAAAAACTATTGAGTTGTGTTTAATCGGGAGACAGTTATGAAAGAGAAACTCACCCGTTTTCTCAAAGCATTTGCTAAGTTGACCCAAACCCAGCAACCTGCCTGGGCTACTCCATCTGGTCCAATGAAGGGGGATGCTCCACCCATTGAGCCAATTGACTTGACCGCAGTCACCTCCTCCAATCCTCCAACCTCCAACCCTTCGACTTCGCTCAGGACAGGCCTTCCAACCCTCCAACCTTCCAACCCTCTAACCCCCAACCCTCTAACCTTCCAACCCTCCAATCTCCAACCCTTCGACTTCGCTCAGGACAAGCCCTCCAACCTTCCAACCTTCCAACCTTCCGACCTCCAACCCTCCCCCGACCTGACCAACTACCCCCCTCCGGAAAAGTGGGATAACTGGGTCGAGTACGACTCCAAAGCCTGGCCGCAGAAAAAGAGCCGTAATTACATGCTGGTCCCGACGATTTGCTTCAACTGCGAGAGCGCCTGCGGCTTGCTGGGCTACGTGGACAAAGAAACCCTCGAAATCCAGAAGTTTGAAGGCAACCCGCTCCACCCCGGCAGCCGGGGGCGCAACTGCGCCAAAGGCCCGGCCACCCACAACCAGATTTACGACCCGGAACGCATCCTTTTCCCGCTCAAGCGAGTGGGCCAGCGCGGCGAGGGCAAATGGCAGCGCGTCACCTGGGACGAGGTGGTGGACGACCTGGCCGCTCGCCTCCGCAAAGCCTTTCTGGAAGAGCGCCACAACGAAATCATGTACCACGTCGGCCGGCCCGGCCACGATGGGCTGATGGAATGGGTCCTCTTTGCCTGGGGCGTAGACAGCCACAACAGCCACACCAATGTCTGTTCGTCGGGCGGGCGGGCCGGCTACGCTTTCTGGATGGGCCTCGACCGCCCTTCGCCCGACCACGCCAACGCCCGCGTGATTTTACTGCTCAGTTCCCACCTGGAAACGGGTCATTACTTCAACCCCCACGCCCAGCGGATTATGGAAGGCAAGCAGGCCGGGGCCAAGTTGATTGTCATTGACACCCGCCTCTCAAACACCGCCAGCCACGCCGATTACTGGCTGTCGCCCTGGCCCGGCACGGAGGCGGTCATTTTCCTGGCGATTGCCAATTACCTGATCCAGACCGGCCAATACAACCGTGATTTTGTCCAAACCTGGGTCAACTGGGCCGAATACATGCGCTATGAATGGCCGGACGCGCCCTGCACCTTTGAAATCTTTGAAGCCAAGCTCAAGGAAATCTATGCCGGCTACACCTTTGACTATGCCGCCGCCGAAAGCGGCGTCGAGGCCGGCCTGATTCGCCAAATAGCCGAGGAAGTGGCCCGCTGTGAGGGCAAGCTGGCCTCGCATACCTGGCGCAGCGCCACCGCCGGCCATCTGGGCGGCTGGCAAATCGCCCGCGCTCTGTGGTTTCTCAACGTGCTGACCGGCTCCGTCGGCGTCAGCGGCGGCGTTTCGGCCAGCGCCTGGGACAAATGGACGCCGCGGCCGCACAAACTGGCCCCCCATCCCAAACGCTGGAACGAACTGACCTGGCCGCAGGAGTATCCGCTCAGCTTTTTCGAGATGAGCATCCTGCTCCCCCACTTTTTAAAAGAAGGCCGGGGCAAGCTCGACACCTACTTCACCCGCGTCTACAACCCGGTCTGGACCAACCCCGACGGCATGTCGTGGCTGGAAGTGCTGACTGACGAGTCGAAAGTGGGGCTGCACGTCTGCCTGACCCCCACCTGGAGCGAAACGGCCTGGTTCGCCGATTACGTCCTGCCGATGGGCCACGCCGCCGAACGTTACGACACCATGAGCCAGGAAACGCACGCCGGGGCCTGGCTGGCCTTCCGCCAGCCGGTACGCCGGGCGGCCCTGGAACGCCTGGGCCAGCCGGTTGAGCAGAGTTATGAGGCCAACCCCGGCGAGGTGTGGGAGGAAACAGAGTTCTGGATTGAGCTGTCGTGGCGGATTGACCCCGACGGCAGCCTGGGTATCCGCCAATATTTCGAGTCGCCCTACCGGCCCGGCCAAAAAATCACAGCCCCGGAATATTATCGCTGGCTGTTTGAAAACAGCGTGCCCGGCCTGCCCGAAGCCGCCGCCAAAGAAGGCTTGACCCCCTACGAGTACATGAGCAAGTACGGCGCGTTTGAGCTTCGGCGCGGGGCGGAGCAGCCCTACGCCCAGCCGGTGGCGGCTGATTTGCTGGAAAACGCCAGCACCGACGCGGCCAGCGGCATTGTCTACACCCAGGTCCCGGCTAAACCTGCGGCCAACATCACCCCTGCGCCCGCTTTTCCCGGCGATGAACGCGGCCGGCCCATCGGTCTACAGATCAACGGGCAGGTGGTGCGCGGCTTCGACACGCCCTCTCGCCGCCTGGAGTTTTATTCAACCACGCTGCGCGATTGGGGCTGGCCAGAGCATGCCATCCCCGGCTATATCAAAAGCCACGTCCATCCCGATAAGCTCGACCCCGCCGCCGGTGAGTTTGTCTTGTTGCCCACCTTCCGCCTGCCGACGATGATTCATACCCGCTCCGGCAACAGCAAGTGGTTGAACGAAATCAGTCACAAAAACCCGCTGTGGCTCCACCCCAGCGACGCTGCCCGCTTGGGCGTCACTGACGGCGACCTGGTTCGGGTGACGACCGACATCGGTTATTTTGTCATCAAATGCTGGCTGACCGAAGGGATTCGCCCCGGCGTGGCCGCCTGTTCGCATCACATGGGGCGCTGGCGGCTGCAAGAAATGGGCATGGAACGCTGGTCGTCGGCCCTGGTGGATTTGCAGTCAGACGGCGAGGGCCGCTGGCGGATGCGCCAGATCAGCGGGGCGCAGCCCTTTGAGAGCAGCGACCCCGACTCGCAGCGCGTCTGGTGGAAGGATGTCGGCGTACACCAAAACCTGACCTTCCCGGTTCACCCCGACCCCATCAGCGGTATGCACTGCTGGCATCAGAAGGTCAAGCTGGAGAAGGCGCAGGCCGGGGACAGCTACGGCGACATTTTTGTGGACACCCAAAAATCCCATGCCATCTACCGGGAGTGGCTTAAGCTGACCCGCCCCGCCGCTCAGGTCTCGCCCGACGGCGCCCGCCGGCCCTATTGGTTGCTGCGCCCCTTCCGCCCGCAGCGCGAGGCCTACCGGCTGCCGCAGGACCGGCCTGAAACCGGTTTAGCCGCCAACGGCAAGATTTCCGAAATGGACGCGCCGCTGTCTAGCGTTGCGCTCAATGAAAAACGCTAATTCCGAACTCAGGTTAGCCAAAATCTCTAACTAACCTGTCCTCCGCACCCTTTTAAGCCTTCCCGCTTAAGGCGGAGGTTTGCATGGCAGTAGTGAGCAAAAGGATTAATCAAAACCCGGCCCAACAGTGGGCGGCGGATACCTTGACCTTCTTCCTCCGCCCCCTTGAGATCTTCCGCACTTATCGGCGACAAGATTTCCGGCTCGACCTCCTGGCCGCGCTGACAATGGCCGTGGTCACGCTGCCCCAGGCTATTGCCTTTGCCCTGCTGTCTGACCTGCCGCCCCAAACCGGCCTGTATACGGCGATTGTGGCTTCTATCGTCGGGGCGTTGTGGGGCTCGTCCATTCATCTGAACACCGGCCCGACCAATACCACCTCGTTGCTGGTGTTGTCCACCCTGCTCACCGTCGCTCAACCTGGAACCCCCGACTATCTGGTTGCCGCGGCCATGATGGCGGTGATTGTCGGCAGCATCCGGCTGTTGATGGGGCTGGCCCGGCTGGGCGTGCTGGTCAATTTTGTCTCCGACTCGGTCATCATCGGCTTGACCGCCGGGGCCGGCCTGCTGATTTTTGCCAACCAGCTTAAACATCTCCTGCGCCTTGATCTCCCCAACTCTCCCTACTTTTTTGTAACTCTATGGCAGAATGTGGAGCATCTTCAGCACACCCACGGGTTGAGCCTGATTTTGGGGCTAAGCGCAATTGGCCTGATCCTGGCCGTGCGCCGCCTCAACCCTACCTTGCCCGGCTCACTCATGGCGATAATTGCGGCCACTTTGCTGGTGGCTCTGTTTAAACTGGATCGGCAAGGCCTTGTCATTTTGGGCGAACTGCCGCATGGCCTGCCGCCGCTGCTGCCTTTACCGCTGGCCGATATTGGACTCATCCAAAAGCTGCTGGTCGGCTCGACTGCCGTAGCTGTAATCGGCCTGGTCGAGGCGACCTCCATTGCCCGCGCCATCGCCATCAAAAGCGGCCAGAGTTTGGACAGCAACCAGGAATTTGTCGGGCAGGGCCTGGCCAACATCGCTTCGGGTTTATTCTCAGGCTATACCTGCGCCGGCTCATTTACCCGTTCCGGGGTCAATTTTGCCGCCGGAGCGCGGACGCCCCTGGCTAATGTTTTGGCCGGGTTGGTGGTGCTGTTGGCCCTGCTGGCTTTTGCTCCCTACGCCGCTTTCATTCCTCGCACGGTTTTGGCCGGGGTATTGATGGTTACGGCCTACGGTATGGTTGATCTTCAGGAGATGAAACGCATCTGGCAGGCTTCGCGGGGCGACAGCGCCATTATGATCGCCACCATCCTGGCCACCCTTCTGCTCCCGCTAGAGTTTGCCGTGCTGGCCGGCATTATCGTTTCGATTATCCGTTTTTTGATGCGAACTTCCCAACCCCAGGTGCTGCCGGTGGTACCCGACGAAAATTTTCAACATTTTGTCCACAGCGAAGGGCGGCCGGTTTGCCCTCAGGTCGGTATCATCTCGGTGACGGGGCCGCTCTACTTTGGCGCGACCCAGCACGTGGAAAAAGCGATCCGGGCTAATCTGGAGCAGCATCCCTCGCAGCAGTTTTTGTTATTGCGGCTGCACCTGGTAGACCACTGCGATGTAAGCGGCATCCACATGTTGGAATCGGTGGTGCGGTTGTATCGCCAGCGCGGCGGCGATGTCTACCTGGCCGGGGTGCGCCGGCTGGTCAAAGAGCAGATGCAGTCCATCGGCTTTGACCGATTTTTGGGATTGAGCCATTTTTTGCAGCGGGATGAGGCCATTTCCCACTTGTTTCATAAAGTCCTCGAACCTTCAGTCTGCATTTACGAGTGCGAGCTGCGCATCTTTGCGGAGTGTCAGGCCTTGCCCAAATGGTCTTACGGCGCTCGCATCCCCGAAGCAGTGCCCCGACCCGAATATCAGATCCAATCCTGGCTGCCCAGCGAACTCAAAACCCGGCTGAGCCCAAATGGGGGGGCAGCAAGCCTCTTGTTAATAGATGTGCGTGAGCCGCCGGAGTATCAGCGGGGGCACATTCCCCAGGCGCAACTGCTGCCCATGCGCCAGATCCCCAAGCAAGGCCAAACCTTGCCCACCGGCCCGCCGATTGTGTTGGTCTGCCGCAGCGGGCGGCGCAGCCGGATTGCCGCCGGTATCCTTAAGGACATGGGCTACCAGAAGGTTTACAACTTGCAAGGGGGTATGCTGGCCTGGGAAGCGGCGGGCTACCCTGTAGCTGTAGAGTAGAAGTGTCCACAAACCTGGGACACACGCTTGCCTTACTTAATCCTTACAGTTCTCTTGTACGCTCTTTACACAAGGCGATTATACTCTGGTGGCGAATAAAAATGAGACGAGGGTGCGATGAGGCGAGGACGCGAGGAATCTTTCGCCTCCTCGCCTCACGCCTCCTCACGTCTTTAGTCACAAAGGAGGAAAAATCTATGGATTGGATTTGGCAGCCCTGGCCCTGGTACGTCTCGGGGCCGCTGATTGGCTTGATGGTGCCGGCGCTGCTGCTGCTGGCCGGGAAGAGCTTTGGTATCTCGACCAGCTTTCAGCATTTGGGGGCGATGTGTTCGCCCAACAGCAAGCTGCCCTATTTTAAAAATTACGATTGGCGTCGAAATACCTGGCGGCTTGTCTTGGTGGTTGGGGTGATCCTGGGCGCTTTTATTGCCACCCGCTTCCTGTCGGCTGAGCCGGTTTCTTTTCTGCCCGCCGACTATTACAGTGGGCGTGGGTTGCTGCTTCTGGCAGTAGGTGGTTTCCTGGTCGGCTTTGGGACGCGCTACGCCAGCGGCTGTACTTCGGGGCATACAATTATGGGGCTGTCGAGCCTGCACTGGCCCAGCCTGATTGCCTCGATTAGTTTCTTTATCGGGGGATTGTTTATGGTTCACGTGTTGGGATTCTAGGAGGAAGTTATGGAACTGAGTTTTCAAAAGAGTCGCGCCGAAAATGCTGCTGCTACCGGCGATACCCTGCTGCACCAGTTGGCTGTTTTGTTGGTTGGAACTCTTTTCGGCATCGTGCTGGTCAAATCAGAAGTGGTGTCGTGGTTTCGCATCCAGAAGATGTTTCGCTTTGAAGAGGCGCATATGTATCTGGTCATCGCTTCGGCGGTGATGGTGGGCGCTCTGTCCATCTATCTCATCAGGAAATTCCAGCTAAAGACGGTTGACCAACGGGAGATTCAGATTGAAACCAAGCCCTTCCAAAAAGGGATGATTATCGGCGGCGCCATTTTTGGCATGGGCTGGGCCATTACCGGCGCTTGCCCCGGCCCCATCTATGCCCAGCTTGGCAGCGGCGAATATCCAGCAATTGTGACCCTGATCGCGGCCCTGGCCGGCGCGTATACTTACGCCCTGCTGCAATCCAGGCTGCCCCACTAATCAATTTACGATTTACGATTTACGATTTGCGATTGACACCGCTAAACCCTGCTTTAATCCAAAATCTAAAATCGTTTAGTCCTTACACAACTCTTACTTTTTTCTTATTCGCTCTTTACACAAAAGTGGTAGGGTAGGACTAATCAATCCAGCAAATTTTTTTAGTCAGAAGGAGAAAAAAGCAATGCTGCTGAGATACTTTTACGATGATAAAATAGCTCATGCTTCTTACATGGTCGGCTGCCAGGCCACCGGCGAAGCCATTATAGTTGACCCGGCCCGCGACGTTGACCCTTACTTGCAAATTGCCGAACAAAACGGGATGAAAATTGTGGCCGCCACCGAAACCCACATTCACGCCGACTTCCTCTCCGGCAGCCGGGAATTGGCCAGGCGCACCGGGGCCAAGCTCTACCTCTCCGACGAGGGGGATGAGAACTGGAAGTATGAATTTACGGAAAAGTTCGACTACCAACTGGTCAAGGACGGCGACATCTTCAAAGTCGGCAATATCAAATTTGAAGTGATGCACACCCCCGGCCACACCCCGGAACACATCTCGTTCCTCGTCACGGATACGGCTGGAGCCAACCAGCCCATCGGCATTTTCACCGGCGATTTTGTCTTTGTCGGCGATATTGGCCGGCCCGACTTGCTCGAAGAAGCCGCCGGCATCAAAGGTACCGCCGAACCCGGCGCGCGCCGTATGTTCCACTCACTCAAGCGCTTCAAAGCGTTGCCCGACCATGTTCAGGTTTGGCCGGCGCACGGTGCGGGCAGCGCCTGTGGCAAGGCCCTGGGCGCGGTACCTTCCAGTACGGTTGGTTATGAAAAGCTGTTTAACTGGGCGATGGCTTATGAGGATGAAGACCAGTTTGTAAAGGCGCTACTCTCCGGCCAGCCGGAAGCGCCTTATTACTTTGCTATGATGAAGAAACTGAATAAAGTTGACCGGAACGTGCTCGATGGACTGCCCCAACCGGCCAGATTGGGCCTGGCCGAATTACAGCAAGCTCTGGTTCAGGGCGCAGTGGTGGTTGATACCCGTTCCGCTGACGAATTTGCCGCCGGCCACATTCCCGGCACGGTTAACATCCCGGTGGATAATTCCTTCACCAATTGGGCCGGCTGGCTGTTAGGGTATGAGCAAACCTTCTATCTGCTGGGCAGCGAGGCATCTGTTCGCCAGGCGGTGCGCGACCTGATTTACATCGGCCTGGATAATATCGGCGGCTATTTTGATCCCTCTATCCTGGAAAGCTGGCCGGATGAGTTGCAAAGCTATCAAACAACGACCCCCACCGAAATTGCCGACGAGATTCTTAAAGGCAAAGTCACTGTGTTGGATATCCGCGCCTTGAGCGAGTGGAACGAGGGGCATCTGCCTGGGGCCAAACATATCATGCTAGGTTATCTACCCAAACGTATCACAGAAATTCCCACTGACAAGCCGGTGGTCGTCCACTGCCGCACCCAAAACCGCTCGGCTATCGGGGCGAGTGTTTTGCAAGCCAAAGGCATCCCCAACGTGGTCAAAATGGAGGCCGGTTATCAAGGTTGGGCCGCCGCCGGCCTGCCGATTGAGCGCAACGGCAAGTAATCCAAACAGATCAGTTTTAGAAAAGCGCAGCGAGGGACCGGTCAATAACCGGCCCCTCGCTTGTTAAGTACCTATCCGAAAACCCGTAGGTTGGCATCCCTATGCCAGCCGATGACACATCCTATGCGTCATCTACAGAGGTTTTCGGATAGGTACTTAGTGGATGGGGTGAGAGTAACAAATAAGCCAAGCTACGCCTTTTCCCGTTCGACTGTATTCTTCAAGTCGGCAATCATCGTCAGGGTGACGTTCTCGTCCCCCTTTAACCGAAACGATTATCTTCTTGGCCGGTCCTCACGCCGCCTTTGTTTCCAGTTGTAGCACGGCTTCGCGGACGGCGTTGGCGGCGGCCTGCCAACTGGCCCGGTTCTTCAAATCGGCTTGCAGATGGAGGGGGGGGCCAAAACAAACATGGACGGTGCGCGGGCGAGGGAGGGCGGCCCCTTTGGGCATGGCTTGAGCGGTGCCAATTAAGCGCATGGGGATGACCGGAATATCGGGAAACAGGGCAATCAGCCGGCCAATGCCGCGCCGGAAGGGGCCAATTTTGCCGGTCTGGCTACGCGTGCCTTCGGGGTAAATTACCACGCCGTAGCCTTCATCCAGCGCCCGGATGACGTGGCGCAGCGGGTCTTCCCCCTTGACCGTCTCCCGATCTACCGGGATAGCGTTGAACAGGATACGGGCCGTGCTTTGCTGCCAGCCGCCTTCAAAAAAGTAATCTCGGGCGGCAGCGGCAACCACTCGCTGGCGCAGCGGTGATGGCAGCGTGCTAAAAATAATAGCGGTGTCGGCATGGCTGGCATGGTTGGCCGTCAGCAGAAAAGCGCCCTCGAGCGGAATATGGTGTGCACCGCTGATGTGGGGCCGGAAATAGAGCCGAATGTAGGTAAAAAAGAGTTTGCGGATGATTTCGGTGAAGGGGTAATGACTGGCATAGAGACTCATCTTCCATCCTCCCTTTCAGTTATTTTTTAAACGAGCCAGCCAGTGAAAATCTTTCCGCAGGCGGGGGTAGAGCTGGGTAAAGCGAGCATACATTTCACTGTACTGAACCTGACGGCTAGGGTTGGGGGGAGTGACCGGGCCGTAACGCACAGTTTGCCGGCAGGCGGTGGGCAGGTCAGGGTATAGCCCCGCGCCCACGCCGGCCAGCAGCGCCGCCCCCACACCGGCTTGTTCACTCAGTAGGGATTGCTGCAAGGGCAGGCCAAACACATCGGCCTGGATTTGCCGCCAGACTTCGCTTTCCGCGCCGCCGCCGCCGGCAATGACCCGCTCGACCGGCCCGCCCAGGCTCAAGCTGATTTCCAGGGTTTGGCGCAGGGCAAAGGCGACCCCTTCCATCACCGCCCGCGCCAGGTGGCCGCGAGTGTGGTACGCGCTCAGGCCGATAAAGCCCCCTCGCGCCAGGGGATCCATGTGTGGAGTACGCTCGCCGGAGAGATAGGGCAGAAAGATCAAGCCATCCGCGCCGGGGGGAACGGCGGCAGCCTCGGCGCTCAAGAGGGGGTAGGCATCGGCGGCCTGGGCCAGGCCGGTCACATGGCGCAGCCAGCGCAGCGACAGCCCGGCCGATAGAATTGCCCCCAGCACATACCACATCTGGGGCACGGCGTGGTTAAAAACGTGCAGACGAGGGTCTGAGGGAACTGAGGGGGATAAGTTTTCTTTAGTTCCCTTAGTTTCTTTAGCCGGCTGGAGCGGCACAAACACCTGGCCTCCACTGCCGGTGGTGACAGCCGCCAGGCCAGGGGCGACCAAACCGTTGCCGATAGCCTGGGCCGGCTGGTCGGCGCAGCCGGCAACAACCGGGATGCCGGCGGACAGGCCCAATTTGGCGGCAGCCTGGCGGGTAAGCTGTCCGGCTACGGCAGTTGAGGCCAGAACCGGCGGAAAAAGGGTTTCGGGCAGGCCAACCCCGGCCAGAATTTCCGTGGCCCATCTCTGGCGGCTGATGTCAAAGACGCCGGTGCTGGCGGCGTCGCTGACCTCGGTGGCGATTTCGCCGGTCAAGCGCAGGCGGACGTAATCTTTGGGCAGGATGACCTGGTGAGTATGGGCCAACAGCGCCGGCTCGTGTTCGGCCAGCCAGACCAACGTCGCCCCCTGAAAGCCGACAGCCGGCAAAGTGCCGGCTACGGCGGCGTAGCGTTCCGGCCCCAGGGCAGCAGTCAGTTTGGCGCAGGCAGCGGCGCTACGCTGGTCTGCCCAAATAATGGCGGGGTGTAGTGGCACGCCCGCCCGATCCAGCAGTACTGTGCCGTGCATTTGGCCGCTGAAACTGATCGCCGCTACATCGCTGCGTCCGGCCTGTTCCGTGGCCCGGCGCACAATGGCAATTGTCGCCTGCCACCAATCCTCCGGGTTCTGCTCAGCCCGGTCTGGGGCCGGTTTATGCAAAGGATATTCCTGGCCGGCGGCTGCCACCGTTTGGCCGGTTTCCGGGTCAAACAAAACTGCCTTGGCGCTTGATGTGCCAATGTCAATACCGAGGAGGAGGGGCATGGTTGTCTGCCTTTGTAAAAGCTATGTGGTACGTGTTGCGTCTTGCGTAATGATTAACGGAAGACGCAACACGCAACACGATTACCCATTCTTCCGTTCAAACTCGCGCATAAAGTCCACCAGCGCCTGCACCCCTGCCAGGGGCATGGCGTTATAGATAGAGGCCCGCAGGCCACCAACAGAGCGATGGCCTTTCAGTCCGCTGAGGCCGGCGGCTTCGGCTTCTTTGGCAAATTTCTTTTCCAGCTCTTCGTTGTTGCCCTGGATGCGGAAATTGACATTCATATAAGAGCGGTCTTGTTTTTCCACCGTGCCGGTGTAGAACTCGGTTGCATCAATGGCGCTATACAACAATTTGGCTTTAGCCTCGTTGCGCTCCTCGATGGCGACCACGCCTCCTTCGGCCTCAATCCAATCCATCACCAAGCCAATCATATAAATGCCAAACGTGGGCGGTGTATTGTAGAGCGAGTTGTTTTTGATGTGGGTGGCGTATTTGAGCATGGTCGGTGTGCTGGCCGGGGCGCGCTCGGCCAACTCTTTACGCATAACCACTAGGGTAACACCGGCCGGGCCGATATTTTTTTGCGCTCCGGCGAAAATCAGGCCAAATTTAGACACATCCACCGGCCGGGACAGGATATCGGACGACATATCGGCTACCAGGGGAACCTCACCTGTATCGGGAAAGCTGCGCCACTGGGTGCCAAAGATGGTGTTATTGGAGCAAATATGAACATAGGAGGCGTCGGGATTGAACTCAATTTCGTCGGGCCGGGGTAGCCGCCGGAACTTCTCAGCCTCGGTTGAGGCGGCCAGGCGACATTCGGCTACTTTTTTGATTTCCTCAATTGCTTTCTCAGTCCATGCACCGGTGTGGAGCACATCAATGGGCCGGCCGAGGAGATACAAATTCATCGGAACCATCGAAAATTGCAAGCTGGCCCCGCCTTGCAAAAAGAGTACCGCGTAATCGTCAGGGATGCCCATCGTCTGGCGCAGGCCACGCTCGGTCCGGGCCAAAATCCCCTCAAATTCCGGCGAGCGATGGCTCATCTCCATCACCGACATACCGGAATCCTGAAAATTAAGCATCTCGTCGCGGGCACGCTCCAAAACTGGTTCGGGCATCACCGCCGGCCCGGCGCTGAAATTAAAAATCCGGTCAGACATAATAATCTCCTCAAAAAAGATGCGATGGCTCGTGAGGCGAGGACGCGAGGAGATGAGCACTTCGCGTCCTCGCCTCACGCCTCATTATACCGCAGCCAAGCGTAAAACGTAAAAAGCGAAGCCGGGGGACTTTTAGAGATACCGAATTTTGCCAAAATAAGGGGCTTATGGGAAGATAGGCAGTGTGAAAGGTTGGAAGATTAACAATCTCCGTGTGAGTTCAGGAACCTGAGTCATACCACCAACAATGAAAATCTTTTGCCGGTGATGACCGGAGACCGAGGACCGATGATCTGGTATTTGTCACTGGTCCCCGGTCGTATATACAGAGGAGGACATTAAATCATGACAAACAGACCCCGTGTTACGGTCTGGAATGAGTACCGACACGAAAAACACAATGCTGTTGTTGCCAAAATCTATCCCGATGGGATTCATCAACAGATTGCCCGTCACCTGCAAGGGGAGGGGTTCACCGTTCAGACCGCTACCCTCGATGAGCCGGAACATGGCTTAACCCAGGAGGTTCTCAATCAAACCGATGTGTTGATCTGGTGGGGGCATATGGCTCACCAGGAAGTGACCGACACGGTGGTAGAGCGGGTCCGCCAGCGAGTCTGGCAGGGAATGGGCTTGATTGTGCTGCACTCCGGCCATTTTTCTAAAATTTTCAAAGCGTTGATGGGCACGTCGTGTGACCTGAAGTGGCGCGAGCTGGGCGAAAAGGAGCGGATTTGGGTGGTCGAACCGGGCCATCCCATCGCCGCCGGGCTGCCCGAATATTTTGAAATCCCCCAGGCTGAGATGTACGGTGAGCATTTCGACATCCCCGCGCCCGATACCCTGGTCTTTATCAGTTGGTTCCAGGGCGGCGAAATTTTCCGCAGCGGCTGCTGCTTCCATCGCGGGCGGGGCAAAATCTTTTATTTCCGCCCCGGCCACGAAACCTACCCCATCTACCATCAGCCGGAGGTACTGCGGGTCATCAGTAATGCCATCCATTGGGCTGCTCCTGTCGCCGGGCCGGAGGTCAAGTTTGGCAATTTTCCGGCGCCGTTGGAGAAATTCTAAAGGAACTAAAGCGTCGTTCCAAGTAATTTTAGTAAATCACAATTTTAGAGGAGTGAGGCGCGCCCACGTGCCGAACGGAGCCGCACGTGGGCGTGCTGGCTTCTCGATTCGTGATCTACTGAATTTGAATTTTGAGAGGGAGATTGGAGATTGAGAATCTCCAATCTCCAAAAGTAAGAGGAGTTCAATATGGCCGACAACATTCGTTGGGGAATTTTGGGCACGGGGGTCATTGCCCGCAAATTTGCGCTGGGGTTAAAAGCTGCCTCCGGCGCGGAACTGGTCGCCGTCGGTTCGCGGATAGAGGCAACAGCAGACCAATTTGGCGCTGCTTTCGCTGTGCCGCACCGCCATGCCAGCTATGAGGCGCTGGCGCATGACCCCGAAGTGGATGTCATTTATATCTCGACGCCCCACTCGCTGCATAAAGATAACACTCTGCTCTGCCTGGAGGCCGGTAAAGCTGTTTTGTGCGAAAAGCCGTTTGCCATCAACGCCGCCGAAACGGAAGCGATGATTAAGCTGGCCCGCCAAAAAAAGCTGTTTCTGATGGAAGCCATGTGGACCCGTTTTCTGCCGGCGGTGCTCAAGGTGCGACAATTGATTGCCGAAGACGCCATCGGCGAAGTGCGTATGCTCATGGCCGATTTGGGCTTTCGGGCCGAATTTGACCCCAAAAGCCGCCTGTTTAACCCGGCCCTGGGCGGCGGCGCGCTTCTCGATGTGGGCATCTATCCGGTCTCTTTTGCTTCGATGTTATTGGGGATGCCGGTCAAAGTGACCAGCCTGGCCCATCTGGGGCAGACTGGCGTGGACGAACAATCGGCCATGCTGTTGAGCTACGCCGGGGGCCAACTGGCCGTCCTGGCCGCAGCCATCAGAACCGACATCCCGTCCGAAGCCATTATTATGGGCACAAAAGGGCGCATCAGGGTCCACGCGCCCATCTACTGCCCGGTTCGTCTCACCTTATCCCGGCCTGAGCAGGGCGATGAAATTATTGATGCGCCGTTTGAAGGTAACGGCTACAACTATCAAGCCCTTGAGGTTATGAACTGCCTGCGAAATGGGTGGTTAGAGAGCGCCACCATGCCCCTGGACGAAACCCTGTCTATCATGCGCACGATGGACGAAATCCGCGCCCCGTGGGGCTTGAAATATCCGATGGAGTGAAAAGTGATGCGTGATGTGTGACGCGAAGCGTTCTCACGTATCACGCATCAACAAAAGATTTATTATGAAATACGGACATATCCCTGCTATCAACAAACCCATCTCCCGCCTGGTTCAGGGCACGGTGATGATTACTTCAGACGAAGCGGAGCGGAGTTTCACCCTATTGGATGAGATTTTTGAGTTGGGCTGCACCGCCTTTGACACTGCGCATGGGTATGGCAATGGTGACTGCGAGCGCACCTTTGGGCGCTGGCTCAACGAGCGCGGGCTGCGCAACCGAGTGGTTATCATTGGTAAGGGGGCGCATCACAACCAAGACCGCCAGCGGGTAACGCCTTTTGATATTACTTCTGATCTGTTTGACTCGTTGGCGCGGCTCAAAACCGATTTTATTGACCTTTATCTACTGCACCGCGATGACCCGACGGCGCCGGTCGGCCCGATTGTGGAGGTGTTGAACGAGCATCGAGCGGCGGGCCGAATTCACGCCTTTGGTGGTTCTAATTGGAGCCACGAACGGATTCAAGCGGCCAATGAGTATGCCGCAGCGCACAGTTTGGTTCCGTTTGCTGCCAGCAGCCCCAATTTTAGCCTGGCCGAGCAGGTCAAGGAGCCGTGGCCCAATTGCCTCAGTATCAGCGGCGCGCAGGGCAAAACTGCCCGTGCCTGGTATCAACAAAATGGTTTGCCGCTCTTTACCTGGTCGAGTCTGGCCGGCGGTTTTTTCTCCGGGCGTTTTAACCGGGACAACCTTGACTCGTTCGACAGTTATCTCGACCGATTGTGCGTTGAGAGTTACTGTTACGAAGATAACTTCAAACGGCTTGACCGGGCGCGCCAGTTAGCCGAGGAAAAAGGGGTAACTCTGCCGCAAATCGCCCTGGCTTATGTGTTCAGCCAGCCGCTCAATATCTTTGCCCTGGTGGGCTGCCAGAGCGGCCCTGAGTTCAAGGCCAATGTCGAGGCCAGCCAAGTTAAGTTAACTCCGCAAGAAATAGCCTGGTTGGATTTAAAAGGTGACGATCTATGAGAATGGTTGAACAACAATGAAAAACGCGCTTATCGTTTGGGGTGGCTGGGAAGGCCACCAACCTCGGCAGTGCGCCGAGTTGTTTGCGCCCATTTTGCAGGATTGTGGCTTTGCCGTTGAAATGGCTAACACGCTTGATGTTTACCTGGATCAAAGCAAAATGCAGAGCCTGAGCCTGATCGTGCCCATTTGGACCATGGGCGTAATCACCCCGGAGCAGGAAAGAGGCTTGCTCGATGCTGTTGCGAACGGGGTGGGGATTGCCGGCTGGCATGGAGGAATGGCCGACTCGTTTCGTAATAATCCGGCCTATCAATGGCTGGTCGGCGGCCAATGGGTGGCCCACCCCGACAATATCATCGAGTATGAGGTGAATATCATTGCCCCTGCCGATCCGATTACCCAGGGCCTTTCTGATTTCACAGTGAAATCGGAACAGTATTACATGCACGTTGATCCCTCCAACGAGGTCCTGGCAACCACAACGTTCCACCCCCGCAGCGCCCCGTGGGTGGATGGGTGCGTCATGCCCGTGGTCTGGAAACGACGCTGGGGGCAAGGCCGCGTCTTCTACTCTTCGCTGGGACACGTCGCCAGCGATTTTGAAGTGTCGGAAGTTTTAGAAATTCAAAAACGCGGGATGGTCTGGGCCAGCCGCGACTGAAAATAATCAATCAAATTAACCTGAATTCGGAGTTTCAACTAAAATAGACAAGATTTACAGGATTAACAAGATTTTTGATCAATTTTATCTTGTAAATCTTGTTAATCCTGTCGAAAAATAAAAAACTCTGAACTGAGGTAAATTAGGTAAATTTCTGTAGACAGGAGTTTCTATATCGTGACCAAAAAACTGGGCGTTGCCATTCTCGGCTGCGGCAACATTGCTGAGCCGTATGCCGAAACGCTGGCAACGTATCCCGAAATCGAGCTGATCGGCATGGCCGATTTGGATGTGACCCGCGCCGAGGCGCTGGCGGCTAAATTTGGCTGCCGGGCCTATCCTTCCATCGAAGCGATGCTGGCCGACGAGGCGGTGGCGTTGGTGGTCAATCTGACCATCCACCACGCCCACGCCGCCACGACCACCCTTTGCCTGGAGGCCGGCAAGCATGTTCACTGCGAAAAGCCGCTGGCCCTGACCTACGAGGAGGCGCGGGCGGTGGTCGAACTGGCCCGCCAGAAAGGGCTGCGCCTGGGCTGCTCGCCTTTTACCTATATGGGCGAGGCCCAGCAGACGGCCTGGAAAATCATCCGCGAGGGGAAACTGGGCCAGATTCGGGTGGCCTTTGCTGAGGTCAACTGGGGCCGCATCGAATCGTGGCACCCCGCGCCCGGCCCTTTTTATCAGGTTGGCGCATTGTTTGACGTGGCCGTTTATCCCTTGACCATGCTAACCACCTTTTTTGGCCCGGCCCGCCAGGTTTGGGCTTACGGCAAGGTGGTCCATCCCGACCGGGTGACGCGGGAGGGCGTCCCTTTCCATATTGACACCCCGGATTTCGTCGTCGCCCTGATCGAGTTGGAAAACGGCCCGCTCGTCCGGCTGACCAGCGATTTTTACGTGTCCCGTCACAGCAGCAAACAGGACGGTATTGAATTTCACGGTGATCTGGGTACGCTCTATCTGCAAAGCTGGCACGATTTCAATGTGGCCGTCGAAGTGGCCGAGTTCGGTCAGCCGTTACAACCGGTGGCTCTGCTCAAACCGGGTTATCAGGGCAAGCGCAAAGTCGAGTGGGGCCGGGCGGTGCGGGATATGGCGCAAGCCCTGGCCGAAGATCGTCCCCACCGCGCCACCGGCGAACAGGCCGCGCACGTGGTCGAAATCCTCAATGCAGTTACTCAATCTATCGAAACCAGCCAGCCGGTAGCGGTTCGCTCCAGCTTCACCCCGCCCGCGCCGATGGAATGGGCTTTACCGTGACTGAGGAAGAGCTTTCGCTTTTATGACGATCTCCGCGCGAAAACTGCCGGTTTTGCTGGCCGGTGCGGTCATTCTGGTTATTTACCTGGTTTGGCCGCTGCCGCAAGGGGTCAAGAATCAGGTTGAGCCGTCCGGCACACTTGAGCGGCGTCCGACCCCTACGCCTCTGGCCTGGTCCATCCAATTGCCGCAGTCGAAACGATTGGCGATGCGAAGTGGACACGCTGTAGCGGTCGCGGTTGTCGAACCGCTGGCTGTCTCATCCCGGCAGGCGGTAGGGGATATTATTTCGACCGGTCTTTATGACCAAATTCGGCTGGAAATCAAGGCGTCTCAGGCGCGGGCTGCGCTTTTAGCGCAGCAGTTAATCCACCCTGTTGAGCCAAAGGCGCTGTCCAGGCCGCCGGTCAGTGTGGCTGTGGCTGTTCCGGCGGAAGTAGGACCACCGGCCGGTTCGGCCAACGCCTATGCCCTGATTCCGCTCGAAGGGGCGCGGGAGAACCGTCCCGCCGAAGCCCACGGCGATCTCAATTTAAAGCTGCGTGATCCCCAACCCATCACGGTAGATTTGAACCTGGTTGAGATTAACGGCTCAGGTTTAGACCCGGACGCGCCCAACCTGGCCAGCATTTTCAAACCCGACTTTACGCAGGCGTACACTATTCACGATTGGGACTGGAACTGCAATTGCAAAGGCCAACTCCTACACGATGAACATTTGGTGCTGCTGGGAATTCGGACGACGCCGGGTGAGCCGGTCTATATTCCGTCCCGCCAGCAGAATGTTTACCGGGGCAGTTATTATGCCACGCTCCTTTATGCCGCCGAGGATACCTTGACCTTTGTTTATACCAGGGCCGGCAATGTGGCCCGGGGTTACACCGTGCATTACCTCGGTCTGCAAACCGACCCCAATCTGGTCGCTCTCTTCCGCCAAAGCCGGGGGGGCCAACTGCCCGGCCTGACCCTCAACACACCCGTTGGCATTGCTACGAGCGAATTGATTGTCGCTATCCGTGATAACGGCACCTTTCTGGATGTCCGCTCCCGCCATGACTGGTGGGAATAAACCCCCGTTCATTGCCTCTTTTCCCCCGAAAAATTTTTACCCCTTGATTATGTCGGGAAAGTGTGATATTATGTAAAAGCTTAACTTTCTTAAAAATATTAAACCTTCACGGAAGTATGGCTGAGTATAATCCTCGAGGCCTATTTTTTTATGCAGTGGTGGTTGGTATCACGCTCATTTCGCCGATCACGCTGGCCCTGTGTGGCTTGGGCCAGACGGTTAACGTCGAAGCGACCGTCGCTGCCGGTGTGGCTGCTACCCAGCAAGCCGTGCTAAATTTGCAAGCTACGGTTGATGCGGCCATCGCTGCCACCCAGGCGGCTAATCCGGCGCCCCCCCATCCGCCGCCTATATCTACCCCTGGTCTCAATCCGCTTCCGGCCACGTCCATTCCCTCAAATCTGCCCACCGATCCTGAACAGGTTAGAGCTGTGATCCTGACCGAAGTCAACGCCACCGTAGCCCAAGACCTGGCCCTTTTAAAATCGTTATATACCCCTGATGCCATTGTAGTAGATCACAACGGCACCCCCGCCGACCCCAGTGATGACACTACCTGGCAGGATTGGGCCAATATTGAACGGCGCTATCAAACCTTCTTTTCCAGCAACATTACCTCTTTAACCCTGGTAGATTTGGCGATTCAACTCGACGGCGGGCGGGCTGTAGCTACGCACCAGGGGGTGGTTTTGGATGGAACCCTTTACCGGGATCGAGGCATCTACACCCTGATCAAACAGGGTAATCAATGGCTCATCAGTGGGCTGGAATACGGCAACGAGCAAGGTTACAGCGCCCAAGCAAGCAGCCCACCAAGCCAGGACGATGGCCTGTATGTACTCAAGGTTGGCAACCAACACCGTTATGAAGAGCCATGGGGCTGGGACCGCGGCGACCCGTGTAAAGCCTGGGAAACGGGTGACTTTGACGATACCAAACCCAATTATCGCGGCTTTAATGTCGAACTGCTGCTGACCAACAATTCCGACGTCAAGCTGCCCGATGCCTGGCCGATCACTTTTACCACTGCCAAAGGCAAATCGGTCAAGGCCTGTTTCTATGGCTATGAAGGTTCGGGGCCGCAGCCGGGCGCAACCAGTTCGGTCACTTTTTTTACGGTGGTTGAAAAGGGTGATTACGTTGAAACGATTACCTTTAGCCTTAACGGTCAAGCGGTTCGGCTTTGCCTGGATGGTCAGGGAGGCTGGTCGCGCTGTTAAAAATGGAAGATTGGAGGATGGAAGATTGGATACCGCTTAATCCAGCCTTCCAACCTTCCAGAATTACCACCAATCTGAATAATTCCTCAGTTAATAAAATAATTCCTAACCCAATTCTAATTTTTTTTCGATTAAACCCTTAGTTTTTGGGGTTAGGATATTTGAAAGTGGAGGAGAGGGGTATGGCCAACGAAGCCGAAACATCTGCCGCCGAAGGCCGCATCGGCGGCTGTCTCTTATGGTTTTTCTGGGGGGTGTCGTTAAGCTTTATGACGATTCTCTCCCTGGCGTTGCTCATCTTGCTGGCCGCGTCTGTAACCTTAAATGTTTACCTGGGCTGGGAGTTGTCGGGGCTGGAAGTTTCGATCAGCCGCTCAGGGGCGGGCGGTCTGCCGCCACTGGCAGCCACTTATATCCCCACCGACGTGCTGGCGGCAATTCCCACCCAAACCCCCGTGCCCACCAGCACCGCCACTCCTTTCGCTACGGTTTCGCCCTTGGAGGAACAGGTCGCCACCTTGTCGGCGTTAGCCACTCAGGTAGCCGGACCTTCAACCGACGCTGCGCCTGTTCAGACAACTCCTCTGCCGCCCGCTGTCCCGATTCAGACGCCCACCAGCCTGCCTACTGCTGTCGCTATTGGTACACCTCAGGCCCAAGCCGCTGCTCCTCAACCGACTGATACAGCCTCATCCGTGCCCGCGACGACAACTGCTCCCCAACCGACCGACTCAGTCTCATCCGCGCCCGCGGCAACAACCGCTCCGGTAGCTACCCCTGCTGCGGTATCCGCTGCCTCTCAAGAAGAAGAAGCCGCCGAATTTGCCCCGCCGGCCACTTCTTCCAACACCTATAGCCTGATTCCGCTGGAGGGTCAGCGGGAAAGTCGCCCCGCCGAAGAACACGGCGATCTCAACCTGAAACTGCGCGACCCACAGCCCATCGAGGTGGATCTCTCCCTACAAGACCTGCCCGGCTCCGGGGTAGACCCCAACGCCCCCAACTTTTCAAAAATATTCAAGCCGGAATTTACGCGGGCTTACACCGTGCATGATTGGGATTGGGGCTGCAACTGCAAAGGTAAACTGATCCAGGAAAAGGACGTGGTGCTGCTGGGCTTAAAAACCACGCCGGGCCAGCCTATTTTTATCCCCCCCAAGGAGGGCGATATTTATGGCGGCAATTACTACGCCACCGTCCTGTATGCCTCGGAAGACAGCCTGACCTTTTTATACGCCCGCGCCGGAAGTGTGGTCAAAGGGTATACGGTTCATTATCTGGGGTTGCATACCGACCTCAACCTGGTGGCTAAATTCCGCGAGAGCAAAGGGAATGAGCTGCCCGGCTTAACGCTCGACACGCCGGTAGGTGTGGCCGGGGATGAATTGATTGTCGCCATCCGCGACAACGGCAAATTCCTGGATATGCGCTCCAAACGGGATTGGTGGGAATAATGCGTCCATTCTGGCAGACCGGGTTCGGCAAATTGGTGATTGGTGGCTGCGGCGCGCAGCTTGGATTGCTGCTGTCCCTGGCCGGATTGATGTTTGTGCTGCTGTTTTGCGCCGTGTGCGTGACCACCAACGTTATCATCATGGGTCTAGCCGGCCAGCCTGTCGAAACCGGTTCGCCCAACGCCTCTGCCCCGGCGTCTGAGCCGCCCGCCGATGTGCATTCCCTGCTGGCCGAAGTTGACCTTTTGCTGGCGCAGATCGAGGCGCTGCAACTCCAGGAGCCAGTAGCGCCGCCCCCGATTTTACCGGCTGGCGGAAAACCTATTGTCAGGGCCACTCAGAATGAAGTCACTCTGTACAGCGGCCCCGGTATTGATTACGCCCCGGCTGGTCGCCTGGCCCTTGGTGAAAGCGCCGAGATTGTCGGGCGCAATGTCAATTCAACCTGGTGGCTGGTGGCTCTACCCAACGGCAGCTTTGCTTGGGCCTTCAACGCCCTGGTTACAGCTATCAATATCAATGAGACCATTCCGGTAGTTACCACCCCGTCTGAACTGGTCCAGCCGGCCTCTTTTGGAATAGTTGCCGCCGTGACGCCTCCGCCCGTTCAACCTGCGTTGCCGCCTACACCCACACCGACGCCAACCCTGCCGCCCGGTACGCCCACGCCCGCCGCTGAGGTTAGCCGCCAGTACGTCGAAGATACCTCCGCCTTTCAAAGAGTCAAAGCCAGCCTGTTGACTCCGCCGGGCAGCGCCAGTTTTTCGCCGGATGGCAGCCGCTTTGCCATGACCGAGCGGATAAGAATCTACACCGTTGGCCTAGCCGGCGCGCACACCGACATCTGGCTGGAAGACAATGATAAAATGGGGCCGATGGATGGGCTGGTCTGGTCGCCCGACGGCCAATACCTGGCCTTTGTGGTCGGCTTTAAACAAAAATATTGCCGCCCTTGCCGGGCAGTGGGGCTGCTCAACCTGGCCGAAAAGAGCATCACCTACCTCACTCCACCGGACCCGTCACTCGATACCGATATGCCCCGTTGGACTCAGGATGGTCGTTTGCTGGTCAACGCCCACCCCGGCGAGCCGGCCGACGGCGTCGCCTACGTTTATAACATCTACGGCGAAAGTCAAAAGGCCGAAGGTATCTACGTTTTGAGCGCCAGCCACGAGGGGCAAAAATGGTTCCCCTGGCGGCCCGGCCGAATCTGGCAAGCCGGCGTTTCCGAGCGGGCTGACAGTTACAATAGTGATTAAGAAATAAGAAATAAGAAATTAGATAACTGTCGCCTCTTATTTCTTAAGCCAGTTCAGCTTCTTGCTGTTGATACCAGGTAACTACTCGGCCTTCATGTCATTTCGAGGCTGAAAGCCGAGAAATCTTTGAGACCGTTGTCTGCAAACACGGATTAGGAGATTTCTCCCTTCGGTCGAAATGACATGCCTGAGCAGTTACGATACAAGAATTTGATGGGGATAGAACAAATGCACCCATTTTGGCACACTAGACTGGGCAGATTGGTCATGGGCGGCTGTGGCGCTCAGGTGGGGCTACTGCTTACCCTCGGTTTTTTGGGGGTGACGCTGCTGTTTTGCAGTGTTTGTCTCCTGGTCAACGTTCTGAGCTTGGGTCTAACCCAGGAGTTGGTCGGGCCAGACGACTCCGCCCAGGCCCGGCCCATTCCCGAAGAAATAGCTTTGCTGCAACAAAAAGTAGACTTATTGACCGGCAAGGTCATTGCCGTTCGGGCCAATGCACCCTACCTGCCCACCTCCACTCCGCTGCCCCCTCCACCTCCGCCCCGGCCTATTGTGCTGGCGCACGAAGGCGGGGTCAATCTGCGCAGCGGCCCCAGCGACGCATACTTCAAAGTGGGGCGTATGGCCAAAGGCGAAAGCCTGGAAATTGTAGGGCGCAACGCCGACTCCTCCTGGTGGCTGGTGACGGCCCCCGGTGGCGCGTTGGCCTGGGTGTCCAATGAAGTTGTCAGTACCTACAACATCACCAACAACATCCCGGTCGTGACCATTCCTGGCCTGTTGGTTCAGCCCGGTGGTAGCTCCGGGATAATTGCCTCAAACGTGCCCGCTCCCGCCCCTGCCGCAGTAGGCGTGTCCCCACCTGGGGTTGCCCCTGCTCCGGCGTCCCTACCGGAACTCGGCATGCCCGCCGGAACGCCGACCGCTCCCGCCAGCGCCAGCCGGCGCTTTGTGCAGGACACGCTGGGCTATAAGCAGGTCATTCGCCGGTTGCTGCTGCCCACCGTCAGCGAGAGTTTTTCGCCCGATGGGACGCAGATTGCCATTACCGAAAAGATTAGCCTCTATACCATTACCATTGACGGTGCGAATCAACGCATTCTGTTGGAGGATGATGACAGGATTGACCTGGTGGGCGGCGTGGTCTGGTCGCCCGATGGCAGCACCCTGGCCTTTGTGGCCAATCGGCTGGGCAGCAATTGCCAAATCTGCCAGACGGTCGGCCTGGTGCACCTGGGCGACGGCGCGGTGACGCTGCTCGACCCCCCTGCCGGCCTCGGCCTCGACCAGCCTCGCTGGACCCAGGATGGGCGCTTGTTAGTCAATGCGCGCCAGTCTGAGCCGGATCAGGGCACAGTTTATGTGTATGATACGGCCGGTCAGGGTCAGCCGGCGGGTGGTAGCTATCTTTTGAGCAGCAGCCACGACGGGCAAAAGTGGTTTCCCTGGCGGCCAGGCCGCGTCTGGCAGGTTGGGGGGCAGGGGGCCGGCTATTACGGTGACGAGTGACCAACCGATTTGCGATTTTAGTTACTACTCAGGCTCATGTCATTTCGAGACCGAAGGTCGAGAAATCCCCAAGGCGCAACACATAAAAGTAAGGTGTCGGAGATTTCTCCCTGCGGTCGAAATGACATGGCTGAGCAGTTACGATTTACGATTGGACTGAATCAACACTTTTAATCGTAAATCGTAAATCGTAAATCTTCGGTCTTGGGGCGTGGTTTTCAGGGGGTTTGTGATAGGTAAATTTTATCTTGCTCTTTTTGTTGTGACCCTCAGTAGCCTTGCCTGTGTGAGGATTGATCTGTCTCCGCCGCCCGTTGCGCGGCCCTTACCTGTCGCCGCTCCTTTGCCTACCCCTACCCCGCCGCCGACTCCTCTCCCCCGGCCTACCGTGACGCCGCCGCCCATCTTTGTCGCTGTTGCGCCCGGCCCACCTGCTTGCTTGCAGCCCAATTTAGCCAAAGGCGAACACATCTCTGCCAGCGGGAGTTACTCCGAAACCGAGCGACTGGCCTCAACGCCGATGCTCTGCCACCTGGAACGCGACTCGTGCGGCTACAATCAACTGGTTGGCATTCTGGATCCCACCCTTAAATTTAAGCAGGAAGAAAAGCCCCCTTTTGATACAGAAGATTTTTTGATGCACCCGGCCATGATTCTTCCGTTGACCCGTTTGAATCACCTGGTTCAAACCGAGTGGGGCGGTGCTTTCCAGGTGCGCATCACCGATGCCTACGACTCGCTGTTGGAGCATGACCCCCCTGAGTCGGAACCGGCCACCCGCTATTCGCTGCACTACGAAGGCCGGGCCATTGACCTGACCCTCTGGCCGGTTGACCAGAGCCAGTATGGCCGCCTGTGCGCCCTGGCTCACTGCGCCGGATTTGATTGGGTGCTCAACGAGGGCACTCACTGTCACGCCTCCATCCGGGCCGAAAGTTTGTGTCTGGCCTGCCAGGGTCAAGGGAGCAAGGTAACAAGGTAGCAAGGCTGCTAACAGCGTATGAACTGCTACCCTGCTACCTGTTTCAGCGCCGGAAACTCCTCTGGTAAACCACATGTGCTGCCCCATTTAACCGCTTAAATGAGCCTCAAATTTGTTGCAATATCCGGCAAATGATAGTATATTGATACGGATTTCTCAAAGAAACACCCATTCAGCGGAGGAAGCAGTGAAGCTGCCCGAAGTCATCTCAATGGGGACGCTGCCGGTCGAAGTTAAACGACCGAACCGGCATGAACCGTTTGATCAAAGCGGAATGTTTGCTGGCCCCTTTCTTGGCAATACGCCAACCGATTCTAACATACTGGCTCACTTGAGTCATACTGTTGCCGGAAAATTAAGCTCTAACCTTATTCAATCTGAATATTTGACAGAAACCAGATTGCTATCCTTGACCGGTTATAATTTGGCTGTCATCACGTCAGCCGGTCAAGCCTTGAACTTGACCGAAGTCGGTCATTTAACCAATGCCGTAGGGCCGCTGAAAATGCTTGACCTCTTCAAGATGGATGAGGTTGGTTAAAGTTTGATTTTGGAAGGAGGTGAGAGATAGCTCGTAGTTTTTGTTGGACAGGCTTTAGCTTGTGCTATCAGTAAGAGGACAAACTTCAATTTGTCCTCACGTGTCCTAACTTTATTAAAGGAAGATAGAGGAGATTTACCATGAAAAAAGCAACAAATTTGCTCAGCATTATGGCCGTCCTGGCCTTAATCTTGACCTTCAATCCGGCGGCGGCGCTGGCCCAAGAAGTGACCTGCGAATCCGATGTGGTGGTCCAGGCCGATGACTGGCTGTCGAAGATTGCCGAGAAAACCCTGGGCAACGTGTTGGCCTATCAGGCTATTGCCGATGCGACCAATGCTGTAGCCGCTTCGGATAGCAGCTACAATAAGATTGATGATGTCAACGTCATTGAACCGGGCTGGAAGCTGTGCATTCCGCCGGCGGAACAAGCCGGGGCGCTTCTGGCCGCTGGGGAGAAGCCGACGATCGCGTTGATCATCGGGGTGAAGGGGGATGCGTTTTATGTGACGATGGAGAAGGGGGCGCGGGCGAAGGCCGAGGAATTGGGTGTCGAGTTGATTGTGGACGGGCCGGCGCAGTTTGACCCGGTGCAGCAGACGCCGATATTGGATGCGATGATTGCGCGGGGGGTGGATGCGATTCTGATAGCGGCGACAGACAAGCAAGCGATGATTGAGCCGTTGCAGCGAGCGAATGACGCGGGGATTAAGGTATTGTCGGTGGACACGTTCATTGGGGATGGGGATTATGCCAATGGGCCGGTGACCTTCCCACTGTCATACCTGGGGTCGGACAACACCGAAGGTGGCAAGATAGCCTGCCAGGCGATTATTGATGCGATGGGCGGCACGGGCAAGCTGTACATTCAGAACGTGCGGCCAGGGATCAGCACGACCGACCAGCGGGAGCAAGGTTGTAAGGATGCGATAGAAGCGACGGCTGGGGCGGTGGAGTTGGTGGGCGTAGATTACAACGACGACAGTGCGGCCAAAGCCGCCGAGCAGACGGCGGCGGTGTTGCAGCGCGTGCCTGACCTGGGTGGGATTTTTGGAGCGAACCTGTTCAGCGCCGAGGGGGCCGCGCAAGCGGTGAAGAACGCCGGACTGAGTGGAGTGGTCAAGGTAGCCAACTTTGATGCACCCGAGCAAGCCATTCAGGATTTGCGGGATGGGTTGGTAGACATTGTGATTGCCCAACATCCGGCAGAGATGGGCAGTGTGGGGGTGGAGTATGCGGTGCAAGCCCTGGGCGGCAACACGGCGGGCATCCAGAAGCGCTACCCAACCGGTTACACGGTCATCACCCGTGACAATGTGGATACCCCCGAAGCTCAGGCCGCGATTTATAAAAGTGAATAACCTGTAATGAGATAGGGGCAGGTCTTAGACCTGCCCCTATTAAAATAAAACCACATTTCATAGGGATGCCACAAACAGAGTCTCTATATTCAGGACCGAAAATGCAAAAGACGGAAGCTTTAAGCAGCAGCACCAATCGTCCCGTACGGGTCATTGAATTTCTTGGTCAGGCTTGGGCCTGGTTATTTTTGTTACTGTTGATTGTGATTTTTTCGATCACCGGCCAGGGCTTTTTTAGCCTGTTTAATTTTCAGAGCATTGGGGCCAATATGGCCATCATTATGATTATGGCGCTGGGCCAAACTTTTGTCATTATTGCCGGCGGGATTGATCTGTCAACCGGTTTTGTGATGGGCATGGCCTCTGTGTTTGGGGCGATGGCCATGACCAGTTGGATTGATCCCACGACCACGCCGCTGCCTCTGGTAGTGCTGGTTGGATTGGTGGCGGGGGTGGGGGCGGGTATGGTGGCCGGCCTGATTAACGGCTGGTTGATTGCCCGCTTGCAGGTGCCGCCCTTTATTGTCACCCTGGGCATGTTAGGCATCAGCCGGGGAGCAGGGTTTCTTTTCTCCGGCGGCATGCCCGTTCCGGTAAAAGTTGAAGGGTTAGGCCAACTGGGGAATGGCTATTTATTATACTATCATGCCAACACCGGGCTGACCTTTCTCAGTCCGGGGCCGGGCCTGAGCGGGGCCGATTTGCGCCAGTTGGTCGGCATTCTGCCTCATCCGCTGACGCTGATGATCGTGCTGGTTTTAATCTGCCACTGGGTTTTGTCGCGCACCAAATTTGGCCTGTATACCTATGCCATCGGCGGCAACCGCGAAGCGGCCCTACGGGCCGGTATCCCGGTGGAACGGCACACCATCAGTATCTACCTGCTCTCGGCCTCGCTGGCCGCCATGGCCGGGGTACTTTATAACATGCGCTTTACTAACGGCGCGGCCAACGCCGGTGATGCGCTTTTGCTCGACTCCATTGCCGCCGTTGTGATTGGTGGGGCCTCCATGTTTGGCGGTGAGGGGACCATTATTGGCACGCTCATCGGGGCGCTACTGATTGCCGTGATCCAGAACGGCCTGGTTATCCTGGCCATCAATCCTTTCTGGCAATTTATCGCCGTCGGTATCGTCATCATTCTGGCCGTGTTGGTTGATCGGGCCAGGGCCAAAGTAGTTAAATAAGCCGGGAGAATAAGTTATATGACACCTTCACAGCAACCCATTTTACAAACCATCAACCTGGAAAAACACTTTGGTGGTTTGGTCGCGGTCAACAATGTCAGCCTTGACATTTACCCCGGCGAGGTGGTCGGCCTGGTGGGCGACAACGGCGCGGGGAAGTCTACTTTGATAAAAATGATCTCCGGGGTTTACCGGCCCGACGGTGGTAAGATTTTGCTGGATGGGCAGGAGGTTCACTTTGCCACCCCTATGGAAGCTCGCCAGCGCGGCATTGAGACCATCTATCAAGACTTAGCCTTATGCGAGAATCTCGACGCCCCGGTGAATATTTTCCTGGGGCGCGAGCCGGTGCGCCGGACGCTGGGCCTCTTCACAGTGGTCAATCGTTCTTACATGCACGACGAGTCGCAGCAGGTCTTGGATAAGCTGGATATTCACATTCCCAATCTGAACCGGCCCATCCGCGAGATGTCGGGCGGCCAGCGCCAGGCCGTGGCCATTGCGCGGGCCGTTTATTGGAACGCCCGGCTGATGATTATGGACGAGCCAACCGCCGCCTTGGCCGTGGCCGAGCAGCGCAAAGTGTATGAACTGGTGCGAACCCTGCGTGAGCAAAACGTGCCGGTGATTATCATCAGCCACAATCTACAGGATGTTTTCGCCGTGTCCGACCGCATTGTGGTTATGCGGCGGGGGCGCAAAGTGGGTGAAGTCGTCACCGCAGAAACGACCACCGATGAGGTCGTCGGGCTGATTGTCGGGGCAACTGCTGTCGCGTAGCAGGCGTTGCTATCCTCGCAGCTTTCGCAAGGCCGGGCGATAAGAGACTAAACGATTTACGATTTTGGATTTTGGATTTACGATTAGGTTGAGCCAGTACCTTTTTCTTTGGCCTGGACCGGATTAAAAGCAAACACCGGCCCGTCCAGACATGTTAGCCAACCCTGGCCCACTTCGCAACTGCCGCAAAGGCCAATTCCGCAGCGCATATGCGCCTCCCAGCCCACCTGGATGGGCAGGTCGGCTTGAGCCGCCATGTCCGCTACAGCCCGCAACATTCCCACCGGACCACAGGCAAAAACGGCCTGGGGGCGTTGGGAAGACCCGGCCAGGAGCAGCCTCAAAGCATCCGTCACCCGGCCCTGCTGCCCTGTCGAACCATCCTCGGTCGTCACCATTGGCGGCAATCCCAGGGCGGTAAAATCCTCGACCAGGAGCAGGCTGGCGGCTGTCCGCGCACCAATAATGGCTGAAACTTGCAGCCCTAGCGCCTGGGCCTCTCGCGCCAGAAACAGCAGCGGAGCAACCCCATACCCCCCACCCACCAGGGCGATGTGCTTGACTCCCTGAGCCGGAAGTGGCAGTTTATACCCCCGGCCCAACGGCCCGCGTAACCAGAGCGAGTCGCCCACCTGTAAGCGGTGCAGCGCCCAGCTTAGCGGCCCAACAGCAGCAATCGTCAAGCGGATGGGGCTGGCGTTGGCCAGGCTGAAAGGCTTGTCCTCATAGCCGGGCAGCCAGGCCATCACAAATTGGCCCGGCTCCGCCGCCAGCGAGCCGGCCAGGCTGAAGGTTTTAGTAGCAACGTTTTCTGTTTTGATGGCTGTAATGGTAAAAGGCTGAGGAATTCCAATCGTTGGCATAGACTCTCAACTTGTAGAGTAAGGCTGAGGCTAAGGCTGAGTAGAATTCTTCTTTTTCTTAGCCTCAGCCTTAGCCTCGTACTCTCAGCGCCTCCACTGACCATATACGCTGTTCTTCCATAAACGCGGCCAACTCCTGGCCGATTTGCTCCAGCGCTGTCACCCCGCGATAGTAAACCGCAGAGCCGACTCCCACCACCGTAGCCCCGGCCAGGAGCATTTCCGCCGCATCCTTGCCCGTTGACACGCCCCCTGTGCCGATAATCGGAACGGAAACGGCTTGAGCGATTTCATACACACAGCGCAGGGCAATCGGCTTGAGCGCCGGCCCGGAAATTCCGCCGACCCGGTTCGACAAAACCGGCCGGCCGGAAACCGGCTCGATCACCATGCCCGGCATCGTATTGATAGCGGTAATGGCATCGGCCCCCGCCTCGACAACGGCGGCGGCAATCCGGGCAATATCGGGTACATTGGGCGCTAACTTGATGGAGACGGGGCAGGTAACGGCGTTTTTGACCGACTCCGTCACGGCGGCGGCGCTTTCACACGTACCGGCAAAGGGAGTACCAAACTCATCACCCACGTTGGGGCAGGAGATGTTGACCTCAAGCAAATCCGGCTGCGCGCTCGCCACGGTTCGGGCCACCTGGGCAAACTCGGTCACGGTTCCGGCAAAGATGCTGGCAATCAGCGGGACGCCCAGAGGCCGGAGTTGCGTCTGGGTTTCGGCCAAAAGCCGGGCTTCCTCTTCCGCGCCGGGGTTGGTCAAGCCGATGGCATTGATTAACCCATGCTCCCAATCCAGGGCTACCGGGTTGGGGTGTCCTGCTCGTGGAGCCGGTCCACAGCTTTTAGCCGTGATCATACCCGCTCCATGCCGGGCCGCCCGCGTCATCAAGCCGGCGCTGGTGCCGATAATCCCTGAAGCTAATACCAACGGGCTGTGGAGTTTAAAATTTAAAAAATTGCACGCCAACGCGGGATGAGCCATCACTGTTTTTTCTGCTAAATATGTCATTTCGACCCGCCAAGCGGGGAAAAATCCTCTGCTACATTTACCTAAAACTTGGTAGAGACAGGATTAATTTATCCAGCTAATATAATCTTTTGTTACTCCAGCGGGATTTCTCGGCCTCTGGCCTCGAAATGACATGGCGGATGGTTACGCCTTGCCTAAAACCGCCGCCAGCAGCGCCATCCGAATGTACATCCCATTTTTTACCTGGCGGAAATAGGCGGCCCGTGGATCGCTGTCTACACTATAATGAATTTCACCCACGCGAGGCAGGGGATGCATGACCACCATCTTTTGCTTGGCTTTGGTCAAAAGTTCGGGGGTAATTTCGTAAAGGTTTTTAACCTCCTCGTACTGGGCCAAGTCAGAAAAGCGCTCTTTTTGCACACGGGTGACATACAGGACATCGGCATCGCCAATGACATCGGCCACATCATGCGTTTCACGCACGTCGAGACCGGCGTCAATGACTTCATTCATAATCACCAGCGGCAGCCGTAAAATCTCCGGCGATACAAAACGCAGGCTAACCCGATATTGGGTCAGCAACTTGGTCAAAGAGTGAACCGTGCGCCCGTAGCGCAAATCGCCGACCATGGCAATTTTGAGACCGTCAATTGTCCCCAATTCTTCTTGGATGGTGAATAGATCCAGCAAAGCCTGGGTGGGGTGCTCGCCAATGCCGTCGCCGGCATTAATCACCGGTACATTCGCATAATCAGCAGCTATTTGAACCGAGCCGGTTTCGGGATGGCGCAGCACAATCACATCGGCGTACTGTTCCAGGGTACGAATGGTATCGGCCAGGGTTTCGCCTTTGCTAACCGAGCTAAATTGTACGCCCTGGGTAATGGGAATGACGCTGCCGCCCAGCCGTTCCATCGCGGCGATAAAAGAAGCGCTGGTCCGGGTACTCGGTTCGTAAAAAAGACAGGCCAAAATAAAGCCCCGCAGCAAATCGGTGCTGCCCACCCGCCCGACCATTTCCCGCATTTCGTGGGCGCGGCTAAAAATATAGGCCAGCCTGGCCCGGTCAAACTGGGTCACAGAGATAATATCCTGGCCGGTCAGGCCGTTGCTGTGGTGAGTGGGTTTGACCAAATTTTCAAAGTTGAACAAAGGCTCTAATATGGTTGTTTGCATTATAAATCCCCTTCATTTTAGTAAGCGGTTAGCAGCGTCCTGAGTAGGTGAGCGAAGCGAACCGTATCGAAGGGCGCTGCTGATTTCATGACATTGACTGATAACTGTTTTTTACCTGGGCAACCTGCTCCCCGGAAATACGACCGGCCTGGTGCAACGTCTCCAAAATTTGGGACAATTGAAGAACGGCGTGCAGGCGATACCCCTGGGCCGCCAACGCCTCGCGCCCGCCCTGTTCCCGGTCAATCAAAACCACCACATCTGACACCTTCAATCCGGCGGCCTTGAGCGGCTCAATGGCCTTCAAAACGCTGCCGCCACTGGTAACTAAGTCTTCCAAGACTACCGTTCGTTCTCCGGCCTGGAAGACGCCCTCAATAGTTTTGCCGGTACCGTAACTTTTGACTTCTTTGCGTGGGTACAGTAGCGATTTGGATATGGTTAATGCTACCGCCGTCCCCAAGGGCAGCGCGGCATAGGGCACCGCCGCCAGGTGATCGAAGGTAAGGGGGTGCAGCAGGCCGGCATAAGCCTGGGCGGCCCGTTTTAGCCAGCCGGGGTGCGAGATCAAACGGCGCAAATCCAGATAGATCGGCGAGGATTGGCCGGAAGCCAGCGTAAATTGACCAAACTTGACACAGCCCAGTTCGTGCAAACCCAGGATCAACGCCCGCTGCGCCTCGGACACAGAGGGAGATGGAGTGGACACGGTTCGGTCTATGTTTGTCTGGTTGACGGTTTCACGCAGCGCCAGCAGTGCGGCTCGCGGGTCCTCGGCATAGATAATGCTGCGGGAGACGGGAACGATCAAGCCTTGCCCGTTTCGATCCAGCCCGGCGGCCAGGGTTGCGGCCAGGTCGCCGCCCTGTGTTCCCACGCCAGGCGCCAGCACCCAGTAATTCTCGGCGGAAGTCAACCGGCGCAGCCGGGCCAGCGCGTGGGGCTGCGTTGCGCCAACCACAAAGCCAATCTGAGTCTGGCTGCCCCACGTTTGGGCCTGTCGAAGCACATGTTCAAACAACGGTTTGCCTTCCGGTCCAAATTCCTGGATTTCATGGGCCGAAGGGTTAGAGGTATAACAGAGCACAAAGGCCATTTTGCCCGGATAAGCCAAAAACGGGGCGACTCCATCCCGGCCCAGGTAAGGATTGACAGTCACGGCATCCGCGCCCCAGACCTCGAAGGCGGCGCGGGCATAGGCCGCGGCGGTGCTGTCAATATCGCCGCGTTTGGCATCCAGCAAGATTGGAATATTATCGGGTACGGCGGCAATGGTGCGGCGCAGCGCTTCCAACCCGGCCGGCCCATATTGCTCATAAAAGGCAAAGTTGGGCTTGTAACAGCAGACCAGATCGCTGCTGGCCTCGATCAAAGCCGTCCCCCAAACGACCAGGGAGTCGGCGTCAACCGGCTGGCGAAAATGGCCGGGAAAGCGCCGGGGGTCGGGGTCAAGCCCCAGGCACAGCAGCGAATGATTGCGCTCAATCGCGCCGGTCAATTTGTCAACAAAACTTTGATGTGTCATGGCAGTAAACGACCTGTCCCCGCCGGGGCTAAGATTTTGTTTTCCTTACCAGACCGGCTGGCATTGTAAACCGGCTGGCCGCGCAGCACAACCCGCATAACCCGCCCCTTGACAGTCATCCCGGCAAAAGGAGTCCAGCCGCATTTGGTCTGTAGGTTGGCATTGTCCAGGATGTAACTGGTCGTAGAGTCCACTTCGATATAGGTGTCGGGCTGGTCGGACAGCTTGAAAATGCGCTTGGGGTTGGTGTGCATCAGGGTGATGAGCCGGTCCAGGCTGAGCCGTTTTTCTTTGACGGCAGTTAGCAGCAAGGGCAGCGAGGTTTCCAACCCCGGCACGCCGGGCGGAGGCGTTGCGGCGGCCTTTTCGGCCAGGGTGTGGGGCGCGTGGTCAGTGGCGATGCAGTCAATGGTGCTGTCCAGGTGTTCCCACAGGGCAGCCTGGTCGGTCTGTTCGGCCAGGCGAGGCCGCATATCGGCCAGGGGACCGAGGCGCGGGGCGTCGGCCTGGGTAAGAAAGAGATGGTGCGGGGTTACTTCACAAGTGACCGGCAGCCCTTGCCGCTTGGCCGCCGCAATGAGTTCAATTTCATCCTTGCGGCTGATATGGCAAAGGTGGATGGGGCGCTGGAAAGCCGCCGCCAGTCCAATCCCAACGGCCACATTGGGGCCTTCGGCGTGCAGGGCGATAACTTTAGTCCGCGGCCAACGCCGGCAGCAGGCCAGCAGGGTGGGCAGGTCTTCGACTCGCAGCGGGCCAAAGGTTTCGTTGAGGTAGATTTTTAAGGCGACGGCCCGGTTGGTGAGAAGGGGCAACTGGTCAACCAGGGTCGGACTGGCCCCAGCAAAAAGCCCAACGTCACAATAAATGGAACGTTGGGCTTGCTGTCGAGCGGCCTCTAACACGGATAGGGTAGCCAGAGGAGGGTTGGTGTTGGGCATTGCCAGAATAAGGGTGATACCTCCGGCCAAAGCAGCGGCAGTGCCGCTGGCAAAGTCCTCCTTGTGTTCGCCTCCCGGCGTCCGCAAATGGGTGTGTACGTCAATCAAACCCGGTAATTTGAGCAATTGAGCTATCCCTTTGGGTTAAAATAACGGGCAGTACCTTCCCCTTACTCCCTACTCCCTGTTCACCAGGCGCAAAAAAACCCGATTGGGGGAAATCGGGTCATTGATTTCTGTAAGCTGGCTGAAATGGAAAGATACGTTTGCCCGGTCGGATGTGACCCACCGGAAGCGCATTATAATATGATTGGATGTAGGCGGCAAATTAAGTTTACAGCCTCACCAAGCTATGTTAAAATGGATAAAACCTAACTATCTGGATAGGATAAGCGATGCTGGCTAAAGTCACCAGTTGTGCCGTCGTTGGATTGGAAGGTGTGCTGATTGAAGTTGAAGTGGATATTGCCCGTGGCCTGCCTTCGATGACGATTGTTGGCCTGCCGGATACAGCAGTGCAGGAGAGCCGCGAGCGCGTTCGCGCTGCTATCAAAAACTCGGGCCTGTCTTTCCCTGCCGAGCGAGTCACGGTCAATTTGGCCCCCGCCGACATTCGCAAAGCCGGCCCCGCCTACGATCTGCCGATTGCGGTTGGTCTGCTGCTGGCCTCGGAGCGGATTTTTGGCGATGTGAGCCAGGCTATTCTGATGGGCGAGCTCTCTCTGGACGGTGGGGTGCGCCACGTGAGCGGGGTGCTGCCCATGGCTAATCTGGCCCGGCAAGAGGGCTTTACCACCCTTTTTGTTCCCGCCGAGGATGCCGCCGAAGCTTCGCTGATCGAAGGGCTGACCATCTACCCTGTTGAGACTTTACTGCAACTGGTTGACCACCTGACCGGCCACAAAAAGCTGGCCCCACACCAGGCCAACTTCTCGCTGGAGGTAGAAGATTTTCCCTCCTTTGCCACCGATTTGGCCGAGATCAAAGGGCAGGAACACGTCAAACGGGCGCTGGAAATCGCGGCGGCTGGCGGCCATAATATGTTGATGAGTGGACCACCGGGTGCAGGCAAAACTCTCATTGCTCGCTCGATGCCGGGGATTTTGCCCAAACTGACCATTGAGGAGGCGCTGGATGTCACCCGCATCTATTCTGTAGCCGACCAACTTTCGCCGGATGAGCCGCTGGTGCGCCACCGGCCTTTCCGCGCCCCGCACCACACCGTCAGTTATGCCGGCTTGGTCGGCGGGGGACGCTGGCCCAAACCGGGCGAGATCAGCCTGGCCCATCGTGGTGTTCTGTTTCTGGATGAGCTGCCGGAATTTGGGACGCGCATGCTGGAGATGCTGCGCCAGCCGCTGGAGGATAAAATTGTGGCCATCAGCCGTTCCGCCGGCTCGCTGACCTATCCGGCCAATTTTACCCTGATTGCCAGTATGAACCCTTGTCCCTGCGGCTACTTTGGCGATTCGGTCAAGGAGTGTACCTGCTCGGCGGCTATGGTCAAAGCCTACCAAAAGAAAATATCCGGCCCGCTTATGGACCGGATTGATATTCACGTCGAAGTGCCGCGTGTCCCCTTTGAGAAGTTGAGCAGCCAGCGCACCGGCGAACCCAGTATCAGAGTCCGGGAGCGGGTCGAGACGGCACGGGTGGTCCAGAGGCAGCGGTTTGAGGGAACTACCCTCCAAACCAACGCCGATATGGGACCGGCTGAAATCCGCAAATTTTGCCCGATTGACGAGACCAGCACCAACCTCTTGAAGGCGGCTATGCAGCAGATGCAGTTGAGCGCCCGCGCTTATCACCGTATCCTCAAGCTGGCCCGTACCATTGCCGATTTGGCCGGGTCAGAACAGATTAAAACGGCGCATATCGCCGAGGCCATTCAGTATCGGCCTCGGCTGCGGGTGTGATCTTGACCCTTAGACTGTGGTATCGTGGGGATATACAGTTAGCGATATCCTCTTAACTATCGCCGCCCGATTCAACAAGCCTATAATAACCTGGGCGATGCTTCTTTTTACCTGGGTGAAATGGAACAGGCTGAACGATATTTCCGGCTGAGTCTCGAATTTTCAGCTGATATGGGCCAAACGCGGGAGACCCTGGGGACGTTGTACGATCTGGCTAAAGTCTGGGCGGCTCAGGGCAAACAGGTCGAGGCAGTTGAACTGTTGGCGGTTGTCTGGCGCCATCCCCTTAGCCACTTACCGTTGTTCCTCAGAACGGAAAGCACCCTCATCAAAGAGGCGGCAGAGCGACTTCGGGCCAGTTTAGAAGCTGCTCTTGAGCCACAGAGCTATCAGGCCGCCTGGGCGCGGGCACAATGTGGCAGCTCGATACGGTGGTGGTGGGGTTGCTGCGGTAGGTAATGTTACGCTAACAGCTCCAGCGCCTCATCCACCGACCTGTTGTGGTGAATGATGGCAGCCAGGGCGGCGGCCATTTGAGCCGGCTTCTCGGCCTGCCAGATGTTGCGGCCAATCGTCCCCCCAACCGCGCCGGCTTCGACGGCGGCTTTGAGCATTTCGAGGGTCGAGCGGGGACCGGCTTTGACCGGGCCGCCCAGGACTACCACGGGGACGTAGCAGCCTTCAATCACCCGGCGAAAACCTTCGACGTAGGGGATTTTGACCCAGTCCGCGCCCAACTCGGCGGCCACGCGGGCGGCCACGCTGACGGTTTCGGCGGAGCGGAACTCCGGCCCGCTGTCAAAGCCGCCGGGAACCATCTCGGCCATCACCGGGACGCCCCAGGCGTGGGCCTGGCGGATAACCCGCGCCAGCATTTCCAACGTGGCCTCTTCGAGCGGTGAGGCCGGAAAAGCCGACACACACAGGGCGTCAGCGCCCAGGCGCAGGGCATCCTCAACGGTGTAGAACTGCGCGCCCGGCCCCGGCGTGGGGCTTAAGCGGGTCCCGGCTCCGTCAATACGCAGCACCAGTCCCACCCGGGCCAGCTTGGCCGCGAAGCGGGTCGCCGTGCCGTAGCTGGCCATGACCGCGTCCACGCCCCCGGCAATCATCTGGTCCAGGGTTTGGCCCAGGTTTTCGATGCCCTTGTCCGGGCCGGAAATCATACCGTGATCGCAGGCGACAATTAGCGCCCGACCATCCGGCTGGAAAATTCGGTTGAGACGGCGAGTGACCATTGAATGTAAACTATCCTTTCAGGTGTTATGGGGGTAGACAATCAACATCATTAACTTAAGCAGCCGCCCGAGTAGGTGAGCGAAGCGAACTGTATCGAAGGGTGCTGCGCCGTCAGGATATCCTCGCTAACTCGCACCCTTCGATATGCGCTCCACTTCGTTCCGCGCTACTCAGGATGCTCAACTTAACGACATTGGGTAGACAATGATGGTAATTTCCCCCGTCTACTGTCCGCTTCGCGTGTCTGCCAACGCCTGGTACGCCGCAAAGCGTTCATCATAAATGGGCCGCTGGCCGGCATCCGGCTCCAGGGGACGGACGGGCTTTTGCAGGCGAGACTGCCCGGCCTCAACCGACTCGAAGAGGCCCGCGCCCCAGCCGGCCAGGATGGCCGCGCCCAGAGCCGACCAGTGAGCGTACTCGGTTAGGGTCAGGGGCACGCCGGTCACATCGGCCAGGATGCGCGTCCAGACCGGACTACGGGTAGCGCCGCCGGCCATCCACAGCCGCTCGACCGGCAGGTTGGCCCGGCGCATGTCTTCCAACGCGCCGCGTAGTTCAAAGGCGCAGCCTTCGAGGATGGCCCGGCTCATGTCGGCCCGGCTGTGGTCGAGGCGCAGACCGGCAAAGCCGCCGTAGGCGGTGTGGACCGGTAGAAAGAGCAGGTTGTTGCTGCCGGTCCGGGTCTGGGCCAGCGCCCGGTTCATAGCCGCATACAGGTCGGCCCGAGGCAGCGGCGGCTGTGGTTCGGCGTTTTGCCAGACCTCGTTGAGCCACCACTCGACCGTGGCCCCAAAGCCGCCCAAAAAGCGCGAGGGCGCCCAGCGCTGCGGGGCCACGTGAAAGTTGAGGTCCATGCTGAGCGGCAGCGTCGTCAAGTCGGGCCGTTCCATGACCCCGGTAATGACCCAGGCGGTGCCGCAGGTCAGCATCAGTTCACCCGGCGTAATGCCCATAGCCAGGGCTTCGCAGCAGTGGTCGTGGCCGCCGTTAACCACCAGAGTCGAGGTGGGCAGGCCGGTCTGGCGGCTGGCCTCGGCGCTGAGGGGAGCAATCACCGCGCCGGAAGGGCGCAGTTCCGGCAGGCGGGCCGGAGTAATCCCGGCCAAATCGCACAATTCCTGGCTCCACTGGCCACTGGAGACATCGGCCAGGAGCATTTCCGTGCCGCAGGAGTAATCGGTGCAAAAGTGGCCGGTGAGCCGGTGAACCAAAAAGTCGTTGATGCCCAGAAAGCGGTCGGTGGCGGCAAAGACATCGGGGCGATAGCGGCGCAGCCAGGCGATAAAAGGCAGGGGCAGGCCAATCTGCAGCGACCAGCCGCTGATGCGCCGGACGGTCGGTTCGACGCCCTCGGCCCGCCACTCGTTGACCAGCGCCTCGGCCCGCCGGTCCATCCAGGTGATGATGGGATAGGTCGGTGTACCGTCGGCCTTGACCGGGATAAGCGAGCCGGCCTGCGCCGACAGGGCCAGGGCAGCGATGCTCGCGCCCACCTCCGGCCCCACCTGGGCCAGGAGGCTGCGGACGGCCTGTACCAGGGCTTGCCAGACCGCCTCCGGGTCCTCTTCGACCCAGCCCGGTTGGGGCGTCAGGAGCGGATAAGGCTGTTCGGCGGTGGCCAGTTCGTGGCCGGACAGGTCAAACAAAACCGCTTTGGTGGCGGTGGTTCCAATATCTAAACCGAGGATGGTTGTGGTTGGCATAGTCACGCTCGCAACAAATTGGCTCTTGGGAAAATTTGCAGCCTGCATTATACTTGGGGGCGTAAGGGATGACAAAAGAATGGAGGACGGGAAGAATGGAGGAATGGAAGGCTGAAAGTCGTGAAGCTTTCTAAACCTTCTATGTTCCAACCCTCCCCCTTCCAACCTGCCAACAAATTTATTTCATAGGGGGAAATCTTCATGATTACTGCTTTGGTCCGCAGCCGCCTGCACTATGCCTGGATTGTGGTGGCGGTGACATTTCTGATTATGCTGCTGACAGCCGGCATTCGTTCGGTGCCGGGGGTGTTGATTTTGCCCCTGGAGGAGGAGTTTGGTTGGACGCGGGCGACGGTGTCGCTGGCCGTTTCGATTAACCTCTTTTTGTACGGTCTATGCGGGCCATTTGCCGCCAGTGTGATGGAAAGAATAGGCATGCGGCGGATGATGGCTACGGCCCTGGTGTTTATCACCGGGGCCGTTCTCCTGACCACCCAGATGACCGTGCCCTGGCAGCTATACTTGTTGTGGGGTGGAGTGGTTGGCCTGGGTACCGGGGCGATGGCCGGCTGGATTGCCGCCACCGTCTCGAACCGCTGGTTTGTGGCCCGGCGGGGAGTGGTGGTCGGGCTGCTGACGGCCAGCAATGCCACCGGCCAGTTGGCCTTTGTGCCACTGCTGGCCTGGTTGGTAGTAGCCTATGGCTGGCGAGCGGCGGCGCTGCTGGTAGCAGGGGTGGCCCTGGTGCTCATTCCGCTGGCGATTATGTTTATTCGTAACTTTCCCCAGGATGTTGGGTTAAAGCCGTATGGGGCCACTGAGAAGGACGAAGACCCGCGCCCGCGCTTGCATTTGGGCAATCCCTTTAGCGGGGCGCTAAAGACCTTAACCCAGGCCTTGCGCTCGCGGGACTTTTTGCTGTTGGCTGGCAGTTTTTTTATTTGCGGCCTGACCACCAGTGGCCTCGTCGGAACGCATTTGATTCCCTTTGCCCGCGAGTGCGGCATCCCCGAAGTGACCGCGGCCAGTCTGCTGGCGGTGATTGGCGTTTTTGATATTTTGGGCACGATGGGGTCGGGCTGGCTGTCTGACCGGTTTGACAGCCGCTGGCTGCTTTTCTGGTATTACGGGCTGCGCGGGCTGTCGCTGATGTTTTTGCCGGTGGCATACGATTTTGGTTTTTATGGGTTGATGCTCTTTGTGGTTTTTTACGGCCTGGATTGGGTGGCAACCGTCCCGCCGACGGTGCGCTTAACCGCCGACATCTTTGGCAAGGCCAACGTGGGCACGGTTTACGCCTGGATTTTTGCAGCGCACCAACTGGGTTCGGCGGCGGCGGCATACGGAGCGGGTCTGCTGCGAACTTGGCTGGGCGATTATCAGGCCAGTTTTGTTATCGCTGGACTGTTTGGGCTGATGGCGGCCCTGATGGTGCTGCGTATCGGGCGGGTTTCACCCAGGGACATCTTGCCTATTCGCCAGCCTGATCTGCCGGCGACGCCGGCTCGCTGAGATGTAAATAAAATTCAGATGCTCATGTATAGAACAAGTGCAATTTAGCAGAGGCGGCTCCCACGCCGCCGAGGGCCGAG
This sequence comes from Anaerolineae bacterium, assembly GCA_023151115.1. The sequence continues at coordinate 161,650 of JAKLJP010000017.1, forward strand.
CGTGGGAGCCCGGCCTGCTTTGCACTAGTACTTAACATGAGCCAATTCAGATGCTCATGTCATTCCGACCGCAGAGCGGGGAGGAATCTTCCTGATCAGGGCAAAAATGTTATGCTCAGCCAGAAGATTTCTCGCTGGCGCTCGAAATGACATGGCCTATGGCTCCAGGTTTTCGGGGCGGGGTTCAAGGGTGACGATAAGCTGCTGCTCCTGGCCATCGCGGAGGATGGTTAAAGCTACGATATCGCCGGGGTTTTTGTTGGCTACCCGGACCAGCAAACTGGCAAAATCGGTCACAGGTTGGCCGTTGGCTTCAATGACCACATCCCCGCCGACCGGGACTTCAACCCCATTCACTTCTTCAATATCGGAGGTGCCCTGTAACCCAGCCTCTTCAGCGGGGCCGTCGGAGACGACATCGGCGATGTAAGCGCCGGTTTGCTGAGGCAAATCGTTGGCTTCCATGATCGCTAGGCTGACATCTCCCCCCTGCACGCCCAGCCAGGGCCATTGATAAGAGCCATTTTCAATCAGTGCGGGGGCAATGCGCCGGACCACGTTGGCCGGGATGGCAAAGCCAACGCCGGCATTAGCGGGAGCGCCTCGGCTCAAAATTTGGGCATTGACCCCGATAACCTCGCCGCGCAGGTTGAGGAGTGGCCCACCCGAATTGCCGGGGTTGATGGCTGCATCGGTTTGGATGGCCTGGGGAATAACAAACGGCGTGCTGCCGGTGGGAATCGTCCGGCCCATGGCGCTGACAATACCTACAGTCATACTGCCGCCCAACTGGAAGGGATTGCCAATCGCCACCACCCACTCACCGACCTGAACCTTATCGGAGTCGGCCAGAGGTAGGGGATGCACGCCTTCAACCAACTGCACCACCTTAAGCATAGCCAGGTCGCTCTCAGCATCCACGCCAATCACTTCGGCCTCAGCTTCCAGGCCGTTGAAGAAAATGACCGTCACCTAGGTAGCGTCGGCAACCACGTGATGATTGGTAACAATATGACCTTCGTTATCCAAAATAAAACCTGAGCCGGCCCCGACCCCGCTGAGGGTTTCCCGCTCTACATAAACCTGGATATTGACCACGCCTGGATTGAGTTGTCGGTACAAGGCGGTCAACGAATTGGCTTCCAGACCAGGCAGGGTGGAGATAGCAGCCGGCGACGAGGTGACTTGAGGTTCGACACCTTGAGTAGCCGGGGTGAGGGTCGGTAGCAGGTCGAAGGTTTGCTCCTCACTGGGCGCAGCCGGTTGACTGACCTCCCTGAACGGCATGGCGATGGTATTAAATAAAGGGAACACCAGCGAAAGCGCGATCACAAAAAGTAACACTAAAATAATACAACCCGCGCCAACGGCTAAACCCACTTTATTTCTGTTCATGGCGGCATTCTCTCGCTATCAAGATTTTAAAAATCTTATCACTTTTGCCGTTTTACCTCTACACCAAAACGGATAGTTTAAGCCAGCAAAAAGGGCTATCTTTTGATAGCCCTGCCAGTTACGCTTGTTATTAGATTGCTTGACGGCCTATGACGACCCCTTCTGGCGCTACTTTTGATACCGTAAAATAACCTGAGTGCCCTGGCCGGGAACGGTGTTAATCTCCCAAGTACCGCCGACACTTTCGACCCGCTCGCGCATGATTTGCAGGCCAAAGCTGGCAGTCTTTTCCTTGATTTTGGCCGGGTCAAACCCCCGGCCCTCATCCTCGATACTGATACGAAGCTGTCCGTTTTCCTCACCTAAACGGATTACCGCCTGATTGACCTGGGCGTGTTTGCGAATATTGATCAGCGCTTCCTGGATGGTCCGCACCAGTTGAGAGGTTGTTTCGGGGGTAAAGTCAAGCACAGACGGGTCAACTTCGTGGATAAGCTGGATGTCAAGGTTGTAAAAACGGCGGTATTTATCAACGTAGCGATTCAGCACTTCCATAAATCCTAAGCCTGATAGGACTTTGGCTCGCAGGTTAAAAATCTCTTCGCGCACATCTGTATAGGTTTCACCCATCACCTGTTTCAATTCGCGAAAGTTGGCCTGAGCCGCTTCGATCTTTTCATCTGCCAGCAGGCTCTCGGTGATGCCGAGCTTCAGGTTCAAGTAACCGAGGGCTTGAGCGACGGTATCGTGCAGCTCCTGGGCCAGCCGGTTACGTTCGCGCATTTCGGCCAGTAAGGCCAGCCGCTGCTGGTTGGCTTCGGCCTCGGCCCTGGCCTGCTGCTCAACTTCATACAGCCGCGCCCGCTCCAACGCCTGGGCGCACTGTTGGGCCAAAGCCAGAAGAAAGGCGCGGTCTTGAAGGGTGAAGGCTTGGGGCTCGGTGAAGCTAAGCCCGATAGCGCCTAAAGTACGTCCCTTTACCACCAACGGAGCAGCCGCCCAGGCCCGGAAGTCGGAACGGATTTGAGAAGGGAGGCGACCATAACGGGCCTTAAATTCTTGGGGTGATTCCACAAAAATGGCCTGCCCCGTTCGTACCGCTTCGGGCGCTGGCCCGGCGGCGGTTACAGGATAACGCCGCCACGGTTCTATAGCTTCAGGAGGATAGCCAATGTAATCCACTGTTTCCAGGGTTGCCCCATCCGCATCCAGGAGCATAACTACTCCTCCTGTAGCGTCCAAAACAGGTAAGGCGTGTTCTATTACCACCCTGGCGACTTCGGCTGATGTTAAAGCCTCGGAGAAGGCGGCTGTAATATCCTGCAAACTGGCAATTCGGGCGGCGTTTGCCTCGGCCTCCTGCCTGGCTTTTTGTTCGGCGGCGTAAGCCTGGGCATTATCCAGGGTAATAGCTGCTCGGCGGGCCAACTCTTCGGCCAGAGCCAGGTCTTCCTCGTCATAGCGCCGGTTCGACTCGGCCCAGAAAAAGGCCATAATGCCTAAAACCCGCTCACGGGCCACCAACGGCACAACCATCGCCGAGCGCAAATTCAAACTGCGCAAAATTTCATAATGTTCGGCATCCTGCGCGCCGGCCTCAAGCATCGCCTCGGTAATTTCCGGGTAAAGCTGCGACTGCCCCTTTTGCCAGGGCTGGTCCCCTTTGAGCAGTTCCTCCCGCCGGGGCGGGTAGCGGCGCTGTACTTCTTGAGCCAAGGACACTTTGGCCGGGTCTACGTGAGCCGCAGCCACGTGATGCACCGTCCAATCTTCCTCATAGAGGTCTACCGCGCACCAATCGGCCAGGTTGGGCACGGCCAGCCTGGCGATATTGGATAATTGGGTGGCCGGGTCCAATGAATGAGTCAAAACCTGACCGGCCTCGGCCAGAAAGCGTGAGGCCAGTTCGGCCCGTTTACGCTCGCTGATCTCCTCGGCCAATTCCTGGTTGGCTGCTTCCAGTTGGGCCGTGCGCTCGGCTACCCGCTGTTCCAACTCGCTATTCAAGCGGCAAAGCTGTTCTTCCATCGCCTCGCGTTCGGTAATATCGTGGCCGGTGCCTACCATCTTAAAGGGCCGGCCCCGTTCATCCAGCATCACTTTGCCCTGGGCGTGCAAAGTTCGTAATAATAGTTAGCCGTACTACTCCTCGGATAAGGTATCTTTAAACAAAATCACCTGGACATCCTCAACCAGTAATAAGGTTAGGGGCCAACAATTAAAAGGTTGCGTCAATCCCTGATGAGGCTTGAGTTGTCAATTTAGACTCAGCTTCGGAAGTCAATGATTCGGTTAAAGTTCACTGATGGGCGATTCGATTAGCCCTGGGGGAGTTGCTAGGGGCAGATGGTGTTTAGTAATTGTTTGATTTTTGCAAGATTTGAGTGAATCAGGCTGAACGAAAGGCCAATACCCCCTGGGCCGAATTATGCTTCGTTTCTTTATAAAAATCAAGTAAAGAATTCTGGACAATCTGGGGGATTTACTCACTCATATGGGTGATAGAGGGTAAGTTGCCGGGGTAAGCAGAGCTATCAGAAAATAACCCTCTTTTGAGAAAGGCAACTGCCCACCTTAGTGTAGGGATAGGTGTCCAAAATTGGTATAGTTTTAGCTAAAAGGCAGCTTTGTAAAGAGCGTTAATTGGGGCACTATGTTTGCACTTTTCATAACCAGCCAAAATTTGAACGCAGATGACGCAGATTCAACTGATTTTCGCTGATTT
>JAKLJP010000018.1 GCA_023151115.1 Anaerolineae bacterium
GTTTGCTCAAAAGCTTTGAGCCAGTGATAGCTCTCTTTGGCTTCAATCGGCAGCCGCTGTAATTCAGCGGGAGTATGGGCCGGTTCACCGACGGGTCGGGTAAAATACTGCTGCGTTAGGGTGCCCAGGGGTATTCCGGTCGGCGTCACAGCTAAGGTCGAATGTAAACCAAACCCGCGTTGCTGCTGCTTTTTGGTCCCAATCTCGCCCAGGCCTTCCGTCTGAGGATGATGGGTATAGTTGAAAAAGGTCGTGTCTTGCACGGCTAACACCAACCGGTGCTGCTTCATCCGTTCCACCGTTCGTTGTTGATGGGGCGCACTAATCCCTGCCGGGGTCACTTTCTTGGTGTTACCGAAAAAACGATAGGCCGCTTTGGTATCAGCCCAATCTTCGCACGCCTGGTTGATGTACGCCGTCGGTTGCTGTCCCAAGGCTATGGCCAATTCTTGACAGCGCCGATTCAGCCGGGCATCTTGCAGTTCGATATCGGCAAATTCAAGGGCAGCCCACTGCTCTTCTAGATTCATTTCTTGGGTAATCAACGTTTACACTTCTCCCTATTCTTTAAGCTGGGCTGTAGTTTATCACATCCCTTTTACTTGTGGGAGATATGGGTAATAGATAGCTGAGCAGTTACCTTATAGGAATATAACTTTAGTTAACTTACCATTCCTTCCCTCTTTCGGGGGTAAAACCTGTCTTTCGACTGATAGGTTCAAGGAGCAATTTGGGGTATGCTGAGTTGAAAGTTGAATGTATTTTTTACTCAGCGAAGGAGGCGCCGATGCATGTGATAACCAAAGAAGAAATTGACCAGCCGTTTTTGGCCCCGCTGGGCGAATTGATTTACGAACTCATCGGCAGCACCCCTGAAACCGGCGGCGCAACCAAACACAGCCTGGCCCATGTGGTGGTGCCGCAAGGCAAGTTATCGCCCCGCCATTACCACAAGGTCTTCGAGGAAACGTACTACATTCTCAAAGGCCAGGCGCGGATGCAGATTGACGGCCAGGAATTTACGCTTTCGCCGGGGCAATCCTGCCTGATCCTGCCGGGGGAAGTGCATCAAGTTTTCAACGACCGGCCCGAAGACCTGGAATTTCTGGTCATTTGCGCCCCACCCTGGACGCCGGACGATTTCTTTGAGGTTTGAGCGTTTCAAAAAATTGGAGTCCAAAGCAAGCTTTGGACTCCAATGCCAACTGAATTGAATACCGTTTGCTACAGAAAGGGGGCTAATCATGTTAAACGTAACACTGGTGCGAGAGGCAGAACGGGCGCTGGCGGCCGGCCAGACCGCCGGGATGGTCCGCGAGGAAGCCATCAACACCGACCATTTGTGGGCCGGCATTGCCAAAACCGAGCCGGGCATGCGCTCCGGCTGGCATCATCACGGAGAGTGGGAAACCATTGCCTACGTGATAAAAGGAGCCTGCCGGCTGGAGTGCGGCCCCGGCGGCCGGGATGTGTATGTGGCCGAACCTGGCGATTACTTGTATATCCCCAAAGGAGCTATCCACCGCGAATCGAATCCAACCGAAGGCGAACAAGCCCTGGTGATTGTCCGCTTTGGCGGCGGGCCGGTTCTTTTTAACGTAGATGGGCCAATGACGGGGTAATGAGACTCAATAATCTCTCACAGTCATAAATCTGGAAGAGTGGAGGATTGGAAGGCTGGAAATTTATCCATCCTCCAATCCTCCAGCCCTCCATCCAAACTAAGTGAGGTGTAACCGTATGCTCGACATCGAAGTCTTGAAAAAAGCCCCTATTTTGTGTGGACTCTCAAGCGAACAACTGGAGGCCACGTTGGTCTCCAACCCTATCGCTACCTACCAGGCAGGTCAGGTGGTATTTGAAGAGAACAGCATAGGGCGAGAAATATACATTGTGTTGCAAGGCCAGGTGGCCGTTCAAGTTGACCCGGCCAAGTTGGGCACCGTTGAAAAAGGCTCCACCCAAACCCGGATTATCCGCACCTTTGGGCCAGGCGAATCTTTTGGCGAGGTGGCGGTGATTGACAAACAGCCGCGTGAGGCGGCCATTGTCGCCACCGAGAACAACACCAGGCTGCTGGTGCTGCCGCCCCACCTGTTTGATAACGTGCTGCAAGCCCAGGTGATTATGAACAATATCACCCGCGATTTGTCGGACAAGCTGCGGGGCAGCAATACCCGCCTCATCGAGAGCATGCTGTCCAGCTATTTTCTCACCGCGCTGGTCGAGCAGCTCACCGCCCAAACGCAAGAGTGTAACCCCATCATTCCCTTGCAAAAATTGATGGTCATTCGCAGCCCGGAGAATTTTATCCTCTCCGGCCCCAACTGCCTGTTGGCCCACCTCCCGGAAAAAGAAACGATAGAAATCTCCTTTTTCAGCGAACCGGCCATTATGCAGCGTTTGCTTGGCCCCGGCGAGCCTTCGGGCGCGGTTGCCTTCAACGCCCTCTTTTCCATCATCCGCTCTGGCCAAATCTCGGAGCGTATTGCCGAGCGAAGCTGCCGCTATGAATTGCAGCCCGCCACCGACCGTCGCTCCGGCAAACTCATGGTCTGGAAAACCATTGACGACCACACCCGGCCTTACACCCTGGAATGGCAAATCAAAGGCGCGACCTACAACCCCGAAACCCGCGCCAGCAGCGCCGCCCTCTTCCTGTATATTTATGACGACGAAGCCGCTTCGACCCGCAGCCGGGCCGGGCAAATTATTGCCAACATCGCCATGCCGGTGCAAAAGTACATCTACGACACCCTGCCCCGCAACCCAACAGATGCCGCCAAATTTCGGGTCATCATCATCCACCATCGCTCCCACGAAACCGCCCGCACCTTACGCACCATCCAGGATTTGGGCTACCAGATTGACACCTTCATCGGCATTCCCTATGGCGATGTCAACTGGGATTACATCACCATGCTCGACCACGCCTCCAACCACAACTACATGTCGCTCAAGCTCATCACCCACCCCACCCAACCGACCCGCTACCAGTTTGACTTCCGCCAATCCTCCTTTTTGGAAACGCGAACCGAAAAAGAGATTGCCGCCCTGTATGGCAATCCGGCCATCAGCGGCGATTACCTGGCCGCCATGCAAGCCCTGGCCGAATACCGGCTGGCCGGGGCGCTGCAAAAGTGCCGCGAGCGGGGAGAACGGTTGATTATCTACGAGGATGGCGGCTACATTGTGGCCAAAATCTACGAGATTTACAAAAACAGCCAGCATCCGCGCCATGCGCTGGTCAAGGCCGCCGTGGATGAAGGTTTGATTGCCGGGGTGGTCGAGGTGACGGTAGCCGGGGAGCGCAAAAATTTACAGGTCATCGAAGAAAACAACGGCCAGGCCCTTTTGCCGGTGCTGTCCAACGCCCGCAGCGACATCAAAGCAGTGTTCGAGGCCATGGGTGTGGGCGAAGCGGTCATTCACGCCTCGGCAACGTCTTTTGGACGCCTGGGGCTGCCCACTTTTCAAACGCGCCGCGTGGCGGTGATTGGCGGCAACGGGGCCATCGGCACCCGCGTGGTCGAGCAGTTGACCGCCTTGCACAACAGCACGGCCAACGTTTTTGCCGTAGATATTTCTGACCGCTCCTTCTCGCTGGAGATTGACCCCCAGACGCTGCCTTATGCGGCCACGCGGCTCAAGTACCGCCGCCTGCCGCGCTACCAGGTAGCCGAAAGCTGTCTGCCGGTTATTTTGGACCAACCCTACAGCGAGCGGGTTTTTCAGCCGAACCTGCCGGCTGTTGGTCAGGCCATCCAGAGTTTCCTGGCCGACTCGTCAGGCTACACCGAACTGGCCCTGACCAACAGCTACCCCCTGCCGGATGCTGACCTGCAAGAGTTGTGGCATGTTGTCACTCAGGAATCAGGCTACCGGCAAGTCGAGACAGCAGCCCTACCCGATGACGCCGGCCTGCGCTACTTGTTACAAAAAGGGGACACCCAAAAAACGGTAACGCTGCTGGCCGCTTTCACCGTGCTGACCTTCAAAAATGTCTCGCGGGCTATCCGCAACGGCATTGATACGGTGATCGGCAGCACCGGCTACCCCATTTTCAGCGCCAAAAACCTGGACGACTTTTTGGCCCGGCCTAATCCCTCTGCCCGTACCGACGAGCTAACCCTTATCAGCGCCTCGTCCAAGGATTACGAGTTTCGGAAGGCAATTGACTTTTTGAACGCGCTGCTCAGGCTTGAGGTAGACGCCACCCTCCCGGCCGAGGTACGGCTGGGTTGGTTTGCCAATTTTTATCGGGATGAGATTAGTTTTCTGAGCGGGGAAGATTTTGCTGCTCTGCAAACTCTGCTGGCTGGGCCGGTGACGGTGGAGAGCCTGCAAAACTGGGCCAATGCTGAACCTACCCTGGCTGAAACCATTCGGCTGACCACTGGCCGAGAAGCTCAGTGGCCCGCCCAGTTAGCCGACTATATCACCCAAAAAATCCGGCAAAAAGTGACCATCCGCAAGGAAATCCGGCCCGACATCGGCTCGATTTATCACCTGACCGTCAACGGGCAGGCCAAGCGGGTGGTTTTGCTGGCCGATGGCCTGGTGGTCAACTTTTTTGCCCGCCACGAAAAAGGCGTCAAAACCGAATATATTGACCCGATTGTAACGATGCAGTTATTGAGCCTGGTCAAGTTAGCCCAGACCACCATCCAGCCGGGCCTGTACAAGATGGATTTGGAACTGCGCCCGGAAGATTTGGCCGTTTTCTGGGCGGCCATTGACGACTACTGCCGTCCGCTAAAGTTTAATTGACCATTATTTATAAGGAGGCATCCAATGTCAACAACCGAAAACAAAGCTATTTTGCAACGCGCTATAGCTAACTGGAATAGCGGTAGCCTGGTCGCTTATCTGGAACTGTATAATGCTGATGTCGTACTCCATGGGTTTCCCCCCGGCCTCCCACCAGGCATCCAGGGGGCCAAACTGTTCTACGAGGGGCTATGGGCTGCCTTTCCTAACCCCCGCCTCACCCTCGATGATGTCATGGCAGAAGGGGACAAGGTAGTATGTCGCTTCAATATGCAAGCCACCCATCAAGGCGAGTTTATGGGCATTCCGCCCACGGGCAAGGGAGTCAAGGTGTCAGGGATTACGATACTTCGCTTCTCTGACGGCAAATGTATAGAAAGGTGGAATCAGGCAGATATGATGGGATGGCTACAACAACTTGGGGCCATTCCGACACCAGCCTAAGCGGAGCCTTCACGAGCTTGACGGCACACCACCGACGCGAAGCGTGAAAATGGAGTGCAAGGCTTGCCTTGCAACTTGGCAAAGCAAGCTTTGCATTCCAGCAGTCTATTTTCAGAGGAGAATCCAATGTCTGCTGAACAAAACAAAGCTGTTATCCACCGTGTCTATGATGAAATGCTCAACCAGGATAAGCGGAGCATTATTGACGAGATTTATGCCGCCGATGTCATCACCCACGACCCGTTTATGGGGACCGTTACCGGCGTAGATGCCTTCAAGCAACTGCTGGCAACTTTTGATACGGCCTTTCCCGGCCACCGGGTCAAAGTCCATCACATCCTGGCCGAAGGTGATTTGGTTTCGGTAGTGCATACCCATACAGCCAAGCACACCGGCCAATTTATGCACCTGGCCCCAACGGGCCGAGAAATTGCTGTCAACGGCATCGAGGTCTTTCGGATGAAAGATGGCAAAATTGCCGAATTTTGGCGGCACGACGACGACATTGGCATGATGATGCAACTGGGGGCTATCCCTGCGCCGGGACAATAAATTTTAGGCTAAGGCTGAGGCTAAGGCTAAGTCAATTTTTTTTGACTCAGCCTCAGCCTCTAACTGCAATGGAGGAATCTATGTCATCAATGACGGCTTCGACAAGCGTCAAAGAAGGGATTTCGTTTGAAAAATTGGCCGGGATTTGCGCTGTTCTGGCCGGAGTGGTTCATTTTCTGTACGCGGTGGCTTTTGTGGTTATCAGCCGCAGCGCGCCGGAAACGGGGACATTCCTGAGCGCGTTGTTTCTGCTATTGGGCGGGCTGCTCTCAATGACCGCGCTGAATGGGGTATATCAACGCTTGAAGTACACCGAGGCAGCTTTTGCTATGTACGCTCTCCTTCTGACCAGCATGGGCGCTCTCGGCGCGGCCATTCACGGCGGTTACGACCTGGCCAATATCCTCAATCCGCCTGCCCAGGCCAATGCCGACTTGCCCAGCCAGATTGACCCGCGAGGCTTGCTCACTTTTGGGGTCATGGGGTTGGGGCTGTTGGTCATCGCCTGGCTGATGAGCAAAAATGAGCAGTTTCCAAAGGGCCTCAGCTATGTGGGTTATGCCCTGGCTGCGCTGTTCATCATCATTTACCTGGCCCGTCTAATCATTCTTGATCCAGGCAACCCCATTTTGCTCTGGCCGGTGCTGCTGGCCGGTTTTGTGGTTCAGCCGGCCTGGTATATCTGGCTGGGGTTGTCGCTGCAACGGGAGAGATAGGCGCTTATCAACCAGATTCTTGCTTTTTGAGCAAGAAAATTTACCACAGAGACACAGAGTCACGGAGAAAAGAAAATTTATTAAAAACTCTGTGTCTCCGTGCCTCTGTGGTTCAATCCTTTTTGGTTCCAACTTGTCCGGGTTAGGATTCGGAGCAAGGAACCGGTGCTACTCATAAAAGTCTGGATAAATTTTCAGTAAACAGTCGGGGCACAAGCCGTGGGTGAAATCGGCCTCGGAGTGATCACGAATATAAACTTCTACCTGCTGCCAGTAGCCCTCGTCATCACGAATTTTTTTACAAGAAGCGCAGATAGGCAGCAACCCGCGCAAGGTTTTTACATTATCCAGCGCCGCTTGAAGTTCTTCATTGAACCGGCGCAGAGCTATCATATCATTAAAGCGAGCCATTGTCACTGTAATAGCCCGTTCTAACTCTCGCGCCCGAGGCGGTTTGATGAGATAGGCCCCAACGCCGGCAAGAGTGGCCTGTTCGACCAGGGCGGGAGTTTCATAGGCCGTTAACATCACGATGGGCGTTGGGCAGGTCAGGTAAATTTGTTGAGCGGCCTCGATACCGTTGACCGCCGGCATTTCGATATCCAGCAAGACAATATCGGGCCGCAAGAGCCGGGTAAGTTCAACGGCTTCGCCGCCATTGGTCGCTTCGCCGGTAATACCATACCCCAAATCTTCCAGGGTCCCCCGGATCATTTCACTAACCAGGGGATCGTCATCGGCAATCAGGACTCCGGTTTTTTTGATCGAGTTCATCTTTTTCCTTTCAGCGGAGGCGAAACCGGAAAACAAATGGTAGCTACGGCTCCCCCCTGATTACGCAGGTTTAGCTGGCCCTTCAATCCTTTATGCACCAGGTTTTGCATCAGATAAATCCCCACATTATGGCGTTTCAGAGTCAGAACTTCCTGGGGATAACCGGATCCACTGTTTCTAAATTCCAACAGAATTAGATCGCCTTCCTGGCCAATATTAATTGCGATTCGAAGCGGTTGGTGATCGGTCAAACCATACTTCATCGCATTGGTCGTCAATTCGTTAATGATTAAGGCCAGGTTGTTGGCCTGTTGCGGGGTGACTTGCACCGGCGCCGGCAAAACCTCAACCACCACTTGCTTATCTAAGGCTAAACTTTGCAATGTTGAAGTAACAACCTGATGAGCCAGTTCACTCAGCGACAGAGGCGCCCATTCGCTGGCAGAAAGTAAACTATGCACCGTAGACAACCCATGCACGCGACTGATCAAATCCTGGATAATTTCATCCAGGATTGGCTGGCTTTCGGCGTTAACCTTATGGCGTCGTTCGGCATAAAGCAAACCAATAATACTGGTCAGATTATTTTTAACCCGATGGTTAACTTCTTTGAGCAAAATGGCTTTGGTTTCAGCATCCTGGCGGGCCTGCTCCAACAGGCGCGCATTCTGGATGGCAATCGCCGCTTGTTGGGCAATCCCCTGACACAAGGTAATCTCATCAGCCGTAAATTCCCGCCGCGCCCGGCTTTCCCATAAAGCGGCATAGCCAAGCAACTGGTTACTAACCTGCAAGCGAAACAGTAATGTGGTCCATGCCCCAAATTGTTGGAGATGATGTTTTTCGGCTGCGGGCATGTTCGGATCATCAACATGCTGGATTTGAGCTGCTTTATCGGATTGCATAAAGGCAAAAACAACAGGTAAATCATCGGGCAGGCGGTAAATGACGCCTAAGTCCGACACCCGTTCCGCAGCCGAGGCATGCGGGCTAAGATATTCAGCCAGTACCTGGCTCGTTTTTGTCTCCGCGTCATAGCTACAAATATAGGCGCTGGTGGCATCTACGGCTAATCCCATCTGCTCGGCGATGGATTTCAAAACCGTGGGCAAATCCAGGGTAGATGAAATGACGGTTGTGGCGCGGAGCAGGGCAGCTTGCTCGACGAGGCGTTTCTGGCTTTCGGCATAGAGCGCGGCGTTTTGCTGAGCCAATTCACGATATCGCCGCTCACTTTCCTTAAGCGCTTCTTCGGCGCGTTTACGGTTGGTAATATCAAGCGTAGCTATCAGAACCCTGGCATAGGTTTCTTCATAACCCGTAACTACGGACCAGGTTACTATCACATGCATCTCCCTATCCCCAACAGTTTGGGTGAGGTGCTCACTTTCAAGTTTTGTTTTGCCGGCGGCAATGGCCAGCAGTTCTAACTTAAATGACTCGGATGCTTCCTGAATAATATTCTGCCCCAGGGCCAGGAGTTCTTCTTTATTGTCGCTCTGGCAAAGTTTAAGACCCGCCTGATTGACATCAAGAAACTTGACCAGGGTGGCGCAGTACAATACCTCCTCAGGATGCTGTTCGAAATGGGCTTCAAAATCCGTTACCCCTCCGGCGCGTAACCGATCCAAATAGACTTTGACGGCCGAGAAATCTTCTTCCCACAGCGGAATAGGCGAACCTTCAAATAAACTACGAAAACGCGCCTCACTCTGGCGCAGGGCCTCCTCGGTCTGCCGGCGTTGGGTAATATCTTCAATAATCCCGGCCACCCGATAAACTTCACCCGCCTCGTTCAAAATAGGAAAACTGCGCTCCCGCACCCAACTCACCACGCCATCGGGCCGCATAATCCGGTATTCGTTGAACGCGGGTTTGCTTCTATCCCGGCGTTCAAATTCATCACTGACTCTGGCTCGATCCTCTGGATGAACGGCTTCGAGCCAGGACCTGGGCTGCTCATAAATATCTCGGAGCGGCCGCCCCCACAAAGCTTCGTAAGCCGGGCTGGTATAAATAGTTTCAGTATCGTCAAGGTTGGTTATCCAGAAAACATCCTGAATATTTTCGGCCAATTGGTGAAACCGCTCGGCGCTCTCTCTGGCTTCGGTGTAAAGCCTGGCGCGGCTAATGGCCAGGTTGATCTGTTCGCTCAAAGCGATCATCAAGCGCAGGTCGGCCTCGTCCAGCGTTACACCCTGGCTGCTCTCGATATTAAAAAAGCCCACCACCTGCCCCTGGTCAAACAGCGGCACACAAATCTCAGAGACAAGCCCTTCGATGGCGCCCAAAAAATCGGGGTCGGTTCTGACATCTTTGATAAGCAGCGGCTGGCCCGAGCGCACCGCCCGCCCGGAAATGCCCTGGGTTATAGGAATCCGAGGAATAACTTGATGATAGCCTACCTGGTGTTGTAATACCGCTACTTCCCCTTCAAGCAGGTAGATGCTCACCTGGGTGTAACCAAAAGTCTCGGCCACTGCTTCGACTACAATGCGTAAAACAGTGGGCATGTCCAACTCGCCGGCCAGGGCCACCCGCACCTGTTCTAACAGATAGATTTCCTGAGCCTGCCGGCGCTCAATGGCAAAGAGGGTTTTATAGCTCTGTTCACTCTGCTGCAAGGAGTCTAACAGCCGAGCATTTCGGATGGCGATGGCTGCTTGCGTGGCAAATAGGCTCAATAGCTCAATGTCAGTTGTAGAAAAAGGTGTAGGCCGATTGGCAATGTGCAGCGTGCCAAGAAATTCCTGCCCCAACTGAATGGGTACAGCGATGGCGGTATTAAAAGGATAATTTTTGAAAAAGTTTGCCGCCTCCGACCATGCTTGATAATTATCTATTACCAACGGTTCGTGGGTTTCCAAAATTCTGCCGCCCATGCCTTCGCCTCGCCGCAAGATTATTCCCGGTGGCACCAGCGGATCCCCCACTGCCAGAATTAACTCTAAAGCATCAAGCTCAGGACGATAAAGGTAAATGCTGCCCGTGGTTCCCTGTAGCAGCTTGATACCGTGGAGAACAATAGATTTGAGCAGTGTATCGAGGTCAAGTTCGGCGGTCAGCTCCAGGCTAACCTGGCGCAGGGCTTCCAGTTGGGCCAGGCGGCGTTGACTTTCTTCTTCAGCCTGTTTGCGCTCGGTAACATCTACCATTGAAACCAGAACTTTAGCATAAGAGTCCTCGTAACCGGGGGCCACCGACCAGCTAAGATTGACAAATTTTTTTACCGGAGCCAAAAAAACATTGGTGATATTTTCACCCTTAAACCGCGTCTCCCCCCTAACAATTGCCATGAGTTCTGCTTTAAAAAAGTTTAACTCATTGGCGCTAAATACCTGCCCCAGGTCGTGCAGTTCTTTTTTATCCGAGATTTCACACAACTTGAGGGTGGCTTGATTAACATCTATCACCCTGACCATTTGGGCGCACCGTTGGATTTCCGCCGGATACTGTTCAAAGTAAGCTTCAAAATCTGTAATCCCCTGGCTGCGTAATCCATCCAGGTAGGCTTCTACCGCCGAAAAATCTTCCTCCCACAGCGAAATAGGCGACTCCTCAAACAAACTCCGGTAGCGCGCTTCGCTCTGTTGGAGCGAGTTTATCCACTGGGTGTTGCCGACGGCCGCGGCCGCCGCTTCCAACTCGGCTACCCGCGCCCGCAAGGCGGCTACTTCGGCCAGAAGTTGGGCTTTGGTTTTGGCTTCGTCTTTCATACCGGCTTCTATCTAGCAGGTCAAACTTAAGTTTGACCTACTCAACCAATCTCAAGCCGCTTTTCATTGCCGCATCAAAATCGCCGATAAATGTCCACCAGTTAGTCAAAGGACGGCCCCGGAAAGTTAAACCGTTGTTGGCCCCCGGCAGATTTTGCATCCAATAAATAAACCAGGTTAAACTATCACTTCGCCAGCGATTACAATTTAGACGCTGTTTAGCGCCGGTTCCTTCCGGCGTCCAATCTTCAATATCTGTCCAGACGTAGTTGGGATTGGCCCAGTCATAATCCCGTTCGCCGTTGGGGGGATAATGCGCCCAGCCGCAACGCCCCTCACCCACCCGGCCCACAAATTTATCCCAGAAGAGATGGCGGTCTATATGCCGCAAGACCGCCTCGATTTGATGCATGTGATCCTCGACGGCTTCCGAGGGGCCGCGCCCGTAATTGTAATGATACACGGTATAGGTTTGGCCAAACACCGGCAAATCGTGCGGGTCGCGGTCGCTGTTGCTGATGTCGCCATACGGCCCGGCCATGTTCGACTCCCACAAATCAATCACCCCGCCATGATAGCCCCACAACCAGACCTCTTTGATGCCCCGCTCCTCAACCCACCGGCGCAGGTCAACTCGGCGCATAATGGCGTTGTAATCCGTCATCGGAACACGGTGGCCGGGCTTAACCCAGGTGGGCAGAGGTTCCAAAAACTCAAGCGTTTCGACCCATTCATAGCGCAAACTGGGTTGGGCGGTGGGATCTTTATAGCCGTGATAAATGCTGCCTGTTTCCAAAGCCTCGACCACGCGCCGGGTAGTTTGTTCGGTATGGCGGCGAATTTTATCGAGAGGCGCGTCCACATCGCCGGTGATGGCCCGGTCAATACGTCCATTTTTGACCGGAAAATAGCTAATCACCAGGGTGGGGATGGTGTAAACATCGAGGGGATAAGTCAAAACACGGGAGGGGTAAGTCAAAGCGGGTAGAGGCGAGGCAGTCGCCTGGGGTGCGCTAAATAAATTTTTGAGGCGGTTAAAAAGGGTCACTATCAAACCCTAATAGACCCTAAAGGTCTTGAAGAGCTTTAGAGTCTTGACTACTCTCGCGTGAGAAAATCAAGCGGGGTTGCCGGCATCAGCATACTGCGGGCCACGCTCAGACGTTTGGGATGGATTGAGGAGGTTTGGACAATAATCTTGGTGTAATCTTCCGAGGCGCGTTCTTCATCACCGATAGCGGCATAGACATCCCCCCGATTCTCGTAAACATAACGATGTTCCGGGTTTAGCTCAACCACTTTGCTGTAATCAGCAATCGCTTGTTGGTGGTTATTCAGTTCCCGGTGTAGATTGGCTCGATTATAATAGGCGTAGACGTAATCGGGGTTCAATTCAATGGCCTCAGTATAGTCGGCCAGCGCTTGCTGATACTGCTTCAGCTCCCCATGCACCAACCCTCGATTAACGTAGGCCGCCACAAATTCCGGCTTGAGAGCAATCGTTTGGTTGTAATCTGCGAGGGCTTCTTTATACTTGTCCATCCACAGGTAGGTGTTGCCCCGGTTGTAGTAAGCGTAGACATTCTGCGGGGCCAACTCCACGGCTTTGCCGTAATCGGCCAGGGCTTGCTGATATTCGCGCAGGCCGGTGTAGGCAATGCCTCGATTGACATAAGCCGCCACAAAGTTGGGAGCCAACTCCAGGGCGCGGGTGCAATCCACCACAGCCTGGCCATAATTGTCCATCAGCAGATGAGCCGTGCTGCGGTTGTTGTAGGCTTCGGCGTACTCCGTGTCGAGTTCAATGGCCCGGCTAAAATCCACAATGGCTTGCTCGTAATTGCGCGTGCTCACATAAGCCAGGCCGCGCTTGTTGTAAGCCCGCGAGTCTTGAATGACCAATTCGCCGGCCTCGGCGGTGACAGGGGTGGTATTAATACTGAGGGTTTTGAGGGTGGCGGCAAATTCGCCGGCATCCTGAAAGCGGTCGCCCTTGTTTTTGAGCAAGGCCGTTTCGACCACCTCGGCCAGCGCCCCTACTTCGCGCCACAGTTGAGCCAGGCCGGCCGGCATCTCCTCGCAAATGGCCCGTTCTAACAGCTCGTACAATTTGGCTTGCGAGCGAAATTGATTGGTCCCGCCGACCGTAATGGCCTGCGCTTCGAGCGCCCCTATATCAATATAGTGCTGCCCGGCCAGCATCATATAAAGCAGTTCGCCAATCTGGTAAACATCGCTGCGGGCATCAACCGGCTCGCCCCGCACCTGTTCCGGTGAACTGTAAAGCAGTGTGCTGGGTTGAAAGCCAACCTGGGTCAGACCCAGCCCGCCAGCCGCTTCGGGCACGTGGGCAATACCAAAATCGGCCACTTTGGGCCGGCCATCGGCGGTCAACAAAATATTCTCGGCTTTAATATCGCGGTGAACAATCCCTTTGGCGTGGAACTTCGCCAGCCCTTCGCAAATACCGATGGCCAGGTGAACGGCCTGCTCAAGCGGCAGTTTACCTTGCTGGTTGAGCAAATCGCGCAGGCTGCCGCCGGGCAGATACTCCATGATGATGTAAAAAAGTTTGGCTTCGACCCGGATGGCGTAGATGGAGACGACATTGGGGTGTTCGAGGGCAGCGGCGATCCGCGCTTCCTGAAGAAAGCGTTTGACCGCCTTTTCGTCGGTAGCTTTATCCAGCAGCAGTTGTTTGATGGCTACCCGGCGGTCCAAAATCCGGTCCTGGGCTTCGAACACGGCAGCAAAACCACCCTGACCCAACAGGCGCACAATTTCATACTCAAACAACTTTTGACCGGGAGCCAGCAAGCTATGCCTCCGCTACGGGTGGTGTAAATGATGAGGTTATTTGATTGTAAGTTGGGTTGGGGGGAATGTCAAGCGTATTTTGAGTTTTACCTACTTTAACGACTGATTACTGATTACTCTCTGCCAGAGGCTCTTTGCGGATATGAAAAACACAAAACTCGTCGCCGGCGGCGTGGCACTTGACTTCTTCGACGGCGAAACTTTTACCATCACTCAGCCAGCGCAGCCCTTCTTCGATCACGCCGACGGCGTTGAAACAGATAGGCCGGCTGCTGCTGCGACCCCAGCAGCCGGGGCAGCGGCGGATGGTGTAGATGAAGTGCTCGTCGGTGTCAGAGATATCGGCCACAACATCGCTGAATTTGGAGAAGGTTTCGGCCAGGGCTTTCAACCCGATTTTTAATTTGGCTTTGACCGGAATGGCCTTGAAAGAAAGCTCGCTGACCCCAATGACTGCACCAAACTCGGCCAGCCCACCGGCAAAAGAGGCTCGACCGGCGTGCAGGGCCAGCCCGCGTTCGCCGCGCAGCCCGTACAGCTTTTCCAGGGCTGCGCCGATGCCGCTGTAGTAGGCAAAGTCAAAGGCTTTGGCAAAATTGTTGGGCGGCGGATACAACTCCGGCGGCACCCCGGCCAACTCGTACACTTTTTGCATCGCCGCCGAGCCAATGGACTCCTCGATGGAGAGCACATAAAGCCGGGCCATTTTGTTGGGGTAATAGAAGCCGCTGAGTTCCAATGCCATAGTCATTATCCAGATGTTACAATGCTGATAAAGTTATCGGCATTGTAACATTTGTTTTTATGACAATCAATAGTCTGCTTGTCACAAAGGCGCATCACGAGAGACACTGGCCCGACGAGCATTAGCCAGGTCTTGTTCCAATTCTTCGATTGTTTCACCAAATAAGACCCGGCTATCTGGGCTTACCAAAATAGTCATGACCGATTGTCTTAGGGCAATTAATCGCTCAATCCTTGTCAACCACCATTTTAAAGCGCGGGAGTTTTTCAGAGAGTGTTCCCAAATCCTTATTACCAGCCAGCCTTCCTGTGTGAGTTGTTTCGTAACTTGATAATCTTTTTTGTGGTTTCTGGCAATTTTGGCAACCCAATAATCTTGATTTGAAGCTGGCATTCGCAAATGCTGTTTGCATCCGTGCCAGAAACAACTATCTATGAAAATAGCAATTCTTGTATCTTCGTAAACAAAATCAGGTTTTCCCGCTAACTCTGATACATTCCGCTTAAAAACTTCTAATCCTCGTTCTTTTAGCTTTTCAGCAAAAAATTCTTCTAATTTAGTGCTCTTCGATTTTACAGAAGCCATTACTTCTGAACGCGTTTGAGGAGAAACTGTATCCATATTAGATGATTCAGACCATAGTCTGTAGATTTATAGTATTCATTATTGTACATTGCAGGATAATGATTGATAAAGCATTTGCGGTTGTGCTAAGACGTCTCAGAATTCAAAAAGGGTTAAGCCAGGAAGAATTTGGCTTTGAAGCTAACCTGCATCGCACTTATGTTAGCCAACTTGAACGCGGGCTTAAAAGTCCTTCTCTGAAAACCCTTCATAAAATTTCAAATGTTCTTGAAATCAGCCTCACCGACCTTATGACCCTAGTGGAACAAGAAAGCAATGTACAGCCTGAATGATGAAGAGAAGAGACGTTTAGCGGAAGGAATTCGAGCCGCTTTTGCGATACCATTTATTGATGATGTTGAAGATTTTATTTGGGAGGCTATTTTCTCATACGTCAAAGGTATTGAAACTACTGACCCGCTCAAAAATATCAGAAGTAAGCGTCTTTTTGATGTGATTGATAAAGAGCGCAAAATTGGCTGGTCGGTTAAAGCCGCCCAACGGGCCATTTACCTTCCTTGCGATTATGAAGTTGTCATTCAACGCGCAGATATTTTCAAAAAAGCGAAGCGTTTGGGATTTGACTCCCTTTCTTCTGATTCGCCTACAGAAGTCCTCGGGGCTGCTCTTTTGAAACATTGGTATATTGAAAAAGTCAACAGAGATGCCCAAGTTCAGGAAGTTGAGGATAAACGGGTATGCATTCTGTTAAAATCCCCAGATCGGAAAAAGTATGTCTACTTTGAAGATAACCTGATTGAGTATCGCGCTGAAGAGCTAAAGTGGGACTGGACAGATATTTCAAAAACCGGGTTACAAGCAAGACGACGTAGTGACAATATGCTTATTTTTCGCTGGTATCCCAATCAAAAACAATTTTTTGAGCGATTTATTTTTCCTGAAACTGCCTACGAATTTAGTATTGAGCCTGAGCGTCTCTTAGCAAGCGATATGGTCGCGCTTCTTCTGGCAAAACTTGAAGGCAAACTTTGATGTTTGTCGCCATACCTTCCATGATTAATGGCGGTACCGCATTTCCCACTTGATGAGATTTTTCAATGTATGTGCCCGTGAATCTAAAATCGTCCGAAAATGACTGTAGTCTGGCTGCTTCTCTGATGGTTAACAGGCGAACTTCACTAGGATGGCAAAATCTACCCGATCCAGGATGAAATACCCAGCGCGTAATGGTGGGAGCTATCATGTCAAAATCAAGTCTGCCATAAGCGCCGCTATAACCCGATTTCGGCTTCATCTCTTCGGGCAAATCTTTGATCCCCTCTCCGGGCTTTAAAGAGGCAATCCGCGTATATTGTTTCTCATTCAGCGTCCGCGTAATATGGTCATACAGAACTTTTGAGTCCTGGCGCATTTTTGCCTGATACTCATTCACAGGTTCTTGGTCGTATTCCATCGGTTCATAACCTTCGCCATTTTCCAAAGCAGGTAGATCAGAAATCGCTGACCAGGCTGAACGATATTGTTTGATGTCCCCAAATAAGGTAGATACTTTTTCTGGTCCAAAAGTTGGAGGGGGGAAGGTGGGCGGAATCGCGGTTCTGGAGGCAAAGAAAAAGCAGCGCCTTCTGCGTTGTGGCACACCGTAATCCGGCGCAAATAACACTGCTACTTCCACTTTATATCCAAGTTTTTCCAGGTTTTCGGTAATTTCTTGACGGACTGTCCCCTGATAGGCATTGTAAATTTCAGCTACATTTTCCATAACCACAACTTTTGGAGACATAGCTGCCACAAAACGAAGAAAATCGCGAAATAATTGATTGCGTGGATCTGCCAAAAAACGATATGCAGCCGGAACATTCTTTGAAAATCCCTGGCAAGGCGGTCCGCCAATCAAACAATCAAGAGCGCCTTGTTCCAAACCCACCTGTTTCATAACCCACAATGGATCCAAATTAAACATATCGGCCTTGATGGCGCAAGCGGTTGGGTGATTCAATTGAAAAGTATTAAGCGCCCGGTCCCATTGATCAATTCCGGCGATTACATTGAAGCCAGCTTTATGCAGACCCCAGGACATGCCCCCGCAGCCGCTAAATAAATCTATAACGGTTGGTTTAGTCATAACCTCTCTCAAAGACAAGCAAAATCAACTTTTGTATACTATAGTATTCTTTTTTGTTTTGTCAAACCCCATTGATCACGGTAATCGCACCGTCTCCAGCGGCACAGCCTGATTGGCAAACGTATAGCCGTTGGGAGCGATGGCCCGCAGCCGGTCGCCGAAGCTGTTGTAGAGGCCGGTAATCAGGGTGTACTCACCGGGTGGCAGGTCGGGCGGCAGTTCGATGCGGTGGGAGTCGGCCCGCACGGCGTTGACGGGCCAGCCGCTGGTGGGGTCGGCGTCGTTGGCCGGGGCGCTGTCGTGGCTGGCGATAAGCTGGCCCTGGGCGTCGAGCAGTTGGGTAAATACTTTGTAATCCTGGGTTTGGGCATTGAGCGCCCGCCAGTAGAGTGTCACCTGCACTGCACCGCGCTCTTTGGTCACTTCGTGGGTCAGCAGTTCGATGCCGCTGCTAAAGCGGGCCGGGGCAATAAAAGGCGGGATATTGGCCTGGAAGCCATAGAGCGAGGCCGTTCCCAGCCCGGCAAACTCAAAGGTCGCCAAAGCCTGGCCGCGCCCAGAGACGGCGCTGCTCAACACTCGCTCCTGGGGACCGGTCGGCAGCACCCAGATGGTGTCCAAGCCTTGCAGCAGCTCCACCACGCGCGGCGCGCCGGGATACTTTTTGGCCGCGCCGTCGGTCAACTGCAAATCAAAATCGCGGCTCAGATAGGGGTAAAGCTGGCGGTAGGTGGCCTGGTCGCTCAACAGCAGGCGCGGTTTACCCGCCGGGCCGGGCTGGATGTTCTCGATATTACGGGTCTGCACCCGGATAAAATTGACAAAGGTCGCCAGCGGGCTGTCAGCCAGCCAGGTGGTGTGATAACTCCACAGCAGCAGCGGGATGAGGACGACTAACGCCACAGCAGCCAGTCCGCCCAGGTATTGAGGCGCTTTGGCTTGCAGTTTGACCAGGCCGGGCCAGCGCCCTTCCAGCGGCCAGATAACGGCGGCAAACTCCAGGGCCAGCAAGATGGTCAGCGCAAAGCGGGCGACCACAATAAAAATCAGCAGCCAGCTTGCCTGGGGGAGCAGCACAAAGTAGACCGGCTGTTCCAGGATGTTGAGGCCGGTCAGGATGAGGGCATAGGTCAGGCCGCGGGCGTTGGGGAAAAGCAGCACAATAAACGGCAGCAAATAAACCAAAAACTGGGGACTGTAACCTTTGGTGTAGAGCAGAAAAAGGGCGACCGTCAGCCCGGCGAAAGCAATGAGCGGGCGCGGCTGGCTGTAATCGGCGGGGCGGGTGAAGAGGTAAGCGTACAGGCCGGCAAAGCCGAGAGTGATCACTCCCCAGAACCACCAGGGCAGGCGGCTGTCGTGGATGGCAAAACTTTCGCCGGCAGCGGCCATCTGGTCGAGGGTTTTGAGCCGGTCGCCGCCCACTTGACCAAAGCCGTAGTAGCCATCGGCCACCGCCCAGACGGTTTCCCAGGAGGAACGCCCGGCCATAGATTGGACGGAGGCGCGGACCCACTGCGGCCCGCCGAACAGGAAAGGCCCCAGCAGCACCGCGACGGTCAAGCCAAAGACAACGGCATACAGGCCCAGTTCCACCCGCGCTTCGGCCTCATTCTGGCGGTATTGATGCCATAAACGGCGCAGGGCGACGGGCAGCATCAACACCGGAATAATTTTGACCATAAAGCCGACGCCGACACTGATGGCCGAGAAAATACGCTGCTCGGACAGCAGTAGTTCCAGGGCTAATAACATAAAAAAGAGGGCGATGCCATCGAAAAAGCCGAGCATGGCGTACAGCGGCGGAAACAGCCCGGCGTAAAACCACAGCACCCGGTTGACCGCCTCGGTGGAGGTGAACAGCCGCCGGGCCAGCCGGTGAATCAGCAGAAAATTGCCGATTTCAAACAGCACAAAAACTGTGCCCAGAATCAGGATAAACCACAGCCGGGGGTCGTCGGGCCAGGGCGGCAAAAACAGCGACAACTGGTAAGCTCCGGCGGCCAGCCAGGGAACCAGCGGCGGCCACTCCAGCCAGAAATCCAGAAAAGGCCACAGCCCGTAATCCGATAGGCTGGCGATGCCAAAAAAAGTGTCGAAATCGGACCAATCGCGCAGGTAGCCGCCGGGCCGCAGCAAAAACAGGCTGAGCAGGCGGAAGGCGACAAACAGGGCCAGGGCCAGGCCAAAATCGGCGCTCTGGCGGGCTGGGCCGGGTTCGGGAAAATAGGTCAGCGGGACGGGTTCGGGCGGGGGGGAGAGGCGGGGGGTGGGCCGGGTGGCGGTGTCGCGCTGTTTGAAGTGGATGACTTTTTGCGGCGGGTCGGGCATGCCCGGCGGCGGCAATTCGTCCAGGTCCACTTCGGTGCGCACCCCAGCCTGGGCGGCCTGAATCAAAGCGCCCTGGATGTCGTCTACCGGGCCGGGCCGGGGGCCTTCGTCCAGTTCGGGCAGAGGTTCGGGCAGGTCGTCAAAATCCACCCCTTCCTCTCCCCCCCTTGAAAGGGGGGGGCTGGAGGGGGTCGGCTTCGGCAGGTCATCAAGCTCTAATTCGGTGGCGAGACCCTTTTGGGCGGCCTCAATCAAAGCATCCTGAATGTCATCCACGGGGCGGGGTTCGGGGCCTTCGTCCAGTTCAGGTAGAGGTTCGGGCAAGTCGTCAAAATCCACCCCCCCCTCATCCCCCCCCTTAAAGGGGGGGGTAGGGGGGGGGTGGGCTGAAGCCGACAGCGCCGCTTGAATTTTATCCCCCTCCTTGCCAGGGGGGGGTAAGGAGGGGGTATTTTGTTCCTGGCTCATCGCATCCTGCCTGTCCACAATTTTAAGCGCAAGGCCAACAGCGCCCGGCTGTATTGGCTGAAGATGGACAGAAATTGAGTTTTGCTGTGGCCGTGCATACGCAGCCGGTAAAAAACCGGGATTTCGAGCATGCGGTAACCGCGTTTGTGGGCCACCATCAACAGCCGGATAAAATAATCGCCATAGCCATAATAAATCTGGTCAAGGTCCAGCGCCTCCAGTTTTTCGCGGTGGATGGAGAAGAAGCCGCTCAGGTTATCGTGAACGGGTGTGCCAAAGAGGAGGCGGATGACATAATTATAAACCAGGCTAGAAAATTGTCGAAACCGGTCTTCCATCCCGCCGGCCATGACAAAACGCGAGCCGATGATGAGGTCGTAATGGTCCAGAAATTGGATCATCTGCGGCAGGATTTGGGGGTCGTGGTTGAAGTCGGTGTCCATCGAGACCACAATCTCGCCGTCGGAGTGGTCAATACCGTAGCGGATGGCCGTGGCCAGGCCGCGTTCGGTGGTGCGGACAAACAACTTGACCCGCCCATCCCCGCCGAAGTTCTGCCGCACGGCCTCGGCGGTGCCGTCGGGGCTGTTGTCGTCCACCACCACCACTTCGTAAGCCAGGGCGCACGGCTCCAGCGCGGCAAAAATGGCGTTGATGAGTTCGACGATGTTATCTTTTTCTTTGTAGGTGGGTAGGATGATGGATGCTTTCATGGGTAGGTAGTAGGCAGTAGGCAGTAGGTAGTAAGGATGTCAGCCCCTACTCCCTACTACTTCCTACCTACTTCACATATACTTCCATAACTCAAAAATCGTGCCGTACCGGCCCCCCTGCTGGCGGAAGCGGCGCTGGTCGGCGGGTTTGGGCCAGGTGTGGTAGCTGGCCTGGCTGTTGTTCTGGGGCAGGCGGGGCGGATTGCCGGCGGCAATCAGGTGGACGGCTTTGACCAGCATCTCGGCCCCCACCAGCGAACTTTTGTAGGACAGGGAGAGGATGGTGTCGTTGGGCGTCACACTGATTCTTTCTTGCAGCAGCAACTGGCCGGTATCGAACTTTTCATCCACCCAGTGAATGGTGACGCCGGTCTCTTTTTCCTGATTGGTAATGACCCAGAAATAGGGAAACAACCCACGATGGCGCGGCAGCAGGGCCGGGTGAATATTGATGACTCCGCAGCGGGCCAGGTCAATCAAAGGCTTTTTGATGAGCTGGTTGAGGTAAATCGAAATAACCAGGTCGGGCTGCCAGGCTTGAATCTGGTCGAAGGTTTCTTTCTGATTGACATCGGTCGAGCCGATGACCGGCACGGCGTACAGCCGGCGCATATCGCGCAGCGCGTTGACTTTGGGGGTGCGGCCCAGCAGCCGGAAGGCAATGGCCGTGGCCCGGCTCTGGAACAACTCCAACGCTTTGCGGCCCACAAAGCGCAGCCCGCTGCGCCGCAGCAAATACCACAAACCGCCCGGCAGGCTTTTGCCGTAGATCAGGCAGTCAGAGCGGACAATGCCGACTACCTGCCCCGGAAACTCCTTGAGCAGCCGTTCGGTCATGAGGTTGGAAAATAAACTTTCGTAGGTCAGGATGACAATGCGCATGGTGATTTACGATTTACGATTTACGATTTACGATTGGTGCATTGTTAAACAATCGTAAATCGTAAATCTAAAATCTAAAATTGATGATGCTATCGCAAATATAATCAACCTGTTCCGCCGTCAGGGTTGCGCCGGAGGGCAGGTTGAGGCCGCGGCGAGAGAGTTCCTCGGCAGTGGGCAGGGATTGGCCGGTTTGGTACATGGGTAGGGTGTGGACGGGGTAAAAGAAGGGGCGGGTTTCGATACCGCGCTCGCGCAGGCGGGCGCGCAATTCATCTCGGCTCAGGCCAAAGTCATCCTCGACAATCACCGAATACATCCAGAAGACATTTTCGGCCCAGGGAAGCTGCGGCGGCAGGGTTAAGCCGGGAAGCTCGGCCAGGCGGCGGCTGTAGTGGGCGGCGTTGCGGCAGCGGATCGCCAGCAGTTCCTCGATCCGTTCCAGTTGGGCCAGGCCGATGGCCGCCTGGATATTGGTCATGCGGTAATTAAAGGCCACTTCCGGGTGAAAGTAAGGATTCTCCGGGTAGCGGCCCTGGTTTTCCAGGAAAAAAGCCCGCTCAGCCCAAGCCTGGTTGTTGGTGACGATGATGCCGCCCTCGCCGGTGGTGATGATCTTGTTGCCGTAAAAGCTAAAAATCGCCGCGTCGCCCAGGCTGCCGACCCGCCGGCCTTTGTACCTGGCCCCGTGCGCCTCGGCAGCGTCTTCCAGCAGCCATAAACCATGCCTGTCGGCGATGGCCCGCAGCGGGTCCATATCCGCCGGGTGGCCGTATAAATGCACCGCCATAATCGCTTTGGTGCGCGGGGTGATGGCCGCCTCGACGGTTGTGGGATCAATATTCCAGGTCTCGCGCTCAGAATCCACAAAAACGGGGGTGGCCCCGGTGTAGCGGATAGCATTGGCCGTGGCCACGTAAGTCAGGCTGGGCATAATCACTTCGTCGCCGGGGCCGAGGTTGAGCGTGGCCGCCAGCAGATGCAGGGCCACCGTGCCGTTGAAGGCGGCTACTCCATAGTGCGTATCGCAGTAGGCCGCAAAACGGCTCTCAAAATCGCGCACATACTTACCCAGCGACGAGACCCAGCCGCTCTTAACGCAGTCGGTCACATAGGCCAGTTCTTTGTCGCCCAGCAGCGGTTCGGCGACGGGGATGAAGGGTTGATGGTTGGACAAGGCTGCTCCTAAAAATCAGGGAACTGAGAGAACTGAAAGAACTTAAAACCCTCTGAGTTCCCTTAGTTCCCTCAGTTCCTTTCTTCAAACAAAAGGGAGACGTTTGGCGGCGTCTCCCCACCTCTATAAAACAAGACCAAATCATAACCCTAACCAGGGCAAAAGTCAAAGTTATTCGATACGTTGACAATCCCCCCTACTCCCATTATCATACGAGGGTATGAACTCATCCACCCGCATCCTCCTCATCGAAGATGACCCCGCCGTTGCTCGCAGCCTGCAAGCCGGGTTGGAGCGGGAAGGCTATAGTGTAGTCTGGAAAAATACCGGCGCGACAGGGGTCGAGCAAGCTAAACAGCCTAGCACTGCGCCTCACCTGATTATCCTTGACGTGCGGCTGCCCGACGGCTCCGGTTTTGATGTCTGCCGCCAACTGCGCCAGCAGGGGCTGCGCCAGCCGATCCTGATGCTGACGGTGCAGGGGGATGAACTGGATAAAGTATTGGGGCTGGAGATGGGGGCCGACGATTATGTGACCAAGCCCTACAGCCTACGCGAACTGCTCTCGCGCATCCGGGCGCTGCTGCGGCGGGCCTACGGTGAACTATCTACGGCCAATGCCGATGCGCTTTACGTAGGGGATCTGGTCATTGATTGGAGCCGCGGCCAGGCGTTGCGCGGCGACCAATCCCTCAATCTGACTCCAACCGAGTTCCGGCTGCTGGCCTTTCTGGCCCAACATCCCGGCCAGGCCCTCAGCCGCAGCCAAATTCTGGAAGCCGTGTGGGGCTACGAAGCCGATCTGGACAGCGAGCGCACGGTCAACGTTCACGTGCGCCGCCTGCGCGAAAAAGTCGAACTCGACCCCAGCCGGCCTACGCTTATTTTGACCGTACCGGGGATTGGCTATCGTCTGGTAAGGTCAGGATAGAGATTGGAGATTAATAATCTCCAATCTCCAATCTCCTCCACCAAGCTGCCCCTGCGACAACCAACCCTATCCCCAATAGTACCAGGATATACACCCGCGCCAGGTCGTCGGCCCTGGTTCCGCCGGTGGCCGGCAGTTGAGCCGCCGGGGCCGGTTCTTGAGCGGGAGCGGCTGTGGCTTCAGCCGGGGACGCAGCGGCCGGGGTGGCGGAGGCCGCGTCCAGCCGAGCCTGGGAGTCGTCGGTGAGAACCGAGGAGAAGGTCTTGATCTTGCCGGCTTCAATGGTCGCTTCGGCGTTAGCCTCTAGCGGCGCATCCTTTAAAGCGGGCAAATCGGCCCGAAAGAACTTGTTTTGCCATATCACTTTGTCGCCGGTGGCCTGGCGGCCAAAGACCTCGATCCGTTCGTTTTGCGTGACCAGCCGTTCCAGCCAGGCGCGGATTTCTTCCTTGCCGACAAATTGGCCCTGCCGGGTGGTCAACACTGCCTCATCAGCAAACAGCGCCAGCGCCCCCTCGACATCTTTGGCTTCCAGGGCCAGATCATACGCTTCCATCACCGTCAGCGGGTCCGGCTCCTGGGCCAGAGCCGTTCCCGTCAGGGCGAGCAGCAGCAAGGCTGTAGCAATGATGAGTAGAGTTTTATTCATAACGGATCTCCTAAGATAATAGGTTGGTGGAGTCAACAGCTTAAGCTGTTGACTCCAGAATTTTTATTATCGGTAGTTCACCACAGATTGGTGTGTGACTTCTGACAAGATTTTACCATAGAAAAAGAGGTTGGAAAACCCAACAAAAGTTAGAAACTCGCGATTAAGAAACTGTAATCTCCTCGCAACCTCGCGGCAATCCCCCCGAATTATACTGATGCTTGTGATACGTGATGCGTAACAAATCTTGTGTCACCCATCACTCTGTCCAGGATATTTGATGAAAAAATGGATTATCGGATTTAGCGCCACCGTGCTCGCCCTGGCTATCATCGGGGGAGCGGGGTATATGGGTGTGCAGAGCGGGCAGGCAACGGCCAATGAGACACCCCAAGCCCCCATCACTGTAGCCGTGACGCGCGGCGATGTCCAACAGACCGTGACCGCACCGGGGCAGGTGGTCAATACCCAGGAAGCGCTGCTCGGCTTCGAGACCAGCGGCCAGGTGGTCGAAATCACCGTGCGCCCCGGCGAATGGGTCACAGCCGGGCAGGTGCTGGCTCGCTTGAATGAACGGCCCTTGAGAGAAAAGCTGGAAACGGCCCAACTTGAACTGGCCCAGGCCGAAAAAGAGCATGCCCGCAACCTGGCCGAGGCCGGGTTGGAAGTTCAGATTGCCAGCGCCGAACTGAGCCAGGCCCAAGGGCAAGTATCCGGCCTGACTGCCGCCGCCGCGGCCTTAACTGCTGCCCAGGCCGAACTGCAAGACCTGCTGGCCGGACCCGATGAGAACGAGATGACCGCTGCCGCCGCCGATCTGCGCCAAGCCGAAGTGACGCTCAAGCAGGCCCAGTGGGCCTACGACCAGGTAGCCTATCGCGGCGACGTTGGTTCCAGTCCAGAGGCGGCCCGCTTGCAGGAAGCCACCCTGGATTACGAAGCCAAGCTGGCCCGCTATAACTTGGCGGTCGAACCGGCTACTCCTGCCGACATTGCTGCGGCCAAAGCTAAGGTCCAGCAGGCCCAGGCCGATTACGACCAAGCTCAAGTTGGGCAGGAAACTCATCAACAGGAGATCGTGATCCTGGAGGCCAGGCTTGAAAAAGCGCGGCTCAACTTAAAGGCGCTGCAAGCGGGCGTTGACCCAGCCCTGGCCCGAGCGGTCAAAACCGCCGAGGAAGCGTTACAAGCGGCCACTTTGACCGCGCCCTTCGCCGGCATTGTCCTGGAGGTTGAAGCCCGGCCGGGTGAGGCTGTGATTGACCGGGCCGGGGTCATCCTGATGACCGCCGCCAACGCGGTCGAGATTTGGAGCAAGGTCATCGAGGAAGATTTGCCGCTGGTGCAGGCCGGTCAACAGGTTGAACTTTTCTTTGACGCCGTACCGGAGGCCACCATACAGGGGCGAGTCGCCCGGATTGTGCCCCAGCGCATTGAGGGCGAAGACCGCCCCCTGTATCCGGTCTACATTGCCCCGGACAAACTGCCGGACAAGCTCATGGCCGGCATGACCGCCGATGCCTCGATCATCATTGCCGAAAAGCAGAACGTGCTGCGCCTGCCGCGGGCGCTGGTCCAGGCCGGCGCCGCTGACACCGCCATTGTCGAAGTGTGGGCCAATGGGCAGATCGAGCGGCGCGAGGTCCAGCTTGGACTGCGCGGCGATGTCTATGTTGAGATTGTGGTGGGGCTGGCTGAAGGGGAACAGGTGGTAGGGCAGTGAGCGTGAGGTATGATACGTGGTGCGTAGTGCGTGGTACATGGATATTTTACGGACCACGCACCACGAACTACGAACTACGATGATGACTATCTTCGACGTTATTTTATCCGCCTTCTACGGCCTAACCGGCAACAAACTGCGGGCGGCGTTGACGGCGCTGGGCATTATCATCGGCGTGGCTTCGGTGATTGCGATGCTGGCCCTGGGCAACGGGGCGCGGGCGGCGGTGGAAGCCAACTTTCGCTTTCTCGGCTCTGACCAGATTCAGATCAGCGCCAAACAGGAGTTGGAAGATGGGGAGTGGGTCGAGGTAGGCCGGATACTGTCGTATGAGGACGGGCTGCGTCTGCCCGGCGCAGCAGACCTGATTGAACGGGTCGAGATGACCATCAACGGGCTGGCCAAGATTCGCTATGGGCGCATGGCCCTGGATGTGAGCCTGACCGGCGCCACCGCCGAGGCCCTGGAAGCGCTGCTGGCGGGCGAGCAGGTTCAACCGGTCAACTGGCCGGAAGGCGAGCCTTTGACGGCAACGGCTTTTATCGGCCAGGGGCGTTTCTTTACCCCGGCCGAGGTCCTCGGCGAGGCCAGTGTGTGCGTCTTAGGTTACGAAACAGCCCAGGATTTGTTCCAGGGAGACAACCCGCTCGATCAGACGGTTTGGGTTAACCGCCAGCGCTGTTTGGTGATCGGCGTGCTGGCCGAACTGGAAACCATTGACCCGGCTCAGCGCACGCAAATAAAACCCAATGAAGTTTTTTACCTGCCCATCAGCACGGCTATTCGCAACCTGTACGAAGAAGAACCATCGGTGCGAATTACGGCGCGAGTCAGCGACGAGAGCCGCATGGACGAGGCCAAGGCCCAGGTAACAGCTTATCTGCGCCAGCGGCATGCCATCGAATCGGATGGGGAGGGCAATTACGCTGATGACTTTGAGCTGACCACCCGCCGCGATGTACTGGGGGCGCAGCAGCAGGCGGCGCAGACCTTTGCCTTGCTGTTGGCGGCGATGGCCGCTGTTTCGCTGCTGGTGGGCGGGATTGGCATTATGAACGTGATGCTGGTCAGCGTGACCGAGCGAACCCGCGAAATCGGCATCCGCCGGGCCGTGGGGGCGCGGCGGCGTGAGATTGTGGCCCAATTCTTGTTGGAGGCGGTGCTGATCAGCGCCGGGGGCGGGCTGCTGGGCATCGCCGTCGGCATCCTGGCTATTCCGGCTGCGGCGGCGCTCAATCAAGGCATCGCTTTGCTGGCCCCGGCCAGCATTCCCCTGGCCTTTGCCGTCGCCCTGCTGACCGGGATTGTTTTTGGTCTCTACCCCGCCCTGCGAGCGGCCCGGCTCAGTCCTATTGATGCGCTGCGGTACGAGTAATCGTGGTGTGTGGTAGGCAAACCAGACCTTACAGGTTTTGAAAACCTGTAAGGTCTTTATACCGAAATGGAGGCACAAAATGAACCGTTTAATTTTAATCACTGTTGGCGTTGTTTCAGTTTTATTGCTGGCCGGAGCGGTCTACCTGGGGGCGCGGCTGATGAATGAGCCGGAGGAAGGAGTGGGCGGCGGGGGTGAGATCATGGTCATTGGCCAGAAGGGTGGTGGGGGGCCGGTCTCTTTTAGCTTTGACATCCAACCGGCCCCAGAACTGCCCCCAACTCCGCCCGAAGTGAACGGCCTGTTTGTCCGGCGCGAAGACAACAGCATCTTTGTCGGTACCGGTGAAATCGAGATGGCGATCACGATGGATCAGGCCACCGGAGAGCGGCAGAGCAGCAGCAGTTACAGCGGGCCGGTGCTGGAAGTGGTCATCACCCGCGAGACTACCATCTACCGCGATGAAACCGGGTTTCCTGAGCCTGGCCAGGTCAGCGGAGGCAAGCAAACGATCCAGCAGGTGGTTAAGCCGGTCGAATCGCTTGAAGCGTTGGGTGAGGATACAAAAAACACCGAAATCCAGGCCTGGGGCACGCGCAGCGGCGACCGGGTGGTGGCCCAAGTGTTGGTCTACCGACCACTAAAAGGGGGCTGAATTATAGTGCGTGGTGCGTGGTGCGTTTACTTCACGCACCACGCACTACGTCATATTTGACAGCCCAACTTGTTGAGGTAGTTTTATTAACAGGTCACAACAGAGAGGTATCCTATGCTCAAATCTATTCGCTGGCAGTTGCCGTTGAGTTATGCCGTTCTTGCCCTGCTGACGGTGCTGGCGCTGGGGGTGGTCCTGTTGGCCACGCTCCGCAGTTTTTATGGCCAGCAGGAACTCGATTATCTGGCCCGTAATGCCAAGCAGATCAGCCCGGAAATGGCCCGCATGGTCCAGACCGGCCTGCCGCCCGACGGGATACAGGCGCAGCTCAAAAACTTTTCATTTTTATCGCAGGCCAGGGTCCGCTTGTTGGACGCCCAGGGCCAGCCGCTGGCCGACTCCGGCGAGCCGTTAGCCCAGCCCCAGGTCGCCGCGCTGTCGGTCAAGCTCAAGGCGCTGGCTGCCGCGCCCGGCGATATGCTGGTGCAGCCCTTCACCGCAGCCGTAACGGGGCCGCTTCCGGCCAGTGATTACGCCTCGTTTATCTACATTCAACGCCCCGATGCTGAGATTGTGCCCGCCGATATGCTCCTGACCCGCACCCTGATCATCACCCGGAGCGGCGGCGAGGATGAGGAAATTTTTCACTGGGAATTTAGCCAGCCGGTGACCGGAACCCAGATGATAACCGCCGCAGCCGGCGAAGATGTTTTCGCCATAATGGGCGAGCCGGGCGAACTCTCTCCGCCGCCCGACTTCATTTCCGTCGTCCCGGCCATCCGGCCCCTTTTTGGGGCGAGTCCGGCCGTGGATATCACCCTGGCCGGTCCCCGGTCTGATCAAACTATCAGCCAGCCTTTTTATGGTCCCGCCGGGGAACTGCTGGGCTATGCTGAACTGTCGCAGGGGCCGGCTTATGGCCGTGAAATTCTGACCAGCGTGGCCTGGGGCTTGGCCCTGGCCGGCGGGGTGGCGGTGGCCCTGGCAGCAGGCGCGGGCTGGCTGATTAGCCGCCGCCTCAGCACACCGCTGCTGGCCCTGGCCGATGTGACCGGGCGCATGGCCCAGGGCAATCTCTCGGTTCGGGCCGAGGTAGTCCGGCCTGCCCCCGCGGAAGTGGGCCTGCTGGCTCGCTCGTTTAATGAAATGGCCGACCAGGTGGAAGAAACGGTGCTAACTCTGCGCCGCTTTGTGGCCGACGCCGCCCACGAACTGCACACCCCGCTGACTGCCCTGCGAACCAACCTGGAACTGGTCAATGGCGGGGAAGCAAACGCGGCCCCTTACATCCAACAGGCCCAGGCCCAGGTGGAGCGGCTGGAAAGGCTGACCCGCGACCTGCTGGACCTGTCCAAGCTGGAAACCGGAGCTAACGAAGCTCATTTTGCCCCCCTGAGTTTGAACACCCTGGTCCAGGAAACCGGCGAACTGTACGCCTCGCAGGCCGAGCAGTCCGGGCTGGCCTTCTCGCTGGTTGTGCCGGAGCAGTTGGTAGCGGTAAAAGGCAATGAGGCCCACTTGCGCCGGGCGCTGGGCAACCTGCTGGACAACGCCCTTAAATTTACCCCTGCCGGGGGCGCAGTCCGGCTGGGCTTGCAGGTGATTGACGCCCCCGGCGAAGACCCGAACAGACAGTGGGCCGAGATATATGTAGAAGATAACGGCATCGGCGTCTCTCCGGGCGACGGGCCGCAGTTGTTCAGCCGCTTCTACCGCGGGCGCAACGCTGCCGCCTACCCCGGCAGTGGGTTGGGCCTGGCCATCGTTAAGGCCATCACCGAGGGGCATCACGGCCAGGTCTTGGTCAAGGACCGCCTACCCGGTGCGTGTTTCCGGCTGCGTCTGCCGCTGGAATAGGTAGCAAAGTAGCAAGTAGCAAGGTCGCAAGTAATTGTCTGCTACCCTGCGACTCTGCTACCTGCTACCTTGCTACTTTTTCTGGACATCTATACAACTTCCCCCAAGACCCCCAAAATTTAGGGGTGTCAAAAGTTGAATTCAATGGTATAGTGGATGAGTAAGTGGGTGAGGGTTTTCGACCAAACAGCCTCTAACCGTAAGGTTAGGGGCTGTTTTCATTATCTCAATCTCAGCAATTCCAATAAAATAAAACATCAATTCTTGTGGTGCGTAGTGCGTGGTACATTTACGGTATGCACTACGCACCACGTCCTTATAACCCTGGATTTTATGAGAGAAGTGTGGTATTATCGGGGTGCCTGTGTATTCTAAGAGCAGGATACCCGCTACTAAGCGTTAAATAAATACTCATAAAGAAGCAGGTCAACGATGAAATTTGCCACAGTGGGGAAAGTCACTTTACACTACAGCCGGGAGGGGTTGACAGCAGGCGTCCCGCTGGTTTTCATTAATTCGCTCGGCACGGATCAGCGCATTTGGGATCATGTAATTCCCTATTTTGCTGAACATTTCCCCATTATCCGTTACGACAAACGCGGCCACGGTTTATCCGACTGCCCGCCGGGACCCTATACCATTGGCGATCACGCCGCCGATTTGGCCGGTTTGCTTGACTATTTGGGGGTTGAACAGGCCATCCTGATCGGGATTTCTGTGGGTGGGCTGATTGCGCTGCATCAGGCTATTCACCACCCGCAGCGGGTATCAGCCCTGGTGTTGTGTGATACTGCCGCCAAAATCGGTACTGCCGAATCCTGGCATGAACGCATTATGGCCATTCAACAAAATGGACTGGACGGGATGGTAGCCACGATTCTGGCCCGCTGGTTTACTCCGGATTTTTCGGCCCGGTATCCGGCTGACTATCAAGGCTATGCCAACATGCTCACTCGCATGCCGGTGGCCGGCTATCTGGCCACCTGCGCCGCCATTCGGGAGGCCGATTTGCGGGAAGCGGCCAGGCAGGTCAGGGCCAAAACCCTGGTTTTGTGCGGCTCAGAAGATTTAGCCACGCCGCCCCAGTTAGGGCGCGAACTGGCCGAAACTTTGAACAACGCTCGCTTTGAGCTAATCGAGCAGGCGGCGCACCTGCCCTGTATCGAACAACCGGAAACTATGGCCCAGAAAATCGGCCGGTTTTTGCGAGAGAACGGTTATGGCTGACCCAAAATTTGAACAAGGGATGCGGATTCGACGCGAAGTGCTGGGCGACCGGCATGTGGACCAGGCTGAAGCCAACCAGACCGAATTTGATGCCGATTTTCAACGCTTCATCACCGAAACCGCCTGGGGATCAGTTTGGTCACGCCCGACCCTTGACCGCAAAACGCGCCATCTGTTAACGCTGGGCCTCCTGGCGGCACTGGGCAAAGAAAGTGAGTTAGCCATGCACGTTCGGGCCACCCAAAATACCGGCGTCACCCCCGAAGAATTAAAAGAGGTCTTTTTGCAAGTGGCCGTTTACGCCGGCATCCCGGCCGCCAACTCGGCCTTTGCCGTCGCCAAGAAGGTTTATGCCGAAATGGTAAAAAATAATTCAGAGAAAGGAAGCGTACCATGACCAAGCCGAACCAACCGGGTGTCCTTGATTGGAGCATCCAGCCGCCTTATCTGCATCCACCCTATGCCTCAACCGTCAAACGGGCGCCGCACGAACCGCTCATTCCCCTCCCTCAGACCCTCTCCGAATTGACCGGGCCGGTGTATGGGACGGGTGACATCAGGCCGTTGGATAACGACTTGACCCGCAATGCGGTCAGAAATGGTCAACCCATCGGAGAGCGCATTATTGTAGTGGGGCGGGTGCTCGATGAAACGGGCCGGCCCGTCCCCAACGCGCTCATCGAGGTCTGGCAGGCTAATGCGTGCGGCCGCTATATTCACAAAAATGACCAGCACGACGCCCCCCTTGACCCCAATTTTACCGGCGCCGGGCGGGTGCTGACCGACCAAAATGGCGAATATCGCTTTACCACCATCAAACCGGGCGCCTATCCCTGGCGAAACCATTTGAATGCCTGGCGTCCGCCGCACATTCATTTTTCGCTGTTCGGCGTCAATTTTTTATCGCGGCTGGTCACGCAGATGTACTTTCCGGGCGATCCGCTGCTGGCGCTGGACCCCATTTACAACGGTATCCCCGATGAAAAGGCCCGCCAGCGGCTCATCTCCAGCTACGCGCACGACATCACCACCCCCGAATGGGCTTTGGGGTATCGCTTTGATATCGTGCTGGCCGGCAGCCGCCAGACGCCTTTTGAATAGGGAGGCCAGCCATGATGTTACCACAAAGTCCAAGCCAGACGGTTGGCCCATTTTTTCACGATGCGCTCATACACGGCGGCGAAAATGTGCTGGTTGGCGAGGGCGCGGCCGGCCAGCGCATCTACCTTGAAGGGCGGGTGCTGGACGGCGACGGTCAGCCTGTGCCGGATGCTATGCTCGAAATCTGGCAAGCCGACGCGTTTGGCTATTTCAACCATCCCGCCGACCCCAACCAGGCCAAAGCAGACCCGTTCTTTCGCGGCTTTGGCCGCTCCGATACTGCGCAAGAGGGCCGCTTCTGGTTTAAAACGGTCAAACCCGGCCCGGTGCCCTGGGATGATGAGCAAAGGCAAGCGCCACATGTGAATGTCCGGGTCTTTGCGCGGGGCATGTTAATCCACGCTGTGACCAGGCTTTACTTTTCCGACGAAAGCGCCAACCAGAGCGACCCGGTGCTGAACAGCGTGCCTTCGGAACGGCGGCCAACCCTGATCGCCCAGCTTAAAGAGTCTGACGATTTGCCCACCTACTGCTTTGATATTCGGCTTCAAGGTGAGGGCGAGACGGTATTTTTTAATCCATAATTTTATGGCCTTTTCACCAACCGACTCCAAAATCTATGCTCCTCTCTTCAGCGACCCGGACATGGCCGCCATCTTTTCTGATGAGCAGTTTGTCCGCACCTTGCTGGAAGTTGAAGCTACTTTAGCCAGGGCGCAGAGCCGGTTGGGAGTGATTCCGGCGGCAGCGGCGCAGCAAATCACTTCGGCAGCAACCAAGCTGCAAGTGGATTTTGAGCGATTGCAAGTCGGGGTGGAAAAAGCCGGTTTGCCCATCATCGAGCTGGTCAGGCAGCTTCAGGCGCAGGTGGGGGCAGAAGCCGCGGCTTACGTTCACTGGGGGGCGACCACTCAAGACATCATGGACACGGCCCTGGTGCTGCAAATCCGGGCGGCCTTGAGCCTCAACGAGGCCAAGCTGCTGCGTTTGATTAAAAATCTGGCGGAAATGGCGGCGCGACATCGTGACACGCTGATGGCCGGGCGCACGCATGCCCAGCAAGCCTTGCCCATCTCCTTTGGCCTGAAAGTGGCTACCTGGTTAACGCCTTTGCTGCGGCACCGGCAGCGGTTAGTCGAAATGAGGCCCCGGCTGCTGGTGGTTCAGTTTGGCGGCGCGGCCGGTACCCTGGCTTCCTTGGGCGATAAGGGGGTAGCGGTGGAACAGGCTCTCGCGGATGAGTTGGGTCTGGCTGTGCCCTTATTACCCTGGCACACCCAGCGCGATACCCTGACCGAACTGGCCGGCTGGTTGTCGCTGCTCAGCGGCAGCCTGGCTAAGATGGGGCAGGACATTATTCTACTGGCCCAAACCGAAGTGGGCGAAGTGACTGAGTCCGCCGATTTTTCGCGCGGCGGGTCGAGCACCATGCCCCAAAAAAGCAATCCGATTATCAGCGAGTTGATCCTTGCCGCTGCCCGAACCAATGCCAGCTTGTTGGCCTCGCTGCATCAGGCGTTGGTGCAGGAACACGAACGGGCCACGCATAGCTGGCAGATCGAATGGTTGAATTTGCCCCAGATGTTCGCTTTGACCGCCGCCGCCCTACGCCACGCCCTCTTCTTGAGCGAAAATCTGGTGGTCAACAAAGCCCGCATGCAGCAGAATGTGGCTGCCTCCAACGGCTTGATGCTGGCCGAGGCCCTCAATTTCGCTCTGGCCGAGCATATGGACCGGGTCGAAGCGAAACAACGCATCGGCGAGGCTGTCCAGGAGGCGCTGGCTCAAAATCGCCATCTGGTGGATGTGGTGCGAGAGAAGGTGGCTGCGCCGCTTGATTGGCCGGCCCTCAAAGATGAGGCGAATTATTTGGGTTCAGCGCAATCCTTTATCGAGCGGGTGCTGCGGCAGGCAGCAGAAATCCAGGCGAGACAGGAGTAACAAGGTGAGAACACAGGTGGGCATTATTGGCTCAGGGCCGGCGGGGCTGCTGCTGGCGCAGCTGCTTCATCAGCACGGCATTGAGACGGTCATTTTGGAACGGCAGAGCCGCGAGCACGTGGAAGCCCGCATCCGGGCTGGAGTGCTTGAGCAGGGCACGGTGCGCCTGCTGCGAGAAGCGGGCGTGGGGGAAAGAATGGACCGGGAAGGCATCATCCATCAGGGCTTATCGCTGGCCTTCAGCGGCCGCCGGGAACGAATTGACCTGCACCACTTCAGCGGCGGCAGCACGGTGATGATTTACGGGCAAACGGAAGTGACCCGCGATTTGATCGAGGCTCGCTTAAAGGCCGGCGGCGTGCTGGAATATGAAGCGCCAGCCATTGCCGTCGAAAATTTTTTGGAGGGTCAGCCCCGCATCATTTACGAGAAAAACGGCCAGCGTTATGAACTGCTCTGTGATTTTGTGGCCGGGTGTGACGGTTATCACGGCGTGTCGCGCCAGAGTGTGCCCCCTGACAAGCTCCGGCTTTTTGAAAAAATCTATCCTTTTGGCTGGCTGGGGATTCTATCGGACACGCCGCCGATAAATGAGGAGCTGATTTACGCCAACCATGCCCGCGGCTTCGCCCTTTGTAGTATGCGCTCCCATACCCGCAGCCGCTACTACGTGCAGTGCAGCCTTGACGATAAAGTTGAAAATTGGACCGACGACGCTTTTTGGACCGAACTGCGCCGCCGCCTGCCGGAAGAAACAGCGGCCAACCTGATTACCGGCCCGCGCCTGGAGATGAGCATTGCCCCCCTGCGGAGTTTTGTAGCCGAACCCATGCGTTTTGGCAAGCTATTTCTGGCCGGCGACGCCGCCCACATTATGCCGCCGACGGGGGCCAAGGGCTTGAACCTGGCCGCTTCCGACGTGTTTTATCTATCGCGGGCCTTGATAGCCTATTATAACGAAAAACGGACAGATCTATTGGACCGCTACTCCGAAGCCTGCCTGCGCCGGGTCTGGAAGGCCATCCGTTTCTCCTGGTGGTTTACCACGACCATGCACAAATTTGACGATGACCCGATCAGCCATCGCCTCCAACTGGCTGAACTTGATTACCTGACCGGCTCCAACGCAGCCCGCATGAGTTTTGCCGAAAATTATGTCGGGCTTCCGTTTGAGAAATTTGAGTAGTGGGTCCGAACCGGCAAAAGTAGCCGGGCAGCAAGGGAGCAGGGTCAAGACCCCGGTTGAGAGGTGAAAGTTTTCGACCAAACAGCCCCTAACCTTAACGGTTAGAGGCTGTTTTTATTTTCTGAATATTGAACTACAGCTATAGGTCAGTCTCAGTAGATCCAATTTCTGAGGATGCGAAGCAGGCACGCCTACGTGCCGACTGCGAAGCGTGCCGCACGAAGGCGTGCTGGCTCCTCAAATTTGGATGTACTGAGACTGTTATTATATTGGTCTAGTTCGTGCTATTATAATGGGACTGTCCACAATTACCGTTGAGTGAGGTTAAAGTAAGCGCCCTATGAAAGTGACCGAGGTAAAGACCTATGTTGTGGCGAACCCGCCGCCGCATTTTGGCGGCCTTTACTGGATTTTCCTCAAGCTGACCACTGCCGACAATCTGACCGGCTACGGGGAGGTTTATTCGGTGCCGTTTCACCCGCACGTAGTAGCCCGAATGATCGAGGATGTCTGTGCTCGTTATGTGTTGGGGGCTGACCCGTTCAAGATTGAACGCTTGTGGCGGATCATTTATTCCAGCGGCTATACCCAGCGGCCCGACCCGTCGCTGCTGGGCATCCTGAGCGGGATCGAGATGGCCTGCTGGGACATCATCGGCAAGGCGCTGAATAAGCCTGTTTATGAACTGTTGGGCGGCCAGGTTCACGACAAGCTGCGTTCCTACACCTACCTTTATCCGACTGAAACAGACCCAACCAACGTTTACCATGACCCCGAACTGGCGGCGACTCGAGCGGTGGAGTACGTTCAAAAAGGCTTTACCGCTGTTAAGTTTGACCCGGTCGGTCCCTACTCGGCCTTTGACCCGCGCCAACTTTCACTGGAGGCGCTGGACCATACCGAAACCTTTGTCAAAACCGTCCGGGAAGCAGTGGGCGGCCGGTGCGATTTGCTCCTGGGGACGCACGGACAGATGACTCCGGCGGGGGCGATCCGTCTGGCCCGGCGGCTGGAAAAGTATGATCCGCTCTGGTTTGAAGAGCCGACGCCGCCCGAAAACCCAGCAGCCATGGCTCGGGTAGCCCGCCAGACCAGCATCCCTATTGCCACCGGCGAACGATTGACCACCAAGTATGAGTTTGCCCAGGTGCTAGAGAAGCAGGCGGCCTCGATTTTGCAGATGGCCCTGGGCCGAGTGGGCGGCATTTTGGAAGGCAAAAAGATCGCCGGCATGGCCGAGGCGTTTTATGCCCAGATTGCGCCCCATCTGTATTGCGGTCCCATTGCCGCTGCGGCCGATATTCAGCTTGCCGCGTGCAGCCCCAACTTTTTGATCCAGGAGAGTATTCAAACCTGGGGCGGCTTCCACGCCGAAATTCTCAAAGAGCCGCTGGTCTGGCAGGACGGGTATATTATTCCTCCCACCCGGCCCGGCCTGGGGGTCGAGCTAAACGAAGAGGTTGCCGCGCGCCATCCCTACACCGGCAGCCGACTTCACCTGGAGATGCTGGATCGGCCGGTTTGATACTTGAGGCGAGGGGGTGAGGGCTATTTACGAAGGAGGGATTATCCTTATGCTAAAGCTTGGCTTTATTGGAGTTGGGCATCTGGGAGCGCACCTGGCGGGTAGTTTACTGCGGGCCGGCTTTCCCTTGACGGTGTATGATCTCAAGCGGGAAGCAGCGGCGAGCTTGCTGGCGGCAGGGGCGCAGTGGGCGGACTCGCCTAAAGCGGTGGCCGAGGCTGCCGACAGCGTCTTCACCTGTTTGCCATCCCCAGCAGCGGTGACGACTGTAGTGAGCGGGGCGGACGGAGTGCTGGCGGGGCTGCGAGCTGGCGGAACCTGGATTGATATGAGTACCAACGACCGCCACGAGATCGAACGCTTGGCCGCGCTGGCGGCAGGGCAAGGGGTGGCCTGCCTGGAAGCGCCGGTGACCGGCGGAGTCCATAAGGCCGCTGCGGGCGAAATTACGGTCCTGGTCGGCGGGGATAGGACGGTGTTCGAGGCCCATTTGCCCGCTCTGGAGGCAATGGGGGGCCGGGTGTTCCATATCGGCCCGCTGGGCAGCGCCTCGGTGATCAAGGTGATTACCAACATGCTGGCCTTTGTTCATCTGGTGGCGGCCGGCGAGGCGTTGATGCTAGCCAAGCGGGGCGGTCTCGACCTGGCCCAGGCTTTTGAAGTGATTAAGGCCAGTTCCGGCAACAGCTTTGTCCACGAGACCGAAAGCCAACTTATCCTGAACGGCAGCTATAATATCGGCTTTACGATGGACCTAGCTTGCAAAGACCTACATCTGGCTCACCAGCTTGGTCACGAGTTCGGTGTGCCGCTGGAGGTAGCCGGCCTGGTGGAGCAAATCTTTCGCCGCGCCCGCGCCCAGTATGGCGGCCAGGCCTGGTCAACGCAGGTAGTCAAGCTGCTGGAGGATGCTCTCCAAACCGATTTACGCGCCCCCGGATTTCCAGAGATGCTGACGGGGGAAGGCGAAGATTGTTTGTGAGGGTAAAGTGTGCTAGACTGCGTATATATAGTGCTCCAGAAAAGTTTTCGCCGCTAAAACAGGTAACAGGGTAGCATGTAGCAGGTTATAAGTTTGTGCTACCTTGCTACCTGCTACCTTGATAGTTGAGAAAGAATTTTTCTGGATACCTATAAGGAGAAAACACATGGCCGATTACGATTTAGTGGTCATCGGCTCTGGGCCGGCAGGAGAGAAAGGGGCGGCGCAGGCAGCTTATTTTGGCAAACGAGTGGCCCTGGTAGAGCGGGCAACCTGCCTGGGCGGGTCGGCGCTGAACACGGGGACCATCCCCTCCAAAACCCTGCGGGAGACGGCGCTTTACTTTTCGGGGCTGCGTCAGCGCGGCTTATACGGAATTGATTATTCGTTGAAAGAAGGGTTGACGGTGCAAGACTTTATGCACCGCGAGCATGTAGTGGTAGCCCAGGAACGGCAAATCATCGAGCACAATTTGGCCCGCCACCAGGTTGAAGTTGTCTGGGGCAGCGGCGCGATCATTGACCCGCACACCGTCCGGGTGCAGACCCGCAGCGGCGGCACCCGCGACCTGAGCGCCGAGATCATCCTCATCGCCACCGGCTCCTCACCCTTCCATCCCCCCGACGTGCCCTTTGACCACGAATACATTTACGATTCCGACTCGATTTTGAATATGAAGGCCATCCCCAAGACCATGGCCGTGGTTGGCGGCGGGATTATCGGCTGCGAGTACGCTTCCATCTTCACTGCGCTGGGGGTCCAGGTCATATTGGTCGAGTCAAGGGATCGCTTATTGCCCCCGGTTGACGACGAAATTGCCGACAAGCTGCAAACCCAACTGACTCAACTGGGGCTGCGTTTCGTTTTCAATGAGCGAGTCAGCCAGACCGAAGTACGCGGGGGACGGGTCAGTTTGCAATTGCAAAGCGGCGGCCGGCTTGAGTGCGACATCGCCCTGTTTGCCGCCGGGCGGCAGAGCAATATTCAGGGCCTCGGCCTGGAGGCGCTGGGGGTGGAATTGGGACCGCGCGGGCTGATCCGGGTCAACGAACATTACCAGACCAATATATCCAACATCTACGCCGCTGGTGATGTCATCGGCTTTCCGGCCCTGGCTTCCACCTCGATGGAGCAGGCGCGGGTGGCCATGGTCCATGCTTTTAACCTGCAATACAAAGAGCAAATCTCGCCGGTGCTGCCTTATGCCATCTACACCGTGCCGGAGATTGCCATGGTCGGCCTGACCGAAGAAGAGTGTGTGGCCCAAAATATTCCGCACTTGATCGGGCGGGCCTATTATGCCAACAATCCACGCGGACAGATCATCGGCGAGCTGCACGGCATGGTCAAGCTGGTTTTTGCCCCCGCCGACAAAAAACTGCTCGGCGTCCACCTTATTGGCGAACTGTCGGCTGAACTGATCCACATCGGAGCGCAGGTTATGGCTAGTGGCCACACTATTGACGCTTTTATCATGGCTGTTTATAACTACCCTACCCTATCGGACGCTTACAAGTACGCGGCGTATGATGGGCTGGGGCAGTGGGAAGAATGGCGAAAAACAACAAAGGGGGATTTTGTTTGATGGATAACTTGTTAGCGTCAGTGCAGACAGTTCTGGCAACTACACCGGCCCGCTGGCTGAGTTTGACCGAGACGCTGCCGGTGGAGCTACTAACTCGTCCCGCCGCACCCGGCGAATGGTCGGCGTTGGAATGTTTGCAGCATTTACTCGATACAGAGCAGATGGTTTTTCCGGTGCGGCTCAAGGCGCTGCTGGCCGGACAGGATTTTCAAGCGTTTAATCCTGATGCTCAAGGGACTAAGCCGCTCGCCACACAAACCGCCGCCGAAACCGCGCAGCAGTTTGCCGAACTGCGCGCCGCCAATTTAGTCCTGCTGGGCCAAGTGACGCCCGCCGATTTTGATCGTACCGCTCGCCACAGCGAGTTGGGCCTGGTTACGCTCTCCGAACTGCTGCACGAGTGGGCCGGCCATGATCTGATGCACACCGTTCAGGCCGAACGTGCCCTGATGCAGCCCTTTATCGCCGGCTGTGGCCCTTGGCGTCCTTACTTTGTGGACCATGAGATTGTGCGAAAAGGATGAAATCTACCCGCAGATAAGGTAAGGTTTTGGCGATGATTCAATCACGAATGACACCAATGGACGATTAGCACGAATAATTTTTGAGATTTTTTAACTATTCGCGCCATTCGCTTTATTGGTGATATTCGTGATCAATGTTTTACTCAGCAACCCCTTTAAGGGATAACTTCAATTGTGCCAATCTCCATGTAATCCCCGGTGGGTAGAACGGGCAGGCGTGGGCCAGTGGGCGGCAGGTACAGGCCAATCCGCAGGGTGTATTGGCCGGGCGGCAGGTCGGCCGGTAGGGTCAGGTCAATTGGGTCGGCGATGACTTCGCCGGGCAGCCAACTGGTGGTGGGTTC
Organism: Anaerolineae bacterium; assembly: GCA_023151115.1. The sequence continues at coordinate 40,421 of JAKLJP010000018.1, forward strand.
TTTGCCGCGGAGACCGGGTCCCTTATCCTGCTGGGCCAGGAGCCGGCCCTGCGCATCCACCAGGTGCAGAAAGACAAAGTAAAGCTGGTCCATCTCACTTAGGCCCTGCCAATAAACCTCAAAATGGATGAGGCAGGCGGCGGCATCAGCAGCGCAGGCCGGCCGGCTCCATTGCAGGCCAGTCTCCCCTGCCAGTGAGGTTTTGTAGCCCAACAGTTTCACTTTGTCATCAAAATTAGCTTCTACCGGGAACGGTATCGGCGGCGGCTCAAAGCGCCGTCCTTCCTTCTCGGTTACTTCCAGCCAGTTCAAATCGAGACTCTCCCCCAGCGGCAGCAGCCACCAGCGGACTTGCAAGCGGGAGCCATCAGGCCGCAGCCAGCTCAGGCGCACCCGCACCTGGTCGCGTCCAACCGGGGCGCTGGCCGGGAGCACAAAATCCACCTGGTCGCGCACAAATTGGCCAGGCTGCCAGCTTGCCGTAGCCGTGCGCCCGGTCACCGGCTGGTGCTCTACCGAGCGCAGGACACTGCCGGCGGCATCCACCAGTTCGGCCAGGAGGGTGTAATTATCTGCCGGTTGAGTTTGCGCCCGCCACAAGAGTTTGACCCCAAAGCCTTTTCCCTGGCCCACCCGCGTGACCGTATATTCGTAATCGGTCAGTTCAATCTCGCCGTTAAAATCGTAGCCCGGCGACGGGTTGAGAGGAGCATTGTCAGGCTGCGTGCCAGCCGGGGGCAGAGTCAGTTCCACCTCACCCAGGTCGAGCAGAGTTGCGCCATCAGCCAGCGGCCAGGGGTGTTTGTAGCTGGTGTAGGCCACCAGTTGCAGCCGGTATTTGCCCGGCAGTGTCCCCAGCGGAATAGGAATCGGAACATAACTCAAAAGATACTGACCGGCAGACAAGTCAGGGTGCGGAAACCAACCGCTCACCAGGGCGTCATCCAACTGCGCGGCGATGACATCGCCCTGACTGAGCCGGAGCGAAAGAGTAGTCTCCGGCGGCAGGTCGGCCAGGGCCTGCCAGGTAAGGGTGACGCCATAGGGGCGGCCATCTACGGCTTGAGGCGGAAAATCGGCCCCCAACAGGCGTAGTTTTTGGTCGAAAACTGCCGTTTGCGGGTAAGGCAGCGTTGGCAGTAGAGTCTGCGGGTCGGCCTCCAGAGAGGCCAGACGGACCAGCCGCCCCCAGGGCAGCAATTGGGTTTGGCCCTCGATACCGGCGATCCAGGCTTTGGAGGCCGGCCCGGCCATGTAAAGCTCGCCGCCGTTTGCCAAATAAGTCGTTGCTGTTTCCGCTGTCGGCGGGTAGAGGCCGCGCAGGTCTGGCCGGCGCTTTTCGACGTGCTGCATGTACCAGAACGAGGTCAAATCGCCCCATTGGGCCAGCAAGGACGCCCCCGGCTCCAACGGGTGAGCCAGGGCGTCGGCCCAATAAGTGTAGTTGGAGCGGTCCCACTTGGCCTGGAGCCAGTTGAGATTGTAGCGAGTCTGGGGCAGAAAGAGGAAGAGACAGAGCAGGAGGAAGAGGAGAAGAGGCGTGAGGCGTGAGGCGTGAGGTATAAAACGTAAAACGTAAGACGCAAGACGATTAACGAAGATTAAACAACATCCAAGAAAGATAGAGAAAATGAGTAGGGAAGGTAACAAGAAGGCCGACTGTTCACCCTGGCCGTAGGTGAGCACAAAGGGAATGGGGGCGGCGTAGCAGAGAAACAGCGGCCAGAACAGGCGAGGGCGAGTAATCGCCAGGGCCAAGCCACCAATCAAGCCCAAGACGATACCTAATAGAGTGATTTCATCTTTGAGAATAGGAATGTAGGTAATAATGAACTGTTGAGGAACTTGCCCCCAGTTGGTCACGACCCCACCGGTGAAATCGGCGGCGCTGAAATAGCGAATCCATCCGGCGAGGCCGGAGTGGTAGAAATCGGCCAGGAGACCGTGGGCGATGGCTTCGCTGCGGCCGTACTGGGCGATCAACATTTCGGCGCGGAGGGGGATATAGAGGTAGAGCAGGCCAGGAGAAATAAGAAATAAGAAATAAGAAATAAGAAATTTTTTATTGAGGAGTTGCGGGCGAAAGTGAAGCCAGGCAAAGAGCAGCAGGCCGGGCAGGAGTAGAACGGTGGTGCTGTGAACAGCGATTTGCAGGCCGAGGAGGAAGGCGGGGAGCGTGAGGCGTGAGGCGTGAGGCGAGGAGTCCAGAGCTTGCTCTGAGGAGTCCAAAGCTTGCTTTGGCTGCCGCTGTTGGCATTCCCAGGCTGAGGCCAGAGTGTAGAGCACGCCGCTGAAAAGCAGGATGTTCAGGCTGTAGATTTTGGCCTCGGTGGACCAGCGCCAGAAGGTCGGCAGGGTGGCGAAGGTGAGGACGGCGGCAAGAGCGGCGATTCTGGGGAGTAGGGAGTAGGAGGAAGAACCCAACAAGCGCCAGGTAGCTCCGTAAATCAGGGGGAGGGCGGCGGCGGAACAGAGGGCGGAAAAGAGGTTCATCCGCCAAGCGACTTCGCCGAAGGGGAAGAGGGTGAGCCAAAGCTTGCCGAGCAGAATATAAAAAGGGTAGCCGGTAGGATAAGTCACACCCAGCACATAAGGGGTGTATTGGTACAGGGCTGCATCGCCTTCCAAAACGGTGGGGGCCAGAGTAGAGGTGTAAGCATAAAGGCCGGTCAGAAAAAGGGTCAGACCGATGAGCGAGTCGAGGTAACGTAATACGTGATACGTGATGCGTGATGCGTGAGGCATGAGGCGTGAGGCGTGAGGAGTTTGGTTTGTGAGCGGCAATTTACTGTCAGCTACCTGCGCCATGCTACCTGCTACCTTGCTACTTGCAGCCCTGCTACTTTGTTACTTGCTACCTGCTACCTGGGCGCTGTTGCCGCTGAGGATGGGTAAAAGGGTCAGTGGTTTGGGATAGGGCAGACCGGCGAAGCGCTCGAAGGCGACCAGGGTGAGTAAAGTTCCGTTATCAAGAAGTTGCACCCCGGATGGGTTGTTGGCGTCGCTCAGGGTGATAGGCAGACGGGCAGAGACATCCCAGGGATCGTCACGGCGGCTCAGGCCAACAGCATAAGCAAAAGCATTTTTATCGCCGGTCCACCAAGGGATGGTATTGACCCGCACCTGGCGCTGATCCCCAGCTTGCCAGCGCGAGGTAGGCCACCAGAAGAGGGCCGGCTGCGGGTAATCGGTTGCGCCAACCAGGTGGCCGGTCTCGTCGAGCAGATAGAGAAACAGGAAATAATCTTCGGCCGGTTTCTGCGGAATCTGAAAATAAAGGATTACCTGCGGCTCCGTTTCCGAAGTCGCCAGGCGGCGGATTTCCGGCTTGACGCCGACCAGCTTCAAGCTATCGCCAAACATGGCATCAAAAGGCTGAGCGGCAGCGGACAGTGTGGTAAACTCGGTGAAGGTGAAAAGGTCATCGGAGATAGGAATGCGCGGGCCGCCTTTCTGCAGCAATAAATAGCCGTCTGTGGCGGCGGCAAAGCCAAACTCCGGCTCGATGGTCAGCCCGGTCAGCAAATCACCGTGAGCGTTGAAACGGTTGGGAAATTTGGGGTGGCTCAGGTCGAGCCAGATGAAATCATAATCGGTCAACAAGGGACCGCTCCAGATGCCCAGTTGGTAGCGATGAGCCACGTAGGGAACCAACTGCGCCTGGGCCAATAGGCTGGCTTCAGCGGGGATGGTAACAGCCAACTGCCGGCCCAGATCATGATGCGGCGTCACTTCCGGCCACTCCTGCAATTGGGCCAGGGGAGAGTAACCGCGCAGATTGTGATAGATCAGAGAGGTGGCGAGAAGGATTAGGACTGCGGCTAAGGTTATAAAACGTGGTGCGTGGTGCGTGACACGTGACACGTAATACGTGATACGCGCCAGGCCGTCAATCGTGCCGAGCATAATAAAAGGCAGCATCGGGGCGGCGTAGTGCCAGGTTTCGAGTTGCCGGAGGGTGGGGTTTTGGCTCAGTAGAGAGAAGGCCAGCGAGGGCGCGGCCAGGACAAACAGGGGCAGGCCCAGCCAGGGCAGCAGCGCCAGGGGAATGGTAATCATCCCCAGAGCGGGAATACTGCCCGGTCGAAAAACCAGGGCCAGAACCTGATCGGGCTTGGTGAAAGGGGACAGAGCGATTTCAAGGGGGGTATGGCCTAACGTTTCAAACCAGGCGGCATAGATAGATTGGCCGCCCGCCGTGCGAAAAGCTGGAATAATCACCTGAAAGGTCACATAAAACCAGACCAGCCCCACCAGAATCAGGCTGACGCCTTCCCCCCAGCGCCGGCGCAGGAATAACAGGTACAACCCAATCATCAAGACATGCAGCGAGATGTCTTCTTTGGTCGAAAGAGCAAGGAGGAAGAAGACGGAGGATAGAACGTTGAACGTTGAACGTTGAACGTTGAACGTTGAACGTTGAACGTTGGCTGGCTCTTCCGGCCAGAGCCAGAAACTGACGCCTTGCGCGGCCAGGGCGCGATCCAGAAAGTAAATGGCCGAAAGTAGAAAGAAGGGGGCGAAGGTGACGGCGTGAAAATCGAACAGGGTCACGGCTTCGGTGGCGGGCAATAAAAAAAAGGCCAGCACGACGGCCAGGGCAGCCCACTCGCTGCGCAAGCGGCGGTTGGCCAGGGCGTAAAGGGGCAGCGCGGTGAGACTCAGCCCGGCCACTTGCAGCCACAGCAGGGTACGCGGGTCGGGCCAGAGGGCGTACAAGGGCACAATAAGAAACAGAATTGGCTCGACGTGAGTGGCCCAACGAATGGGGCCGTTATCTTCGATGATCGAGACAGCAAAATCACGACCCTGGATAAAATTCCACAAGGGCTGGATATACACGCCAACATCGAAAGCACCGGTCTCGAAGGCCAGATGGCGCTGGTTGGCGTAGAGGCCGAAGTAAATGAAGTTAACCAACATCAGGGCGATGAGCAGGAGGCGAGGAGGCGACGCGAAGCGGGCAAGAAAGCCAGGAGCATTAGATTGTAAATGTGTCGCCATTACTCCACCGTTAAGCCCGGTAGCAAAACTTTATCATCCTGAGGGCAGGAATCAGCAGCGCAGTCTGAACTCATAACCGGCAGACGCTGGCCGGTATTGGAATTATACAGTCCAATTTCAATTTGGTAATTTCCGGGCGGCGCGTTGGGAGCGATAGGTATGGTGTAGGCGTCGGTAATGTACTCGCCGGGCAGCCAGCCGGTGGTGGGGAACACGCCTGCACCGGGAGGTTGATCAACCTGACCGTACAGCAAGCCGTCCGGGCCAATCAGGTGAATAAAAGCCGTATAATTTTGGTCAAACTCGGCCTCAGCCCGCCAGTAGAGTTGAGCGGCCAGGGTATCGCCCGCTTTTAGTTTTAGCAGCGCCGGCCCTGAGGCTGTTTCCGACTGCCCCTCTGCCGGACGTGGATTTAAGACATCAAGGCCGACCAGGGTAGCCTGTCCATTAAAATCAACGCCAAGCTTGACGTGCGGCTGGGGCGGGTCGAAGATGCGCGGCCAGCCCTCAATTTGAAAATCGCCGATGGGCAGGATGGCAACTTCAGCCTTAGCGCCTTCGGTCAGCCGCAGCCGGAGTTTGTACAAACCCGGTTCAAAAGTCGGCGGGATGCGGGCCGACAACCAGCCGCGCAGCAGTTCGCCGGAGTGCCAGCGACTGGTGGAATAATCGCCGGCCAGGCCCACCGGCTCAGACAGGGGCCATTCGTCATCACCTTCGCCTGACTTGACGACCAGGGTCATGGCCAGATTGTCGGGCAGCGGCTTGTCGCCTGCCTGCCAAAGCAGCGAAGCCCCCACCGGCTCGCCGGAGCGAACCGTTTGGCCGGGCAGCGTTTCAAACCCGACCAGGGTCAGGCCAGGTAATAATTCCTGTTTGACCGGCAGCGCCACTTCCACAGTGGCGGGGTCAACCGGCTTTTGGGCCGGGGCGACGGTAAAATCAGCCAAAGTTACCAGCCCGGCCTGCGCCGGGGTGTCGCTGCTCACCGGCAGCCGGGATTGGGACTCCTCGCCGTAAACGGCCAGACGGAGGGTGTAGCTTCCGGGTGGGGTGGCCGGAGGGATAGGGATGAGGAAATAACTGCTTTCGGCAGCCTCGAGAGGCCATTGGGCGCTGCCGACCTGCAAAATGTTGCTTTGCAGCAGCTTATCAATTTGGGTGACAAGCTGGCCGGCCTTGGTGTAAACCTGGGCGGAAACTTTGAGGTTTTCGGCGTGGTCGGCTGTTTTTTGCCAGGCCAGGCGCAGCCAGAGCAAATCATTGCTGTGGGCCTGCGGATCGGCCACGTGAGCTACCTCCCCGGCGTCGCCGAGGGCATAGCCGGTCAGGCGAAGCTGGCCGCCAAAATCAATAGCGGTTGGGGTTAAGTTTTCGGCGGCCTCAAAATCGGGGGCCAGCGTTTCCAGGACATAGGTTGAAATATCAAAATATTCAAAGGTATCGGTACGTTCGTAGCGGCCATATTTTTCCAGGTAGTAGGGCAAAACCTGCTTGGGGTCGGCCCCGGTGTGCTTCGACGTTTTCCACTTGACCAGCCGCAGCGTGGTGTGTTCGGCGGCGGCGCGGGTCAAATCGGCGGGCAAGGTGGTTTCGTCGTCAACCACCCAATAGTGGGCGGCAGGCGGTTGGGCCAGTTCGGTCAGAAAGTCGGTGGTAAAGTTGCGGGCAATATCGCCGGCGGCAGTGTTGCGCGGCAAGATAAAAGCTACGGCGTCGCTCGGCTCGCGGTTGATCTCCTCGGCCATCTTGACCGCGTAAACATGATAGGCGGCCTGGGCGTCATTGGTTTGCGGGAAAATATAAAAATAGCGGTAGAGGCTCTGGGCGGTGGCCTGCCAGAAGGTCCAGGCTAAGGCTAAGGCTAAGGCTAAGGCAACGCCGCGAGTCAACCAGTTGAAATTACCCGGTCGCAGTCGAGGACGCAGCCAGCGTTGACTCATAAACCACAGGGTTTCAAACAGCCAGATGACAAAAATAGCCGCCAAAATGTAAACAGGGGTGGTGGCGCCAATGGTGCGGAGATTGTGCGGAATGATATCCGGCGAGAGGATACTGGGCAGTAACATCACCGCCAGCCAGAGCACCGCAAAAAGATAAACTGCCTGTCCCCGCAGGCCGCGCCACAAGGCAATGAGAAAGCCCAAAAAGACAGCCAGCCCTACCGGCGCGGGAATAGCAAGCTGCGGCGGCTGGCCAATGAGCCAGGATAAGGAGATACCATACGCGCCAAAATTGCCCACAATGCTGCGCCAGAGCAAGCCCCAGGGGTCGCCGCGATTGATTTGGGGATTGAGAAAAATGGCCTGGCTGACCCGTGTTGTGCCTGGCTCGAGTTCGGGCCGGGTGAGCAGCACAAAAACGAGGGGCAGCAGCAGCAGCGCCGCCGTTAAGCCGGCGGCAAAAAGCTGCCGGAAGTGGCTGGTCAAATAGGCTTGCGGCGGGACCAAAGATTTTAGATTTTTAGAAAACGATGAAGATTCTCCTAATTTGCGCCAAAAAATGACAATCAGCCATTGGGCGATAAAAAACGCGGCATAAAATGGCGGGGCAAAGACGCCGGAGAGATAAATATACATCAACGCGCCCAGAAAAATACCACTGACCACAAAAGGCCACAATCGGGTTAGCTGGAAGTAAGTATCAGTCGTTGGCAGTCGGCGGTCGGCGGCCTGCCCTGAGCCTGTCGAATGGGTCGGCGGTCGGCCATTCAGCCCCAACCACAGAAAATAAACCGAGGGTAATAACAGAAAGGGCACCCCAATGCCGGCAAAAACTACCCGGCTGGCCTGGATGTGCCACAGTGACACCGCCAGCCCCAGCGTGGACAGTCCGGCCAACAGCCGGGCGCGGGTCAACCCTTCTGAACGAAACAGTTCGCGCACGGCCCAATAATTGACCAGCACACTGACTACCCCGGCCCAAGCGGCGATACCACGAGCGGCGGCAATCGAAGGGCCGAATAAATAGAAAGACGCGGCCACAAAATAAAAACCGAGCGAGCCGGCGCCGCCCTGGCCTTCATAAGAGTATCTAAAACCCTCGCGTAGGGTGGTCAGCCCACCCATGGCCCCCACCGCCTCATCGGAATTGAAGCCGGGGGGAACCGTTTCTAATTGCCAATAGCGCAAAAAAGCGGCCAGAGCAACAAGGGCCAGCAACACCGCCCACTCTAGCCAGAGCATCCAGCGCCGTTCAAATTGTTTTTCTGCTAACAAAGATACTGCTCCATCAACAACTAGCCCGCCCCAAGACGGGCGGGCTGTGGCTAAAGTATAATAGTCTATCTAGGTAGAGTTGGCAAAAATGAACAAAAAGGCATGAGCCAGTTATTCCCGGCCTCTGATCTGCCGGAACACATTAATTATTTTGAATCTTCCGGTAAAGAAATTTGCCAAAGCTAAAGCCTTCGATTATATTGATTTCGTTAATAACCATTCAAAGCGTCAGTGCCTTAGAATCAACGGCGATGTGCAGGATGACGTTGCAGCATAAGGAGAACCAATGTTAAACAAAAAATTTATCAAATCCAAAAAGACTTGCCAGGTCACCTTCTTTTTACCGGAAGAGGTCGCTGCTCAGCGCGCCAGTGTGGTCGGCGAATTTAACGGCTGGGACGCCACCAAGAATCCCATGAGCAAGGTCAAAGGGGTTTGGAAAGCTACGGTTGAAGTAGATCAGGGCCGCGAGTACCAGTATCGCTATTTTGTCAACGATGGCGAGTGGTACAACGACCCCCAGGCCGATAAGTATGTCCCCAACAACGTTGACGGCGACAATTCCGTTGTGGTCACTTATAACAACTAAGCCAAAAGCAATTTATTTTTACCAGGAAGCGTCCCATTTCGATGGGACGTTTCTTTTTTAGCCAGCAGAGGTTGAACGATGCGCATCGGCATTGACATCGGTGGGACTTTCACCGATTTTGTCTTATTTGACGAAGCTACGGGAACATTCCAGACTCAAAAAGCCCTCTCTACCCCCCACGACCCCGCCGAAGCCGTGCTGCATCAATTGTCAATAATCAATAATCAATTGTCAATTGTCAACGATAATTCTCCAACTTCCAACCAATCTTCTGCCCTCCACATTGTGCATGGTTCTACCGTAGCCACCAATGCCCTGCTGGAACGAAAGGGGGCTGTCACCGCGCTGGTCACTACCGAGGGATTCCGCGATGTGCTGGAAATTGGCCGCCAGAACCGGCCCGCTCTGTATGACCTGTTCAGCCGCCGCCCGCCGGCTCTAGTTCCGCCAGAACTGCGTTTTGAAGTGACGGAACGGGTCAACTATCGCGGCCAGGTCATTCAGCCGCTTGACCCGGCCGCGCTGGAGCCGCTGATCGGGGAATTGCGGGCCGCCGGAGTCACGTCGGTGGCGGTCAGCCTACTTTTCTCTTTTCTCGCCCCTGAGCACGAAAAAGTGATTGCCAACCGGCTGCGGCAGGCCGGCTTTTTTGTCTCCCCCTCGCACGAAGTGCTGCCCGAGTTCCGCGAGTACGAACGAACCAGCACCACCGTGGTCAACGCTTATGTCTCGCCGGTGATGGATCGCTATCTGGGCCGGCTGGAACGAGAGAGCGGCGCCGCCGATTTTCGGGTCATGCAATCCAACGGCGGCAGTATTTCGGCAGCTCAGGCCAGGCGCGAGGCCGTGCGCTGCGTCTTGTCCGGCCCGGCCGGAGGAGTGGTTGGAGCGCGTTACGTGGCCGAGGCAGCCGGTTTTAGCCAATTGCTCACCTTTGATATGGGCGGCACCTCAACCGATGTTTCACTCTGCGCCGGCCGCGCCCAGATAACCACCGAAGCAGAAATCGGCGGCCTGCCCATCCGCATCCCGATCATTGATATTCACACCGTCGGCTCCGGCGGTGGTTCCATTGCCTACGTGGATGCCGGCGGCGCGCTGCGCGTGGGGCCGCAGAGCGCGGGGGCCGTCCCTGGCCCGGTCTGCTATGGGCGCGGCGGCCGGCAGCCCACCGTCACCGACGCCAACTTGATTTTGGGCCGCCTGGCCGCCGATCACTTTCTGGGTGGACGGATGGCCCTGGATCTGTCCACTACAGAAGCAACATTGGACCAACTGGCCCAGGAAGCAGGTTTACCCCTCAAGCCGGGTCTGACTCCGGCCCAGACTGCCGCATTGGGTGTGATTGCTGTCGTCAATGCTCACATGGAGCGCGCCTTGCGGGTCATCTCGGTGCAGCGCGGTTATGATCCCCGCGACTTTACCCTGGTGTCCTTTGGCGGCGCAGGCGGTCTGCATGCCGCCGACCTGGCCCGCAGCCTGGGTATCCCTCGTGTGCTGATTCCGCCCAATGCCGCCACCCTATCGGCCTTTGGTATGCTCGCCGCCGACGTAGTCAAAGATTACGCCCAAACCATCATGCGTTCCGGCGACACGCCCTCCGCCGAATTAGAGGCGCTCATGGCCCTGCTGGTCGAACACGGGCTGGCCGACATCGCCGCCGAAGGCGTGCCGCCAGAGCAAATCAGCCTTGAGCCGCTGCTGGACATGCGTTATCGCGGCCAATCCTATGAACTAACCGTGCCCTTCACCCCTACCTTTACGGCTGACTTTCACACCGTCCATGCCCGCGCCTACGGCTACAGCGAACCGAGCGTTCCGGTCGAGGTGGTCAATGTGCGGCTGCGGGCCACCGGTCATCTGCCCCGCCCGCCCCTGACCCCGCTTCCTGTTCAGGCCCAGCCGACGCCTGCGCCGTTTGAGACTCGTCAAGTCATTTTGGCCGATGGCCCGGCAGAGACTCCTTTTTACGAAGGCAAGGCCTTGCAGCCTAGCCACCATCTGGTTGGCCCGGCGGTGATTGTTCACCCTGATACGACAGTATTTCTTGGGCCGGAGGATAGGCTGCAAGTGGATTCGTATCGCAATTTGGTAGTGGCAGTAGGGGGCAGGTTGTGAAATGACAAATCCAAAATCGCATGATCCTGTTTTGCTTGAATTGTTCAAAAACCGCTTTGCCTCCATTGCCGAAGAGATGGGCATGGCCCTGCGGCGGACGGCCTACTCGCCCAACATCAAGGAACGGCTGGACTTTTCTTGCGCCCTCTTCGACGCCGCCGGACGCATGATTGCCCAGGCCGCCCACATTCCCGTTCACCTGGGGGCGATGCCGATTTCGGTGGCGACGGCGATTGAGCAAATCAATTTCACTCCCGGCGATGTCGTCATCCTCAACGACCCTTTCCGCGGGGGGAGCCATTTGCCGGACATCACAATGATTAGTCCCATTTTCTTACCTACAGCAGGGGAGCAGGGGGGCAGAGGGGCAGGGGAGAAAAATTCTCCCCTGCCCCTCTGCCCCCCTGCTCCCCTGCTCCCCTTCGCCTTTGTCGCCAACCGCGCTCACCACGCCGACGTCGGCGGCATGACGCCCGGCTCGATGCCGCTGTCGCAGGAGATTTTTCAGGAAGGGGTGATCATTCCGCCGCTCAAGCTGGTCGAGGCCGGGCAGATGAACCAGGGCCTGTTGAATCTGCTGCTGGCTAACGTGCGCACCCCCGAAGAACGGGCGGGCGATTTGCGGGCGCAACTGGCGGCCAATGCCAAAGGAGTCGAGCGGATGTTGGAACTGGTCGCCCAGCACGGCCAGACCGAGGTGAGCCAGTATATGGCCGGCCTGCTGGCCTACGCCGAGCGCATGACCCGCGCCCTCATCACAGAACTGCCCGACGGCCAGTACCAGTTTGAAGATTTTCTGGACGATGACGGTCTCGGCTCCGGGCCGGTCAAAATTGGCGTCACCATCACCCTACGCGGGGATGAGGCGGTGATAGATTTCAGCAGCAGCGCCGCCCAGGTAAGGGGCAGCGTCAATACCGTTTATGCCGTCACCCTTTCGGCGGTGCTGTACGTGTTCCGTGCCCTGATTGGGCTGGATATTCCGGCCAACAGCGGCTGTCTGGCCCCACTGACCGTCATCGCCCCGGCAGGCACGGTGGTCAATGCTCGACCGCCGGCGGCGGTAGCCGGCGGCAATGTCGAAACCTCGCAGCGAATTGTGGACGTGCTGCTGGGCGCGCTGGCCCAGGCCAGCCCGGAGCGCGTTCCGGCGGCAGCCCAGGGGACAATGAACAATCTGGTCATCGGTGGCTGGGATCCCGAACGGGGCAAATTTTACACCTACTACGAAACCATCGGTGGGGGGATGGGGGCGGGACCGCATACCCCCGGTGGGTCGGCCTTGCAATGCCACATGACCAACACCCTCAACACGCCCATCGAGGCCCTGGAATATGCCTACCCCTTTCTGATGCGTCGCTACGAAATTCGGCGCGGTTCCGGCGGAGTAGGGCTTCGTCACGGCGGCGACGGCATTCGTCGGGAAGTCGAGCTGCTGCACGAGGCTCAGGTAACTCTGCTAACCGAGCGGCGGTGCCTGGCCCCTTTTGGCCTGGCCGGGGGTGAGGCAGGGCAGAGGGGGCGCAATACTTTGGTGCGGGCAGGTCAGGAAATCGAGCTGCCCGGCAAAACAAATTTGACCGCGCAAGCGGAAGATATCCTACGGATTGAGACGCCGGGAGGAGGAGGATGGGGAAGGTAGGAAAATTTTACATAAAAATTGACCGTTGAGGATAGTACGGTACAATTGTGTTAGACAACCTTTAAACCAACTTTTGAAAACACTATCCCAAGGCAGAATCTATTCGGTCATTTGGTAGAGTTGATTTCGTGGTAGCTCAACGGGATAGGGTTGGAAAAACTATTGAGGATTTTGTAATTTTGGAAGTGATGGCAGTCAGCACGACCGGAACAGGGCAAATCATCCGCTCAATGCTGGATGTATTGAACAACACCAACAACGCCAGCAAAAAGTATGGCATAAATTTTCGTCAAGTTATAAGCCGGTTGATCGTACAGGGTCTTGTTAAAGCTGAGGCTTGCGAGGCGTGGCAAAAAAGTATGATTTGGGCCGTACAGGATGTTTTCTTTAATTATGTAGTGAAAACGACAAAATTGAACCTTGAAAAGCTATCCGAAATACCAGACGAAAGTTATAAAAAATATCCGGTTATATTCCACGTTTACCAACACATGTTCAATGAGGCAACCAAAACGTACAACCTAAAGCTGTCAGCAGCCTATGGGGGTACAATTCAGGATGTAATGGGCATGTTGCAAGGTTCGAGCATACCCAAACTTGAAACTGTGCAAAAAGCTATTGAAATGCAAGTAATCAAAAACAATCTCATCATCCTATAACCTTTGCAAAACTACGGAACATTCTTTCAGTTGGTAATCATGGGAGGACGTTTTTCGGGTGCGATGAACGATGATCTCTTCGAGGGCAAAACCGGCCCTTTGGCCTAACTCGGCCGTTATATCTGGAACCGGCACTAAAACACCGCTATGAGCCGATTCGCCGGTAACGATAACATATCTTGCGCCGGGTTTAAGCATACCCTTGACATTTTGCAACATTCTTAGGATGCCTCCAAAATACTGAGCGGTCATGAAGGGGTAATCCCACCCCCAAACTTTGTCTTTATGTACTTCTCGCAGCGCCAGGATAATTTTTTGGATACTGTCTATTTGTTCAACTAACTTATGATCTTTGACATCTTTGTACATTGCTTTAGCATCACAAATAACCATAGCCTTGCGGAGCGAGCGGAGATCAAGCATATTTTCAACAAAATCCAGAAAAAAAAGTTCCATCCTGGTTTGCATGGTGTAATCTAAATTATTTAGATAAGGGGGCGAGGTTATAGCTAAATCTGCGGGTAACAGCGAGTGATCAGAAATATCTACCGAGCGATTATCCCCCTCTATAATCTCAACGGTTCCCCACTTCTCATGACTGTTTGGGATTTTGAGCAAATCCGCTAACATTTTCTCCAACTTCTTCTGGAATAGTTCAAAAACAGGTGCATCTTCTTTGTATTTGCTAGAGCCAAAAGCATGCGGAGATAACTTCATATTTGAAACTTCGCGCAGGTTGGCTGTCAAAGCTAACAAACAAAAATCTCGATGATCAGAATTGGCTATTTCGTTAATGAGCAATTTAATGGTCAAAACTTTATTAGCTACTTTTGGGCTAATCCATTTGTCTATTCTGGGCATATCTGGTTTGAGGTGACTCAGGTCAGCAGTCTCGTTGAAGATCTTTGCTTTGACTCGCGGCAAAAGTTGAGCTATATCTTGTTGGAGCTTAGAAAGATCGTAATTCCACCTAACCTTTATCCGGCTGGCAAAACAGAGAAATGGATTGATTTCGATACCGACCCCATTTATTCCGTGCAGCTTGGCCGCGAGCACGGTAGTGCCCGTTCCCGAAAATGGATCCAAAACCGTTTGATCCGGTTGTAGCCCATATTTTTGAATCGCTTCACCAACCAGAGGGGCAGAAAAGGCTTCCGGCATTAAATACCAGTCAAAAAAAGCCAGGTTAGAGTTTGGCGTGGCAGTAGTCGCCATTTTATGCTCTTTTGAGACACTTGTAACCGAAGGAATTAATTCTAATTGAGTTATCCTGGCTGGATACATTTCCACACATCCTTACAAGTGGGGTTTCTTGGGTAACTCAATTTAGCACACTTGTTCAGGATTGTCAATGCCTTTTCTCCAGGTTAACCAGGTTTCTAAATCTTATGACACCATCCCAGCCCTCACCGATGTCAGCTTGACCCTTGACGAAGGGCAAATTTTGTGCCTCTTGGGTCCATCCGGTTGCGGCAAGACAACCTTACTGCGGCTCATCGCCGGATTGGAAACGCCGGACAGCGGCGCTGTTTTCTTTGAAGGTCGGGAGATAAACAACGTTCCGCCCCATCAGCGCGGATTTGGCCTGATGTTTCAAGAGTTTGCCCTTTTTCCTCATAAAAATGTCGGCCAGAATGTGGCTTTTGGCTTGCAGCACTGGCCGCGCGTCGAGGAAAGACGGGCCAGAGTACAGGAAATGCTGGCCCTCGTCGGTCTGACCGGCTTCGGCGGGCGCGATGTGAACAGCTTGTCCGGCGGCGAGCGCCAGCGGGTGGCCCTGGCCCGCAGCCTGGCCCCCGGCCCGCGCCTGCTGATGCTGGATGAACCGCTGGGGGCGTTGGATCGCGCCCTGCGCGAACGGCTGATGCTGGAAATCCGCCAGATTCTCAAAGGGTTGGGGCTGACAGCCATCTACGTGACCCACGATCAAACCGAAGCCTTCGCCGTAGCCGACCGGGTGGCAGTGATGAACCGAGGCCAAATCGAGCAGGACGACTCACCGGAGAAGGTTTATTATCAGCCGGCCACGCCGTTTGTAGCCCAATTTTTGGGTTTCACCAACCTACTTCCTGGACAAGTTAGTGCAGGCGGCCAGGTTGAAACGCTGTGGGGTGAGTGGTTCATCCCGCAGGCTCAACAGTATCCCGCTGGAACCAGGGTGACGATACTTATTCGCCCGGAAGCAGCTTCATTGGAGTCCAACGGCAGTATTGGGCTTGAGGGAGAATTAATAACCTCGCTCTTTCGGGGCCGGTTTTATCAAATCACCCTGTCGGCGGCAGGTCAATTGCTGACATTTGAGATGCCGCCCAGTGACTTGCCGGCTGTCGGCAGCAGGGTGAAATTGTGGCTTGATCTAACAAAGATTTCACTCTTTACGGAAACTTATAAATAGGGAGATTAGAGATTAGAGATTGGAGATTCCGGGCTGATAATCTCTAATCTCCAATCTCCTCCTATGAAATCAGCGAGAAGGGATTGAAGTTAGTCTCGCGGTCGTAGTAATCTTCCTGCTCGGCTTGCTTCAAAAAGCCAACAAAGGCATAGGTGACCGGGGTAAATAGCACCTCGATGCTCACTTTGAAAATGTAATTGGCTGTAATCAAGCTGAGCGCAATCTCCCAGGGAAAGACGCCAATCACAACAGCGATGAGCACAAAGGCAACGGTATCAATCCCTTCCCCCACCAGCGTGCTGCCGATGGTGCGTGCCCACAGCCAGCGTCCTCTGGTCGCCACCTTCATCTTAGCCAGCACAAAACTGTTGCTAAACTCCCCGGCAAAATAAGCCGCCAGACTGGCTATAACAATCCCGCCGGAGGCCACGCCGCCCAAAATGGCCTCGTAAGCGGCCTGTCCGGCATACTCCTGCCAGGTGCGTTCGCCCGGCATCAAGCTGACCAACCACAATGTCAGCGACATCAACCCGGCCGCCCCAAAACCGGCCCAAATAACCCGGCGCGATTTTTTATAACCATAGACCTCCGTTAAAATGTCGCCAAAAATATAGCTGACCGGGAAAAGGAGCGTCCCGGCATCAAAGGCCAGCGGCAGCCCCCCCAAACTGACGCCCCAATCTACAATTTTGGCCGCCGAAGCAATATTGCTAATCAGCAGCACGGCCACAAAAAAGGCCATGATAAAATCGTAATATTTGTAAGTATGGGTCATAAGCTTAGGAATTTTTACACCTCTTTCAGGATTACGTGATGCGTGATGCGTAAAAAGTCACGTATCACGCATTACGCCCGACCGCTTACAACAATAGTAGAAGGAGTCCAATTATGCAACTTTTTGCTATTCGCCTGCGCCCCGGCCAGGATGTAGGACTTGAACTGAGCCGCTTTGTGCGCGAGAACGGCTTGCGGGCCGGCTTTATCCTGACCTGCGTGGGCAGCTTGCGCCAGGCAGCTTTGCGGCTGGCCAACAAAGCAGAGACAACGCTGTACGAAGACAAATTTGAAATTGTCTCGCTGGTCGGCACGCTCGACGCCGAGGGCTATCACCTGCATCTGTCGCTCTCAGATGGAGAGGGGCGGACCATCGGCGGTCATTTGATGGAAGGCTGCCTGGTCTACACCACCGCCGAAATCGTCATCGGCGAGGCCGATGCGTTGGTTTTTTCTCGTCCCTTCGATCCTGAGACCGGTTATCCCGAACTCGAAGTGAGCCAAAGGTGAGGAGGAGGATTGGAAGGTTGGAAGGTTGGAAGGCTGAAGGCGGGTAAATTTAACCAATCTTCCAGCCTTCCAACCTTCCCTTCAGAATTGCTGGACATCCGGGCCAATTAGTGTTAAAATGCGCTCCTTCATTTTGACAGAATTAATTTAGATGGGGAGCAGGTATGGCGAACAACGTCAAACGCATTATCCTTGATACCGATCCGGGCATTGACGATGCTTTGGCCATTCTGCTGGCGTTGGCTTCACCTGAACTAAACCTGGAAGCGCTGACGGTGACGATGGGCAACTGCGCCACGCCACAAGGGGTTAGCAATGCCCTGAGTGTGCTGGAATTGGCCGGCGCGACGCATATCCCGGTTGCGCCGGGGCTGGATAGACCGCTCATCCAACCCCTGTTGACCGCCCCCGAAACGCACGGCAACACCGGCCTGGGTTATGCCCAGCTTCCAGCGCCCCGTCAACATGCCACCCACCAGCACGCCGTAGACCTGCTCATCGAGCGAATCATGGCCGCCCCCGGTGAGATCACCCTGGTAGCAGTTGCTCCGCTGACCAACCTGGCCCTGGCAATTCGCCGCGAGCCGGCGATTGTGGAGGCCGTGCATGAGGTCATCATTATGGGCGGGGCTATCCGGCATGAGGGCAATACCACGCCGCTGGCCGAGTTCAATGTATATGTGGACCCCCACGCCGCGCATATCGTCTATCATTCCGGCCTGCCCATCACCCTCGTTCCGCTCGATGTGACCTATCAATGTGTTTTAACCCAGGCCGATGTGGACCGCCTGCTGGCGATTGATTCGCCCATCACCCGCTTTGTGGCCGACTCGACCCGTTTTTATATGGAATTTCACGACGAGTATCAGGGCATCGAGGGCTGCGTTATCAATGACCCGTTGGCCCTGGCTTTAACCTTTGCCCCAGACCTGGTGGAAACCCGTCCGCTGCACGTGACGGTAGATATCCACAGTCCCCTCTCCCTGGGCAAAACGATGGCCGATTTTTATGAGATGTGGGCCAAGCCGCCTAATATGCAAGTTGCGCTCAATGCGCAGCCGCGCCGATTCATTGAGTTATTTTTGGAGCGGATTGAGAATTTGGCCCGCCGGCTACGTTAAAAGTAAAAATTGGCGTTATTTGTTCATTGGGTGTATTCTTTCGACAAGAAAGTGTCAATTTAACACTATCAAATCAAATTATTGAAAGGGGATAAACTATGAGCGTTGCAGCACAACTAAAAAGAGATTTCAGTACCATGACTTTGGTTCTGATTCCGGTGGCGATTGCGATTAATATCGTCATTGGTCAAATTGTGGTTTTGCTCAAATTGCCGGTCTATCTGGACTCCATTGGCACTGTTCTGGTGGCAGTGCTGGCCGGGCCGTGGGCCGGGGCGCTCACCGGCACGCTGTCGAACATTATTTGGGGCCTTTTAATTGACCCCGGCGCTTTTCCCTGGTTTCCGGTGGCGGCGGCCATTGGCCTGGTGGCCGGTATCTGCGCCAACTTTGGCTTGTTTAAGAGTTGGTGGAAAGTTATCATTACCGGCTTCCTGGTTGCTCTGGCCGCAGTCATTGTCGGTACGCCGATTGGAGTTTATTTGTTTGGCGGTATCACCAGCAGTGGCACTACTTTTCTTACCGCGTATCTGCTTGCCACCGGTCAGGGTTTGGTCGAATCAGTCTTGACCACCAACTTTCTGTTCGAGCCGCTGGACAAAATCATCACCTGTCTGCTGGCCTGGTTAATTATTCGGGGTTTATCGGTACGTTATATCTCTCGCTTTTCCCGCTCCGATAACGTCAACGCTTGAACCAAAATAGGAACCAGGGGAACCAAGTAAACATCTAAAATTTACTTCCCGTTTAAGTTCCTACGAGTTCCCAGGGAACTCGTAGGAACTTGGAGGAACTTATTTTGGACAATCACTCAGTTCCTTCTTGTTTGGAGATTCCCTGTTGCAAGATAAACTCAGCTTTTACATTCACCGCGACAGCCCGCTCCACCGGCTCAACCCGCTGACCAAGCTGACCCTCACCTTCAGCCTGATTCTGATGGGCTTTCTGGCCCCCGGCTATTGGACGGCGACCTTTATTTTCCTGGTAGTCTTGCTGCCGTTCAGCGTGTGGGGCAAAATTAGCCCCGAATTTACCCGCACCACCTTTCGCCTGATTCTGCCGCTGACCCTTTTTTTGTTTGGCATGCAAAGCTTATTCTATCCTGGCGGCAAAACGGTGCTGTTTAGTTTCTGGATTTTCTCGGTCAAGCTGGAAGGAGTGCAGTTTGCCTACCTCACCGCCAGCCGGATTATGAACATGGTCGGCTCATTTCTGCTCTTGCTGCTCAGCACCCACCCCAGCACCTTGATGACCGCTCTGACCCAGCGCGGCTTACCGCCTTCGTTCACCTACATCATTGTCAGTACCCTGCAAATTCTGCCGCAAATGCGTAACAAGGCCAATACCATTATTGACGCCCAACGCTCGCGCGGTCTGGAAACTCAGGGCAGTTTGCGCCGGCGCTTTGGCGCGCTCCTGCCGCTGGTCGGGCCGCTGGTGTTTGGCTCGCTGGTGGATGTGGAAGAACGAGCCATCGCCCTGGAAGCGCGCGCCTTCAAAGCCAAACGCACTAAAACCAGTCTCCTTTTAATTCCCGACTCGCCCGCCCAGAGCGGCTTCCGCCTGGGCCTGATCGCTCTGACCATGCTGGCGATTGGATCAAGACTATGGTTCTAATGGCCTGGATACTAATGGGGGAAGGTTGGAAGGTTGGAAGGTTGGAAATTTACCAGCCTTCCAGTCTTCCATTCCTCCATTCTTCCTCTTGAGGTTTCATGGCTATCATCGAAATCGAAAATTTAACCTACCGCTACCCGCACACCTCGCAGCCGGCCCTGCGTGACCTGTCGCTCCAGATTGAACCGGGGGAATTTGTGGCTATCGTCGGCGCGAATGGGGCAGGCAAGTCTACCCTGTGCTATACTCTGACCGGTTTTGTGCCCCACTTTTTTCAGGGTGAACTAAGTGGGCGGGTTCATGTGGCCGGTTTGGAAACAAAAGAGCACCCTCTGGAAGATATTGTGCTGGTCAGCGGGCTGGTTTTTCAGAACCCGTTCAACCAGATTTCGGGGGCTAAATTTACGGTGTACGACGAGATTGCCTTTGGTCTGGAAAATCTGGGCGTGCCGCGTGAGGATATGCCCGCCCGCATCGAGCGAGCCATGGCCCTGACCGGCATCACCGCAATGGCTGAGCGCTCGCCCTACGCTCTATCGGGCGGGCAGCAGCAGCGGGTCGCCCTGGCCTCGATGCTGGTGATGGAGCCACAGGTGCTGGTGCTGGATGAGCCAACTTCCCAACTCGACCCGCTGGGCAGCCGCGAAGTTTTTGCCGTTATCCGCGAGTTGAGCCGGGAAGGGATGACTGTCGTAATGGCCGAACACAAGCTCGAATGGGTGGCTCAGTTTGCCGACCGGGTATTGGTCCTGGCCGACGGCCAGCTTGTCTTGAGCGGCCCACCCGCCGAGGTACTGACCTCGCCGCTGCTGGAAACGTATCACATCGGCCAGACCCGCTACACCACCGTCGCTCGCCGCCTGCAAGCCGAAAATGGCTGGCCTGCCGGTCAGCCCTTGCCGGTGACGCTTGAGGAAGCCGAAGCCGCTTTTAAGGCCGCTCTGATCAAATAGACTCAGTAGATCCAATTTTCGAGGAGTGAGGCACGCCTACGTGCCGAACGCCGCCGCACGTGGGCGTGCTGGCTCCTCAAATCTGGATCCACTGAGTCTACAGATGGACACGGATGCACACAGGCAGAAGATAGTGGATAGAAATCTATCCACCATCTTCTATCTACCATCCCCTATCTTTTTATCTGTGTCCATCTATGGACTTTATCTCTGGCTCAGGAAGAATTGTATGCGGATTCACATTGACAATTTACACTTCACCTACCCCTCTGGCGTCCGGGCCTTGCAAGGAGTCTCGCTAACCATTGAGCCAGGCGAACAAGTAGCGATTGTCGGGCAGAATGGGGCCGGCAAAACCACGCTGGTGCGCCACCTCAACGGCCTGTTGCTGCCCAGCAGCGGCACGGTGCGCATCGGCGATTGGCTGACCCGCGACAGCTCGGTGGCTAAATTAGCTGCACGGGTAGGCTATGTTTTTCAAAACCCCGATGACCAGCTATTCAAAGGGAACGTGCGCGACGAGGTCAAATTCGGTCCGGCCAATTTGGGCTTCACCCCGGAGCAAATTGAAACGCAGGTGGATGAGGCGTTGGCCCGGCTGGAACTATCGGAAAAAGCAGCGGTCAATCCTTATGATTTGACCCCCACCTGGCGCAAGCGGGTCGCCATTGCCGCCATTCTGGCCATGGACACGCCCATCATCATTCTGGATGAACCGACCACCGGCCAGGATCATCACAGCGTCCAACATTTGGCCGGCCTGATTCAACACCTGCGCCAACAGGGCAAAACCGTGATTGCCATCAGCCACGATATTGATTTTGTGGCCGAAAATTTTGACCGGATTGTGGTCATGGGCCAGGGCCGGGTGCTGCTCGACGGGCCGGCTGAGGCTATCTTTGCCGAGGAAGAAATTCTGAACAGCACCTATGTCCAGCCACCGCAACTGGCTCGACTGGCCGGCCGGTTGGACTTGGGGCAGGTAGTTTACACGGTGGATGGATTTTTGGCCGCCTACCGGCAGCGAAACCCTGCTGTTTCGCCCGTTAAACCCCCAATTTCTGGGGGTTGACAATTTTTAACTTTTCAGTTACTATGTAATTCAAATAGAACATTTATTCTCACTATTCTTATAAAGGAGCTTAAAAATGTATCAAAAACTGATAATAGTGGGCAACTTGGGGGGTGACCCCGAAATGCGGTATACGCCCTCTGGCCAGGCGGTAACCAACTTCAGTGTCGCCACCAGCCGCAAGTGGACCGACAACGGCGGTCAGCAGCACGAAGAAACCGTGTGGTTTCGAGTATCGGTCTGGGGCGCTCAAGCCGAAACTTGCAATCAATATCTGAGCAAAGGCCGGCAGGTTTTGTGTGAAGGCCGGCTGACTGTTGATAAGGAAACCGGCGGGCCGCGCGTCTGGACCGACCAAAATGGCAAGCCCAGAGCCAGCTACGAAATGACTGCTTACGAAGTCAGGTTTTTGGGAACGCGCGGTGAGGGCGGTGGGAATTTTAGCAGCAACGGCGCCCCCGTGGCGGCAGGCACTGACCCCGGCTTGACCGAAGACGAAATCCCGTTTTAATTTGACAATAAAATAACCCTGTAGCACCATGAAGCCGTCCTTCAACCCATTTTGGGGCAGGGCGGCTTTTTGATTTGCCAAAAGTATAGTATCCTATGGTACTACCCCTAAAAATCTGGCGGCGGTCGGCAGTCAGCGGTCGGCAGTCGTATTTACGAGGAGACCCCCCTTGCAACAATTACAAACCATCATTGACCGCATCAATCAAACCTTTGAGGCTAAAAGCACCGTCCGCAACGATACGCTGACCCGCTCGCGCGAACTGATTCGGCACTGCGCCAACTCGATTCGGGCTACCCAGCGCGGCGACGACTCCGAAGCCCAGACGCTGCTGCAAACAGCCCGTGACATCGCCGCAACTATGGTGACCGATGCGCAAAGCTACCCCGACGTTTATTACGCCGGTTATACTCAAGACGCCTTGAAAGAACTGGCCGAAGCCCATATTACCCGCGCCGTGATTCTGGAAGAGCCGCTGCCTACCCCGGAGGCGCTTAAAGTTGAGTATGCCGCTTATCTTAACGGCTTGGCCGAGGCGGCCGGCGAGCTGCGCCGGTTTGCCCTCGACGCCCTACGCCGGGGCAACGTCTCGCTGGCCGAACGAATCCTGGGCCACATGGATGAGATTTACAGCGTGCTGGTCACAGTTGATTTTTCAGACGCCATCACCGGCGGTTTACGCCGCAATACCGATATGGTACGCGGTGTGCTCGAGCGGACTCGGGGCGATGTGACCACCGCCGTGCGCCAGGAGGCGATGCGGGCCGCTTTGCAGCAGTTTGAACAGCGGGTTGGGATCGGTGACGGTAAGAGTCCGCTTCAGCCGGAGGGCGAGTGGGCCGGCGAGCAGGATAATTGACATGCCCACCAGCCACCCGCTCCCTGAACCGGATGATGCCCTGCCCCTCATTCGGGCCAGCGAGTTAGCCCAATTTAGCTTTTGCCAGCGAGCCTGGTGGTTGAACACCATCAAACAAATCCCCCCCAATAATCAAGCCGTTCTTAAGCACGGTACGCAAATCCATCACCTCCATATCCGGCAAGTTCATAGTGCGCTCCGCTGGCGTCAGGCCGGCTTTTTTTTATTGGCCGGGGGAGGATTACTCTTGAGTGTGACTCTG
The DNA here is from genome assembly GCA_023151115.1 of Anaerolineae bacterium. The sequence continues at coordinate 63,725 of JAKLJP010000018.1, forward strand.
TTTTTATATTTTCTACGATAAACACAAAAGCGAACTTTAATTGTGAATTGTGAACTGTAAATTATTAATTGTTAATGAGAGAACATCTATACTGTCCGCAGGCACAAACTGAGCTTTTTGCCAGTGTAGAAAAACGCAGTTTGTATCGGTGCAAAGTATATCAAAGCATTAATCGTTCACAATTCACTATTCGCTATTCACAATTATTCTCTTCTTATGCTCTGGCTATTGGCCCTGTCACTACTGTTACTTATTTTTGGAGGGTTGGCGCTGGCTCGCTCAACCCGGCTGCGCCAGGAGAGCGGCCTGCCGGCAGGCCGGTTGATTTACGCCGACAGCACCGATTGGCGTCTCCTCCAACAGCCGCTTTATTCCAAAACCTATCAGCTTATTGGCAAGCCGGATTATCTGGTTGAAACCGCAGCCGGAGTGATCCCGGTTGAGGTAAAATCTTCGGCGGCGCCCAAAATTCCTTATTTGGGTCATCTGTTGCAACTGGCCGCCTACTGTTTGCTCATCGAAGAGACTACCGGCCAGGCCCCCCCAAACGGTCTGCTCAAATATGCCAACGCTCTCTACGAGGTTGATTTTACCCCCGAACTGCGCCGTGAACTGCTCGAAACGATGGCGCACATGCGACAGGCCCGGCTGGCTAAATCGGTAGCGCGCAGTCACCAGCAGCCCGGAAAATGCGCCGCTTGTGGTTTTTATGACCGATGTGAGGAAGCTTTGGGAAAATACTCTTAAGAGGGAGATGGAGTTGCCTGGTTCAATAGTTGAGCCAGGGCGACGGCTGCCTGTTTGGTATAAAACCAAACAGAGCCAGGTTTTTGCTTGGCATCAAAAACCAGCGCCAGGAGCAATTTTTTATTAACATCATGGGCATAAATATTGTAGTTTTCGCCCTCGTGGTAGCTTGATTTAAAGATGGCCTGATTACCCAGTAACTTGGCCAATTCGGCGGCGGCTAAAAAGTTAGCCGCTACCAGGGCGCTGACGCCGGCCACCTCAAAACCGGCCGTCTGGCCGACCACCTGCACCGGCCGGCCATCGGCGGTGATGAGCAGCACACAGCGCACCCCGGCGCTGTTTTGAAGCGTTTGTAGCTGCTCGTAAACTGCCTGCGACAGGCGTGGTTTCTGTTGGGGCAACGGTTTTTCTTCGCTGCGAGTTTGGGCTGCCGCCCGCTTGACAATTTCCTGGACGCGCTCTAATGGAAAGGGTTTATCCAAATAGCCGTCAAGGCCCAAAAATTTACTTGTATCGCGCAGGTTGTTGGTGCCATAAGCGGTCATCAACACCACCTGAGTTTCCGGGGCAATCCGCCGCACCGCCATCGCCAGGTCTACCCCGGTCATGACCGGCATCATATAATCAGTAATAACTACGGCAAATGTCTCTTTCTCAATCAAACTGATTGCCGTGACCGCATCCGCCACCGTCACAATCTCATACTCTGGCCCCAACATCTTCAGACTGTGTTGCAGCATGAGGCTGATGTCTTTATCGTTGTCAACAATCAGAACCCGTTTTTTGCTCATGCACCGTCACTATCTTTCTGAGAACCAAACATGTCGGCAAAATCGCTGGCCAGGGTGGGGTCCTCGGCATCTTTGGCGGAAGTTTTAGGGGAGATTGTGGCTAACAACTCGGCCAGTTCTGCTCCGGCTTGTTTGGTATAAAACCAGATCGTACCCGGTTTACCCTGTGTACCAAAAACCACGGCCAGCAAAAATTCGCCATTGATGTCGTAGGCGTAAATATTATATTTATTCCCTTCATGATAGCTGGATTTAAAGATTGACTCATTATCGCCCAGCAGACTGGCCAATTCTGTGACGGCCAGAAAATTAGCCGCCACAAAAGCAGCCAGACGCGAAGTTTTGGCTCGATTGGTTTCCCCAACCACCCGGACGGGATGTCCGCTGGCGCTGACCAATAACACAAAATGAGCGCCGGTTTTGCTGCGCAGCACCTCCAGGCGTTCCTGGACGGCTCGGTCCAGGCTTAGTGCTGGGGCAGCGGGATGAACCGTATCCGCCGCCTGACTGGTATGAGCAATAGCCCGCTGCACCACTTCCAAAATTTCGGGCACGGTAAAAGGCTTGCCCACGTAGCCGCCAAGCTGCAACGTTTCGACAGTGTTGCGCATACCTCGTGTATCGTGAGCGGTCATTAAGACCACCTGGGTGTCGGGTGAAACTTTGCGGGCCGCCTGGGCTAAATCTACGCCGGTCATACCGGGCATCATATAATCGGTGATAATCAAATCAAACTTCTGTTTTTGTATCAATTCCAGGGCAGTGGTCGCATCGCTGGCTGTGGTCACTTCGTACTCCGGCCCCAGTCTTTTGATACTGTGCATGATAAGGAAAAGGATATCTTTGGCATCATCTACAATGAGAACATGTTTTTTGCTCATAAAAGTGCTCCTGGCCCTCCCCGACGCTCATCTTCCGGTCCTCTCTGATTATATCCTATAATTGATAGAGTTTAAATGTCTGCCTGCCTGAATAAGCGAAACTTAACATTAGCCCACTTGACCGACTCGCCAGGAGCGATATAATAACAGCCTCAAAATTGAAACGGGGTTCTCTTACCCAAGAGGACTCTCAACAAAATTTATGGAGGGTCAAGATGGCAGTCCGAAGTGCTGAAGCTGTTTGGGAAGGTAACTTACAACAGGGCCGCGGCACATTTAAAGTGGGCAGCGGCGCATTTGAGGGGGCGTACACGTTCAAAACGCGGTTTGAAGAAGAGCCGGGCACGAACCCGGAAGAGTTGATTGGCGCAGCCCATGCCGGCTGTTTCTCCATGTATCTTAGCGCGGTGTTGAGTGGGGCCGGCCATACGGTCAAACGGGTTCACACCACCGCCAAGGTACACCTGGGCCGGGTAGATAATGCGCCGACCATTACCAAAATTGAACTCAACACCGAAGCCGAGGTACCGGGGCTGGATGAAACCAGCTTTATGGAGCACGCGGAGGCATCCAAAAAAGGTTGTCCCGTTTCCAAGGCGCTGGCGGCCACCGAAATTGTGCTAAACGCCAAATTGATCAGTTAATAAATAAAGATTTGTAGCTTTATAGGCGCTTTCTCCCCGAAAGCGCCTTTTTATTTCCGACAGATAAACTACTCAGCCATGTCATTTCGACCGTAGGGAGAAATCCTCGACACCTTGTTTTGACGTGTTGCGCCCTAAGGGTTTCTCGACCTTCAGTCTCGAAATGACATGGGCCAGCAGTGACCAGAAAAGTTTAAATTCAACCTCAAGAGGCCGGCGGAGCATAGAGCGGCAGCACGTCATCGAGTCGCCGGCCCTCAATCATAGCTTTCACAATCGGGTCAATCACAGTTTGAATCAGCCGGCCTTCCTGTTCTTCATTAAGGTAAGGCAAGTTGACTCTTTTGTTGACCGCCTCGGCCAGCCGTTGAGAAAAGTCGCGGGCGTGGTCTTTGTCAATCCCCTTACCGTTATCCCGCAAAAGGCCGGCAAACACTTCGGGCAGGATGTCGTCGAGCGCCGCGTCAATGATAGCGACGGCGTGCTCAAAAATGGTCTGCTCCAATTCCTCGGACACCAGGGGAATATCAATAATGGCATTGATGAGGGAAGCTATCTTTTTTTGTTCTTCGACAATTAACACGGTACGGTCTCCTTTCAGATTTAGCTGATTTAATGGGGGTCTGGCGCGGCAGTCAGCCGGCCTTGAAATTAGAATTCGATTATACCATACAAGCCTTCGGCCTGATAATTGCCGTGCCTCCGCGCAAATGGTACAATCGGCTCGAATTTAGATTTCGCCCCGGAACTTTTGGCGGATTTGGATTTTTGACCATTAATAACCTGCCTGGAAAACCCAAATTTAATTCCTGGCTTCGTTATCACCTGCTCTTGCTGCTGGCCTACTTTTTGTTGGCGGCAGTCTTAACCTGGCCCACCCTCCCCCATTTGACCACCCACCTGCCCGGCGACGGCGGCGATGATCCGGCTATTGCCTGGAATTTTTGGTGGCTCAAATACGCGCTGCTCAACCTGAGGCAAAATCCCTTTCAGAGCAACTTTCTTTTTTACCCCATCGGCATTAACCTGGCCTTTTACACCCTGACGGTACTTAACGCCGTCACGGCCCTCCCCTTGACCCTGAATTTTGGTGTTGTTGCCGCCAGTAACCTCCATCTGCTTTTTACCTTTGTCAGCGGCGGCTACGGCGCATTTTTGCTGGCCCGGCATGTCTTGACGACGGTTGGCCCATTAAAGAGCAGGGGAGCAGGGGAGCGGGGGAGCGGGGGAGATATTTCCCCCCTGCCCCCCTGCCCCCCTGCCCCCCTGCTCTTCTTTAGCGCGGCCCTCGCCGGAGGCTTCTACGCCTTTGCCAGCAGCAAGCTCTTCTACGTGGCTTTGGGCCAATTCAACATTGCCAGCAGTCATTGGATTCCCTGGACGGTGTTATATTTGTTGCGGATGCAACGCAATCCGCACCGGCTCAAGAACGCGGTCATGGCCGGCCTTTTTTTTACCCTCCAGGCCTGGACCGAACTAACCTACGCCTCATTCCTGGCAGTTTTCATGGCCCTCTACTGGATTTACGATTTACAATTTACGATTTACGATTTACGATTTAAAGCGATAACTAACGACATATCAAGTAATAAAAGCCCTCTGGCTGCTATCTACTATCAACTATCTACTATCCTCATCTTACTCCTCATCGTCATCCTCGGCCTCAGCCCGATACTGGCCCACATGCTGCCTGATATGCAGGCTGAAGGTGATTTTCTGGTGGAGGGCAGCGGCTTTGCCCAAGATTTTAGCGCCGACGTGCTGGGTTTTGTCATCCCAACGCTTCACCATCCCCTGCTTGGAAAGCTGATTGGTCAAACCAACATCCAAAACTTCACCCTGGGCCAACATATTTATCCGGGTTTTGTGCTGCTAGGGCTTTTCTTGCTTGCCCTGTTGACCGGCTACCGCCGCCCCGAATTACGCTTCTGGTTGATGGCCGCTGTTGTTTTTGGCCTGCTCTGCCTCGGTCCGATGATCATGGTTGATGGCTATGTGACCGGTCTGCCCGGTCCTTTCAGTCTGCTCCAGCAGCTCCCCTTTTTCAAAGGCAATCGTTATCCCAGCCGCTACAGCGTTATGCTGCTTTTGAGTTTGAGCATCATTGCCGCGTTTGCCCTGGCCCAAATCGGCCAGTGGGCCAGCCGCCACTGGTCAACAACCAAAAATCCATCTTCTATCTACTATCCTCTATTCACGCTAATTTTCTCCCTCTTCCTCTTCGAACATCTCTCCATCCCTCTGCCCCAATCCGATATGCGGGTTCCGACAGCCTATCAAATCATCGCCGCCGAGCCGAGCGATTTTGCCGTGCTGGATATTCCCTTTGCCTGGCGCAACGGTTTTCGCATCACCGGGGCGCTGACCACGCAGTTTATGTTCGGCCAATTCTACCAGACTGCCCACCAAAAACGGCTGCTGCAAGGCAACACCAGCCGCAATCCCGCCTTTAAATTTCAATATTTCACCGCTGCGCCGGTGATTAATTCCCTACTCGCCCTGGAAACAGGCCACCCTTTGCCCTCAGAACAATGGGAGGCTGATCGAGCCATCGCCGCCGAAGTTCTGGCCTTTTTCAACATCAACTATATCGTCGTCCGGCCTTATCAATACGATAAATTCGACGAGGAGCAGAATATCACCGTGACCGAGCAGGCGGTGATCCCCTACATTGAAAATATGCTGCCGGTCGAAAAGATACACGACGAGGCTGCCATCAAAATCTATCGCGTGACCCCCACCGAAGAGTCCAGACTTCAGTCTGGACTCCAAATTGACTCCGCTGCGCCCCTGGCCCCACTTTACTTTGGCGAGGGCTGGGGATGGCTGCCCCCCGGCCAACCGGTTGCCGCCCAGCGTCAGGCAGTCCGATTGCTGCTTCCCCTCACCGGCGACTCGCAGCGCGTCACTCTGCGGCTACGTTTGCCGGAGTTGGCCGGAACCTTTACCCAGTCGCTTTCTCTGGAACTGAATGGCTGGCAGTCGCCCAGCCAAGTTGTGAGCGCAGACTGGCAAGACCTTACTTTTGAGTTGCCGGCGGGCGTCGCTAAACCCGGTTTGAACACCCTTTGGCTACGCTTCACCAGAGTAGCGCCGACACCCCTGCCCGACCAGACAGAAGATTGGCCGCCAGAGATAACCGTTTTGAGCGCCGGTGAAGAAGTGGGTGACTTTGGTCATATCTTTATCAATGGGCGCGATGTTTCCCCCAATCAACGCGGCTACAATGTGGCTATCATCCCGCCCAATGCCCCCATCCAAACAGCCAATTTCGACACTCATCTCGACCCGGCCGCTTCCGCCGCTCTCGCTCGCCTCCTCGCGTCTTCGCCTCCCGCCTCCCTCATCGCCCTCGCCGCCGCCGACGAGGCCAGCGCCAACCTGAGCGAAGAAGCTGTCCGGGCGCTGCAAGCTCTCGGCGCAGTGGGCGATTTGCGCGGCTGCTTCCGGTGCAGCCATGCCTTCATCCGCACCTCCTCCGGCCAAACCTTCGAAGCGTTGGATGCGCTGCGGCCCGTCGGCGTGACCATCGGGCTGGGCTTGACGGAGCCGCAAGTAGCGGCTGAGGTGGAGTGGATTCGGGTCGAGGCGGTTGAGAGGTAGGGGGAAGTGTGGTATGATAGAAAAGCAAACGGGAAGGACGTGAAGATGGACCCCAAGCTTATCAATTACCTGGAAAGGCTGCCGCTCTTCAAGGGCGCACCGCAGCCGGTTCTGGCCAAACTGGCTAACCGTGTAAAAATCTTGAATTTGACCAGGGGCGACTTTCTGGTACGCAAAGGCGACGCCAGCGACTCGCTTTTTGTGATCCGCACCGGCTGGGTCAAAATTGTAGCCGAAGGTCCCCAGGGCGAAGAGGTGATTCTCAACCAGTGCGGGCCGGGTCAACTGGTCGGCGAGATGTCGCTGATAGATCAAAAAAACCGCTCCAATTCCATGATTGCCATCAGCCCCACCGAAGTTCTGGAAATAAAGTATGATGCCGTGCTGGACTTGTTGAATGAATACCCGCTCCTGGCCCTGTCGTTTCTGCGAGATATGTCCGACCGGCTCCGTTTCGCCAATGCCTACATCGAAGAAACTATTGTCTGGTCGCAGCATATCGCCGCCGGCAATTACGATTTTGTCCAGCAGCGGGTCGAAGAGAGCCAATCCACCATTGTCAACACCGACCTGACCTACCAGGCCCGCGCCAGCGCCTTTTTATCCTCCTTTTTCAAAATGGTTGAAGGGGTCAAAAGGCGCGAAGAAAGCCTCAAAGAGCAAGTCCAGCAGCTCATCATTGAAATTGACGAGGTCAAACGCCAGCGAGCGGTCAAAGAGTTGACCGAAACTGAATTCTTTGAGCATCTGCAAACCACAGCACGGAGGTTACGTGAGGGGCGGGCCGCCAAAGATAGAACCCCCCCGGAATAAAACCGGGGAACTTTTTTCTGGATAAAGTTTCATGTCCAATTCACGCATCACGCCTCACGCATCACGGCTCCCCGGCCTCCTCCTCATCCTCCTCATCTTGACCTACATCCTCTACTTCTCCTGGTACAGCCTCCACCGCCACAACACCCTTCACTCCTACGCCGCCGATTTATCGCTGATTGACCAGCCCATGTGGAACACCGTTATCGGTCCCGGCGGTTTTATGGAACTCACCTGGGGCAACCAGCAGCAGCCCCGCCTGGCCGAACACTTTGAACCCATCCTCATACCCCTGGCCCTGCTCTTCTTCCTGTGGGACGACGTGCGGATTCTGCTCATTGCCCAGTCCATCGCCCTGGCCCTCGGCGCGCTGCCGGTTTTCTGGATCGCCCGGAGAGAATTGTCAACAGTCAATGGTCAATTGTCAATAGCCAACCCTCCATCTTCCATCTTCCATCCTCCATCCTCCTCCTGGTCCGCCCTCGCCTTTGCCGCTGCCTATCTTCTCTTCCCCCATCTGCAAGCCGCCAACATGGCCGATTTTCATGCCGATCCTTTTGTTGTCGCGCCCCTGCTGTTCGCCTTTTGGTATGCCACTCAACGCCGCTGGGGCTGGATGTGGGTGTGGGCCATCATCGCCATGGCCACTAAAGAAACCCTGCCCACACTAACCGGCATGTTGGGGCTGTGGCTAATCGTGACCGGGGACCGGGGACCGGAGACCGGAGATACTTCCAACAGCACAAGCCCGGTCTCCCGTCTCCCGTCTCCCGTCAGGCTAAAGCCAAAGATGCTTCATGGCCTGGCCCTCATCGCTGTCAGCGCCGTCTGGTTCTTCGTCGCCACCTTCCTCATCGTCGCGCCGCTGGCCCGGCACTATTTCGAGACTGACGGCCCTATTTACCTGTCCAGCCGCTACACCGGGGATAACTTGTTGGCTCTGTTGCAAGAGCCGCCTCGTTGGGGGTATCTGCTGGGTCTGTTAGCCGCTGCCGGTTTTCTGCCGCTCCTGGCCCCCGAACTGCTCCTTATCGGTTTGCCGGTTCTGGCGGCCAATATGCTCAGCAGCTTCGCCGGCCAATACTCCGGCGAGCAGCATTACTCTGCGCCCCTGGTTGCCGTTTTTATGGTTGCGGCAATCTACGGAGCCAGCCGTTTGATCAATAAATCGTCCCTATACGAAAATAACGGCCAAGTCCTCAAAATAACGACGCTGATCTATGTGACGCTGTGGCTGCTGGCCTGGTCGCTGGGCTATCACGCTGGACACGGCTGGACGCCCTTTTCCGGCCGCATGGAAATCTACTCGATGCGTCCGGCCGCCGCTCAACTGCCCCAATTTATCCGTCAAATTCCGGCCGAGGCGGTCGTTTCGGCCAGCGCCGCCCTTCATCCCCATCTGGCGCACCGGCGGGTCATTTATGTCTTTCCCACCGTCCAGGAAGCTGATTACCTGCTAGTAGATGTGACCGACATTCCGGGCGTTCACCCCAACGACGCCCATACCAAAATTATGGACCTGTTAGCCGCCGATTGGCAGCTTCTTCAAGCCGATCAAGGGCTGCTGCTGGCTCAGAAATCCCCACACGCCTCGACCCCATCCGCCTCAGCCGTCCCCCCCATGCCCGACTCTTTTTTTGACTTTGCCCGTTCCACCACCCTGCCGGCCTATCCCACTCAACTTACCTTTGGCAGCGACCAACTGCGCTTATTGGGCTATGATGTCCACGACGACCCCGACAACGGCGTTTCTTTCTGTTTCTACTGGCAAAGCGAAGCCCCCCTGCCCGACGATACCCGCCTCTGGCCGCTCATCTACGATGATACTGGCCGCCTGTTGAGCGACCCGACCCAGGTTCCCATGATTGCGGCTGTCTGGTATCCTCCGGCCAAGTGGCAGCGCGGCGAAATTGTAGTCACCGAAACCCTGCCGCAGCTTCTACCCGACATTTTTCATCTGGGTCTGGCTGCCGGCCCGGAGAGAGGTTTTGCCGCCCCAGGCCAGCGTTTGCCCATCACTACTGCCCCGGCTGACGCAATCCGGTTCGATTCCGGCCGGTGGGTTCAATTAGCAACCTTTAAACGGTACGGGCTAAGCTTGACCCGGCAAGCAGCCAGGCTCAAAATAAACCCGCTTGCTTTAACCAAGGTCCGCTTTGGCCCGGCGATTCGCTTAACCGGCTTCGACCTTGACCCGGCCAACCTCCAACCGGGGGCAACGCTGCCTGTTTTGCTCCGCTGGACAACCGACCAGCCGCTCCCCACCGATTACACCGTTTTTCTCCATCTTCTGGCCGCCGACGGTCGCCTGGTAGCCCAACATGACGCTTTTCCTACCTGGCTCACCCCGCAGCCAACCTCGCACTGGTTGCCTCGCCAGCCGGTGCTCGACCGCCACGAACTCAAGCTGCCCGCCGATTTAGCGCCCGGCAGCTACACCTTGCAAATGGGCCTCTACAATGTTCAGACGCTCCAACGGCTGCCGCTACCCGATGGGAGTGACGTTTTTATGCTCGGCCAACTTCAAATGCCATAGATGCTCGCGGGTGTGTTCAGATTTGGGGGCGAATTCGGTGGATAGCGTAGACAGACCCCCTCCCCAACCCTCCCCCGCTGCGGGGGAGGGCGTTCTTCTCCCCCTGTCCGAAGCGGAGAGGGGGTTGGGGGGTGAGGTCTGCCCCCAAAAGCGAACACACCCATGCTCGCCGCCCATCTTGTCACTGTACCGGCTCTGTGGTAGCATGGCCCGCTATGAGCCAACATCGTTGGGGGTTACTGGTCATCATTTTAATCGCCCTGGCCTTACGGCTGACCCTGCTGGGCGAGCAAAGCCTGTGGTACGATGAAGGCGTCACCTGGCTGCTCTCGCAGAAGCCGCCGGGCGAACTGCTGCGCTGGACCGCCGCCGATATTCAACCCCCCCTGTACTACCTGCTCATCTGGGAAACCGACGCCCTGTTTGGTTCCCGCGAGTGGGCGCTGCGCTTTCCTTCCGTTATTTTCGGCGTACTAACGGTTCCTCTCATCTATATTTTGGCCCACCGTCTTTTTCCCGCTGCCTCGTCTTCCCGTCGCCTCGCCTCCCCGCCGCTGCTGGCCGCCGGACTCTTCGCCATCTCTCCGGTCATGGTCTATTACGCCCAGGAAGCCCGCATGTACACCCTCCTGGTCTTTGAAGCAACCCTGGCCGGCTATTTATTACTCAAACTCCTCCACCCCAAACTCTCAGCTTTTGATAACTCTTCTTCAGCCTTCCGTCTTCCGCCTTCCGCCTTTCTTTATGTTTTGACTGCCACCGCCGCCCTCTACACCCACTATTTTGCCGCTTTTTTGTTGATCGCTCATGGCCTCTATGGCCTGTTCATTTTATGGCAGCGCGGCTGGCCGGCCCGGCTTGCGCTGCAACTGCTCCAAATTTTCGGCGCGATTGCCCTGCTTTTTGCGCCCTGGCTGTGGATTTTGCTGGCCCGCCTGGGCGACGACCCCAGCTACTGGCCCGGCGCGCTCAAACTCCACGAGGCGCTGCGCCAAGTTTTAATCACCTTCACCGCCGGCGAAACTGTGCTGGAGCAAACCGGCCTCTGGATTGCCGTAGGCTATCTCTTGTTACTTATCCTCTGCACTCTGTACGGACGCCTCTACACCTCAATGCCTCACGTATCACGTATCACGCCTCACGTTTCATCCTTCATCCTTCATCCTTCATCCTTTCTACTGCTCTGGCTCTGCCTGCCCATCCTCCTCATTCTCCTGCTGTCCTTCCAATCGCCCAAATTCAACCCGCGCTACACCCTGCTGGCCTGGCCGGCCTTTGCCCTGCTGGTCGCCGCCGCCCTGGCTCAGTTCAACGTTGAACGTTCAATGTTGAACGTTCAACAGGTCATCTTCTCTTTTTTTTATGCTTTGATCCTGGCTACTTCCGGCTTCAGCCTGTACAACTGGTTCACCGACCCCCGCTTTGCCAAAGATGACTTTCAAGCCCTGGCTCAATTTGTGCGGGAACGCAGCGCCCCCGATGAAACCGTCCTGCTCAGTTCCGGCCACATGTACCCGGTCTGGGCCTACTATTATGGCTGGCAGGGCTGGACGCCCCTGCCCCGGCTGGAGCGCCTCGACATCAATCGCGTGACCGATTTGAGCATTTCCGCCGAAATGGCCCAGAGTTTGGCCGGCAAAGGCGGGGTCTGGCTGGTCAGTTGGCAAGATGAAGTGATTGACCCTAACGGCGTCATCCCTTTCTGGCTCGACCGCATTGGCCAACGCCCCGATGACGCCGGCGATTTTCAGGGGGTGCGGTTGGAACATTGGCGGCTCAACCCCGACAAAATCACCCTGCTTGACGAAAGTCCCATTGAGCGACCAGCCCTTATCACGACAGACTCAAGGGAGGCTCCGGCTGAAAATTTGACAAGCTCAAGCGGCTACAACTTTGCCGGTCAGGTTGAGCTGGTCGGGGTTACGCCGTTGAACGACAACGACCTGGCCCTTTTCTGGCGGCCCCGCCGCCCCCTGCCCGCCGATTTGCTGCTCACCCTGCGTTTGACCGACCGCGATGGCTTCCATTGGGATCGCGCGCCGTTTGTGGGGCGACCCGGCGCTTATCTCTACCCCCCGTCGCGCTGGCCGGTCGGCCAACTGGTGATGACGCGCCAGCAGCTTGACTGGCAAATCGGCACACCGCCGGGCCTGTATTGGGTTGAAGTGGGTCTGGGCCAGCCGGATACCGCCAACGCAGCCGCCGGTTTCACCGGTTGGGACATTCTGGACGAGCAGGGCCGGCCTCAACGGCGCACCGGCCTGATTGATGCCATCAACGTCAGCCAGCTTGTCCGTCCCGGCCCAGGCGACTCGTTGCCCGCGCTGGCCGAAAAGCCCCTGGTTGACTTTTCGCCGATTATCCTGCTGCGCCAGAGCGACCTGTCCTCCAGGCAGGCCGAGCCGGGCGACCGCCTGCTGCTGAAACTGCTGTGGCAGGCCGGCCAATTCAATTTTGATGATATTTCGGTCGGCTTTGATCTGATTGACGCCGAGGGCCAAAGCCACCGGGTTGGCTCCTCGCTAACCCCCAGCCGCCAGTTTAACCTGCCCCGCTGGGCAGCGAATGATTTGGTTTTGGGCCAATATTGGCTTGATATTCCAACCGTAACCGCGCCCGGCCCGGCCAAACTACAAGTGCGCCTGGTCAACGTTCACGGCTTTTTTTACGACGAAGTGTTTCCCTTTGACCGGCTGGAGATTTTGCCCACCACCCGCAATTTCAACCCGCCGGACTCAACCGATATGCCGCTCGAAGCCGACTTTTCCGGCCAGGTCTCGCTTATCGGCGTGGATTGCCCCTCTTCGACAAGCTCAGAACAGGCAATTTGTCGCGCCGCGCCCGGCGAGGAAGTCACGCTGACTCTCTACTGGCGGGCCGGAACCGCTATCGAAACGAATTACACCGTTTTCACCCACCTGCTTGGCCCGGAGGAAACTGTAATTGTCAATGCCGACCATTCCCCGCCCAAGCCCACGCAAGGCTGGGTCAACGGCGAAATCATTGCTGATTCTGTCAGCTTCACCCTGCCGGAGACTCTGCCGCCGGGGGATTACCCCATTGAGGTGGGGTTATACAACGCCGTTGATCCTGAATTTACCCGCCTTCCTTTAACCGGCGGCGAACTGCGGGTCATTTTGCCTCAACCGCTTCAAGTAGAGTGATGGATTACTCTATACTTTAATTACTGGCCATCATGAATAAGTACCGCTTCTGGTTGTTGCTCATCTGTTTCATCGCGCTGGCGCTGCGTTTATATAACCTCACCTACCACAGCCTTTGGTTCGATGAGGCTATCAGCGTCCACTGGGCCAGGCAGTCAGTTCCCCGCATTTTGGAAGTTGGCCTGACCCTGGAGGAAGATCGCCTGCCGCCGCTGTATTATTTGCTGCTCAAAGGGTGGACCGGCCTGGTCGGCTTTAGCGAAACCGGTGTGCGCAGCCTCTCTGTCTTGCAGGGGACGCTGCTGGTAGCGGTCATTGCTGCTGTTGCTAAAACGCTCTTCAACCGGCGGGTTGCCCTGCTGATGGCGCTGCTGGTGGCCCTCAACCCTTTTCTCATTTGGTACGCCCAGGAAGCCCGCATGTACGCCCAGGCCGCCCTTTTCAGCGCCCTCACCGTTTGGGCCTTCCTGCAAATGGCCAGTAGCCAGAAATCAGTAGTCAGTAATCAGAAGTCAGAAATTACAGGCCAGATTGATACACCTCACGCACCACGCACTACGCACCACGCACTACGCACCACGCTTCACGCCTCACGCCTCACGCACCACGCCTCCCTCTTCACCCTTTTTGCCCTGGCCGGCCTCTACACCCATCTCTACACCGGCTTTATCTTGCCGGCGCTGGGGCTGTGGCTACTGCTAAGCTACCCTCGCCGCTGGCGTTTGTGGCTGGTGTTTGCCCTGTGCGGGCTGGTAATCGCCCTGGCTTTTGCTCCTCTGGCCCTGGCAACCTGGCGCTTTTCCGGCGAAGCCGCCCCCGGCGACCCCCTCACCGGCTTACCCCAACGAGCCTGGGGACTGCTGCAAGCCTTCACCCTCTGGAAAGCCCCGCTCCCGATGTGGCTCCAAATCATCATTCCCGCCGCTGTCAGCCTCTTCGCCCTGACAGCCTACGCACCCCGCACCACGCACCACGTACTAAGCCTTGCCTCTCACTTCTCCCCCACCCTCGCCTCCTCGCCTCCTCGCCTCCCTGCTCCCCGCCTCCTCGCCTCCCTGCTCCTCGCCTCCCCCTTCGTCATTGCCAGCCTGCTGCTCCTGCGCAACCACCTGGCCTTTTTCGGCGAGCGCTATTTTATAGTGATGGTTCCCTGGCTGCTGCTGCTGGCCGCCGTCGGTGCAGAACGAATCAGCGAATGGGCAAATGGGCAAATGGGCAAATGGCGAATAAAAAATTCTTGCTCCACGCTTCACCTCTATCTTCGATCTTCTATCTTCTATCCTCTACCTTCTATCCTCTATCTTCCATCTTCCATCCTCCTTCTCCTGCTCACCTTCCTGCCCCTGCCCGGTCAGTGGACTATTCCAGCGGCCAAAGAAGCCTGGCGGCAGAGCGTCGCTTACCTGGCCGAACACGCCGCCGCTGATCACGGCATCCTCATCCACCCCGATTGGGTGCGCTATCCTTTTCAGTATTATTTCCGCGGCCCCGGCCAAACCTACGCCGCTTTTAGCAACGTCTCCCCAGCCACTGCGCTCGATGGCCCCTTGCAAGGTGTGGTTGGGACTCATCCGGTTATCTGGCTCATCCAATCGCACCTCGACGGCCCGGACCCCCAGCGGTTGGTCGAACAATGGTTTGCTGCTCGTTACCCGCTGGTGACAGAACTTTATCCGCCCGGTATTTCGCTCAAAGGTTTTGCCCCCGGCTACCAGCTTGACTCCCTCCCCCCCGAAGTAACGCCAGCCGCGATTGAGTTTTCCAACGGGCTGAAACTGGCCGGCTACCAGGCTGATGCCGTTGTTACCGCCACCGACGACCTGTTTCATCCGCCATCAGGTTGGGTACACGTCACCCTCTACTGGACGGCAGCCAGACCTATTACCCAGAATGTGACCCCAGGAGTCAATCTGGTTGGACCGGAAGGGGTGTGGGGGGCCAGTCTCGACCGAACAAGCGATGCCTTGAAGCTTTTTCCGCCGTCGCGTTGGGTGGCAGACCAAATTATTCGCCACGATCTGGATGTCAATCTGAACCCGATTACGCCGCCCGGTCATTATCAGTTGGTGGTTAGCCTGCCCGGCTCACCGGCGGAACAGTACCCCCTGACCAAAATCGAGGTGCGCCGGTAGTTTGACGGTCTTGGGCCTTTGTGGTAGGCTTATCAATCTGGTGAAAATAAGAAATGGCCTTTGAAGTTGAGCTTGGTCCAGATGCCTGGGAACATCTTCAAGCTTTTCCAGCACATGCTCAATCCCTGTTACTTGATACCATCGAACAGCAACTACGTTATCAGCCAGACAACGAAACCCGCAATCGAAAACCTCTTAGGTCCAATACCCTGACAAGTTGGGAATTGCGTGTGGGCGATTTTCGAATTTTTTATGATATTATATCCGATGAGGCTACTGTCTCTGTGGTTGCTATTGGCCTCAAGAAACACAATCGGCTAACAATTGGTGGAAAAGAGTTTAAACTATGAATACAAAAAAGATAGCCTTAGAGACTTGTGATATACCTATTCGTGACCTGGTTAGATTGATAGTTCAAGGAGAAGCTATTGTTTTGACTGAAAATGATGAGCCACGCTACGTTCTGGGAGCAGTAGATGAATTCGAGTGGGAAGTATTCAATCTATCACATAATCAAGAGTTTATGAGCTATCTCGATCAAGCCCGAGAGCGAGCACGCCGCGAAGGCGCCTTATCTATAGCCGAGGTACGTCAGCGTTTAAAAATATCACCCGGTTCCCACTCAAACACCTCCCAAAGCCCCGAGCCTGATAACAAAGACTAAACGTATTATTTATGGCTCAAAATTATCATAGACCCACTTTGGTTTACTTTTTTTCTATCTTTTTTCTCATCCTTCTTTTTTTGACCGCCTGCGCCTCCGGCCCGTTACTGTCGGAGGTCAGCGTCAACCCGCAAACCATTTCGCCCAATGCCGACGGCCTGACCGATGTTACCCGCATCAGCTATCGCCTGAACCGCTCGGCAGATTTGTCCATTTATCTGCTGGATGAGACCGGGCAGCGCCATTATTTCAGAGAAGGGCGGCGGCGCTCCGCCGGCGAGTATCAAGTAGATTTTGGCGGGGTGGTCAATGGGGTCATGCTGCCCGACGGCAGTTATACCTGGGTGGTCGAAGCCACTGACGATGCCGGCCAGACGGCTAACCAGCAGGGCCAACTGCTCATCGAAAACGCCGACACGGTCAAGCCGGAACTCCAGGGCTTTAGCGTTTACCCGCAAGTGTTTACCCCCAATCAAGACGGCATAGATGACCGCGTGACCATCAACTATTCGCTCACCAAAGAGGCCGAAGTGAGCGTTTATCTAATAGCCCCCGACGGCGAGACGCGCTATCCCATTGCCGAGAAAGAGCGCGAGGTAAAACCGGGCCAACCCGGCTTTCACACCTATGATTACGAAGGCGGGGTGGACCAGGGCGCCGACCCGCCCCCCGACGGTCTGTACATCGTTCAGGCCGAAGCCGTGGACCGGGTGGGCAATCGCACCCTTGTCACCAGCACCCTGACCATTAAGGAGGGCGGTGTGCCTCGCGCCGACATTGTTGCGGCAGATGTGGATTATTACAACCCCGCAACCGGCGATCAAATTGTCCCGCTGGGGGCGACCCTGGCCTTTACCCTGACCGTCGAAAATTTTGGCAGCGTCCCTATCCGCACCCACGGCCCTTCCTCCGGCGAGCCTTACCGCAGTGACGAAAATTTCAACACCAAAGATTTTTTCGAGTCCTCCGGCGCGTGGCGGGTGGGCATTGATTACGAGGGTAACCCCAGCTACGCCTATCCTTACCGCTGGGCCGTCGGCAACTTGGATGAGTTGGAACAGCGGGTCATCAACGGCAACACCGAATATTACTTATTGCCCGGCCAGCGCGCCCTCGTCGTTGGCTCCATT
Organism: Anaerolineae bacterium; assembly: GCA_023151115.1. Next base: position 80,833 of record JAKLJP010000018.1, read on the forward strand.
CAAATTGTAGATGTGCCCGCCGAGAAAGACACCGTCAACTTTTGGGCCGGCCTGATCCACGAGCAGGTGCGTATTGATACCTTCAACGACCATGTTGACCCCCAACCTATCCGCATCGGGTTTTAAAAGGATGAGGGATGAAGGATGAAGATTTTAGCTTTTATCCTTCTATTTTACCATGGACTTAGCTGTTATTATCGTCAACTGGAATGTGCGGGACCTACTGGCGGCCTGCCTGCGCTCCGTCGAGGCTGACCTGGCGGCAAGCGGCCTGGCCGGGCAGATTTGGGTGGTTGATAACGCCTCCAGCGATGACTCGGTCAGCATGCTGCGCCGTGACTTCCCCCAAGTGAAACTCATTGCCTGCGACCAGAATCTCGGTTTTGCCGGGGGCAACAATGCCGCCCTGCGAGCCATCGGTTTTGCCCCCTCCCCTGCGAGGGGAGGGGAACATGTACCGGAAGCCGTTTTATTGCTCAACCCCGATACCGAAGTCCATCACGGCGCGTTGAAGGCGTTATTCGACTTTCTCAAAAACAATCCTCAAGTGGGTATCGCCGGGGGGCAACTGATGTACGGCGATGGTTCGTTCCAACACAGCGGTTTTGCCTTTCCGGGGGTGTGGCAGTTGGCCATTGAATTATTACCCCTGCCGGGCCGACTGGTCGAATCCCGGCTGAATGGGCGCTATCCGCGCTCCGCCTATGAAGGCGGGCGACCTTTCCGGGTGGACCACCCTTTGGGCGCAGCGATGTGCGTCCGGCGCGAGGCCATTCAGTCGGTAGGGCTGCTCGACGAGCGGTATCAGATGTATGTGGAGGAAATTGATTGGAGCAAACGAATGGCGGCGGCAGGCTGGCCGGCCTACTGCGTGCCGGCAGCGCGGATCACCCATTTTGGCGGTCAAAGCACGGGCCAGGTGAAAATGAGCAGCTTTATCAAACTGTGGACCAGCCGCGCCCAGTTTTATCGTAAATACTACAGTCCCCTGAAAGTGGGGCTGGCTGCTCAAATTGTGCGATTGGGATTGCAACGGCGAGCCAGGCAAGATGCTCAGGCCGCCAGCCGGGGCGAGTTGACCCAGGCTGAACTGGTCGAGCGACTGGACGGCTACCGGCAAATAATTAATCTCTGGCAGGGAAAAGCAGGATGACCAAAATTATCGTCGCCATTCTGACCAAAAACGAGGCGCGACACATCGGTGATTGTATCAGGAGCGTCCAGTGGGCCGATGCCGTTATCCTGGAAGACTCTTTTAGCACAGACGGCACGGTTGAGATAGCCCAAAATTTGGGGGCGCACATTTTTCAGAATAAGTTTGTCAATTTTGCCGTCGCCCGAGATACGGCCCTTAACAATGCCCGCAGCTTGCAGGGCGAGTGGATTCTCTTTGTGGATGCAGACGAGCGGGTTACACCGGAACTGGCCCAGGAAATTCGCCGGGTAGTTCAAAACAGCCAGGCCGCAGGCTGGTGGACGCCGCGTTATAACATTATGTGGGGCCATACCATGCGCGGCGGCGGCTGGTACCCCGACTATCAACTACGGCTGATGCGGCTCGACGCGGCGCATTATGACCCGGAGCGACAGGTGCATGAGATTGTCATCCTGGATGGGCCGGCTGATTATTTGAAGGAGCATCTGATCCATTATAACTATGACTCGCTGGCCCAATTCAAGTTCAAACAGGATCGCTATATTGATTTTGAAGCCAAAATCTTAAAAGAAAAAGGCATCCGGGCCAAACCCTGGACTTACCTGTCTATGCCCCTGCGCGAGTTTCGCCGGCGCTATGTTTCATTGCAGGGCTACAAAGATGGCTGGGTGGGCTTGCAGGTGTGCGGCTTGATGAGCTGGTATATGTTTATCACTTACCTGCGGTTAAATAAACTGTACCATGCGGAAGAACGTTTAACGTTAAACGTTCAACGTTAAAGCAACACAGAGCGATTGAGCTACTATACTGCATAAATCAAACATATAATTGGCCGCCGGACAGGCCAAAGCCGGGTCAAAAACATAATAAACCTCATCGGCTACGGCCACTTTTAACCCCACTCGACCATAGGCATTATAAACTATCTGAATTTGGTAAGCGACATCCTGTTGCAGATAGGAATGACGAGTAGCCGAAACGCGGGCTGAAGCATCCAGCCAGTTTTGATAGAGGGTTGAAAAATCAAACTGATTTTTGATTTGGGCGGGATCGTGGCGATAGGTGTGGCTCAATTGGATTAGATTGTAGGCGACGCTCTGCATCACATCGGCAAAGCCGGCTACGGCAAACTCCACTTCCACCTCGCGCAGCCCGATTTGCCGGTTGATTGCTGCCAACTCACGGTGGAAGCAATCGGTCAGAGCCTGAACTTGCGGGATAAGCTCTATCAGCGACACCATTGGGGGGACTGCTGCCAACAGCCGCTGCCGCACTAGAGGCAGGGCCTCGCCAGAACCCTCCAGGCTGCCCAATCCCTGCCATTCTTTTGGCTCAAAATGGGCCAGGGCAAATTCGGGCGGCAAACCCTGCTGGTTGCGAAAGGTGGCCAGGGGAATAAATTTTTGGGGCTGCCCATCTAAAGTTAACTGCATCTATAAAATAAAGGGGGCGAGCACGTTAATGCCTCGCCCCCACTCCTGCTTCAGAGTTGAGTTTTCAGGTTAATTCAGGGTCCAGTAAACCGTAATCGTTATCCGTGCGGCGATACAGCACATTGATCCGGCCCAGATTAACGTTGTAAAAAACAAAAAAGTCGTGCCCCAACAGTTCCATCTGTTCTACTGCTTCATTTTCGGTCATAGGGACTACCTGAAACTTCTTGGTGCGGACAATCTTGCGCTCCCCTTCTTCGGCCAGCGCGGTCAGCATTTCCTGATCAAGTACGGGCAGTTCATCTTCTGGTCGCTTGTTGCCCAGGTGGCCCTGGTAGCGGTCAACACGCTTGCCTTTGTAGCGCACAATTTGACGGTAAATTTTATCCACAACGGCATCAATCGAAGCGTAAATAGCCTCAGAGCGTTCTTCGGCGCGCAGGATAGTGCCGTTGACTCGCAAGGTTACCTGAACCACATTTCTATCCTTGGCGCTTTTTGTTTTTTCCTGGGTAATCTCCACCCGGGCTTCATCAACTTCCGGGAGATACCGGTCCAGCTTCTCCATTTTCTTTTCCACATAGGTGCGGACTCGATCAGAAATAACAAAATTTTTACCCTTGAGAAGCAATTGCATTTTCGTTTCCTTTCTATGAAATTTAGATTTGAGAACTAACGCGCCTTCGCTAAAGTTAGTCCCCAGACAGCGGCAGCGCCCCTTTTTTTGAGGGCGTCGGCGCAGGCATCTAAGGTTGAGCCGGTAGTACAAACGTCATCAATCAAGAGTACAGTTTGCCCTGCCCCGGTGAAACCATCGCAAGCAAAAGCCTCAGCTACATTTTGATGTCGTTCCTCGAAGCCGAGGGTCATTTGGGATTTGGTGTGGCGGATGCGCCGGAGCGCCCTTGAATTTACGGGCAAATCCAGCAGATAACTCAGCGCTTTGGCTAACAATTCGCTCTGATTGTACCCTCGTTCACGCAGCCGCGCTGGGTGAAGCGGCACAGGCATCAGAACATCTACCGCTAATTCGAAGCGGCGGTAGGCTTGGGCTAAAATGGTCGCCAGGGTAGCCGCCGCCGCTTTATGATTGCGGTATTTGAGCAAGTGAATCGCCGGCCGAATGGGATTATCTTCAAAGTAACAAGCCGACCTGATACCGTCAAGATATTGTAAGGGATTATGTTGGCACTGCTTACAGCTAGAAGCGCCAGAAGCCGGCGGCGTACCGCAACGCTGGCAAATGGGGGGAGTAATAAAAACGATTTGACTCAAGCAGTTCTGGCACAACCAACCAGCGGTAGCTTGGCAGTTGACACATCTGGGGGGGAATAATAAATCAAGCAGAGATTGGCCGGATTTTTGGATGTGGGTTAGCACGGATTATCTCACCACCTAGCTAACAGTTTTTAGCAAGGTATGACGCCAATTCTTACCTAAGCTTCAATTTTTAGCTGATCACCCACCTCAGTAGCTGTACTAACAATCGTGCCCACCGGCATTTCGACCACGTAAGCCGATTGAAGAACCAAAGGACCTAGCCGATAGGGAACCATATTGACATCGGTACGGATCACCTTCAGGTGTTTATCGGCGTACACCACATCAATAGGAAATTTCATAAACAGGGTGTGGATACTTTTTTCGCCCACTAAAATTAACCCTTCCCCTGATTGCAGAGCGGTAACGCCCAACAAGCCGCGCAGCCTGAGCCAAAAATTATTAGCCTCCCGCCCCTGGCTAAGCAGCAAGGCATTGCGAGTCTGGTTAAAGACGCGCATCAGATTTTGACTATTGACCTACCCAGAAGGTTTCCATCAGAATGATAACGGCTGGACCAAGAAGAACCACAAAAAGCGCCGGGAAGATCAAAAATACCATCGGGAAAAGCATTTTGATCGGGGCTTTGTTGGCTTGTTCTTCAGCGCGTTGGCGGCGTTTGATGCGCATTTGCTCAGATTGAACCCGCAGAATTTTAGCAATACTCACGCCCAACTGATCCGCCTGAATGATGGCCGCCACAAAGCTGGTCACATCGGGCACATCCATATTGTTGCTCATATTGCGCAAAGCCTCACGCCGGATCACCCCCAAACGCATTTCCTGGACCACCTTGGCAAAACCTCGACTCAGTTCGTTGTCCCACTTTTCGGCCACTTTCTGCAAGGCCCCATCAAAACCCATGCCGGCTTCAACGGCAATGGTGAGCAAGTCCATGGCGTCGGGCAGGCTTTTGACGATCTCTTTTTTCCGCCGGTTGATTTTTGACCTGATCCAAAGAATAGGCAAGATGAAACCAATGAGCGCCGCAACCAACGGAGTTAGAATTTTAACCAAAGGGCCAACTGAAGGCGAGATGACAGTAATCAAGAAAGCCAGAACCCCAAAGATCAAGGCCACAAAGATACGCAAGCCAAAAAATTCGGTAGCGCCCCAGCCGTAAGGCCGACCGGCCCGTTCTAACATTAGCTCAGCCGCAGCGCGTGATTTTGAAGGCGACAATTTACCCAGCGCATTACCCAACCTGATCAAATTGGGGCGGATAACCCGCTGAGCAAAAGGCTGCGACAGCTCAATTTCTTCAAGGGTTAAAGGTGTGGTTCGACCAGCAAACTCTTCCAGACGGACTTGAATATCACCACCCCCGCCCCCCGCCGCAGAGGATGAAGCCCGCAGGCCAAAAAATACCAAAGCGCCGGTAAGTCCCAAGCCTACAACAACGATAAGGATAATGATTATTGGATCCATAATCAACCTCCGTCAGATTAAACCCCACAACGCTTTAAAAATCTACACTTCAATGGCAATAATTTTTTGAATGGCAAAAAAGCCGCTGGCAATCATCAACACCCCCGCCCCAATCATAATCCAACCACAAGGTTGGGTACACTTTTCCGGGGTAATTCCCAACGAATCGCACGAAAAAACCATTTTACCAATATAATTTTGATTCATGGCATAAAGCAGTAGCCCCAACGCCACCGGCAAACCCGAAATGATATAACCCGACAGTTGTCCCTGGGCGGTTAGAACGGCAATTTCACCTTTAATCCGAACTCTTTCTCTGATGACAAAACCGATGATTTCCAGAATTTCGGCCAGGTTACCCCCGATCTCGTGCTGCACATTGATCGCCGTAATCATCAAATCCAGATCATCGCTGGGCACCCGGCGCAGCAAGTTGACAAAGGCCCGGTCATTGCTAACCCCCAGGCCCACTTCGCGCACGACCCGTTTAAACTCTACGGCCATGGGGTCTGGCATTTCTCGGCCTACGGCATCCATGGCTTGTAACAAAGAATACCCTGAACGCAAGCCATTAGCCATGAGAGTGATGCCATCGCCAAGCTGATTATTAAACTTTTTCAAGCGCGCTCTCTGGCGCATCTTTAGCCAGAATTTGGGCAAAAAGAAACCCACTATAGCGCCAATAAGGGGCATGACAAAACCGCCATAAATAAGCCAGGCCAGGGCAGTCACGGCAACGATGGAAATCAGGTTCAAAGCCCAAAACTCAGCGACCGTAAGCTTTAGGTCAGCCCTGGCCAGTTCAGTCGCCAAATTTTTGCCCAAGCCCCGCTCTTCAATTACCTGGTCCAGATTTTGGGTGAGCAACGACGGCCCGCTTGATTTCTTTTTGTCCTCCTGGTCCTCAGCACTTTCTAGGTTACCCCCGCCCACAAACTGTCCCAAACGGGCTTGAGTGGCATCACTGCCCCTTCTCGACAATATAACACCACCGATAAGGGTTGCCAGGGTGAGCACCACCAAGACAATGACTATGATTGTTAACATTCTAATCCTCCAAAAAACCCAGCCCTATCTGCTACCCAGTTTTCTCGTGTACCTTTAAAATCTAGTGCTGGCCCCAAAGATATTGGGCGGTAAAACAATACCGGCCGCCTCAATTCTCTCATAAAACTTGGGACGGATACCGGTCGGTTTGAGCCGCCCCACAATTTTGCCGTTTTCAATTCCTTGCTGTTCAAAGGCAAAAATATCAGACATGACAATAACATCACCTTCCATCCCCTGCACTTCAGTCACATTAACAATCTTGCGGCTGCCGTCTCGCAAACGGGATTGCTGGATAATCAGGTCAACCGCCGAGGCCACCTGCTCTCGAATGGCGCGCACGGGCAAGTCCATCCCGGCCATCAGGCACATGGTTTCCAAACGAGAGAGCATATCGCGGGGGGTGTTGGCGTGGGCAGTGGTCAGGCTGCCATCATGACCGGTGTTCATAGCCTGAAGCATGTCAAGGGTTTCACCGCCGCGGCACTCTCCTACCACAACCCGGTCGGGGCGCATGCGGAGGGTGTTGATAACCAAATCCCGAATGGTAACTTCACCTTTACCTTCAATATTGGGTGGGCGAGATTCTAGCGTCACCACGTGTTCCTGGCGAAGCTGCAATTCGGCCGCATTTTCTACAGTGATAATCCGCTCATCATTGGGAATAAATGAGGAGAGCACGTTGAGCAGCGTTGTTTTACCCGAACCGGTCCCGCCGGAAACCACAATGTTCAACCGAGCTTTCACACAAGCCTTCAAAAATTCTGCCGTTTCAGACGACATAGAGCCAAAACGGATCAAATCATCAATCGTTAACGGATCTTTTTCAAACTTGCGAATGGTCAACGTTGGCCCGTTAAGCGCCAAAGGGGGAATAATAGCGTTGACGCGAGAACCATCGGGCAAACGCGCATCTACATAAGGCGAGCTTTCGTCAATGCGCCGGCCCAACGGTGACACAATCCGGTCAATCACCTTCATCACATGTTCATTGCTTTCAAAAACGATATTGGTTTTGGTCAACTTGCCTTTACGTTCTACAAAAACCTTTTCCGGGCCGTTGACCATAATTTCACTGACATTTTCATCGGCCAGCAGCACTTCGAGCGGGCCAAACCCCAAAATCTCAGCCACGATACCCTCAAATAACCGTTCCCGTTCCGAGCGGCTGAGAATAATATTCTCCTGGGCCAATATCTGCTCAAACATATCCTGAATGGTTCGCCGCACCTCGTCGGTGCGAGAAACGTCCATGGCCGGGTCCAATTCGGCTACCAACTTATCCTGAATACGCTCCTTTAAATCCTTAAAAGCATCACGGACAGTGGACGCCACCGGAGCGCGTCGAGCCTGTTGTTCTATACCTCTGGGCCTGAGGGGGCTGGCTGAACCTCCGCCTGATCTCGCTTCACCGCTATCGCCAGGTTGTTGACTTTTCTCAATTCGCTTTAATAAAGACATATCCTATTTCCTTAAAGGCCATCGTAAGGTTGAACTTTTAGGGTTATCAGCATTTATCGGCCAAAGATACCGGAGCGAACAGGCGCCTCTACTTTTTCACTGCTGGGGTTCAGTGATTTTACCAGGTGGTTGCTAAAAGCAACCGTAGCCTGGGTAAGCAGACTATTTTTATCCCCCAAAACATAGGGAACGCCCTGGTTAACCGCTGTTGTCACCGATCTTTCATCAAGAGGTAACTGGGCCTCAATTTTATATTTAATATTGGCCTCGATATCTTCAGCCCGAATATTGATTCGTTTATCCACCTTATTCAGGATAAACATCGTGCGTTCACGTTCATACTCCAGCGCCTCGGTTACTTCAAACAAAAGTTTGGCGTTTTTGATAGCCGGAATTTCAGGCGTAGTTACGACTATTATTTTATCAGAGATATCCAGAACACTCAAAACCAAATCATCAAGCACGCTGCTGGTGTCAACAATGATGATATCAAACATAGTGCGCAGCCGTTCCAGAACGTCTACCACCAAAGCGGGTGTAACCGTATCAGCTACCTCCGGCCGAGGAGGGGCGAGCAGCGCTTTGATCCCCGAACTGTGAGCAATAAAAATGTCATTAATTAGTTCATTATCCAATTCGTCAATGTGAGAGGCCAGATCAGCAATTGTCCGGCTGGCATACAGATTTAATAACACGCCCACATCGCCAAATTGTAGGCTGGTATCAACCAGGGCTACTTTACTGGCGGCATTTTGCTGCAAAGCAATAGCTACATTGACCGCAATAGTGCTACAACCGACGCCGCCCTTGGCGCTATACACAGTTACGATCTTCCCCTTTTCCTGGGGCATGGCCGAGGTTGAGGCTACTGTACCTGCAGGAATCTGGGTCATTGCCGGCATGGCCTGGCGCCGGGTGGCCCCCAATTGGTACACCCGGCGAATACTGCTGACCAATTCATCGCTGGAGAAGGGTTTTATCAAAAACTCTCTAGCTCCGGCCAGCATGGAACGGCGCAGGTAATCAGCCTCACCCTGCACCGACATCATAATAATCTGGCAGAAGGGAACTTGTTGGGAGATGCGCTCGCTGGCGGTAATACCATCCACGCCCGGCATGTTAATATCCATCAGGACAATATCGGGCTGGAGTTCCACTGCCATTTGAATCCCTTCTTCGCCGTTGGTAGCCGCCCCTACCACATCAATATCCGATTCGAAGAAGAGCAGTTTGCGCAGGTTTTCCCGGGTTTCCGGGATGTCATCCACAATCAATAAACGAATTTTTTCTTTGTCTCCGGGGCTATTTGATGGGGGCATGGCCATTCCTGACTTAAAATTTATTTATTCTGATACAAAAATAACTGGTTTATATAGGGCCTCAGTGGTTGAATCTTTGAGTATCGAGTAAGAACTTTGCCACGAATTGCACGAATTAACTCGAAAATTTTTGGTGAAATTCGTATAATTCGTAGCGAAAAATCCTTTTTGGTTCCGGCTTGGCCGGGTTAGGGTTTTATTGGGTAGACTTACTATAAAAACGGACAACTACCGTCAAGGTGCATCTCTAAAGCACAAATGTCTCTTAATACCTAAGAGACAACGTGCAATACCCAATGGGGTAATTGATTTACAGTCAGGCAATCAAACAATGGCCCAAAAGCCAAGCTGTTACTACTGGCTGGGTGCAGGTGTAGGTGTAGGTGTAACCTGGAATTGTAATTCCAACTCACTGGCCAATTCTATTAATGATGGTGACATAACAAACTCAATCTTCGGCGGTACCGCAATATTAAAGCGGGTGAGCATATACTGTAACGTTACCGCCTCAGTTAGATGATCCGCATTTTCTTCACCGGCAGCACGCAGGGCCATTTCACTGTAAATATAGTTCTGGCGCAGCCAAAGCAAAACCAGCGCATCCTGAGGAGTTACGGCCAGAGTGACCACATCCGGCAGGGCTGGAGTTGGGGTAGGCGCTTCCTCGCCTTCGGCCGGCGGCGGCGGCGGCGGCGGTTCAATCCACGGGCCAACCCGAATCACCTTGGCCGCCTGAACCGTCAACTGGGCTACGCGGCGAGGAATTTGAGCCTCTCGGGCAAAGACAACAGCCGGAATATCCTCCGCAGCCACAACAAAGCGACCTTCGTCAACCGGGGTGCTTAAAGTAAAATTGCCGGTTGGCTCACCGGTTTCGGGATCTATCTCCGGCACCAAAAAACTCAGTTTATTGGGCAGCGTGGTCTGAAATTCTTCATCCACGTCAACAAAGAAGGCCGAGACCAGAATATCTACGTAGTCGCCGGGCTGGACAGCAAAGGACACGCTTTTTTGGCGGTTAATGGGATAGGCGACCGCAACCCGGCCGGCCGGGATTTGAAAGGAAGCTTCGCCCGCCCCAAAAACGTCCACCAACATGCTGCGGACAATAACCTGCCCCTGGACAATATCGGTTTTGGCGACCTTGCCAATGGTTTCAGCTTCGTCGGCAATAATGTCGGGCGGCACGTTATTGGCCGGCCAATCACGGCGGCCAATCGAACCGGCCACAAACTCAGAACCGCGACCAATCGGCTGCAAGGCCACAATCACCTGGGTGGTGGGGATCCCCCCCCCTTCTTCGGCGACGCCCGGCGTGGGTGTAGCGGTTGGTTCTTCCACCAAGGCAGGGCCACCCCCGCTCAAAAAGAGGAAGGCGACCGCCCCCAGCGTTGCCAGACCCAGGATAATACCGAGTATAATCAGCAGTCTGCCACGTTGCATATTAAACTCTCCCTTTCGACAAAAGTAGACGAAAAGGACGCTAGCACATTAATCATACCATTTTATGCGAAAAAGTCAAGACGGGGAAAATTTGGATTTGACATAAAGAGGATTATCTGGCTACCGATTGCTTTCGTCCGACTGACAGCTCGTTCCCGCGCTTCGCATGACGCGCAGCGTGAGAACGAGTTTAACTATACCATTTTTTTGTTTCATGAAGACCTGTAAGGTCTGGAGAATTAAGGTCAGTTAATTGGGCAAGCTTCGTCGTCGTAACCCAGAAAGGTAGCCTTTATTTGATTTTTATTTTGTCCATCGCATTGGGCGCCACCAGCGGCCAAACAAATGCTATTTATCTGAACCCTGGCAAAATGAGAGATCTGATAGTAGGCATTTTGCCCACTGCCTGGGCTGCCACTATAGACGGGGATTAGGATAGTTTTACCCGCCAGCGATTCTAACAGATCGTTGACATCATTAGAATTAGCGATCCCTGGTTTGGTCGAGACGTCGTCGCCGATGCTCAACTGGGTATCACTGGGGTCCGTAACGTTTGTAAAATCGTTCAAAGACATGCGCGGATATCTTAACTCATCCGCCAAGTAAGTAGCATTATTATTGCTTGGGCTAGGATTCCAGGTAATCCAGCCAAAGTTACCCGCCGCATCGCCTTCCCAGATATCAATATTTACTGCAGGCTGGGGATCATCATGATAACTACCCGGATTAGGGCCTAACACACTCTGATGGAACGTAATGGGATAAGCCTCGCAGACTGGGCCGACGGTATCTACGTTTTCACCGCTGCGCGAGGAGACAATAATGCGCATGGCCGTATGAGCATACATCGGTACCGGGTCGGTATAGGGATTCGAAATAAGAGGGAAACCAAACAACTGGGGCTGGTTATAATACAATTCGGTGAAAATCACGTTGTTGGCCGCCGGAATGGTACCGCCGCTCTTCTTCAGTAATTCACAGTTAAACTTGTTGTTCTGGCGGGCTAAATCTGCCGCTACTTCCTCATAATCTAACTGGGTCTGGTAGGGACTGGTCAAGGGCGGAGCCGGAAATGTAGCCGCGTAGAAGTATTCATAGCCGGGCAAGCCTGGATGAAGGATCAAGTCATCGTAGGTTAAAACATTGGTACCGTTCAAATAGAAATCAGACTGATTGGGATCTACAAAGGCATCACAATCACAATCATCCATATCGTCAAGTCTACAGGGCATGGCCGTATCTACCACCACGTGCGAGACAATCAAGGTGCTGGTTTCGCCGGTGGTAAAATCCAAGGGAAGCTGTTCGACCAGGGTAGTGTAGGTATAGGAGAGAACATCGTTATAGCCTACGGTAGCCCCGGAGGTAGTAGGATTATTATCTCTAATGGAGTAATCCAAATATCCCTGCCGAACAGCATAGCGAGTAATCTCGCGGTTAACATTGGTTAAAACGAGGTAACCGCGCAGCGCCCAGCCAACTTCAAAAACGCCGAGGAGCATAAAGACCAAAATCGGAGCGGTGATTGCCAGTTCTACCAGACTTTGACCTTTTTCTGAATTAGGTTTGAGGTATCGAAGCAGCTCTTTCATCGTTGTATCCTTTTCTTAGAAGGCGACCCGGCAACCCCACTGACTACCGAACCGCGCCCCTACACTACTAAATACCAAACTTATTAGCCAATAATACGGACATAAATATTTGATAGAATCTGGTCGAAGATCAGATCCAGGTCGGTGGGTTTGGCCGCCGGGAAGTACTGCCCGCCTTTGCTCACAAAGTGGGTGTAGGGTGTGCCCCCGCCGCGCGGGTCGGTGCCGGTGGCCATCGCGGTCAGCAAATCCCGGTTGGCCCCCGCGCCGATACCAATAGTATAAAGGGTGACATTCGCTTCGGAGGCCAAGAAGGCAAAGTACATGGCACATTCAAAATCAGGGTCCTCGGTACCCAGTAAACCGTCCCACAAATCAGGCCGGCCGCCGCTGCCATTACAACTGCCGGGATTATTATTGGGCGAGCCGTCGGTCATGAGGATGATCACCCGCCGGGCTGCGCCGCGCCGGTCGCAGGCATTGCCGTCGCCGATCGCCGCCGTACAGACTCCACTGTTGGCAGCGTTGCCCGGCGTGCCGACGCCCAGCTCTTCCAGCCCTTCGCGCAGGCCTAGGGCGATATTGGTGCCACCGCCGGGCCACTGCTTCTCTACCGCGCTGATAACCTGGGTATAGGTAACCGGCGTACCTAGGCTGGGGTCATAACAGCGGGCCGGGTTGCCCAACTGGGTGGTGGCCCAGGTTAAACATTGCAGCTTGGAACGGCGACCCGTGCCAGGGGTATCGGTAGAAAAAGCCACAATCCCCAGTTGGTCAAATTTGGGGTCGAGCTTGCGGGCAAACTTTTTGACCGCCTCCTGGGCGCTGCGGATCGGCTGCAAGCCGGAATAGAGACCGGTCACCAGTTGTTCCTGGAGCTGGTTGGTTTGGCTAATCGGCACAATGGTGCAGCCAGTCCCGCTGCCGTAACCGCCTCTGGCATTATCGTTGGCCGTGCGCTTGCAGGTACACTGGCTGGGATCAACCGTATAGCCGTAAGCCGGATTGCACAGGTTACAGGCTTCGCGGGTGGCCGAGCCAAAGCTGGCCGGCGGGCCGATGGCGTCGCGCCAGGCATTTTGGACTTGAGTTTCATCAGCATTCCCGTTAAAACCCGTTGTTTGGATGGTGCCGTCCACTCGCCGCCGCAGCGCCTCGGGGATGGTGTTGCCGTTCATATTAGTGATTCTAGCCCCTTTTTCCGGGGTATTGCCACGGGTGTCGTTGGTGAAAACGATCTTATCCACCATGTATCCGGCGCTGCCCTGATACAATTTCAGGGTAGATTGGGTGCCCGAAATGGTGGGAGCATTACCCAGTAAAATCCAGCGCCAGTAGCCCGACCAGGCCCGGTTCGCCAGCCAACTGGAGTGCATCTGAAAATGCTTGTCTTCGCTAGCCGGCATGCTTTCGGTAGGTGAATTGGAGTAATCGTCATTGAGGTTATCCTTGCGCTGGCGAATATTCCCATTATCCACCTGCCAGTAGATCGTCTTAACCCAGGGCGTAATGTTGTTGCCCGTGCCGCCACCATTGCGGTCAGGGGCAATCTGATCGGGGCTGGAGCCGGCCCAAGTATAAGCTTCATCCCCGCCGCCCATGGCCCTGATCCAGACGTAGGTATCACCATTCCAGGTGGGGGTAAAATCATACTCCACGTAAGGTACGTTGCTGGGGCCTTGCTCCAGGCCGGGGTTCTGGTTAAAGGGGTTACCCGACCAGCAGGCCCCGCTAAAGCCGCTGCCGCTGAAGCAGTCGGCATTGTATGACGCCCCGGCCAGGTTGGGAATGTTACCCGGCACCTGCCCGTAGGTTAAGAGCGGCCGGGCGGCGATAAAGGCGCTACAATCAACTGCTACCCCGCCGTCAGCAGACGAACAAACATTATCGCCATTACCGCCGTTGCCATTCCCCACCGTGCAGTCAATCTGGTTGCCCTGTACATTAGGGCGGCAGACGTTGGAGGATTGGTTGGCTGGATCGCCGGCAGCATTATACTGGTCAGAGGTTTCGGCCAACCCGCTATTGCCTCGTGTACCACGCTGGATGGCCCAGAAGCCGTTGCCCGGCGTGCGCACATCCAGGCCCCAATCGCCGGTGAGATCAGAGTACAGTTCGGCCTCAACCACCAGGTATTGCAGGGTGCCGGTAATAAAAGGCTGCGGCGGATAGGTGGTACACAAGGCTGAGCTGGGAATGGCCTGGTTGCCGGTGGCATTGGGGCCGCCGGCGGCGTTATCTTTCCATTTCTTATCATAAGGAAGGGGGTTAAAATAGCCGTTATTGGGCCAATTGGGGTCGTAGCTGGTGCGCCGCCAGCAGTCGTGGCAAATGGTCTGGTCTTCCATCGAGCCGGAAATGTCGAACACGACCACCACATCCAGGCTGGTCAGGTTCTCGGCGGTGGCAGTGTCTTCCACCGGCACCTCCCGAAAGCCAAAAAACTGCATAAAACTCATGTTGACATTGGCCCGGCCGGCGACCCGGAGCTTGGTGGCTGTGCCCAGGTTGCTGCTGGAACACTCTTCATCATCGTCGGTATCGTTATTGTGGGCCTGGTAGCCGCCCGTATCAACCACAAAGGTGGCTCGCGGCGGGCGCTGCGTGGCCGAAATATAAGTCGCGCCGGTAATCAAGGTGGTGCGGGTAATCGGATTAATCAGGTTAGGTTCACCCACATTCCGCGCCCCGCCCGCCGGCAGGTTATAAACATGAGTTACCCCCTGGCTGTCAACATAGGTGGTATTGGAAACGACACAGCCGCGAATAAGAATATCGGTGTTCACGCCGACATCATAGCCATTCAATTGAATAAACTCGATGGCCCGGTTGATGGTATCCTGCTCATAGGGCAGCTCGACCACGGCGGCCAGGGCGGCGGCGTCGGCGGTGCGGTTGACTTTAACCTTTTCGATGTAAACCAAGCCCAAGTCTAAGGCCAGGCCCAGCATAGCAATCAGGCCGATAAAAGCAAAGGTGAAGATGATAATACTTTGCCCCTTTTGCTGCTGCAAAGCTTCTAAATGGCGCGCCTTTAGCTGTAATAAAAATTTTCTTAGCATAAATCCTCCGTATATCCACTCAAATACCGATGATGCGGGCTTAACTTCCAGGTTGGATCATCGTGACGATGCCCTGATTCGCGTCAATTGCAACGGTGTGTATCTGCTCTGTTTGATTATTCAAACCGGCCACCAACCAGACCGGGTTAGGATTGTTGGCGACCCGGCGCAGTTGAATGACCATCTCCAGGCCGGGGTTGCTGCCTAGCACCTTCGCCCCGCCGTTATCCAGCCAGATGGCCAGGGCCGCCGGGCTGTCAATCAACCAGGCCTCAGTTTCAATCGGCTGGGGTGGCAGTGTGACCGGCACGACGTGCTCAAGGGTCTCGACCTCGCCCTCCGGTGAGACCAGGGCAAAAAAGAGCCGCGCCTTGGCCGGCGAGTAAAACCGGTAAGTCCAGGTCGTCGGTTCACCCACCTGCTCCCGGCTGATCACCTTGGGCCAGGTGGCGTTTGCCGAGATCAACTGGGCATCGCTGGCCCAGCTTTGGGCGGCGGCGCTAACCAGGGCGTACTGGTTTAAACCCGTCACCTGCACAAATGAGACGGTATGGGTTGGCTGCGGCCCCGGCCGCGTCACCGCCGCTGCCTGCGGCGTTACTCCGGCAGCCGGCTGGTAGCGCAAAACCAAAAAAGTAACGGTTAAAACGCTGACACAGGCTAACGCCAAGACTCCGGTTAACAGGATCAGGTCGCGACGATGAAGTTTTTGCAATATGTCCCAGCCCCCACGTCTGGCCGAGGCGGGCCGTTTACGGACAGGGTTTCTTGATGGTAGTGTCTGTTTGGTCAACAAGATTAACCTTTTGCAAGATGGTTAGGCTGTTCCAAGATTTAAATCAGCCAAAACGTATTGCGTCTCGCTTGCGTGCCTATGGCGGCCTGTTCCGTTTATCTTTACGCAAGACGCAACACGTAACACGAATCGAATAAACTATTACAACGCGGCGTAAATGACCCTACAGATCGTAGTGACGACTTTAGTCGTTTTGGGCAGGTTAAGCGACTGAAGTTGCCACTACACCTACTAACTATTTTTCCGCAGCAGCGGCAGGAAGACGCCATTACTATCCTCACCGCGATCATTGGTGGTGTTAGTAAAGGGGCCACGGTAGGTAATCACATAGTCGGCCGCCAGTTCGCCGGGACACCCGGCATCAACATCCCTCATAAACACCAAGTGACGGGTGCTGCCGGATACAGCGATATCTGGATCAACCATAAAATCGTCACCGCCGTTATTACTTAACAGATCAAACCCTGCGCCGGTAGGTGGATTGGCGAAATGGATGGTTGAGGGAGCGAACAAGCTGCACTGCCCGGGAATTTCCTGCCAGACCAACGCGGCGCTGGTACTACTAATAGTCAGGCTGGGCCGCAGGCCGGTCTCCTGAGCCGGAACTCCCACGGCCGAAGAGGCTTTGGTTTCATTAATATCGTTTGCGGTAGCGAGTTGGCCGGAGGGGGCATAAGTGGGGTCTGCCCAGCTACTGCCATTATCGGTAGAGGTGGCCTGGATCAGGCTAAAGTTATTGCTACCAACGCGGTGGGCGTCAAAGGCTACAAAAATATTACTCCCGGAGGCGGCGATGGTCGGGTTGTCGAGTCTATCATGAACACCTGAGCCAAGCACCTGAGCGCCCAGGGCAAAATTTTGGGTGCCGGTCCAGCTATGGCTTGTATCGGCCGAGTGGCGATATTCGACCGAAGTGGGGGTGGCCCCGCGCAGAAAGGCCAGGTGCAGCCGGCCGCCGTTGCCGCTCGACCAGGTAATAGCCGGTTTTTGGTCATTCCCGCCGCCAGCTACTGTCGCCGGGCCAGACCAGCCGGCCAGGCTGTTGGCCGAGGTGGAGCGAGCCGTTTCGATCACGCCGTTATTGACCCAGGCAACGTGAATAAAGCCATTACTTGAAACCGCAATATCGGGATTCTCAAGTGAACCGGCCGTGGCTGTCCGGACATTTGCAGAGCTAAGTGTACAGGTAGGTGGGGTAAGAGCAGCCAGGGCACACTGAGCAGATTGGATTGCTGCGCCATCACTCCTGGCCCACACCACGTAAATTATATTGTTGCTACCGGCTCTAAAGCTTAGCTGCGGGTTGGTGCCAAAACCGACCAAGCTAGAGGTTAACCAACCATCAGTAGCCGTAGATGATTTGACATAAACCGCACCTTCGCCGTTTTCCTGTTTGAAATAAGCCACAGCCACAAACTGGCCGTTACTGCTGACCTCGATATCCGGCGAGCCGCCGCCCAATGAGGAAATGGTCACATCTGTACCTCCGATCTCAGCCAAAACGGGCAGGAGGAGACCGGCCAGAATACTCAAGGCCAGCAGACCAGAAAGGGCGATTTTTAACCAGTGAACCTTTTTCATCGAGCAAACTCCATTAATACAAGTCAAGCTTGGTAACAACCGGGTTGGTATTGTTATTGGTGTTAGAGAGAATAACAGAACTCAGGCTGGACAAAGTTTCAATCTGGTTAGGATCCAGCGACGACACAATATGGTGCTCGGAGTAGAGAATGTATTTGATGCCGTTGGTGGTAGCCGGCAGGTTGTAGAAATTAAATTCGCCGTTCTGGATGGTAGTTGTTTCATACAGTTCACCGCCTTCGGCATAAGCCCACACTTTAACTCCGGTGATTCTTTGAGCGCTGCCTGCCGACGGGTGCAAAACCACTTCACCCTTGATCCGGGTATTGATCACCGTAGGCAGCGGCTGAACCGTACAGGGTGATAAAGTAATGTTATCAAAATAGAAAGAGGTATTGTGACAGTTGAATGGCGGGCAGCCGGACGTCTGGTTGCTGTTATTATAAAAATGCAGAAACAAATCTTGCCCGGCGTAATCAGCCAGGCTCACCCCGCTAATGGGCTGGAAGTTAGCCTGGAACCTTTGCCAGTTACTGGGATTATAGGTAATCGCGCCCATATCACCGCTGGCGACCAGAACAGGAAGGGTTACGGCTGAAGCGGCATTGGCGCTGGTGGCCAGTACGGCATAAAACTGGTCACTGGAGTCAGCGCCATCAACTTCCTGTTCCACGTTTCTGTACAACTCCAATCCCACGGTCGTGGTGGCCGAGATCAAGCCGGTGGGCATTTGGAACCGCTGTGAGAAGGTAGGATTATTAGGCCCGCTGCGGTTGGTATCGGCCAGGAGGGCTTGGTTGCCGGCATAGCTGCTGGTGGTGGGAAACGTACCATTGGAACCAACACCCAGCCATCTGACCGTCGGTTGGGTTTCAAACCCTTTCTCCTGGAGTGGGTCGGTACAGGTGGCCTGGCCCGGTGGAATATTATTTTCAGGCGGCTGACCATTGGCCGGCGGACAGCTCCCCGGATTGTAGACCGTAAAGTTATCAAAGTCGGCGTTTTGATGGCTGCCATTAGTGTTGTTGTTCATAAACAGGCCATATCGAAGTTGGTTGCTCAGGTTAACGGTAGCCGTATGCACCGGCGCTCCCCACGAAGTAGGGGTAGTGGCCGATTGGACAAAGTAGAACAAAAAGGTATTGGTGCCGCCATAACGTTGAATACGCAGCCAAACCGGGTTGCCGATAGTCACATTGGCGCTTTGATAAACGGCCAGCGGCTCCGGCACGGCACTGTCACGATAGACAACCTGAACCCGGTAGGTGTTATTGCCGGAACGGGTTAAGCCAAACTCAATCTTGGGGCTGGTAGGGCTGAGCGTGTCACGTAACTCCAGGCCGGCTTTGGCCCCGTTGGTGTTATTGGGCGCAGCTATCACCGCCACCCGCACATCGAGACCGCTGGTGCTGGTAATCGCGGTGGTTTTGTGGAAGAAGGTATAGCCGCCAGCCGGGGTTGGACCGCTTTGCAAGGCGTTATCGTCGCTGCGCAGGGTATTGGAGCCGTCGCTGCGCAGGCGCAGGCGCTGGTTGCCGGAGACTGTCACAATCTGAGGTGCTGTGCCGCCGTTGTCGCCGTTACCGTAAGGTTCTTGCGCCCAGGTAGACAGGCCCGAATTAAAGGTATCGGTGGTGTAGGTTGCTGTAGTACAGCTAAGGGTCAGGGTATTACTCAAGATGTTATTAAATTCGCTTAGTTCGTTAAAGATCAAGTTTGAGGTATCGGCGTAGCTATAAAACACGTGCGGCCCATAAGAACCGATAAAGAACGATTGAGTCAGGGTAAAGCTGGCTCCCGGCCCAAGCTGGTTGCGCCAGAACTTAGCATCACCGGGGAAGTTATTGACCTGGGCCAGACTATAAAGCGGCACTTGGGGCGAAGGATTGAAATAGATATCAGTGTCAAAGTAGCGAGTGATCGTTACCGGCGAGGTATTCTGGATGGTAAAAGTGATCCGGGCAGAGCTGTTGAGCGTTGGATTCGGTGGAACCTGGATACTGGTCACGCGCAGGTCAGCGGCTCGTAACGTTAGCTGGAAGGTAGCGATGGTCGAGTTATTGATGGTAGACCGGGAAGTAACCGGATAGGGTGTACCAAACGTGGTTGATAAACCAGGCGGTACATTGACCGGCAAATTCTTTAAATCGTACCTTAACTGGCCCTGGCCGTTGGCGTCGGTTAAAATAGCGCCCAACGGCTGATCCAGATAAAAAATATTAAACGTTGAGTCAGGCGCATGATTATAAATCTGAACCGTGATAATACTATCGGGTGAAACCGGCGAACCCTCCAACACCAGCAGCACCGGCACCGGCAGAACCGTCACATTTCGCTGCGCTACCAGATTGTTATTGGCGTTGCGACGCGACTCCACCGAAAAGGTAGTCGCTACGCCGGTGGTGGCAGTAAGAGGGATATTATAGGTAGCCACAAAGGACTGATTGCTATCGGCGTTAAAGGTATTTACCGGATTGCCGGTAGGAATAGGAACCCGCCAGGAACCAAAGTTGAAGTAGTAGGGATTATCCACCTGTGGATGCCTGTTAGCCTGAATATTAATGACAGAACCGGCCGGCCAGGTGTATCCACCATCAATGGTGATGTAAGCGCCATCTGGCGTATCAATCGTGATGTCCAGGCTTACTACCTGGTTGCCGCTGTTCATCGAAGCAGGAGGGCGTGGGATATTGCCACTGGCCGGGTGAGAAGAAATAGTATAGTTGCCATCGGGCCAGTCGAATGGCACAGTCCAATTCGTCGGATTGGTCACCTGACCAGTAGAGTCGGCCACGTCAGTTCGGCCCAACCAGGCTTCGTTACTGCCGCCATCGCTGATTTTTAGATCATACCGTACCCCTGGTGAGTGGCCTCTGAGGGTAATACGCATGGTTTCGTTCTGGGCAAAAGTTCTCAGCCCGCCGGCAATCACAATTTCCGGCTGGTTCAGGAAGAATTCACCTGTGGCATAAAGTTGGCCGGTATTACTATAGGAGCGAATAAGACATGGCGTTCCACCGCCGGTAGGGCAGGGGTTGCTTGGATTGAGCAGACTGCTCGGCACGGCCCAGGGGATTCGATGAGGGCTACCGGAAAGGGTAACGCCGGTAAAAAGCGGCTGCTCGGTAGCACCGTAAACAACGGTAACGGTATAAGGTTGGTTGGTTACCTGGTGAGTATACAATTCTATGTCTGCGATAGAGTTAACTGCGACAATATTACCACCGGCGCCGTTATTCACCAGAATGCGAGGCACATCATCAAGGTATATTTCTACCTGGTTAACATAGGTTGCCAGGGGGTTTTGAAAACCGGCCAGAGTAGAGAAAAGGGTGTAAAAGCCGGGCACAATATCGCCGGAAATAAAACAGCTAAAATCACGATTGTTAGTGGTGGGGTCTGTATTAACGGATGGAGGATCAACCCCTGGCGTTGCCGGGGTACAGGTTAAAATATGATCGTTCGTCCCATCGCTGAGATGAATATCGTAAGGGCCGGCCAGGTTAAAGTGGTTTTGCAGTACGACTCCCAAGTTGGACAACTGTGCTACCCGGTCGTTCTGAGCGCGAATTATTTCACCGTTTGGCCCCTGTCCCGTCCCCGTAGAGCCGGTGATACCGGTAGTATTGCCAATAGAGGGTGGGGGAATACTACCCAAGACGCTGTCAATGCCCTCATTTTGCATCTCAATGGCAGCCCGCACCGGAATGACGTTGCCGCCCATAATGGTATCGAAGATGGGGTCGAGCATCTGGACGTTATAATAGGCCTCAACCCTAACCATCAACCCCTGATTGCCGGCGTGACCTACGCCGGTCAGAATATCGGTAGGGGTCAGCTCTTCGGTGTATTGTCCAATAACTCGCACCCCGTAAGCATTCGATATCCCTTCACACAGAGCGTACCCCCCGGACCGGCAGGGGGTAGAAACATTGAGCGAACTAGTTATCCGATTCATCGCCACATTTTCGATGGCGACGGTGCGGCTGTAGGGATCACAAATCCAGGGGGCGGTGGCGTTGGGATCGCCTTCGGGGGTAAGGCAGGCGGTACTATTAGTATCGGTTGCGTAGGGCCTGCCGGAAACAGCATACCGCGCTGCCTCTCTGACCGCGGTTTGTACCGTTATATAAGACCAAATAACCCGCGCTCCCTCAATAATCCCTAATAACAATAATAAGAGGACCGGTAAAATTAAAGCAAACTCAACCAGGCCTTGAGCTTTTTCTTTCTTGTGTAACACGGGCCAACTCCTCAGACGGATAAAACACGTCTCATGTTGATAATGTTTGTCTGTAGTAGAGTCCCGCATGGTTAAAAAAGGATACGGGGTAATGAAACCGGGGTAAAAATTTAAGGTTAGCTCTATTATAAGGTGGGCCGGAAAGTCATGTCAATGTGACCATAAGACTAAGGATCGTGGATTAAATAACTTCCCCAATTCACTGGAAAGTTGTTTGGAGGTGGTTCAAAAAACCGGCAAGTTAGATGGATATTCGTAAAACGTAAAACGTAATGATTTGCCCGATAATCAGCCATTACGTTTTACGCTTTATACCGCAAGGGTATCCCTGTGGGACGTTTTACCGGACAAAAAGTGTCAATCTCATTTGAACCTTGCCGTTATTTGGTTCTCATTCTTGAGGCAGATCGGGCAAAATCAAGCGGCGGGCACCCAAAATTGGATTTTGGTGCCTCGGCCCAGGGCGCTGTCAAATTCAATTTCACCGCCCAACATTTCCACCTGCTCTTGCATCGAACTCAAGCCAATTGTTTTGCGCTGGCGGGCAGCGGTCAGGGCTTCGGCCACATCAAAACCGCTGCCATCATCCTCAATCACGACAATGGCCCGGTCCTCGGCAATGCTGAGCGAAATCTGAACGTGGGTGGCATTGGCGTGGTCCCGCACATTTTTGAGCAGATTTTGAACGACCCGGAAAATGGTGACTTCGGTATGAGGCGGCAGACGCTGGTCGCGGCCGCTGATGGTTAGATTGCAGGCAATCCCGCTTTTTTGCTCAAAATCCTCAATGCTTTTCTTCAGGGTGGGGTTGAGGCCCAAATCATCCAGCATCATGGGCCGCAAATCAAAAATAAATTCGCGCACCTTTTGAAAGGTATTGGTAACGGCCTGTTTCAGTTCGGTCAGTTCGGTGCGGGCTTTGACCGGGTCGGTATCGAACAGGCGCTCGCAAATTTCGGCTTGCAGGATAAGATTGGTCAGCGATTGGGCCGGGCCGTCGTGCAGTTGGTTGGCCAGGCGTTGGCGCTCGGTTTCCTGGGCATTGATAATTTTGACAATGCCACTCACCTGGCCGTTATCGCCGCTGTCCATTTCTCTGGGGCCGCCGCTGTCACCGGCTGCAATCAGCGAACCGGAGACATCGAGAATCCGGCGCAGGCTTTCGGCGTAGCGTTTGAGGTTTTCCTGCCGGCTCTGCAACTGCTCCACCTGGCCGCGCATCATAAACAGCCGCATCTGCGCCTCCTGGGCCGCGTTGTAGATTTCCTTAATATCCTGGCGCGGAATGGTATCAATGTTGCTTTCCATGGTCCGCACTTTGTTGGTCAATTGCGCATTACGCTGGGCTAACTTTTCCACTTCAGCCGAGCTTTGTTTGACCAGAATATCAATCTCTTTCAACTCTTTTTGAATCTGGTCATATTCATTGCTGGTCTGCTCAACCACTTGCACCGGCGTGGGCGGAGCGGCTGCCGGTTCTCCAGCCGGGGGTTTGTTCCCCCCTAAACTTTGCAAACGTTGTAAGGTCATGCGTGTATGTCCCTCCTGAAAGGAGTAGTCAGTAGCCAGTAGTCAGAAAGAATTATCTGGCTACTGACTACTGACATCTACCCTACTTTCTACTTCTCTTCATCATCATGTAGGCGAATCCAGCCGCGCCTGACTGCATAGAGGGCAGCCTGGGTGCGGTCGTTGACGGCTAATTTGCGTAAGATGCTGGTCATGTGGTTTTTGACGGTCTGGCGGCTGATACCTAGGGCGTAGGCCACCTCTTTATTGCTCTGGCCGCGGGCGATGTGCTGCAAAATTTCCATCTCGCGTGGGGAGAGGGGGGCAAACATTTCGTTGGGCATGCCGTCAACATAGGCCACTTTATCAAACTGTTGCAACAACCAGGTGGCTACTTCGGGCTTGTTCAGCACCTCGTCATCAACCACGTAGTTGCCTTTGCTCACCTGGCGAATGGCTTCAACCAGGCGGCGCGGGGTAATATCTTTGGGGAAATAGGCGGCGGCTCCAGCGCGAACCGCATGGAAAATCTGCTCATCATCATGATAGGCCGTGAGCATAATCACCGCCACTTCGGGCGCGGCTTGCTTTAGCTCACGGGTGGCCTGCAAGCCATTCATGTGGGGCAGATTAATATCCATGATGACCACGTGCGGCAAAAGCTGCTTGGCCAGGCGCAGACCCTCTTCGCCATCGGCTACTTCCATGATGACTTCCAAATCCTCTTCGGCTTCCAGAACCCGGCGCAAGCCCTGCCGAAAAAGGGGATGGTCGTCAACCAGCATAATACTTGTTTTAGCCATGATTTGTCTCCTAGGACACAGGTATCAAGTTATAGAGTAGCAGGTAGCAGGGTAGCAGGTAAATGTTACCCTGCTACTTGCTACCCTGCTACTTGCTACCCTACTACCTTTTTATAAATCAGGATAAGGAACCGCTAAGATTACCTGGGTTCCCCGCTCCGAGTCGCTCAGTATCCTGAATTTGCCGTTCAACAGTTCGGCGTAATCCACCATTCGGGCCAGGCCCAGGTTCTTTCTGGATTTACCGACCCGCTCGATATTTAGACCGATGCCATTATCAATGACACTGAAATGAAGCGCGCCGTCCTTCTCTTCAATGACCACTTCGATTTGAGTAGCGCCGGCATGGTGCTGGACATTGGCTAAGGCTTCTTGAATGACCCGAAAGATAGTAATTTCGACAATGCTGGGCAAGCGGCCGATAGTGGTATTGACCCGCAACTGGGTTTTGAGGCCGGTCCTGGTTTCAAACTGTTCCAGGTAACGCCGGATACCGGCGCCCAGGCCAAAATTGCCCAGGATAGTAGCCGGTTCCAAATCTACAATGAGTTGGCGAATATCGGCCAGACCCGTTTCTAATTCAGCCTGCAAAGCGGCCAGGCCGGCATCCACGGCCTCTTTATCACTGGCTAACAGCGTCCGGCAGGAGGCAAGTTCAAACACGCCATTGGCCAATAACTGGCCCACGCTGTTTTCCAAATTGTGGGCCAGTTGAGCGCGTTCCTCTTCTTGGCTTTGCAAAATTCTAATGCGAGGCCAATGGGAATCATCGGGGGGGGGCGCAGCAAGGTCATTTTGCAGGTAGGCATACAAGGCCCCGCTCTGCTCCGATAAACGGGCGAGCTGCCGCCCCACCTGTTGCAGCCGCACCGCCTGATCACTTTTGGCCGCATCGCGCCCATTTTCCGGCTCGTGGAGCGCCTGTTCATACTTTAAAAGAGCCGCCTGGGCCAACTCGTGCAGGTGATGTTCCGTTTCCTGCAAGGCGGCGCTAATTTTAGCCCAAAATTGTTCCATCTCGGCGCTGTCGTGGTTCATCAACCTTGTTTGACCCCCATCGCGTTACTATAGTATACCATAACCAATCCATACATGTCCAGTAAAATTTTAAGATAGTGGGAAGGGGTTATTGATCCTTAAAGTGATTATCCAAAAATAAGTTCCCCCAAGTGCCTAATGAGTTCTCAGAGAACTAAGGGAACTCAGAGCCAAAGGCCCCCTCTTGGTAGGAACTCAAAACGGGAAGTAAATTTTAGAGGCTCATGTTAAGTACTAGTGCAAAGCAGGCCGGGCTCCCACGCCCGGCCCCCGGCAGCGTGGGAGCCGCCTCTGCTACATTGCACTTGTTCTATACAAGAGCCATTTTAGATGTTTACTTAATCCGATAAACGGTCATATTGTCGCCGCCGGCCTGGGGAGACCAGGGGGCCTGGGTACTGTATAACCGAGTTAGCCGGGGGCTTTGGGTTAAGCCGGGATACCAGGAAGGAAATGTGACCAGGTAATCGGCCTGTCGGGCTGTTACAAAATGGAGCAAAGCTGGCTCATCGCGAATGATGGGAATGATTTCCGGGGTGATTAAACCGGCCAGGTCTATCAGGGAGCGCTCGGTGAAGTAGCCAATCGCGCCAATATCGTGCGCGGCGATAAGCGTGTTGGGTGGGGTTTGAGCAGCCAGCCAGTGGGCAGTCGCCACCATCTCGCTCTCGATAAAGCGCACATCGCGGCCATACGCCTGCGCCCCAATAAAGGTAAAGGCCAGCGCCAGCAAAGCCAATGACAGCACCCAGGCTCGGCCCAGCGCCCGCCCCACCACATTGCGGCGGGGAACTTTTTGGAGCAGCCGAGCCGTGCCCCAGATACCCAGCAAAATTATCCAGGCAATGGCCGGAATTTGATAGCGGCCATGTTGGTAAGTGACCGGCAGCCGAAGCGCATACAGCAGCAAAAAGCCAATCCACCAGCCCCAGATGAAGAGCAAGCCCCAACGCCGCTCTTTGAAGGTCAACCAGGCCCCAAAGACCAGACCCGGCCCCAATAAAAGCTGCGCCCCAATAAAAACAACCCGAAAGACCCCCTGCACCGTTTCGGCCGGCTGGCTGAAATTACCCAAAAGCCGCCACCACAGCGGAACTTTATCCAGAATAACCCGGTACTCCGCTTGTTTAGCGTAAAAAGTATTGGGAAACGGCAAACCCGTATTCCACAAGTGAAAGGCGACATAAGGAACCAGCAGCAAGAGCACACCGGCGGCCAACCAAAGAAAACGGAACTGAGGGAACTCAAGGGAACTCAAGTGAACTGAGTTTCCCTCAGTTTCCTTGAGTTCCCTTTTCTGCCGCCACTCCTGATAGACCATGTCCAGTCCTATCAATCCAATCAGACCCAACCCTTCCGGGCGAGTCAAAATGAGCAGACCGCCGATGAGCCCCAGGCCAAAATCCGCAATTTTAGATTTTGGATTTTGGATTTTAGATTTAGTATAGCGTTCCATTAGCCACAGCGACAGCCAGACAAACAAGATGGTCTCCATGCCCGACACAGCAGCCCAGATCAGATGCCACTCAAATAGGCAGAATAAGCCGGCCCATTTGCCGATACCGGGCTGCTCCGGGAAAAGCCGAGCACCTAGACGAGCCGCCGTCCAGCCGGTCAGGCCCAAAAGGGTCAAACCGAGGCCGTAGGTCCAAAGTTGGAAAGGGATGCCGAGCAGGTAGCCCAGGCTTAATAAAAAGGACCACAGCGGGGCCGTCGAACCGGCGCTGGGCACGCCGGGCACAAAAGCCAACTGGCCGCTGCGGGCCAGGTTGCGGGCGTAGGTTTGGTGAATCCAGGCATCGTCGAGGGGGAAACCGGAAAAGCCAAAGCCCCAGGCAGAGACAGCCAGGTAGAATAGGCCCAGGGCAAATGCGCCTGTC
Source organism: Anaerolineae bacterium (assembly GCA_023151115.1). Next base: position 107,944 of record JAKLJP010000018.1, read on the forward strand.
AGCCAAAGAAGAAGCGGAAGCAATTGTCCCAAAGGGATACCCTTGCGGTATGAATTGTGAATTATGAATTGTGAATTGTGAATTGTACGTTGGTTATTCACTGAACTAAATTTCAATCCAAAATCTAAAATCTAAAATTCTTCAAGGGTGATTAATCTTGAAAACGTAAATTGGCTGGCCGGAAGCATCGGTAAACGTGTGGACCAGGGAGAGGCTGGGGTGGGTGACGGTTTGGGTGTAAATTTCGTTCAGGGGGGCAGGGTGGTTGTGATCCAGAATGAGATAATCGGCTCCATAGCGCCGGGCTGCTTGCAGAGTTGTCTCGATGTTTTCATTGGGCACAATGACGCTCAACCCACCGCCGTGATAACGATAGGCGGGCGGGTTGCCGATCATCACCGTAGCCGTAGGGTCGGCCTGGGCCACCCAAGCGGCGATAGCCGGGTAGAGGGCATCGGCGCTGTTCCAGCCATTATTTTTTAGCACTCGCCCGTAGTAAATAAAGCAACTCAGGCCAATGGCAATCAATACCAGCCCCACTCCAAAAAATTGTTTGGCTACTGTGGAGTCCCAACGACGACGGCGGGCCGCGATCCACTCGATGGCCCGCTCCAGGCCAACCAGCGCTGTGGCATAAATGAAGGGCAGCAGGGCTGCGCCGGAGTGGAACAGTCCCCCGCGCGCGCCGGGAAAGGCAAAAACCAGGGTCATCACCGCAAACAACAGCGCCGCGTAGAGGCCGGCCAGCTGGACCAATACATGGCGGCGCAAGGACCAGCCTCCCAGCAGCGCCAGCGGCGCCAGAAAGATCATGCCCCAAACAGCCAACACCGTTTGCAGATTGATGGTTAGCGCCCACCAGCGACCTTGCAGCGCCGGCCCCAGCCCTTGCCCCAAAAAAGTGCGGGCCGATAACTCCCGGCCATAGCTAAACAACTCATCGTAAGTGGTCAACCAAATCGTTTGCGAACCGGCCGTTGGGAAGAATGTTCCGGTCACTTGCCAATTGCGGACAAACCAGGGAGCCATAATGAGGAGATAACCGAGAAGGAGGAACGTGAGGCGTGAGGCGTAAATCGTAAATCGTAAATCGTAAATCGTAAATCGTAATAGGTAAAGCAACAGGATACTGATGAGTACCAGTGGGCCGTCGGCGCGGGCGAGGTGGGCCAGACCGGCGAAGATGCCAGCGGCGAAAAACCAGAGTGGGGGTTGGGGGTTGAGGGTTGGGGGTTGAGGGTTAGATTGTTTTAGTCTGTGTTCGTCAGTTCTTACTGCGTACTCCTTACTCCCTACTCCATACTTCATACTCCCTACTCCCTCCATCCCCCGCCAAGCAGCCAACAACGCCAGCGAGCCGGTGATGGCAAAAGGGGTGAAGTTGTCAATAGCGGTCCAATAAGGAAAGTAAAAGCCGCTGAAGATCGCTAACAGGCCGGCCAGCCAGCTCAGCCGGCGCTGGCCTGATAAATGATAAGTAAGCAGGTAAGTGAGCGGGGCCAGCAGCGCCGAAAGCAGCACAAAGGGTATCTGGGCAGCTCGATAGGAAGCGCCGCCTACGACCATGCCCATCCAGGCCAGGATCGAGGTCAGCGGCATCCAGTAGAGATGGCTGGGCTGGGGCGGTGGGCCGGGCTGTCCCAGGTAATTCCAGACAAAATCTTCCACAAAACCGCGCCCGGCCAGCAAATTGAGCGCATTAACATAAGAGTAAGCGGCGTCCATGTAATTGGGCTGCTGTTGCGGCCAGGCGGTTAGCAGGCGAATCAGGCAGGCCAGACCAAACAGGATGAGCAAATCCTGGCGGCGAACTTTTGAGGCATGGAGAGATTGAAGGCTGATCACTGAATTACCGTTTGATCTGAAATAACTTGACCAAGTAGCCGCGCAGCGTGTAGGTTTTGAGGAGGGTGGCGTGTTTCATATCCTTCGGGTAGATTTTGAATACCCCTTCCTCATTAAATGGGCCATCTTTCAACACGCTGTCGGCATCCACTGCCACATGAGTAATTTGGGGGTCAAGGGTACTTTGAGGCACGTTGGTATTGTAAACATAAAAGCTCAGAGCCGGGAGGTCGTTTTCCAGGGCTAACACATAGGCATAGGATCCCCCCAAAAAAGCATCTGCCCCCAACTCCCGGCTGATTTGGCGCGAGGCTTCGACAATAGTAAATTCCGGCGCTCTGGCCCAGGACCCATACTGGTAAAGGTCGCCCAGGGTGATGGCCACGACCAGGATGAGGGCGATCAAAGCACGAACCTTAGACGAGGGAAGCGCCAGATTAACCGGTTTTCTCCTCTCCAACCAGGCCACAAAAGCCAAAATACCGACCAGCGCCAGCAGCAGTGATCCAATGAGGATGGCAAACAGAATCGGCAGATCAAGGATCACTTGATAATCAACCAGGTTCACGCCCAGATACAAAGCGTAGCCCAGCTTTACCCCTCCCGCCAGCAGTTGATACAGAAAGTAGGTTAAACCGATGAGAACAAAAACAAGCTGTAGCCGGCCCAGTTTGGCCGGTAAGGGCAACCGCTCTGAGCGCAGCCAGCGGTCCAGGGCCAGCGCCGCCGTCAAACTCAGTGGGGGAATCAGGCCGATCATAAAGCGGAAAGGCTGGCTATTCGACGCCAACAGCATTAATACAGTAAAGACCAAATAAAGCAACGTGATGATCTCACCCATAGCTAAGCAGGGTGGATTTTTTCCCAACGCCTGAGCGCCTCGGTAAAAAAGATAAGCATACGCCAGCCCAAACAGAGGAAATATTCGCACGAAAAAGCCGGAATAGATGCCAAATTGCAGGACCGAGACCATGGCAAAACGCACATTTTCTTCCAGGCCATGCTCAGGATTAAAAGTACGGGTGGAAACATCGGAAGGCAGGATGGTATCAATAGTGGTAGCCTGGAACAGGTGAATCCAGCCCAGCCCGGCCATCAGCGCTGCTCCGGTCAGAAAGAATAGCAGCGGGGACCAAACCTGGGAGTGACGCTCTCGCCAGCGCCGCCAGGTTAAAATTAATAACCCCACCACCGCCGCGGCCAGAAAAGTGACCCCGGCTATTTTAATATACAAAACACAAAACAGGCTAACCACTCCGCAGATAAAAAACCAGCCCGGCCGGCGCAGTCCCCGGCCCCAGCAATAAAGCGCCAGCGCCAGGCCGCAGGCCAGCGGGGTATAAACCATCGGAATACGATTATAAATGAGAAAAGGGTAATTCAGCGTTATAAAGAGGGCGCTAAAAAGCGCCGCTCGCCGCCCAAACTGTTGATGGGCAAAAGCAGCGGTAAACACAATCGCCAGCAGGCTGGTACTCACCGCAATGAGATTGGCCTGCCAATAGCCAATCCCCAGGATGGAGAAAAACCCGTAAGCCAGCCAGGTGAGAGCCGGCTGCCGGTAAGGGGGTGGTTGGACGCCAAAGAGAACCCAATCACGGGCAAAGCCAATTGTGTTTGGCCCGTCGGTGCTCAAATCTTGCGAACGAGTCAGGTAGATCGGGGCGTCGGCGGTGAGGGCGTACAGGCGCAGGGCTGCGGCCAGCAGCAAAATGGCAACCATGCCTATCAGATAAGTACGACGAGAAAGACTATTTATCTGTAGCATATTTCAAGATGTAAATTCCACCCACCTGGGTTTCTTCCAAGAGGCGATAATGGTTGTCAAAATAGTCTTTTTGGGCCAGTTGGTAATCAATAGCCTGGTCCAGGCCAAGCACCAGCCAGACTCGATCACGTCCTTGAGCAGCCAGCGCAAGCTCTTGTTTGGGGGCGGTCACGGCTGCGACAATGGCCTGGGAGGGAGCATTGATGCGCGCAATTTTCGGGTCGCCTGGCAGCAGAATCTGTTCCATCGCCGGGTTGTACACCCAAAAAGGCAGGTATGAACCTTCACTGGGGTGTAGGGTCACTTCATCAGCCTGGGCATGTTCACGGACGTAGGCGGCGGCTTCATCCCAAGGGGGCTTAGCATAAGCTGGATTGAAATAATAATTGACCAGTGATATTCCCATAACCGCCAGAACAGGCGCAAACAAGGCTTGATTAAGTCGGGGACGTGGGACATGGATCAACCCCCAGCCCACCAGCAGATAAAGCGGCAAAGACGCGGTTAGAACAGTCCGCAATTGAAAAATCGGGCGAACCAGGGAAACCAGATAGGTACCCAACAATGGGACCAGCATCCAAAACAGCAACCAGAGCAGCGCCTGGCGATGAATGTTACCACTCATTAAAGCATGCCGGGCATTGTTGAGAATGGCAAAGACAACAAAAAGGGTCACCACCAAGGCCACAGCCACCCAAAAGGCCGGCAGCGACACCCCCACAAAAAAGCCGCTCAGGGTGGTCAGGAGGCTCAGCAGATGGGGTGTTTCGATCCAATAGGAGGCCAGCACCGACCGGGTTTGGCTGAAAAAGACACTTAACCAGGGCAGGTAGAGCACGGCCACGAGACCCATACTCAGGACAAAAGACAACAACCGCTCTCGGCGACGATCAACCAACAGCAAGTAAAGCCCCATGGCCAAAAAAATCGGGAAACTGAAATAAGCGGTATAGCTGGCTAACGTCGCTGCTAAAACAAACACTCCCCACCAGCGGGGATGATTATCCCGCAGGGCGCGGCTAAAAGCCCAACCACAGAAACCCGTCAACAAGAGCAACAGGGTATACATGCGGGCTTCCTGAGCATAAAAAAGTTGAATAGGGGAAAGCGTCATCATGAAGGCGCTGGTCAGGCCAACCTTTTCATCAAAAAGGTCTCGCCCGATAAGGTATACCATCAGGATGGCTCCAACACTGCTTAGAACCGAGGGCAACCTGACGATAAATTCGCTCTGCCCCAGCAGCAAAAAAAGTTTTACCAGCAAAAAGTAAAGCGGCGGATGCACATCTGCGGCGGTAATTGCGACCAAATCGGCTATCGGTTGTTGGGCCAACAGCACAGTCAAAGCTTCGTCGTGCCAAAAGGACCACGCATCCAAATGAAACAACCGCAGGGCGAGGGCCAGCCCGACCAGCCACCATAACCAGTTTTGCTGGGCTATAATCTGATGAAACCTGGTTCGAAGATCAGTCATTTTCGCTAACGTGCGAATGCGTCTTGCGTGTTGCGTAAAACGGAACACGCAAGACGCAACACGTAGATCATTTGAGTTAAAACTTTTCTAAAGGACTATACTATCCACTATTTTAGCCGGTACACCTGATACGCCCCAGCCACCTCAAAAACCGGCTCAAAATAGTCAGCTTCCAGCACGGCTAATTGCTCCAGAGCCGGCGCGGACAAAGCTTCCGTCTCTTCCCGTTTAATAAATTCCAACCCTTGACGGTGCAGCAATACATGCGTAATTCCCGCCTGTTTCCAGGCAGCAGCGATATTGGCGGCGCTGCCGTAGAGATAGTGGTCGTGAGCCAATTGGTCCAGAATGCTGTCGGGGCGGCACTCAACCTGGCAAAAGTAGCTGCGCGGCTCCCACAAAAACAGCACCACGGCTTGGGCCGGCAATGTTTGATGCAACTGTTCCATGGTAGCATAGTACGCCCCCAAGCGGCGAGTCAAATACTCGGATCGTGTCTCCTGCCCGGTCAAATAGGCCAGGGGGTTGACCTGGGCAAAGTTCAGGCTCAACTCGACCAGGTTGAGGGTCAGCGCCAGCCCAATCAACAAATTGACAAAGCGGTGCAGCGAAAACTGAGGCCGGTCCAGGTGGGCCAAATCCTGCCACAGCCAGCCGACCACCGGACTCAAAGCTGCCAGGCAGGGCAGCAGCAAGCGCGACTGCCACAACGAGCGTGACCAGATGACCCCCAATGTCCAAAAGAGAAATTGAGCCAGGGCAAAAATGAGCAAAACATCCAGAGCCGGGGGACGTTCCGGGGTGCGGGCGCGATAGCGAAACACCCCATACAGCAGGATCAACGGCAGAAACGCCAGAAACAGCGGCCCGGTGCGCCCATCAAAATAATTGACATCCCGCACGCCCAACATCGCCAGCATGGGCAAGACAGCCAGAGTTTTTAAGTCGAAACCGATGCCCGTACCCGCCTGGGCATACCAATCGGCCCGGAATTGATCCCAAAACAGGCCATCGAACAGGCTGGACAAAAACGGGTAAAAAGGATTGCCGGTGAAGAAGAAATTTTTGAGATACCAGGGCAGGGCGATGGCAAGCGCTGGAAGGGTGAAGGCAACAAGAGGTTTGAAGTAATTGTGAATTGTGAATTGTGAATTGTGAATTGTGAATTTTCTTTGTATTAGCCACCATAATAAGATCAGGCCAACGGTTAGGGGGCCGATAAAACTGGTATATTTCAAGTTCATGGACAACCCGGCGAAAAGGCCGCTCAGAACCAGCCAACGGGGGTCGGGGGTTGGGGGCCGAGGGTCGGAGATTGGAGATTGGACTGCCAAGCGCGGAGCGCCACCTTCTGATTTCTGACTACTGACTACTGACTTCTGACTACTAACCCCTAACCCCCATCCCCTGAGCAAAGCGTACAGCGCCGCCAATTGATAAAAGGCCAGGGCCAGATCGTTGTAGGCCCAGCCGGCCAGGGTGACGATCATGGGCATGGAGAGCAGAACCAGCACCGACGGCCAGCCCGACTCGCGGCTGAGATGACGGCGGGCGGTCAGGTAGACCAGCCCGGTTAGCAGCAGGCCGTAGAGGGTGTGGCTGAGTTTGGCCGCAATATCGCCGCGCAGGAGCATAGCGTAGGTAAACAACATTTCGGCCAGGAAGGGGAAGTTGAAGTGGGGCACGTCGAAACCGGGGCTGATCCGGTGGGCTTGAATATACAGCTTGGGGGCCGTCAGGTGGTAAAAGAGGCCGTCCCAATCAATGGGCGGGAGCAGCGCCGCAACCAGGGTAAACAACCCGACCAGAAACAGGTAAAACATGGTCAGCCGGTTCGGGCTGTTGGCCGGCCAACGGAAGCAGCGATACAGAGCCAGAAAATCAGGCCACAGGGCCAGGGCCAAAAGCAAGCTGAGACTCATAAAAAGCCAGCGGTAAAGCAGTCCGGCCAGCCCCAGCCCAAGTGTGACCAATCCTAACGCGCCCAGACCGAGACCACAACCCAGGATAAGAAGTTCGCCGGTGGAGAGTTGGAAGGTTGGAGGATTGGAAGGGATTAGCTTTTGCAACCAATGCAACAGTCGCTGGCCCAGGCCCAAGCCCAGAAAGCCAAGCCAGGTGGCAACTAGCAAGTCCAACAGGGCGTTAGCCAGGGCTGCTGCCGCTACAGGGATAAAGGGTTTCTGTATCAGATAAAACACCCCAAAAATCACAAAGAGCCAGAGGATAAAAAGAGCAGGCAGAATAAAGGAGAATTTCTTCACGCGCCCGCCTCAATTTTTTGAGCCACAGCGAATAAGCCACGCCAATCAGCCAGATAGAGCAATAACAATAACAAGGGCAAAAAACCATGCATAAAGGGGTGTTCAAAATTGGTTCCAATAATAAATTTGAGAAAGACAAACCAGAGCAATAAATTTAAGCCGATTTGGACGAAAAACACCACCAGATTGCCTCCGTCCCCCAGCTGGCTGATGCGGCGGAACCACAGCAAAAGCGGCAGGTAAAGAATTACATGGTTGGTGGTGGCGGAGCGGAAGGCCACCAAATTGCCGATGATGAGGGTCAGCATAAGGGCATAAACAAACCAACCCGGCTTTTTTAACCAAACCTGCCCCCAAGCAAAAACCATTAGACCAATTAAGAGTACCGACAAACCGTTTGCCAGAGGGATGGCGATGGGTGCAGCAAAGGTGCGGGTTAAGTTTTCAATAGGAGAATAAAAGCCTACGTAGTCAGAGTAGGCAAACAGGCCCCTGTAAAAATCTTGGAGCCAGGTAGGTACTAAAAGCATCGCTGTGATGGTCAGAAACAGCAACCCGCCGCCAAAGCCGATGATAACCCGCCAGCGGTGATGTGTCAAGGCCCATAATAACAGGAACGGGATGAGCATAAAAACCATTTGCGGTTTGATTGTCGCCAGAGCTAGACAAGCTCCGGCGGCGTAATCCCACCGCTGCTTGAGAGCAAATAGCGCGGCGGCAAAAAATCCAAAAACTACCACCGCGAACTGCCCCAAAATAATACTCCGCGCTCCCGGATAAAAAAAGACTGCCCATAACATGGTCAGCACCAGCAGCCACGAAGCCATTTTCCAATTGACCCATTTAAGGCTGAGGACAGTGCCAAAGATCAAGCCAAATTGTAAAAATACCATCCAGGCTGCCTGAGCCACCGCGTAAGGCGTATAGATCAGCGGCCAAAAGAGAAAAAGCGTGTATAGTGGGTAGGCAAAAGCAACCTGATCTTCCCACGGCTCGGTATAGCGACCAAAAAGGCCCAACTGGGCCTCCAAAGCCACTTCACGATCATAGGGGTTGCGCCCCTCCAAAAGCAGGGCGCGCCCGCCAAACCAGCGCGGAAAAAAATCGGCTGCGCCAGGGAAACGGGAGGAAAAAACGGCATACATGGCATAGGAGTCGGTGGCAAAAAGCAGGAGCAGGAGCAAACCCAACACCAGCCATTGTCTTAAGGGGAGTTTACTGCTTGATTTGATATTCACGTTAAAAACGGTACTTTATCAGGTTCCAGACCGCAATTGGACCGTCGTACCATTGAATTTTTTTACCTTCGGCCCAGGTACGGGGATAGTAGGAAATAGGCACTTCGTGAATAGGAATTTTGCGGCGCAGAATTTTTCCGGTCACTTCCGGGCAAAACTCAAACCCATTGCTTTCCAGGCCAATCTCTTTAAGCAGACTGGCGCAAAAAACTTTGTAGCCGGTAGCCTCATCGGTGATACGCGAGCCATATAACAGGTTAGTAATAACACTTAACAAGCGGCCACCCCAATAAAAAGCAAACGAGGAATGGCCATTAGGCCGCAGATTGCGCGAACCGTAGACCACTTTTATCTTAGCGTCGGCAAAAGGGGCCAGGAGAACCGGATAATCGGCGGGATCATACTCCAAGTCGGCATCCTGCACTAAGACCAGATCGCCAGTTACGGCGCTCAAGCCTGTGCGAATAGCTGCGCCTTTGCCCTGATTCTGGGCGTGTCTTAAAATTTGCAGGGGAGGGTCAGCGCTGTTTTGTAATCGTCTTAAAATTGCCGGAGAGTTGTCACTGGAACTGTCGTCAACCACAATAATCTCTGCAGCCAAGCCTGTGGCACGCACCCGAGTAATAATCTCTTCAAGTGTAGCTGCCTCGTTGTAAACAGGAATAATAACTGATAGCTTCATTATTTAAGTTGACTCCATAGGGGTAAATTTTGACACCTCACAGCATACCCTAAAAGTGGTCTAACCATAAAGAGGCAAATGTCACCAATAGTAGCTGCTCAAGGTACTTATCAAATTTCCCTAAAGTCACATCGGCTCAGCTTTTGAGTAGAATATTAATGGCAAAGCCGCCAGGCTAAGCAGTACTGGCAATGTAAAGCGATAGACTAACTCCGCTGAAGAAATCTGGACGCCAGTGAAGCCGGTCAGGAGCAAAGGTATCACAAAAGCCAGCATTCCAGCCACAAATAAACCCACCGTTCCTACCCATAGCCAATTAACGTACTGCGGGTAAAGTGGGGCAAAGCCATTCAGCAAAATGGCTAAAACCAGCCCCATAAGCACAATATTAAGCATCCCGTAAATGGGTACAATCAGCGCGGTAATCGTTACTCCCCAGGCCAGCAAGCCTCTAAAATTAATCGCACTGGCCGGATAGCGCCGCAAGTGGAAGGTTAACCAGAGTGTGATCAATCCCAAAACCAAACTTACAAGCTGGTACGGATTCCAAACCCGATCCACTACCGACAGCACAGGGGGATAACTAGCCAGTGCTTGGCTAAATGTCATTACCCAATTGGGTTCAAATAATTCGGGGATACCCCATAGGAGCAGACAAATTATCAACCAACCTATCCAAAAAGTTCGACGCTCGCGCTGGAGCGCCGTCCACACCAGTAAAATCAGCAAGGGCAGGACTGCCACCTGCGGTTTGAACAACATACCTCCAGCTAAGATACCGGCCAACAAGTATTGGCGGCGGCAGAGCGCATAATAAGTCAACGCCAGAGCAGCAGCAGTCAGAGAGTTGAATTGAGCATAAATGGTATGCTGTAAAACGGGTACTGAGGTAGTCATCAAAACCAGCAGCCAGGTTAGTTTATTAACCGATAGGTTTGGCCGGGGATACCGAGCAAAAATAATGATACTCAACCACAGGCACCACAAACCTAACATTCGCCAGATAAAAACGGCTGTGTTATAAGGAAGCAACGATAAAGGTCCGGTGAAAAACAATAACGTTGCCGGGTAGTAGAAGCGCAAGTCAAACGCATGCGGCCAGCCGACAATGTTCACCAATTCATAGGCATTGGCCCAGTCGTACAAACTGCGGCCGCTAACCAGCAACATTTTGGAGGCATACCAACGAGAGTACAAATCATCAATCAGTAGCCGGTTAGGCAAATGTAAAAATAGATAGGCAATCCCAACGCTGTAGAATAAACCAACCAGGGCCAAAGCAATCATTTTGGCTCGATCTTCACGGACTACGGATATTAAGCTAGTGGAAGGACCAACGTCGTGTTCTTGATCAGGCGATTGGAGCATAGGCTACTTGTAAATTTGAAGACGGACACAAGCAAATTCTTTAACTTCAACTAACCGATGTTGATTATTATCCAGCCACTCTTGGAAAACAATGGGCAAATTCAAGGCCGGCAGCGAAAAATCCTGACAATGGCCTGCTAGATGGGTTGAATTATTGGGATAATCAAGTACCAACCACACCTTATGTTCCCCTGCTTGGGGAGAGAGTTTTGGTAAGTCAACCTGCGGGCCAGTTATAATTGGTTTAAGAGGCAGGGAGCCATGATAATAAAAAAAGAGGGACAACAGAGTTTGGTATTTCCACAGAGCGATAACATCACCTGATCCTGCCTGCTCTTCTAAATAAGCCCCCAAACTACGCCAATCCGCCCGATTGTAAACATTGGGATCATAATACACCCGCCACAAACCACCCAGCATTGCTCCTAAAACCAGAGCCATCACCCCAATTTGGAGCAGCCTTTGAGAGCGCAATTGATACAATCCTAAAGCAATCAACAACACAAACGCCGGCAGCGATAGACTAATATAACGATCAACGTACATGGGCAATCGAAACGACATCCAAAATGCTGCTAATGGCGGCACAAAGCCCCACAAGATTAATAAAAGACCGTTTGCTATCCACCGGGCCTGATTGACACCCAACACAAAAAGCAGACAGAACAAAACTAACATAAAGAAGATGTAAGAGGTCAACTCTACCGTATAACCCAGACTAAAATTCCAGAAGGTTTGTAGTAAATCGTAGCTGGTAGGTGGTCTACGGGCAGCGCTGCCGAAATAGAAATTACCCCATCGGATCATAATAAGAATCCATGGCAGTAGCGACAACCCTGCCAGTAGTTGGGTAGCCAGCCAGGGTCGCAACAAATGGTAATTTTGTTTAACGGTGATAACGATAAAAATAAACTGGACTAAGGGAATAAAGAATGCAAAGTAATGGGTATTGAGGCCGATAGCCGTAAATAGGGTCAGTCCCAACCAATTTTGCCGGCGAGGAGATTGTAGGTTTCGGCCAAAAAAAAACATTGTCCCCAGAGTGGCAACCATGACCATTGTATACATTCTGGTTTCTTGAGAATACCAAACATGAAAGGGATTGAGGGTGAGCAAAACAGCGGCTAACACACCCAATTGAGGCTGAGCAATAATCCGGCCCATTTGGGCAATGAGGGGAATAGCCAAAACCCCAAGAACCACCGATAGAAAACGCAAGCTAAATTCGCTAAACCCACCCGCAGCAAAGGGACGCAGCAGTAAATAATAGAGCGGCGAGTGCTGCAAGCCCTCCTCTAACATTGATTGGATAGCTGCGTCAAGAGGACTTGAGCTAATGAAGGCACTGAACGATTCATCAAACCATAGGCTCTGGGCATCCAGACGATGAAGACGCAGAAAAAAAGCACAGGCAGTCAAACCCATAAGTAGCCATTTTTGGTTTAGAGTGAACTGTTTGTGGTAGAGGCTCATTGGATAAATTGAGCTTATTGTACCATAGAATCAACGCCTTCAAGGAGGGACTGATGGTACTATTCAATTTTATCATCAATTGTTAAAATATGGAATGTTTAGGGCCGGACCAGTCGCATTTCGATCCAGGTGGCCCAATCATAGCTCAGACTGGCGCCGCCCTTGACCCGTAGGGTGAATGTCCCGGTTTGGCCGGGTGGCAGCGAGGTCAAAGCCTGCCGGATGGCAACAGGCGTATCTTCATATTTGACCGATTTGGAGAAGAGCAGTTGATCCGGCCCATTAGCCGGTTTGAACGACATCTCAAAGGTCACACCGTCATCATTAATGGCTGCTGCTTTGGGCAAGCCGAGGCTGCCAATGAGAGCGTCGCCGGGCTGAAGCGGTGTATCTACCTGATAGACTCCTTCAATCAAGCCCAATTCCAGATGAGGATGGGTTAATAACACATTGCCCGGAACGGTTGTCTCGCCTCTAAATTCGGCGGGACCGAGGGCGACCAGCCCCTGCGGGTCGGGAATGATCAGGTTGCGGTCAATCGGCGTTTCAGCTAAGGTATAAGTTGTGCCACCCGCTGACCACTGAGCCTGAGCCGCATTGGCGACAAAATCGTACAATGGGGTGGCGTTAGCCTCATCCACCCGCAGAATACCCGGCACTACTTTGATTTCAAGGTATAAGTCCGGGCCAAACGGCTCACCATCCAACCCCACAAGCTGCCAGTTACCGCGATACGTGCCTGGCAAATCGGGCGCAACCATGGGGATAGTAATTGAGCCGGTCGCTTCCGGCTCGACCCGCTCGACCAGCGGCACGCTTTCCGGCGCGCCCATCAGGTCGCCCTCGATAAAACGGATCGCATACCCGCCACCCCAGGGACAATCGCCGTAATTGGTCACCGACCAGACCTTTTCAAATGGCTCGCCGGGTGCAAATTCCGTGCCGTCTTTGACTGTCACATCACCGGCGAAGCGGCCTTTGTTGGCGCAGCCAGCCGGCAGGGCGATGGTGGGCAGCGGAGTAGGTTGCGGACGAGCCGGGGTCGGCGTGATGACATCGCCGGCCTGAACACTGACTACCTCGGTGGGGGTCGGCAAGGGCGAATTGCTGGTCGCGACGAGGGTAGCGCTTGAAGTTAAGGTGGGCTGGGCCTGGAGAGCAGTCTGGTTGGGAGACGTCGCCGGGGGAGAAGCAACCGGACTATTCCCGGCCAGGACTGCCCCGGTGGTAACAGTTGGGGCAGGGTTAGCCCCGGCTGAAACAATCTCAGGTGAGTCGCTCTCCGCCGCCAGCAGGTAGTGACCGGCCAAAAAACCCAGCAGACTAAAGAGCAGCACTGCCACCACCGCCACTCCGTAAATCGGCCAGCCCCGCCGGGCTGGCGGCTGGGGATTAAGACCTGCCGGCGGCAGCGTCACCGGCGGCAGTGGGCGGGTACTGGTTTTGACTTTGGTCAAATTGTCCCAGTCGGGCGCTAGAGGCAGCGGTTGGCGAGCCGGCGCAGCCTGAGTGACCGGCTTTGCCAGCACACGAGTCATACTCACGGCCAGGGTATCCCGGCAGCCGCGTTTGGCTGCCATTTCAACCAGGCGGCGGCTGGCCACTTCCGGCGGGTTTTGAGTCACTGTTTGGGCAATTTCGGTCTCGCTGACGTAGCCGGTCAAACCGCCGCTGCACAAGACCACCATATCGCCGGGAAAGAGACGGCGCGAGAACAGGTCAATTTTGATATGTTCACTCAGACCCAACGCGCAGGAGGGGGGAGAGAGTTGGAGAGTTGGAAGGTTGGAAGGCTTGTCCCGAGCGAAGTCGAAGGGTTGGAAGATTGGAAGGCTTGTCCCGAGCGAAGGCTCCCCTGAGCTAGGTCGAAGGGTTGGAGGGTTGGAGGAAAGAGAAGGTTGGCTGGGGGAAGGCGTTTCTTTTTCGGCTAATAGGCGGGATTTGGCTTCTTCCGCCGAACTTTTGGCGGTGGCGTCTTCTTCCCCCGGCGCTTCAGTTTTGTTTTCTTCGAGAGGGTTATCTCCTCCCGGCTCTGCTTTGGGACTATCCGGCGGCTCGGCGGCGACCTCACGGGCCAGGCGCTGCGGTGAACTGTTTTCGCCGGTAAGCTGTTCGATGTCTTGATCCCAGACCACGTAGGCCCGGCCATCGCCCACCCCGGCCACCAACAGCTTGTTCTGGTGGATCAGGGCGGCCAGCACGGTGGTGCCGACCGGCCGCCGTTCGGGGAAGCGGCGATTGCGCTCAAAGATGGCGGTGTTGGTCTGGCGAATAACCTCCAGCAGCCGTTTTTCCAAATCAGGTTCGCGGGAATGATAATAATCGTGCAGGATTTTTTGGAGGGCAAAGCGGCCGGCCATTTCACCGGCGGCCACACCGCCCACGCCATCGGTCACTACCAGTAGCCGGCCATGCCGGGTTAAATCGTTTATCTGGGTCGGCTCGTAATAGCCGACCAGTTCCACTTGGGGCTGAGGATGGTTAGTTTGGCTAAACAGGCCAAATTCAACCGCGTGTTCGTCTAACTTTGACATAGATTTATGATTATAACATTATGTTTGGGATTTGATAAAACGGCGCGCCTAAGCGTTATGGCTTAGAAATATCCTCTAACCCTACGCCGAATCAACGGTTTTTATACGCTTGGCTTAAGGCTATCCTTCAGTATTGAAAAATAAAGCTTTGAGCGGTAATCCTCCTGAACCAACTTGACGATTTGAGCCAGAACAATAAGATAGAGGCTAAGTGCAATACTATTCAAATAACGTAGTTTAGCCCCTTATGGACGGGCACGAGGCCCTATGCTACAGCCTTATTTGAAAAGTATTGAGGCTAAGCAAAATCTCAGCCTTAGCCTCAGCCTTAACCTTTTCACCAGGAGAAGCATTACGCATGATCCAGGCCGTCACCTTCGACTTCTGGGATACTATCGTCGCCGATGACTCGGACGAATCCAAGCGGGCGGCCCAAGGTTTACAAAGCAAACCGGCTACCCGCCTGCGCCTGTTTACCGAGGAAATTTCTCGCCACCACCCCCATATTCCCGCCGAGCGGATTGCCGAGGCGTTCCAGTACGCCAACCAGCGTTTCAACCATTACTGGAAAAATGAGCATGTCACCCCCAGTGTGGCGGCGCGGCTGCAAGAGGGCTACGCCTTTTTAGACATCACCTACACCCCCGGCTTCGATGCCCTGGTCCAGGAGATCGAAGAGATGGAACTGCGCATCCCGCCCGACTTTTCTCCCGGCGTCCACGAGGCGCTGGCGGCGCTGGCGGCTAACTACAAGCTCGGCATCATCTCCGATACCATCCACACCACCGGCCGGGGCTTGCGCCGTCTGCTGGAAAGCCAGGGCCTACTCAGCCACTTTAACTACTTTGTCTTTTCCGATGAGGTCGGCGCATCCAAGCCCGCGCCGGTTGTTTTTGAGCAAGCGGCCCAGGGCTTGGGCGTACCCCTGGCCCAGATTGTCCACGTGGGCGACCGCGAGAGCAACGATATTGCCGGCCCGCTGGCTGTAGGTATGCAGGCCATTCTTTACACCGGCGTGATTGACCGCGGCAGCGCCACTACTCGCGCCAGCGCCGTCTGCCGCCATTTTGCCGACCTACCAACGATTATTGAGCAACTACCGTAAGAAGGGGGAGGGAAGAATGGAAGGCTGGAAGACTGGAAGGTTGGAAGACAGAAATTGCCCAACCTTCCAACCTTCCAACCATCCAACCTTCCACAGATTTTGCCGATGACGCTAAAACAAACCATTGACACTCTGGCCGCCGAGTTTGCCTCTCACTTTCCGCCTACGTTGGACGGCCCCCGCACCATTGGCCGCGAAGCGGAATACCCCGTAGTCACCGCCAGCGGTGAGGCCGCCGATATCCGCCGCTTGTGGGAGCCATTAGAAACCAGGGGTGACTTTCGGGTGCAGCACGACAGCAACGATCCCACCCGACTGATTGTCAGTTTGGAAGATGATGAAGTCAGCTACGCTTTGGAGGTGGGACTTGGCACCATCGAGGTCATCACCGGCCCCTGCGCCGACCTGTTTGAACTGCAAGCCGCCCACGAAGCGGCTATGCGCCGGTTGGTGGAGGCTGCCCGCGAGTTGGATTATCGGGTGCTGGGCTACGGCATCCAGCCGCTCACGCCGCCCACGCCAGAACTTCTCACCCCCAAACAGCGCTACCTGCTGCTGGATGAAGTCATGGAAGGGGCCTGGCGCTGGTTCACCCTCACCGCCAGCGATCAGGTACAAATAGACATCAGCCGGGCCGAACTGGTCCAATTGCTCAACTTTGGCAACCTCATGGCCCCGGTAATAATTGCCCTCTGCGCCAATTCGCCGGTTTGGGGCGGGCAGGTGAGCCAATACGCCAGCGCCCGCGAGGGGCATATAGGCCAGTCCTATGCCGGCAAATACCGCTATGGTATGCTTGAACGGCCCTACGCCGATGTGGCCGACTTTATCGGCACGCTGGCCGAGGAAACCTGCCTGATCCTGCGCCACAACAACACCTATTATCCCTACAACCGGCCTTTTTCCACCTACCTGGCCGACCACGGCCCCGATTTTGCCGCTTACCTGACCCACGAACATTACACCTGGAACAGCGCCCGCGCCCGCACCAACCACGCCACCCTGGAACTGCGTCCGGCCTGCCAGCAGCCCTGGCCCGAACACATGGCCGCCGCCGCCCTGGGCCTGGGCTTGATTGAAGCGGCTGCGGCCATTGAAGCTTACCTTGACGATCTGTTTGGCCCTAATACCTGGTCCACCCTACGAGCCTACCAGCAGCAGGTCATCCAGCACGGTTTGGCGGCCCCCCAGCCCGCACCCGACATGCTCCACCACATCCTAACCCTGGCCGCTGCCGGCTTGCAGCAGCGTGGACGCGGCGAAGAACGTTTGCTAGAGCCGCTCTTTGACCGCCTAACCCGCGGCCTCAACCCGGCTCAAGAGGCGCTTCATCTTTTTCAACAGGCTGGCCTGACCGGGCTACTGGCGTATCTAACCATTGTCTAACGCCCGCCCTGGCATGAACTGCCAGGGCCGCAAGCGCAACAGCGCCGGGTGAACCCGGCTTTAGCCCGATTAATCGGGCGTTGTGCCATAGTCCGGCGACTTCATCGCCGGACGAGCGCCGGTGGTAAAGGTTACTCTGGAGTTTCCGAATGCTCTCATTAAGAATTATCTATGTGTCTCTGTGTATATCTGTGGACCCCTAAGCAAAAGCGATGAAAAACTCCCCCCTCCCCCGCCTTGACCAACACCCCGCCTTGCGCGAGCAGTTGCGCCCCTACTGCCGCCTTGCGCCGGGCCAAATTTGGACCGACCCCACCGGCCGCCACCGAGTCGGCTGCCTGGACGCTGCCAGCCCCGCTGCTGTGGACCAGCTTATGGCCGGCGCTACGGCAACCCTGGCGATCCACGACCCGCCCTACAACTTGGTGGCCTTTGAGCAGCGCGAACTGGCCGCCTATATCGAGTGGTGCCGCCAGTGGGTCGAACACACCGCCGCCGTACTGGCCCCGGACAGTTCGCTCTATATCTGGCTGGGGGCCGACCAGAAGCACGACTTTCAACCCCTGCCCGACTTTATGTTGATGATGCGCCAGACCGGCTTCAAAAGCCGCAGCTTCATTACCATGCGTAACCAGCGCGGCTACGGCACGCCCAAAAATTGGATGGCGGTGCGGCAGGAGCTGCTCTACTACACCCAGGGCCGGCCCGTTTTCAATGTTGAAGCCGAATACACCGGCATCCCCAAAATTCTGCGCGGCTACTACAAAACGGTCAACGGCAAGCGGACGGAAAACACCGAGCGCGGTAAGTCACCCCATATCCGGGCCGGCAACATCTGGGTAGACCTCCAGCAGGTCTTTTACCGGCTGGAAGAGAACGTCAACGGCTGCTACGCCCAAAAACCGCTCAAAAGCTGCGAGCGGATCATCGCCGCCAGTTCGGTTGAAGGGGACTGCATTATTGACTTTTTTGCCCACTCCGGCTCGACCCTGCTGGCCGCCGAAAGGCTCAACCGCCGCTGCTTTACTATGGACAACGACCCCCTCTTCTGCGAGATCACTATCCGTCGCCTGGAACATTACCGCCAGACCGGGCGCACCGGCTGGCAGAACGGCCACGCTTTTGAGAAGGAACTTTCTTCAATATGAAAATGTCGGGCACGATGGGCGATAAGGAGAGCATTGTTTTGTAAAAGAGACACAAATTTTGAATTTGACCCCGTTTTGCGAGTAGACCCGGCCTCCTTGTCTTGGCGGCTGGGTCTATTTTATCTTTACAGAGCATTGTCTCTCCCCAAAAGGCTGGTATAATGTTGGAGGGTTTGCTATGACCTCACGGCCTCTACGCACCAGCGACATTGCCCAACGCCTCGGCGTCCATGTCAACACCATCCGACTGTACGAAACCAGGGAATTTCTCTCTCCTGTTCCTCGCGGGCAAAACGGATATCGCCAATACAGCGCCCTTCACCTGGAACAGGCCCGCCTGGTAGACCTGGCCCTGCGCTGGCCCTACCTGGGCGAGAGGGCTTTGCTGGTTGAACTGGTCAAAAGCGCCGCCCGCAACGAGCTGGGCACGGCGCTGGAACTGGCCTACCATTACCTGGCGCAGGTGCGGACCGCCCGCGTTCAGGCGGAAGTGGCGGTGGCTTATCTGGAACAGTGGGCGGCCAGCCCTGTGGCTGACGCCCTACCCCACAAGCTGTCCGTTAGCCAGGCGGCCAAGTATCTGAACGTGACCGTAGATATGCTGCGCAACTGGGAACGCAACGGCCTGCTCCGGTTCCCCGCGACCCCGCCAATCACTACCGCCGCTATGGGCCGGTCGAGGTGGAACGGCTGCGGGTTATTCGGATGCTGGTCCAGGCCGGCTACAGCCTCATGGCTATTTTACGCATGCTCCGCCAGTTTGACGCCGGCCAGCGTGACCACCTGGGGGCTGCGCTGGAACTGCCCCGCGAGGACAGCGCCAATGAAGTCATTGACATTATCGCCGACCACTGGCTTTCGAGCCTGCAAGACCTCGAACAACGAGCGCAGGCCATCATTCACCAGCTCGGTCATCTAAGCAGCCTGGTTTCCCCCGGCTAATCAAACCATTTGCGCCCAAACCCTCCAACATTACCCCATACCTTTATAATAAAAAAGAAAAACAAAAGGAGGTTTGTACCGATGAAACTGAACCATATCAATCTGACGGTTACAGATGTACCGGGGACAGTCAAATTCCTGGAAACATATTTTGAACTGCGGAGCCAGGGCGGTGATGGCAAATTCGCCGTGCTGTTCGACGACGATAACCTGGTGCTCACCTTGATCAAAGGTGGTCAAGTCAAATACCCCCGTACCTTTCATATCGGCTTTGGCCAGGCAAGCCAGGCGCGGGTGAACGAGATCTATCAACGTTTAAAGGAGGACGGGTTTGAGGTAGAGCCGCCCCAACAATTGCATGCCTGGACCTTCTATGTTCAGGCCCCGGGCGGCTTTACCGTAGAGGTTCTGGCTTGATGGGTGGAGAACAATCCCGGTCCATTTTCAAAGGAGTGTTCACGAACATGGAGTACGCCACCAACAATGAAAATCCGGAGTGCAAGGCTTGCCTTGCGACTTGGCAAAGCAAGCTTTGCACTCCAATCGATCTATTTTCAAAGGAGTTAACTGATGGCAAATGAACGGACTTACCCATGTCTACCGTGCGGCAATTTGGATGAATCTATTTCCTTCTATGAGGCGCTGGGGTTTAAGAAAACGTATCGCCAGACCCGTCCAAATCCTTATGCTGTAGTTGTTTTGGAGGATATTCAGATTCACTTATTTGGCATGGACGGCTTTAATCCGGCTGATTCGTATGGCAGCGTCATCGTCGCCGTACCTGAGCCGGAGAGCCTTTATCATGCCTTTGCGGCGGGCTTGCGAGAAAGGTTTGGCAAGCTGCCCACTGCAGGTATCCCGCGTATTCTGCGGCCTCGGAAGAAGTTCAGCACAGTCAGCGGTTTTAGCGTGATAGACCCAGGGGGAAACTGGCTGCGGATTTATAAACTGGGGGATACCGAACAGAACGATGCGCCGGCAAAGGCTGAAGGATTGACCCAAATCATTCATGTGGCAGCACGATTGGGCGACGCCCACGGCGATGAGGCCATGGCCCTCAAAACACTCGAAAGCGGGCTTAAACGCTACCCAGATGCGTCACCTCTTGAGCGCGCCAGGGCGTATTTATATCGAGCGGAATTGGCGGTTCGCTTAAATGACGGTGAACTGCCTCAATCCTCTTTAACGGCTGTCACCTCGCTGGCGCTGACGGACGACGAAAGGGCTGAGATTGCCACTGAGTTGGCTCAAGTAACCGAGCTTGTGCATCAAAAATGAGAGAGTGTTAAGGTAGTTCCAGGATTTAAATCATCCAACAAATTTGACTCGCGTGATGCGTGAAACGTGATGAATTTCTCCTGAGAGTCCTCACGCATCACGCATCACGTTTCACGAGATTTAATTATTTTCTTGGACGTGCCTGAGTATTCTACGTCCCTCAGCGTATTTGTGCCTGATTTTTAAATCGCTATAATGTCTGTGCTGTTTAACCTTGTTGGGGTACAGCACGATCGCTTGAGGGGGGATCGGATGGCTGATACCGTTCTACCAACAGACCGCTCCGGCCACCCGGCTGCTGCTTCGCTCCTGAGCACCAAGTTATTCATTCCCCAGGCGCGACAGCTTCATGACCTCCTGCCTCGCCCCCGCCTGGTCGAACGGTTGCAGGCTGGATTGTCACGCCGGCTCACCCTCGTCTCCGCCCCGGCCGGCTTTGGCAAAACCACCCTCGTCACCGAGTGGATTCCCCACAGCCCTCGCTGCGTCGCCTGGTACTCTCTCGACGAAGCCGATAATGACCTGCCCCGTTTTTTGACCTACTTGATCACGGCACTGCAAATGCTCAAGGCCGATTTTGGTCAGGAGGCCCTGGTAGTGCTGCAAGCCCCCCAACCGCCCGCTATCGAGACCCTGCTGACGGCCCTGGTGAACGAGATAACGCAGACACTGCCTGAATTTGCTCTGGTTTTGGATGATTATCACCTGATCCAACTCCAGGCTATCCACACAGCCATCGCCTTTTTGTTAAATAACTTACCTCCCCCTATGCACCTCATCCTCACCAGCCGGGCCGACCCACCCCTCCCGCTGGCCCGGCTGCGCGTGCGCGGCCAGTTGACCGAACTGCGGGCCGCCGACCTGCGCTTTACCCTGGACGAAGCGACCACTTTCTTTCAACAGATTAAGGCTTTGCCGCTCCCGACCGCTCAAATCAAAGAACTGGAAACGCGCACCGAAGGCTGGAGCGCCGGTTTGCAGTTGGCGGCGCTATCGCTGCAAGGCCTGGACGCGGCGGGTATGGCTCAGTTCATCCACGACTTTACCGGCAGCCATCACTACGTTTTTGACTACCTGGCCGAGGAAGTGCTCCAGCAGCAGCCGGAGGAAGTACAACATTTCTTGCTGCACACCTCTATTTTGAGCCGAATGTGCGCTCCGTTGTGTGACGCAGTGTTGGGAAAGGCGGAAGGCGGAAGGATGAAGGATGAAGAAAGCAGCTCTTCTTTCATCCTTCATCCTTCATCCTTCATCCTTGAATATCTTGAGCACGCCAACCTCTTCCTCATCCCCCTTGACGAGCGGCGGCGCTGGTATCGTTATCACCATCTCTTTGCCGACTTCCTGCGCCAGCGCCTGACCCGTGCCATCGGCCAGACCGGGGTGCATGAACTGTACCGGCGTGCTCGCCGCTGGCACGAGCAGCACGACTCGGTGGAAGAAGCCATCAACTACGCCCTGGCCGGCCGGGATTGGGCCGGAGCAGTCAAGCTAACCGAGCAGGTGGCTACGTCGCTGTGGAGCAGTTCCCGCTATCTGTTGAACTGGTTAGAGTCGCTGCCGCCAGAGGAGATAGAGCAATCGCCCGATTTGTGCATCTGGTACACCACCTGGCTCATGCTGGGCGGCGAGTTTAACCGGGTCGAAAAACTCCTGGACACCGCCGAGCGCCTGGTCCGTGCCAGCGGTCAACTTTCCACGCTGGCCGGCGTCTATGTCAACCGGGCCACCGCCGGCTTTCTGCGCGATGATGCCCGCGCCACGTTTGAGAATGCCCGGAAGGCCATGGCTTACTTCGACGACGAGAACCGTTTTATCCACCCTCGAGTGGCTGAACTGCTGGCCCGAGGCCACTTTATGCAAGGCGAATTGGCCGAGGCCGAGCGAGTTTGGACTGAAACCATCGGCCTGGCCCAGGCCGCCGACAGCCAGCGCACGTTGCTGTTTGTCAGAGCGGCCCAGGGCGAATTACAACGGACGCGGGGCAAATTGCGCCAGGCCGCCCAACTCGATCAGCAACTCTTGCAGCTTATCGGAGAGCGCCCGGCTGACGTCATCAAAATCAAAGCACTGAGCCGCCTGGCGAGCCTCCATTACGAGTGGAATCAATTGGACCAGGCGAAGGAGTATGCCCAACAGGCGCTCGAACTGGCCGGGCAGACACGGCGGGAAGTTTTTGCCCGTTCCGTTTACTTGACGCTGGCCCGGATTTACGGGGCGCTTGGCGAAACCGATAAGGCTTTTGAGGTGATTGAGCAGGCCAAAGCGTTAGCCCAGCGGATGGGTGGCAAACACCCCACGCTCGAAGTCACCGCCAGCCAGGTCTGCTTATGGCTGGCCCACTCAGTGTCCTCCCCGGCGGAAGATGCCGGACAGGGCCTCACCGCCGCCACGAGTTGGGCTGAGGCGCAGCGCCTTGACCTGGACGGCGAGTTGTTCTACGAGGACCAACTGACCCATCTGGCCCTGTGCCGGGTCTTGATTGCGCAGAGACGACCCGACCCGGCCCTGCGCCTGCTGGAACGGCTGCTGACCTCGGCTGAGGCAGCCGGGCGGGTGGTCGAGATGGTCGAGATGTTGGGGTTGAAGGCGCTGGCGCACCAGGCTCAATATCAGACCAACCCGGCCCTGGCTGCTTTAATCCAGGCCCTCAACCTGGCCGAGCCGGAGGGTTACATCCGTACCTTTGTGGATGAAGGTCCCCCTATGGCCCACTTACTGCTATCCCTGAGCCAGCGGCCCTCAGCCATCAACCGGGCCTATCTCGACACCCTCTTAGCCGCCTTTCCGAAGGATGAAGGCGAAAGGATGAAGGATGAAGAGTCGCCAATGGTTCTTCATCCCTCATCCTTCAGCCCTCAGCCTTTGATAGAGCCTTTGAGCAAACGCGAACTGGAAATCCTCGCCTTGATGGCCCAGGGCTTAACCAATATTGAAATTGGCCAACAAATTTTCATCTCGGCGGAGACGGTCAAGGTCCATACCCGCAACATCTACGGCAAGCTTGATGTTAACAGCCGGCGGCAGGCTGTGACCAAAGCCCTGGCTCTGGGCCTTTTAGCGGGAGATTAGAGGCCGGCGGCTGGAGTTACGCCTGCGTTAGAACTGTCCTGACCGGTTAAGCGCAGTCACATTAGTTTTATAACGGCATCCGAAAGCCCACCAAACTATTGGTGGGCTGTTTGTTTTCCGCCAAAATACCACCTTTTATACCCCGTTACGGGGGATGCGACTACCCCCTTCCATCGAATATACTGGCCTCATAAGTTCGATTGAACTTAGCCAAACAAATCCAAAAAACATTTATAAAAAAGGAGACTGTACAATGCAAACCAATGTAACTTTAAACAAAAAATCAGGTAAGGGCAAGACCGACCGGGTGATCTCAGAGATGGCCACCTTCTTCACGGTCAAGCCAGGCCAGGCAGAGGAGCTTCGCCAAGCGTGTGAGCGGTTCGCCGCTACGGCCCTCCAGGCCGACCCGAAGGTCGTCCAAAAGAGCGGTCTACGCGACTCGCGGCATGTACTCTTCGACAACGATCAGCGGCTCTTGTGGGCCACGACCTTTGAGACCGAATGGGATCCCTATATTGACGATGCCGTCCTGGTCATGGGCTTCAGGGCCTTTGTTGACTGGATGCAGTATACCGTCGAGGGCAGCAGCATCATCAAATCTATGCAGGCCTCGGTCAGCGCAGGGGGGCTTAGCACAGCCAGCACCGGAGAAATCGAGCAATTCCTGTCCGCGAACACCAGCGATCTCAAGCGTATTCTACAGTCAACCCAGGCCCCCGCAGTCGGGTATTGGAATATGCTCGCGGATCAGACGATCCCGCAGATCCGCAAAGCTCAGCGGGTGGAAGCGGCCTTCCAGCAGGTCCTCGACCACCCCGAAGCTGCGCAAGCGTTTGAGCACCCGGCCCTCAAGCCGCTGCTTGAGCAAGCCGCCGACTGATAATGAAAACGGAGTCAAACAGCTTAAGCTGTTTGACTCCGGCAAACTATTTTCTTAGGAGAAAAACCATGACGATAGAACCGAACTTCACGCTCGAATTGAACCACATCCAGGCCGGAGCCTTACGCCCCCGGCCCAAACCCTACACCGGGGCTTACTTCTTATTACGCATTGACGAGCGGCAGGCCGGGCGAGAGTTCCTGCGCCGGCTCATTCCGGCTCTCGCCTCCGCCGCCGACCCTGACCAGCAAACCTGGCTCGCCGCCTCGCTTACTTTCCAGGGTCTCCAAGCTCTGGGCGTGCCCCAGGACTCCCTCGACAGTTTCCCGGCGGAGTTCCAGCAGGGCATGGCCGCCCGCGCCGCCGAGTTTGGCGACGCCGGCGAGAATGCCCCCGACCAGTGGGAGCAGCCGCTTGGCTCACCCGATGTCCACATCGTCCTGGCCGCCATCGCACCCGATGCCGCTCAGTTCGAGGCGATCGTCGCCCGCGCCCGTGACACCTTTAGCCACCTGCCCGGCGTCAGCCTCATTTGGCGGCAGGATGTCGCTTCCTTGCCCATCGAGCGCGACCCCTTCGGCTTCAAAGATGGCCTCGGCCAGCCGGCCATCGAAGGCACAGGCATACCTGGCAGCAACCCCCACGAAGCGCCGCTCAAAGCGGGTGAGTTCATTCTGGGTTATCAGAGTGAAACCGGCGATCTGGCTGTCGGGCCGCAGCCCGAAGTATTGGGGCGCAATGGAACCTATATGGTCTTCCGCAAGCTGCATACGCGGGTCGCCGCTTTCCGCCAGTACCTCAAGCAGCGGGCTACCAGCCCGGCTGACGAAGCGTTGCTGGCCGCCAAAATTGTTGGGCGCTGGCCCAGCGGCGCGCCCCTGGCCCTGGCCCCGGCGCACGATGACCCCGAACTGGGGGCCGACCCACACCGCAACAATGCCTTTCTCTACGCTGCCGATGATGAACGCGGTCTCAAGTGCCCCCTCGGTTCGCACATCCGGCGGATGCACCCACGCGATGCAGTTGTCGTCGGCGAGGTGCGGCTGCACCGGATGCTCCGGCGCGGGACCAGTTACGGTCCGCCGCTGCCCGATGGTGTTTTGGAGGATGACGGCGCCGATCGTGGCATCATGTTCGCCTTCATCGGAGCGCACATTGCCCGGCAATTTGAATTTGTCCAGGCGCAGTGGGTCAACGATGGCAAATTCTTTGGCGCGCCTGCGGAGAAGGATCCGCTGATTGGAGCAAACGACGGCACCGGCCAGTTCACCATCCCCCAGCAGCCCATTCGCCGGAAACTGCAAGGGCTACCCGCCTTTGTGGTCAACCGCGGCGGTGAGTATTGTTTCATGCCCAGCCTGCCGGCCCTGCGCTGGCTGGTCGAGCTTGATACATAAAATAGTTCGTAGTGACGACTTTAGTCGTCGCCAGTTATAAGCGACTAAAGTCGCTACTACAAACCAAGTTACTTTCACAGGAGAACACTATGTCAGACCATTTTTCCGGCCCGCGGGCCATCGCCGACCCCGCCGCCGACATTGCCGATTTGTATGTCTTTCCCAGCCCAGAGCGGCCCGGCTGCCTGGTGCTGGTGTTGACCGTCTTTCCGGCAGCCATGCCCGGCGCGCTCTTCTCCGATGCCGTCGCCTACCGTTTCCGGCTCCGGCCGGTTACGGCAACCACTGTCGGAGCCAGGCCGACCTTCGAGGTTGACCAGACCGAAGTTGCGTTCACTTGCACCTTCGCTGCTCCGGTCAAGCCAGATGGCAGCGAAGCTTGGATGCAAACAGGCACATGTACCACGCCGACAGGCGAGATGCTCTCTCTCCGGGTCAATGACGAGCAGGGAACTGAAGCGAAGGGCCTGCGCCTTTTTGCCGGGCTGCGCCTGGACCCGTTCTTTATTGACCTGCCGGGCGTGCAGGCCACCGAAAAGCTGCGGCGGCTGGCCTTTAAACCCGAGGGCAACAATGTGCTTGAGGGGCAAAATGTCCTGAGTATCGTCGTCGAAGCCGAGGTCGCTGCGCTGTTTGGCCCCAAAAGCGGCTCGCTCTTTGCCGTTGCCGGCGAAACTATGACGACCGGCAAAGTTCCCATCCGATTGGAGCGCATCGGCCGGCCGGAGATAAAAAATGTGGTGATGTCGTCAAAAGAGTTTGACCCGGTGAACCGCGACCTTGAGATTCGGGATTTGTACAATCAGGAAGACCCATTCCGCCTGGCCCGGCCCTATGCCGGCGCCTATCGCGCCCGGCTAAATGCCAATCTGGCTTTCTACGACAGCCTCGATGGCAAGACCGACTGGCCGTTGGACGAGCAGGGCAACCACCCCCTGACCGAACTGCTGCTGGCCGACTTCCTGATAGTTGATGTCTCGAAACCTTTCGCCGAAAACAGTTGCTTCGAGATCGAGCGAGCTTTGCTCAAAGGGATCACACCCCAAACATGTAGTGGCCGCTCGCTCAACGACGACATTGTGGACAGTCTCTACACCCTAATGGTCAACGGCGGCAACGGCCCGGCCGTACGCGATGGCGTTGACCAGGCCACCCGGCCTGCCACCGGCAGCTTTCCCTACCTGGTTAGCCCGAATCCAAACCCGCCGGATTTGCGGGCCAGAGTCGCGGCAACCATGGCCCAGCCAAAGGCGGTGGCGTGATGATCGGCCCAGCCAACGGTTACGAACCGGTTACGACGAGTGGCGTGATTGCCCTACTGAATCTGCAAGGGCAGATTGACGGTTTGGAGTCTCAGGCAACAGCCGGACGACTGATGGCAGGCCAGTGGGCTAACTTGATTGACTTGCTTACCCTACGCGGGCATGTCCTGAGTTGTATTGCCGATACCGAGCGCGCCGCCGACCTGGCCGAGCAGCTTGTGTGTGACGCCCCGGACGACGGCCTCGCCTTCCTGGCCCGCGCCAGGATGCGAGCGGCCTTCCACCGCTTCGCCGCGGCGCTGGCCGATCTCGAAACGGCGGAACGGCTCGGTTGGGAGCGGGCTGTACTGGATGCCAAGCGTGCCGCCATTTTCCAGGCGCTTGGACGCTACGACGAAGCCCTCACTCTCCGCCGGGATGCGGCGGAACGCCGGCCTGATTTCGCAACACTAAGCGCGCTGGCAGTGCTTCAGGGGGAACGTGGGGAAATCGCCGAGGCCGAGCGTCTGTTCAGCGCAGGGCGACAATGTTACCAGGGGGTCTCGCCGTTTCCGGTCGCCCTGCTCGACTTTCAGCGCGGTTTGATGTGGCTGGCCCAGGGCGACCTTACCGCCGCCTGTGTCTGGTTCGATGCGGCGCAGCGCCGCCTGCCGGCCTATGCTCCGGCGCTGGGCCATCTGGCCGAAGTTGAGGCTGCTCTGGGTGAAAGGGAGTCCGCCATAACCCGGCTGCGCTCGCTGGCGATTTCCGCCGACGATCCAGACTATGCCGGAGTGCTGGCTGGCATTTTGAGTGAAATCGGCCAGACCGAAGAATCTGACCAATGGCGCACTCAAGCCGCGACTCGTTACGATGAACTCATGCGGCGTCACCCGGCAGCCTTCGCCGACCACGCGGCAGAGTTTTGGCTTACCGTCGGTGCAGATGCGCCAAAAGCACTCACCCTGGCCCGGCAGAATCTGGACAACCGCCAGACTCCCCGCGCCTATGCTCTGCTCTACAAGGCTGAGGCTGAGTCTAAGGCTAAGGTCTCAAAAGAAGCATATTCTTAGCCTCAGCCTTAGCCTTAGACTCAGTGGATCCAAATTTGAGGAGCCAGCACGCCCACGTGCGGCGGTGTTCGGCACGTGGGCGTGCCTCACTCCTCGGAAAATTGGATCTACTGAGACTCGAAAGGTTGTATTGGTCTAGTTGGTGAGTAGAAAAAACTAAGTGAGGTATCCAATGTCTAACAATTACGATATGATTGTCATCGGTTCCGGCCCGGCCGGAGAAAGCGCCGCCCAACTGGCTTCCTATTTTGGCTATCGTGTGGCGATCATCGAACGGAACAAACCCGGCGGAACTCCGACCACTCGCGGCGGCGCGCCGACCAAAACCCTGCGCGAAGCCGCGCTGGCCCTGACCGGTTTTTATCACCAAGAAGTCTATGGGGTAGACCTGGGCGCTCCGCCGGCGGTGGCGCTCGATAAACTGGCCGAGCGAACCCGGCAGGTCTGCCAATCCTTGCAGGGGGCCACTGCGCGTCGCATCGCCCTGCTGGATGTCGCCTACTTGCACGGAACAGCGCGGCTTGCCCCAGGCGGCAAGGTCCTCCTGACCGGGGAGGATGGCAGCGTGGTCGAGTTGTCGGCCCGCGTCATCCTGATTGCCACCGGCTCGCGGCCGCTGCGTCTGGCTAACATTCCTTTTGATGATCCCGCTGTCTTCGATGTGGACGACATCTACAGTCTCACCACCCTGCCCAAGAGTCTCTGCATCGTGGGCGGTGGCCCGGTTGGAGTTGAATTTGCGACTATCTTCAACGCGCTGGGGGCCAGCGTGACCCTGGTCCAAATGGGCAATCGGCTGGCTCCAACGATGGATGGCGAGTTGGCCCGCATGATGGCCCAGATTTTTGAGGAACGCGGCGTGCGGGTCATTCTTGGGGCTGGGACGGAGGCAGTCACACGCCTCGGGGATCAACTCCACGTCAGCTTATCAAACGGCGCGACCTGCGAGGCCGAAGCTGTCTTTTTCGCCACAGGCCGCAGCCCGAACACAGAAAACCTGGGGCTGGATGACATTGGGGTGGCGGTAGATAAGCGGGGCTACATTGTGGTTGACCAGAATTTCCAGACCAATGTGCCTGGGGTGTACGCGGCCGGCGATGTGCTGGGGCCTGGATTATCGTCGGTGGCGATGGAGCAAGGCCGGGTGGCGGCCTGCCTGGCCTTCGGCATTGATTTCCTGGAAATGGTTGACCCTATTCCGATCTCGGCGGTGTACGGCATGCCGGAGATGGCCGGGGTCGGCCTGACCGAAGAACAATGCCAGGAACAAGGGCTGGATTATGCAGTTGGTCGAGCCACGTTTGCCAGCATCCCACGGGGAGCCATTTCCGGGCATGATGGGCTGCTGAAACTCATCTTTCGCCGGGACGACCGGCGGCTGCTGGGCGTTCATTGTCTGGGTGAAATTGCTTCGGAAATCATTGGGGCAGGACAAATGGTCCTGCACTACGGCGGAACCGTTGACATCTTCAGCGCGATCACGCTGCCCACGCCTACCTACAGCTATGCTTACAAAAATGCGGCCTTCGATGGGCTGCGGCGTCTGGGGAACACTAAAGGTACTCATCATGTTAGACAGATTGCGTGACCGGGCGGCTCAAATCCTGGCCGAAACAGACTTATGTACCCTGGCTACCACCGGCCCGGCCGGTCTTCAGGCTTCGATGGTCCAATGCGCCGGGCGGGGAACCAGTTTGTATCTGCTGGTCCCCAATACATCGGATCATCTTTTTAACCTGGAGACTGAGCCGGAAGTAGCTGTGACTGCTGAAACCTGGCAACTGCATGGCACGGCTGACCTCGTTCAAGACAGCACCGGTCTGTTTTCAGCCGAGCAGGGCCAGTGGCACACCCTGGTCAGAATTACCCCTGTCCGGCTGCATATCCTACCCAGTAGCAGCCCGGCGAATTATGCTGAAACCATAGATTTTGACGGCTAGAGCCAAGAGTAAGGGTATGGCGCTTCCAAGTTTTAAGTCCTTTAATTCCGTAGTGCGTGGTGCGTGGTACGTGGCATATTTACGTCACGCACTACGCACCACGAGAACTGACATTTTATTTTCTTAGAGTTGCCGATGACGCTTCTCGTAACGGTCGGCGTAACGATTTTGGGATGGCTGCCGTTTATCCTCTCAAGCAGTGGAGGTTAGTAGTATGACTATAAACGCAGTAGTGGAGAATCACCCTGATAACGGCTTATCAAACCGCACCACCCACACCGGAACAGTTTACCGCTGGCTGCTGTGGCTGCTGTTCATCCCCCTCATCGGCTGGCAGGCCGCTTCGACTGCCGGGGCTGCCCCGCCGCCGCAAGATAACAACCCCTCTGCCGCTCCGGTAGAGCCAACTTTCACCACCTACACCACTGCTAACGGACTACCCGACGACAAAATCTGGACCATTGCCTTCGACGCCAGTGGCCGGGCCTGGATTGGGACTTACGAGGGCAGCGTCAGCAGCCTGGATGGGCAGACCTGGACAAGTTATCCGATAGCCGGCTCGTATTTCGACCCCCCGACCGGAACTTTGCAGCCTATGACCAACGGTCTGGCCGACGCTAACGTGAAAACCATCCTCCCCACCTCTGATGGCCGGATCTGGTTTGGAACGGGACGCGGCCTGAGCGTGTTCGATGGGCAGCAGTGGCAGAGTTATACCTACGGTCGTGATGGACTGGCCAGCAGCGGCATCGAGTCCCTGGCGCTGGAAGCAGACGGAACCTTGTGGGCGGCCCACCTGGCCGAAGGAGTCAGCCGCTTTGACGGCCAGCGCTGGACCACCTATACCGTAGCCGATGGCCTGGCCGACAACTGGGTTCACGCCGTAGCCGTAGATAGGGAAGGGCAGGTCTGGTTTGGGACCAACGGCGGGGTGAGCGTTTATAGCCCTGCTGAAGGTCGCTGGACCGTTTACACCACCGCTGCCGGACTGGTAGATAATACCGTCTTTGCCGCAGCCGTTACCCTCGATGGGCATAAGTGGTTCGGTACCAGCGCCGGACTCAGCCAATTTGACGGCCAGCAGTGGACGACCCATCTGGCCGGTCAGCCGATTACCGCTCTGGCGGTGGATGCCGCCGGACGCCTATGGGCCGTGGGCGGCGGCCAAGTGAGCCGCTTTGACGGCGCGGCCTGGACGACTTATCTGCCCGAACACTTTGCGGGGCAAGACCTGCGGGCAGTGGCCGTCAGCCCGGCGGGGCAGGTCTGGGTAGGCAGCTTTGGCGCTGGCCTGACCGTATTCACCCCGCCCGACGCCGTAGCCGATTTCAGGGGCGAGTGGCAAACTAGCCCGCCCGACTTTCCCTTCGACTTGACCTTGACCCAAACCGGGACGCAGCTTCAGGGCTGGCACTGCGGCACACTGCCCGATGCCTCTCGAACCGACTGTCTGCCGGCGGGCAGTGCCGAATATTCAGTGGTTGGGGCTATCCAGGGGACGACAGCCGAAGCGCAAATTACCAGCCATTATGGCGGCGGGGTGGGCCACGCTGTACTGACATACACCACCGGAGCTTTGCTCTGGTCGCTGGTGGAGCCGCCGGAAGGAGAGTTCTATCTGCCGCAGCAGGCTGCCCTTGCGCCTAAAGCCGCGCTCATCAAGCCACCGCTCTGGCAGGTGCTGACTGACCAGGGCGATAATTTCACTCATCTGGCTGCTTCGCCCACCGGCTCGGTCTGGGCAATAGGGGGCGATGCCCTGGTCCACTTTGATGGCCTAACCTGGCATAGCTTTAACCTGCCTGAAGCCTTGCTGGCGAGTATTGCCGCTAACACCTCGATTCTATCTTACCCTATCACCGATCTGGCCGTGACCGACGCCGGGACGGTCTGGGTGGCAACACGAACGGATGGCCTGTATCGTTTTGAAGGGGGCAATTGGCAACACGTGAGCCTGGCCGAGGGTCTGCCGGCTATGGCGGTGATGCGGCTAACGGTAGATGGGTCAAACCGGCTCTGGGCAATTTTTAAGCAGGACGAGACTCACACCCTGGCCCGGTTTGAAGACCAGGAGTGGCGACCCCTGGCGCTGCCGGCCACGGATCTGGCCCCTAATGGCGTTGTTGTGACCCCTGCTGGACAGGTTTGGCTTTCGGTACCGGGTAAAGCGCCTTATCTTTTCAACGGCCAGCAATGGCTCCAGCCAGCAGAAGGCTGGACGGCCGGTTCATTTGAGTTATATCTGGCCGGCAGCCCGGCTGGGGGCGTCTGGTTTGGGGGTGACAATGGCTGGCTGCGCTGGAGCGGGGATGGCTGGCAGGGCTTAAATGTCACCTTGCCAGCGCCCTTCTCTTTTCCGGCCGCGGTAGACTCCAACGGAGGGGCCTGGGGGATTGTGACCTCGTTTTGTTACTGGTGCAAGCTCCCCAATTTTAACGAAAACGGCGTTGTTTATGCCACACCGGAGCAGTCGTGCCGCTTTACGGCAGCCGATGGCCTGGGCGGCCCGGCGTTGGATCCCTCCCCCAACCCATTTACTGCCGAGCCGCCCCGCCCGGATGCCGTCCGGGATGTCGCCGTCGCTGGGGATGGCCGGGTTTGGTTTATCACCCAGGGCAAATTGACAGTTTTTAGCCCTCAGGATCGGGTCTGCGCCTACGCCCGGCCCGAAAATGTGCGGACGGCAGAATAGAGCAAAGGGTTGGGTAATTCCAGAAAAATAGTTGTTCATTTGTAACTGCTCAGGCATGTCATTTCGACCGAAGGGAGAAATCTTCTAATCCGTGATTTGCAGAATTTCCCGTAGGGTGGCATCCCTATGCCGCCCGCTGACGCAGAGGGATGCGCCAGCTACGGTGAAAAATTGGATCTACTGATACTGAGCGTTATTTCTCAGGCAAACACTCGTTGGAGCAGCGGGGTTCTGGTCAGCAGCAGGGCGCTGACCGCCCAGGAGAAGAGCAAACCCAACCCAATCACCAGCGGCGCTTTGAGTAAAAGCGGCAGCGCCACCGGCACAAAAAGGTAAGCCAGAGGATATAAAATCAAGGGGTGAATAAAGTAAATCCCGTAAGAACTGCGGGTCAGGCTGCTCCAGAAGGGGCTGGCCCGGTTGACTTTCTGTTGAAAGAGGGCCACCCCACTCAACAAAGCCGACAGGCAGACGGTATTAAAAAGTACGGCATAGCCCACCTGAATGAGTAGTGCAGGTTCGGGGTAGGCGGGCATCACAAACAGCCGGTAGGCCAGATACAGCAGCCCCGATAAAATGGCTAAGGCCGCCCAGGGAAGTAGCCGGGGCCGGTAGCCGCCTTCGCTAAACCAGCCGTTTAGATAGGCATACAGCCCCAGGATAAAATAACCGATGTACAGCGGTACACGCAGCGGCTGGAAAACCAGGATATACCAGCGGGTAAACCAGGTATCGGCTGCCGGAAAAAGCTGGTTCATCAAAAACATGCCCAGGGTCATTAAGGCCCAGAAGCCGGCAAAAAGCTTCCACGGGGGCTGCTCCAGGTGGCGTTGGGCCGCCTGCAACTTGCCGCTCAAGCTGTAAACCAGGCTCAGCAGCAGAAAGAAGAACAGCAGGACGCCCAGAAACCAGTAGACCGACTGCTGGTAGCCTTCGCCCCAAAACTCGCCGGCCCAGAACTGGAAAAAGGTAAGCGGAACCGCCCGTGTGTAGTAGATCAGATAGGCGGTCGGGGGGGCCAGCAACAACACCCCCACCAGCCAGGGCACACCCACCCGGATGAACTTGTCTCTGAGAAAGGCGCGTGGGCCGCGCTTGTTCAGCGAAGGTAAGGCAAAATAACCGGCCACAAAAAACATGACCAGCATAATGGGGATGTCAATCAGCAGGACCAGCAGGGTAAAAAAAAGGCTATTTTGGGGGTCAAGCACGTACCACCAGGCAGGGGCGTAAGCCATGTAGGTCATCGAGCCGTGCAATACCACCACCAACAAGATAACAAAGGCGCGTAGATTGTCCAGAAAATAGATGCGGCTGGGGGAATTCATAGGTATCTCCATTGATAAAGATAATTTTACGCTGAGGTTACAGCCGCATTATAACCCAATCTAGCCCCAAACGCTAGTGAAATATGTCACGAATACCTCCTACAGTATTCCTCAACCGCTTACAAGTTTCGCTCCGGCGGGCCGGGTTACAGCCCCTCGGAGTTTGAGGCCTTACAAATAATTCTGCCTGATGCTTTCCAGATGGTGCAGTTCATGGCCGGCGACATGGTAGGCAGCGGCCCGGACGCTCATGAGATGGCCGTTGGCTACACCGGCGCGAGTCAGCGCCCGCGCCTCCAGGCTGTTGAAAAAGGTCAAAGTAGCCTGGCGCACCGCTGCATATTCGGCCAGAATCTCCTCCAGCTCGCGCTCGTTGGCCCCGGAATAAGCCACATAGTCATCCTGCTCAAAGCCGGGCAGTTCGGTGGGATCATTGCGGGCAAAGCGTAGGGCGCGGTAGCAGTAAATGCGCTCGTCGTCCACAATATGCCCCAGGATTTCTTTGATGGTCCACTCGCCGGCCGCCCAACGCGAGGTCAACCTTTCGACAGGCAGGGCGCGGATTAGCTTGAACACCATCTGCAAGTTGTCCTGCATGTGCTGTAAGACCTGCCCATCATCGGGCAGCAAGCCGATATACATAATGGCATAGGGCGCGTATTCGCCCGATTGGGGTTTGGGAATAAGTTTCATTTTTATAACCTCCGGGCCTCGACCCAACGCATACCCCCCAGAGCGGCCAGACTGAGTAGGGCAAAGCCGGCGACCAGCGGCAGCACGCTGCCGTTGTAACTCTGGCCAATCAGTGTGCCGAGCATGAGAGAAATAAAGGTAGAGAGTGAGCCAACCACGGCCGCGCCGATGCCGGCAATATGGCCCAACGGTTCCATGGCCAGGGCGTTGAGGTTGCCAAATAACAGACCGATACAAAAAAAGGAAATCAAGAAGTAGATCATCAAGGCCAACAAGGGCGGCTGACCGGCCCAGGCGTAGGCCAGCAGCCAGAAGAGCAGCGACAGCCCGGCCAGGGTCAACAGGGCAGTGCGGGACAGCCAACGCATGCCATAGCGCATGACCAATCGGGCATTAAGGAACGAGGCGCTGCCAATCGCCAGGGCCAGGATGGCAAAGTAGAGCGGGAACAGTTGGCCCAGCCCGTACTGGTTTTGAAAGAGCTGCTGGGATGAATTGAGATAGCCGATGAACGCCCCAAAAACCGTGCCCAGGGCCAGGGTATAACCCAAGGCTGGGCGGTTGCTGACCACCTCGCGGATGGCCTGCCCAATCCGGGTGAGGGAGAAGGGGCTGCGCTGGCCGGGGGCCAGGGTTTCGGGCTGGCGCAGGGCAAACCAGAGCGAGGTAATGAGCGCCAGCCCCAGGTAAAGCCCAAAGATAGCCCGCCAGTGGGCCACCAGCAGGATGGTTTGCCCCAGCAGCGGGGCGATGACCGGCACCAGGATAAACACGGCCATCACAAAGGACATCACCCTGGCCATGGCCCGGCCCTCGTACTGGTCTCGAATCAAAGCTACGGTGACAATACGTGGTCCGGCAGCCCCGATGCCTTGCAGCACCCGTCCGGCCAGCAGCAGTGGAAAGCTGGGGGCTAATAGAGCCAGCAAACTGCCGCCCATAAACAGGCCAAAGCCGGCATAAATGGCCGGCTTGCGGCCGGTGCTGTCGGATAAGGGGCCGTAGATCATCTGGCCGGCAGCCATGCCCAGGAACAACAACGAGATGATAAGCTGGTTATCATTTTCACGCTGCACCCCCAACTCCTGGCCAATCTCCGCTAAGGCGGGCAGAACCGCGTCAATAGACAGGGCGACGAGGGAGATCATCAACGCCATCAGCCCGACAAATTCCCCAAAACCTCTGGCCTGCTGGCCCGCTGCCTGTGCCGCCGGGGCGTTCGCCAGGCCAATCGGACCAATCGGCTCGTTTTTATTCATCGTTTACCTCTTTCTGTTCCCTGAGTTTGCGGGCCTCAGCCCGGAATGGATTATACCCGATTTGGCCCGATTGAACAGCCAGAGTGATGGCGGCAACATAACCATGTAGGACAAGCTGTTAGTTTGTCCTACATTATAAACAGGGCTGTTCAGTTCTATAGGATACCGACATAATTAAGGACGTTATCAAGGTTCAGACTATTCTCGAAGAGTGCCAGGCTGACATTTTCGACCTTGTTTTTGCGTAGGATATTAAGGGCAAAACTTCTTAATTTGGCGAAGATATGAGGGTTCGTCCGAATCCGAGATTTGTCCTCACCCATGGTCACATCCCGCACATAATGATTTCTATTCTCAATGCCCCAGTGATCTCGAATAGCCTGACAAAACTCTGAGGCGCTCAAGATAACGGTTGAAATATAGAAAGAAGTTTCATCGCTGTGCTTCCAGGTTTTGGTTTTGGTCTCAAAGACTTGACGGGAGCGTTCAACTTTAACGACCCCTTTGACCAAAGCCCATTTCTCGGCCTCGGTCAGGTGGGGTGAGATAAAGAGTTCAACTTTACGACATTCGATCCGGTTGTGGGCCTTAATCATCGGTTCTTGATAAACTTCAGCCGGGGTGGTGGTTTTTGCTAAGGCCTGACAATCCTTGAACAAGGTATCCTGGTTCTCTTTGACTTGCACAATCACCTCATTACCAGTCTCTTTAGCAGTTTGGAGCGTTTTTTTGGCAATGGAGGGCATCAAAGGTAAAATATAACCGGTTAACCCCAAGGCGATCATTAACGTTTGGGCCGTGGGAATTTCATTAGTTTTGGTGGCGATCTCTTCGTGGGCTAAAATAATCTGGCTCTGACTGGCGAAGGCACTCAGAATTTGGACTGCTTTGTGATCCTGGAAGCGGTCAAAGCTGCCTCGCAAGACTTTTCCATCGCAACCAATGAACTGTTTTTGGTCAGACCCTTCCACCAGACCCGCACTATACTGGCGAAAACTGTGTTCCAGTTCTGCCCCGGAGGTACCTTGGATGATGTCGCGAATGGTCCTATACGCGGGCATCCGCTGCCATCTCAAGTCAAATATTTTGTTGAGCCGGTCATAATGGGTCACGATAAATTTTTGCACTTTCCGATAAGAATCAGCCCCACTCAAGATTGCCAGAATGGTAAAAAGCAGGATATGCCCCAATTTATACCGTTGCCCTTGCTTGCGGCGCTGATCTTTGAGCTTAAACAAAAAACTTTCTAACATTAGCGGGTCTCCTATCGTAATTTTAGCCCTTTACCTTACCATAGGTACCCTTGCTTTTCAATAGTTTTAGAACTGAACAGCCCTGGGGAGAGGTGGCTCAATCCGCCGGATGCGCCGGAGGAAGAACTGAAAAAAAGAACCTTGACGAACTTGTACAACCAGCGCCCGACCTGGCTGGATTTGGCCCATCAAAAACTGGACCGCGCCGTGTTTGAGGCGTATGACTGGCCTAATGATTTAGCGGATGAGGAGATCCTCGCCCGGCTGCTGGCGTTGAATTTGGCGCGGGCGGGGGAAGAGAATACGAGGTAGAAACGGCGAGATCACTGGTGGGCGGCTGAACATACAATTGGAGGCGCTTGCATAGGGTTTTCAAAACAGACTAACCTATCGAAAGGAGATAGTAATGATGGAAACTGAGGTCCCTCTCATCAGTCCCAACCTGGAAACCTTGCGGCAGGCAGTGGAAGCGGGAAACACTGCTGCCCTCGACGCCTTTTGGCAGGAGGTCAGCCAACAAGGTACGCCCTTGATTGAGCCGCTGGCCGGTGACCAAAAGCACTCGCTGGTGACTTTTCTCTGGCGGGCGGCGGACGAAACCCAAAACATTGCGCTGGTCAGTAACTTGAGCGGGCAAATGGGGGCCAGCGAAGCGATGACCCGCCTCCCGGCAACCGATGTCTGGTATAAGACTTACAAACTGCCAAACGACACTCGCGAGTCGTATCAATTTGCCGTGGCAGGCAACAATGTGACCGACCCGTTCAACCCCCACCAGCATGTCTTTCCCGATGATGCAGAAGTTGGACTCACCGGTTGGGCGTCGTCGGTGCTTGAACTGCCGGATGCGCCGCCTCAGACTTGGAGCAAGCCTCGTCCAAACACTCCTGGCGGTCAGGTCACGCTGCACCGCGTGCGCAGCGAATTTCTCAACAACGAGTACCGGGTGTGGATCTATACGCCGCCGGATTACAGGGGGGATGGTGCGCCCTACGGTTTTCTGCTTGTTCTGGATGGCTGGTTTTATGTTCACCTAATTCCCACGCCAACCATTCTTGACAACCTACTCGCGGATGGTTTGCTACCGCCGCTGGTCGCTATTATGGTCGGCCACCCGTGGGACCCAACTCGGCAGCGCGACTTGGCCTGTTATCCGCCATTTGTGGAGTTCGTAACAAAGGAGCTGCTACCCTGGGCGCGGGCGAGTTATCATCTGGCTCAAGACCCGGCCCAAACCGGCGTGGTCGGCGGAAGCCGCGGCGGGTTAGCTGCCGCCCATCTGGGATTCAAACACCCGGAGCTATTTGGGCATGTTCTGGCCCAATCGGGCGCATTCAGTTGGAAACCGGAAGGTGAGAGCGAGTTTTACTGGCTGCCGCGTCAGTACGCCGCCAGCCCGCGGCTCCCATTGCGCTTTTATCTGGAAGCCGGTTTGTTTGAAACCGCTATCGAGACAGATTTTGGCGGTGAACAAGATTTTCTGGCGGCGGCCCGGTACATGCGCGACGTGCTGCGGGCCAAAGGCTACGAAGTGCATTATCATGAGTTCAGCAGCGGCCACAATCCAATAAACTGGCAGGGCACACTGGCCAATGGCTTGCTGGCTCTACTCTCGAAGGGCAGGGCAGATATCACCCACCCTTGAAATCTTCCCTTTCATCCTTCCAAACGCACGTTGACCAACCTGTATAACGAGCGTCCGCCGTGGCTGGTCGTATTTACGAAGGAGTATTCACGAGTCTGGCGGCACACCACCGACGCGAAGCGTGAAAATGGAGTACAAGGCTTGCCTTGCTGGCAGCAAACCAAGGCTTGCACTCCTATTTACGAAGGAGAACCAATGAAACTTCTCGATATCAACAGGATGAAACCGCCCGGCGGCGAGGCGGCAACCTTTCAGGGGGTTGAGTATGGGGCCTAGCTATATGATTCCAAAAAATTATTAAAAACTCATTCATAAAAGTAACAACAGGGCTGCCCCGCCGCTTAAAAGAAGGGGGCTAACCTGCACCGTATCTTCTAATTCCACCGAACCGATTGCCTCGGTCCAGCCCTGATAAACTTTATACTGTCCCCCTTCGCGGCGCAAAAGACCTACAAAGCGGTTCCAATTCCGGTAAACTTTATAAATTTCGCCTTCCAACCTGACTCGGCCCACAGACTCGATGCCGGCCCGGTAGATAGCATAATAATCTCCTTCCTGCTCTACCCGACCTACAAACTCCGTCCAACCCCGGTAAATATTAAAATATCCACCTTCTTGTTCAATATGACCGACAAACTCCGCCAAACCGTTGTAAACTCTACCGCTTGCTTGTTTTGCCATACTAACCTTCTCGCTGTTTACCGGCCGGCCAGCAGCAAAGAGTCAATTTCTTTGATGGCCTCGGTGGTCGAGATGCCGGCCGCCGTGGCCCATTCTTGATAAAGGCTCAACCGCGTCTTTTGGAGCATGGCGGTATCAGTCTGGCCCAACGGCTTACGCCAACCCCAGGCAGTCAAGTCTCGCACCACTTCACAGACTCCCTGGAACGAGCCTTCTTTCAAGCGGCTGAGCAAGTCCAGATGTCGCCGGTGATGATTTTTCTCCAGAGGAACTGGTTGGCTCTTTAACAAGTGGCGATACCGGTCGAGATCACTCTTGGCCGTAACCAGGCGCAGCCCGTTGGTCTCTTCTACTTTTACCGGCAGCCAAACCGTGCGTTTTGCCACGATGATTTTATAGTACAACTGTGCCTCTTTCTCGGAAAATCTTTTTTCCTCAATCTCAGCAATGCGCCCTATCCCATAGGCGGGGTGCACAACAAGGTCATCAACTTTAAATGGCATGTGTTGCTCCTTTATCCGATTATCCTATCGGCACGGTTAAATTCACCCCGCCTGTCATCCTTCGACAAGCTCAGGACAGATTTCGAGGCTGAAAGCTGAGAAATCTTCGAGACCGTTGTCTGCAAACTACGGATGAGAGATTTCTCGCTCCCTGCGTAGCGTGTTGCTCGAAATGACATGGCTGAGCAGTTACCTTTCATTCCGGTCAATTTTTATAAAAAACAAAAAGCGCAGGGATTTCCTACGCTTTTCTGATCATTCAATATAAAAATTAAGGCGATTAACGGGCAACTACGTTAGTTGCCTGTAATCCCTTGGGGCCGCGTTCAACGGTAAACTCAACCCGCTGGCCTTCATCTAAAGTGCGAAAGCCTTCGGCCTGGAGGGCTGAGTAATGGACAAAGACATCTTCGCCATTCTCGCGGGAAATAAAGCCGTAGCCCTTGCCAGCGTTGAACCACTTGACCGTGCCCTGAATTCGTTCAGACATAATAATTTTGTTACTCCTTCATTAAGTATTGAAAAATAGATATAGGTCAAAGAGGTTCACCATCGGAAAAATAAATAGCCGCCAAAAAAACCTGGCGGCCGTTGCAAAACCGAACAGATAATTTCTTCTTCCTAAACAGAAGAGATTATACCCGCTTTTTACCCTTACGTCAATTTCGATAACTCAAATGCTTGGCGATGTCTCTTCAGAGGGGTATAATATTTGTGGAAGATCATTGGGCAAATTTCAGGCTGAGGCAAAACATAGGCTCCATGAGGAGGTGGGACGGTGATAAAAAAGATGAGAGGG
The DNA here is from genome assembly GCA_023151115.1 of Anaerolineae bacterium. The sequence goes on from JAKLJP010000018.1 coordinate 148,908, forward strand.
TCAATAGGCTTGATTTATGTAGCTTTAATGGCTATACATCTGCTCGCGCCGCTGGCCCTGGCACAGGAAACGGGCCGGGAGGTGCTGGTGGTGGATGCAACCGGTCCGGTCACGCCGATTATGCTCAGCCTGATCGAGCGGACCATCGCCGAGGCGGACAGCCGCAACGCCGAGGCGCTGGTTATCCGGCTGGATACGCCCGGCGGCAGCGTCGAGCTAACCCAGCGGATTATTCAGGCTATCATTGCGGCGGATGTGCCGGTCGTTGTTTATGTCTGGCCGGCGGGGGCGCACGCGGCTTCGGCGGGCACGTTTATTACCCTGGCCGGTCACGTGGCGGCGATGACCCCGCGCACCAGTATCGGCGCGGCCAGCCCCATTGACGGCAGCGGGGCGGAGATTGACGAAACACTGCGGGCCAAAATCGAAAATATTCTGGTGGCCGACATCAAAGGGTTGGCCGACCGGCGGGGCGAAAAGGCGCTGGAATGGGCCGAGCAAGCCATCACCGAGGCCAAAGCTGCCAGCGCCGATGAGGCCCTCGAACTGGGGGTGATTGATTTTGTGGCCAGAGATTTGGATGATTTGCTGACCCAAATAGACGGCTTTACCGTCGAGGTGGCCGGCGATGAGGTCACGCTGGCAACGGCCAGCGCCGAAGTGGACTACCTGCAAGCGACGACAGTTGAAGAGTTTTTGAGCATTTTAACAAATCCGACGATTGCCTTGTTCCTCATCTCCATCGGCGGGCTGGCGATTGTTTATGAGCTGGCCAATCCTGGCGGCTACATGAGCGGCATCATTGGGCTGATTTGTTTGCTGATTGGCCTCTATGCCCTGGGCCAACTGCCGGTTAATTACGCCGGTCTGGCTTTAATTCTGCTGGCCCTGGCCTTGTTTGGGGCCGAGTTTTTTGTCCACAGCCATGGAGCGCTCACTACCGGCGGGGTGGTGTCCTTTATCATTGGCGGGTTGATTCTGTTCAATACGGACGAATTTACTTACCAACTGCCCTTACCTTCAATTATTGGTATTCCGCTGGCAATTGCCGTCATCCTGGCTTTTGCGGTTCGCAAAGCGTGGCAGGCTCGCCGGGCCAAGCCGGTCACGGGGCAAGAGGGTTTGATAGGGGCGGTTGGAACGGTCAAAGTGGCCCTGGAGCCGGAAGGCAGCGTTTTTGTCTGGGGCGAGCGCTGGCAGGCAACCAGTGTGACCGGTCAGCCTATTTCAGCCGGAGAACGGGTCAGAGTAACGGCAATAGAAGGGCTTCGTTTAAAGGTAGAAAAGGTTTCTTGAGGGGAAAAGCCCAAATGGGGTATCTCTCTGCTAAGGGGCGGATGCATTCTGGCCAAAGAGACTCAAATCAAATGTTTCTAACTATTTTCCTATGATTTTCTTAGGTTTTTTTGATGAAGTAGTGGTAATTTCTTAACGTTGTTATTCCTCACGTTTAAATAATTCTTTTTTTACATAAAACTATACTCAGAAGATCCAATTTTTCACCGTAGCGAGGGCATCCCTGGACGTCAGCGGGCGGCATAGGGATGCCAGCCTACGGGAAATTTGGACACACTGATACTAATTTACTAGCCGAAGGCAGATTACGAGCGGCATGGGTGCTGCTTGTTCAAATGCCATCAATTTACCCAATCTCTCCACAACCGTTATTCACTTCGCCTAACCACCGACTCACCCTTTGTTTTTATGTTAGCCGAAACTACCCTACCTATTGGGATAGGGTTATATTTGGCCTTTTCTACTGACGTTTTTCTAGGGATGGAGGTTTAGAGATGAAGCCCACCTTACTCGTTATAGAGGATGATCCTGTTTATAGTAAATTGTTAGAACAGCTTTTAACACATAACGGCTTTCAGGTACACCTGGCCCATCATGCCACCGCTGGTTTACAATTTGCTTACAGCCTGAAACCAGATGCTGTAATTCTGGATATCATGTTGCCTGGAGTGGATGGCTGGCAGATTTGTTCCCGCCTGCGGGATGTATCCGACGTGCCGATTATTATGCTCACCGCCTTTGGCTCAAAAGATAACGTAATTAAGGGGTTAAATTTGGGCGCCGATGATTTCATCATCAAGCCGGTAATGACTAACGAATTAGTAGCCCGGATTCGGGCCGTACTCCGACGGGCCGCGAAGCTGAAAATTAATGACGACGAGCCCCGTGATCAAGTTGTACTGTTTGATAATTTAATGATTGACTTTAGCCGGCATCGAGTTACCATTGATGGTAAACGAATAAACTTAAGCCCGATTGAATTTCGTCTGTTGTCCGCGCTGGTTCACCATCGGGGACGGATACTGTCTCACGAATTTCTTCTACGAGAAGTGTGGGGATCAGAATATATGGGTGAGGTGGAATACCTGCGCCAATATATCAGCTATCTGCGTTACAAGCTTGAAAAAGACCCGGCGAAGCCAAATCTCATTCATAATGAATGGGGCTATGGTTATCGGTTTGGCTAGGGCCCTTCCTCCAAATCCAAAATCGAGGGACGGCGTTCCCGGCCACAATTAGGACAGCCGAGGAGAGGGTTGGGCACTTCGCTAAAACATTGGCTGCACCAGCCTGTCACTTCGACCTGCTGCTTGAAACCAAAAAACTTTTTGACCACAGTGCCCTCTAATTTGAGGGTCGAAGCGCCGTTGGCCCGTAGAATATCGGGCACCGAGCAGCTCTGGCACAGACTGGGCTGCCAGGGCGGCGATTCCGGATTCTGCTCGATCAGACGGCAAGCCTGTACGCTGCGGCCCCGGTGAAAGTCGCCAAAATAAAATTTACATTCTTTGCCGGCCGGTGTTTTCATAATAAACCAGTATAGCAGGCTTGCGTTAGAAAAGCATTAGAGAGGCGAAGATAGTAGATAGAGGATAGTGGATAGAAGATAGTATGCTATCTTCTATCTACCATCTACTATCCTCTATCTTCTTTCCTTTGCTTACACGCGGGTTAAATACTGCCCGGTACGGGTATCAATCCGAATCACATCGCCAACATTGACAAACAAAGGCGTGTTCACCACCAGGCCGCTGGAAACTGTGACGGGCTTGGTTGCGCCTTGGGCCGTATCGCCGGCAAAACCGGGTTCGGCGGCGACAACTTCCATTTCGACGGTGGTGGGAATTTCGATGTCCAGCGCCTCACCGTTGTAGCTGGAAATCTTCACCTCCATGCCTTCAATCAGGTAAGGCACAATATCGCCCAGCACATCGGCGCTGAAGGCCGGCTGGTCGTAAGTTTCCTTGTCCATAAAATGATATAACTCGCCGTCACTGTAAAGATACTCGGCTTTGGTGTGGTCCAGACTGATGTCCTCGACCCGCTCACCGCCGTTAAAGGTTTTTTCGTAAATGGCCCCGGTGCGCAAATTGACCACCTTGGTGCGGATAGTCGCGCTCCCCCGCCCGGTTTTGTTGTGGGTAAATTCCAATACTTTAAAAAGTTCCCCTTCGTGGGTAAAGGTTGTGCCCTTGCGCAGGGCATTGACTTCGATCATGGTTCATTCCTCCAAGTTGAAATAGCTAATGTGTCTGATGCGTGATGCATGATACGTGATGAATCCCCATAAATCCTCACGCATCACGTATCATAAAATCGTAAATCCAAAATCTAAAATCGTAAATCCCTAAATTCCTCCGTAATCAATCCAATCTTCGGCCATTTTGGGCAGATTAGCCAGCAGGCCGCGCTGCTCGGTCACGCTGGGTAGCGAGTCGAGAAAGGCCTGGCCGTAACTTTTGCTCATCACCCGCCGGTCGAAAATGGCCACCACCCCGCGGTCCTGGTGGGAGCGGATGAGGCGGCCAAAGCCCTGGCGGAACATCAAAATGGCTTGCGGAATAGAGTATTGGTTAAAGGCGTCGTCAAATGTTTCGGCGCGGGCGGCCACAATCGGATCGCTGGGTACGGCAAAGGGAATGCGGGTGATGACGACACAGCTCAAGGCTGAGCCGGGAATGTCCACCCCCTCCCAGAACGAGCGCGTCCCCAGCAGCACCGCCTGCTCCGCGTTTTTGAAATTTTCCAACATCTGGCGGCGGTTGGTCCCATCGCCCTGTTCATAAACCACAATCCCGGCTTCGGCCAGCGGGCCTTTGATATTATTAGCTACGTTGCGCAGTTGGGTGTAAGCCGTAAACAGCACCAGGGTGCGCCCTCGAATCTGCTTGACCAGTTCAATCAAGGCCGTTTCGACCGCCTTCTGGTGGCCGGGCGCTTCGGGTTCGGGGATGTCCGTGGGCAAGTAGAGCAGGGTATTGTTCTCATAATCAAACGGCGAGCCAACCGCCGCTTCTTCGGCATCCCACAGATGCAGCCGCTCCTGAAAATATTCAAACGAATTATGGGTGCGCAGCGTAGCCGAGGTTAGCACCACCGACTCCTTGGGTTTGAGCAGATGCTCATGCACCAGGTTGCCCACGTGGAGTGGCGCGTTGTGCAGCGACAGAGCCTTGGTCTGCATATTCTGCTCAACCCACAAAATCCGCTCGCGGCTGGGCTGAACCAGGATGACCTGCAAATTGCTGCGCACTTCGTCAAGCTGGCTGCGATAAAAGCTCAGGGTCGCTAGCAGTTCTTCCCAGTTGGACACGTCGTAGCTTTCCAATTCAGTCAGCATGGTGTAGAGAATGCCCAGGGCTTTGGACACTTCGCCCAGGCTGGCCCCGGTGTGGTCCCAGGTCAGCTCCACATTCGACCAGGCCGGTTGAGCGCGGGTGTCTTCCGTGAGCCGGATTTTCTGGTTATAACGGCTGCCGCCGGGAAATTCAGTCACGAACGCATTGAGCGCGGTAAAAAGCTGGCGCACCCCTTTGCCGGCCCGGTCCACGGCCTCGTGACATTTGAAAACAATGTCGTTGATGTCGCCCCGCACGTGAACGGGCGCAGCAGCCAGGCAGCGCCGGGCCACCTCGTGGATAAAGCCGGCCCGTTGACCCGAACTGCGCAGCGGTTGGCTCAACTCGCTCAACAGTTGGGTCAGCGATTTTTGGTCCACCTCAAAACTCAATTGATCGGTCACGCTATCTTCCAGGTGGTGAGCTTCGTCAATAATCAGGTACTTGTACTCCGGGATCACCCGGCTGTCTACGGCAATGTCGGCCAGCAGCAAGGCGTGATTGACCACAATTACGTGGGCCGATTCGGCGGCGCGGCGGGCGCGGGCGTAAAAACAGGTCTCGGCGCTGCACGTGCGCGGGGTGCAGGTGGCGCTGTCGGAGGCCACCTGATGCCACAACGCCTGCTCGGCGTAATCGGGCATAAACAGCTCTTCCCGGTCGCCGGTGGTAGTGCTGGGCAGCCAGACCAACAATTTTGCCAGTAAACGCAGCTCTTTGGGGCTGAGGTTTTCTTTTTGCCGGAATAACTGCACTCGGTGCGGGCAGATGTAATTGCTGCGCCCCTTGAGGGCCACCGCCTTAAATTTAACCGGCAAAATCTTTTGCAGCATGGGAATATCTTTGTTGATAAGCTGGTCTTGCAGGTTAATAGTGTTGGTCGAGATGACCACCCGCTGCCCGTTTTGCGCGGCCCAATAAATGGCCGGGATGAGATAGGCCACCGATTTGCCCGTGCCTGTGCCCGCCTCAACCATCAGGTGGTTCGACTCGTTGAATGCGCCGGCCACGTTGGCCAGCATGTCCACCTGCTGCGGACGATGCTCAAAACCGGGAAAGCTACGCTCAAACAGTCCATCCCCTTCCAACAGTCCGGCCAAAGCTTTGATGTCCAGCGGGGTGGGGTTGGGTACGGGTTTCAGCGGCGGGTCGAAGGCCCGGCTGTCGGGGTCGGAGCGCATCAGGGCAAAGCCGCCGTCCACCGCAAAATCATCCATCAGCCCTTTGGCCGCTAACTGCTGGCCCAACGTGCCGGCAGGCGGGGTGTAGCGGCGCTCGCGGCTCAAGTCGCGGAAAATGTAGGCCAGTGGCCAATCAGTTTTGCTGGCGATGTGGGCCACCTCCTCGATAATGCGGCTGTCCAGGCGGCGAGCCTGGTCGAGCAGGGCCTCAAACAGCCGCCGGGCCGCCTCGGCGTCGTCCAGGGCACGGTGAGCCTGGCCGTCGGGCGGCAGATTGACGTCCAGATATTTCAACAGCGCGGCCAGGCCGTAACGCCCGGCATGCGGCAGCAAAATACTGGCTAATTCAAACGTATCAATCCCGACATTCTGCTCAAACAGCCCATGCCGATATAAAAAACTTAAATCAAAACCAATATTATGTCCAATGATCGGATTATCGCCAACAAAGCGGCGCACCTCAGACAGCACTGCCCCAATTTTAGGTGCGCCTTTGAGATCGGCCGGGGTGATGCCGGTGAGCTGTTGAATTTTATAAGGAATGGGCCGGCCCGGATCAAGCAGGGTATGGTAGGTTTCATACACCTGGTTGCCCTTAAAACGGATCGCCCCAATTTCGAGAATGGCGTCCTGCTCCGGGTCAAGACCGGTGGTTTCAATATCCAGGGAAACGTATACTCTGGCCAAAATTGTCTGCTTTCTAAGGGGGCAGAGTAACAAGTAGCAGGGTAGCAGAGTCGTAAAGTAGCAAATCTGTTACCTTGCTACCTGTTACCCTGTGTTACCTTGCTACCTGTTACTTGCTACTTTGTTACTTGCACCTTGACACATTATACAGGGAATCAAGCGATTGAGCGAAATTTGGTTTATTTTTCCCGTTGGTGGAAAGTTGAAAACTGTGTTAGAATATTAAGAGCCACGGTCAGGACACTCCAAGACTGATTGACCGACAGATTTAATATTTCACCGCAGAGGACGCCGAAAACGCAGAGCTTTTTTATAAATCTCCCAGCGGACTCTTCGCCATCGGCGGTTAATTTGAGCTACAAGGTTAAATTAGTCAGTCAATCAGCATTCCAAGATTTTGAGCAGCCTTATCATTAAGGATTTAACCTTGTGAGCTTGTGGAACCGTTTTATCAACTGGTTGACCGACGCTGATCCCAAGCCTAAAACCGGCTCTAAACCGCAACCCCCTGCGCTCCCTCCCGACGACTCCAGCCAGGATATCGAAACCCAATTAAAAGTGCTGGAAGGCAAATTAGACCAAACAGTTCAGGATTTGGCCGATGGTTTGATCAACCGCGCCCAGTTTGAAAATCTTTATCGCCATTATCAAAATCAACGGCGGGTGGTGCGCGGCTTTTTGCAGCAGGCCAGCGACCCGGCTATGCTCAAAATCGGCGCGGGCGAGAGCATGGTTATTCGCCAGCGTTTTGCGGCCAAAGTGCTGGCCTATGCCGTTTACGACAATGTTACCAGCCTACCGCTGCATACGGTCGGCCAGTTCCCCCTGGAAAGCGAGCTGGTGGTCGGCTTTTTTTCCGGCTTTCGCTCGGCCATTGCCGAAATTATGGGCACCGGCGCGCGCAAAGCTGTCACCGATGATGGCAAGGTGCTGATTTATGTGCCCGGCCAGAAGACCACTCTGATCGTGCTCTACTCTGCCGAGCCGGCCGACATCGAAAGCCTCAGCCTGCGCCAGGCCCACGAGCATTTTGAAAAAATCAATGCGCCCGTTCTGGCAAATACACCCGTTCTCGAAAATCAGCTCATTTTTAATTACGACATGTTTCTCAAACTAACGTGAGGAAGGATTGGCAGGCTGGAAGATTGGCTGGTGTTTCCCAGCCTCAGTGGATCCAATTTTCCAGGAGTGAGGCACGCCTACGTGCCGAACGGAGCCACACGTGGGCGTGCTGGCTCCTCAAATTTGGATCTACTAAGTCTTCCAACCTTCCACGTTTATCACAGCATATGAATCAGGCTGACTCCGAACAAATTCTGCGTTATAAAGTGGCGATCATCGGCGATGGCAGCGTCGGTAAAACCACCCTGTTGCGCCGCTTTGCCACCGGCATGTTTCAAGAATCGCGGATTATGACCATTGGGGTTGACTTTCAAACAGTAGTGGTTAAGAGCGGGGAATTGTCATTTAAGCTGACTGTCTGGGATTTGGCCGGGCAGGAGCGCTTTGCCTCCTTTCGCGATAATTTTTATCGGGGGGCGCGAGCGGTGGCGATGGTCTATGACGTGACCGACCGGCAGTCCTTTGCTGACCTGCCCCGTTGGGAGCAAGAAGCCAAAAGCGTGGTGGATCATCATCGGTTTTTGGTGGTGGCTAACAAAGTTGACCGGCCGGATCGGGTTATCCAGGCCGCCGAGGGCAAACAGTACGCCGCCTCCATCAGCGCGGCTTACCTGGAAACCAGCGCCAAAACCGGCGACGGAGTGGCCCGCTTGTTCGAGCTGCTGGCCCGAGCGGCCCACACCCAGCGCGGTTAGCCCGGTGTAAAGCCAAAGTCCCATTGACGTTTGCCTGGCCCTATGTTAAGATGAAAGAACCATCAGGGGATCACTGTATCACCCTCCGAACTTGTTAAGGAGAACCCACCCAATGTCGAAAAAATATATTCTTGAGCAAGTTGATATTTTTCAAGAGTTAGACTCGAGCCAACTGGATTTGATTGAGCAAATTTGCCGCGAAAAAAGCTATAGTCAAGGCGATATCATCTTTAAAGAAAATCTGGCCAGCAACGAGTTTTACATCATTGCCGAAGGCGAAATAGAAATCCAGGTAGACCCCGACACCATTGGCGATGGCTCTGACATCCACGAGCCAACCACCATCGCCGTGCTGCGCCGGGGGCAATCCTTTGGCGAAGTGGCCCTGGTTGATCCAGGGGTGCGCTCTGCCTCGGCCCGCTGCCGCTCCGAGTCGAGCAAACTGCTGGTGATTGAGCGCAAAGATTTTATGAAGCTGCTGGAAAGCAATTACGAAATGGGCTACGTTATCATGCGCAACCTGGCCGCCGACCTGGCTCTCAAAATCCGCCAAACCAACCTTATGGTCCGCGAGTCACTCACGTATGCCAAGAAGTAGATAATAAGCCGAAAGTCATCCTGAGTAGCCCCGACCGCAGGGAGTGGGCGTATCGAAGGGTAATTTTCGGTAAAATGTCGAAATCGGATAATAAGAGCCTATCCGAAAACCTCTGCATCCTATGCGTCATCGGCTGGCATAGAGATGCCAATCCACGGGTTTTCGGATAGGCCCTAAGTCTTTGAAAAAGCAAGCCCCCGCACTCGCGGGGGCTTTTTGTTTATTGCGCCGATGGATCCACCGGCAAAATGCGGGTGTGGTACTCCGGCTGGAGATAGGGATGCTCTCGATAAGTTAGCTGCGCCGGGCGAGGCAGCCGCTTGGTTTCGATGTCCCTTTTTAACAGTGGAACCAGGGTTTGAAAATTGATCCAGGCCCGGATGCGGATGCCCAACTCGGTGTTGTGGATGGCGTCGTCGTACAGGTCAGGGTGTTTGGGCATTTGTCCGGCCACGTCAATCAACGGGACCCGGTTTTCGGCGGCCCACAGCCGGAAGACTCGGTTCTGCAAATCGGCCATGCGCCGCATGTTGGCGTAGCTGACCGGCCAATAAATCCGGTTGAGGTAGCCGTACAGAGTCCGGTGGCGGGCCGGGTCGAGCACCATGCCGTCGTACACAAACCAGTCAAAGGTCGCCAACACAAATTTAACGTTTTGTGTCTCCAAATCCTGCTTGATGGTATCCAGGTCGCCCAGAATGGCTTTGAGGGCCAGGGCCTTGCCCACATGCGCCCGATCCGGTCTGAACTCATTCAATCCTTCCGGCAGGTTAAAGCTTTGCTCCGGTTTGGCCGGCTCTGAGCCGGTTATGGAAAACTGCTCCACAAGTGAGCGAGCGCGCGCGGCTAGGGCAGAGTATTCACTCAACTGGTCCAGCCAGCTTTTGTCGTTTGACTCGACATTGGCAAAATTGGGGGCTACCCCATCGGGCGGCTGGCCGAAGGTGATGTCGGGCGGAAAGCTGACCATGCTGCGCGGGTCAAACTGGTTAGACCCCTCGTAGTAAATCACATAATCAACATCCATGGGCAGCACTTCGTAGCGCACCACCGCCGCAATATCCCGCGAGCCGATGCCCTCGCGCCCGGCATTAATCACCTCAAAATGCACCTTGTAGCCGGACTCTTTGGCCCACAGGTTGAGCCAATGCTGCAACAATTCCGGGTAAGAATAGGGCAAAGAGTGACCGTCCACCGTCGTCGAAGCGCCGACACAGGCAATCCGAATGGTGCGAACCGGCTTTTTGAGGGTGATTTCCGGCCCGCGCCAGCCGAATTGATTGGTCGTCAGGCCGGTCGGCAGAGTCACATGGGGCGGGTAGCGATAGCGGGGGTAGGCCGTCCCCCAGGCCGGGTGATAGGTGTAGACTTGCGGTGGAACGTTACTGAAAATTCCTCGGTTGAGAAAATAATCATCCGATAGATACTCGTTCCACCAATAGTTGGCCCGGTAGCCATACTGCCCGGCTCGGGCAGACGCTTCGGCCTTAATCTCGTATTTGGTCAACCGCTCCGGCGAGGTGTAAATCCAATTCGGTTTGACATAGGTGCTGAACTTGAAATCGCTGACAAAATCATCCAGGCTGTAAACGGCCAGGGCATCGAGGGGTAGTGCGGGGGCTGCCGGGGGAGCGGCTTCAGTCAGCAGTTCTCCCGCCTTAGCCGCGGGGGGAATACACAATTTCCAGCCGGCTTCAATCAAGTCGGGGTTGACAATTTCGGCAAAGCTGGCGTCGGCCACATGCTGTTGGTTGGTGGCGCTGACAATAGCCGGGTAAGCCAGCAAATCGCCTAGCACCTTGTCGGCAATCTTGCTCAACCAATCGTCGGCCTGAACCGTGTAAATTTCGGCGCAGGGCTGGCGCGAGTCTGCCCGCACGACCCCAGGCAAGCTAGAGATGAGCAGCAAGGCGACTGCAAGCCAGCGGTACTGCCCTCTGGAAAAGTTTTTGCTTAGAGAGGGCGCCTCTTGCGTGCTGCGTGTTGTCCATAAATGAGATAAACGGAATATGCAACACGCAAGACGCAACAGAAGAAAGAACTTATCTGGACGCCTATAAAATGATTGTCTCGTTAAACTCATGGGCCTTCGTCTGGGGCGGAGATGGTGGTGTTATTCGGGTTCAGTTTCAAGGACGATAATTGAAAGCCGTCAAACCAGCGCAGCAGCCCTTCGCTGAGGGCCAGCATCAGCATGGTTGCCAGCACCAAGAGGAGCAGATTAATCAGCCAGTTGCGGGGTTTCGAGTCAGCTTGCTTCCCTAACCAGTGGCGCACCATAACACCTCGTTTTTGATGGATGTCAAATGTGTCAACGCTGTCCATTTTATCACATCTATCCGGCTGCTGACAAGAGGCAAAAGGAAAGAGGATAGAAGATAGAGGATAGAAGATGGAGGATGGAGGATTACTATCTACTATCTACCATCTACTATCTTCTATCCACACGCTTCCTTGTTTGTGCAAACGCCCTGACTGTGCTTAAATGGAGCCTTGCCGACTTCCGCGCCCGGTGGGGATAGGGAGACATGCGTCCTTTGGCCGATTTATTTCGCCTCATTTTATTGCTATTACTGCTGCCGGTGATCCTGATTTTGATCGGGCCGCTGCTGCTGCTGGCGGCCCTACGCGGACGCCAGCGGATTGGGCCAATTACCCTGGACACGGCCCGCAGTTCGGCCCGGCGGGTGGGCGCTTTTGTCGTCGGGCTGCTGCTGTGGCTGGTGGTCTGGGGCGGGCTGGCCTGGCTAACCTGGGCCGCGTTGGCCACACCGCCGACCGTTGCCCAACAGCCGGCGCTAGCTGCAAGCACCTCTGTTCCAACGATAGCGCCTGTACCGGCCACCCCCACCACGCCCTCTGAAACGGAAACAGTCACGCCGATCCGCGCTACTCTAACGGCGACCGTCGTGGCGGCGGTTGTTGTAACTTCAACTGCTATCCCAGCCCCCCCCACTGCCACAACGCCTCCGACCGCTACCGCCACCCCGGAACCCACCTCGACGGCTACCGTTACGCCTGTGCCACCGACGCCGACCTATACGTTGACTCCAACCCCACTGCCAACCGCCACCCCCACCCCGAAACCTACCTCGACGGCTACCGCTACGCCTGTACCGCCCACGCCAACGCCGACTTTCACCCCGACGCCCATCCCACCCACGCCGACGCCGACCTTCACCCCAACACCTACCAACACCCCTACGGCAACCGCAACGGCAACCCCGACCGCTACCGCCACACCCCGGCCTACCCAGACGCCTACATTCACCGCCACACCCCGGCCTACAGCTACGCCTACCCCAACAAATACGGCTACGCCAACCGTTACGCCCACCCCCACCATACCGGCGACGGTGCGCCAAGCTGCTATCGCCGCGGTCGAGGCCGGCAATGACCTGCTGCACAACGCCATCATCGAGGCAACTGAAGAAAACCTGCAAAAAATGGAAACCATCTGGCAGGGCCAGGCCCTACCTACCGCTCGCGCCTTTGCCGCCGATATTTATGACCGCTACGCTAAACCGCTGCGAGTGGATTTTGAATACCTCAACCCCCCGGCCATTACCGGCCAGCTTCCCGGCAATCGCCTGGTTGTTACCAGTTCGGAACGCTGGTTCTACGGCGGCCCCACCAAAACCGATTACCAAGAAGCCTTTCAATTTGTCTACACCCTGACCCGCCGCAACGGCCAGTGGGTGATTACCGAGTACAGTTTTCTCAATCTGCCCCGGCCAAAACCTACGCCGACTCGAACTGCCACGCCCCGTACACAAGGGGATGGATAAAAGAGTGCATCGCGACCAATATACAATCTGGCATTATCAACAATACCATTAATCACTATCTTTGCACTTTAAGAACTGAATATAGCCAATTGGGTCGTGATTTGCTCGACCGATAGGCCGGACTTGAATTGAACCTCCAACCAGGTCAGGAGGTTGACCTGATGCTCCTTTTGCAGCGACCGGCGCACCTCGCCCCAGGTCGAACAGTCGGGCCGCAGGGCTTTTTGTTCATCCAGGAAATAGCCCAGGCAAGCGATCAGGGTCCAGAAACGAAGGATGGCTTCGGCGCTCATGAGTTGATAATGGTCGCCGCCCAGGAGGTCTTTGTTATCTTCAAACAAGACCTCGACATTCCCGCGCACGGCTAAATGGTTAATCACGGTTTGCGGCTCAGCCTCAAGCAGAGTTGAGCCCCAGTAACGGAGGGACTTGCCAGGGTTATCCCGGTCGTGACAGGTGATGAGTAGCAGGGTCGGTCCCAACTTGCGGATCCAGGTTTTAACGAGGTGAACATAGACGGGGCGATCCCCGTCTTGGGAGGGCCAAACGGCCTCTTGCCAGTCGCTTGGCTGAAGCTGGGCGGCATAATCGGCCAGAGTTAGCCGAGTGCGGTTGCCCTCGGCGTCAAGCTGGCGCAGTTTGCGATTACTTTTGAGCGCTCCGCTGACCTGCCAGCCCCGCTTTTGGGCCGCTCGTCTGACCCGCCGACAATGAAACCAGCTATCAATCAACACATGGGTCTGTGTCCCTACGACCGGCTCAAACTGCTCGATCTCGGCCACCGCCAAGTCGATCTTGCTCTGAAAGGGAATTCCTTCCTGGTCACACACCTTTTTCTGCCGATACAAGCGCGGTTGCAAAGGACACCGTCGCCCCAGCAAGACATACAACCCGGTAAACAGACAATGGCCTGTCGCCAGCCGCACTTCGCTGCTGGCATAATGCCAGCCTAAGCCTGTCATCTGCCGCCCTTTGGGCTTGACGTAGACCGAGTCGTCCCCGATCAGGTAA
>JAKLJP010000019.1 GCA_023151115.1 Anaerolineae bacterium
TTGAACTCTTCCAGAACGGTCTGAACCTTGATAACCTCCTTAATTATGTCGGCGTCCTATAGAACTGAACAACCCTGTAACCCTGGCGGCTCGTATCCCCGCCGACACTTACCGGCAAAACGGCACGCTCCCCTGGTACGGCTCAGAATACGACCTGGACGATTTTATTGTCTATACCTTCTACGGCCACAAACGAGAGCATAGCGCCCAGATTGCTGCTTTTTCCGATTCTCTAACCCGCTAACCCTGCTATACTGCCCGCAGGCACAAACTGAGCTTTTTGCTAGTGTAGAAAAACGCAGTTTGTATCCGTGCAAAGTATAGTATTGAGGAATTTCAAGCAAGCTTGAAACTCCTCGTTAAAAAAATAGATCATAGTAATAACTTTAGCCGTTTCTTTTTGCGAGTATGACGTGGAACGACTAAAGTTGTCGCTACATACCCCCTTCTTTTCTAACCTTTTTTTTATTTTTTTCATAGACCTTTCTAAGGAAGATGTTATAACCTCATATCGTTCCAATAGTCAGCCAACTGCATAACCCCATTCTATCTGCAACCATTCTCTATTCAGCCTATCTTGTTTTCGTACAAGTCATAACAAAATCTCAGTGGATCCAATTTTCGAGGAGTGAGGCACGCCTACGTGCCGAACGGAGCCGCACGTGGGCGTGCTGGCTCCTCAAATTTGGAGCTACTGAATCTTATTTATTCTCAGGTATGGCTGCCAAGATTATTTTTTTGTTTTAGGCAGAAGCCACTCTTACAGGTAAAAATCTCTGGAGGTGTTTTATGGATTATGTTTGACTATTGATAAGGGGACACAGGTCAGGGATTAGGCGAGCATCATGGTCGCAGTCACGCCCTAAGGCAATGTAGTTAAAATGGGGAGATGATAGCGAGGTTGCCTCGGCGCATTGTTTGATGATACTTTCTCTAGCCAAAATCAAGAAAGGAAATTAAACATGACTGGGACATTATTACTCATCGAGGACGATGTCAGATTATGCGAAACCTTGAGCCAACTATTAACCTTCAAAGGTTTTCGAGTTCAAACGGCCTATAACGCCCTCACCGGGATGCAAAAAATTTATAACTGTGAGCCGGATGCAGTTATTTTGGATATTATGTTACCGGACTCGGATGGCTGGCAGGTCTGTTCGCACATTAAGGCCATGTTTGATATCCCTATCCTCATTCTAACCGCCCTCGGCGCGGAGGAACATGTTGTTAAAGCATTAGAACTGGGGGCCGACGATTACATCGTAAAACCGGTCACAACCCCAGAGCTTTTGGATCGCATCAACAGTTTGCTCCACCGCGCTCATTGTTCAAGCAGAGTGTTTAGCCATGATTATTTTGACTGCGTTCTACGCTACGGCGACCTTATGGTTGACTTGGACCGTCACGAAGTTATGCTTGCGGGCGAACGAATTGACTTAAGCCCCACTGAATTTCAGCTTTTGACCCTATTCATCCGCTACGAAGGCCGAATGTTGCCCCATGAATTTCTATTAAATAAAATTTGGGGTTCAGCATACGCCAATAAAACTAACTACCTGCGCCTCTATATTAACTATTTACGGCGTAAAATCGAAAAAAATCCCGATAAGCCTACCTTAATTCACAGCGAGCGGGGTATTGGCTATCGCTTTGGCGCAAGACTGAACCATAGGAATAGTAACACCCCGCATTTCCTGACGGATTCTCAGTTTTTAAATTAGTGGGTATCCACTGTAACTCATATATACTAAGCGCACGCTAAAATTTCCGTAAGACGGCATCCCTATGCCGTCCGCTGACGTATGGGGATGCGTCAGCTACGGAAATTTTGAAATGCGTTGGGTATATTTAGGGTAATTTATCACTTCACAAAGATACCCAATGGTAGATAAGCCGAGACAATCCAGTTGGGCGCGTCCACAATCTCGCTAATTTTCAAATCTACGGCTGCGCCGCACAGGCAGTAAGCCTGCTCGCGGGTCAAACCGTGTTCGGCGGCCAGGTAGTCAATCATGTAGCGAATGGACTGCTGGGCATTTTTGAACAAGTCAGGCCCATGCGCCGTAGTGACATAATAACCGCCCTCATCAGCTACAGTCAATTTTTTGCCAGGCGGAGTGATGAAACGCAGCTCAGGGATATGTCTGCCTTTATGCAGGGTAAACTTCAGGGTCACGGTCATCGGCGTCTCGATGCCTGTCCCATTAACTTCCCCATCGCCCATCGCAGCGTGGCAGTCACCGCAGGAGAAGAGCGCGCCGGAAACCAGCACCGGGAAAAAGACCCGCGCACCGGGGTTGAGATGGCGAATGTCTATATTGCCGGCGTTCTCACGGGGCGGGATGGTGTTCAACCGGCCCGGCTCGCGCGGGGCGACGCCCATGACCCCGCAGTGCGGCTCGTAGGGAATACGGATCTTTTCGCTAAAGTGGCAAACCTCGCCCTCCAGCCGGTAATGCTGGAGATAGGGTGTGGTAAAGTCGTCGGCTAGCAGGCCAAAGCCAGGAATCACCGCGTTCCAGCCCCAGCCCTTGTGCTGCATGCTCACCACTTCCACCTCCAATCCGTCGCCTGGTTCCGCCCCTTCGATGTAAACTGGGCCGGTCAGCGGGTGGATGGGGTCAAAGCTGATCGTCTTTAGCGCCTCCTCGGTTGAAGTAGGCGTCACCTGATTGGCCGAAGCCTCCAGCGTTTCGAACACCACCGTATCGCCGGGTTGAATCCGTACTCGCGCCGGGTGAGAATTGTCCCAAAACGCATGCGGTTGAGTATCATCCAGATGATGCGTAGCCATAGAATTTTGCTCCTTTGCCTAATAAAATTTTGATTTGTTGATCAGGGTAAATCTGACCGCCGACCGCTGGAAAATCCTTTAATCGAATAAGGGCGGTCAGCCGTCGGCCGTCGGCGGTTCTCATGACTGGCTGTGCCGGATGCGTGGGTCAACCAGGCTCTGCGCCAGGTCAATCAGAATCCCACTGAGGACCACCATACAGGCTGTGAAAATAACTGTGCCCAAAATAAGCGGCACATCCACTGTCTCGATGGCTTCGACGGCCATGCGGCCCACGCCCGGCCAGTTGAACACCCGCTCGACCAGCACTACTCCGCCGATGAACCAGGGAATGTCCATGCCGGCCATGGTGATGATCGGATTGAGGGCGTTGGGCAGGACATGCCGCACCGTAACCCATAGATTGCTCAAACCTTTAGCGCGCGCGGTGCGAACATAATCATTCGCCAGAACATCGAGCATACTCGAGCGCATCATCCGGGCATACCAGGCCGCCCCGCCCAGTCCGGCGGTGAGCGCGGGCAGCACCAGGTGAGCCAGACTGCCCGTTCCCCCCAGTGGAAAAATGGGCAGCAAAAAGCCAAACCAATACAGGAATAACAGCCCCAGCCAAAACGGCGGCGCGGAAACACCTAACAGGGCTAAAAACATACCGGCCCGGTCGGGCCAGCGCCCGCGTCCCAGAGCCGAGACAATTCCCACCGGCAAACCGATGGCCAGCTCGACCAGGATGCCGCCCGCTATCAAGGCCAGGGTGTAAGGAATCCGGCTGAGGAGCAGTTCGGTGACGGCAATCTGCTTGCGATAGGAAAAGCCGAGGTCGCCTTGCAATAGCCGCTCGACGTAGCGTAGGTACTGCCTCCATAAGGGTTGGTCAAGGCCCAGTTCATGGCGGATGCGGTCTACTGTTTCTACCGTCGCGCTTGGCCCGGCGTACATGCGGGCCGGATCGGCCGGTAAGTAATAGATCAGGATGAAGGTCAGCACCGAAATGCCAACCAGCACCGGGATTGTTTGGATCAGGCGACGCGCGATAAAAACCCACATCATCAGGCTACCTGTAGCTAATTGTGAATTGTGAATAATGAATTGTGAATTGTGAACGGAAGATGGATATAACTATCTCATTAACAATTAACGATTGACAATTCACCATTGACAATTAGAACCTGCCTCGCTGGCTGGGGTCCAGCACGTCCCGCAGGCCGTCGCCCAGGAGATTGAAAGCAAAAACGGTGATCATGATTGCCAGGCCAGGGTAGATGACCATCCAGGGGGCCGTCCGGTAAAAGGATTGGGCCTGCTGGATCATCCCGCCCCAACTCGGCGTAGGCGGCTGGACGCCGATGCCCAGATAGCTCAGGCTGGCTTCGAGCATAACGTTGGTAGCAATGCCTAACGTACCCCAAACAATGAGGGTCGGAACGAGTTGGGGGAGGATGTGCCGCACCAAAGTATAGCGGCGTTTCGCGCCAATGGCCCTGGCGGCAATCACAAAATCACGCTGGCGCAGCGAAAGCACCTGGCCGTAGGCCACGCGGGCAATCCAGGTCCAGTAGACCAGCCCAATCACCAGAATGATAATCCACATGCTCGGTTTGAGAATCGCTACCAGGGTCATGGCCAGCAGCAAGGTTGGAAAGGCCATCATTATATCGGTAAAACGCATCAGCAGCGTTTCGAGCGGGTTGCCAAAGTAGCCGGCAATTGAGCCAATCAGCGTGCCCAGGGCTACAGCCAGAGAGTTGGCTAAAACGCCCACCAGCAAACTGACCCGCGCCCCGTAAAGAATACGGCTCAACAAATCGCGCCCATTGGCGTCGGTACCGAGAGGGAAACGCCAACTGCCTTCGCTCAGGAGGGTGCTGGGCACGGGCTGGCCATCGAGGGTCAGGCCATCCCGGAACTGTTCGGTCGGGTCGTGCGGAGCCAGCACGGGCGCAAAAATCGCCGCCAGGACGATGAGCACAATCAAGCCCAGGCCGACCATGGCCGAGGAATCGCGCCGCAGGCTGCGCCAGGCCACTGTAAAATAGCCAGCTTCACGGGGCGCGGCATAGCCAATTTGCGGTCGGGAAGCGGGTTGTTTGAACGAACCGGATTTTTTGTCGAGTTCGGTGATAGCCACGGTGATTTCAAAGGAACTGAGGGAACTGAGGGAACTTTTCTTTCAGTCCCTCCTTATGCTCAAAAAGCATATTTTGTTACTGTGACAAGGACTTACGCTGTCATGTCATTTCGAGCGACGATAGGAGCGAGAAATCCTCAAAACCACTCTTACAAGATTAGGGATTAGAGATTTCTCCCTCCGCTTCGCTCCGGTCGAAATGACATGCTTAGACCCACCACATAAGTCCCATTACGGCGCCAGCCACATCGTTTCGTAGCGGAAGAGATGCTCCGGGTGGGTGAGGGTGGGCTGGCCGTGCAGTTTTTCAGAGTGAGCCACATCGTACTCACCATTGATGACGGGAACCCAGACGGCATCATCCATCAAGGCTTTGAAGAAGGGTTTATAAGCCTCCAACCGGGCCTTGCGGTCGGTCATCGCCAGTAGCTCCAGGCTCTGCTTGTGAAGCTCTTCATTGCAGTAGCGCGACCAGTTCCAGCCGCCGGGCACATTTGAGTCGCAACCCAGGATCGGCGCGTAGAAATCGTCAGGATCCGGGTAATCTTGAGTCCAGGCCAGCCCGCCCGACCAGACCAGCGGCGTTTTGCCGTTCCCGGCATCTTCGATGACATTGGGCGCAGCCAGGGTGTTGATGGTCAGCTTAATGCCAATTTTGTCCAGGTCTTGCTGGAAAGACTCGCACAGTTTGGGCTGCGGTTCCACCGAGATACATTCGATGCTGGTTTCAAAGCCATCAGCAAAGCCGGCTTCGGCCAGCAAGGCTTTGGCCTTCTCCGGGTCGTACTCGTAGCCGGTGTAAGTGGGGTCGTAGCCGGGCATCAACGGCGGAAGAATCTGGTTGGCGACAGTGGCCCGGCCATTGAGCAGTTGCACGATGCGCTGCTTGTCAATGGCGTGGTTAAGCGCCTGCCGCACTTTCAGGTTATCAAACGGCGGCATGGTGGTGTTGATGGCGATATAGGTGGTGTTGACCTGCGGGCTGCGCTCGATGCGGTTGGCCCAGGCCGGGTCGGTGCTGATGCGGGTCCAATCTGCGCCGGGCGGCGGGTCGCCCATCATCTGGATTTCATCTTTTTCCAGTCGCAATAAAGCCACATCCGGCTCAACCCCCACCTCAATTCTGATTCCGTCGAGGTAAGGCAGCCCTTCGTAAAAGTAATCGGGGTTGCGCTCAAAAACCAGATATTGGCCTGGCTGCCACTCTTTGAGTTTGAAGGGGCCGGTGCCGACTGGGGCGTGTCCAAAGTTTTCGCCGGCCTTTTCGACTTCTTCTTTGGGCACAATAAAGGCAAAGTTAAGGGCCATCTTGTTGAGGAAGGTCACATCGGGCTGGGTCAAGGTAAACTCCACCGTGGATGGGTCTACCGCCTTGATGCCTTCCACCGAGGTCACCTGGCCGTCAATAAATTCCTGGGCGCCCTTGATGCCGACAAAAAAGCCCGCGCCGGGGCTGCCGGTTTTGGGGTCCAACACACGGGTAATGGTGTAGACCACGTCATCGGCGGTCACTTCGCGCCCGTTCTGGAATTTAACCCCCTGGCGTAATTTAAAGGTGTAAACGGTGCTGTCGGCGCTGACTTCCGGCAAACTCTCAGCAATGCGTGGGGTGATATTGGTCGTATCGTCGTAGTCCAACAGCCCATCGAAGACCAGCTTGATCGTCGGCCAGTTGGTCCAGTCGTAGCCAATGGCCGGATCGAGCGTAGCCAGGTCATCTTTGTAAACAACGGTAATTGACCCACCGCGCTGCGGTTCCATCGCCCCGGTGCTTTCGGCAGGCGCTTCGGTAGCGGCCGGGGCTTCGGTGGGGGCGGCGGCTTCAGACCCACCGGCGCTTTCGGCGGGTGGGGCGGTAGGGGAGGCTGGCGCGCCGCTGCAAGCTGCAAGGCTGAGACTCAAAATGAGCAGGATGCTAAAAATGACACTCCTCTTCATCGAATTACTCCTCTTTTTAGCTTAATAAAATTTTATGATCGCCACAGCAGACGTGTAGCAGGGTTACCAGGTGAGCAGGAGTTGGAGCAGGGTGGGAGGTTTTATTCTATGCAACAGAACCTTATCGGGCTACGAGTATAGCATATCCCGACTTAAATGCAAGATTTTGGCTTAGGCCAACGTTTTCCTAAAAAGGTTAAGGGTTCGCTGCCAGGCATCGGCAGCGGCTTGGGGGTGATAGGCGGGGCGAGTATCATTGAAAAAAGCATGCTGCGCGCCGGGATAAATCACCGTTTCGTGCTTGACCCCGGCCCGCTCCATCTGCGCCGCCCGCTTCCGGGCTACCTCCGGCGACACGCCCCGGTCTAACTCACCAAAGATAGCCAGCACCGGCCCGCCAATCCGGGCGACTTCCGCATCGCTCATTTCCGGACCGCCGCCATAAAAAGGAACCGCCGCGCCGACATGGGCCAGTTTGGCGGCGGCATGCCAGGTCAATCCGCCGCCCATACAAAAGCCGACCACCCCCACCTCTTTGGGCGAAACCTGGGCCAACCCTATCAAATGATTGATAGCCCCCTGGATTACCGCCAGCGCCTCGTCCCAAACCAGGGCCATGCGCAGCTTGCGGGCCTCGTCGGGTTCGGTCGTGACTCTACCGTTGTACAAATCCGGGGCAATGGCGGCAAAACCCTCCCCGGCAAAACGATCGGCGATGCTTTTGATGTGGTCATCCAGCCCCCACCATTCCTGGATGACGACTACTCCAGGCCAGGGGCCATCGCCGGCCGGCAAGGCCAGATAGCCGCTGTGGCCGTCAAACGAAACTAAGCTGCCGCTTGTTTGAGACATTGATTCCTCCGCTGAATTATCTTCAATGCGGCTCGATGACTACATCCTTCCAATACCAAATTTTAATCGGCGACATTGGAAACTGCTTGACCCAGGGTTTGACTAATAAATGCTGGCGGTGGTAAGTCAAAGGAATAATGACCGCTTCCTCCACCAACACTTTATCGGCCTGGCGGTGTAGTTTCAGCCGCTCGACCTGGTTGGTGATACGTCTGGCCTGCTCGACATACTCGGTGTAGAGGTCGTTACGCCAGTCGGACCACTGGTGATGGCAGCTTACCCGCAAAAAGTTGTCGGGGTCGAGGTAGTCGGCCACCCAGCCCATTTGAAAAATATCGGAAGGATTGAGATCGAGCCGGTCAACCAACTGGTTCTTTTCGACAATCTGCCAGGTCAGTTGCAGCCCCAACTGCTCGCGCCACTGGGTTTGCAAATATTCGGCGGTAGGTTCCTGTTGCGGTTTAATCAGCCACTCGACGGCCGGGAAACCGCGCCCCCCAGGGTAACCGGCTTCGGCCAGAAGTTGGCGTGCTCGCGCCGGGTCGTAGGGCAGGCCAATATCGGGCGAGTGGCCGGGCATCCCCGGCGGCACAAAGCCGCCCAGAGCCGGCGAATCGTACCCGCCCAGAACCACATTTGCCAACGTCTCCTGGTCAACGGCCAGGGCCAGGGCTTGCCGCACCCGCGCCTCGCTAAAGGGAGGCCGGCTCACATTAAAACCGACATAAGTAGTATCCAGAGCCGGGCCGAAAACATACTCGTCGGCGTACCACTGCCGGGCCCGTTCACGATCAGAGAGGGATAAGCGGCTGAGATACAGCACGTCCAGGTTGCCCGCCTCATACCTTTCCAGAATGGCAGCGGAGTCATTAGAGAAGAGCATTTCCACGTTTTGCACATTACCGTTGACCTGGCCGCGATAGCCGGGATGGCGGGCCAGAGTCATATCCTGGCCGCGCCGCCAGCGTTCCAGACGGAACGGACCGTTAGTAACCAGGTGCTCGGCTTCGGTCCAGGCGGATCCATATTGCTCCACCACGTGTTGGGGTACGGGATAAGTTATACTGTTGGCCAAAAGATGAGGGAGATAACCGGTCGGCTGCTCCAATTCGACCAGCAGGGTCACCGGATCAAGGGCGCGCACCCCCAGGCAGTGCGGATCGCTGATTTCACCCTGGTGGAAGGCTCGCGCGCCGCGTACATCGTACAACAGGCTGGGGATGGATGCTATAGCCGGATGGAGCGCCCGCTGCCAGCCACAGACAAAATCGGCCGCGGTGACCGGCCGGCCGTCACTCCAGGTGGCATCATCGCGCAGATGAAAAACATAAGTAAGCCCACCATCCAAAACTTCCCAACTGCGGGCAATTTCGGGTACTACATCCAGTTCCGGGTTTAAAGCCAGCAGGCCGCTAAAAAGCTGGTCAATCACATAAACCGAGCGGACGTCGCCCGCAGTCGAAGGATCAAGGGTACGGGGATCGTGGGTATTGATTAATCTGAGCGCGTGGGGCGCGGGCGGCGAGGCCGGACGGCTGCCGCCGGCCCACTGCCACAAGGCAAAGCCTTCATCATACGCCTGGCGAGCCTGCTTAAAATCAAAAGCCAGGTGGTAGGTCAGCCCCAGTTTCATCAGGGTACGGGCTGCCCGTTCGCGCCCGGCGATACCCTGCTCTTTGAGAAACACCAGCGCCCGGCGATAAAAATCGGCGGCTTCCTGGTGGGCGTACAAATCACGCGCCCGGTCGCCCGCGGCCAATAAATAATCAATGGCCTGGCCGGTCTGCCCGGCTTCGGTGTAATGATGGGCCAACTGGACGGTGATGGCCTCCCTGTCTTCGGCGTAAAGTTCGACCAGCGCCGCCGCCAGTTCGCGATGCCACAGCCGCCGCTCTCCGGCGCTGAGGTGCTGGTACAGGTATTGTTGAAACAGGGCATGAGTAAATTGATAGCGCGACAGACGTTGGCTGCCCACTCGTAGCTCGCCCGTTTCTCGCACCAATTGATGGCGTTTTTCCAGTTCTTGCGAGAGCAGGCGCAGCGCCTGGCGTTCCGGCAACTGCAATAACCGGGCTATCATCTGGGCCGTGAAATCTCTGCCCTCCACGCTGGCAACCGCCAGAATTTCGCGCAGTTCCGGCTCCAGCCGGTCAATCCGCTCGGCGATGACCGCTTCAGCGCGAGCCGGCAGGGTATCCCAATGGATGGTCCGCCCCTCTACCCAGCGGCCCTGCTCATTTTTAATTAGGTCGTGTCGCTCTTGCATGTCGCGCAGCAGTTCAATGGTAAAGAGGGGGTGGCCCTGGGTCTTTTGATACAGTGCGGCCCGAAATTCCGGCCCTAATTCATTGGGCTGTGAATCCAGAAAAGCTTCGACAAAACGGCGGCTCATGCTCTGGCTCAGGTCCAACTCTACCAGACCGTAACGGCGCTTCAGTTCATTAATGACCGGCTCCAGGGGATGGCGTTCAAACTGACCGGCAGCGGCAGGAAAGGACGAGGGACGCCCCAAAGCCACATCACTGGACCGGTAGGTCAGCGCCAGCAGGATGCGGCTGCCTTCCAGGCGTCGTCCCAGGTGGAATAGTAAATTGAGTGAAGCCGTATCGGCCCATTGTAAATCATCCAGGGCCAGCAGGAGCGGCCGGTGTTGGGCTATGGCCCGCAGCACATTGCTGAACTGCTCAAACAAATCCCGTTGCTCGGCCGGGGCTACGCCGTGGACAGGCTCAATTCGACCCCGTTTTTCTGAGGCTAAGGGGCCGGAAACGGCTTGAACGGCCGGAACCAAACCGGGCATAAAATGAGCCAGCAGGTCGGGTCCCAACTCGGCCAGAAGCTGGTCCGCCACGGGCTGGAACTGGCGCAGGCGGCGGGCATTTTCCGGGCTGATAATGCTCCGAGACCCCGTCGTCTGGACATCGCCGCTGAGCAGACCCAGCACTTCTCGAAATGGCAGGTAAGGGTCACCGACGCCGGTATGGGCATTGTTATTGCCCAGGACCACCATCAAATCGGGGTGGCTAGCCTGGGCCTGCCGGGCAAACTCGTGGAGCAGCGCCGTTTTACCGCTGCCTGTCTCGCCCACAATGAGGGTCACCTGCCCTTCGCCGCTCAGCGCCGTTTCGAGAAAGCGGTTCAGGTGGGCCAGTTCGCGCTCGCGGGCGACGAAAGGAGGGGAAGAATGGTGGGCTGGAAGATTTGGGGTGAGGGCAGAGGAGGGATTTTCTCTCCTCTGACTCTTCCCTGCTCCTCCGTTCCCTCCGCCCTTTCCTCCTTCGGGGACGCCCGCAGGGACGCGGCCTGCACCCGAAGGGGTGCGCTCCCCTACTTCGCTGCGGAGAGACTCATACAGAGCAATCGTCTCCGCCGAGGGGGAGACGCCCAGTTCCTGCTCCAAAATACGTACACACTCTCGGTATTGGCGCACCGCCGCCGCCCGCTGGTTTAGCCAGGCATAAAGCTGCATCAACTGCCGGTGGGCCGGTTCGTGCAAAGGGTCAAGCGCCAACCAGCGCCGGGCATAAGCCAGGGCCTGCTCAAACTCCCGCCGGCGGCTGTAAGCATCGGCCAATTTTTCCAACACAGCGGCCAGCTTCTGGCGCAGGCTTTCGCTTTGAAAGAACTGCCACTCGTCAAAGCCGGGGCAGTCGCGCAGGGTGAAGCCGGCCAGAAAATCGTCACGATAGAGGTCGGCCGCTTCGGCGAGTTGCTCCAGGGCAGCCGGGGCAAGTTCTGTTTCCCGCTTAAGGTTGGTGGGGGTGGTCAGGGTGTTGAAGCACTGCGCATCCAGCCAAACTTCGCTTCCGGGTTTGAGGCCAACCATCTCCCGGTCAATCTCCAACCAATCGCCCAGATGTTGATTCAGCACCGACAGCGCCCGGCGCAGCGCAGCGCGCGCCTGGGTCTGGTCGTTATCGGGCCAGAACAGGGTCGCCAGAGCGTCACGAGTGTGGGTTTCGCCGGTAACGGCCAGATAAACCAGCAGGGCGACCACTTTACGGCGATTAATTTCAACCGGCGCGCCGTCCACTTCGATCCGCGGCGGGCCAAGCAAAAACAGCGCCAGACGAGACACGAGAACGGTTCCTCCTGAACCGTTATTTTACTGAAAATAGAACAAAAGTGCAACCATGCCGGTGAGACGCTTTCTAAAAATCTCGTTCCCAAACTGAGTTTGGGAACGAGATTAGACGCGTAATCACGCTGGTGGGACGCTTTTTGGGACGCTGCCTGGGACTTCTGTGAGACGGAAGAGAGGTACACTGGAGAAAAGTGGTTTTTAATGCAATACAGGGGGTATCCATGATGAGTTGGAAAGATATAATGATGGCTCAGGAGCATAGCAAGGATTTGCTGCGCGAGGCTGAAGAAGCGCGATTAATTCGACAATTCAACGGCGACAACGGAAGAATAAAACTGTGGCAGAAGGTCAGAAGCTTTTTGGGCAGCAGTAGAGAAAAAGAAACGCCGGTTGATGAGCCGATTGATTGCTGTTCGGCCGATGCGATAATCTCGCAATGACGCTGAATATAGATACCTAAAAAATTCGCGCCCAATAATCAAGGTAGCAGGTAGCAAAGTAGCAAACTTATGACCTGCTACCTGCTACTTGCATAAGTATCCCTCCAATTTGTTAGGTCTCGTTACTATTTTCCAAAGTTATCACGACATTTCCCTTTTTGTGTCCTTTGTCAACATATCGGTGCGCCTCGGCCGCCTGTTCTAAGGGATAGCATCTATCTATAACCGCATTTATCTTGCCCGCCTCAATAAGTTCTTTGACAGAAATTAAATCTGTAGTACTTCCTGGGGCAATCGCACAGATGACTTTCTTGCTGCCTAGCATTGAAGTCCATAGCATTTGAAAAAGCTGCTTCATCTTAAAGCTGGCTAAAAGATAGCGCCCGTTTGGCTTTAATGAGTTTTTACAGCGAGAAAACGAACTCTTGCCCAAGATGTCAAAAATAAGGTCATAGGTTTCACCGTTTTGGGTAAAATCCTCCTTGGTATAATCAATTACATGGTCCGCTCCAAGACATTTCACCAATTCTAATCTCGGGGTGCCGCATACGCCGGTCACTTCTGCGCCAAAATGTTTGGCAAGCTGGACCGCGGCTGAACCTATCCCGCCAGAAGCGCCATTAATCAAAACTTTTTGCCCGCGTCGAATATTTACTTTTTGAAGCAAATTCAAGGCCATGATTGCGCCATAAGGAATGCTGGCGGCTTCCTCGTAGCTGATATTGGCCGGTTTTATAGCAATACAGCCATCTTCAGGTAAACATAGATACTCGGCATAAGCGCCCATGCGCTGACCCAGATAGCCAAAAACCGGGTCGCCTGGCTTAAACAGTTTTACCTTTTGGCCAACGGCTTCAACTTCCCCGGCAAACTCACTCCCCAGGATATGTATCTTTGGCTTTCTGAAACCAAAAAATATTTTGGCCAAGAACCAGAAAAGGAAAGGCATATTGAATTTTTGAGGAGAGATTGCCTTAAAATTTCTCGCCACAAGATCCCCGTAATTTACCGAGGTGGCAGATACCCTTATCAGGAGTTCATTGTCCTTGGGGGTAGGTTTGGCTACTTCCTTAAGCTGAAGAACCTCCGGCGGCCCGTATTCGGTGTAAACTATCGCTTTCATGAGTTTTCTCCAAATTCACCGACAAGCATCTCTTATTGGTTATTTGCCGTTTGGTCCCATCGTGATGACAACCTTGCCTCGAGCGTGCCCCTGGCCAAGATAGCGGAGCGCTTCGGCAGTATCACTCAGGGGGTAACATCTATCTATTACCGGTACAACTTGACCCTCTTCTAACAGCTCTTTGATAATCAGTAAATCTTTTTGGTTCGCTTTCGCCGTCAAAGCCCCCAGTTTCTTGCCGCCCCTTTCCGACATCCATGCGCCCAGCAGCAGGGCCTGAAACATTTGAGCCATGGAACCTCCGGCCATCACATAAATACCCTGGGGCGATAAGGCCCGCTTATAAGCTGAAAGCGGATGATAACCGTTTGCCGCCAGAATCAAGTCATACTGCTTTCCGTTTTGGGTAAAATCTTCTTGAGTGTAATCAATAACATGGTCTGCCCCCAGCGAGCGCACCATGTCCAACTTCCCCGTGCTGCACACAGCAGTAACTTCAGCCCCAAACGATTTGGCAAGCTGCACCGCAAACGTACCCACCCCACCCGACGCGCCATTAATCAAAACCTTTTGGCCGGGCTGAATCTGTCCGTTATCGCGCAGGCCCTGTAGGGCGGTGATTGCCGCCAGAGGTACAGCCGCCGCTTCCTCGAAGGTCAAATTGGCCGGTTTCAAGGCCAACGCATCTTCACGCGCGCAGACATACTCAGCAAAACCGCCCCAACCACCCCCAGAGATATCCCCGAACACCTCGTCGCCGGGCTGAAACTGCTTGACATTTCTGCCAACCGCTTCAATCCGTCCGGCTATATCGGCGCCGAGAATCGTATTTTTAGGTTTGAACAACCCCATCCCCATTAGCCGAACCAAGAATATATCAGCGGTCAGCAGATGCCAGTCAGCCGCATTGACGGAGGCCGCGTGGATTTTGACCAAAACTTCATCGTCCTTTGGCGTAGGTTTTGCTACCTCTTTTAGTTCAAGAACATCGGGGGGGCCATATTTTGTGTATGTAATCGCTTTCATAACTATTCCTCCTAACCTGGACAAGCCGAAACCAAACAGGTTTTACGCTAAACATTATCGGTAATTACAAATTTTTGACAGGATTAACAAGATTAACAGGATTATTTGCTATTTTTCATCTTGATTGGCTGACAGATTTAACATTACGGTCAAAGTTCAGAGCAGGATTAACAGAATTGAAGGATTTTTATCCTTTCATTCCCAAAATCTTACTCTTGCTTGCCATCGTTTTATCAATTTTTGTATCTTCTCCGGTATTTTGGAATGAAAGATTAAATTTGTCAGTCAATCAGATTTTTCATCTTGTCAATCCTGTTAATCTTGTCTAATTTTTATTTCCGATAATCTCTGCTTTACGCTTTATGTTTTACTATTAACTATACGCGCAAACGCATAAAGAGTTGCTTCTCTCTGACTTCACACCAGCAATTCCCTATGCTTGGTCAGACCATCCAGCAGCCGATCCACATCGGCCAGGTTGTTGTAGATGTGGGGAGAAATACGCAGGTTGTTGTCACGGCTAGAGGTGATGATGTCATCCTCTTCCAGCCGCTTGACCAGTTGGGTCACCTCGTGCGAACGCAGGGTAATCAATGCGCCGTGCCGGGCGGGGTCAACCGGCGAAACCAGGGTGAAGCCGCGCTGTATGGCTCCCTCTTTGATAGCCCCGGTAAGGTCGCGCAGATGAGCTTCTATTTTCTCCAAGCCAATAGATTGAATCAGGTTAATCCCGGCCACCCCGGCATAGATATTCGGCACCGGCGGCGAACCGGCCTCGAAGCGGCGAGCGGTGGGTGAAGGCGTGTTGGCGTAAATATCCATCGCAAAAATATTGGCCTGCGAGAACCAGCCGAGGCTGGTCGGCTGTAAGGTGGGGATAAGGTCCTGGCGGACGTACAGATAAGCCAGCCCGGAAGAAGCCAACAGATATTTTAGCGTTCCCCCGGCTAGAAAGTCTACGTTCAACGTCTTTACGTCAATTGGGAAAGTGCCCAGGGCCTGGTAGCTGTCTACCAACACCAGCGCCCCTTTTTGGTGAGCCAGCTCGATGATGGCCGGTACGTCTAGCCGTGAGCCGTTGCGAAAACAAATGTGGGTGATGGAGACGATTTTGGTGCGCTCGTCAATGGCTTCGGCAAAGCGTTCGGTCGGGATGATATTGCCGGCGGCAGGCACATGCACCACTTTAGCGCCGCGTCTTTCTTGAGCGTGCCAAATCTGGCCGATGGTCGGGAACTCAAAATCGCTGACGACCACCTTGTTGCGCTCGCCGTTAAAATCAAGGGCGCTGGCCAGGACACTAACCCCGGCTGACACCGAGGTACAGACTGCGACCTCATCCGGCCCGGCGTTGACCAGTCCGGCAAAAGCCTGCCGCGCTACTTCCCCCCGTTCGACCCAGACCTCCCAGGGCGAGCCTTTTTCGTCCCAATCGCGCAAATAAGCCTCGTAGGCCTGCCTCACATCAATCGAAAGCGCGCCTTGCGAGCAGCTATTGAGATAAACCTTCTTTTGCAAAATGGGGAAACGATCACGTATGGACATAATTCACCTTTGAATAATGTTACAAGAATTGTAACTACTTCAGCTATGTCATTTCGAGCGACGTTAGGCGCGAGAAATCTTCTAATCCGTGCTTTATAGACAACGATCTCAGAGATTTCTCGGCTTTCAGCCTCGAAATGACATGAGGGGTAGGAGTTACCAAGAATATTAGAGTTACACCTGCCCGTGTTCAACCCGCTTAATTCCCTCGCGGTTTAATACCAGGCGCAGATGGCGGTCTAATTTCCCCTTTTCAGGCTTGATCGAGCGGTAGCGGGAAATAAAATTCAGGTGGTAGACCTTGTGGCAAGCCAGGGTTTTGAGCTGGCCCGCTTCTAAATAATGGCGAGACTCTACCGGCTCGCCCATTTTGCGCAAATAAGCCCGAATATCGTAACGCAGGATGTCGTTGATGCCAGTGATCTCCGGCACGTCAGCAAAAGCCTCTTTAAAAGCCGTGGCAAACAGCACAATATCTTTGGCGTAGCAGATGATGTATTCACCCTGCCCATCATTATCCAAATCGGTAAATTGATCGCGGTTCCTGGCCTTGAGGATCGGCTTGGGCACATCCTTTTCGGCCACAAACGACACTTTTTCGCGCAAAATACCCAATTTATGACCGCCGTCCTGGGTACGGATAACCGTACGGCGATCGTAGAGAATATTTTGTAGAAAACCAGCAAACCACTGCCGGCCCACTTCTTTGATGCGGTCCTTGAACATATAGCCGACGACCAGGGCGATAAAAAAGGGGAAAGTCAGCTGGCCGTATCGTTCCTGAAAATAAAAAGCAACGACGGTTGCAAAAACCATAGACAGGCCAGCGGCAACCGCAAAAAGAAAGTGCTCCAGGCCCACGCCCTCACGCCGGACGGCGGTGGATAAATACAGCACGCTGGAGGCATATTTTTTCAGCACCGATGCTCTAAAGGCATATTCTTCGTTATCATCCCCTTCCTTCAACACCGAACGATAGCCCTGTGACCGGCGGTGTTTGGTTTCGCACTCAACCCGCTCACTCAATTTTTGTTTGTAATCTATCTTATCACCCTTTTTCAGGTAAGCCTCGACGATTTGAAACATTTCGACAGCGCTTTCTTCAATCAGGAGGCTAAGAGACTCATCGGTTAATTTGTAAGCCGCAAAGAGCTGCTCGTCCACATTGGGCAGATTAAAAGCCGGGTAAAAAGAGCGATATTTGTCGGTGATATGTTTGGTCTCAACCAAAAACTCTTCGACCAGGTTATGAATCAGCAGATTGATTTTACTGTGCGGCGGCGCTTCGGCTATCCGTTTCTGGATCAGGTTGAAATGTTCCCGAATGGCGCTTTTGAGCATGGCGCTCAGGAACTTAAAGTTATTAATGAGGTGGTCGCGGTCGGCCGGCTCACCTGTCCAGTTTTTTGAGGTAAGGGTTTTTTCCAGGGCTATCAGCGGCGAGCTAACCCCTTTTTTAGTAAATTCGCGTAAAATGAGCGCCGGCGTTTTTAAGCGGATGTAGTTCTGTATGTCCCGGTAAAACTCAGCTTTGCTATACGTATTTGGCGTAATGCCCAGGCTTTGCGGCACAAAAATATAAGTGGAAATCTGGTAATGGGTTTGCTGGCCAGGCAAGAGTTGATAATCTAGCTTGATTTCCATTTGATATTTATCATGCGGTTTAATAACCTGTTGAATAGCTTCGATCATGGTCGTTCTCTCGTTGGCCGGCAAAAAATAATTACTGATAAGCGTAAACTGAATCTTTTGATTGTCAATTGGTCAAAATAAAAAATCTCCGAGTAATCGGAGATTTCTTTTTACTCTACCAGTGATGCTAATTTATTTGGCGTCCCCATAGCGTCTTTCGCGCTGGCTGAAGGCATGCAACGCTTTATAATACTCGTCTTTGTCAAAATCAGGCCAGTAGACCGGGGTAATATAATATTCGGCATAAGCCGCCTGCCAGATCAAAAAGTTGCTGGTGCGAAACTCCCCGCTGGTACGAATAATCAAATCCGGGTCGGGTGAGGCGCCGGTGTACATATATTTACTCAACAAATCTTCGGTCACATCTTCCGGCTTAACGTTGTCCCGAATCAAATTTTGCACCGCCTGGACAATTTCATCCCGCCCCCCATAATTAAAGGCCACGTTCAGAATGAGTCGGTCATTGTTCTTGGTCAACTCGATGGCCCGCTGGACTTTTTCGCGAATGGCCGGTCTGAGCCTTTCCAATTTACCCAGATGGCGTAACTGCACCCCGTTTTTATGCAGTTCAAGCAGCTCGCGGTCAATAACATTTTCAAGGATATTCATCAACCCCATCACTTCCAGGGGAGGACGTTTCCAGTTTTCGGTGGAGAAGGCATAAATGGTTAACATTTTGACGCCAAACTCCACCGAATATTCCAAAATGCGGCGCAGATTCTCGGTTCCGGCCTTATGCCCTTCGATCCGGGCTTTGCCGCGCGATTTTGCCCAGCGCCCGTTGCCATCCATGATAATGCCGACATGATAAGGTGGGTTCGGTAGGGGCAAATATTTAGTTTGAGGTACGGGTTCGGTAGCCTTAACGATTTCGACCATCCTTGCTTACATCTGCAATAATTATACTTCCAAAATCTCTTTTTCTTTGGCCGCGCTGATGTCATCAATTTTTTTAATATAATCGTCGGTTAATTTTTGCAATTGATCACGGCCTGAATAAAAGTCGTCCTCGGAAATCATCTTTTCTTTTTCAAATTCACGCAAATCTTCTAACTTATCACGGCGGGTATTACGAATGGACACCCTGGCTTCCTCGACCCGCTTAGCCACCGCCTTGACCAGGTTACGGCGGCGCTCTT
The DNA here is from genome assembly GCA_023151115.1 of Anaerolineae bacterium. The sequence goes on from JAKLJP010000019.1 coordinate 18,762, forward strand.
CGGTCAAGGAAGGAACCTGCAGGCGAATAATCTTACCGTCATTGTTGGGCGTCATGCCCAAATCCGACTGCATGATGGCGCGCTCGATATGTTTGAGCGCCCCCGGATCGTAGGGGCGAATAGCAATCAATTGCGGTTCGGGCACACTGATCATAGCCAGTTCTTGTAACATGGTCGGAGTGCCGTAGTATTCAACCAGCAATTTATTGACCAGGCCGGTTGAAGCGCGACCCGTACGCAAGGCCGCCAAATCAGTAATAAGCGCTTCAACAGATTTGTCCATTGCTTTTTTTGCTTCAGTCAAAACTTCATTAATCATATTCTACCTCCGATACCACAGTAGCCGAGATCAGAGATTGGAGATTCAAGCTATACTGTCCGCAGGCACAAACTGAGCTTTTTGCCAGTGTAGAAAAACGCAGTTTGTATCCGTGCAAAGTATAATAATCTCCAATCTCCAAAATCACCAAGTTATTTAATCCTTATACTTTCAGTAGCTAACCAGGGTACCCACCGTCTCACCCAACACCGCACTCTTTAGGCTATTTGTTTCCCACAAATTCAAAACAATAATCGGCATTTGATTGTCCATACACAGGGTCAAAGCCGTCCCATCCATTACTTTTAGGCCCATATTGAGGGCGTCAATATAACTGATGGTATCAAATTTTTTGGCGTTGGGGTCAGCTTTAGGGTCTGTATCGTACACCCCATCCACTTTGGTGGCTTTGACCAGCAGTTCGGCGTCTATCTCCATCGCTCGCAGAGCGGCGGCCGTATCGGTAGTAAAGTAAGGATTGCCCGTGCCGGCCCCCAAGATGACCACGCGACCTTTTTCCAGGTGGCGGATGGCCCGTAACCGAATGTAAGGTTCGGCCACGGCTTTCATCTCAATGGCCGTTTGCACCCGTGTTTCCACTCCAATCCGCCCCAGGGCGTCGGCCAGGGCCAGGGCGTTCATCACCGTCGCCAGCATGCCCATATGGTCGGCGGTGGCCCGATCCATACCGTGGTCCAAACCATCTTTCCCCCGCCATAAGTTGCCGGCGCCCAGCACAATGGCAATTTCAACCCCCAAATCGAGGATTGATTTTATAACCGCCGCCAATGAATCGGCCGCGTCAGGATCAATTCCAAAGTTACCTTCTCCGGCTAAAGACTCACCGCCCAGTTTTAACAAAATGCGCCGATATTTTGGGGTGGCCATGCAGTTCTCCCAGCTTTTAAGTTTTTATGTTCTGTCTACCAAGATAAGGCTAAAACCGACTCCTACAGAAAAGGCCGGAACACTGTGGGAGTTCCGGCCCTCTTGATACGCTTAACTCGCTCCGAGTTCAAACCTGGCAAAGCGCCGGACTTTTATCTCGCTACCCAGCTCTTTGCCGACCTTTTCCAGCAACTTGGCGATGGTGAGATCATTATCCTTAACAAAAGGCTGTTCGACCAACGCCACTTCTTCATACCATTTTTTCAACTTGCCCTCGATAATCCGCTCTTTGATGTTATCGGGCTTCTTATCCTCGGCCAACTGCGCCCGGTAGATAGCTTTCTCAGCTTCAATAGCGTCGGCGGGGACATCGGCCGGACTCACATAACGAGGCGAGGCCGCCGCAATCTGTAAGGCCACATCGTGAACCAACGTGGCAAATTTGCTATCGTTGGCGTTGCCGCCGGCCACATCCACCAAAACCCCCACCCGGCCGCCGGTATGAATGTAACTGTCGAGCATGCCGCCCTCGGCCGGCAATTCAAAGCGGGCGACACGCCGTATGATCATATTTTCGCCCAGCTTGGCAATGGTCTCGGTCAGCTTCTCCGCGACAGTTTTGCTGGAGTCGCCGATAAACGGCGAAGCCAGCAACGTGTCCACATTAGCAGCCTCGGCTTGATTGGCTACTTGCTGGACCAAGGCGGCTACAAAGGCTTGAAAATCCTCGGTTCGAGCCACAAAGTCTGTTTCGCAGTTAACTTCTACCAAAACTCCCAGCAGCCCATCAGCGCTGATATGAGCACTCACCAGGCCATCATTTGCCTCGCGGCTGGCCTTTTTCGAAGCGGCGGCCAGACCCTTTTTGCGCAAAAATTCAATCGCCTGGTCAATGTTGCCGTCCGTTTCCTGTAACGCTTTTTTGCAGTCTAAAATCCCTGCCCCGGTTGATTCCCGCAGCAGTTTAATATCTTCGGTTGTAATTGCCACAATTCCTCCTGTGGAAACAGTAATCAGTGGTCAGTAAACAATTTTTGATTAAGAGTTACTATTCACTGATATCTATTTCATTATAAAAATAGGGAGTAGTTCTTATCATCAGTGGTGAGTGAACAGTCTGACTGATTACTGGTCACTGTCTTCCTCTTCAGCTTCTTCAACCGCAGCCAGGGCGGCGGCAATGGGTGAAGCAATCGGCATTGGCTCAAGTTCATCAACATCAGCAGCGACTTCTTCTGCTTCCTCCGCCGCTTCCTCATCAACTTCCTCGTCGTCATAGCTATCGTCAATTACATCTTCTATATCTTCTTCGTCAATACCGGCTTCAGCCCGAATCTTGGCTAAGGTGCTGGGGCCAAGATAGCGCTCCATGGCCTCTTCACCTTCGATGCCCGCCGCTTCTTCTTCTTCAGCCTGAATGGTGCTCAACATCGCCCGGCCTTCAAAGGCGGCATTGGCAATGGTATTGACCATCAACTTGATGGCCCGGATCGCATCGTCATTGCTGGGGATGATGTAATCTATCGGCTCGGGGTCGCAGTTGGTATCTACCATGGCAATCACCGGAATGCCCAGGGTGTTGGCTTCTTTAACCGCCAGCGCATCGCGGCGCACATCGGTCACAAAAAGCAGGTTGGGCAGGCGGCGCATATCTTTTAAACCGCCCAGCCGATGGTTGAGACGAGCAATTTCCTGCTCGCGCAGCAGGGCTTCCTTTTTGGGCAGGCGAGCAAACTCGCCCCGCGCCTGCTGTTTTTCAATCTCCAACAGGTAATCAATCCGCTGGCGAATGGTGCGCCAGTTAGTTAAGGTGCCACCCAGCCAGCGCTGTTCCACATAGGGCATACCGGCTCGGCTGGCCTCTTGCACAATTGTCTCCTGAGATTGGCGCTTGGTACCGACAAACAGAACCGCGCCGCCGGCGGCAACCGTATCTCTCACCGCGGCGTAAGCCTGGTTCAACCTGGTGATGGTTTGTTGTAGGTCAATGATGTGAATACCGTTGCGCTCGGTAAAGATGTAGGGCTTCATCTTTGGGTTCCAGCGCCGGGTGCGGTGACCAAAGTGGACCCCTGCTTCGAGCAGGGATTTCATGGGTACAACAGATGCAGTGTTACTATTGCCATTAGCCATATTTAATTTTCCTCCGTTTTGGCTTACTTCCGTCCGCTCTTCTCAACCAGTGGGGAACCCGGTTTGCCCTAGGCACGGTCCCGCTGTCAAAGAGCGTGTGAATTGGGTAAAAATTTACAAGCGAGTAGTATATCACGCCGCGCCAGAATCAGCAAGCAAATAGGATGGGTTTAACGGAACTGGGGAACTTTTCCCCGCTTATCTCGCGTCCAAACTGAGTTTGAGCGCGAGATAAGCCCCCTCAATTCCTTGAGTTTTTCAGTTTCTTCGAGTCCCTTTTAAAAACGGTTTGGCAAACCACCTTTTCGTGTGTATAATTATAAAATCAGTTGTTAAAGTCCTCGGCGGAGGGAGGGTTTTAGCACCGTGAGTGTTGTTGACGACATAAAAGCCCGCCTTGATATTGTTGACATCGTTTCCGATACCGTCAACTTAAAAAAGTCGGGCCGCAGCTACACCGGGTTTTGTCCCTTTCACTCCAATACAAAAACGCCCTCCTTTGTTGTCTTTCCCGACACCCAGACCTGGCGTTGCTTTGGCGCGTGCGCCGATGGGGGTGATCTTTTTAGTTTTGTCATGAAACGGGAGGGGCTTGACTTTAAAGGCACGCTCGACCTGTTAGCCCAGCGGGCCGGGGTAAAACTACCCGAATACAGCGCCCGCTCTCCGCAGCACTCCGAGGAGCGTGACAAGTTACTGCAACTGGCAGCCGCGGCCGCCGCCTATTTCCACCAGCTTTTGACCACCTCAACCAGCGCCGCCAAAACACGCGAATATCTGGCGCAGCGCGGCCTCACCGCCGAAACCATCGCCACCTTTCAACTCGGCTATGCCCTGGATGAGTGGGAGGCGTTGAAAAGCCATTTTATGGGGCGGGGCTATACCGCCGCCGACCTGCTGGCGGTTGGCCTGATTGTCGAGCGTGACAACGGCGAACCCGGCTATGACCGTTTTCGCCACCGGCTGATGATCCCCATTCGAGACAGCCAGGGTCACGTCATTGGGTTTGGAGCGCGGGCTTTATCTACCGACCAGGTTCCGAAATATCTCAACTCGCCCCAAACCGCGCTGTTTGACAAAAGCGCCACCCTGTACGGGCTTGACCTGGCCCGCAAGCCCATCCGCGACAGCAGCCAGGCCGTCATTGTCGAAGGCTATATGGATGCTATCCAGGCCCACCAGCAGGGCGCAAAAAATGTGGTGGCCCAGATGGGCACCGCGCTGACCGAGGCCCAGTTGAAGTTGATTGCGCCTCTGGCCAACCAGATTGTGCTGGCCCTCGATGCTGATTCGGCCGGCAACGCCGCCACGATGCGCGGTCTCAGCCTGGCCCGGCAGTTATTGCCAAAAAAGCACCGGGCGACCTCCACCTCGCGGGGTATTGCTTATGAGGCCCACATCGAGCAGGAAATTTTTATTGCTGCCCTGCCACCCGGCAAAGACCCCGACGATGTGCTGCGCGAAGGGCTGGAGGTGTGGCAGCAGTTTATCAGCCAGGCGGTGCCGGCCCTGGATTTTTATGAAACTTTGATTTTGGAGTCAACCGATTTAACCACGCCCCAGGGCAAAGCTGTAGCGGTGCGGGAACTTATCCCGATATTCCGCGAGATCAAAGATGATGTCGAAAAGGTGGCGCGAGTGCAGCGCCTGGCCCGCAAAACCGGCCTCGACGAGCGCCTGCTGCTGGCCGAATTAAAAAGTAAAGCGGCGGCCGCTACACCACGCCTGGCCAGCCGGCCTCAAAAGCAGCCGGAGCCGGAGAAGTCAACGGTGTTGGCCCCGGAGCCTGTCCCCAGAATGGTGAGCACAACTTCTGCTTTGGGGCTGGAAGAGTACTGCCTGGGGTTGATTTTGAACCACCCGCTGTCGCTGGCCATCGCTAACGATATTCTGGAAAAAGAGGGGCTGCCCGGCTTGAGCATCAACGACTTCAGGCGGGGCGAAAACAAAGAGATTTTTAAGGCGCTGCAACTATGGACGGTGACTGAAACGCCCAAAATCGAAACACTGGTCAGCATGGTGGATGAGGTGTTGGAGCGGCAACTGGCCGTTTTGGCCAGTCAATGGCATCGCCGCCCCCAGCCACCGGCGGAAAATATCAATCAAGATTTGAGTGTAGCCATTTTACGCCTGCGGCTGCAAAATGTCATCGAGCAAATTAAAGAATTGACTTTTCTACAACGCGAAGCTGTGGATAATAAAGATGTGCAGGGCGCGCGTCAGTACACCGAAATGGCCGAAACCTACAGCCAGCAGCGCAAAAAACTGGAACAAACCCGCGACGCTCTGTCGCTGATGGGCCAGCGCCGCGCCGAAGCCAATCGTTTTGGCCAGGCGCTTTAGCTGGGCTGCCATTAATTCCAAATTTACCCTGACCCTATCCAAATTTGGAATTGTTGGACCCAGATTTTTATTCTTGGCCCTCCATGTGTAAAATGTTACGCAAGCCATCCGGCGGATTAGGTGGAGACAAAAGAGCATGGCAAAAAAGCAGGTTGCCAACCGACGAGCACAAACCAAATTAATTCGGCCCAAAGCGGCCGAAGCGGAAGATGTGTACGACGAAGACGCCTCACCGCTAGAGATTCTGCTGCAAAAAGGTAAAAAGCAAAAAGTTATCACCCAGAGCGACATTCTGGAAGTGTTACCCGACAGCGATATCAACACCGAAGCTGCCGACGCTTTGATTGCGCAGTTGGTTGAACACGGGATCGAGGTGCTAGACGACGACGAGGAGGACGCCGACACCGAAGTCCTGGCCGATGTCGAAGAACCCGACGATGCCGCCCTTCAGGAAGTTGAAGAAGAGTTAGGCGACGACGATTTTCTAAACAACCAGATCATGGAGCTGGCCTCCAGCGAATTGACCAACGACCCGGTCCGTATGTACCTGCGTGAAATTGGTCAGGTTAATTTGTTGACCGCCCAGGACGAAGTTTCGCTGGCCAAACGGATTCAAAAAGGTATCAATGCCCGTAAAGCCGTGGAAAAGAACGGCAACGGCTCGATGGACGAAGCCGCTATTTTGAAGGCCGAGTTGGACGGCAAACTGGCCAAACGCTGTCTGGCCGAAGCCAACCTCCGCCTGGTAGTCAGTGTGGCCAAGCGTTACATTGGACGCGGCATGAACTTTTTGGATTTGATCCAGGAAGGTAATATTGGCCTGCTGCGCGCCGTCGAAAAGTTTGACCACCGCCGGGGCTACAAATTCTCAACCTATGCCACATGGTGGATTCGCCAGGCCATTAGCCGGGCTATCGCCGACCAGGCTCGCACCATCCGCATCCCGGTCCATATGGTCGAAACCATCAACCGCCTGGTGCGGGTGCAGCGACGGCTGCTTCAGGAACATGGCCGGGAACCGACCTCCAAAGAAATTGCCCTGGAAATGGACCAGCTCTCACCCGAAGATACCGAAGCCATCCGGGAGGCTTTGCAGAAAAACCAGCCGATAGAACCCTCCCTGGAACGCCGTTGGCGGCGGGCGGCCAGTAAAGTACGCCGGATTATTCGGATTGCCCAGGAGCCGATGTCGCTGGAAACGCCAATTGGTTCCGAGGAGAACAGCTACTTGGGCGATTTTATCGAAGATGAAAGCGTGCTGGGGCCGGTTGACGCCGCCTCCAAACAACTGCTCAAGGAACAGTTGCACGAAATTTTGGACTCGCTGAGCGAGCGCGAGCGCAAAGTATTGGAGATGCGTTTTGGGCTAACCGATGGGCAGGGGCGCACGCTGGAAGAAGTGGGCAGTGAATTTGGCGTTACCCGCGAGCGTATCCGCCAGATCGAGGCCAAAGCCCTGCGCAAACTACGCCATCCTATCCGCAGCCGCAAACTGCGAGATTACCTGGGCTGATTTGACGAAGCTGAACTGTTGACTATAATTGCAAAGTCGTAGCGTGTGATAAATTTTACACAGCAGAAACTTATAATCCTCGGTAGCTCAATCGGCAGAGCGGCCGGCTGTTAACCGGTTGGTTGGAAGTTCGAGTCTTCCCCGAGGAGCCTAAACTGTCAGGGAAGACCGCCGGGAAAATCGGCGGTCTTTTTTTGAAATTCCCCTCAACGCCTCTGGTTTCTGATGTTGTGGCTCATGTTCCTGGTATCCTGTCACTGAGTTTTGGGTCCTGGTTTAACGGTTGGGAGGGTCAAAGTTATAGGTGTCCAGAAAAATTCTTTCCAACAATCAAGGTAACAGGTAGCACGGTAGCACAAATTTATGACCTGCTACCGTGCTACCTATTTTAGCGGCGAAAACTTTTCTGGAGCACTATGTTATCACCATTGCAGAAAAGGGAACATCTGAATGAAACCCAACATCTTAAAATTCTGGTTTTGGCGCGCCCGGCTAATGGTGGCCGGACTACACGAACACAAAGAGAAGTTTACCAAAATATCCATCAACGATGAACTGAGCATCGAACTGCACCCTACCAGCGGGTCAGACCAGCGGCCTTATCTAAAACTCTGCCGCCAAATTGACGGCGAGTCTCAATCTATCAATATTTTTCTCAAAGAAGTGCCGCTGTTGATTGACTTTTTGCCCCGTTCCATCGCCCAATTAATGGTTTTGAACGCCGAGCACAGGCCGCAACAACTCCATCCCCTCCACAAAGTCCGGCGGATGGAACTGCTCAAGAGCAATCCCGAACTGGTTGAATAAAGGGCATCTTGTAAAGCCTTTTTCAGAAAGTCGAGACAGCCGTCTCGATTTTTCTTTTTGGACAGACCTGGGAGTAATGTTACAATATTAACGGGTTAAGATGACTGAACTTATCTTTAGGAGCACAGTGATTCATGAACCGAGATGAAACTTTGGCCTGGATCGAGCTGGTTCTGGACTCGTTGGATGACCACGAAACCATGGCCATTATCCGCGAAAGTTCCAACGATTTTGATGGCGAGTTTTTTGAAACCATTAACCGTGAAACCGAACGATATGCCGCCGAAAACGATCAGGCCACGGCAGATCGTTTGACGGCGATTGCGCGCGCTATTGCGGTAGTGCGTAAAAATCGAGCCGAAAACCTGTAGGGGCCGGTATGACTCCAGGCCCACAAGAAAACATCATCCTCGACGGCGTGCTGCTGGGCAAACTCCGGGCCGGTATCGAAGACGTCTTTCAAGTTGACCGCTTCGAAACGCCCCGCCAGGCGCCCCAGGGCACCATCCTCTTCATCGGCGACCTGCTCATGCGCGACAGCGAAGCCGCCTATGAGCTTATCGCTCAGCGATGGCTCGCCCACGACTATACTCCGCTTCTGCGCCGCCGCGACGGCCAGATTGCTTTGATTGCCCAGCCGGGTATTGTTACCCCCAAACCGAGCAACTCCCGGATTAATCTGGTGCTGGCCGTTATCACCCTTATTTCTGTCCTCTTTACGGGAGCTATCTACGAATGTGAGGGCTGCATTCCGACTACTCTAGCAGAATGGTGGGCCGGTATCCCCATGATGCTGGCGCTGATGGCAATTTTGCTGGCTCACGAATTTGGACACTATTTTGCGGCCAAATACCATAAAATCGCCGTCACCCTGCCCTATTTTATTCCCCTGCCCATCATCTCGCCGGTAGGGACCATGGGCGCCTTTATTCAATTGCGACAGCCCTTCAAAACCAAGAAGCAGCTTTTTGATATCGGCGTGGCCGGACCCCTGGGCGGCTTGATTTTTGCCGTCCCTTTAATCTTTTGGGGCGTAGCCAACTCAAGCGTTCAAGAAATCAGCCGCGGCGAGAACTCCGTTTTGGAAGGCAATTCCCTCTTTTACCTGGCGGTAAAATTTTTGATGCACGGCCAGATCCTCCCCAGCTTTGAGCGTTACAGCGACTTGCCCTTCTGGCAGGAATTTCTCCGCCTCCTGGCCGGGGTTCTTCCTGCTGGCGGCGGTACGGATATTTTTCTCAACTCGCTGGCTTTTGCCGCCTGGTTTGGTTTGTTTGTAACCGCTATGAACTTACTGCCGGTGGGTCAATTGGACGGCGGCCACGTCATCTACTGTTTATTGGGGGAAAAAGCCCGCTGGTTAGGCTTATTTCTGGTCGGGATGATGTTTGTGTTGGGAATCTTTTGGTGGACAGGCTGGCTGTTGTGGGCCATCCTGGTTTTCTTCGTTATCGGTCCCGGCCATCCCCCGCCTCTCAACGATTTAGTTCCCCTGGGCTTGCCACGCACGCTGCTGGCCTACGTGATGATCTTTATCTTTATCATCCTGTTTATGCCCAACCCGCTACAGCCGTTGTGAAACAAAGCCCCAATTAAAGACAGTTCCAAGGTATGTGATGCGTGACGCATGATGAATTTGCCCTTACGCATCACGTATCACGCATCAGTCCGAAATATTTTTCACCGCCAGAATCTTCGTTGGCCTTACGCGCACCAGCCACTCACCAGGGACGCCGTTGCGCTGACCAAAAGCTTCGGCCCGGTCTGCGCCCATGTAGCGGCCGGCAATCCGGGTGGCCCAATCGCGCAGGTCGGCGGCTGCCTCGGCAATTTCCGCTACCCCTTCTATCTGGACAAATGAAAATGGCGGCGCTTCGTCGTCAATGCACAGGCACACACGCGGGTCGCGGCGCAAATTGGCCGCTTTGACCGATTTGTGCCAGGTGGTAAAAATCAAATCATCACTATCCAAATCAAACCAAATCGGCGCGACATGAGGCCGGCCGTCGGCACAGACCGTGGCCAGTTTGGCCGTGCGGGCCCGGTCGAGCAAAAAGCTGCGCATTTCGGCAGTGGTCATTTTTTGCATGGTAAAATCCCCCTTCGAAAATAACTTTGCCGAGTCTAAAGGCTATGCTTTTGGACCCCATTTTCACGCTTCACGTCGGTGGTGTGCCGTCAGGCTCGTGACAACTCTTCGAAAATAGGAGTGCAAACCTTGGTTTGCCAAATCGCAAGGCAAGCCTTGCACTCCAGGTTTTCATTATCGGTAGTGTGCCCCAGGTTCGTGAACACCCCTTTGAAAATAGCTTGCTTCATGTCACTGCGAGGCCAAAAGGCCAAAATAGTCTCCCACCCTGGAGAGGGGATTGCTTCGGCCTACGGCCTCGCAATGACATATTCATTGTTCAGGAACTGGCGTTTGATTTTTCGGAGTAGCTCACTAAGCGGTTTTGGCCGGAGATTCTTCAATGCTTTCCAAATTTTTCAAGCAAGCCAGCTCAATTTGAGGCTGGCCGATCAGCCGGCTCAGTTCCAACGCCTGGCGGCAGTGGCCGGCAGCGGTAGCAACATCACCCGTTTCTAACAACAAACTGCCCAGGTTGGCCAGGCTGGTTGCTTCGCCATGCCGGTCGCCGCTGGATTGGCTGAGCGCGAGCGCCTGGCGATAATATTTTTCGGCCTGGGGATAATCTTTGGTTATTCTATAAATATCCCCCAAACAATTGAGGCTGCGCGCCTCGGCTTGAGGCGCATCGGCCCCTTCCAAAAATTCCCGCGCATCGTGGCCGTGAGCCTGTGCCAGTTCGATATGACCCTGTTCGGCGGAAATGTAGGCCAGTTGGATCAAACTTTCGGCTTCCAGAATTGTGTTGTCAATTTGGCGGGCAGCCAGCAAGGCTGTCTGAGCCGCCGCGGCCGCCTGGGGTAACTGTTTCAGCGCTCGCTCGTACTGAGCCTGACGGTTATGAACTATCACTTTTTTAGCCGGGTCATCCAGCGTTTGGGCCAGGGCTTGCAACGCCGCCAAATCATTGGCCTGGGCGGGACGATCGTCCAAGGTGTCATAAAGCTGCTCCCGCGCCAGCAGCAGTTCAAAGCGCTGGCTCTGAGCCGAATGGCTCGGCCCCAGTTGGTCAAGGGCCTGTAGGGCCTGGGTGGTCCAAAACAAAGCATTGGGACTGGCACAAAGCGCCCTGGCTTGAGCGGCAGCCTGAATGCTATAAGTTAAGCCTTTTTCCAGTTCCTGAGCCTGGAAGAAATGGTGGGCCAGTTCAGCGGCAAACGGGACGTGACTTTGTTCCAGGGTTTCGCCCACCTCGCGGTGTATCAGGCGCTGCTTCAACGGGCTAAGGTTTTGGTACAGCATTTCCATCGTGCTGTGGTGATTGAAGCGCATCACCCCTTCCAGGGGCACATCCCGAATTAATTGACGTTCCAGGGCCGTGTCTAATCCCTCTAAAATATTGCCATCCGATAACTCGCTGATTTGCCGCAAATGGTCAAAGGTAAAGGTATAGCCCAACACCGCCGCCTGATACAACAGCGCCTGGGTCTCTTTGCTCAGCCGGTTGACCCGGCGCAGCACGGTGTCGCCTAGACGTTGGGGCAGTCCGGCTTCGACCACCGGCGAAAAATACCAACGCCCTTCCCGCCAATTGACGGTCTCATCGTCCACCAGACTTTTGGCAATTTCTTCGACAAATAGGGGGTTGCCCTGGCTGCGCCGGTAGACGGCCCCCACCAAATCCGCCGGGGGGGCCTGGGTCCAGATATTTTCGAGCAGCTCTGCCACTTCTCTTTCGGCCAGCGGCCCCAGCGCCATCGAAGTATAGGCCGGGTAGCTGCTCCAACGTGACAAAGCCTCGGCTAACGGCGACTTGTCGGCCTCACTGCTGCGATAAACCCCGACAATCATTACCGGCATATCGCGGCAGCAGCGAGCCAAATAATCCAGCAGTTGCAAACTGTTTGGGTCGACCCACTGTAGATCATCCAGTATTATCAGCCAGGGTTGTTTGGTTGCAGCCCGGCCAATCAGTTCAGCCAGGCTAAAAGTCGGCGGGCGGCGGGCGGCGGACGGCGGGCGGTCTGGCAGAATTTGTTGGATTTCGGGAACGGCTTGAGCCGTCTGCTCCAACACCCAACTGACTTGTTTTTCAGCCGTGTTGGTGGGGGTAGTGGCAAAATAGGTTTTGAGCGCATCTATAAAGAGTTGGTAAGCCAGGCTGCTTTCGGCGGGACGGCAACCGCCCAGCAGCACGGTGGCCTGGCTGGCTCGGTCGGCCAACTCCTGAGTCAGCCGGGTTTTACCACTGCCGGCCTCGCCGCTGATCAGCACCAACTGGCCCTGGCCATGGAGCGTGGCCGCCCACAGCTCCAGCAGGCATTGCAGCGAGTTCTGCCGGCCTACCAGAGCCGGCCAGCGGCGCGGTCGCAACACCTGACGCCGCAGACTGCGGCTGGCCGTCTGGGTCATATTGGTCAAAATCCGGCGAACCAGCCGGGCGGTGGCATAGCGCTTATTGGGGTCTTTATCCAACAGCTTCAAAACCAGGTATTCTAGCGAACGGGATAAGGTCGGGTTCAGCTCGCGGAGGAGCCGGGGACGGCTGCTGCGATGGTGCTCCATTACTTCCTGATCTGTACCCTCAAAAAGGGGCTGACCGGTGAACATCTCGTATAAAATGATGCCCAGGGTATACAAATCGGTGCGGGCGTCTATGGGGTGGCCCAGTACCTGTTCCGGGGCCAGGTAACGGGCCGTAACCAGGGTCAGCGAGGCATCTTCGCCGTTCAGCAAGGATTTGCTGCTTTCCAGCCGGCCCAGACCAAAATCACTAATCTTTATTTCGTCGGCGGTAATCAGGATATTTTTGGGTTTCAAATCGCCGTGGATCACGCCGCGGGCGTGGGCATATTCCAGGGCGCGGGCAATCTTTTCGGCAATGGTCAGGGCCAGGTCGAGCGGCAAGGGCTGTCCAGGCTGGGCATTGAGCAAATCGGGCAAACTTTGACCTTCGACAAATTCCTCGACCATGTAGGACAAGCCCTGGTCTTCGTCGCAGTCGTAAATATCTACAATGTTGGGATGGATCAGGTTGATGAGTTCGCGGGCCTGCTGCAAGAAGCGCTCGATGGCCGCTTCGCTGAACGAAGCCGATAAAACCTTGATCACCACCGGCCGGTTCAGCCGGTTGTCTATGGCCTTAAAACTGGTCCCCAGGCGGCCGTCGCCAATTTTGCTCTCGATAAAATAGCGATTCTTGATGGTTTGACCGGGCAAATTGAGGGTTTCGCGGGCTTGCAAAGCGTTAAGGGCGGCATGCACCGAAGGATAGATGGCAAAAAAGTCCAGATAGCCGGCCAGTTCAATCACCTGCTGCACATTGATCGAGGGACCGGCCAGGACCATGGGCGTGCCCAACTGCTCACGCCGAAGTTTGACCAGCGCCCGCAGCCCCGACACTTGCAGCATCTCCACCCCGGTCATGTCCACAATCAAGTGAGGCGGCCAGCCGTCGGCTTTCAATTCGGCCAGTTGCCGTTTTAGCTCGGCAGCGACCCGCTCGTTAAAGATGCCCGCTGGCTTGAGGATAGCCGCTTTGCCGCCGGGAACCTGCTGCAACTGGGTAGTTTTGGGTGGGGTCAGGTCAAAAGTCAGGCCCTCCTGGGCAATCATCACATTGACCGGCTCGGCGTGGGGATACTGGCTTTGCTGGAATTTGCGGGTATCCTCTAAAATTTTTTCCAGGTCGCGGTCGGTGTAGGTGGGGTCGTAATGAAACAAGACCAGGTTCCTCACATTGGCTTCCTGGGCCATTTCGACCCCGGCCAGCGAAGAACTGTGGCCCCAATCCTCTTTTTCATCCGACTCTTTCTGGGTAAATTGCGAGTCGTAGATGAGCATATCAGCGTCGGCAAAAAAGTTAAGGGCGGGATGGATGTCTTTGCCGGAAGGATAAGAAGCATCGCTGGCGTAGACAAAAACTTTGTCCCCTTTTTCAAAACGGAAAGAGTAAGCATCGCCGGGGTGGTGGTTGCGCAGGGTGCGGATGCGCAGATCGCCAAATTCCAGCACATCTTCCTGTTTGAGCTGGATAAATTTCATCTCGGCCTGCATATAATCCAGCGAGACCGGAAAATTGATAAATTCCTGCTGCCGGCGGAGCGCGGCTTCCATGTCGTGGACGCCGTAAATAAAAATCTTGTTGCCGCGCACAAAAGCAGGCCGAAAGAAGGGGAAGCCCTGAATATGGTCCCAATGGGGGTGGCTAAAAAAAAGATGGATCGTCCCCCGGCCCTGGCCCCACTTGCCTTTCATCAACTCCAGGCCCAGCGCCCGAATGCCGGAACCGGCGTCAATGATAAACAAATCATCGTCCGATTGCACTTCGACGCAGGGAGTATTGCCCCCGGCCGTACCGGCGATGAGGGGCGACAAAGTATCCAGATAAGCCCGGACCACCTGCCGCCGCTTGACCTGAGTTTTAGCCAGAGATAGGTTGACCGACTGGCCTGAGGAAATCTCTGAGGGCGAAGGGGTTTCCTCCAAGATGGCTGCCAGAAGTTCCTCCTTCAACTCACCCTTTTCTATTTGCGAAATACTCAGGATGGCCGAGATGATCTTCTCCCGGATCTCATCTGGCCGGATGGGTGAGGGGATCGAGCCTCGCGCTCCCCAAATCTTCACTTTCATAAATCTTCCCAAATAGATTTAATGTTGCCACCATTATACCGGCTTTTGGTTAGAAATGCTATAGTCTTTTTGGTAAGGTGTGTGTATAATAGAGGTATCTCCCATTGAAAGGGAATCTATGGACCTGCTTCAACCGCTAACGCTCTTTAATCAAGTTTCCCTCAAAACAAGAGATGCGCTCAGAACTATTGCCATCTCCCGCCACCTGCGCGATTTGTCGTCGCTGACGCTGCCGGAGATCGAGGCTGCCGTTGACTTGGTGAGCCAGGTTGTGCCGGCGGGCAATGTGCCCGGCGTCATTTTGAACGGGCTGGCCCGTATCTCCGGCCGCAAGCCGCCGGCCAAAGTTGTCCAACGGGACATCAACCTGCTCTTTCAAGGCGTTGAACAAGCTTTGAATACAGCCGTTTATGGCGCTTTTTTTGCCGGGCCGGCGGCGGTCATCTGGGGCTATCAAAATCTGCTCCGGCTGGCCGGCAAAGACCCCGAAGATTCCTTTCCTGAGGGGACCTGGCAGTTTTATGTGGATTACGCCCTGCGCGAAGACACCGCCCGCCACGCCACCGAGACGCACGGCTTCGATACCCGGCTAAAACAGCACCGGCTTTCCCTCAGTCCGGTTGTTCGGCTGACCGCCTGGGCCATGGCCGCGATTCACTGCCTGCACCAATATCCGCAGTTGTTAGAAAATGAATGGCGCGAGCGAGTTTACACCCAGTTTTTGCAGCAGCTCACCGCCGACCAGCCCGACGCGGCCCACTATGCCCGGCTCTATCGGGCGTGGGAAAAGCAGCGCCCTTATGAACGCGGCGCGGACGCCCAGCCAGACGAGACTTACCCCCAGTACCGGCGGCGCAAATTTGATTCATTCCTGGCCCACTCTGTTCAAAATTTGCCCACGTCGCTGCGCCACGAGTTGGCCCGCCAAATTCGCCAGGCCGAAGCGGAAGTGCTGCCGGCCTACCAGCAGCAGATGTCTATCCTGGCTTACCTCGACCCCGGCCCCTACGGCGAAACTCGCACCCCTGTTCCGCTGCGGCAGCTTTGCCTGGGGCTGATTTACCAGGGTGGTTATCACCTCATCCCTGCCAGCGCGCCGGGCGGGACAAAACCGGCGGATGTGGCCCTGGTGCGGGCGCAGGTGGCCGCTATTTTAGCTCGCCCCTCAACTTCACCACCGGCCCCGCTGACGCCGCTGGCCCGCCTCACCCGGTCGGCCTGGCCCGAACTGCGCCAAAAGCTGAGTCCAGCCCTAATTAAAGAGTTTGACACGCTGCGGCGCGCCCCCATTTTGCTGAACGCCGACCCGCGCCCCGTTGACCTGCCGCTGGCGGAACTGCGCCAGGCCGAGCGCGGCATTGGCGACCACGCTTTGACCCTCTTTGATACCGGCGAGACCTTTGTCTTCGACCAATCGCACATCTTTTTCGATGGGACCTGGGGGGCCGCGCTGGCCGAAATTATGACCAACGAAGCCCTGAGTTGGGCCGTTTATCTCAACACCCTGCCGCCCATTCAAGCCGGTTCGAGCCGGCTCAAAGGGCTTACTTTTCATTTCAAAGCCGAGGACCTGGCCCTGTTGGAGCAAACCCCGACGGTGGCCGGCGAGGTCAGCGCCGAAACAAAAGCGGTCAACCTTAAAGCCATACTGCGGCTGCGCCAGGCCCTTAAGCAGCGCAATGCTTTGCTTGAATTGACCGTCAGTGATCTGCTCATTCTCTACCGGGCCGTCCACGCCGTTACCTACCAGCCCGCCCAAAAACTGCTGGCTCAGTTGCAAAAGCTGAGTAAAAACAGCGCCACGCAAGAAGCGGCCATGGCCGCCCTCGACGCCTTGCAGCCCGCCCGGCCGCTGAGTCCGGCCATTGTCATTCCGGTTGACGCCAGCCGGCGCAATCCCCGCGACCGGCTGCACCCCATGACCTTTGAAGTCCCCTTAAACGACCTGGATTTGCTCAATCTGCACCGGCGGACTGTAGCGGCCCGGCAAGCCTACCAGCAGGGCCAGGCGGACTTTGCCAAGTTTAGCCAACTGCGGGGCAGATACTTGCGTTTCCTGGCCGAATTCGGTAGGATGCTCTGCGAGGCCAAGAAGATTGCCCTAACCGGCGAAAGCGCCAGCGTTGGCAGCATTAAATTGCTGGCCCACCTGCCGACGCCCTTGCAGCGCATGCTCGACCAGGTACCCAGCCGTTTTGATATCTTGAATGATCTCATCCGGGGCCGGGAAGTTTTTTCCAATGTCGGAGCGGTGGTCCCCGGCAGCACGCTGACCCGCTTTATCACGGCCAAAGACGACAACGATAAAAAAACGCTGGCCTGGGGCATTATGACCGACGCCGATGGTGTGATGCACATCAGCCTGCGCGATTTTCGGCCCCACGTAGCTGCATTGATAGCCACCGGGCACAAAGAGTTAGCTACCAGCCTGACCCGGCACTATCTTGACGCCTATGCCAACGGCCTTAACCGCTTCATCGCCGATCTGCGCGACATTACAGAAGCCGGAGAGAAATAGCGAATAGCGAATGGCGAATTTTCATTCATCATTCGCCATTCGCCATTCATCATTCACAATTATGCCTAACGATTCCTTAATCGGCCGGCGGCTGGACGAATACCGCCTGGAGGCTCTGCTGGGCCAGGGAGGTATGGCCCGTGTTTATCGCGGGCTGGACGTGCGCCTCAAACGGTGGGTGGCCATCAAGGTGATTGACGCCCCCTTCCGGGCCGACTCCGATTACATCAAACGCTTTGAGCGGGAAGCCCAGGCGATTGCCCAATTGGAACATCCGCACATTGTCCGGCTGTACCGCTACGGCGAAGTCAAAGAACTGCTCTACATGGCCATGCAGTATGTCGAGGGTGCGCCCTTGAGTGAACTACTGGCCTCCTACCGGGCCGAGGACGACTTTATCGAGCCGGGCGAGGCCGGCCGGATTATCCGTGAAGTTTGCCTGGCCCTCGATTACGCCCACAGCCAGGGCGTTATCCACCGCGATGTCAAACCGGCCAACATTATCCTGACCAAGCAGGGCAGCGCCGTGTTGACCGACTTTGGCCTGGCCCTGCTGACCGATGTCGGCACGCGGGGTGAAATCTTTGGCACACCCCATTACATGGCCCCGGAGCAGGCCATGTCGTCGGCAGGAGTGGTCCCACAAAGCGACCTGTATGCAGTGGGCGTCATTCTGTACGAGATGTTTACCGGCCGCGTGCCTTTCGATGCGGCCACGCCTTTGGATGTGGCCATGCTCCAGATGAGCGAACCGCCGCCGCGCCCGCGCCAGGTTCGGGCTGACCTCAAACCGGCCCTGGAAAAAGTCATCCTGAAGGCGCTGGCCAAAGACCCCCGCCGGCGCTACCCCAACGGCGCAGCCCTGGCCGAGGCAGTGGAACAAGCCCTAAAAGCCCCACGAGCCAAAGCCGCTCCGGCGGCTCGCCCCCGCAAATCCATCCCGGAACGGGTGGCCGTGAGCATGGCCAAACGCCCCCTGCCGCCGCTGCCCGCTGCTGTCGCCGCGCCGCCTCCCCGGAAAAAAGCGCGTCCGGCGGCCAAATCCGCCCCTGTACCCGTGTCATCTCCCCAACCCAACCGGCGTTTGTGGCTGTACCTGGCCGCCGCCGGGTTGATCTTGCTGCTGGGTCTTGGCTGGCTTTTCATCTTTGCCCCAACGGGGACGTCCTCCTGGTGGCCCTTCAATAGACCAGACGAAGTGATCTCAGCCGGTCAGCTCACACCCACACCCTCCCCGGCTGTTGTGGCCGATGAATTGTCTTCCCCTACCTCGACTCCTTCGGCCACTCCGCCGCCGGAGCCAAAGCTGCTGGCCGACACCCGGCGCGATTTCTCCGGCACGCCTGGCGCGTGGGATTATCTCTGGTCGCCGCCGGGCCAGGACAAGTGGAGCCAATTGAAGTACGAAAAGCGTCAATACGGCGAGTGCTGGTATGGGCAGGATTATATTCGTATTTGCGCCGACTCGGCCCACCCCGGCAACGGGGCCGATATTGCCTGGTTCTGGAAAAGCGAGGTCAGCGGCCCGTTAGAAGTCCGGCTGACAGCCGCCAAAAAGGATACCGGCGGGGACGGGGTCTCCATTGCCGTTTATCGCAACACCACCCAAACCACCGCCTTTCCCGAATTTAAAAAGTCGTTAGCCGGAAATGACCAGGGTGGATTTGCCGAAAAGTTCCAGCTTGACAATATTACTCCTGGCGACTATTTATTATTTGTTATCCAGCACAACGGTGAGGCCACCAGTGACCACACCGCTTTTCAGGCGTTGATCTGTCACTATCGCTGTCCGTAAGGATGAGGCGAGGAGGCGAGGACACGACGAGCTTCGCCTCCTCGCCTCACGAGTCATCGCATCTCTCTTTAAGGAAAAAGTATGAATCAAGATCCGCTGATTGGGCGCACGCTGGCAAACTTCAAGGTTGAACGCGCCATCGGGCGGGGCGGCATGGCCCAGATTTATTACGGCCAGGACATCAAATTAAAACGCCCGGTGGCCCTCAAGGTCATTGACGCCCGTCACCGGGGCAAGCCGGCCTACGCCAAGCGCTTTGTCCGCGAGGCGCAGACCATTGCCAAGTGGCGGCACGAGCACATCATCCAAATTTATTACGCCGACGACAAAGACGGTCTGTATTACTTTGTCATGGAGCACATTGACGGCCAGGACTTGAGCCAGATGATGGCCAAGTACAAAGGCCGGGGCCGGTTGATCCCCCAGGCCGAAGTCTTGCGGATTGGCCGGGCCGTGGCCAGCGCTTTGGATTATGCCCACAAGCAGGGCGTCATCCATCGTGACGTCAAACCTTCAAATATTTTGGTGGCTAAAAATGGCCGGATTGTCCTGACCGATTTCGGCCTGGCCCTGAATGTCGAGCAGGGGTCGCTGGGCGAGGTGTTTGGCAGCGCCAATTACATTGCCCCGGAGCAGGCCCGCAACTCGGCCGAGGCTGTGCCCCAATCTGACCTGTATGCCCTGGGCGTGATTCTGTACGAGATGCTGACCGGCCGGGTGCCTTTTCAAGACCCTTCCTCCACCGCCGTTACCGTCCAGCATTTGACCGTACCGCCGCCGCCGCCGCGCCAGGTTAACCCCAGCCTTAACAAAGCCACCGAAACGGTTTTGCTGAAAGCGCTGCAAAAAACGCCCGACAAACGCTATCAAACCGGCGCAGCCTTGATCGAGGCGCTGGAAAAAGCACTGCATCTCTCGGCCACGCCGGACGCTGCGCCTGCCCCCCATTCAGGTCGGCGCTGGCCGATTTACGCCGCCATTGGCGCAGTATTACTCATAGCCGCTCTGGTAGCGGCTACATTTTGGCTGCCGGGCTTTGAACTTCCTTTTGTGGACACAGTTGTTCCCGCAGCTATAGCTGAAGCCACACCCACTCCCTCTCCGGCTGCTTCTCTCACCAGCGAGTCCGCTGCTTTTACGGCTCCCTCCGCCACCCCGACCCCTGAACCAATTTCACCTCCAACCGAAGCGCCAGCCCCCCCCACGACTACCCCTGTACCCGAACCTGCGCCGCTGGCCGATACGCAGCGCGACTTTTCAGAGATACAAGGGGCCGGGAACTGGGAGTATCAATTCTCGCTGGGGCGCGACAGCTTCGATTGGAAAAAAATGGAGCAGTTCAGCGAGGGCTGTTGGCGGTGGGCCGGCGAGCCTTCGGCCCGGATTTGCCCGGACTCCGCCCACCCCGGACTCACCGGCGATGTCGCCTGGCGCTGGCAGAGCAGTGTCGGCGGACCCATTCAGGTGAGTGTGTCGGCCAAAAAAGTGGATACCGGCGGCGGCGATGGGGTGCTGGTGCTGGTTTATCACAACACCACCGAAATCAAGCGCTGGCAGCTTGGGGCGAGTGACAGTCAAGGTTTCGCCGAGGAATTTAGCCTGGAGGTAGCTGAGGGAGACTATGTATTCTTTGTCCTCAAAGCCGGGTCAGACCCGGCTAATGATGAGACGGCCTTTCAGGCGCGATTATTTCCATAACGATTCTGGTTGTCTGATAAGCTTAATCACGAATGGCGCGAATAAACGAATGGCACAAATCTTTAAAATATTTGTGCCATTCGTCCATTTGTGTTATTCGTGATAAAAATTTTATAGGACGCGGATCGAACGGATGATACGGATAAAAATTAAGAAATCCGTTCGATCCGTATAATCCGCGTTCTATTCAGCTTATCAAACGTATAATTTGAAACTCCAGGCTTTTAAACAGTCTTGCGGGTTTGATGCCACGTCTGCTCGATCTCCCGGTTTACGGCCACTTTTTCAAAAAAGCAGTGACGCAATTTTTCATCGCTGATCGCCGTGGCTCGTTGGTGTAACAGCATGTGGGCCTCGTCCAGAATCCTCCCGGCCGTTTCGTGTTCGCCCAGGGCTGTGAGTCCCTGATAGGCCCACAGATAAATACTCCAGGGGTCCCAAAACTGCTGAGCCTTACCATCCAAAACCCACCCGGCGACAGCATCAATGTAGCGGCGGGCGGCAGCCTCATCTTGCCGGGCCAGGGCCATGCGGGCCAGCCCGGCCTGGTCGAAAATCGCCAGGGTTGTCGCCCCAATTTCCTGATGGATGGTCAGGGCTTCCTGATAATTGGCCTGGGCGATGTCTGTATTGCCCAACTGCTCGTGGTTGAGGCCCAGGCCGGTCAGGGCGTAAGCCTCATTTTCCCGGTCGCCAACGGATTGGGAAATATCCAGCGCTTCCAGGCAGAAGCGCAAGCCCTCGGCGCTGCGCCGCTCATCCCAGGCCAGCCAGCCCAGGTGGCTGAGCGCGGTAGCCTCGCCGTAGCGGTCGCCGATGATACGCCGTTTTTCCAGGGTAGCCTGAAAACAGGCGCCCGCCGCTTCGTAATCGCCCAGGCGTTGATAAATCCAGCCCAAAATCAGGTCGGCCACAGCCGCGCTTTCCTGGTCGTCGGTGAAGCGGGTAAAATCCTGGGCGGCGCGAATGTATTCCAAAGCGAGGTCGTACTGGCCCAGGCGGTAGCTGGCCCGGCCCAGGTGCAGCAGGCTGGCGGTTTTGGTGGCCGGTTCGCCGACCATCTTCAGCGCTTCCAGGGCTTCATTGGCCCATTTCTGCACGGCGGGGTAATCGAAGCGCCGCCAGGCGGCGCGGGCCAGCCGGTTGAGGCTTTGCGCTTCCAGCCGCCGGTTGCCGGAGCGGCGAGCCACCCGCAGGCCCACTTCGGCGGCTTCGGCGGCGGCCTGGTATTCGCTGATTTTATCAAAATAGGCGGCCCGGCGGTTGTGGGTGACGGCCAGGCGGGTGTCGTCGGCCAGCAATTCGGCCAGGGTTTGCATCAGGGTCAAATGGGTGGCCTGGCGGTCGCGCTCGCCCAGCCGGTCGAGCACAACCTCTCGCGCGGCCAGCAGGTCCCAGCGATTGGCGTAATCCTGGTTGTCCAGCAGGGCCAGCGCCCGGCTGTACAACTCGATGGCCTCCTGGTTGGCGTAGGCAGCCACCGCTTCTGCGGCAGCTATTTTTAGATACTTTAACGCCCGCTCGGTATCGCCGCCGGTTTCAAAATGGTAGGCCAGCAGCAGCGGCAAATCCTCCGGCGTATCGGGCTGTTCCTCGCCCCTAAGCGCGGGCGCAAAGAGCGTTTCCAAAGTCTCACCCACCTGTTGATGAAGCTGGCGGCGGTCGGTGCGGAGCAGGCTTTGGTAGACGCTTTCCTGGGTGAAAACGTGCTTAAAGATGTACTCCAGGTCCGACTCGCTCATTTGCGGGCTGATGAGGTCGGATTTTTCCAGGGTTTGGAGGTGTTGGGTTAGGTTAATCATAGTCATAATCCCATATCTTTAATCGTAACTACTCACCCGCTCAAGGCTAAGGCTGAGTCGAAGGCTAAGAGTGCAAGATCAATCTTAGCCTCAGCCTTAGCCTTAGCCTTTGATATTACTACCGCTGAGCAGTTACATTTATTTAATTGAAAAGTGGGCCGAGGCCCAGCGTTGTATTTCGCTATCGGGGATATCCGGCCCGGTGACAGAAACAGTTTTGTCGTCTTTACCGAACCACTCCTTTTTGTTGCAATAATCAGGCGAACTGCCCTTAAAGGTCTGAACCGCGATCAGCCGGCCGGTTTTGGCCTCGATTAATCGGGCTTCCCGCTGGAGGTAATAGCGATCTATGACATTGGTCACGGTGGTATCCTCTCCGTAAGGGCATCTTTGAATATAGATGGCTTGAGATTTGCCCAGGCATAATACCAACTGGGTTTCAGCCAGCGACTGCGGCAAAGCCCCGCCGGGAATGAGATAGGAGTCAAGCTGCCATCCCTCGGAACCGTCTCTGACCGCTACTGCCGGATGCAGACCCGGCGCAGACGAGTAGGCTGAAGCCTGGCCGACCCATTTGCCCTGGCAAACGCCGGCCAGCGGGGCAAACTCGCTTTGAAACTTTCTATTCTGGATGATAAAGTAGGCCCCGCCCACAATCACGGCCAACATCAGGACAAAACCAGCCACAAGAATTACCACTGCTTTTTGCCCTAAAAAGCTATCTCCCTGCGCTTTGCCTACGGGTACAAATTGTTCTGCTGCGGCGCTCGGCCGATAACGTATCCTTCGTCCCATCTCAACCTCCTGGACATGTCCTGATTTAACTTGAGTGGAAAACTGATTCCTAGTATTGATAGGGGGCTGTCTCCAGCCGTAGGTCTTGTGATTCAGTGCAGGTTCAACTACTTTCATCGCCGTGCAGGCGATTAGGGGCACTACAATAAATCAGCAAATTCTTCAAATAATTCGTCAGGGAGATCGTTCCGATACTTACGCATGAACTCGTCAAAACTTTCTCTGTGTCTAAAGGCTAAATCCCTAAGCATTGCCTCTGCCATTTGTAATTCATTGTTGAGAATAGCTCTATGAATACTTCGTGCAGTAACAGCAACAAGATTGTTCTGCCCAGTAAATACAGAAGATGCTAAAGCAACAGCTAAAGCCCTTCCAACAGCAGCCCAAGCAGCGGGTCCCATACTTTAACTACTTCTCCTAAAATCCAAAATCCGAAGGCATTCTTCCTCAAAAGCAATCATATTGCGATATAGTGTAGCAACACATCGATAAATTTTTTGCCGTTCTTGTTTGGGAAGAGATTGGGTGGCAACGGAAATCTGCTGCAACAATTCAATCAAATCTTCTTGACTCATGACAGCTTCTTTTAGATACTCATTAGCTTGATGCAAATCTTGCAGCGTTATTTCGTGTTCTTTTTTGATACGAATAACGTCAGTAATAGCATCAATAATTTTCAGGACAAAAAAGCTTTTATCCACTTTTCCCTTCGGCTATATTGCATATGCTCGTGACAATTTGGGATATATCTTTTTCAGATAGTTGAGGGCTAGATAAGATTGCACTGAGAAGATCCAATCTATCCTTTCGATCTAAATTTTTCTCTCTCAGCATTGTCAGATTTTGTTGAAATGCTTGGTCGTTGCCTTCGAGAATTTTATTAGCGTGAGCAATATCCCCGATAATATCAACTATTTTAATGATTGCCTCAGGAGGCAGTTTCTCAACCAAAGTCATTGCGACTTGCCCACTCTGGGTTAGATAACTTGAAGGTCGATTAATGGACATTTGTTCATTCATCGTTCTTACTCTCCGATAGTTTCTTATACAAATAGCGGACACCAAAATAGCTACCAATACCCAAAGCTGCCACTACTCCTATGCCTGTTGTCATACCAAGCCCCAATCCAAGCGCTGCAAGGCCGGAAGTTATTCCTGCAGCACTTAGACCAAAAACAGAACCAGACATAGCTACAGCAGCTATGGGAACACCCGCACTAGCCAAACCTGCTGCAACTTCAGCTCCTAAGTCTTTTAAATCTTGCTTTCCACTACCAGAGTTTTGCGCTTTTATTACCGCTTCAACATATTTTTGTAGAGCAGCCAATTGTTCTCCGTTAACATTAAGCTTCGAGGCGATTCTCTTCACTTCTTCTTCTTCGCTTGGAGCAAATACATTATCGGCAAAAGCCATAAAAAACATATCCGTGATTAAGGTGAATTTAAGCTGACTCCCTAATAAATTTGAAATTATCTCTTCAATATTGACACAACCCGGATCTTCTGCTACAGCGATAACTTTGCCAATCCCAACGCCACCTAGTTCAACAGCTTTGCATAATTCACGCAAATTTGATATCTCAGTATCGGTAACTTTATTATCGGCTGAGGCAATATAAGCTACAACACATAGATAATTGATTATCTCTTCTTCTGAATAACCAGATAAAGGATGTTTTTTGTTGTTCATCTTGTCCCTCTAACTTTCATGTAGAAATAATGCTCACAAAATTTTAAATAGAGATACTTTCGAAGATTTCAAAAATGAAACCTCTAGCTTCCACCTTCAGATACCCCTACCTACGCTGGCTCCCACTCCCGCGCCGAATAACCGGGCACAAGCAGCCATTTGCTGAAATGTTCGATCATGACGCCGGTCACTGTAGTTTCGTCATTGAGGGCAAAGCCAATATAGGCAAACTCATCCACATCAGTCCAAATACTGGGTACGGGCTTGCCTGTAAAGTAGATGGTCAATGAGTCGGCCATTGGGTTATAGTTTACCCAAAGCTGAGAGGGTTCAACGGTTTTGGGAAAGTAAGCCTGAACAGCTTCCGGTATCATGATCGTCGCCATAAAATTGTCTCTCCTTGTTTGAGCCGATTAACTCGATAGGCCGTCACAATCTCATCCCGCTCTACCACTACTTTGATCATCCAACGCTGAGGGCTACGTTGGTAAGTGTAATAATAAACAAGACGTTCCGAGTCAAGGGCATCTTGAGCGATATAGTCCGGTTTTTTGACAGTTTGCCTTATCAAGTTTACATCTGAAAGATCTGGATGTTCAATCAAAATATGTAGGGTATAGCAGGCTTCGGTCAGGTGTATAGTACGGTCTTGTGGGTCTGTCGTAGTAAAGAGATATTCCGGCATACTAAGATTATACCACCTTTTAACTTCTTACCCTATCTGCAAATTTATTACCTCTGCCGGTCACTCCGCCCCTGTGACCCGCGCCAACACCCGATAGGGGAAGGTCCGCCCTATCACCGAGGCGACTTGCAAAATGCGCTTGGCTTCGGCGTCGAGGCGGTCAATGCGGGCCATAATCACCCCTTGCAAGGTGTCGGGGATGGTGATGTCGTCGAGGCGGGCGGTGGTCGCCCAGCCCCGGCCCGTTTCGGAACGGGTCAGCGCGCCGCTGTCAATCAGCGAGCGGATGACCTCTTCGACATAAAAGGGGTTGCCCTCGGCTTTGCTGATGATGAGCCGGCGGGTCTTTTCCGGCAACTGGCTCGACTCCAGCAGGTTGTCGAGCAGTTGGTTGCTCTCTGCGGCGGTCAGCGGGGCCAGTTCGATAATTTGGTGGTCGTCACCCAGCAGGGCGCTGACCCGCTGGTGAAAGGCCCACACCCGCCCCTCCCGCGCCGGGCGGTAGATCAACAGCAGCAGCAAGGGAGAGGTGCGGGTCAGGGGCAGAATCGCTTCCAGCAGCCCCAGGCTCGACGGGTCGCCCCAGTGCAAATCTTCCCAGACCAGCACCAGCGGCCCGTGTTTGCTTTTGACCGCCAGGTAACTCTGGACGGCCTGCAAAAGGCGCTGCTGCAAGGTTTCGCCTTCGACATATTTGAGCCGCTGAGCCGACTCCTCATCCAGGGGCGCATCCAACAGGTGGGCCAGATAGGGAAAAATCTCGGCGGACTGACCGGTAAAAAGTTGGTCAACCTCGGTGCGGAGGGCGCGGCTGACCTCCTGGGGCGAGGCATCGGGGGCCACCCGCAGCAGTTTGCGGAACATATCGCGGGCGGCCAGGTAGCTGGCGCTTTCGCCGTAAGAAAGGGCGCAGCCTTCGGCCCACTCGATCTGATTATTTTGGCGGCAGAGTTCATCACACAACTCACTGATCAGGCGCGACTTGCCCAAGCCCGCGTCGGCAATGACCGAAATGACTCCGCCCTGGCCCTGCTCAAAATGGGCCAGAATGGCTTTGGCCCGCGCCAGCTCGCGCTCCCGGCCCACCATCGGCGAATACAAGCCTTCGATGCCGCGCACCCGGCCCGGCGCGGCTTTGGCCCGCAGCAGCCGGTAGACCCGCACCGGCTTCTCTTTGCCCTTGAGCGCGACCGGCTTGAGCGGCTCAAACTCGAACAGCGGCGCGGTCAGCCGGTAGGTGTCTTCGCCCACCAGCGTTTCGCCGGCTTCGCTCAGGTCTTCCAGCCGGGCGGCCAGGTTGACCGTGTCGCCCATCACGCTGTAATCCTGGCGCTGTCGCGTGCCAATCCCCCCGGCGATGACCAGCCCGGTGTTGATGCCAAAGTGGAGCGCCAGCCGCTTGGGGATGAGGCCGGCATGTTCGTCGTTGAAGGTTTCCAGGGCGGCCATCATATCCAGCGCCGCCCGCAGCGCCCGCTCCGGGTCATTCTCGTGGGCCTGGGGCGCGCCAAAGAGGGCCATAATCTCATCGCCGATGAACTTATCAATGTGGCCGCCGTACTGGTCAATCACCGCTCCCAGCCGCTCGAAGCAGGCGTTGATCATACTCCGCACTTCTTCCGGGTCGAGCTTTTCGCTCATGGCGGTAAAACCGGAGATGTCGGCAAACATCACCGTCACCTGCTTGCGCTCACCCTTGAGGGCCAGCGGCAGGGTTTCCGACCGCTCTAACTCAACCAATTGTTTGCGCAGCGCAGCCAGCGTGGTGGCGAGAACGACCTCGTCCACCAGGCCCTGCTGCGCTTCCAACGTGGTAATAGCCTGTTCAATTTCCTGGCGTTCGGTCATAGGATACTGCCTTCAGTGTGAAACGTAATGTGTAAAATGACACCGTACCCGGCGTGGTATAGCCCTACGGGTAAAACGTAATGGCTTTAGGAGTTACGCAGTTCAAGGTAGTTTAGCCCCTCATGGGCAGGCACAAGGCCCTAAACTACAACCCAACTGCGTAACTCATAGGCTTATTGACAAAGACGCATTTCAATAGTGAACTATTACGTTTTATTTTTAGTTTGAAGTCGAAGGTTGAAGGGTAGTGATTGATAACTCTTTGGCTCTGATTTTAACACAAAAACAGCCGGGGAAACAGTGGGATATTTGGGGGATGGGCTGACGACCGCCGACCGCCGCCGGCAGACAGCCGGATACCTTCTCTAAAAGAGGCGATGAGGCGTGAGGCGAGGAGTCGAAGGGCTTCGCATCTCTCGTCATGGGTCAGCCGTCGGCAGTTGCTTGCGCCGGGGCGACCTCCGGTTGTAACTGGGGCGTCTCGCGGGTGGAGGGGAGAAAGAGAGCCAGCAGCGCCACGACCACGCCTACCCCTGCCCCGGCCTGGATGACCGGATTCAGCCCCCACACATCGGCCAGCGCCCCGATGGCCCAGGCAGCCACCGCGCCCACCCCAAAGAGATAGCCCAGGGCCACCCCGGAAGCAAACGCCTGGCGGCCCGGCAGCAGGGCTTGGGCAATCACAATCAAGATACTGTGCGAAGCCCCGGTCAGGCCGCCAATGAGGATGGCCAAAACAAAAGCGATCCAGTTATTGTTGAGCGGCAAAAAGTAAATGGGCAGCGAGCCAAGCAGCATGGTCACAAAGACCACCTGTCGCCGGCCCCAGCGGTCGGCCAGGCTACCGGCCATCACCCCGGTCACCCCCGAAGCCATCCAGTACGAGCCGGTAATTAGGCCGTAAGCGGTCGCTTCCCAGCCCATCTCCTGAAACATTTTGGGTAAAAAATTGACCGTGCCCAGCACCACCCAGGAACGCAGCCCGGTGATCAACGCCAGCAGGGCAATCGCCCCCCAGCGCACCTTGACCGGGGGCAAACTCATGTCGCTGTGGCGCGGTCGGACCGGCAGGCGAATGGAGGTGTGGCGCATGGCATAGGCCATAAAAATGATAAAGGGGATGGTTGCCGCCGCCAGGGTATAGATGCCGGCCGGCCCGATGTGATCCAAAATCAGGCCGCCCAAAAATGGGCCGCTGGCCAGGCCGGTTTGTCCAAACAAAAAGAACATGCCGGTGGCCAGGGCGGCCTGGCTCAGGATGGCATTGGTCGAATGCATCGTTGCCAGGGGGTGAAACGCCCCGGAGCCAATCGAGGCCAGGGCGAAAGGGATCATAAATAAGGCAAAATTGTTGGTGGTTTGGGCCAGAAAAACGGCCAGGGCCATAAAACCAATTGTCCAGGCCACGCTGCCCGGCCCCAGCCACCTACTCCCCAGCTTATCGGTCAGCCAGCCAAACAGGGGTTGGGTAATGGCCGCCAGCAGCGAATACGAACTGAGCGCCAGCCCGATTTGGGCCGTGCTGAGCGCCATGGGAATGCTCAAAAACGTGACCACCACCGACCCCATGCTGTTGAAAATATCAATCACCAGGTGGCCGACGGTGACAGCCATAAAGAGTTTGTTGCGTAACAAAGCGGTCATCAAATTGCCTCAAGGAAAAAGATGAGGCTATTATACTCTCCTTCAAGAAGGGGGGACAACCCGGCTCGATCATCTTAAAATGGTTGACGCCAGGAGCTAATAGTTGTAAGATAGCCTGGAGCGCAAAAGCAAAGCTTTTGCACTCCAATGACCAGGAGGATCAATGAAACAGCCGCGCCCCATCATTTTAGCCAGCCTAATCTTCAACCTACTCTTGTCGCTCCTGGCCTGTGCCCCTACGGAAACCACCCCCACTACCCCTCCGGCCATTCGCGGCAGTATCACCAGTCGAACCCCTGGTTCCGGCGGCGATTGGGTTGGCTCGATTCTGGTTGAGGGTCAGGTTGAGGCAGGCACTACTTTCGACAAAGCTTCCATTACTGTTACAGCCAAAACGCGGATTTTTGAACAGGTGGGCCAGGAACGCCGCCCCACCACCTTCGACGCGCTGCAAGTTGGTCGAACTGCCGAAGCCTGGTTTACCGGCCCGGTGGCCGAGTCCTATCCGGTTCAGGCTACGGCCAGCGATATTGTGATTTTGGGGGAGTGAGGCGAGGAGGCGAAGACGCGAAGCCTTTGTCCCCTCGCCTCTTCGCCTCACGAGTCATCGCCTCTTTATTTTCAAAGGAAACGGATCATTATGTCACATTCCATTCAAAACGTCGCCGTCATCGGGGCAGGAACGATGGGCGCGGCGATTGCGGCCTTGCTGGCCAACGCCGGACTGCCGGTCACCCTGCTGGACGCCGTCCCCACCTCGCTTACCCCCGAAGAAGCGCAGCAGGGGCTAACGCTGACCAGCCCGCAGGTGCGTAACCGGCTGGTACAGGCCGGCTTCGAGCGCATGCGCCAGGCAAAACCACCGGCTCTGGTAAACGAGGCCGCAGCCGGCCTTATTACCCTGGGCAACACCGAAGATGATTTTGACCGGCTGGCCGCCGCCGACTGGATTATCGAGGTGATAATCGAAAAGCTGGAAGCTAAACGCGCGCTGCTGGCCCGCCTCGAAGCGATACGCAAACCCGGCAGCATCGTCAGCAGCAATACCTCCGGCCTGCCCATTGCCTCGCTGGCCGAGGGCCGCAGCGACGACTTCAAGCGCCATTTTCTGGGGACGCACTTTTTCAACCCGCCCCAAATCTTAAAACTGCTGGAAATCATCCCCACCTCTGCGACCGACCCGGCTGTGGTCGAAACGATCACCCGCTTTGCCGAAAATGTGTTGGGCCGGGGCATTGTCCACTGCAAAGATACGCCCAACTTCATCGGCAACCGCCTCTTTTCGCCCGGCAACAGCTTTGCCATTCATTATGCCTTTGAGCACGGCTACACCATCGCCGAGGTGGATGCCCTGACCGGCCCGCTGCTGGGCCGGCCCAAAACGGCCACCTTTCGCCTGCAAGATTTGGTGGGCATTGATATTGCCGTCCACGTGGCCCACAACCTGTACGACCTGATCCCGCATGACCCGCACCGAGAGGTGCTGCGCTCGCTACACGTGGAACGAGTGGCCAATGAGTTGATGGCGCGGGGCTGGTTGGGCAACAAGACCAAACAGGGTTTTTACAAGCAAGGCAAGGATGCCGAGGGTCAGCGAATCTTCCTGGTACTAAACCCGGCCACCTTTGAATACGAAGTAGCCCAAATGCCCCGCTTCGAGGCCGTTGAAGCCGTCGGCAAAATCGCTGATTTGGGCCAGCGATTGACGGCCCTATTCGACCCGCGTTGGCAGGCCGACCGGGGGGCGCAACTGGCCTGGGCCGTGGTCAGCTTTGATCTGGCCTACGCTGCCGCCTGCGCCCAGGAAATTGCCTATGATCTCAAAAGCCTTGACGACGCCATGCGCTGGGGTTTTGCCTATGAGGCCGGGCCGTTCGAGCTGTGGGATCGGCTGGGTGTGGCTGCCACCGCCGCCAAAATGGAAGCCTCCGGGTTGGTCGTCGCGCCCTGGGTCAAAGCCATGCTGGCCGCCGGCTGTCCCACCTTTTACCGGCGGGAAAACGGCCAGACTACCGGCTTTTACGATTGGGACCAGCAGCAGTACCGCGATCTGCCCTGAAAACAGTAGCCAGTGGTCAGTCAATGTCGTTAAGTTAAGGCTGTAGCATAGGGCCTCGTGCCCGTTTATAGCCGCCCACAAAGGGCTAAACTACGCTAACTTAATGACATTGAGTAATCAGTAGTCAGTTTGGTTACGGACCACTGATTACTGATAACTGATAACTATACTTTGCACGGATACAAACTGCGTTTTTCTACACTGGCAAAAAGCTCAGTTTGTGCCTGCGGGCAGTATATTTTCTCAAGGAGACAAAGATGTCCTACGCTGGTTTCGATTTTTTCAACCTTGACGCCCGTTTGACCGACCCACAGCGCCACATCCGCGACCGGGTGCGGGCTTATGTGGAGGGGGTTGTCTGGCCCAATATCAACCCCTATTGGGAGCGGGCTGAATTTCCCCGCGAGCTGGCCTTGGGGCTGAGAGAACTGCCAATTATTGGCGGCACGCTACACGGTTACGGCTGCGCCGCCCTCGACCCGCTGAGCCTAGGGCTGGTGAATTACGAGTTGGGGCGCGGCGATGGCTCAATCAGTACCTTTTTTGGCGTCCATTCCGCCCTGGCCATGGGGTCAATTGGCCTGCTGGGGTCCGAGGAACAGCGCGCCCGCTGGCTGCCGGCGATGGTCAAGCTGGAGCAAATCGGCGCGTTTGGCCTGACCGAACCCCAGCGCGGCTCCGACGCCTCGCACCTATTGACGACGGCTCGCCGCGACGGGGACGTTTACATTCTCAACGGGGCCAAGCGATGGATTGGCAACGCCTCGATCGCTGATGTGTTGATTATTTGGGCTAA
The DNA here is from genome assembly GCA_023151115.1 of Anaerolineae bacterium. The sequence continues at coordinate 50,795 of JAKLJP010000019.1, forward strand.
AGATGAAGCGGGTGGAATCGGCGCTTTTGTTTTGGAGCAGCCGCGCCAGATCGAAGGGGTAACGATTGAGGATATTTCCGGCAAAATCAGCAAGCGGGCGGTGCTCAACGCCCACATCACCCTGGAAAATGCGCCCATCCCGGCAGTGAACCGCCTGGCCCACAGCCGCTCGTTCCGCGATACGGCCAGGGTGTTGGCGGCTACTCGCTACGGTGTCGCTTGGGAGGCAGCGGGACTGGCCGCCGGTTGTTTTGAAATCGCTTTGAAATATGCCCAGGAGCGGGAGCAGTTCGGGCGGCCCATTGTCGGGTTTCAACTGATCCAGCACAAGCTGGTTGAGATGGCGGCGGGATTGACCCAGATGCAGCTTACCTGCTTTCGTCTGGCCGAGCTGCTGGCCGCGCAGCAGTTAACCGAAGCAATGGCTTCGCTGGCCAAGTACAGCAACGCCCGTCTGGCCCGCCAGATTGCCCAACTGGCCCGGGAAATCCTGGGCGGCAACGGCATCCTGATTGACCACCACATCGCCCGCCTCTTCACCGACGCCGAGGCTGTCTACACTTATGAGGGCACCAACGACATCAACCTGCTGATCGTTGGGCGGGAGATTACCGGGATCAATGCGATTGTCTGACCAGAAAATCAAAAGCCACACTCATCCGGCTCGGTCGTCCCTTGCCGCCAGCCGCACCATTCGCTGTTGCCGGGGTCGCGCCGGCCCTCAAAGGTGCGCCCAGTGGTCAGGTTGAGCCGCCACTCAAACGAGTCCTGTTTACCCTGGGCATTACGCCAGACGCCGCTCAAAGTGGCCTCAGTCAGCGATTGGACGGTCACCACACCGCCGACAATTTCCCCCGATTGGCCCTGGCTGTCTACAAAGGTCCCCTCGACGGTGGCGCCGGTTTGGGTCAAAGTGGCCTGGCCCAGCCCCGGCGGGTCGCCAAAGCGAAGCTGCCAGACGCCGCTGAAGCCGCAGCCCGTCGGCAGCGGCTGGCCGGAGCGAACCCCGCACCAGGGCTGGCTGGTTTCGCTGCCTTCAAAGGTGCCGGAGAAGCTTGTCCCTGCTGCGCTGAGCTGCCCGCGCCAAAAGCCCTGGCTGTTGGGGCTGCGGTCGCTGAGCCACAAACCCTGAAATTGGCCCAGATTAGGGAGAACGACGCCTTTGAGTTGCCCGGTATCGGCCCCACCGTACCATTGGTAGCTGCCTTTGACGCTCTCATTTTGCTCGCTCAACGACATCGAGCCGAAGGCAAAATCCCACTCGCCGCTAAGAGAAGCCTCAATAGGCATGGCCACCGGCGCTGCCGGGGCTGGCCCGCTTGCCCCCAGCCAATTCAGCAGGCGCTCGTTCACCCCATGGTATTCCAAGCCCAGCCCGGCCTGCACCTCGGCGGGCAGGAGCGGCCGTTGATTGCTGCCATCGGCGTTCATGCCCCAGATTTCCCATTGGCCGCTGCGGTCGGTGACAAAGACGATTTGAGAACCGTCGGGCGACCAGGCCGGGGCGGCGCTGTTGTACTGCGGGTTGGCTAATAACGGCGGCTCGGTCAAGCGCCGGCGGCTGCCGGTAGCTAAATCATAGGTGTAGACTTCCCAATGGTCGTGCTGTTTGTAGGTTAAGGCCAGCTTTTGGCCGTCGGGCGAAAAAACGGGGGCGGCATCACGCACATCAGTGGTAAAAGGTTGGAGCTTGCCGCTGTCAACGTCAAGCTGCATCAACCCGCGCTGGCCGTCGTAAATAAGCCGCCAGGGGTTTTGCGGGTCCCAGGTGGGGTTAAAGCTGTACAAATCGGCCGGCAAATCTTCAGCCTGGCCGCTGGCTAAATTAATGCGGCGCAGGCCCCACTGCAAATCCTCGATGCGAATAAAACAGATCTCCACCGAGCCGTCGCTTTTCTGGCGGACGCTGGTTATTTCGCTGACGTTGGGCAGTTGAAAGCCGTCGTCGGCGTCAAAGGTGCGACATTCCGGCTGGGGGTCAACCGTGCCGCCGTGCTGAAACGAGACTACAATCGCCTGTCCATCCGGCGACCAGGCCGGCGATTTGGGCCGGCGAATATCACCCGCCACCACCCGCTCGCCGCCGTCAGCCAAGTTGAGAAGGTACAGCGCGCCCAGCTTCGAGCTGTCCCAGCGGGTAAAGGCCACCTGCCGGCCATCCGGCGAAACCACCGGATCAATTACCCCGCCGGCCAGTTTGCGTAGACCGCTGCCGTCAAAATTGACGATGTATAGGTGGCCGCCGCTGCGGGTGGTGAAGAGGAGTTGGCCGCCGGGATTGACCGCCGCTGGCTGACCGCCGACCGCCGGAGCTTGACCGGGGACCGGGGACGGGGGACCGGCAGCGGAGTCTACGGTAGGAATATCGCTCAGTGAGCCGGTGACGCGGACATAGGTGGGCTGGCTAGAAATCCAACCGGGGCGGCCGGCTTGGCTGATTTGCAGCCAGCCGCCGTCGGCGCTGACGCCGGTGAGATCAAATACCTCGTCTTGAACCACTGTGCCGATAGCCGGATAAGCCACCCCCGGTCCCTCTCGCACATTGAGGCCGGCAGTAATAATCTCTACCTGAGCCGCCGCAGTAGCCGTAGCGGTGATGGCTGGCATACCGGCAGACAGGGTGGGTGAGATCGAAGGGGTAGGCGTGGTCAGGCTCACAGGCGTGGCGGCGGGGGTGGGGCTGGGAAAAGGAATGGGAGTCGCCGTCGGCGGAGTATCGGCCACAGTCTCCGCCGGCGCGGTCGGCGTCAGGGCCGAGCGGTCCAACCGCACAATCGTCGCCGTGGGCGTCACATTGCTGGGCGCGCAGGCGGCGAGTAGAGGGAAGATGAGTAAAATCAGGGTTGTCCAGAATTTCATTTACAGCCTCGTGGAAGGTTGGAAGGTTGGAAGGTTGGAAGGTGGGTAATTTTCCTTCTTCCAACCTTCCAATCTTCCGGTTATTCATACCGTAATGCTTCAATGGGCCGCAGACGGGCGGCGCGGGTGGCCGGGTAAACGCCAAAAAAGAGGCCAATCGCCGCCGAAAAACTGGTTGCCAGCAGGATCGAGCCAGGGGTGACAACCGTGCCGCCCAAATCCGGGATTATGGTAGGCAGGAGAAAGGCAATGCCGTAGCCCAGGCCGATGCCCATAAAGCCGCCAATCAGCGAGATGACAATGGCTTCGACCAGGAATTGCAGCAAGATGTCGCTGCGTTTCGCACCCACCGCCTTGCGGATGCCGATTTCGCGGGTCCGTTCGGTCACCGAGACCAGCATGATATTCATAATGCCAATGCCGCCGACCAGCAGCGACACCCCGGCAATAGAGCCTAAAAAGGCGGTCAGGCCGGTAGCCAGGCTGTTGGCAAAATCAAGCAGTTGGGCCTGGTTGATAATGGTAAAGTCGTTTTGGTACTCGTCGCCCAGGCGATGGCGCTCGCGCATCACTTCAGTAACCTGTTCAGATACCGGGTCCATATTCTCCGGGCTGTCAACCTGAATGTAAATACCAGAGAGAATTAAACTGCCCCGAAAGGCTCCGGCATTATCCAGGCGGGTTTGGGCTGTGGTCAGTGGGATGAGCAGCACGCTGTCCTGGTCGCCGCCAAAGCCGCCCTGCCCTTTTTCTTCCAGCAGCCCGATGATTTCAAAGGAAACGCCATTAATCCTGACCGATTCGCCGATGGGGTACTCGTAAGGCTCAAACAACTGCTCGACCACCCTGGCCCCCAGCACGGCTACCCGCGCCCGCCGGTCCACGTGTTCCTGGCTGATAAACTCGCCCAGTTCGGGGGCCATGTTGCGGACGCTGGCAAATTCGGGGGTGACTCCGGTAATCGAGATGTTTTCGGCTTCCTGCTGGCCGCGCCCCACCGACTGGGCCGATATGACATTATATTCGGGGGCCACACCGACCACATTGGTCACCCGTAAGGGGTCGTTCAGAGCGTCGGCGTCGGCGATGGTCAACGGTTCGGGCGGTTTCTTCTTTTGTTCCGTGCGCGGTTCGTTCTCTTCGCCGTCCGGCCCAAAAATCGAAAAGCGGCCGGAATAGACGGACAGCACATTGGTGCCCAAACTGCCCAAATCTTCGTTAATCTGCTGGCGGAAGCCGTTGCCGATGGAGATCAGCCCAATCACCGCCGCCACGCCGATAATAATACCGAGCATGGTCAAAATAGTGCGCAGCTTGTTGACCGTCAAGGCCCGCAACGCGATTAAAATACTTTCCCCAAGTTGCATTTAGCTCATCCTTTTCATTTGCTCGGCAGGGGTGATGCGTGATGCGTAATCGTAAATCCAAAATCGTAAATCGTAAATCGTTAGGCTATCACCGGCTCCGTACTTGGAAGCGCCGTTTCAACCCGGCGTGGGTTCAGCACCGGGTGATCCTCGACAATGACCCCATCGGCCAGGCGGACGATGCGCCGGGTATGGGCAGCGATATCGGGTTCGTGGGTGACGAAGATGATGGTAATGCCTTGCGCCTCATTCAAATACTGGAAAATGCCCATAATCTCTTCGCTGGATTTCGAGTCCAGGTTGCCGGTCGGCTCGTCGGCCATAATAATGGCCGGGTTGGTGACCAGCGCCCGCGCAATGGCTACGCGCTGCTGCTGTCCGCCCGACAGCTCGTTGGGTTTGTGCTGGAGACGGTCGCCCAGGCCGACCATTTCCAGCGCCGTAGCCGCCCGGCGATGACGTTCTCGCCGGCCTATGCCCATGTAAATCAGCGGCAGTTCGACATTAGCCAGAGCGCTGGTGCGGGGCAGCAAATTAAAGCTTTGAAAGACAAAGCCAATCCGCTTGCCCCGAATTTGAGCCAGCCGATTATCGTCCAATTGGGCCACGTCCAGCCCCTCCAGGTAATATTGGCCGGAGGTCGGCTGGTCCAGGCAGCCCAAAATGTTCATCAAGGTTGACTTGCCGGAACCGGACGGCCCCATAATCGCCAGCAGTTCGCCCGGCTGCACTTGCAACGAAGCGCCCCGCAGGGCCTGCACTTCAACCTCGCCCATTTGGTAGGTTTTGGTGAGGTTTTCGGCTTTGATAACTGGTTTATTGTCTATCATATCCCTATTCTACACCAATGTTAAAACTGGACGCTGATGACGCTGATCACACAGATTTTCGCTGATCTTTTTATTTTTACCTGCGCAAATCAGCGTCATCTGCGTTATCTGCGGGCTAATTCTACAAAGTCGGCTCTAGTTCAGCTTGACGCCTAATCACCACCTGATCGCCTTCTTCCAGCCCGGCGATGACTTCGGTCACGGAGCCGTTGCGCGAGCCGAGTTCAACTTCTACCCGCGTGGTCTGGCCCTGGCCGTTCAGTTTTTCCACAAAGATCACCGGCTCGCCGCCGCCGGCCCGGTCAATTTGAATGGCCCGGTTGGGCACCACGACCACATCTTTAAGCTGCCGGGTCTGGATGGCGGCGGTCGCGGTCATGCCGGTCAATAGATTGAGCGGCTGGCCGGACGGGTCAAGGGTAATGGTCACTTCATAAGTAACAATGTTGTTATCACCCTCTTTCTCCACCGGGCGCGGGGCGATGTCGGTCACGATTCCGGCAAAGGTCTGCTCGGCAAAGGCGTCGAGCGATACCTCGGCCGGCTGGCCCTGGCGAATCCGCCCGATGTCAATTTCGTCCACTTCCATCTTGAGCAGATAGGTCGAGGTGTTGGCAATGATTAGGGCGGCATCGTCGGCATCGGCCAAGACCCGTTCGCCCGGCTCGATGCTAATATCCAGCACCACGCCATCGGTGGGGGCAATCAGAACGGCCTGCGCCAGGTCGTGCTGTTTCTCTTCCAGGGTCAGTTGGGCGCTGTCCACGCCGGCCTGCTTGGAAGCAATCTCGGCGGCGCTGGGTTCTTTGAGCAGTTCGGCCAGGCTGGATTGAGCCTCGGCCAGGTTAGAACGGGCCTCGGCCAGATCCGCCGGGGTGGCCTCTTTAACGGCGATGTTATAATCGGCCAGAGCCGCCTCATAATCCAGGGTGGCTTCTTGCAGCGCGTCGGCCTGGGGCATAGCCGCCACGTCGCCGCGATAGGCCACCTGGTCGTATTCCCACTGGGCCGTTTTGAGCGCAATCTCCTTGCGGCGCAGTTCGGCTTCGGCTTTGGTCACTTCGTCGGGGTCCGGTCCATCCTGCAAATCGGCCAGCTTGAGCTGGGCGCTCTGCACCTTGGCCCTGGCGGCGGCAATCTTTTCGACCAGTTCCGGCTCAAAGAGCAGGTCCAAATCGGCCTGGGCCTGGGCCAGTTCGATTTCGGCCCGGCGAATTTCCAGTTCCAGGTCGGCGGTATTCAGTCGAGCCAATTCGGTCCCGGCCGTTACATATTGACCGCGTTTGACCAGCACTTCTTTGACCACCCCACCGATCTCAAACTTCATTTCCACTTCGGCTTCGGGTTCGAGGCTGCCGGTGGCGTTGACCGTATCCACCAGCGTCTCCCGGCCAATCTCGACCACCTCCACCGAGGGGTTTTCGCTCAGGGTTTTGGGTTCAGGCGGAGTCAAGTATTGATAACCGGCGACGCTGGCCCCAATTACAACCGTCAAAATTATCAAAATAATAAAGGCACGTTTCATGCGCAATGATCCTTTGGTTCAAAAACTAACATTCGTTCAGGGCTGACATCATCAGGTTGGTCAATCATCATCTTGAGATGATAACAAAACTTTCTCCATTAATGAACAAACCCCAGAACGATTTAATCTACAACAAATGTTGTAGCTCTGCTAACCACCCATCATGCCGCCAAACAGCAGCGTGGGCAGAACCGTGATGCCCAGGGCTAAGGCTGCATAGACCAGCGTTAACAAGAGGGCTTTGCCCCGGCCCAGGCGAGCGGCCACGGCCAACCCTAAGACAACCAGCAGCAAATGCCACAACCAGAACAAATCAATGCCGCTTAAAAAAACAAACAGGGGGTTACGCGCATCCTGCATCAGGTCGCCGCTGGACACCGGAAAAGACAGGCCGGGGTACGGAATGAGCCGCCCGGCTACAGCAATAAAACCGGCCTGGACCAGTGCGCCCAGGGCCATTGGCAGGCGGCTCCAGACGCTCATCTTAAAAATGGTTCCAAAGGTAGATTCGCCGCCGCTGACCAGCGCGGTAAAGTAAAGAAAGGTGGCTTGCAGCAGGGTGGCTGCCACCAACGCCAGGGCGCCAAAGCCGATACCGGTGGCCAGCATAAAAGGCAGCGACATGGTCATTTCCATGCCCGCTCGCGCCGTCTCAACCTGTCCCTCCGGCATGGTTGCCAGTTGGCTTTCGGCCTGCTGGCGGGCCAAAACCAGGGTGTGAGGCGTCTGCACGACAAGTAGCACGGCCAGGCTCAAAATCAGAATCAGTAGCGGCGCGGCCCAAATCCACCAGCCGGATTGGGCTGTAATGGCCTGAAACGTGGCCGCGGGCCGGTCAATCAGGCCAAAAAAAAGTTGCGCCAACGGGCGGGGATGGTTATTTGAAATAGGTTGGGTTGTTGTTGTCATGAGGCTTTCCTTTGAAAATAGTAGACGGTAAACGGTGGACAGCAGACAGGGAATTTATCCGACTCTGCTACCCTGCGACCTTGTTACCCTGCCACCCTGCTACCTTCTTCCAGTATGCCTCGGAAAACCCCCGCTGTCATCAGGCAAAAGAAGGACTCGCTCTCGGTCTGGGGGTGGATGTAGGGCGCTGCCTGCCTTTACTATTACGTACTCACCCTCAAAATGTTTCACCCTGAAAGCTCTATTGCTGTTTCGCAACTACACTAATCAGTTTCAGTGGATCCAAATTTGAGGAACCAGCACGCCCACGTGCGGCGGTGTTCGGCACGTGGGCGTGCCTCACTCCTCGAAAATTGGATCTACTGAGTTTGGATTATACACTCAACGGTCAGCCTACACTCTACAGCCAACTGTCGCTTTGTTGATGATGGTTTGATTTTAACCATAACGGGTTAAGCCGGGGTTATGGCCGGGTTAAGATTTCGTAACCACTCCATCCTCAGACTGACCCTCAAACCCAACTCCAGGCCCATGACAATTGGAGTGAACTTGGATATACTATTATTTGGAGATTAGAGATTGGAGATTCATGAATCTCCAATCTCCCAAAAGGGGCTACCATAAAACGTATGGCAACAACTCCGGCAAATTCTTTTTTGATAAATCTTCCAAAACGGGTGTGGCAAGGATTGCTCGCCTTTTTTAGCCGGCTACAATGGAAGCTGACCTTTGCCTACGCCCTCTCGACGGTGGCGACGACGGTGGTTTTAAGCGCGATTGGGCTGGGCTTAATGTGGTATCTCAACTTCTGGTCAAACTGGCTGCCTAATCTTATTGCTGAAAGTTTGCTCAAAGTGACTTCCGTCCTGGTCCCTTATTTAGAGCAAAGTCCGCCCGATCGAGCCGGTTTGAATGGGTGGCTGCATAACGTTATTGCCGACGATAACCTGGTCATCAACATTCCCACCGACGAAGGCCAGCCGGACTCGAAACTGCCGGGGAATTTTGGCCCGGTAGTATTGATGGCCGTAGTGGACCGGCAAGGCCGGGTCCTGGCTGAATACCCCGTCGAAACGACTCCGCCGGAGACGCTGCTGCGAGCGCAAATTTCACCGGAGGCGCTTTCTAACCTGGAGGCCGCTTTACGCGGCGAAACCGATCCGGGGATGCTGGCCCAACGCACCGCCGATAATCATATCTTTGTCGCCGTGCCTATTTTGCAAGCCGATCAACAGCTTCTGGGCGCCCTCTTTGTCGAACTGGCCTATCCGATAGAAGAAAGCGAGTTTCTGTGGTTGGTGCTGCAGCAAACCATTCTGCCGGTGGGGGGGGCTATGCTGGTGGTTGGGCTGATCGCCGGCACAGTTTTTGGCTTCTTTATTGCCCGCAGCCTGACCCGCCGGCTGCGTCGCCTGGCCGGGGCCGCCGATGCCTGGAGCCAAGGCAATTTTGAGGTGCTGATCCAGGACAGCTCCGCCGATGAGTTAAGTCAATTGGCCCGCCAGCTTAACCACATGGCCCTGCAACTGCAAAATTTATTGCAGACCCGCCAGGAATTAGCCGCGCTGGAAGAGCGCAACCGGCTGGCCCGCGACTTGCACGATTCGGTCAAGCAGCAGATTTTTGCTACGGCCATGCAGGTCGGCGCGGCCCGCGCCTTATTAACCCAACAGCCCGAAACCGCCCAAACCCATTTGCTGGAAGCCGAGCGGCTGGTCCACGAGGCCCAGCAAGAGTTAACCACCCTCATCCGCGAGCTGCGCCCGGCGGCGCTGGAAGGTCAGGGCCTGGCCGCCGCGCTACGGCACTACGCTGCCGACTGGTCGCGCCAGAACCAGATCAGCTCCGAGGTGCGGGTGCAGGGCGAGCGTCCCTTACCCCTGGTCATCGAGCAGACCTTGTTTCGCGTGGCCCAGGAGGCCCTGGCCAACATCAGCCGCCACAGCGCAGCTACGGCGGCGGAAGTGCATCTGGCTTGCACAACTCATCAGGTTAATCTAACTATTTCTGATAACGGGCAGGGGTTTGATCCGGCCACAACCAATGGCAAGGGGTTGGGCTTGCGCAGCATGCGCGAGCGGGTGGGGGCGTTGGGCGGGGAGTTGGCTATTGAAAGCGAACCGCAAAGAGGGACGCGCATAGCGGCGCGGGTGACGACCAGTTAAAAAATAAAAAAGGAGTCCAAAGCTTGCTTTGAAAAAAGTGACAAAGCAAGCTTTGTCACTCCAGGCAGGATAAACCTATGACCGAACCCATCACCGTTTTAATTGTTGACGATCACAGTGTAGTGCGCCAGGGGGTGCGCGCTTTTATCGAAACTCAGCCGGATATTACCGTCGTGGCCGAGGCCGAGTCTGGGGCAGCGGCGGTTGAAGCTGCGGTTGAACACGCGCCCGACGTGGTATTGATGGATTTGGTGATGCCGGGGATGGACGGCGTCGAGGCAACCCGGCTGGTCAAACAGGCCAGTCCCCGCACCCAGGTGATTGTGCTGACCTCGTACCACCAGGATGAGCATATTTTCCCGGCTATCCGCGCCGGGGCGCTGTCGTATTTGTTAAAAGATGTCGCGCCTAAAGAACTGGCCGATGCGGTTCGTAAAGCCGCGCGGGGCGAGGCGGTCTTGCATCCCCGCGTGGCTTCGCGGGTAGTCCAGGAGTTACACGGGGCGCGGCGAGAGGGAGCCAATCCTTTCACCGAATTGAGCGACCGCGAATTGGATGTCCTGCGTCTGATTGCCGACGGCCTGAGCAATGCCGAGATTGCCGAGCGGTTGGTGATCAGCGATAAAACTGTCAAAAGCCACGTCAGCAATATCCTCAACAAGCTCCACCTGGCCGACCGGACCCAGGCCGCCGTTTTTGCCTGGCGGGAGGGGGTGGTCCGGCGGAGTGAGGAGGGGTAAGCCTTGTAATCAGGACAAACAGGTGAAGCCTTGTTCAACAAAGTGCTGGTCAAAAGCAAATACGGCGTCGAGACCCAAGCGCCGGACTGTTTCAAAACTGATGCAATCTACCAGGCTTAAGTGGCGGCGATTGGCAATGAGAAGAGCAGCGACCCCGGCTAAATGCAGGGCTTCGTCAACCCACTCAACGTTAAGATAAGGCACAATGTTATCCTCAAAGGCTTTGACCGCAACCAAGCCCACCCGATTTTGCAGAAGGGCGCATGTTTCGAGCAGAATGTAGTTTGTGCAAATAAGGATTGCATCCTGATTAAGCAACTGTTCCCACACTTTTCTGGCTGATAAATGGTTCTTATCATCGTGGTGTAGCACAGCCATAATGGCCGAAGTATCAACCAAGACCTTCATTCCCCAAAATCTCCATAAGCCTCGGCCAAATACTGATCGTGATTTGTAGACAGATCAGAAACGCCTGATGAAAATTGACCCATAATTGCCAGGGCCTTGCGGCGTTTTTCCTCCCGTGTAAGTTGGTTACGAGCGCGGATAAAGTTTTCAATACTTTGTCGAATCAATTCAGCCATCGAAACGCCCCGTTCCTGGGCCATTTCTTTTAGGGTTCGGGATTGTTCCTCGGTTAATTGGATTTGAGTTCTGATCATTTTGTCCTCCTCGTAAATAGGAGTGCAAACCTTGGTTTGCTGTCAGCAAGGCAAGCCTTGCACTCCATTTTCACGCTTCGCGTCGGTGGTGTGCCATAGGCTCATGATGACTCCTGTGCAATAGAGTGATTACACCATTAAAAACATGATAACACAATGGGTAATTATTTAAAAATAAAAGCTGGGAAGTGAGGTTCACTTCCCAGCCAATTGGGGATTGATTCTTTTGTGGAGCAGGGCAGTTTGTTTACTTTATCTCTGACACCGGCATCATGATATGTTCGTAAGGCGTCCCGGCAAACATCACATAAGGCCCGCCATAGTGATGATCGGTGCTAAACAGGGTGAGGTCCAGTTTGCCGGGCAAAAGCAGCATCACATGGGGCGGGGTTGTCACCCAATCTTCGCCTGCGGCGGGTTCCAGGGCCAGCGGGTCGGTGTTGCTGGGGTCACTGCCGCCCTGAAGCATATAGGCCAATCCCGGTTCGGTGATGTTGGGTTCAGTGCCGCTGACAAGCGCGTTGAACCACTCCATCCACGTCTTGTCAAAACATTGCGGATCGTTGCCGGGCGTAGCGGGCCAGTCAGGAAAGCACGTCCAGCCATTGCTGCCGACCCGTAGTTCGATAAGAGGCGCCGTCGGGTCAGTGGGGTAATCCACAATGGTCGCATCCTGAGCAATGGCCGGCGGCGCGGCGCTCATCGCGCTGGCGGTGATGTCGGCGGCAGCAGGCGCTTCAGCCGGGGCAGTAGGAGCTTGGGCCATGTCATGGGCCGGGATACACAACTTCCAGCCCGGCTCGATCACATCCACGTTCTCAATTTTGGCGTAGCTGGCGTCGGCGGCATTTTTGGCGTTGGTGGCGTCGGCAATGGCTTGATAGGCCAGCGGGTCGCCGTAGAATTTATCGGCCAGCTTTGACAGCCAATCATTGGCCTGCACCACGACCTCCGAGTCGCAGGCAACCTCGCTTTGAGCCAGGGCCGCAGCCGGCGACAGGGACAACGCCATTGTTAGCAACACCATAGATCAGGTTAAACACTTTTCTCATTAGAAGATCTCCTCTCAATTGAATAAGGATGTTTAGAAACCACCGAAATTCCCCTTTAACGATGAATTCAACCACCCCCTTTCCAGAGAAAAAGCCGAGAGAATATCAATTTCAGGGCAATTATCTTGACAGGTATGGAACGAATTATCAGTAGACCGCAATGCACCCTTCGATACGCGCTTCGCGCACTCAGGATGCTGCGGTCTACTGATTATGTCACTTGTGCTTTTAGACATGGTGAGGCTGCCAGAGTGTTATACACAGGCAGCGCCGTAAAATGACCGATTTTTGGCAGAAGTTGATCAATTAAAGAGGTTAATGGGGTAATCTTGGTGGACTTGATTAAGAGGAACAGGTACGTGGAATAACGGTGAAACGCCCCCTGAGATAACAGCATTATATCACAGAATTACATTCGTAACCTTACAATTTTTATTCGATTTGCAATAGTTTTGAATCAAAAGGGCATTAGCGCTCTGTTGTATTCTCAAAGTAGTTACGTTATAATTCCTCTACCCTGGTTCGAGTTCGATAGTGAGGCTGGCGATGAGTCCCAGAGTCTTCAGAGAGGGCGATCTGATTTTCTGGTTTCACAGTTATGATGCATTGGTTGAAAATCGAGCCGGTGTTCATGTTGGCAAAGGTTCGCAAAATGACTCGACTGACCCTAAAATCTGGCGTAGAACAAACTAAAGAGACAACAAAATGGTACGACATCCCCTACCCGGCCAGCGCCTACACCTTTCCGCGTGAGGCGCTGCTTCATCGGGTACGCTTCGATGATGAATACATTCATCTGGAATTAACCGATGGTCGCCTGCTTTCTGTGCCTTTAGGGTGGATTCCCAGCCTGCATAACGCAGCCCCGGAGGAACGGGAAAAGTATGAAATCAGCCGAGACCGCCGCATGCTCATTTGGGACCCAGATAAGTGCGCCATCAATGACGAACTACGCCTGGCAGATTATTTAGGGCCGTGTAGCGATAATCAGTAAAGAGGGCGACTATTGCGGGCCAAGTCGCCCTTCGTGAAATCTCTTTTACCCCTATTTTCCCCTCACTGTAGCGCATACAGAAAATTATCAGAACTGCCCAAATAGAGCACTCCTTCAGCAATAAAAGGCGAACTATAGCTTCCCCCGTCGGTTTGGAACCTCCACAATTCCCGCCCAGTCTGACTGTCTAGTGCGTATACATGGCCTTTACTATCGTCAAAAGCATAGGCCCGGTTCTCGACAAAATAAACTACGCCATTAGCAAACACTGGCGACTCGACCCAATTGGTAGCCATAAAATTCCACTTCTCCTGACCGGTCTGGGCGTCTACAGCATAGAGATGGCCATCTCGGCTACCCACGTAAACCAAGCCGTCCGCTACAGCTGGCGAAGAGGTTACAGTATCGCCGGTTTTGAATTTCCACCGTTCCTGCCCGGTTTGGCTGTCTAGCGCATAAAGATAGTCATCGTGACTGCCAAAATAGACTACACCGTCGGCCACGGCTGGCGAAGATTCGACCCGGTCGCCGGTTTTAAAGCGCCACAATTCCTGGCCGGTTTGGCTGTCTACCGCATAGAAATTCTTGCCCTTTATGGAGGGGCAATCACACCCGCTGCCAAAATAGAGCACTCCATCGGCCAAGGCAGGGGAAGACCAGACATAATCCTCGGTTTTAAACCGCCACTTTTCCTGTCCCGTCTGGGCGTCCACGGCATAGACATAAGTATCACTGCTGCCAAAATAGACCGTTCCCTGTGCAACCAACGGCGATGAGGCGACAAAATCTTCTGTTTTGAACCGCCACTTTTCTTGACCGGTCTGAGCATCTAAGGCATAAAGATGTTCATCATCGCTGCCAAAATAAACCACACCCCCGGCTATCGCCGGGGAAGAGTATACTCCAGCCCCGATTTGAAACATCCACTTTTCCTGGCCGGTTGCCACGTCTACTGCATAAAATTTACTGCCCCGGCTGCCAAAGTAGACCACGCCATCGGCAATAGTTGGGGATGAAAGGATAGCTCCCAATGCCTCGAACTTCCACTTTAATTCACCTAACGTCGGGCTTTGGGTATCGTAGACGCCGGTGTGCTGTAGGTTGCCCCGAAACATGGCCTCGTTTGAGTTCAGGTCAACGGTGGGCTGGCTGACCTCCACAGTTGGGTTGATCTCCGGCTGGGCTATCTCTGCCGTCGGCTTGACTTCTGGCTGGCTGACTACCGTCGAAATGGCGGGCGGCTCAATTTCTTCGGGCGTCGTAGGGGTAGGCTGGCTAAGATTACTCAAAAAGAAATACAAGCTGGCTCCAACTGCCACCAACAGGGCCATTGTCAAGGCTCCGTAGATAAATTGATTCGATTGTTTGAGTACCATTGTTATTCTCCTTGTACGTTTCAAGCGAGGGGCAATAGCCGCGTAGTTCATCCGGCTGGAAGGCGTAACCCGCCGCCGCCCGGCGATATTGTAATGGATACGCCGCTGCAACGTCTCATAATCGGCCAGGCTGGCCCGGCACGACGGACAGGTGGACAAATGCAAGTCCAGCGCCTCCCGTTCGGCGCCGGGCAGGAGGTGGTAGAGGTAGTTGATGAGTTGGTCTTCGGTGAGATGAATCGTCACAATATTTCCTCTTCGTTACCGACCGCTGACGGACGACCACCGACCGCCGCCAGAAATTGGCGGTCAGCCGTCGGCGGTCGGCGGTCACACCTACTCATTGCACTCGCTCTTCTTCAAAACAGTTTAGATCAGCCGGGGCCAGGAACCCCCGTAACTGTTGGTAGGCCAGCCGCACCCGTGACTGCACCGTGCGCAGCGGGCAGTCGAGGATGATGGCTATTTCCTGGTAGGTATGGTCGGACCAGTGGCGTAACAAGATCGCCTCACGCAGGGGTGGGCTAAGGCGCTGGACCGCTGCCCAAACCTCATCCTGTGTGGTCGCCTGCATCGCCGCCGGCTCCGGGCCGAGGGCGGGATCGGCCGTATCGCCGCCCTTTTGAAACCAGGCAAACAGAGACAAACCGGGTAAAAAATGCCGCCGCCGTTTATTGCGACAGCGGCTAACGGTAATGGTATGCAGCCAGGTGGTAAATCTGGCCCGTCGGGGATCATACTGATTGATGTGGGTCAGAGCGTAAGTCAGGGCGTCTTGAGCCGCTTCTTCGGCGTCGGCGGGATTGTCCAGCAGGGCATTGGCCAGGCCAAAGGTCGAGTCCCGGCACTGGTCGTAGATAGCTGCGGCAGCGCGTTCGTCGCCGGCCTGCCAGCGTGCAATCAGCCCGCTGAGGTCGGTCATAGCTGCGCTCTGCCGGAAATGGTTGGATGTGGCACTATCCCCCCTGTTTAACGTTCAACGTTTCACGTTGTAACGTTCTACAGTATTATACACGGTCAGAGTGCGGTTTGATTACAAAAGGTTACTTATCTTTGCAGGCCGTAACAAACCAATTGTGGGGCATATCGGGTTGGGTGGGGGGAATAACCGGGAAGGGCCAGCGGCCATGATGAGCGTCACTTGCGCCGGCCTGGCTCACGGTCGCCTGCCAGCCACGCGCCGCCAGAAAAGTCAGCGGGGCGTCCATCACGCCGATCCAGGGGGCGCCGGCCTTAGCCTGCATTTCGACCCAGGGCCGGGTCCAGGCCGAAGTGAGCATGACGCTGTTGATAATGTCGAACCCCAGCCAGCTTCCGGGCGCGGCCAGACCGGTAACTTCGTTGAGCAGCGGGGTAATCTGTGGGGTAGGGAGGTAGAAGAGAAAGCCTTCCAGCAGCCAAACGGAAGGACGGCTCGGCTCAAAACCGGCCCGCAGCAAGGCTTCGGACCAGGTTTTGCAGGGTCAAACGTCATCAAAAGTGTATCTAAGTGTCACTAAATGAAATAAGCAATTTGATTACACCATGCTATAATTTTGTAAGGTGCTTTATAGAAAAAGGAACTAACCGATTTACGATTGAAGGTGTTGGTTCACTCTAATCGTAAATCCAAAATCGTAAATCTAAAATTGTTATGGATCACTTTCGCCACATTTATTCTCACTGCGCCGCTGATTATCACCGCATGATTACACCCGAGGATTGGGAGGGTCATTTGCTGCCGGCTTTGCAGCGGGTAACGTCCCTGACCGGTCAGCGAATTTTGGATTTGGGCACGGGCAGCGGGCGTTTGCCCTTGTTGCTTGGCGCTACAGCAGCGCAGATTGTTGGGCTGGATTTGCACGCAGCTATGCTGCAAGAACAGCAGCGCCAGCGAGAGCGGATCGGGGGGCGCTGGGGATTGGTCCAGGGCGATATGCGGGCCTTGCCCTTTCCAGGCGGTTGGGCCGAGGTGGTCACGGCCGGTTGGGCTATCGGCCATTTACGCGGCTGGTATCCTCAGGATTGGCAGGCGCAGATAGGCCAGGTGGTGCAGGAGATGCACCGGGTGGTTAAGCCGGGCGGGGCGCTGATTATTATGGAAACGCTGACCACCGGCAGTTTAACCCCCGCACCGCCTACACCGGGCCTGGCCGAGTATTACGCCTGGCTGGAAAACGAGTGGGGTTTTACCCGGCAAACCATTCGCACCGACTACCAGTTTGCCAGTGTTGAGGAAGCCGCCGGCCAGACCGAATTTTTCTTTGGGCCGGAGCTGGCGGCCACCATCCGGCGGAATGGCTGGGCCACACTGCCAGAGTGGACAGGAGTGTGGGGCAAGCCGGTTTAATCAACCCGGATTAATCGTTTTTGACAATCAAATCCGGTAATACTATTTGGAAGGCTGGAAGATTGGAGGATTGGAGGTCGTTTTATCCAGCCTTCCAACCTTCCAGGGATAATTACCAGTTTTGAAAATAAAATTGATTATCGAATTTCCAGGGTGTTCAAGCCTCAATTTTTGTGGTATGCTTGATGTTGGGCTGCCACAAGTCAGCTTTAGGCATTTCCAAGAAAATAATTATCCAATGTTCGTCTTGCGTCTTAGGTGAAATAAACGGAACACGCAAGACGCAAGACGCTTTGGTTTATTTAAATCTTGGAACTGCCTTATATCAAAAATTTAACCTCACCGAGTTGAAATGAACCCGTCTAACAGCGAACTGTTGGCCTTGCAAACTGCGGGCGCCGCTATCGCTTCAAACTCAGATTTGCAGTACGTCCTGCAGATTATCGCTAACGAGATGCTGAATATTCTAAGCCTGGAGAGCTGTATTATTTTCCGCTGGAATGAAAGGGAGGATACGCTAACAGTCCTGGCCACAGCCGACAAGTTATCCCGTGAGAAAGCTCAAACCATCCCCTCAGAAGTGTATCCTTTGGCTGATTATCCGTTGATCCAGCAAACGCTGCGACAGCGGCGCAGCCAACAGTTTACTACTACGGGCCAAACCGAGGCCAATTTAACGGAGTTAGCCTGGTTGCAACAAAACAACTTTAAAACCGTACTAACATTGCCCATGGAGTGCCGGGATCAAGTAGTGGGCGTCATTCAAGCAGTCAGCAGCCAGAACGAAAGAATGTTTACCCTTGAAGAGCTTGGTCTGGCCCAACTTTTGGCTAATCAAACCGCCAGCGCCATCGAAAATGCTCGCTTGCATCGGGCTGAGCAGTTACGCCGTGAGGAGCTTGAAGCGGTACAAAATGTCAGCCTCAACCTGACGGCTTCGTTGGAACTGTCTGATGTGTTTGACGCCATTTTGAGCGCGGCGCTGGAATTAGTGGCGGCTGAAGATGCCCATATTTTTCTTTATGAGGCGGGCCAGCTTACTTTTGGGGCAATGATGGATCGGGAGGGCCGGCACGATCAGCCTTTCAGCCAGCCCCGCCCGCAGGGGTTAACCTATAGCGTTGCCCAAAGCGGCGAAGCTATTATTGTTTCTGATATGCGGAACCACCCCCTCTTTAGCGATGCGCCGGCAGATTGGCATGGCGCAATCATTGGCATGCCGCTCAAAGTGGGCGAGCGGGTGGTGGGGGTGATGAACGCATTTTATGCGCAGCCCTACGCTTTTTCAGACCGAGAAATTAGCACGCTGCGTATTTTGGCCGGTCAGGCCGCTATTGCCATTGAAAATGCCCGGCTCTATACCGAAACAGAGCAGCGAGCGCAGCAACTGGCCATCCTGAATGAATTGGACCAGGCTATCTCGGCCACGCTGCACCTGGACGACATTTATCACGCCTTTGCGCGCCACACCACCCGCCTGTTGGCTTATGATCAAATCTCGATTTACTTGCTGGAAGAAGAGCATATTTTTGTGGCTTATGAAGCCAACGTAGATGATTTAGCGCCGGCGACGGGCGCCAGGCTGCCGCTAAAATCCTCGGCGGCGGGCTGGGTCATCGCGCATGGACAACCGCTGCTGCGCCACAATATTGCCGCCGACTCTCGTTTTGCCGAAGATGAGCAGCGGGTTGCCGCAGGTCTGCAATCGAGCCTGGTGTTGCCGCTGCGTTTTAAACGAAAGATTATTGGCGCATGGCAAATTAGCAGCCGGCAAAAGGGAGCTTACCATCCCGATCACCTGGAAATTGGCCAGGTCGTTGCCGACCAACTGGCCAACGCGATTGAAAACGCCCGGCTATATAAGCAGGCGCGCCAGGAAATCAACGAGCGCAAACAGATTGAAGCGGCCCTGCGGGCCAGCGAAGAGCGTTTTCGGCAGGTAATCTCGTCTATCACCGATCATATTTATGTCACCGAGATAAAGCCAGATGGTCAGCGAATAAATGTTTATCACTCTCCTCACATTGAAGCCCTGACGGGGTATCCTATAGAAAATTTTAATGCCGACTGGAAGTTTTGGCCTTCCGTCGTTATCCACCCTGATGATAGAGAGGCTGCGGCGGAACAGGCCGCTCGATTGGCGCAAGGGCAGAACAGCGAAATAGAATACCGCATGGTGCGGGCCGATGGTGAGATAATCTGGGTACGCGACAGCGCCAGGGTTGAAATTGACGCGAATAACTCCAAAATCATCTACGGGGTGGTCAGTAATATTACCCAGCGCAAACAACTTGAAACTCAATTTCTACAATCACAAAAAATGGAGGCTGTTGGCCGGTTAGCGGGTGGGGTGGCGCATGATTTTAATAACCTGTTGACGGTCATTAATGGTTACAGCGAGTTGTTGCTTCATCGTTATCTGAACGAGACCATGCCCTTCCGGCGCTATGTTGAAGAAATCAAGAAAGCCGGCCAGCGAGCGACTGCTTTGACCGGCCAGCTTCTCGCCTTTAGCCGCAAACAGGTTCTCCAACCCAAAATTTTTTATCTTAACGATGTTGTGGCCGATATGGATAAAATGCTGCAACGATTGATTGGCGAGGATATTGAATTGGTTTGCCGCCCCAGAACCGGATTGGGTAAAGTTAAAGCGGACCCGGGGCAAATAGAGCAGGTTATTTTGAATCTGGTGGTCAATGCGCGGGATGCCATGCCTAACGGTGGAAAAATAATCCTGGAAACCGATAATCTTAGCCTTGACCAAAGTTCTACCGGCCAGCATCTTGGTTTGGAGCCTGGCCGTTATGTGGTATTAACCGTTAAAGATACCGGCGCCGGCATAGACCCCAAAGTGTTGCCGTATATTTTTGAGCCGTTTTTTACCACCAAAGAAAAGGATAAAGGCACCGGCCTGGGGTTAGCTACGGTTTACGGAATTGTGACCCAAAGCGAGGGGCGGATTGATGTTGCCAGTCAGCCGGGCCTGGGGACCACCTTTACCATTTATTTGCCGGAAGTTGAACATGCAGTCGAACCATCCGTGCCGGAGCAGCTTGATGAAGCGCCCGATGGCGACGAAACCATTCTTTTGGTAGAAGACGAGGACATGGTCCGAGAGTTAAGCCGGACAATCCTGCTTAGACATGGCTACCACGTTTTGGAGGCAGCTTACGGGGCCGAGGCGTTGCAAATTAGCCAGCAGTACGAAGGCGTTATTGATTTGTTGGCCACCGATGTTGTCATGCCTCAAATGAGTGGCCGCGAATTGGCCCAACGGCTGCTGCAACTCCGCCCGAACCTGAAAGTGCTCTATATGTCGGGTTATACCGAGGATACAATTGTCCACCACGGCGTCACGGAGCCAGGTGTGGCGTTCTTGCCCAAACCTTTTACCCCCAGCGTGTTGGCGCGCAAAGTGCGCGAAGTTTTGGATGCCTGAATTTCTCCTTTTGAAAATCGAGACCGCCGACGGCTGACCGCCGATATATTCAGTGGATCCAGATTTCCCGTAGGGTGGCATCCCTATGCCGCCCGCTGACGCATAGGGATGCGTCAGCAGGGAGGCGTCAGCTACGGTGAAAAACTGGATCTACTGATACTGACTGATGCATTGACGGCGGTCGTGGATCGTCGGTCAGCGGTCGCTGGTTAGCTATGGCCCGGTAGTGGGCGTAGCGGTTGGCGTGGGCGGCATATTAGGACCGCCAGGGCTGGGCGGCCAGTCAGCGTGCCATTGGCCGGTTCCATCGCGGCTGTAGCTGGCGTCGGGCAGCAGCGGGCCAAAGGTGACGACATCCACCACCGTGCTGTCGGGTTGGAGCAACCGCAATTGTCCTCCCGCATCGGGTAAGATTAGCCCTGTTTCCTGGCCAGACAACACAATAAAGCTACCGGGCGAGATGACCACCGTGCTGGTAATGATGTAAGGCAAATTACCACTCGCCGGGCCATCGTCAATACTCCAGCCGGTCAGGCTGGCGCTGACCACGCCGGTATTATAGAGTTCAACCCATTCGTCCAAATAGAGGGTTCCGGTCACCGGCAAAAGCTCGTTGATCTGCACGTTGGTAATGGGGAAGGTAATCGTCGGTGTGCCGGTTGGGGTCAGGGTGGCTGTTGGCGTAACAGTGGGGGTATCGGTTGGCGTCAGAGTCAAAGTAGGAGTCACCGTAGGTGTGTCGGTTGGGGTCAGGGTGGAGGTGGGGGTCAGGGTCGGTGTGTCAGTTGGCGTCAAGGTCAAAGTGGGGACCAACGTCGGCGTGTGGGTGGGGGTTAAGGTGGAGGTGCCGGTTGGGGTCAGGGTCAGGGTGGGCGTATCCGTAGGCGTTGAGGTTGCGGTTGGGCTGAGGGTAGGGGTTAAAGTTCCGGTCGGGGTCGTGGTGGGGGTTTGAGTAGGGGTAGCGGCAGTTGTATTCAAAGTTGAGGTCGGGGTGGGGGTTGGCGTTTGAGTCGAAGTGGGGGTTGGCGTTGGTTTTGGCGTCGGCTGTAGGGTAATACGCTCCCAACGGATGCGCACGTAGGCGTCGCCGCTGTGCTCATAATATTCTACCACCACCTGGCGTGAACCACTGACCGTTACATCGGCGGTGTAGACGGTATTGTTGCTGCCATGCCACTCATTGATGATGGGGTGGCCGTCAATAAACAGACGGATACCATCGTCGGCTTCAGCGTAGAAACGGTAGAGACCACTTTCAAAATTGACCTGCCGGCTCCAGCGAATGGAGAAGTTATCGGCGGCCAGGCCAGGGGCAGGCGGCTGGCTGTACCAGAAAAAGTTAATAACCGGGTCGTTTCGCACTAACACCGGGCTGCCCACAAAACTGCCGTTGGACCAGTATTCACCTTTCCAATCGGGGTAAGAATTGGGGGCGATTCTTTCCCACCACAGACGAATAGCGGCATCACCGGTACGCTCGTAATACTCAAGCCGCAGGGAGTGATTGCCCCCACTCATTTGCCGCTCGGCCACCACTTCGCGCAGGCTGCCATCTTTCCAGGAGTCGAGCAGCAGTTGGTCGTCCAACCAAAAGCGCGCACCATCATCCACCAGGATGTGGAAGCGATAGAGACCCTCATCAAAGACCAGAGAGCGGCTCCAGCGAACCGAAAAGTTATCGGCGGGCAGGCCGGGCAGAGGCGCGCCACTGCCCCAGTTAAAATCAACGGCCGGGTCATCCCGGATAACCAGCGGGCCGGCGGCAAAATCGGCATTGCTAAAATATTCACCGCGCCAATTTTTAAGCTCGATGGCGGGGGTGGCGGTCGGCGCAGGCACGGGTGTGGGGGAGGCGGGCGCGGCCGTCGGCGCGGGCGGAGGTGGCGCTCCTGTTGGCAGCGGGGTAGGGGGCGCAGGTTGGGGGATAGAGCTGGGTGATGGTTCGGGGGTGGCGGTGGCCGGGAGGGGCGTCGGGGTGGCAACAGCCGCGGCCAGAACCCGAAATTCCTGTTCGGCTTTTTGCCCGGTGGCAGGCGATTGAACCGCGATAAGAACTTGCGACAGGCCAGACCAATAGGCGTCAATTGGATAAATAAAAGAAACCGAAAAGCTGCCTTGTGCTGTCACCTGGGTGGTAGCCACTGCCGTTTGCGGCTTTTGGCTGTCGGCCGGGTTTTCCAGACTGACAAACAGGGTATCGCCCGGCTGCCAGCCTTGACTGGAGACAGTGATTTTTGTCCCTGGCCCCCCTTCCGACGGCAGCAGTTGAATAGGTGGGGCTGCTACTGGGGTCGGGTTGGTAAAGTCGGCCAGGGCCGGAGTAGGGGTGGCAAAACCGGCGCCGGTATCAAGTTCGGCAAAAAGAAGAAAGGCCCCGGCCATCACCATCACGGCCACAGCAGCCAGGGCTAACAGCCACAGCAGAATGGAGGGATGGCCAAATAAATCTTGACTGAGCGCGCGTAGTTTTTGCATGGCAGTTCTCTCAACTCTTCGATTATTCTCCCCAAACTGATTCTAGAAGAAAATGTCATAATTGCAACACCACCCCTCGCCAAAAAGGGGAGGGGTGGTTGGAGTCACTGTATTAACCTATTTCGACATTTTACCTAAAATCATCCTTCGATACGGGCTAACTACTCAGGATGATTTCAGGCCATCGAGAAGGGAGGAACCGGCCGGGAGGGTCGTGACGAATGTTTTGGTTTGCCCTGGTCACGACAGGGCGCTTTATTTTGATCCATCCGGCTGTAATAATAGCCCAATCCATAGGCCAAAATGATGGCTGTTAGAGCCAGAACCAGCCCGACCATAATCGGTAGAGTCAAAATCAAATTGATCTCAGGCCAGACTAACGTTATACTCCAAATTGCAATCCCCAAAATCAACCACTTCAATAGATTCAATCCCTTCATTTTCTCATCCCCCTAAACCGGCTTCACTTAGGCAAATTCAAGAAAATAATTACTCAATATTCATGTTGCATCTTGCGTGTTCCGTCTGCTTTACCGCACGTCAGATACTTACATGACGCCGCAGCCATTCGACTCGACCGACCAGGGCCAGCCCGGCCATAACCACCGTGAGAAACAGGATAGCCAATTGCAGCCCATTCGGGTTGAGGAAAGGCTGTAACTCCGGCACAGCGATAACAGGTTGATTTTCAACGGACGACTCACCATAACGAGTTACCCCTTTGCCGGTAGCCGCGTAAACTGCGCCGCCGTTGAAGCTCAATTTCTCCACCACTTCCTGGGTATCGCCCAATTTGGTCCAGGCCGCGCCACCGTCGAGGCTCTGATAAATACTGCCCCCGGCCAACTGGCTGCCCAAGCCATAAGCTGTTGCCACCACCACCTGCTCCGGGTTATCGTCAGCTACAGCCAGGGCGGTCACGCGGAGGGCCACACCGGGCGACATATCGAGACCGGCGCTCACCGACTCCCAGCTTTGGCCGCCATCGGTAGAGCGGTAAACCCCGCTGGAAGGCGTACCGGCGTAGAGAATTTGGGCATCAGAGGGGGCGACAGCGAGACTAACTGCTACTTCGGGCAGCACTTCCAGTTTATCCCAGTCGCCGCCAGCATTGACAAACAGCCCCTCATTGGTCAGCGCATACACCTGGCTGTTCGGGTCAATAACCAGCCCTTTTACATGAGCATTGTAGAGCGAGACATCGCCCACCAGAGTATAGCCCTGCCCATCTGCGCCTACGTCAAAACGGTAAACACCCTGCCCAGCGGTGCCCACATACAGTATCTCCGGCTGATGCGGGTCGGTAGCCAGCGCGGTGACGGCGGGGATAAGGCCATCGGGATTGGCCGGTAAGCTCAGGTAGAATCGACGCCAGGTTTGGCCGCCGTCGTCACTGCGCCACAAGTTGCTGGTCGAGACAACCGGCCCACCGTCGGAACCGGCAAAGAGTACCTGGTTTTGGGTAGGATGCACCGCCAGCGCGTTCAACGGTACGCCGGGGCCGGCGCTGACCGCCTGCCAGGTAAAACCCTTGTCGTCACTCCGATAGATGCCAGCCGCCGAGGTGTCGCCGCTAACATTGGCGTAAAGCGCATGGCCCTGAGCAGGGCTGGTCAATATCTGAACCGGCGCGTCTGATAGGTCGGCCATGGCCATACCCTGAGTTTCACCCGCCACTAAAGCGACAGTCGTACCTATGGTCAAAATTACGGCAAACAACCCTATTCTGATTATCCAGTTCCAAACTCGTTTCTTGTTCATTTTGTTTACCTCTTTCTCGATGACTGTGAACCTGCTTAATGAAGCAGGGTCCCCCTTCTCCCTTTGCTAATTTATACGATGGAAATTCAAAAAAACTTCATTTTTGGCAAGTTTGATTTTAACCATTATACCAGAGAAAAGCCCGGAGAAATGGTTGCGGAGACATTTACCAACCCTCACCCAAAAGACTACAAACCGTCGCCAACCCGTCATTTAGCTGCTTGCATCTGTTGTTTAAACGTCGGGCCAGTATAAATTGTTCCCCTCCGGATTTATCTTACCAATTTTCGGCTCAATCCACATCGGCGCAAAGCCCTATTCTCTTTAACAAAAAAGACCGTCGTTGAGACGGTCTTGGTTTACATCAAATGACGGATAAGCTACAACAAATGTCGTAGCCTTCCCTGCTTTATCTAGTTCCCAAACTGAGTTTGGGAACTAGATAAATGTTATCGGGGATTTCTCCCTACGGTCGAAACCTGTCCCACCCCTTCGGGTGCACCGAAGGGCGTGAGCTTGTCGAATGGATGACATGGCGAGCAGTTATGCTGAGGCGGTTAAATCACGCAGGGCTTCGTACAAGGATTTGTATGTTTTGAGCCGTTGAAATTCACGGCGGCCTTCTTCGGTTTCAAAATTAGGTGCGCCGTACATAGCTTTCCAGCCGGTATCTACCCGCATCAGGGTAAGGCTGCCGCCATATTTTTGTTGGGCTGTCGTTTCGGCCTGACGGATAAGCTGGCCGAGTTTGGGCGCTTTTTCACCCGCCGTTTGTAAATCCGAGGTCGTCCAAATATCCGGTTCGCGGGCCAGCAGCCAGACATCACGGGCGATATCAAACTGCATGCCCAACAGCCGGCCATTCGGTGAAACTAACCAGTTGGCCCGTTCCTCCGACTCGTGGAGCTGCCACATCCCGGTAGTATCATTGAAAGAGGCTTCCACCAAAACATTGCCATCCAGAAGATAGGTTTGCCCCTCTTTGAGTTCAAGCTCGGCCATGATTGATTACCTCCGTAAATCTGGATTTGATAGATAGTTCGCTAAAAAATTTATGGTACGA
This sequence comes from Anaerolineae bacterium, assembly GCA_023151115.1. The sequence continues at coordinate 76,341 of JAKLJP010000019.1, forward strand.
AACGGGTAGCAAAGTAGCAGAGTAGCAATTCTGCAACTCTGCTACTTTGCTACCTTAACTTTTTTTCTCATCTTTCGACTCCGGCTCCGCTTGCTTCCAGCTTAGGGAAACCTTAAAGTGGGCATCGCCGATAGATTTGGCAATCATTGCACCGGCTTCGGCATCAATTTTAATGGCAAAATCTATCGAGGCAGTGTTAGGGAGGCTGGCTAAGCCCTGTAGAGTTTCAACCATACCATTGGCGCAGACCCGCACAGTGTTCAAAGTCTGGTCATAGGCATCTTTGACCCCTTCGTGGGAAACATTGGCCGGTGAAGATGGGCGGGTAAAACCGGCGCCTACTTTTGAGGTGGACTCGACCTCAATTTTGAGGGTGGCGCCGTTTTTGGTTTGAGTTTCGATATACTCAGCCATAAGCTAAATAATCCTCCGAAATTTGATAACAAAAAAGGAATGGAGCAAAGAAAAGCCGAGGATTCATCCTGCGGCTTTTATCGTATACAAAAAATAAGGTTCACCTGGAGTTATTGTTCTGGAACCACACTGGTTGGTGATTTATCTGATTCTTCGGGCGCGATTTTTTGCACAATCCGGTCAATCAACTCATAAACCACTCGTTGGCGGAAGCCGGCCACAAAACCGATGACCATTTGCAAGATCACCGTAATCGTCGAGTCTGCGCCAGAAGCATTAAAGGTAAGAAATCCGGCGGTAATAATCAGGTGGGTCACTGCGCCCAGGAAAAAGCCCATAATCGGCTGGACTAAATAGTACATGAGATACTGGCGGTCAAAATTCTGCTTGACCGCTACCCGCCAATAAAGACTGTACAGGATACCAATCACCCCGCCGATGCCACCGGCCAGGGCCGAATACCAGGCTGACCTGCCGGCCTCCAGACCGCCACTTTGCCCGGCCAGACTGCCAACAGTGGTATTGATATTTCCGGTAAAAACGATGGCGGTGACAAACAGAGCCAACCAGGCGATAGCATAAAAGAACACAAATGAACCCCAGGTGTACGACCAGCGTTTCAGATTGCGCCGGCGTACCAGCATCGTTTTAACCAGGGCCACCCGATACAACGCTTCGTCGTACTGGCGAATATCTTCCAAAACAATATCCTGGGCCTCGCTCAAGGCTTTGAGGGCAAAGGAGACATCCTCGTTATTGTCACTCAGCTCATTGGCCACCACCTCGTATAAACGCTCAATTTCTTTATCCAACGCTTCCCGGCGCTCTTTGCCCAAGTAACGTTCCACCCTTTCGGTGATGGCATCATCTCTTTCAACCCTGGCTCGGTCGGCCAGTTGGAGACCGCCGCTGCCATATTCATAATCTTGAGGCAGAAGATTTTCCGGTCTAACGGCCATCGGTCCGGCGATAAAGCCGGTAATAGATTCAATCTGGGGCGGTGGTGGCGGCGATGCAACCGATACAGTCATCGGGGCCGTGACCGCTGGCGTAGGCGGAACATAAACTGGCGGCGGCGTGTAGGTGACAGGAGGCGGCTCAGGCAAAGGTTTCTCTACAGGTGTCTCGGCCACAGGCGAAGGAATCGGCGGAGGCAGCGGGACTGACTCTATTGGCGGTACCGCTGGAGTTGGCTCAACAGGTGTGGTCGGCGCTGGCTCAGGGGTTGAAACCGGTGGTATAGGGGCTGGCTCAATCGGTACAGGAGTGGGTGAAAAATCAGTGACCGGGGTTGGAGTCGCCGGTGCTTCTACAGCGGGTGGTAAATTAGACACCTCCTCTTCCTCACCGGCCAGGCCGGAAAGATCATTATCATCGGTTGGAGGGGGTACATCTGTGGTGGCTGAATCTACCACCGGCAGAGGCGGGGGTGAAGGCGGTACAGGTACGGTCAAATCTGTTGGGGGAGCTTCCATGGCCACCGGCAGCCCCAGTTCATCAACTTCACCTATCACCGAGCGAGTTGCCATCAGCCGGGTTGGCGGAGCTTCCATAGCCACTGGCAGCCCCAGTTCATCCACAGCGGCTGAAGAAACTGGGCTAAAATCGTTGTCAGCCTCATTAACCGGCAGGGACTCGGGGGCTGAGGGCGTGTTGACCACAGCATTGGTCAAAGGTTCATTATTTTCGGCGGCCATAGTTTTTTCCTTACCTTCGGGTTGATTAGATTTTGACTCAGGGGTTGATGCAGCGCGGGTTTTGGCGACGGCTGACCCTCCAAACAACACATCTATTCCCTGCCCCTTTTTTTCTGTCAACCCTAGGGTTTCCGGGCCTTTATCTTTCAGGCTAACCCGCTTTCTTGCCATTGCGTTTACCTCCGCCGGCGCTTACCCTTGATTATTTGGATAGTCGCAAGTGCCGTAGTATCTCTGGACGCATACTTGTTAAAGTTTTTTTATTATACCACAAATTAATTTTACCGTCACCTTAAACACCTTATGTTAAACACCTCTCCATTATACCACAAATAAAATTTGCCGTCATCTTGAGTATCTATTTTTAAAGTAAAAAGCCACCTTTGACCAGGTGACTTCTTGTATTTGTTAAAAAGAGTTATACTGCCCGCAGGCACAAACTGAGCTTTTTGCCAGTGTAGAAAAACGCAGTTTGTATCCGTGCAAAGTATAGACAGGTAACTAAGACCCATTATCTTCAAAACGAAGATAAGCGACCCTCAAAAACTACCAACACTCCCTCAGAGCAGGCAATCGCCATAATTTATCCTTTGAGCGCAACGTAACGAGAAATTTCCCGGCGCAGGTCCGAAACGCCGACGGGTTTTTGCATATAACCATCACAACCGGCCGCCAAGCAGCGCTCCCGATCACCTTTCATCGCATTGGCTGTCAAGGCAATAACGGGAATATGTGCCAAACGAGGATTTTGTTTCATTTTGGCGGTTGTTTCTAACCCATCCATACCGGGAATATTTACATCCATCAAGATGAGATCAGGTACTTTTTCAGCCGCAATAACCAGGCTGTCCAATCCGGTTTCGGCCTCCAGCATTTCGTGCCCCATTGATTCGATTACACGCCGGACAAACAGCTTATTTTCAAAGTTATCTTCTACATACAAAATTAACATTTTGAGTAGTTCCTCCTGCTAGAAATAATTGCGAGTGCTTGTTCAATTGAAGTTTGAGTAGATCCAATTTTTCATCGTAGGTGGCGCATCCCTATACGTCAGCGGGCGGCATAGGGATGCCACCCTATGGGAAATTTGGATCTACTGAAGTTTATTAACTCAATTGAGATTTAACATGAGCCACAAGTTTCTCACGGTCTAATTTCCCTTTTTGCCACATTGACGAAACATGATTAGCAATCAATAATTGTCTTTCAGCCTCCGATAGTTCCTTGGCGGTAATAACAATTACCGGAATAGCATCTAATTTTTCATCCCGCTTCAATTCTTCCAAAATCTGAAATCCGCTCATATCAGGGATAATCAAATCCAAGACAATCAGATGCGGTTCTTCTTCTTTGATAATTTTTAGCGCCTCTCGACCCACCTGGACCTGTTTGATCACCAGAGGCCGGCTTGTTTGCAGAATACGGCTGATCAGCCGGGCGTCCATGGGATTGTCCTCGATTAAAACCACTTTTTTAACATCGAGAGGTCCAGTCGAGGGCTTGGAGGCCGCCGATTTTTCCAAAACAATTTCCTTGGTCTTTTCTCGCTCACGGGAAGGGCGAGCAGGCGAGGTATTATCTTCTTCCGTACTCGACAAGGTATCCACCACGTGCTCAACCAAATCCTGGGTGGAAAAAGAACCCTTGAGCCAAATTGAAGCAGTTTGACCGGCCAGACGAGCCTCATCCTCCTGGGTCAAGTCTTTAGCAGAGACAACAATTACCGGAATTTTGGCGGTCAGGGGATCTTTTTTGAGTTCTTCCAGCAGGGCAAACCCATCCATCTCCGGCATTGTGAGATCACTCACTACCAGATCGGGCAAACGGTCGCGAATAATTTGCAGACCCTCATGAGCGCTGTTGGCCTCAAACACACGATAGGGTTTTTTAGCCTGTAACAGGCGGCGAATGAGGCGGCTGTCCATGGGATTATCGTCAATGACGACGATAGTCGTTACCTGCTCGTCGAGCCGTTTCAGGGCGGCCCCCAGGCCATCAACCGGGACACTCGAAGAAACAGCCGGATGAGATAGGCGAACATCCAGCAAATTCTCCTCATCCATAATATATTTTTCAACGGGAAAGGTATGGCCGGAGCAATTGACAACAACAATTTCATCAGACTTGATAATCCCTTGTTCAACCAATTTATCCAATCCCGCAAAAGCAACGGCAGTCGCCGGCTCTACGGAGATACCTTCTGTTTTAGCCAGCAAACGCATAGCGGCAAAAGCTTCCTCGTCGGTCACATCGAGCATGTGGCCGCCGTAGGTTTGGTTGGCTTTATATAACAAGTTATAGGCCAAACCGGGGTCACCTGTCGCCAAAACGGTAATCCGAGTTTCGGGTATCACCGGCGTGGCTTCGGCTTTGCCGGCTGCAAAGGCTTGCACCATTGGCGAACAACCGGCTACCTGGATCACGCCGATTTTGGGCACCCGGTCAATTAACCCCATGCGATAAAGTTCTTCAAACCCCTTAAGCACACCGAGCGGCCCAATTCCTCCGCTGACAGCTTGAATGAACCAATCGGGCGCTTTCCAAAAACCATGCTCTGTGGGGTTGCCCTGCTGCCGGGCCAATTCCAGCGCAATTTCAAAGGCAATGGTTTTCATGCTTTCTTTACCCGAAACGGCTTTAGCGCCTTTATCAAAATGAATTTTACGCCGGGCAGCAAAATCGGCGGCTACTTTTTTAGCCTGATCATAGGTGCCGGTAACTTTGACCACTTCGGCCCCATATAGAGCCGCTTCGCGCATTTTATCGGCCATGACCAGGCTGGTGAGGAAAATCCAGAGTTTTATGTCGGCGCGAGCACAGTAGGCAGCATAAGCTGCCGCCGCGTTTCCGGTCGAAGCCAGCACACACTCCTGAATACCGGCTTCGCGCATAGCCGTAACGGCCACAGCGGCCTGTCTATCTTTAAAAGAAATGGTAGGCGATTGGCGTTCATCTTTAATATAGATAGCGGGATGCCCCAACCGCTTTTGCAGTTTGGCTGCTCTAAGCAATGGCGATTGGCCTTCACCCATCGTGATAATTTGCTCAGGATCAAGAATTGGCAAAAGTTCTACATAACGCCAGAGTGAATGAACCCGGCCCTGCAAGCCATCCCGCCAGATTTTTGCGACCGCCTCGTAATTATACCGGGCATCTAGCCAAACGCCTTTACAGGCGGGGCAGCGATCTAAACCCGGATAAAATTCCATCTCATGGCCACATTCTAAACACTTTACACCCGTGAGATAAGATTTTAACGTTGTCATTAATGCCTCGTTGAGGGGTTATTGTTGCAATTAGAATCGGTTTATCCTAGGCCAGAGGGATGGTGAAATAAAACTGAGAACCAAGACCCTCTTGGCTTTTAACGTTAAGCGTACCCCCGTGCATTTCTACCAGTTGCTTACAGATAGCCAGGCCCAAGCCTGTGCCTCCATATTTACGGGTAGTGCCTGCATCCGCCTGGCGGAAACGTTCAAAGACAGTATTCAGTTTATCGGCTGGAATACCAATGCCTGTATCTATCACAGAGATAACCATCATGTTCGGGCTATGATTGTTAAGCTCAGCGGTAATAGTTATTTTACCCTGGTGGGTAAATTTAGCTGCGTTGCTGACAAGGTTTAACAAGACCTGATTCAACCGTAATTTGTCGGCATAAACAGGCGGTAGATCGGCGGGCAAATCTACCATGATTTGGACGGGCTTATCTTTTACCAGTGAATTGGAGGTTGCTAAAACAGACCCGGTAACTTCTTTGATATCCACAGCCTCACGCACCAATTCCATCTTTCCAGACTCAATTTTAGCCAGGTCCAGAATGTCATTGATAAGCGCCAAAAGATGCTTGCCGCTGTTGTGGATAAGCTGGATGTCATTAAGCGCCATATCGTTTAACTCGCCATCAATACCTTGCAGCAGCACATCGGCAAAACCAATAATCGAGTTTAAGGGGGTCCGTAATTCGTGACTCATACTGGTCAAAAATTCTGATTTCAGCCGGTCAATATCTTTTAATTGGACAATTGTTTTTTCCTGCTCTTTAGAGAGGCGAGCATTTTCCAACGCCAGGGCCACTTGATTAGCCACCGCTTCGACGGCAGCAACCTCTTCTTCAGCCCAGTCGGGGTTTTCCTCACGTTTGACCCCTAAAACGCCAATAACCTCACCCCGCAGCATAAGCGGCACGGCTAATTCTGCTTTAGGTACATCGCCATTGCCCGGATGACTTTGTTTTACCAACTGCTTTTCAATCGCAGCTTGCTTCATAGGCGGCAGCCAGGCATCGGTAGCCGGAGCAATTTTGCGGCGGGTTCCGGCGACATAACGATAACCAGGGGTGGTAACTTCTTCACTAACTTGCTGCCAACCTTCGCGGGTCAAACGGCGGTTCAAGCGTTCAATCTCTTGCAGAGCGGTTTGCGTTTCGGTTAGTAAGCGAGCATTACTGACGGCTACCGCAGTCTGGTTAGCAATGGACTGCAACAAAGATATATCTTCTTGAGTGAAACGATTGATTTGTTCGCTTTGTACGTCCAAGACACCCAATACCTGGTCACCTTTACGAAGGGGCACAGCCAATTCGGAATTGGTATAGGGCAACAAGGGGTTACGCACAAAATTTAGAACATCATTGACATTGTTACTGAGAAAATGCTCATTTGTGCTGGCCACCGTACCGACAATACCGGAGCCGGCCGGCAAGTGGTGGCCTCTCTCTTTAAGCTGTCGTCCCACATCACCATAACCGGCGGCCATTATTAAATTCTCACCCTGTTCGTCCAATAGATAAATGTGGGTATGATAGAGGTTAAATTCGCTTTGGACGCGATTAACCACGTAATTCAATAGCTCATCCAGATCCAAAATAGCTGTTAGTTGGCGGCTAATTTCAGCCCCGGTTTCCAACGCTCTGGTACGTACCTGAACTCGCTCTTCCAGACTGTCAATTAACCCTCGCAATTGATCCGTCATGGCATTAAAAGCCTGGGCCAGGTCTCCAACTTCGTCCGCCCGTGCGACAGAAGCTTTTAATTGAAGATTGCCAGCAGCAATTTGCCGAGCTGTTGCGGCCAAGTTGGCCAGGGGCGTGGCAATACTGCGGGTTACAAACAACCCAACAACTACGGCAATGACAATAGCAAAGATAGATACACCCCCACTAATTGTTAAGGTGGTGTAAGTTAGGTTCAACGCCTCGGCTTGATCTTGCTCGGCCAATAAAGCTACTTGAAGACTGGGTATCCAACGGTAAACGCCATATACCGGTACATTTCGATAATCATTATATAAACCAAAGCCACCAGTTTTTTCTTGCAGAGCCAAGTTGACCCCCTGGCTACGCACGTATGTTTCCCCGGGCTTAAATCCTTGAAACTTTGACTCTGTAAGAAGAGCTTGATTTGAGGCTACCAGATAAGTCTCACCTGTATCGCCCAAACCAGCTCGTTCAATCATAATCTGACTTAATACTTCTAGACTGGCTCGGCCGGCCAAAACTCCCAAAACCTGCCCATCAGTATCAATAACCGGCTGGGCGAAAATTACCAACACCTGACCAAGCGAGGGAAAGTATCGGGGCGGCTGCACATAGGCGCTTTTCAAACCTTCTTTAAAGTAAGTTTGATTATTCTGAATTTTACCCTCCTGGGCAGGATCAGTTGACAACACGGTTTGACCTTGCCGGTTCATCAAAAAGATTTCCTCAAATCGTCCAGTTCGGTTGATCAGACGTTTGAGATCATCACGAAGATGTCCATAAGTATCTTCGCGCACAGAAGGCGACAACTTATCCGAAGCCAACATTAGAGAGCTGGCCAATGAGAAACGACTCTCCTCAAAAAGAACATTATCCAGTTCGCCCTGTAGGGTGCCAATCCAGGTGTTAACCTGAGATTCTTTCAGAGCAGCCACCGACTCAAGCTGATCAAATATCTTGTCTTCGGCATTCTGAAAGTTAAAGTAGGCAGAGACGGCTGCAATGACAAGTCCGGTCAACAATACGACAGAAACGAAAGCCACCAATAAGCGAGTCCTAATTGTATTAAGCTGCCAGAAACGCTCAAACCTGCGTAGAGTCAGCCTTGTCTTTTCTTGTTTTTCCATAATACCGTCTCCCACAATTCCTTGATTTACCTCAATTGATAATTTTTTCTTACCCCAATCATTGCGCTTTTTCAACAAACTCATTGGTATATACAGTCTTTAAATCAATTGGAGCAGAGATAAACTTTTGCTCTAATAAAATGTCTTGCGTACTTTGCCAAACTTCTTCATCCATCATGCCAATAGGAGTATCACCGGTATCAATCATGGCCACCTCAGTCTGCATAGAGGCCAATTGAAATTCCAGATTAAGATTGTTATCATACTTTGAGGCCAATTTGGGCATCTCATCAACGTGCTCAATGGCATATTGATATCCCTTGAGCGTAGCCCGAACAAAACGTTCAACCAAATCAGGATTTTCATCAATCAGTTGCTGACGGGTAGCTATTACATTAGCATACATAAGAACGCCATAATCTTGGGGAAAGATTAGGTTTAAGTCGTCAGCCTCAGCTCGGGCTGGCTCCTCAGTTAGGAAACCGCTGTACACGTCCATCGCTCCGGACGTCAATGAACCCAGGCTGTAATCCTCGATCAAAACCATCTCCAACTCTGACTCGTCAATCCCCAACTTGCGCAACATAGCCAGCAGTTGAATATCATTGGCGTTGTCAAAGGTTTCAGAGAAAATGCCAACCCGTTTACCTACAAAATCCTGAGGTGTTTTAATGCCTGACTCGGCCAGGGCCATCATCACAATAGGGCTTTGGCGAAAAATAGTAGCAACGGCTTTGATATCTAGCCCTTTAGAACGGGCAATCATAAGAGCATCTCCGCCGGTAATTCCAAAGTCCGCTTTGCCTTCTGCTACATCTTGCCAGGACACAATCTCGGCGGAACCTGGCAGTAAGGTTACAGCCAGGTTCTCATCGGCGTAATACTTTTGCTGTTCAGCAGCATAAAAACCGGCAAACTCTACCGAATGAAACCAACTGAGCTGAACAGTAACCTTGTCCGGTTCCTTTGCCGCTGCAAACGGATTACACCCGGCAATTAGCCCAATTATCAACAATAAAATAATGCCTGCAAATTTAGACAAGTTTAACATTTTCTGTTCCTTGATTTTGCGTTTGTTTGGATCCAATTACTCTTGCACAAGGATCGGTTATTATTGAGCCTTTTCAACAAATTTATTAGTATAAACCGTCTTTAAGTCAACAGAGGTAGAGATAATCCCTTGCTCTAACAGGATGTCCTGAGTAATCTGCCAAACTTCCTCATCCATTGTGCCGATAGGCGCATCGCCTGTATCAATGAGGGGTATTTGGGCCTGCATCGTAGCGCTTTGAAGGTTAGCATCCAAAGTGTCATCATATTTCAAGGCAAGATCAGCTATCTCTTCGGGGTGTTCAATGGCATATTGATACCCTTTCAGGGTAGCTCGGATGAAACGTTCTACCAGGTCAGGCTGTTCATGGATGGTTGAGCCGCTCGTAAAAATAGCGTTAGAGTAAATTTCTATACCATAATCACTATAAAACAGCAATGTTATATCTTGCCCATCGAGTTGCGCCTGAACCGGCTCATTACTTGAAAAAAAGCCACTCGCCGCCTGCATTCTGCCGGAAGTTAACTCGTTGGCCCCATGATAATCTTCGATAGGCACAAAGGTTATAGCCGACGGCTCTATATTCAACTTTTTTAACATTCCCAGGAACTGAATATCCCAGGTTGTATCCATGTTGGGCGAAATGACCCCAACAGTTTTACCGACTAAATCCTGGGGGCGTTGAATATCGCTATCGGCCAGGGTCATTACCACCAAGGGGCTTTGGCGGAAGATGCTGGAGACAGCCACCACATCTTGATCGGCAGCACGGGCGCGGATGAGGGCATCGCCTGCCGCAACCCCAAACTGAGCCCGACCGTTAAGCACCGCGGCAATCGGATCTGCCTCTGGACCACCAGCTACAAGGCTGACTTTCAGGTTTTCATCGGCGTAATAACCCTTTTGGTCGGCCACATAGAAACCGGCAAACTCGGCGGTGTGAAACCAACTGAGTTGAACCGTAATTTGATCCGGTTCTTTGGCTGCTACAAAGGGGTTGCAGGCGGTAACAACCACACTGCTTAACACTACAATTAAACCAAGTATCTGAGGTATCTTGTTAAACATGGCAGTTTCCTTATGGTTATAGATTAAGAGATATTCTTTATTCCTGGGCTAATTCAGCTTCTGTACCTAGCCGAATAACCACTTCTGAAGCTCGCAGTTTATCCCCCAATTGGGCCACCGCGGCTTTCATAACCTCTTCGATTTCGGACGACGACCAAACTTTGGCCGTTGACTCACTGATGACTTGATCACGCCAAGCTGAGCGCTGGCCTTCTTCAAAGAGGCGAGCATTTTCAATGGCGAGGCTCATCTGTTCACTCACCGCTTCAATCAAGATAATTTCATCTTCTGTCCAACGACGGTTGGAGCCTTCTTCACGCACCCCCAGTACCCCAATAATCTGGTCGCGCAGCTTAAGGGGGGTAGCGATAGCCGCCCCTGTAATTACGGGTGCGCCATCAGACGGCTCAACGATGCCCGGTTGAGTTGGGCTAATAGTGTTCTCTTGACCATCGGTTATACCCAATGTTCCATCCTGAATTTTGATGGTGCATTTATTTTGCAAGGCTGCTTGCGCTTCTGGAGTCAGTATGTTTTGGAGTGGGGGCAAAGTTGATTGACGAAACTCGTAATCCGTGGTCGTTCGACTGGAGTTGAACTGCTGCCAGGCCTGACCTGTGTATAGACGCTGCAACTTTTGGGCCTCTTGAAGCGCCTGCTGCGTTTTGCTAAAGAGACGGGCGTTATGTACCGCATTGGCTACCTGATTGGCTAACGCTTGCAATGCCGTTTCATCTTCCGGAGTCAAACCGCCCACTTTTTCGCTTTGCACATCCAGCACCCCCACTACCTCCTGTCCCAGCATAACCGGTACAGCCATCTCCGCGTAAGTTTCTGGCAACAAGGAGTTAGGCAACCAGGCAGGGTCGAGGCGAACATTTTCAACGGTAACAACTTTACCTTCACGGGCTGCGCGGGCTATCAGGCTTTTGGGAGCAGCTAAAGGAATGGCGTGCCCATGACGTTTCATCTCCGCGCCCGCCTCACCGTACCCCTCGGCCAAGTTGAGCCTCTCACGTTGTTCATCTAGCAGATAGATGTGGACATGATAATAATTAAAGGTTTCTTTGGTGATAGTGACTACCTGGCGTAAGAGGTCATTGAGGTCTAAAATTCCGGTCAGACGCTGGCTAATGACCACGACTGTTTCAAGCTGTCGGGTACGATCAGTCACCTGTTCTTCCAGGGTATCAATTATCTGGCGCAAACGGTTTGTCATACTGTTAAAAACAGTAGCCAGGGTCCCAATCTCATCATTTGTTTCGGTTGTCGCCTGGGCTGCCAGATTGCCCCCAGCAACCTGTTGGGCCGTGTCGGTCAAGCGTAGGATGGGCCTGGCCAGAAAGTAGGCTAAACCAGCAGCGGCAGCACCCGAAATGGCTATAATTGACAGCCCCAACAATTGTATAAGTTGCTCCTGGGTTTTGACCGGGGCGAGAATCTCTTCCTGATCTTGACTAATTACCAAAACCCAACCCAAATTGGCAATCAATGGGTCATTGGTTATATCAGTTACCGGAGCTGCACTGGCAAAGGCGGATATATCATTATGGATAAGCTCAACATAATCCACATTGTTTAGAGTTTTGAAGTCAAGATCGTCGGCCGGTTGGGGTTGGTCAAAACCCGGCTTAAGTTCCATTCCGCCAGGTAGATATAGTTCGACTTTGCCAGTTTCGCCCGGCTCGGCTACCGACAAAGCATTTAACAGGGGTACAACATTATAAGTTGAGCGAAGGATACCCACGACGCTGTCAGAATCATGAGCATATAACGGTACAGCAATGATGCTGCCTAATGTCTGCGTACTTTCGTCAAATTCCGGCGAGCCAATGTAAACAGCCCCTTGGCCATTATTATAGGCAGCCTGCCACCAGGCCTCATCAGCCTGATAATAATCAGAGGTGCGTCCGGTAGCGGCTACCACAGCGCCATAGCGGTCGGTGATAAAAACTTCAACCTGGTCGGGAAAATTGGCCTTGAATTGGGCTAATTCAACCTGACTTAGTAAGTTATTGATGCGGGAGCGAATGAGGGGGTCGTCGGCGTCCGCAGCCTGCCAATCCCGGTCGAGATCTTCTAATTTGGCCTGGATGGCGTCCGGTTCATTATTGAGATAGACGCTGTTGAGGGCGTTGACCGAATCTTGTAAGTTTCGATTTAAAGCCAGGGTTTGCAGCGCATCCACTTGCCGGTCCAGCAGATTGCCCACAACCAACGCCTGAGACTCAACCAGGCGCTTTAAACCGGCCCCTACCTCTCTTGTCAACGCCGTGCGGCTGGCGTCGCTGCTAAGAAAAGCGATGGCCGTAACCGAGACTACGCTCATCCCAATGAAGCTGATCATCAGTTTGGTAGATAGAGAGTAAGCCCGAAATTGACGCACGATTAAGATGCCGCTAATCACCACCATTATTCCAATAAGGACTGGGATAACAAACAGAAGGGCTGGTGGAGATAGCCGGTTACTGGGGCCTAACACATCTATAACCCCGGCTGTAACAGCCGTTCCAACGCCCGCTATAAACATCCAGTTGATTTCTCGTTGTGATAGAGCCTGGGGGGCCAAAATTAAAACGATCATAACCCCACCCAGGCCACTAATTAATCCAAACCCCTCTAAAAATAAAGGCGATATGATAATTGCGATCAGGGTAGCAACGATTATTAGCTTAAAACCCGTTTGAAGCTGGCCTTGCCACCCCATCCAGACGCCAATCCCAACGGCTATAGTCAACATGGCATTGGTTCCGAGGATAGCCCACATCTGCCATATCGGATTCTGGACAGCGAGGTAGATGCAAGTTAACGTCAATGCCACACTTAAGGCCAAGGTCGCCAGGCCAATCCTCATCGCCTGGCGCGCTTTCGAAGCCTCAGATGTGTTAATAGGTTGTGATCTGCTTAATAACGACATAACCCGTTACTCCATTTCACTAGCCGGATAATCTCTTTGTATCCCCTCATTACATACTCAGTGGATCCAAATTTCTCGTAGGGTGGCATCCCTATGCCGCCCGCTGACGCACAAGGATGCACCAGCTACGGTGAAAAATTGGATCTACTGATACTCAGTACTTTAATGAGATGGTTCAACACCCTCTGGTTTTGTGGTTAATTTAAGATAGGTCCGAGAAACCCCCAACGCTTTGCCTAACTCAGCCAGACCCGTTTCTATAATCGAATCAACATCAGGCGCGGCGCGGAGCTTGTCGGTAATTTGGCGAGCTAATTGTTCACGAGTAGCCTGTTTTTGGGTGTCATCAACCAGGCGCAAGTTTTCGATAGTGAGAGCCAACTGCTCTGAAACAGTTTCAACCAGAGCCTTCTCTTCTTCCGTCCAGGTACGATCCGGGTCAATATCTTGCAAACTAAGGGCGCCAATTACCTGTCCCCGCAGCGCAATAGGGGCAACAATAACCGGATCGGCTGTCTGACCATTATCTTTGGCCCCGGCAATTACTTTTGTTTTACCTTGGACCATCACCTCATTCTGAAGCTGCTCCAGCCTCTCTGCTGCTGCCTCAACAGGCCGGACTTGATGTTCAATGCGCCAATTGCCCTGGCGTTCACCCAAAAATTGGTTCCACTCCCGGCGGACATACTGGCGATAGGCGGCTTCCACTTCGGCCAACAATCGTTCTCGTTCAAGGTCGGCCTGCTTGCGCTCGCTGATGTCACGGATAGTCATCAAAACTTCATTTTTCCCACTGGGGATAACCCGAACTTCTTCGTAAGCTGTTCGATCGCTCCGCTCCAGTTGGTGTTCATAAGTCTGAATTTCGCCGGTTTTTAAGGCTTGCTCGATATAGTTCTGGCGCTGTTGGGCCAATTCCGGCGGCAATAATTCAAAGCTGTTTTTGCCAATTAGTTGCTCAGGCGGAACCATGGTCGGAAAATCCCTGGCCGGTTTGACATCCAAATAGACGCCATCGCCGCTAAGCCTCATAATCAAATCTGGAATAGCGTTCAACAAAGCCCGCTGTCTGGCCTCGCTGGCTCGTAAGGCCTCGTCTATCTGCTTACGTTCGCTAATATCTTGGTTAGCGCCAACTGTCTTAATCGTTCGGCCTTCATCATCTTTGACCACCCTAAATCTGACAGCGATGTAACCTTCACTCCCATCCGCCCGAATGATACGATGCTCTAGCTCTCGACTATAGTTGGGATCAGTTACCTCGAGTGATTTCTGGATTTCCATACCGACAAGCGGAGCATCCTCTGGATGCACAAATTTTTGAGCGTACTGCATTGCTGGCATCACGTATCCCCCCTCCTGTTCGGCGGTGGTGCGTAACAGAGTGTAGAAATGGTCGTTGAAGGTGAAAGTCTGGGTAGCCACATCAAATTCCCAATTAGCCAATTGGGCAATGGTCAAGGCTTCAGACAAACGGGCTTGATTCTCGCGGAGCGTCTCTTCGACTTGCTTGTGTTCGGTAATATCTTCTAAGACTACTAGTAAGGTTTCTGGTTTACCGTCACTATCAAATATGGGGAGTTTGGTAGTGTGAACTAAACGCGGGCCATAAGCAGTCGTTATTTCCTCAACGGGTATATCGATGACTTGTCCCGCCTCAATAGCAGCAAGATCGGCCTGGCGATAATTATCCGCTTCTTCCTTATTGGAATAATCGTAGTCAGTTTTGCCCAACATGTCTTCCGCTTTTACTCCAAACATTTCCTCCATCCTGGCGTTCCAGATGGAAAAACGGAAGTTATCCTTCACATTCTTAGCAAACAAACCAACGGGCAAAATATTGATAATTTTGCCCAGAAATTCTTTTTGCCGTTGATTTTCAGCTTGAGCCTCACGGGTCTGTTCAAGCAAACGGCGGCTTTCGATATAGCCGCCAAGCCGGCTGGCAATCCCCCCGATTAATGCGCTCTCTTCATTTAGAAACTCGCGCTTTTCGGTGTAAGCGATATATACCCGACCAACGACCTCACCACCGATACGCAGTGCATGCACTATCTGGCAAGGTAGGGTAACGGCCTCTGGTCTGCCGTAAATTTGGTTCTCATATTCAATGGCAGCCATACACAACTCCCCATACTGCATGGCGGGCGGGATTCGTTCTGTTACCCACTGAAGCAGTTCAGGGATAGATGGGGTTTCGGCAATTTCCCGGCCAATATCATTCAGACAGTCCAGTTCATTAATCCGCTTACTTAACATAAGCTCAGTTTGTTGTTGTTGGGAGAACGAGCGGGCATTTTGTAAGGCCACAGCTACTTGGCCTGCTAAAATTGTTTGGAGGCGTACATCCTCTTCTGTAAAACGTCCTGCCGTGTCAGCTTGTGCATCAAGTATGCCCAGCAGTTGATTACCCACAATCAAAGGGACGGCCATTTCTGCCCGTGTATGGGGTAAAAGAGGATTGGGGAAAAAGTCTGGTTCTTGCCGGACATCATTTACAACAACACCCTGGCGGCTACGTGCTGCCCGCGCTACCAGAGAATGTTCTCGTTCCAAAGGAATACTCCAGCCCTGTTTCACCATCTGCCGGCCTACTTCACCCGCCCCTGCCGCCAGCACCAACGTATCTCCAGCTTCATTGAACAAATAAACGTGGGCATGATAGAGGCTAAAGCTGCGCTTGGTCAGATCTACAACTTCTTGCAATAATTTATTAACATCCAAAATGGTGGTAACGGCGGTCCCTACCTGGGCTACGGTCTGGAGTTCAGCCACCCGTTTGGCTAACGCCTCCTCAGCCTGTTGGCGCTCAGTGATGTCTTCAGAAATACCCAATAAATATTTTGGTTTTCCGTCTGACCCATAAATGGGTATTTTTCTGGTGTGCAAAATGCGCGTGCCCTGGTGCTTAGTCTGGATGGGTTCTGCGGGGATGTCCAGCAGCTTTCCTTCGTTTAGTACCTCGCGGTCCTTAGCTACAAAAAAATTGGCTTCCTCTGCCGGAAAGAAGTCGTAATCATTTTTGCCTATAAATTCTTCTTGAGTAAAGCCGGTTAACTCCTCACCCGCCTTATTCCAGCGAACAAACCGCAACTCCTCGGCCTCTTTCACAAAGAGCATGACGGGGAGGTTTTCAATCACAGAGTTGAGAAAGTTTCTTGCCTCTTCAAGTTCAGCAGCCCGCTTGGCTAAATCTTCAACCGAGTTATGGTTAGTGAGGTCAAGTGATATTCCAGCCAAAACAGTCTCATTTTTTTGCTGTTTCAGCTCAAAGCAATCAGCCGCAGCAGTTTTTAGCCTGGCAACTTCCTCACGTAACCCGGCCAACTCTTGTAAAAGTTCCGCTTTGGTTTTTTGATGATCTTTCATACCGCTTACCTCTAATTTATCTTACTCATTGGTCGGTTCGTTAGCCGGCTCATCAACCGGAACTGGCCGTAAATCAACAATAGCTCTGGCAACCCCCAAATTCTTGGCCAACTCCTCGGCGGCAGTTTTTAGAGCGCTCTCAATATCACGACTGGCCCGTACTTTATCAACAATCTGACGCGCAAGTTGCTCACGCGCCGCTCGCTGTTGGGTTTGCTCAAACAGGCGTAAGTTTTCAGCTTTTTGGGCTAACTGCTGGGCTACAGCGGTCAATATACCCTGCTCGTCCATAGACAAAGTTCGCTGTGAGGGTATTTCGACGGCCAGTTGACCAATAGGTTCATTTTGAACCACAACCGGTACGACAAGTTTCGCTCCCCCATTTGCTGCTTTCTGATCACCCTGCGAGAGGGGCGCTACTTTCAAAAGATCATAAGCAAACCCTAAACTTTCCCGGTAGGAAGCCAATCGCTCGATCCAGCCCTGCCGGGTTAACTGTCTGATGGCCTCTTCTGCTTTCCGCTGCGCTTCTTGAGTCAAAGCCCACTGCTGCGCACTATCTATAGCTATCGCTAATTGAGTGGCCATAGCTTCGAATACGGTCTTATTGCTTTCGGTAAAGGTGTTGACTTTATCAGACTGCAGGTCTAACACGCCCACTACCCGATCTTCCACCATAAGCGGAACAGCCAATTCGGAGCGTGTTTCCGGCAAAAGGGGGTTGGCTTTATAAATGTCACTACTCTGAGTATCGGGCACTACAATTGCGTGACGATCCGCCGCAACCCGTCCGACAATAGAACCCGCTCCTACAGGCAGGCTATGGTGACGAGCCAATAGTTCCTGTCCCGCTTTACCCGTTCCTGCTTCCAAAACTAAATTTTGACCTAAATCATCCAAAAAATACACCTGAGTATAGTAGAGATTGAACTGTTCCCGAATAAACTCGGTGATTGTGGGCAGCAGTTCGTTTAACTGCTTGATTGCCGCCGCCCGCTGTCCAACTTCAATAGATAGGGCAAGTTCAGCCGTACGCTCACGCACCTGGTCTTCCAATGAGCCAATGGAAGCGTGCAATTGCTGGGTCATACTATTAAAAACCTTAGCCAGTTGCCCCACTTCGTCACGCGTTTCTACCATCGCCTGGGCTGTAAAATCACCCTCGCTTACACGCTGGGCCACTTCGGTCAGGTTGGCGATGGGCCGGGTAAGGTACTGTCCCAACCCAAAGGCTACAGCAGCGACAGCCACAACAATGCCCAGAGCTAAAAAGGTGATGTTCCGGGTTTGGGTAGCCACCGGCTCCAGGAAAACCTCTACGGGTTGGGCAAAAGCTACTTGCCAGGGCTGTGTTTGGAGCTGCGTCACAGCCACTTGTTCCACTTCTGTCCCGCCGATATAGCCGGTAAAGTAAGGCTGAGCGGCTGCGTTAGTCAGAGCCTGAGCAAAATCGGGGAAGTTGGTGGTCAATTGTGCGGCGGGTTGATTGGGTAGGTGCCTATCAACTTGCAGTTGAGCCAAAACAGCCGGGTCAAGGGTAGCAACAGATTTTTGTTTAAAGGTTGGGGTGGTACCATGCGCTAAATAAATCTGGTGCTCATCCAGCAAAATCGCATAAGAGTTCTTCCCGGCTTGCTCGTTTTGGGACCTGATAATTTGCTGGAAAGCGGTAGCATCATAACGTACCCGCATTACCCCAATAATTTCGGCGGCCGTATTTCGCACCGGGGTGCTAAAATAAATTGAAGGATTACCTGTAGTCTCAGAAATCCTTACCGGTGAGACATAGGTCTGGCCTGTTTTGATAGCGGCTTGAAAATAATCGCGATCCGATTTATCAGAGCCAATATCAGCAGTGTTGGTATCAAGAAGGTCTCGCCCTTGACGATCCAACAGGGCGTATGACGACAGATATGGATTCTCTTTACGGCTGAGTATCTGTAATACGGCCAAAGCTTCAGCCTCTTCAGGACTGCCAGCTCGTTGAGCGGCAGGTAAATTGAGATAGTCAACGATGGGGGGCAGTTTGGCCTCGACGCTAATATTATCTAAATTGCTGCGGATGAAGTTATCAAAATTGCTGGCGGTTTGTTTGGCAGCCGCCAGGAGCGTCTGGTTAGCCACATTGGTGAGCGACCGACGCGCGAGATAGTTTGTAGTCACAATAATGAGGCCGGCGGTCAGCACACCGACCGCCACAAAGCCAATAATCAGCTTGGTGCGCAGGCTGTAGTTAGCAAATTGACGCACAGTGAAGATGGCGAGAACTAAAACCATCGCTCCTGCAACAATGGGGGTGATTGTTTGTAACGTCGTGGGTACGGGCAGCCGATAGGTAGTTGGCCCAAATAAATCTAGCAACAGGGTGGCAATACCCACTCCTACACTGGCTACCACGGCCCAACCGACTCGCCTGGCAGGTAAGGCTTGGGCCGCCGTCATCACTGTCAACAATACCACAACCACCCCCACTATCAGCCCTATGCCGATAACAAATGCAACACTGAGCAAGATTGTGGGGAACAAGCCCAGAATAACCAGCCAGGCGCCCCATTCTACTTGACCACGCCGAATCAACCCCGCTCCGATAAACGCCAGGATAAGAGTCATTGCGACCAAGCCGGCTGAGGCAAAGAGTTGCCAGGCTCCGCTCTGAAAAGCCAGGACAAAAAGGATGACGCAAAATGCCAGATCGCCACCGATGCGGACGAGAGCAGCTCGAAACGCCTCACGCGCTTGAATTGTCATTTCGCCTGATTGTATATGGGGTTGATTTACGGGGTTGTTCATAATCAAAGCCTCTTTTTCAAACTCCCCGGTCATAAAAAGATACCAGGAAAGCCATTTACCGAACCTCTAACTTGACCACCGTTTGAGGCGCTTGAAGACTCAAGCCAACTTCTTTTACCGCAATTTTGAGCGCCTCTTCCAGGGATTGAGCCGCCTGGATTTTTTCACCAATTTCATTGACCCGTTTTTCGCGCGCAGCCTGCTGCTGAGTTTCATCAATCAAGCGAATATTTTCTGCCGCCTGGGCCAGTTGTTCGCTAATTGCCTCAATCAGGGCAATTTCTTCGGGCGACCACACCCGTTGTTGGTCTATTTCTTGCAATCCCAAAACCCCTATGGGTTCACCGCGCACCGTCAATGGAACAATCACACTGGAACCGACTTCGGGCAGTTGCGCATTTTCTACCAGTTGAGAGCTGACCAGGGCCTGAGGCCGGGTAAGGTCACCTTGACCGTTTGAAGCTCTGGCAGCCAGTTGCTGTTGCACAACTCGATTAATGACGGGCAACAAATCATTGTCCAGAGCAGGGACGCCTTCGCGTGTCTCTTCGTAGCTCAAAGTGGTAAGTTTATTGCGATAGGCTTCCCAGGCCTGGACAGTGTAGCGCCGCTGTGTTATTTCAACTTCGGCTAGAGCCGTGCGGGCTTCTTCAAGTAGGCGGAGGTTGTCAATAGCGACTGCCGCCTGACCAATCAACGAACGATTGATCCGTATATCACGTTCGGTGAACTTGTAAAGTTCTTCCGTTTCAAGTAACAAGCTTCCCAATTGGCGCGAACCAACCCACAATGGCAACACCGCCATAGATTGAATATTAAGCTGTTGCAGAAGTGTTATTGTAGCCGGATCAATTCGTTCATCATGCTGTATATCATCAAAGAAAAGGGGAGTAGCACTGAACAGAAACCCAGGGGTAGCAAATTCTGCTTTTGAATACTGTACCCCGATGGGGGTTGGTAAATTTCCTTTGCCACTATACCAGTTAGCAGTCACCTCCATTATCTCTACCTCACCCAGTGAGTCGTATTCAAACATTAACAAGATCGCTCGATTGATAGCTGGTGCAGATAGTTCTTCAACTATAGCGGCAACAATTTCTTGCGAGTTATTGGCCTCGTTAATCCGGCGGCTGGCTTCATAAAGCTTTTCAGCCTCGGTCAATATTTGTTCACGCTCGGTAATATCCCGAACAAAACCCAACACCCCCCACACATTGCCGTTAGAGTCAAACAACGGCGCTTTGAAGGTGCTTAGAAAAACAGGCTGACCATCCACAAAGCCGGGTTCAACTTGAACAAACTTGGGACTTGCACTATTCATAACTTCATCATCATCAGCCCAAAAACCGCGAATCCCCTCTTCGGGATTCCCTTTGACAACGTCTTCAGGAAAACCCACTTCCAAATCGTTTTTGCCAATCAGGGCCTCAACCGGCAGGTGTAATGAATTAGCAAACCCCTGGTTGACCAATTGATAGCGGTGCTGGCGATCTTTGATAAAAATCCAATCCGGGGTAGCATCAATAGTAGTTCGCAGTAACTCCTGAGATTGTTTGAGATCGGTTAAAGCCGCCTGAGTTTGCTGATACAAACTGGCGTTCCGCAAAGCGACAGCAATCTGTCCGGCCAGAATCAGGATGATCTGTTTATCCTCTTCAGTAAAACGGTTGACCGTATCAGCCTGCACGTCTAGCACCCCCAAAACGTTATCACCCACAATTAAAGGAACTGCCATTTCAGAACGAGTTTCAGGCAGGAGCGGGTTTGGCATAAAATCTGGGGCTAAACGGACATTATTAACAATAACTGCTTGCCGGGTGCGGGCTGCCAGGGCTACAAGCGAGTGGGGGCGGTCCAGAGGAATAGCCCAGCCTTTAGCGACCATTTGCCGCCCTACTTCACCGGCCCCGGCGGCCAATTCCAGTTTATGCTCAGCTTTATTTAGCAAGTAGATATGGGCATGGTACAGGTAAAAACTTTGCTTGGTCAGGTCTACAACCTCTTGTAATAATTCGTCGGTGTCCAGAAGAGAGGCTGCGGCGGTGCTGACCCGAGCGATAGTTTCTAACTCTGCAGCGCGTTTAGCCAGGGTTTGTTCGGTTTTCTTACGCTCGGTAATATCGATAGAAATAGCGGCGAGGGCGTAAGGTTCTCCATTGACATCATGCAGCGGGTATTTATGAGTAAGATAAGTATAGGAACCATCTGCAAAATCAAACTGCTCCTCCACCTCTACCGGTACACCGGCTCTTAATATCTCCAACGCATTGCTCTGAAATTCCTCAGCCTTACCCCGAGCAAAAACATCAAAGTCGGTTTTGCCTATAACAGCCGCTTGATCCAGGTTGAACAATTTGGCAAATACCTGATTAATGAGCATAAAACGCCCCCGGTTATCCAGCACATAAACCGGCGAGGGCATACTATCGAGAACATCCTGCAAAAACTTCTGACTGGCCTGCATTGTTTCTTCAACATGTTTGTGGTCAATGGAGAGAGCCACCATGTTCGCCACAGATTGCATGGCCTCCAAAACAGTATCGGCTAAGGGATGACGGGCAAACATAGCCATCACCCCCACCAGGCGATCCTCAACAATCAAGGGATAACCGGCAAAAGCGACCATGCCTTCCCGTTCAGCCCAGGCTTTATCACCCAGACGAGGATCATTCAGTACATCATTTGTCAGGTGGGGTTTACGCTCCTGAGCAATCAACCCAATTTTAAATTTACCGACAGGTACCCGTCTGTGTGGCCCGTCAATATGAGTATAGATGCCTGCGCTGGCCTGTAATTCCAGCACATTTTCGGTGGGGTTAAAAGTCCAAATCCGGGCAAAAGCTGCATCCAGATGAGTTACCATCGCTTCAGTGCATGTTTTTAGCATGCTGGTTAAAGCAGCATTTTGGATGAGAGCCAAACTAATTTCTGCGGTAAAGGTGTTCATACGTGCCCGTTCAGCGTTGGCTTCCTCTGCCCGCTTCCGTTCAGTAATCTCTTCTTTAACTGCCAGGAAATGCGTTATTTCGCCCGCCGTATTCTTGATGGGTGAAATAAAAGCAGTTTCCCAATAGAGGTCACCGTTCTTCTTTTTGTTATGAAACTCACCGCGCCACTCTTTACCAGCCGTAATTGTTTCCCACAACTGCTTGTATTCTTCTTGAGGAGTTTCGCCTGAACTCAGAATTCGAGTGTGCTGTCCAATTGCTTCTTCGAGAGTGTAGCCGGTGGTTTCCACAAATCTGGGGTTGGCATATTCGATATAACCCTTGATATCGGTAATAACGATGGTATTACGGCTTTGTTCGACGGCTCGAGACAGCTTGCGCAACTCGGCTAAAAGTTGTTCCTGTTCGGCCAGAACAGTCCCGGTTTGCTGGAACAGGCGGGTATTTTCGGCAACTTGTTCCTGGAGCCGCTGATTGGTCTCTACTAACTGGTTGGATATATCTATCTGTTTCAAAGCCGCCCGGTAAGGTTCTGCCTCTGCTCCCCAGGCATCAACAGGTCGAATTTCCCAGTAACAGCGGGCATCGCCTTTACCCACACATTCGGTTTCGATGGCTAACACCTCTTGCCCAAAGAAGCGGGTAGCATAACCGGAAGCATAGCCGGTCAAAGTCCAGCAAACAGGCCGGGTACTCTCTCCAAAACGCCTTAAATGTTCTTCCGCCTCGTAAGAATTTAGCCAGGCGCCGTGCATATGAAAATAACCGGTTTCACGATTGAACTCAATAAACTCAGGCTGAACATGCACCACCCCTTCTAACATATGCAGGCTTGGGCCGGCCGCCAGCCAATCCATATCGGTTTCCCAGTTAAAATTATCAGCCAACCTGGCCGCGTCACCCCACCCCTGGCTGTAGCCAAACCGAGTCAGAACCCCCATAGCCAACTCTAATCCCAAACTCTCGATCAACTGCTGGCGCAAAGTACCAATAGCTTCGGCATCAAAAATAACCGCGCGCCGCCCATTAAAAAACAGGCGGCTTTCGTCGGACTGACGACGCAGCAAATTATAAAAATCCAGGTCTCTGGCTTTAAGGGGTGCTCCGGGAGCAGTATCGTGAGCCAAGGTATGTTGAAGGGTGGGTTCTATTGTGTTCATATTTATTGACCTTCCTGACCAAATATAACTGCTTTAGCCTGTGACCACTTCTGATTCTAACGGCTGTTCCGACCCATTGCCGCCGGAGATCTCATACTTCATCTCGTCCGGCTCTTGACGCTCCTTCAAATCCATGTGGACAAAGGTACGAGCCGGGTTCAGAACACGCGCTAACTCAGTAACGGCCACCTTTAGCAGCGAGTCCAGGTCGGGCGCACGGCGCATTTTGTTGGAAATCTGACTCACTAATTGCTCTCGACTGGCCCGCTCCTGGGTTTCATCCAACAAGCGTAGGGTTTCCGCTGCTTGAGCCACCTGGTCAATGACGGCGCTAATCAGAGCGATTTCACTTTCAGTCCATTCTCGTCCAGGGTCAACTTCATGAAGTTGTAAATCACCAATCACCACATTACGGAGCAGAATAGGCGCTACCAAGGCGTAATGATCTTGCTGGTCGGCCAAAGCTACCAGCGCCGGTTTTTTGTAACGCCAGGCCTGGTGTTGGGCCTCTGCAATAATGCCCTCGTCGAGGGTGGTAGATTCACCCAGGCTAAACCGAACACGGCCTACATTCTTGCGGGTCACCTTGCTTCTGTCCCAGGCGCTTTCAATATAACGCTGTTGAATTTCACGAGCTTCCTTGAGACTCGCCTGAACTTCGGCAAACTGGCGAGCGTTCCGAATCTCTACAGCTACCTGATTCGCCAGGGAACGCAGCAGGTTTTCATCACCTTCATCCAGGCCGGCCACCCTGTCCTGCTGAACATCAAGCACTCCTACCACCTGCCCTTCCAAAATAATAGGTACAGCCATTTCAGAGTAAGTGTTGGGTAGAAGAGGGTTGGGCAGCCAATCTTTGGCTTCGCGCACATTGTCAACCCTGATAATTTCGCCGGTACGCGCCGCGCGGGCAACCAGACTGGTCGGGGCATCCAGACGAATAGCATGGCCTTTAGCCTTCATTTCGGCCCCGGCCGGACCGGTACCTTCGGCCACAACCAGCTTTTCACCTTGATGATCAAACAGGTAGATATGGGCATGATAATAACCAAAGCTGTCTCTGACCTGGTTGACCACTTCAGCCAGCAGCTCATCCAAATTTAGAATGGCGTTCAGGTGCTCGCTGAGGTGGGCAATAATTTCCAGGCGCCGGGTGCGGCTCGCAATTCTCTGTTCCAATGAGTCGAATAGACTACGCAATTCGCTAACCATACTCCTAAAGCTGTGTGATAGGCGGCCAATCTCATCATCACCGGCCGGTGGCAAGGGCGTATCCAACATGCCCTGGCCAATCCTTTCTGCGGCTGCGCCAAGCCTGACAAGAGGTCGGGTTAAGGTTTGGGCTAAAAACAAAGCTATTAAACCGGCCAGGATCATCCCCACTAGCCCAACGATTACACTGGCCTGGACAACTTGATCCACACTGCTAAAGGCCTCATAAGTTTCTTGCCGCACAACTGTAGCCC
Source organism: Anaerolineae bacterium (assembly GCA_023151115.1). The sequence goes on from JAKLJP010000019.1 coordinate 101,326, forward strand.
AGCCCAGGTTGTTTACGGCAGCAGCCACCTGGTTTACGGCAGAATCTTGGACTGCGCCTGCCTGGTCGTGCTCAGCTTCCGATGCAGACTCTTCAAATTTCTCTTCTTCAAAACTATGAACAGGGCTGTAACCAAAGATTGATGTATCCCCATCAGTGTCTTCGGCTGTGGTGAAACCCGGGGTTGGGCTAACAAATGTTTGCCGCAGCTCGGCAGGCAATTCAGCCGAACCTTCTTTGCCAGCCTCGGCAGATGAATCATAGAGTATCTCTCCTGCGCTGTTAAACAGCACGACGTGCCCCGTCTGACCGATTTCTAGGTTGGAGATAACCGCAAATAAGTTGTCTACATCCAGCGTTGTGCGAAGCACACCCACTACTTCACCTTCATGGTCATAAATCGGCAGCGCCAGCAGCAGGGCGTCAACCCCGGCACTCTCGTCAAACTGCGGTTCAGAAATGTAGACCGCGCCCTGCCCATCATTCCAGGCTGCCCGCCACCATGCTTCATCAGCATGGTAGTAATCGGATAACCTCCCTGTAGCCGCCACTGTGGCCCCATAGCGATCGGTTACAAATACCTCGTTGTACTCTGGAAACTTTAGTAGAAAATCCGCCAGAATATGGCCAACAGGATTTACGGTTTCATCAGTAGAAAGCGTGCGCACAACCAAAGGTTCATCTTCCGCCGCTAGCTGCCAGCTTTCATTCAAAGCCTGGATTTGAGTCTGAATCTGAGCTTCACTACCAGCATAACCACTGTTCCGATCAACTAACGCATCTCGTATGATATCCGATCCTATCAGCACTTGAAGCTGTGTCACTTTTTCGCGGAAGAAAACCCCTACCAAACCACTAAAATTCTCAGACTGTGCCTGGAAACTTTCGCCAATCTGATTGGTAAGCCTAGTTTGTACCATTCCAATAGTAATAAAGAGTGTCCCAACCAGGGTGGCAAGTATGAGCAAGCTCATCACCAGGGTTAAACGGGCTGCAAACGACCAACGGCGCAGGTCAAACCAATGAAACTTTTTAGGCTGTTCCATTTTATTATAATACCTCCCCTGAGCCGCTACCCTGTCCATTGTGGGCATTAGCAACGAGTGGCCCTGTTTTAAGCCCCAACTCCAACACTGTATGTCGAACCCCCAAGCGCTGGCCCAACTCGCGGGCAGCAGTTTCAAGCAAAGTGTCCAGATCGGGAGCAGCACGCAATTTATCGGTAATTTGGCGAACCGTCTGCTCATAACTGGCGCGCTCCCGAGTTTCTTCAAAAAGACGCAGATTTTCGGCGACGCGAGCTAACTCCTGCGTGATAACTTCAACAATTTCCAGATCATCCTCTGTCCAGACTTGATCGGGGCTACTTGAACAAATCTGCAAACTTCCTATAGGAACCTGACGCAATATGATTGGGCTGACCACCGCGGTCACCTCGGAGTTATTGCCATTATGGGTCAAAGTTAGAGAGCGATGTTGCTGGAGAGCTTGAACTTTAGCCGCAGCCAACGCCTGGGTTTGAGCTTCGGTCAATGTCGGAGCATGGGGCTGGACATAATGATACTGTCCTTGTCGGGTCACAATTTTGGCTTTTTCCCAGGATTGTTCAGTATATCGCGCCTGGGCGGCATAGGCTTCGGCCAAAGCTGTTTCCACTTCATCAAACAAACGGGCATTGCGTATGGCTACAGCTACCTGGTTAACCAACGAGCGTAACAAGTTAGCATCGGCTTCGTCCAGACCGGCTACTCTATCCTGCTGTACGTCCAACACACCTACAACCTGCCCTTCCAACACAATCGGCACGGCCATTTCGGAATAAGTATTGGGCAAAAGAGGGTTGGGCAACCAATCTTCGGCCTGGCGCACATTATCAACCGTAACAATCTCGCCGGTTCGAGCTGCGCGAGCAACCAAACTGGTTGGGGCATTCAGCGGAATGCTATGCCCTTTCGCCTTCATCACTGCCCCGGCTTCCCCCACCCCTTCGGCCACAACCAAATTCTGGCCCGTATCATCAAGCAGATAAATGTGGGCGTGATAATAATTGAATCTATCTTTAATTTGATTGACAACCTCAGTAAGCAACTCTTCTACTTTCAGAATAGCGCTTAATCGCTCGCCCAATGTAGCCACAATTTCCAAACGCTCAGTACGGGCGGTCACCCGATCCTCCAAAGAGCCAATCAGCTCTCGCAATTGAGAGGTCATCGTATTAAAAGCAGTGGCTAACAGACCAATTTCATTACGTTCCGCAATTTCAGCCCGTTGTTCCAGGTTTCCGTTAGTAATCTGGGTTGCTACTTGAGTCAGCGCAGTAATGGGCCTGGCAATACGGGTAGCGCTATAAAATCCTATCCCAACCGCTACCAAAACCGCAACCAAGGCTATTCCGGCGCTAACGTTGCGGGCCTGGGTGTAAGGAGCGAGCGCCTCGGCTTCTTCCACCTCTGCCAGTAGCCCTACCTGCAACTGCGGTATCCAACGATAAGCGCCGATTACATTTACCGGTGGTTCACGGTAACCTGGATAAGTACCGGCCCCGTCCTCTCCAAGCAAAACTCGATTGATGCCCTCACTATAGTAAGCGCGTGTGGGAATATAGCCTTCACTTTCAAAGCGGCTTGGCGTAACCAGGTAGTGACTTTCCAGGCTAACCAGATATGTTTCGCCGCTGTTGCTCAACCCGGTTCGGTCTGTCATAATTTGCCCCAGAGTGTTCAGGTTCAACCGCCCGGCCAAAACACCAACAATCTGTTTCCTTTGATCAACCAAGGGCTGGGTAATAAACATGGCTAAATCGGCGGTACCAAGAGCGTAATAGGGCGGTTGAACATATGGTTCCTTTAAACTCCGGCTAAAATAAGGCTGACGGGTTACAATTTTGCCCAATTGGATGGGGTTGGAGGCTGCCAAGATTTCCCCCTTGGTATTGTAAACAAAAAATTCTTCAAATAGGGGTTGAGCCTTTACCGCTTCTCCCAACACGTTATTTAAGGTCTGTCGGGCAACACTTTCCGCCTCAGGCGATGAAAACACTACAAAATTTACAAACTGATCAACCCGATTTCTATCGGCCAGAAACAGTGTGAGTACCCCCTGACTGGCCTCTAACCAACGCACAATCTGTCCCCGCTTCAACTCCGCAATAGATTCAAGCTGATCTGTAACCTGGTCCGTGGCCTGCTGACTCGCCTGAACAAGGATGACAGTAATCGCAATAGTTACCGGCAGGACGGCTAGCAAAACAAAGAATAGAATCAAATTCCAGCGCAGTTGACGCCAAGGCGGTATGCGTGTGTTGGGATTTTTGAAATCAGGTTTTTGATTTTTGCTCATTCTTTGCCTCCAGGTTGCCGGTTGCCAGACCCAATGCCGCCAATTCAGCTATGGGGTGGACACCTTTTCCAGAAAACTCAAGTTATAGGCTGCCTTTACATCCAGAGGTTTATCCAAAATACCCTGATCCAGCAAAATCTGATGAGTTATCTCCCAATCCTCGGGTCTCATCATGCCGGGGCGCCCACCAGCCGGGTTAAGCAAAGGGAGAGAGCGGTTCATAGACTCGGCTTCTGCCTCAGGGCTGAGATCAGAATTGCGGGCCACTGCCAGGGCCACCGCCCCCTTGGGGTCTTGAAGTGCGCTTTGGATACCTTGAGTCGTCGCTCGCAAGAAACGCTCAACCAATTCCGGTTTGTTGGCAATAGTGGACTCGCTGGTAAAAATGATATTGGCATAAATATCAATGCCGTAATCAGAGGCAAGGATGGCATTGACCGGGTGGCCTGCCTGGGCCAATTGAACAGGTTGATTGGTGATAAAAGCATCCATCACATCTACCTGTCCTTTGAGCAGCGGATCATTGCCAAAATCTGTGCGGGGTACACCCTCAACTTTGGCCGGATCAATCCCTTGTGAAGCTAACAAAGCGTGATAGACCAGTCCGGTGGTGCCATCAAAATGAACCAGCACTTTTTTGCCAATTAAGTCTTGTGGACGAGTAATATTCTTTTCCGCCAGCGAGATAAAGGCCACCGGGCTGCGTTGAAAAATGGTGGCAACAGCTACTACAGGAGAACCTTTAGCTCTCGCCGAGAGCAGGTTATCGGCGCTGGTAATACCAAAATCGGCCTTTCCAGCAGCTACCAAGTCAATAGGTGAGGTATCACCCAAGGCATTGAAAGTAACGCTCAGATTTTCCTTGGCATAAAAACCTTTCTCTTCGGCCACATAAAAACCTGAGTATTCCGAGGAATGTACCCAAGCCAGTTGAACAGTAACCGGGGTGGCTGAGGCTGCGGCCACAGCTGGCTGCTCGGTTGAATTACAGCCGCTTGCCATCAAAGCCGCTAACACAAACAAAATTACCAAGAGTAACAAATTTTGGGGTAGTTGATTAGCTTTCATTTCTTTTTCTCCATAAAAATTATGATAACTGGATGAAGAGTTTAATTATCTCGCGCATACCCAGAAGGGTCAATCGCTGGTTTCTTTTCAAAGCCCAACTCCACGATAGCGTGCCCTGCCGAAAGTTGTTGGCCCAACTCCCGGGCGGTGATTTTTACCAATTGTTCCAAATTATTGGCTGATCTCATCCGTTCGGTGATGGTCCGAATGGTTTGCTCACGGCGCGCCCGGCGTTCTGTTTCAGCCAGCAGTCGTTCACGTTCAGCCTCGATTTGCCTTTGCCCGGTAATATCTCGCGAAACACCGACCGTCATAACAACCTTTCCTTCAGCATCACGGAGGGCAGATTTAACGGTATGGAACAGGCGCACTTCCCCATCAAAGCGCGTCACCGGCTCTTGAGGAATATCGAGCGTTTCCCCAGTAGTAAAAACATATTCGTCATCTTTAACATATTGTTGGGTATAGTCCGGTTCATTAAAAGGCGCGTCAATGAGTTCTTGCAACTGCTCATTGGTCATGTTGTAATAATCACGAAAGGCTTTATTGGCCCAAATAATGCGTGATTTTGGTCCTTTGACCAAAACCATATCTACAATACCATCCAGAATTTGCTGATATTGGCGGCGGGCTTCCTTTTCAGCCAAATAAGCGCGCCGGTTATCAATGGCAATAGCAATTTGCCTCGCTAATCCCTCTAGCAAAAGCTGGTCTTCCCGGCCTAACCCTCCGACCCTATCACTTTGCACATCCAACACACCAATGACTTCCGCGCCTAAACTAATGGGCACTGCCAGTTCCGCTTGAGTGGCCGGCAGCAGCGAGTTAGGTAGCCAAGTTGGTTCTTGCGATATATCGGTCACCAACACAGATTCCCCACTCCAGACAGCACGAACCACCAAGCTTTTTTCGGTGTTAAGGGCAATGGTATGGCCCGCTTCTTTGAGTTGACGTCCTATCTCGCCGGCGCCTTCTTGCAAAACCATCCCTTCTTCGGCCAAGGTGTAGATTTGAACGTGATAGTAGCCTAGCCGTTCCTGCATCAAATTGACCACCCGCTGGTAGAGATCGGCCAAACTGAGAGTACTTGAAAGCTGTTGGGCAATCTCACTACTGATTTGCATATGATAAGCGCGGCGTTCTAATAATGTCCGCAGCAAGTTATGCTCTGTGGTCGCGTCTTCTTGAAACTGCTGGCCTACAGAAATACCTTGAGCAGTGACGGTTAATTCAGGCTCATTAGCCAGTACGGGTGATTCAGCTAAACGGAAAATAGTGGCGCGTGCCTCGGAGAGTATTTGCCACAAAAATTTACCCGCTTCTAAATTTGTTACCACAGGGGTTAATGTTTGACCCAGACATTCAACTTCTGCCAGGAGAAATGAAGGCTGGTTTTTGCTTGGTTGATTGGCGAGGGAGAAGGTACGATCGTCGAAAAGATGGTAGAGAAGATCAGCGGTTCCAGACTGGCACACTTCCGCAACCGTTTTGATAAGTCGTCTGGCTCGGGCCATCCGTTTATCGGTCGGGAGAACAGCGTAGCTTTCGCTGTTTTCAGCCCGTAGCCGATCATAGGTTGCAGCTAGATTTGCCACATTTAATGAAATAAAGTTGGCAAACTCTTTCAGTGCTGACATAACAAACTCCTTGAATGTAGAAAGAGCAGGGCTAGAAAGCCTCACCGATAAACAAGTATCGGGGATCTAATCTGATATACGATAAAACTCTTGCAGAATATTGGAGGCCAGGGTTGGGTTTAAAATAACCTCTCCCTTAGCTACTTGCCGAATAGCCGTAGCAATAGCTCCAAAATCATCCTTACCATTTCGCTCGATGCAGCCGCGAGCGCCGGCCTTGATGGCTTCAACGGCGTATCGGTCATTAGCCCGAGACGAAATAGCCAGTATTCTGATGCGCTCATTCTGAGCCAGGATAGCCTGGATAGCTCTGACACTATCGAGCACCGGCAGATGTAAATCCATTAACACCAGATCAGGCAAAGCAGTTTTACACAAATTTACTACTCCCTGACCATCTCGTGCCAAATCAATAGCTTTGATATTTTCTTCTTTATCAAGAAAGGCTTGCAACTTTTTGGCAAAAGTTTTATCAGGATGAGCAATGAGTACTCGAATTTGTTTGTCCATAGGAGTAACTTTACACACTTAAAACATTCGCGCAGAGAAACGGAATGTATAAAACTGTTTTACTTTTATTTAGCCACTTTTGAACCAAGACCAATATTTGGCAGATCCATCAGTTCTGCATCAAGATCGAAACCCGCTTTGACTTCACAGGCTATGACCTGTTCCCACCAATTGGGAAAGTATTGTTTGAGTGTGACTATATACCACCCTGTTGCAATAACGATCAGATCGATACTTAGCCAAATAAATATTAGCTGCAACCACCAAACCACTGAACACCTCAATTCATCCACATTTATCTCCACATAAAGCAGTAGAGATAGACCCTATATTTATTGTTTTGATTATAGGGGATTATTTGCTAAATTTACAGTGGCAAAAGTACCGCCTTTTTTTTGACAAAAAGTACTTAGCAGTTATGCCCCAAAGTACCATGAAAGAAAAAACACCCTGTTAAAGGGTGTTTTCAATATCATTTAGAGGGGTAAGTTACTGTTTTTGAACCAGACCATCCCGCACGGCACGGATGGCTGCCTCGGTACGGTTATTAACCTGAAGTTTCTGAAAAATAACCGAGAGGTAATTTTTGATAGTTCGTTCAGATAAGTTCAGATCGGCGGCAATATCTCTGTTGCTGGCCCCAGCTGTTACCAGCGTTAAAATTCGACGTTCTTGCTCGGTTAAGGGTTGTAATTTTGGCAGGCTTTCTTCTTCCTTGTCGGCCAGCCGGCGAAATTCGCCCAACAACCGAGTAGTCATCTCGGCATCAATGACCGCTTGGCCTTTATGAACAGCTCTGATAACCTCCAGCAATCGTTTGGAACGAGTATCTTTGAGCAGATAGGCTTTAGCGCCGGCCTTGAGCGCCTCAAAAATGTAGGCATCCTGCGGGTACATGGTCAAAATGATTATCCCTACTGCTTCATCATTTTGAAGAATCGTGCGGGTAGCCTCAACGCCATCAATCACCGGCATGTTAATATCCATCAAAATAACCGTCGGTTTGAGTTCAGCGGCCAATTTCACCACTTCCAAACCATCTTCAGCTTCTCCCACAATTTTAATATCATCTTGATCTTCCAATAAAGAACGGATTCCTTCTCTAAAAAGGGAGTGATCATCAGCCAGCAAGACTCTTATATTGCTCATAATTAGCCTGCCTCAAATTGTTTAATTTCCACTGGTTAAGCTGACCTGCAAAGGTAGCTGGGCAAAAATACGAGTACCTCTATGTCGTTGGCTATCTACAACCAGATGTCCTCCAATCTGCTGGGCTCGCTCTCGCATTGAGGTTAAGCCTAAGCCTCTACTACGCCGTTTTTTTGCATGACCCTGGCTTGATTGTTCGGAATGGAGAGGCTGGTCTGGATCAAAACCCCGTCCATCATCCTGAACTTCCAGTGTTACCCAATGTCTATCTTTAACTGCAACCTTAACCCATAGTTGGGTGCATTGAGCATGCTGCCGAGCATTTGACAAAGTTTCCTGCAAAATACGGTAAAGGCTGCTTTCTACCTCTGGCGATACCTCCTCGACCTCACCTTCAATGATACACGTGGTTTTCAAGTTCCAACGTTGGCCAAACTCGGTAACGAAGTTTTTTATTACTTCAAAAAGCGATTTACCTTCCAATTCCACCGGTCGCAAATCAAAGATATTACGCCGCAGCTCCTCAATATTCTGTTTTAATAGCGCACTGATCTGCTCAAGCTGCTGCTCTAGTTTACCACCTTCTTCGACCATGTTCAAACAGCGATCTACCTGAATTAGAAGATAAGCCAGGTTTTGAGCTACACCGTCGTGCATATCGCGGGCCAAACGTGTCCGTTCTTCAACAATGGCTATCTCTCGAGTTTTTTGTAAAAGCCGGGCATGTTCAACAGCACTGGCTACTTGAAAAGCCAGAGACTCCAGAGTTTCAAGATCGCTCTCATCAAAAGCATGGGCTGCCCGACTCGCTATCAGAATGAGGCCAATAGTTTTGCCGCCGGTAATTAGGGGGGCCAGCATAGCCGAGTTCATGGAGTCAGCCGCCTCACGCAAATCAAGATGGTACAGATTTTGGGTCTCAACATGGTTAAGCATAAAAGGCCTGCTCTCGGTAATTACCTGACCGAGCGGCCTGTGAGTATTAATTTTAAGGGTTAAATGAATAGGAGTCAGTTCAGAAGGATTAGCCCGATCTTTTTTTCTGGTTTTTGGGCGGGCTTCAGCCGGGTCATAAATCTTACTAAGGGTCAGGTTAGAACCGTCAAGCAAACCGATAACCACTTCTATCTCATCTTGTGGTTCACTCTCCGGGGTAAAGATCTGGCTAATATCACGTCCTACAACGGTCAATAATTTGTCCAGGTCGAGACCCTGGCTAACCACCTGGCTGATTTTTTTGATGGCCTGCAGTCGCTCTGTCCGGGCATAAACGGTGCGTTCCAGCTTATCGGAATAGGCGTGGATTTGATTAAAAAGTTGGGCATTTTCAACTGCCCCGGCCATTAATTGGCTGAGGGCATTAAGCAAATGTAAATCATTAGCATTAAAATCGCCGATTTGCTTGTTTATTAATGTAACCAGGCCAATAATAATTCCCCGCGTTTTGAGCGGCGCAACCAGCATGGTATTGATCTGTCTATTGAGAAGGTGATCCAACTCGGTAAACAAATTCGGCTGTTCAGGTGTAAGCTTAAACAAACGCGGCACGCCTTCAAAAATAGCCTGCTCAAATACTTTAAGGCGAATATCTAATTTTAGCCCCATAACCTCCGTGGCTCCTGTGCCACTGGCGGCCGCCAGAGTTAAAAAATCATCACTTCTATCTACCAGCAGCACATACCCATTCTCGGCTAATAAGGCGATACACACTCCCTCGGTGATAACTGCCAAAAGCTCATCGAGAGCGATGGTTGAGGTCAGGGCCTGGCTGGCGTCGTGCAAAACGGCCAGATCACGCAAACGCTGCGCCAGGTCGCGGTACAGGCGGGCATTAGCCAGGGCTGTTGCTGCTTGACTGGCCAGACTATTCAAAGTCCAGAGATCGTGATCGCTAAAACCATGCACGTAATTTTGGCTAACATCAATAACCGCCTCAACCTGATTTTCGACATAAATAGGGACAACCAATTCAGACTTCACTTCCAGCCCGTCCCCCAGAGAACCGTTCCGATCCTGGCTGGTATCATTGATCAGAATAGAAGTGCCTGTTTTGACGGCTTTGCTAATCAAGCCCTCGTCAATGTTTTGCCGATAACGACCCGGAACAAGGGTGGAGGGCGCTTTGCCATAGATGGCTTTCAAAATCAGGGCAGAACGAGTTTCGTCAATCTGCCAAATCGCTACCTGGTCATAATGCAGTCGCTCGAAAATAGCCTGGGCCAGCGCCTCAAAGAGGTTGTTCATTTCCAGAATGGTCGAAATTTCGCGGCCAACTTCATTGATAAGCTTAAGCCGGGTTGCCTGATCCTCCCACTCTTCAAAAAGCTGGGTGTTTTCTACCGCAATGGCAATTTGGTAGGCCAGGGTAAACACATAGCGGGCATCGGTATCGGTAAAGGCATTTGGCTCGTTTTTATCCAGGGTCAACACCCCTACCACCCGATCTTTATAGATAAGCGGCACCCCTAACCAGGAACGGATACGACTCAATTCAGGTCGGGGTTCCCAGTATTCACTTTGACTCACATCGTTGATGATAAGGGGCAACTTATTCTTTACCACATGCCAGGCTGAATTTTTTTCATTTTTCCAGTAGATATTCATCCCCCGCTTGTGTTCTGAAAAACCCCGCGAGGCGGCTGCCTCCAAAAAGTCACCCTTCAAAAGTAGCAGGGTGGCGCTGTCAAAGGCAATAGTTTTGTAGATTTGAGCCAGGATTTCATCCATCAGGTGCTCTAAATCCAGGCTGGTGCCAATGAGGGCGCTAATGGCATTGAGCGAAGCCAGGCGTTGGTTGGCCTGGTTCAAAGCTACAATTTGAGACTCAAACTGTTTAACAGCCTTTTCATCCGAGGGTGGAGTTAGAAATTCGGGTGAGACTGGGAGGGGAGGCAATAAGGTTTGGACCTTTTGTAATAGAGCCTCAACCTGGAGAGGTTTACTCAAAAAGCCGCTGATGTTGCTAATGAGATTCTGAACCTGGTCACGTTCAGCCTTATCGTGCCCAATGACCAGAATAGGCGTTTGCGGCATAAACATTTTCAAGCGGGCTACCAGCTCGTGCCCTTCGATATCAGGCAGCGCCAAATCAATTAAAATTAAGTCTGGCTGAATCATGGCACAATATTGAACCGCAGTCGGGCCATCACCGGCAATGACCACATTGTATTGGCGGCCCAAAGCGCTTTGAATTAACCGCTGGGCCACCTGATCGCAATCAACATATAAAACAGTAGCCATAAAATAATTTTACGTCAATATACCTGTTAATACAAGGGGTAATATGGTCTTAAAAAAGAAGCTTTTGACCGTTTTTCCAACCGTTTTCCTATAAATTTCAAACCCGTTTCAAATCCAGATATGTTATTACTAAAGTAACGATTGTATCTTTAACAAGCGAGGCCATAGCGCCGCCCATACTCTGAGAACCGCTAATCCATGATCAAATGCCACCTGTGCCAGACAACTCACGTAGCCAACACCATTTTTTGCGACGAGTGTGGAACTTACCTGTTAGGTGAGGAAAATCGGGAAACTGACCCTTTGGATGCCGGGACCATTAATTGGGTAGGCGGAACAGCCTATCCTTATGTGGGTTCACCCTTGGTGCAGAATGGACGAACCCTGCTGCTTTGTTTGAAAATTGGCGATAACAAGCGAGAAGTGGAGATACCGCTCAATAAATTCATTAGCCTGGGGCGCATGGACCCCACCGCCAATATCTTCCCTGAGATTGATCTGACCCACGATGGCGACCTGGCTAAAAGCGTCTCTCGACGTCACCTCAGTATTTACTGGCAAAACGGAACTATCTTTATCGAAGACTTGGGCAGCATCAACGGAACCTTTGTCAATGGTTGCCGATTGGCCCCCTACCTACCTGAAAGGCTCAACGATGGCGACCTTCTGCAATTGGGCCGGCTGCTCATAGAAGTAAAATTCCAGAGTATTTAAAACCGGGGATCAAGCCGCCTTTTTTTCCAGGTGAATCACCATCCGAATTTCATTGCGGCCTGGCCGGGCGACGACTGCCACCTCATCCATCAACTGTTTGATTAAAAACATACCCCAGCCACCCTCATGACCGGGGCGATCTGGGCGCTCTCCGGAGATTGCCGGGATAGGTTGGCGTCCCTGATCCACCACATTTAGAGTCAAAGCGTTATCCTGAATAGTCAATTCAACCAGCACTTTGATCTCAACGTTGGATTGATTGCCATGCTCAATGGCATTGGTCACGGCCTCGCTGACCGCCGTCTTCAAATCCTCAATCCGATCTGGCGAAAAACCCATACGTTGGGCTACGGTCGCCGCCGCCGCCATGGGGATTTTCTCGTAACCTAGCTCGCTGGGAATGTAGATTTCAACCACCTTATCATTTTTTTTAGCCATGTTCGGTATCCACGGGGCGTTCGGATGAGTCTGCGAGTGAGTCGAGATAATTCTGTAAAATTACGGCCGCGGCGGCGGCATCTATGGCTATTTTTTTTTGCCCGCGTAACGCCAAATACGCAGCGGCATCAACAGTCGAGTAACGCTCGTCAAAATATTCAATAGGGACAGAGAGGGTGCTTGCCAGCCCTTCGGCATAGCGTTGAACCCGGCGAGCCTGGGGTCCAATTTCCTCTGGGCCGCTGAGCGAGTAAGGCAGCCCCACAATGATCCGCTCGATTTTCAACTCCGTTATCAAGTGGCCCAGCCGGGCAAAATCCTCCGCTTTTGACTTACGCTGCAAGACACTGTGAGGTGTGGCCAAAATACCGCTGTCGCTTACCGCAATACCAATACGGCGCTCCCCAATATCTAAAGCCATCAAACGCATGCTGACTCAGTCGCCATCGGCTACCAGCACCACTGCCTCTTTGATGACTACCTCAATGCGATACGATAAGTAGGGCAGCCGCCCCAACCATTCCACAAACCAATCGGGCTGTAACTCCACCCCCGGCACGGTCGCCAGGTCATACTGCTGGTTTAACAGGTTTTGGGCGTCCCCAATCGGCAGCCAGACAATATCTCCGGCGACTTCATGCTTATCAATCACCGGCACTGCCAACCCCGAAGCGATGATGCGAAAGGTAACGGTTTGATCGGTGATGTCCAATACCTCGCCGGCCCCAAAATGCAGCCCCCTGGTATCCAACTCGTAGCCCGGCGGCACTTGCGCTTCCAGGGCAGCCAGGGCCAGGCGGTTGGCATTGTAGCCCCCCACCACCGTACCCCGCACTACGGCCTGCATTTCACCGCCAAACGTATCGGAAAAATCCCCGGCAAACTCGCGATATTTTATATCCAGCACAATCACCTGGAGCGTTTCCGGCGAGATAAACTCCTGCTCGGCTAAAGACTCTTGAAGCTGCCTCAAGCCTTCCTGTTGAATCTGCTGGCGTAGATAAGCCTCCAGGCGAGCCTTATCATCCTGCACCACAATTTTGGCCGGCTCCATGGAACCGCCTGAAAACGCCTGCTCATTAATTACCCGCGCACGCAGCCCCAGAGCAGGATCTTCAAAACTATTTACCTGGCCAGCCCGCACATTGCTATCCGGCCCAGGCTCAGCCGCAATCACCAACGTCGGAGTTGAAGTAGCACCCACTCCCGGCGGAATAGTTACAGTGTAAGCTGTCAAAAATTGAAGCGGCTGCCCTGCCGAAGTGGAAAGAGTGGTGCTGACCGGAATAAGCTGCGCTTGTTCGGTCCGGTTGATAAAAGTGACAGTTCCCTCGGCCCTGCCTACGGGAGCCAGCTCGGTCTGGGTTGTCTCAATTTCACCCGACAGAGCCAGTTCCACCTGCGCCGTCCGGGCCGGAAAGGTGAGCGTTTTAAAGTCAACTGATTTGACCGTAGGATCGGCCTTAACCACCAGGTTGGTTTCCAGCGGCTTGGCGACGGGAATCAGCGTAACAGTAGCCCGGGGGACCAAAGCAAAAACACTCACCACCAGCGCCAACGCCAGAACAACTACCAGAATCAACGCCCCAAGCTGCTGCCAGATGTTAATTCGCCCGCTGCCTTGAATAACCCGATATTTTTTGCGTTTGGTTCTTTTGCCCGCCCTGTTTTCAACCTCTACCGGCATTGGCACAACCGGCGGCAAGGTTGTTTCCGGTGTAGCCACCGGCGTTTCCGCCGTAACCCAGCCCGACCATTTAGCAAGCTGTAGATTGCCAAAGGCTTTCACCCCCGCCTCCCTGGCAAAATCCCGCACCGTCGGGTCATCGCTCACCATCGCCAGTTCAACCGCCCTGCTTTGCACTGAGCGGGCCAGCAGCTTCATATTAACCAGGCTTTGCAGCGCCTTATTTTTGCGCGGAACAACCAGCAGCAACCGCTTGACTCGCCCGTTTCCGGCCAGGGATGGAGTCAAGGCAAAATCTATTCTACTTCTGATAGACGTAATATCGTCTGTGCCTTCCAGCTTGATAACGATCTGTTCCATAAAAACGAGTATTGAGAAACAAGAAAGTCTCTAATTTCTTATTTCTTAATCTCTTGCTACTCCTCTAAAAATAGACCGGGGACGGGAGACCGGAGACCAGGAACAAATGACCGGTCCCCGGTCTGCGGTCATTACCGGCAAAAGATTTTCACGTTTCTCTTGCTGCTCCTTATTTACTTATACTACACACAGCCATAGATTACGTTTTTGAGGCCAATGATTGAAATCATCGGCTGATATAGAAAGTGCGTTGAAACGCACTCAAAGCACAGCTAATGAACCCGTTTTAACAGGTTTTGCCATATCAGCGGGACATTTCAATGCCCCATTAAAAGCGCAAATTGCGCCCATGTTAAGTATACTTGCTTACTCAGGTAAACCTACCATTAGGCTGACTGCCAACCCGTATAAATTATAATCCAAATTTTCGGTTAAATCCTTAGCTCCCGTCAAAACCTGATTGCCCAGCCAGGCTACTTCCGGCGCACGCTGGAATGGGGCCGGATCAGAACGAAGCAGTTTGTCCAGTCCCGGCAGCAAGCTTCCCCCGCCGGTCAAATATATTTTCCAGGGTAACGCTCTCTCCCCCGCAACCTCAGCCAAAAACTCCATTATCGCATCATACCAGCGGCAGCGCCCCCCACGTCCGTGGCTCTCAAGCTGACTTACTTCGGAATCAGGCAGTCCACCGGCTGACCAGGCCCGCTTCAATTTTTCAGCCTGGGTCGTTTCCAAACTCATGGCCTGGGCCAGACTTTGGGTAAAAAATGCTCCGCCAAACGGGGTAGACCCGGCTGCCACCAAGGCATTGTCTCGAATTAAACAAATATCTGTCCCTGACAGGCCGATATCCAGAATGATCGCTTCGGCGTAAGGGGTTATCGCCGCCAGTCCCTGCGCCGCCGCCACCACATTGGCTACTTCCAAATCCAGCCGATTCGCCAGCACTTGCAG
Source organism: Anaerolineae bacterium (assembly GCA_023151115.1). The sequence goes on from JAKLJP010000019.1 coordinate 116,421, forward strand.
CGCCCGCAACGCTCCCGCCTGAGCCGCCACCCCAAAAACGGAAAACGACACTTCCTGGCCGGTCAAGCCCAGCCCTTCCAGCACCAAATGCTCATCCAGCCGAATCCCGGCATCGGTCACAGCCAGAGCTTGCCACTGCCCCCCTTCGACCGGCAAGCTGGCTAAACTCTGGCGCACCAACCGTTCGGCCCTGGCCCTAAGGCCGGACAACTCTTTGGGTGTGATTGGTTCATGGGGTTTGGGCCGAGTCTGCTGGACGGTAAACAACTTCCCCACCGTTGCCCGACCCGCCAGGGCAAAAATCACATCATCAGGTACAATTTTATGACCAACTATTCTCTCTGTACTATCCTCGGCCTGAGTGAGCGCAGCATTAACCGGAGCCGTCACCGCTGCGGCCTCGAGCCGCCCACCGGTGATATCGTGGCCGCCGGTCTCGGCCAGGCCATACCCAATAATTTCGACTTCTCCTGTCTCCGGCGCTACCCGCGCTACCAGCGCCTTGACCGTATCCCGACCAATGTCAACCAGGCTGTAAACCGTCGGTCTGTGTTTGCTCCTTTGAGGAAACCGGCGCAGGAATTGCATAGATGGTCTAAAATTTCAATTAGCAGAGATTACCGATATACCTCCCGCCGATGTCTAATACGCAGAACCGTGACCATACGCTTTTCATCATCAATTTCATAAATAACGCGATAATCTCCTACTCGGATCCGCCATTCGTTTTCTACGCCACGCAACTTGGTAACACCAGACGGACGTGGATCGGTTGTTAAAGTTAGCAACTGTTTTGCCACCGGCCGCTGCCAGGTAGCCTCAAGGTGACGCAAATCACTTTTGGCCGTTTTGCCCAGCACAACTTGGTAAGTCATTGAGGGGTGGCATCTTCTTCCAATTCAATCTCCAGTTCAGCCAAAATTTCGGCTAATGGTCTGCAGGGATCATCTCCCTGTTCCGCTCTTGCCTCTTCGGCTAACAAATGATCCACCGCATCTTGTAGATATTTGGGCAATAATTCCCAATCTACATTATCCACCAAGAAACGGAGAAAAGTTTGATAATCGGCATAACTAAGAATGACCTCGACAGTTTCGCCTCGATCATTTTGCACCATTTTGGGAGGAATATTGAAAGTAACAGCAGCTTCTTTAATTTTTTTACCCATTCTGTCAACCTAAATACATTAATGCCGCTTTTGGGATCAGCCGGTTATCCTATCGCCTCGCTGACCAAACTATCTACCTTTGCCAGCGCATCGCCCAAATAAGCTGCATCCTTGCCGCCGGCCTGAGCCATCGTCGGTTTGCCGCCGCCGCCCCCGCCAACCACCTGAGCCACTTCTTTGACCAGCTTGCCGGCATGCAGCCCGCGTTTGACCAGATCATCCGTTACAGTGGCAATAATAGTTGGCTTGCCTTCCAAGACAGCCCCCAAAACCACCACACCCGAACCGAGTCGGTCCCGGAACCAGTCGCTCATTTCGCGCAGCAGGGTTACATCGGGTGTGTCCACTTGCAGCGAGACCACTTTGATACCTTTAACCTCGTGGGTTTTGGCTAAAAGTCGTTCAAATTCAACCCGCGCCAACTTGCGCTGCAATTCGCGCAATTTCTTCTCCTGCTCCTGCACCTGAGCCATCAGCGCAATCGAGCGGCGATACACCTCTTCCGGGGATACCCCCAAAAAGGCCGCTGTTTGCTCCAGTGTGACCAACCGGCCCTGGATCAACTCTTGCGCCGCCCGCCCGGTGACAGCCTCGATGCGACGCACCCCTGCCGCCGCGCTGCCTTCACTGATAATATGCAACCCTCCAATTTGAGCGGTTCTTTCCACATGAGTGCCGCCGCACAATTCACGGCTGTAAGCCTGGCCGTCAGCTCCAATCTGCACCACCCGCACCGTGTCGCCGTACTTTTCGCCAAACAGGGCCATAATCTCGCCGCTGGCAATGGCCTGTTTCAAAGCATTGTAACTTTTCTGGGTGGCCTTGACCGGAAAATCAGCCAGAATCGCTTCGTTCACCGCTCGCTCAATCTCGTCCAGTTCCGATTGGCTGACCATTTGGGTATGGCTAAAGTCAAACCGCAGCCGATCCGGGGCTACCAATGAGCCGGCCTGGGCCACATGATCACCCAGCACCCGGCGCAGTTCGCGGTGCAGCACGTGGGTGGCGGTATGATTGCGCATAATATCCCAACGGCGCTCATAATCCACAATGGCCCAGGCCGGGTCTCCACTGCTGATAACACCTTCGGTGACAATCCCCCGATGGACAATTAACCCGTTAACCGGCTTGGACACCTCGCTGACTTCCATCGCCCATTTGGAGGTATTTTCGGGGTTGGCGTAGTGGACAATTTCGCCCACATCCCCCACCTGGCCGCCCGACTCGACGTAGAAAGGGGTCGCTGCCAGCACCAGCTCGATTTTTTGCCCTTCCCCAGCATTGGGCACCACCGTCCCATCGCGCAAAACGGCGACTACCGAACTGGGCAGTTCGGTCCCATCGTAAGGGTTGTAAACCACGCCGCTTTCGGGCAATTTGCCTTCGCTTTTGAGTCGATCAAATAACCCGGCGTAGATTTGCAGCGCATCCACCGCAATTTCACCAATCTTGTCGCCGCCCGATATCTCGGTGTGGCGATCAAACGCCTTCTGGTAGCCGGCTTCGTCAATGCTGAAGCCATACTCTTCGTCGGCAATGATGCGGGTCAAATCCTTGGGGAAGCCATAGGTGGCGTAAAGCTTGAAGACATCGTCGCCGGGGATTTGATTTTTGCCCGCCGCTTTCAATTTTTCGACCAGTCCGGCGATGAGTTCCAGGCCGTTGGTAAAGGTTTTCAGGAAACGTTCTTCTTCCTGGGTAATCACGTTGAGGATAAATTGGCGGCGGGCCTTCAGTTCGATGTAATGGTCGCCCATCTCCTCGATCACTTTTTCGGCGATTTTAGCCAGGAAGGGGCCTTCAAAGCCGGCCAGCCGGCCATACCGCGCCGCTCGCCGCAAAATGAGCCGCAGCACTGAGGCTCGCCCTTCGTTACCGGGCATGACCCCATCGCCAATCATAAAGGTGATGGCCCGGCCGTGGTCGGCAATCACCCGGTAGGCGATTAGATGCTCCTGCATCTGCGCCTCAGAATGGCCCAGCAGCGCTTGGATGTGGCGCATAATCGGCATAAACAGGTCGGTTTCGTAATTGGCCCGCTTGTTCTGCACCACCGAGACAATTCGCTCCAGGCCCATGCCGGTATCCACGCCCGGTTTGGGCAGCGGCGTCCGCGTGCCGTCGGCCGCCTGGTTGAACTGCATAAAGACCAAGTTCCAGATTTCCAGCCAGCGCTCGCAGCCGTTATCCAAAAACACCGAGCAATCGGGCCGGCCGCAGGTGCAAAACTCTTTGCCCCAATCATAATGTAGTTCTGAGGTAGGGCCGCAGGGGCCAACATCGGCCATTTGCCAGAAGTTGGTTTTATCGCCCATACGATAGACCCGCGCCGGGTCAATGCCCATCTCTTTGGTCCACAGGTCAAAGGCTTCGTCATCATCGGTGTGGACGGTGTAGTAGAGCCGGTCGGGGGAGAGGCCAAACACTTTGGTCAAACATTCATAGGCAAAGCGAATGGCGTCGCGCTTGAAGTAGTCGCCCAGGGAAAAGTTGCCCAGCATCTCGAAAAAGGTGTGGTGGCGCGGCGAAGGACCAACATTTTCCAAATCGTTATGCTTGCCGGAAACACGCATGCACTTTTGCGAAGTGGTGGCCCGTTTGTAAGGCCGCTCTTCCAACCCCAGAAAGGCATCCTTAAACTGGACCATCCCGGCATTGGTAAAAAGCAGGGTCGGGTCATTCGCCGGCACCAGCGAAGAACTGGGCACAATGATGTGTTTATTTTCTTCAAAGTAATCTAAAAACGCCTGCCGAATTTGGGCGCTGGTCATCGTCATAGGATTTTACCTCTGGGGGAGTAAGGAGTAGGGAGTAGGGAAAAAAACCCTTACTACCTACTCCCTACTCCCTACTCCCATTTTGCTACTAAATTCTAGTCTAATTGGGGGGGGATGTCAATTAAGATGGATTTAGCGCAGGTTAGAGGGTCAATGCCCAAAATCCTATTTCTTCTCAATCCAAATACGGGTATAATCTTGAAACGTCAGGCAGTATATCCGCACAGCTTATATTATTAAAATCCAGGCGAATAGATAGCATCTCAGATTAAGCATGGGAAAACAGATTCGATTTTTGGCCCTGCTGCTGGCAATTAGCTTTGCCCTGACCACCTCGCTGTTTTGGGTGTATGAGCACCCGGTTAACCCTGGCATCGAGTCCTTTGGCGATGTGATCTGGTGGTGGGTGGTCAGTTCCACGACGGTAGGCTACGGCGATATTGCGCCCCACACTACCCAGGGGCGGATTGCCGCCGCTATTACCTTTATTGTCGGCATCTACCTTTACACCAATTTCATCACCCTCACCGCCAATTCGGTGGACCAGTTTGTTAACCGTGACCGGCTCGGTATGGCTCCGATCAAGGCCAAAAACCACCTGGTTATCTGCGAGTACACCGCCTTTGCCGACGAACTGCTGCAAGTGCTGCATTACTACCCAGAATTGGCCGAGCGGGAGGTCGTGATTATCTCTGATCTGGTCACGGTCAACCCCTATCCGCAGCACCATTTTGTGCGCGGCGTGCCGATCAGCCCGGCGGCACTACAGCAAGCCAATATCGGCGAGGCGGCCTACATTTTTGTTTTTGCCAACGCTCGTTTTCAGGAGCCTGACCTAAAAACGCTGCACACCGTGTCGCGCATCCAAAAGCTGAATCATCACGCCACCATTTTTGTCGAGATGCACAAGCCCAAATCCGAATTTACCGAGCACCTGCTTGGCCCGATTGTCGTCCTCGATAGCAAAAAGCTGTTGGAGTCGGTGCTACGCCACGAAGCCCTCGATTTATCGGCCTATTTCCCCCGCGCCGACGTGCCCGCCCCAGTTGCTGCTCCCCGCGAAGCGGTGTCCGAGGGATAAAAAGCAGAGATCACAAAGCTTGCTTTGTGTTCAATAAAGACCCAAAGCAAGCTTTGGACTCCTCCTAAAACAAAAAGCCCCGCTCGATTGGCGAGGTTTTCAAACATGGTGAAGAAGGCTAGATACTGTCAACGACGGTTCGGGTGCGCCGTTCCTTTTTGAAGCGGCTGCGAAAATGGGTGACAGCTTTCCGCACCGCCGGCAAACGCAGGATGAGCAGTAAACCCACTGCCGCCCCGTACAACAGCGGCTCGCGGATATCGGACTTGACCAGCCAGACATAATGAATGACGGCCAAAATGCCGGCCAGGTAAACCCAGCGATGCAGCCGCTTCCAGTTTTTGCCCAACCGGCGCATCCAGCCCTGGGTCGAAGTGGCGGCCAGCGGCAGCAAAATCAAAAAGGCGGCAAATCCAACCAGGGCGTAACGCTTTTCAAAAATCGCCTCATATAACAGCCCCCAATCAAAGCCATAATCCAACCCAATAAAAATCAGAAAGTGGAGACTCACATACATAAAAGCGTACAAGCCCAGCGGCTTACGCAGCGGCAGCACCTGCTTGAACCCAAACAGCGTATTCACCGGGGTGCAGGCCAGCGACAGAACCAGCAAAATCAAGGCCGGCTTGCCGGTGCGAAAGGTAATATCCTGGATGGGATTGACCGTCAGATTATCGAACCAGTAATCCCACACCAGCCAGGCCAGCGGCGTGACCGCCCCGAGGTGCGTTAAAATACGCAGCCAGTTTTTTCTCAAAATGTTCATTAAATGCCTTCGGTGTAAAAATTTAGAAAAAAGAAATAAGAAATCGTTTACTGTCCACTTCTTATTCCCTACTTCCTACTCATTACTCCCTACCCTAGTAATTCACCCTCAAATCCATATCCTTATAAAGGTAAGCCACTTCCTCTTCGTAACCATTGAAAGGCAGGGTATCGCGCCGGCCAAACTCACCGATACGGCGCTCGCTGGCCTGCGACCAGCGCGGGTGATCTACCATGGGATTGACGTTGGCGTAAAAGCCGTACTCGTTGGGCGCAGCCGCCATCCACAGTGAAGTCGGCTGTTCGGCCACCAGCTCAATTTTGACGATAGACTTAATGCTCTTGAAGCCGTACTTCCACGGCACCACCAGGCGAATCGGTGCGCCGTTCTGCGGCAGCAGTTCCTTGCCGTACAACCCGGTGGACAAAATCGCCAAATCATTCATGGCTTCATCCAGGCGCAGCCCTTCAGCGTAGGGCCAGGTATACCAGGCCCCGTTTTGGCCGGGCATCTGCTCTGGATCGTACAAAGTTTCAAAACGAACATACTTGGCCTGAGAGGTTGGTTCAACTTCTTTCAACAGTTCGGCCAGGGGCAAGCCCAGCCAGGGGATGACCATAGACCAAGCTTCAACGCAGCGCAGGCGATAGATGCGCTCCTGCTGGGTAAATTTTTTAAGGATGTCTTCAAAGCCGTAGGTCAGTGGCTTGTTGACCAGCCCGCCGACCTCAACCGTCCAGGGCGAAGTTTTAAACTCTTTCGCCATCGAAGCGACAGCCTCTTTGCTGGTCGAGAACTCGTAAAAATTGTTGTAATTGGTGACCGATTCAAAAGGCGTCAGTGCGTCGCCCAACTCGTCGGTGGTGGCGCTGACTTTTAGGTCTGCGGATGTATCCTCTTTCACCGCGCCACCTTGTGTACCACACGCAGCTAACAACGCCGAACTGGCGGCCAAGGCTCCAATCCCAACCATAAATTTGCGCCGGGATAGATAGATATGCTCTGGGGTAATTTCAGATGAACGAATTTTAATCATAATACCTCCTGATACCAGAATAGTCTAGCATACTGAACTTTCATTACATTTTAAGAAAGGAGATTGGAGATTGGAGATTAAAAATAATCTCCAATCTCCAATCTCTAATCTCCAATCTCTAGCCTGACGATAAGCCAACTTTCTTACCAAATTATTAAGTGGCCCAAATTGGCAACAACTTCCAAAATTGGTATCATGCCGCTGATAGTTGTATAAACTTGAGAAGCAGATAACTTACCCGTGTAATGAGATTAGAGATTGGAGATTCAGATTAATAATCTCCCCTCTCTAATCTCTCTTTGTTAGCTCTGGAGCCGGTTAATGTTTCAGCCAAAAAAACAGCACAGCGTGGTGGGGGTCATCGTCCGCATCACTTTGATGGCGCTGCTGGTTTTTTCTTTCATTGCCATTGTCATCATCACCGCCATCACCTTGCTCACCGGCGACACGCTGGCGGGCAATCCGGCGGCTATTTTTGGCGACACCCCCCGTCCTCAACCCGGCCCAACCCCAACCATTGCCCCGTTGGCGGCGGTCACCCCCGGTCCGGTTGAGTTGACCCCCTTTCGCAGCGTAGCCCTGGGCTTTACCGCCGATTATCCCGCCGGCTGGCGCAAAAAGGAAACCGCGCTGCGGGTCGTCTTTGCCCCCACCGTAGCCGGGCTTGAACCGGGCCAGTTGGCCGAACCGTCCCTGTGGGTCGGCATTCCCGCCGACGGCAGCTTTGAACCGGCTCAAATTCTTGCCAATATTTTAGCCGACTTTCCAGCCAATACCAAACGCTCCAGTGAGGGTATGGCTACGGTCGCCGGAAACTCCTGGACGATGACAGATTTATCGTTTGAAGATGTGGCGGCCGGTCAGCCGGGCTTGGCCAGGGTGGCCACAGCCAGCCACAACGAGGTCGGCTACTTTGTGGTGGCCGTGGCTTCAGCAGAACAGTGGCCGGCTGCCAAAGCGGTGTTTCAAGCCCTGCTCAACAGTTTCCGCTTTACCCAGGAAGCCGTCATCCGGCCCACCGACGCCAGCCCGCCGCCCACCCCCACCCCCAGCCCCACCCCACGCGTCTACATTGTCCAATCCGGCGACACCCTGGGCGGCATTGCCTTGCAGTTCGGCGTCACCATCGAGGCGCTGGTCACTCGCAACGGTCTGGAAGATGAGCGATTCATTCGCAGCGGGCAGAAGTTGATTATTCCGAATAAGAGAAAGTAAGGGCTGGAGGATTGGAAGGCTGGAAGGTTGGTAAAAATCCAGCCTTCCAGCCTTCCATTAAATTATTAATGAACCACCCTATTCAACCTGGAATTAAAGCAGTTCTTTTTGATTGGGATATGACCCTGGGCGCGGCGCTGGGCAATATCTCTTCGGTGGAGCGGACAGCGGCGCTGCTGCGGCAGGTCGGGTTAAACTATTCTATCGAAGCCATCGAGTCCGCCAGAACGCAGCGCCAGGCCCGCATCGAACAGGGGCAGTTACCCGGCCCTCTGGCCCCTCAAACCAAAGATGGCTTGATTGTTTACTACCAGCAGCTTTTGGCGCTCTTGGATCACCCGCAGCCATCGGCTGACTTGGGGGAGCAGGTTTATAATGCCTACGCTCATCTGCCCTTTGTTTTTTACCCGGACACCCTGCCCACTTTTCGCGCGCTGGTGGCGCAAGGCGTCCACCTGGGTATTATCACCAATCACTCGCCCGCCATCAGGCCGGTCATCGAAGCGGAACTGGGCGTCTTTGTCGCCCCGGGAGCTATTCTCATCAGCGGCGAGATAAATCTCTACAAACCCGAACCGGCTATTTTTAGACAAGCAGCAGCCCAACTTCAGACTCCCATTGGGCATTGTTTATACGTGGGCGACAATCTGGAAGTGGACGCCCTCGGCGCGGTTGGCGCCGGGTACGGTCTCGGCCTGTGGTGCGACCGTTCCGCCCAGCCCCCACCGAAAAATCTACCAGATGGAGTTCACCGCATCACCGATTTGGAGCAGGTCATCCCTTATGTAGTAGACGGTAGACAGTAGACGGGAAAAAGCTGATGAGGCCATTCCAAGACCCAAATCGGTCAATCCGTCTTGCGTCACGCAAACGGAACACGCAAGACGCAAGACGGATTAAATAACTAACCGTTGAAAGAACCACCATGCCTTCCGCAAAAACCGCTTTCACCCAAGAGTTGGACCGGCCCGACGCGCAGCTTAACCTGGCGCGAGCGGCCCTGCTGATTGCCGAACATATCAATCAAGTCTCCAACCTTACCTCCCCTTACCTGGCCCGGATCGACGACATGGCCGAGCAGGTTCGGCCCGCCCTCGGCCTGGCCTCAACCGCTGAGGAAAAAGTCACGGCGCTGACCCATTACCTGTTCCGCGAATTAGGATTTCACGGCAACAGCGAAAATTACTACGACCCCGACAACTCGTTTCTCAACCGGGTTCTGGAGCGGCGCACAGGCATCCCTATAACTTTGAGTGTGATTTGTCTGGAAGTCGGCTGGCGGCTGGGGTTGCCCCTGGCCGGCCTGGGCTTGCCGGGACACTTTATTGTCGGCTACGGCCTGCCGGAAGCACCCATCTATCTCGACCCTTTCAACCGAGGCGTCCGCTTGAGCGAGAACGACTGCCTGGCCTTGTGCCGCGTGCCCACTTCGCAGCGGCTGGCTTTCCGAGAACAGTTCTTAGCGCCGGCCTCCAAAAAAGCCATTTTATTCCGCATGCTCCTGAATCTGAAGCAGATTTATCTCAAACAGGAACGCTGGGAACGGGCCTATCGCACCCTCGACTTGATGCTGCTGGTTCAACCCAACCAGGTTGACGAATTGAAAGAGCGCGGCCTCGTTGCCTACCGCCTCAACCGGCTGCGCCAGGCCACTTTTGACCTGCAACGCTATCTTTACCTCAGGCCCAATGCCCCCGACTCCCCATGGCTGCGACAGCATTTGGAGATGATTGAAGAAAAATTGAGCCGCCTCAATTAAGAATTTGACATTATTGAAGGTTGTACGTAAGATAGGCCGTCTCAGGTCAACGCTTACTCAAGGGCCATGCAGATTAAAAAAAAGTAGACGACAATGAAATAACGGTTGTGGAAGAGGAAAGCCTGGCTTCGCCTCCGCCTTTGTCGCCCACATCAGCAGGGCGGGTCTCGGCTAAGAAAGGCCGGGATGGCGGTTGGTGGCTGGGCGGTTTTTTGTTTGGGTTTGTTATCGGCCTGGCGCTTTCGCTGGTGTATGGCTGGGTACTCGACCCGCGCCCGCTACCCATCGGCCCGGCGGATTTGCGGCTGGCCCATAAAGAAATTTACCTGCGGCTCATCGCTGCCGCCTTTTTCCATGAACGGGACGAGGCGCGGGCGCAAGCCAGGTTAGCCAGCCTGGAACAGCCGGAAGTGGGCCAACTGTTGGTCCACCTGACCGAGCGCTACATTGCCGAAGAACGGGACCCGCGCGATATTATCGCCCTCGTCACCCTGGCCGATACGCTGGGGTTGACCACAAACCCGATGGTTGCCTTTTTGGCTACGCCCACCCCCACGCCGACCTCCACCCCAACCCTTGCGCCCACCCCTACGCCGCGTCCTACCCAAACCCCAACCCCCGCGACTCCCATTTCAACAGCCACCTCCACCCGCCGCCCAACCCGTACCCCGACCCTGACACCCACGCGCAGGCCGACTCGCACCCCCACACCTACACCGACCGCTACCGTCGGACCTGACTCGCCCTTTGGGGTGGCCCAGTCGGTGGTTTTGTGTGATGAGACCAGCGGCGGATTGCTAAGAATCTATGTTCGTGATAGACTAGGCGTAGGCGTGCCCGGCGTTGAAATTATGGTCAGTTGGGCTGGCGGCGAAGACCGCCTGTTTACCGGCTTCAAGCCCGATATAGACCCTGGTTACGCCGATTTTCAGATGGAGCCGGCTGAACGTTATCAAATCAAATTAGTGAACGTCGCGGCTGAAGGCGCTGTGCCCGAAGTGTCTCTCAGCGGCGACAATCTGTGCGCCAATTTGCCGGCGGGAATTGACCCATCCTGGCAAATTGTTTTTGAGCAAGGCGTCAACAGGTAGGGGGGAACCCAGCGATTGGCGATTGGCGATTGGCGATTTACGAGTGTGGACTAAAAATTCCCTAATCGTAAATCGTAAATCGTAAATCGTAAATCGGTGTGCCTATCTGTGACGATTTTGGATTGGCGATTTGAATTTTGGATGACAGGGTCTCAAAATCCAAATCCCAAAATCCAAGAGGGAAGGTTTTGCATTGAACGAAAACTTTATCAAAAATACGCCGCTTTTTGCCGATTTGACCGAAGAAGAACAGCGAGCCATCGGCAAACGGCTGCGGTCTGAAGACTACCAGCCCAACGAGTCCATCTTTATTAAAGGCGGCGAAAGTAGCGCCCTCTACCTGGTCAAAGAGGGTTGGGTGAAGCTTTCCGCCGACGATAAAGGGCCGGTGGTGGCTAACCTGGGTCCCGGCAGTTTGTTGGGCGAAACCGACTTTTTTCTGGGCCGGCCCTATGCCCTGACCGCCCGCGCCACCGGCAATACCGTTCTGCTGGCGCTGGATAATAACGCCCTGGCCAATCTCATCGCCGAGCGCCCTGAAATTGGTCTGCACTTGGGCCTTGCCTTTGGGTCAGGCATTGCCCAATATCAAAAACGCCTGGCCCAACAACTGGCCGACATTCCCTTGCTAGAAAATCTATCCGACCGCGAACGCAGTCTGCTGGCTCAGCATCTTACTCCGCAGCGCTACTTTGCCGGCGAAGCCATCTACCGCAGCGGCGACCTGCCTACCGGCCTGTTTTTTATTGAGCAGGGCACGGTGCGGCTTTTAGGCGAAAGTGACGCCGATTACACCGAACTGGCCGAAGGCGAAGCGTTTGGCGAAATGGCGGTGTTATCCAATAAGCCGCATGCCAATACCGCCCAGGCTGCCGGCGAGGTTATCCTGTGGCAGCTTAGCCCCGCCGATTTTGCCAGCCTGACCGAGACCAATCCTTCCATTAAATCCAATCTCAGCCGCAACCTGCGTTCCAGTCTCTCCGCTGCCGACCAGGCCGAAGCTATCAAAATCCTCAAGCGTATCCCACTTTTCAAAGATTTGCCCAAAGACGCCCTCGGCGATGTAGCCCGGCTGTTGCTGCTGCGCCACATCCCTGCCGGTGAAACCGTCTTCAGCCAGGGCGATCCGGGCGAAGCGATGTACATCGTAGATTCCGGCTCGATTGAAGCGATTACCGAAACGCCGGGCAAGCCGCGTGAGCTGGTAGGCCGTTTTGTGGACAGCGATTATTTTGGCGAAACGGTCTTGCTAACCGGCAAAACTCGCTCCTTCACGGCTTATGCCACCGCGCCCACCAACCTGTGGGGGCTTTATCGCGCCGATTTTGACCACCTGCTGGTCAAGTACCCGCAGCTCAGCGTGGCCCTCAGCCGCGCCCTGCGCGAAAGCTTCAACGCTTCCGACACCTATTCCATCGAGCCGCACCTTAAAAAAGTGGCTTTGTTGGGCGGCCTGTCGCGCATGCAGTTGGATGAGCTGTCGGCCAGGTTACAGCCGCGCCGCTACCAACCCGGCAGCGCCATTTATTACGAGGGCCGCTCCAGCGACGAGATGTATTTCATCGAGCGGGGCCAGGTGGAGCACTGGGCCAACACCATGCAAGGGCCACTGCTGTTGGAAACCCTGGGCCAGAGCGACTTTTTTGGCGAAATTGCCCTGCTTTCCGGCAAGGGCCACCCGACCACGGCCTACGCCCTGGTTGAAACCGATATTTGGGTACTGACCAAACGCGATTTTGACGACTTTTTGCACCGCTACCCGGCCCTGGCCGTCACTTTTACCCGCATCCTCAGCGAGCGGTTGGAACAGACCATGAGCCGCCTGCGCGGAACCGCCCCTCAGCGAGGACTGCCCCCCGGAACCGGGCCAGCCGCCGCGCCGCCGTTCCAACCAGGACCGCCATCATCCTTTGGTCCGCCGGTTCGCCCGGTCAATCCCGCACCACCCATGCCGCCGGTTCGGTTGCACCGGGTGGGGCCAGGGCCGGCCTCGCGTCCCATGCGCGCCCTGCCCCCGCAAACCCAGTCACCGCCACCGCCGCCCATTCATTCGCAGCATACACAGGCCATTAAACCTGTCCCACGCACGCCGCAGCCCGGCCCATCGCCGCACTCGCAATTTACCCAGGGCATGCCGCCGCAGCGGCCTCCGGTTCACTCTCAAAATACCATGGGCATGCCGCCCATTCGCCCCGGTGGTTTCTCGCAACCAACCCAGTCTATGCCTGTCCAGCGGCCCGAACCCGCGCCGGCACGAGGCAAAAGCGACCCCCAAAAAAGAACCCGCAAAGGGGACTCCCGACCGGCTCCAGCTGGCCGGTCCAGGCCGGTTTCCAAACAGCCGCCATCCCCGGCCCGGCGAGAAAAAGCCCGCCGGCCTACGGTTGAAGGACCTACCACGCCTCGCCCGCAGTCACAGCCGCTCCTGCTGAGTGCGCCACAAGCAGCCCCTCAACCCCACCGGCAGGGCAGTGACCCCCGCCGCATGATGCCGCGCTCAATGTCGAACCGCCGCATCGGGCAGTATCGCAACAGCTTTTCGGTCTGGTTTGCCAAGCGCAGCCTGGGGGCTAAACTGCGGCTGCTGGCCTTTTTGCTGATTATCATCTGGTTGTGCGGCATTATGGCCCCCTCGTGGATTATCCAGGCTCTGGCCGCCAGTTTTGAAGATAACGGCGCTTTACCCGGCGATAACCGCAGTATCGTTAACCAGGTACGCCAAGAAGGTGCTGTCGGCGCGATGGCGGCCCTGCCGTTTGTAGAAACGGCTACGCCGACGCCCAGCAACACGCCCACGCCCACCGAGACGCCCACGCCGACGTCAACGGTAACAGAAACACCGATTCCGACCTCAACGCCCACGCCGACGAACACCGCCACGCCGACTGAGACGCCCACACCTATTTTTACACCCACGCCTACCAGCACGCCGACCCGCGCCTTTACCCGCGCCCCCGCGGCCCCCACCGATACCCCCACCCCCGCAGCAACGCCCACGCCGGATGTGGACTTTGCTCTCAAAAGTGTGCGCCAGCTTACTCCGTGTGAAAACCACGGTAAGCACCACATTTTTGTGCATGTGATTGACGCCAGCGGTCAGGGGATTAATGGCGTGCCGGTCAAAATCCAATGGGCCCCGGTTGAGGACGGCTTTGTAATTGCCAAAACCGAAACCAAGCAGAATCTGAAGGGCCAGTTAGAGCCGGGGCATATTGATTTCGCCATGTTCAAGGGCACTTACACGGTTGAAGTTCAAGGCGGCACCAGCCAGATTGCCCAGGGCATTACCCCTGATTACGGCGTTAACGAAGCCTGTGGTGATGACGCAACAGCCAACTCGCTCTATCATCAATCTTACGAGGTTATCTTCCAGCGTACCTTCTAGTCGGAATGAGAATTTGCAATGAGCCAAAATCCAGAGGCAGCCTAATCGTCTCTGGATTTTTTGTTTCTCTATTATTTGTGGTTATACTATTTCAGGAATTTGTTACGAACTTGTGATACACCACCAATACCCTTAGGGGCACACGTAATGAAAAGGTGGCAGGGTAGCACGCTCTTTCCCCCTTCGGGGACGCCCGAAGGGGCGCGGCCAGCACCCGAAGGGATGAGGTCGCAGAGCCGTATGATTTCCCTGTCTACCGTCTACTATTTTCAAGGAGAGTTGAAGCATGGCCGTTGCTACAGATTTATTAGAAATTCTGCGCTGCCCTTATTGTGTTAGCGGCGACACCCGCAAACCCGGCGATGACCCGGGCCGGCTGGAACTGGTTAAAAACGGGACCTGGCTGGTCTGCCAGGAAGCGGACTGTGGTCGCAAATATCCCATCAAAGAAGATATCCCGGTGATGCTGATTGACGAAGGCGACAAATGGATCAACACCGCCGTAGCCGATTTGCCCCAGCCAGGTAAATTGGTGGAATAGTCTCAGTGGATCCAATTTTCGAGGAGTGAGGCACGCCACGTGCCGAGCGGAGCCGCACGTGGGCGTACTGGCTCCTCAAATTTAGATCTGCCGAGTCTGGTATAAGCATAAATGGAGGAGCAAATGAGTAATCCCGGAAAGTTTTCGCCGGGATGGGGGGATTTGAGATTGAAAGAAATAAGAAAAAATCTCCTAATCTCCAAATCCCGGTCCCAGAGCAAGAGTAAGCTCACCCAACTATTTCTAAAGATAAGCCTGGCTTTCCTAATTTTGGGCCTTGTCGTTGTCCCCGGCGTAGCGGCCCAGGAAGCCATCCAGATTGCTGACGAAGGGGTGGAGGCCAATTTTCGAGAGCATCTGACCTTCACCTTGAACGCGAGCAGCGCGGCTGAAATTGTCGAGGTTGACCTGCTCTATCAGGTCGTTGGGCAGTTAGCCACCTCACGCAATGAGGCTGAATTTACGCCGAGCACTTCGATTGAGGCCGAATTCAAAATTGACCAGACCAAGCCGGAAAATTACATGCCGCCCGGCACCGAACTGAACTACTGGTGGAAAATTGTTGACGCCGACGGCAATGAACTCAGAACCGAAAAACAGACCTATCTCTATCTGGACAATCGGTATGAATGGCAAACCTTGCAAAATGACCGGCTGACGCTGTACTGGTATGAAGGAGACGACAGCTTTGGGCAGGCCCTTTTTGACCGGGCCAATGTCGCCCTGGACACCCTGGCCAGCGATGTCGGCATCAGCCTGGAAGACCCCATCAAAGTATTTATCTACGCCAGCCACGAAGATTTGCTGCGCGCGCTTTCCTCCAGCGCTCAGGAGTGGACCGGAGGCCAAGCGTTTACCACGTTTGGGGTGGTAGTGATTGGAGTGCATCCCAGCCAATTGGATTGGGGCCTGCGGGCCACCACCCATGAGATGAGCCATCTAGTTATCCACCAAGCCACCGATAACCCTTATCGTGGCCTGCCCCGCTGGCTCGATGAGGGCATTGCCGTTTACAACGAGGATACCGAGCAGTTAGTGGACGATTTTGCGCCCATCTTTGATGAGGCGGTCAAACGAAATGAGCTGATGACCCTGCGCACCCTGTCCAGCCCTTTCCCCGGCGACCCGCTTCTGGCTAATCTGGCTTACGGTCAGAGCGGAGCGGTGGTTAAATTTATCATTGACACCTACGGGCCGGAAAAGATGGCAGAATTGTTGTCTATCTTTGCCGAGGGTTCGCTGGACGATGAAGCTCTGGAAACGGCTTTGGGAGTCAATATGGATGGTCTCGACAACGCTTTTCGAGCCAGCTTGGGGCTGCCTCCTCTCCCCGGTACGGCCAACGATGCCCCGGCCGAGGTTCCCACCGAAGAGGCCGAGCCTGCCTCCGCCGAGATGGCCAATCCTGTAGAAAGTAGCGGCCCCACGCCTCAACCCGAAGCCGGACAAAGCTCAGCGGCAGAACTGCCCGCTGAACCGGCTCCCCCGGCTGAACCAAAAAGCAGCCCTTTAGGGCTGCCCTGTCTGGCCGGACTGCTGCCGCTGGCTATTTTTGGGGTGGCCGTTATTATGCGTAAGTTATAATTTGTGTTACAACTCAATCTCATGTCATCTCGAGACCGTCGGTCGAGAAATCTTCAGGGCACAATAAACTGGAGATGTCTCCCGCTTTGCGGGTCGAAATGATATGTAATCACCCATCTTCCTCCCAGCCGTGCTCGCCGATAAGGGGCACAAAGGCCACCGGAGCCAACTTCGCTTCAATAATTCTGTCACCGCGGCGCTGTAGGCGGAGCAGTTCCTGCTGCTGCCGCCGGGGGCCGGTAGGAATGACCAACATGGCTCCCTCGGCCAGTTGGGCCGGCAAAGGGGCCGGAACTTCGGGCGCGGCGGCGGTCACCATAATACCATCATAGGGGGCGTGTTCGGGCCAGCCGTAGCCGCCATCGGCCACTTTGATTTCCACATTGTCAATGCCTAACCCCTCCAAATTTCGCCGGGCTTGTTCGGCCAGTTCGGGGATGCGCTCGATGGTGTAAACTTTGGCAGCCAGGCGGCTGAGAATCGCGGCCTGATAGCCTGAACCGGTTCCGATTTCCAAAACGGTCGCTTGTCCATCTGCCGGTAATTGCAGCGCCTCGGACATAAAAGCCACCATGTAAGGTTGGGAGATTGTCTGGCCGTAGCCGATGGGCAGGGGTGTATCTTTATAAGCCTGACCCCATAACTCTTCAGCCATAAAAGCGTGACGTGGGATTTCAGCCATAACCTGCAACACACGCGGGTCGGTGATGTGACGGGCGGCCAACTGCTTTTCGACCATCCGGGCCTGAGCCTCGGCCAGGCCGGGCTTTTTACCGAACATAAAACCCTCCTCCTCCATTAAATCACATTTCACCATCAATAGCAAGAGTAGGGGCGAGGCAACCCGATTGATAGTCTCGAAGCACCTAAAACGCTCTCCGAGTTGTCTCACACCTCTCCCTCTTTTGTGAATTTCGTTGCAACGGGATTTTGTAGCCCGCTCTCAATCGTGCTATACTGCTCCCTTGTTGTCTGCGACCTCGTAAGTATTCAGGTGTAATGTCGTTGCGAGGCTGTAGGCCGAAGCAATCTCCCGGATCGCGGCCTGGAGACTGCTTCGCTAATGCTCGCAGTGACATGAATAGAGCTATTTTCAAGGGAGTAACGACTTTGTCTATTCTGGTTGCGGTTTACCTTATTACCGCCTTATGGCTGGCGGTGTATGCCTTTAATGCCTGGGTGCTGACCGGTCTGTTCCTCAAATATCGGCATACGCCCACCCCATTTGAGGGGGATTGGCCAGAAAATGACTTGCCCCCGGTCACAGTTCAGCTTCCCATTTTCAACGAAGCCCTGGTCATAGAGCGATTGATCGAGGCCGTCGCCC
This sequence comes from Anaerolineae bacterium, assembly GCA_023151115.1. Next base: position 134,151 of record JAKLJP010000019.1, read on the forward strand.
GGCTGGATTACCCGGCTCACCTGCTCCAAATTCAGGTGTTGGATGACTCAACCGACGACACTACCGAAATTGCTCTGGCCAAAGTGGTGGAACAGCGGCGGCGAGGGGTAAATATTGAACTACTGCACCGCAGTGACCGGACAGGTTTTAAAGCCGGGGCGCTCAAAGCCGGCTTGACTACCGCCAGCGGTGAGTTTATCGCCATCTTTGACGCGGATTTTGTGCCGGAACCGGATTTTCTGCGCCAAACCATACCCCCCTTGCTGGCCAATCCCCAGGTAGGTTTTGTGCAGACTCGCTGGGGCCATCTCAATCGGGATTACTCCTTGCTGACAGCCACCCAGGCCCTGGCCGTGGACGGCCATTTTGTGGTCGAGCAAACCGCCCGCCAGCGCGGCGGCCTGATTATGGGTTTTAATGGCACCGGCGGCGTCTGGCGGCGCTCCTGTATCGAAGCCGCCGGGGGTTGGCAGGGCGATACCATTGCCGAAGATTTGGACCTGAGCTATCGCGCTCAACTGGCCGGCTGGCAGCCTCTTTTTCTACCCCATGTGGTCGCTCCCGCCGAAATTCCGCCCCAACTGGCAGCTTTTAAACGGCAGCAGTTTCGCTGGGCTAAGGGTTCCATTCAATGCCTCAAAAAATTGGGCTGGCAGGTGCTCCGCGCCCCTTTGCCGTGGGTGGTCAAGTGGCAGGCGCTAGTTCATTTGAGCAGCTATTTGGCCCATCCGCTGATGGTTCTGCTGGCAGTTATCACCCCGATTTTAATGTTAACCGGCGGCACCAGCCAGATTCACTTTCCGCTCATCTACCTGAGCCTGCTCAGTATGGGACCGCCGGTGATGTACGCCGTAGCCCAAATGGTGCTTTATCCAACGGGCTGGCGGCAGCATTACAAAGTGATGCCGCTGCTGATATTTCTGGGTGGGGGGATTGCCTTGAGTAACACCAGGGCGGTAGTGGAAGCGATGTTGGGGATCGGTAATGTCTTCCGGCGCACGCCTAAATTCAACCTGGCGACCGCCGCCGACCGCTGGCAAAGCAGCGCCTACCGTCTTCCGGCAGATCGCCTGGCTTTCGGTGAGCTGGCCCTGGGTCTCTATTCGCTGGTAAGCGCCGGTATCGCGGCGGTCAACGGCAATACCTTCGCCATTCCGTTTATTTTGTTGTATGCCTTTGGGTTTGGGTATGTTGGCTTGCAGGGAGTGTGGGAAACCCGCCTCGACTGGCAGCAGTGGTTAGAAACCTCTTTCCGCCGCTCAGAGCAACAGGCTAAGGCTGGCAGCCGTAAGCCAGTAGGGGCGGAGCAGTAGAAGTAAAAAGCTTGTTCATTCATTTACACGTTCGGTTAAGCAAATTCAAACACATCCACCTTAATAGATTTTACCGGCTGAGTTTCACCATGCACCATTTGCCGAATCTTTTCCGTTGTTTCACGGCTAAAAGTAGGTTCACCACAACGAGTACAGATTGTAGCCGGAATATTTTCAACTAGAACGAATTTACCCTCAACAAAAAAAATCTCATTGACTGTTTCTTCCCGGGCTTCGTTCGAGCCGCAAACATGACAAACAAACATTGCTTTATCTCCTTTGCTCATAATTATACCACTCAGTTGCATCAGGTTCATAAAGCGTGATAATTTTTGCCAAAGCGGAGTCAGCCAATGAAACTTGCATATGCAGTGGACGTTGCGCCTCAGTAAAACCCAATAACAGACAACTGGGCGAATATTTGTCATCGGGATAATCTTCGATGATTTTGGCGTTAACTCCGGCTTGCCGGATTTCCATGTCGCTGATGTTACGTTCAACAGCCCGCTTGAAGGCATGACGACTAAATTCAAACTGCCCTGAAAACAACTGCAACCGAATCTGCTCAATTGTTTTCATAAATTTGCAAAAGCTACCCGTGCTTGCGCACAAAGTTGGCGATACGTTCCAAAGCCTTCTCTATTTTTTCGTAAGAAGTGGCATAGGAGCAGCGGACATATCCCGCGCCGCCGATGCCAAAGGCCCGGCCCGGAATGACCGCGACCCGCTCTTCATCCAGCAGCCGCTCGGCAAATTCGGCGTCGTCCATGCCGGAGCCACGCACCGAGGGGAAGGCGTAAAACGCCCCGCGCGGCTCAAAACATTTCAGCCCGATGCTGTTCAAGCCATCCACAATCAAACGGCGGCGGCGGTCGTAGCGCTGGCGCATGTCCTCAACCGCTTCTTCCCCCTGGGCCAAAGCGGTCAAGGCCGCCTCCTGAGCGGTCGTGGGGGCGGACATGATGGTGTACTGGTGGATTTTGTTCATCGCGCCGAGCAGTTCGGGCGGGGCGGCAGCATAGCCCAGCCGCCAGCCGGTCATAGCGTAAGCTTTGGAAAAACCGCCCAGCAGAATAGTCCGCTCCCACATCCCCGGCAGCGAGGCAAAACAAACATGCTCGATGCCATAAACCAGCCGGTCGTAAATTTCATCGGAAATGACCAGAATATCGTGCTTTTGGGCCACCCGCGCTATCGCTTCGAGCGTTTCGCGCTCCAGCACCGCCCCGGTGGGATTGTTAGGGTAGCCAATGAGCACGGCTTTGGTGTTGCGGGTAATGGCCGCTTCGATTTCCGCAGCCGTGACCTGGAAGTTGTTTTCCACCCGTGTAGCAATAGGCACGGGCGTACCGCCGGCCAGGGTAACTTCGGCAGTGTAGGCCACAAAGCACGGCTGCGGCACAATCACCTCGTCGCCGGGGTTGAGAATGGCCGTCAGAGCCAGGTACATCGCTTCGGACACGCCGACGGTAATCAGGATTTCCAGGGCCGGGTCGTACTCGACCTGGTAAAGTTTCTGCAACTGTTTGGAAACGGCGTGGCGCAGCTCGATGGTGCCGGTGTTGGAGGTATAGTGGGTGTGCCCGGCCCGCAGCGAGTTGACCCCGGCCTCAAGAATTGCCTCCGGGGTTACAAAGTCAGGCTCGCCAATACCCAGCGAGATAACATCATTCATCGTCGCGGCAATATCAAAAAAGCGGCGAATACCGGAGGGTGGAACTTGTTGAACACGGTTAGAAATAAATGAGCGCATAGAATTTTTTGAGGCTGAGGCTAAGGCTGAGGCTAAGATATTGCTCAGCCTCAGCCTTAGCCTTAGCCTTCCCCTAGAATAGTCAATTGTGAATGGTTAACGGTTTATAAAGCAGGCCGAAAGCTTCGGCCACGGCTTGATAGGTAATGTGGCCCTGATACGTGTTGACGCCCAGGGCCAGAGCTTTGTCCGCGGTCACGGCGTCGGCAAAGCCTTTATCGGCCAGTTTGATGATGTAGGGCAGCGTAGCATTGGACAGCCCCAACGTACTGGTGCGTGGCACTGCGCCGGGCATGTTGGGCACGCAGTAGTGCAAAACGTCATCCACATAGTAGGTTGGTTCGGAATGGCTGGTGGGATGAGTCGTCTCCACGCAGCCGCCCTGGTCTACCGCGACGTCAATGATGACGCTGCCTTGCTTCATTTCCGCCACCATTTTGCGGGTCACCAACTGCGGTGCTTTGGCCCCTTTCACCAGTACGGCCCCCACCAGCAGGTCGGCATAACGGACGGCGCGGGCGACCGTGTAAGGGTTGGCGGCGATGGTTTCAAAGTTGCCGTGCAAAATTTCGCTGAGGGTGCGCAGGCGGTCCAGATTGATATCCATCAAGGTTACGCGCGCGCCCATACCTAGAGCCATCTGCGCGGCATTAGTGCCAACCACCCCCCCCCCGATGATAACCACGCTGGCCGGTCGCACCCCGGGAATGCCGCCCAGCAGTTTGCCCCGTCCGCCGGCTTGCCGTTCCAGGTAGTGCGCGCCCACTTGAATAGACATCCGCCCGGCCACTTCGCTCATGGGGGTCAGCAAGGGCAGTGTTCCGTTGGCTAACTCCACCGTCTCGTAGGCGATGCCGGTTACGCCGCTGTCTACCATAGCCCGGGTGAGGGCCTCGGCGGCGGCTAAGTGGAGGTAGGTAAACAGCACCAAATCAGGTCGCAGGTATTTATACTCGGCGGGCAGGGGTTCCTTGACTTTAACCACCATGTTGGCCTGGCCCCACACTTCCTCAGCCGAACCAACCAGCGTGGCCCCGGCCTCGGCAAAATCCGCATCGGTAAAATGGCTGCCCGCCCCGGCCGATTTTTCCACCAGCACCGTATGGCCGTGTTCGACCAACTGGTGAATCCCTCCTGGCGTCATCGAAACCCGGTATTCGTTATCTTTAATTTCTTTTGGCACGCCGATGATCATCTTTGATCTCCTTACAGGGTCGCAGGTAACAGGGTCGCAGGTAACAGCTTTGCTACTTGCTACTTGCTACTTTGTTACAGATAATCCACATACGCCGAGTCGCCCAGGTTCATGTGGCGGTAACGACCCACCAAGTCCACCTTCCGCCCAATTAGCGACTCGCCCAGGGTGGCATCTTTGATGTAAGACTCTTCATCCACAATCGAATCACGGATAATGCTGCCTTCAATTTCACACTTGGCAGCGATGGTTACATAAGGGCCGATAATGGAATTTTTGATTTTGGCGGTGGGGTGAACATGCACCGGCGGGATGATGATGGAATTGATGCTGGCTACCTCGGCGCTGTTGTCCATGTTATGCTTGAGCAGGTAACGATTGGTTTCCAGCACTGTATCCGGCTGGCCGCAGTCGAGCCAGACGCCGACCTCTTCCGGCCGAAACTGAGCGCCGTCGTTAATCATCAGTTGCAAGGCATCGGCCAGGTAAAATTCGCCTTTGGTTTGCAGATTTTGGTCCATCAGCGATTGGATGGCCGCCATCAACCGCTGGGCATCTTTGACATAATACAGGCCAATCACGGCCAGGTTGTCCTGCATACTGTCCGGCTTTTCGATGAGGCGGGTGATAAAGCCCTGCTCGTTGACCAGCGTCACCCCAAAGCGGCGCGGGTCTTCGACCTCTTTGACGTAGATAACCCCATCACTTTTTTCTTGATTGAGCTTGCTCAGATTGGCTTCAAAGAGGGTGTCCACAAAAAGAATAATCGTCGGCCCCCCGACCAAATCTTTAGCCAGGTAAATAGCGTGGGCCTGTCCCAATAACTCTTTTTGCTCGACATAGTGGGTCTTGAAGTCATAATTGGCGCTGACGTAGGTTTCAATCTGATCGCCCAGGTAGCCAACGATAAAAACAACTTCGTCAATATTCAGCCCTTTGAGCTTGTCGAGCAGGTGGCCCAGCACCGGCTTACCGGCCACGTTGATCAGCGGCTTGGGTTTGGTATAAGTATGCGGTCGCAGTCGTGTACCAAAGCCGGCCAAGGGGATGATAACTTTCATGAATTTATCTCCAATAATATCACGACAATTTTATCCGAAAGCGTTGTCACGTTAACTTCTCAGCCACAATTTCGGGCGCATAAACTTTAACCCCGTAAATTTGCTGCATCAGATTAGCCAGTTCCTGGGTGCGCTCAATAATAGCTTTCTGTTGAGCATCAATTGAGTTCTTGAGCGCAATATTTGAGCCGGCTTGCCCGCCCAACTGAGCCTGCTTGTCTAACTCGAAAGCCAGGTTTTTCATGTAAATATTGATTTGCTTGATAATACTCTGAATCTGGCTATCTATCATTTGCATTGAAAAGTCATCCACGCTGGGCAGGAGAACGGCATTTTTTGTCGTTTGCGTCGTTGTGGCTTCGGCAGGGGTCTCAACCGGCACTCCAACAGTGCGCTGGACTTCTCCCCGGCGTATCTTGAGAAAATGATCGGCGGCAACAAAGAGCCATTTCAACTCTTCGTTGTTGGCATCTTTCTCTGCCGGAGTAAAACCACCAATCTGGTCCACCACCTTACTCATCACCCCAATCCCGGCAGCAATTACGCCCACTTCCGGGGCTGTGCCTCGCCGCGGACGGCCAGAACTGGCTGTTGGTGCAGTAGATGCAGCCGGCTGGTCAGTAACACCGGGAGCTTGAATGGCCTTTTCACCGGCGGCAGCTTCGGCTACGCCGGAACCACCCAACAGTTTATCAACCACATGATAGACTTTGTTAAAATTTTCCTCAGAAGGCGTTCCATCAAAAGAAATATACTGTGTGCCGGCCAATTGATATTGGATTGAAGGCGGCAAGGGCCTGACCTCGCGCCACATAAGCGGGAAAATTTTCTTTTTGTGATGTTCAGCCAGGTCAATCTCTTTGCGCACATTGTCCGAAGCCGCCGACTCAGGCGAGAGAACAAGCAGAAAGACCTTGCAGTTCATAATACCGGTCACAATAGACTCTCGCCATTGGGTCGCTCCTTCAATGCTCTGCTTGTCAAACCAAACTGACAACCCTCGGCTGGTTAACTTTTGATACAACTGCTGCACAAAATCGAGATTCTTGGTCGAATAGCTGATGAACACATCCTGTCCCTGGGGAGTTGCGGCCGGTTCGGCGGCGGGGGATGGTTCGGGAGTGCGGGTAGGCGGCTGCGACACAGCCGGTTCGGACGTGGCTGATGTAGCCGGAGCGATGGACGGTGCGTCAAGAGTCAGTAAGACGCTGTGTTCGGCATATTTGGCCGGATGGTTCTTCTGTAAAAAGGCCAACAACTTATCAAGCTGATTGTTCTGGGCGCAGTATTGGGTTAGCACATGTGCCCGCTTTTTGAGGGGCATATCTGGCTCAAACTTGACTTCCTTGAAGTAATCGTCGGCGAAAAACTCGATTTCGTCTACATCAGGGAAAACTTCGGTCAAAAGATTACGGATAGCGCCGGTATCATAGTTTGGCATAGTTGCTCCTCCTCGAACTTCTATTAGCTGGCCGAGCCGAATGTACGCTCTATTTTAGCATACCTTAACCCGGCCTACAATCTGCAAGACATAATTTACCTCATTTGCCCCTGCCTTCAAAGCGTGATATAATTCACTGTCAATTGTTATTTACTACTAGGGGCCTGAGCCTGACGCAGGGGTGTGTCGGCCCACCGCCCGACAAGCGAAGGAGATTATTTCGTGTCACTGACCCAAACCCAAAAGCAGGAAATTATTGAACAGTTCAAACTCAAAGAGGGCGATACCGGCTCGTCCGATGTCCAAATTGCCCTGTTGACCGCCCGTATCAACCAGCTTCAGGAACACCTCAAGACACATAAGAACGATAACAGCTCGCGGCGAGGGCTGCTCAAGCTGGTAGGCCAGCGCCGGCATCACCAGGAATACCTGAAAAAGAAAGATCCGGCTCGTTATCAAGCCGTCATCGAGCGGCTCGGGCTGCGGAAATAACTCTATATTATGAGGTCGTAAATTTTTAAACGAGTAGAAATGGGCTATACAATGCCCTTCTACTCGTTTACTTTTATCAAATCCATTTTTTAACGACTCCAGCCGGGACCCAGGCATTGGATAAAGCGACAGAAACAATTGAGAAATAAGAAATAAGAAGTAAGAAATAAGGGCTTAAATCCCATTACTTCTCTACCCCTGCTTCTTACCCCTTACTACCTACTATACTGCCCGCAGGCACAAACTGAGCTTTTTGCCAGTGTAGAAAATCGCAGTTTGTATCCGTGCAAAGTATACCTACTACTTACTCCTTATTCTCATTGTCTCTGTAATTTTCTCCAGTTCCTGACCTCCCGCGGAGTCAAAGCCTTAAGGAGGTTTATTATATGTCTAAACCACAACCCCATCGTTTTGTTGCCAAATTGGGCAACGACGAGCTTATTTTTGAAACCGGCGTCCTGGCCGGTCAAGCGGGCGGCGCGGTCACGCTCCGTTCCGGCGACTGTTTTCTGCTGACTACCGCCACCGCTTCCAACAGCGCCCGCGAGGGCATAGACTTTTTCCCGTTGAGCGTCGAGTTTGAGGAAAAGTTGTACGCCGCCGGACGTATCCCCGGCAGCTTCTTCCGGCGCGAAGGCAAACCCGGCGAAGACGCTATTCTCACTGCCCGCCTGACCGACCGCCCCCTGCGCCCGCTTTTTAACAAAAATTCCCGCAACGAAGTCCAAATTATCATCACCCCTATGTCTTCCGACGGCGAAAAGCATCTTGACATTCTGGCCATCAACAGCGCCAGCACCGCCTTGATGATTTCCGATATTCCCTGGGATGGGCCGGTGGGTGCGGTGCGGATTGGCCTGAAAGACGGTCAATTGTTGGTCAATCCCTCGATTTCTGAGATGGAAGGCAGCTTGCTTGATTTGCGGGTGGCCGGAACGGAAGACGCCATTTTGATGGTCGAAGCCGGGGCCAACGAAATTCCCGAAGATAAGATGATTGAGGCCCTGCGGCTGGCCCACGAGTCCATCCAGGATGTTATCCGGGTGCAAAAAGAGATGCAGGCCCAGGTCGGCAAGCCCAAGCGCGAACTGGCCATCAGCACTCCGCCTGAAGAGACGGTGCAAAAGGTCATGGCTTTTCTGGAAGGTAAAATCGAGGCCGCCCTTCAGGTTGAAGGCAACAAACAAACCCGCGAGGCGGCTATGGATGCGGTGCGAGATGAACTGGTCGCTCACCTGGAAACAGATGAGACCGTCAATCTCAAGGACGTTCACGCCGTTTACAGCAGCGCTCTCAAAAAAGCGGTTCGTTCCCGCATCTTGAAGCAAGGCATCCGGCCGGATGGCCGGGGACTTAAAGATGTTCGCCCCATTTGGGGCGATGTCGCCATTTTACCCCGCGCCCACGGCTCCGGCCTTTTTACTCGCGGTGAAACCCAGGTTTTAACCGTAACCACCATGGGCACCCCGCGTGACGAGCAACGCCTCGATACGCTTGGCCCCAAAGAAATCAAACGCTACCTGCACCATTACAACTTCCCACCCTTCTCCACCGGCGAGACCGGCCGGGTCGGGTCGCCGGGCCGCCGCGAAATCGGTCACGGCGCCCTGGCCGAGCGCGCCCTGATTGCCGTGCTGCCCGATTTTGACCAATTTCCTTACACCCTGCGCCTGGTGTCGGAGGTGCTTAGCTCCAACGGCTCAACTTCGATGGCCAGCGTCTGCGGCAGCACCCTCAGCCTGATGGACGCCGGTGTGCCCATCAAAGCGCCGGTGGCCGGCGCAGCTATGGGACTGGTTGAAGAAGGCGATGAATTTGCCATTTTGACCGATATCCAGGGTCTCGAAGATGCCCTGGGCGATATGGACTTCAAAGTAGCCGGGACCCGCCAGGGGATTACCGCCCTGCAAATGGATATTAAAATTAGCGGCCTGCGCTGGGATGTGATGGAACAAGCCCTGACCCAGGCCCGAGAAGCGCGCTTTCACATTCTCGACAAGATGCACGAAATCATTGCCGAACCGCGCGGACGCTTCTCGCCCTATGCCCCCAGCATCACCACCGTCCAGATTGACCCCGAAAAAATCGGCAAGGTGATCGGCCCCGGCGGCAAGATGATTCGGGCCATTCAAGAGGAAACCGGCGCAAAAATTGATATTGACGACGACGGCACCGTTTACATTGCCGCCGCCAACCAGGAAGCCAGCGCCCAGGCCCAGGCCCGTATCGAAGCCATCACTGAAGAAGCCGAGATTGGCAAAATCTACACCGGCAAAGTGGTCCGCATCGCCGATTTTGGCGCGTTTGTCGAGATTCTGCCCGATGTAGACGGCCTGGTGCCGATTTCTCAACTGGCCGATTATCGCGTGCCCTCGGTTGAAGATGTGGTTCAATTGGGCGATGAAATTATGGTCATGGTCACCAATATTGACAGCGCCGGCAAGATTCGGCTTTCCCGCCAAGCTGTCCTCGAAGGCTGGACCGTCGAAGAAGCCCGCGAGCGTGACCGCCGGCCCGGCGACCGGCCCGGTGGCGGGGGTGGCGACCGACGCGGTGGCGGCAGTGGCGACCGGCGCGGCGGTGGCGGTTTCGACCGACGCGGTGGTGGTGATCGAGACCGACGCGGTGGTGGCGGTGGCGACCGGCGTGGCGGCGGTGATCGAGATCGGCGCGGCGACCGGCGGTAGTTAAGTTAATCTACGGAGTGCAAAAGCTAAGCTTTTGCACTCCAAACGCGCAAAAATGAAAAGTTAGCCAAGCCAGAAGCTTCCCTATCTATACCCCTTTGGGTACGCCGAAGGGCGCCGACTACTGTCTGCTGTTTTCACAGGAGCGTGCATGTACCATCAGCAATCTGAGCCAAACAGCTACTACTATCTCGAACCAGAACCAAAACCCAAACCCTCTTTTCTCAAACGAGTCTTGCACCTGGTGCGCGAAGTGCTGGAGACTATTGTTCCAGCCGTGCTGATTGCTTTACTGATCAACCTTTTTTTGGCTCAAGCAACGCGAGTGTACGGCCAGAGCATGGAGCCTAACCTCCATACCGATCAACGACTGGTGGTGGAAAAACTGTCCTATAACCGGCATATCCGGCAACTACTGGGGTTAAGCGGCCCGGAGCGGGGCGATGTCGTGGTCATTCGGCTGGAAAGCCAGGGGGATGAACTGCTTATTAAGCGGGTGATTGGGCTGCCAGGCGATATAGTAGAAATTCATGATGGGCGGGTTTTTGTAAACGGCCAGGCTCTCAATGAGCCTTATGTCGCCGGGGCCACTACGACCGGCTTTTATGCCCCGACCACTGTTCCACCGCTACAAATCTTTGTTTTGGGCGATAACCGTGGCTTTTCCAACGACTCGCGCAGCTTTGGCCCTATTCCGCTCGAAGATGTCGTCGGACGGGCCTGGTTCTCGTACTGGCCGCCTCAACAAATTGGCTTTGTAAAATGAAGAAAGGTTGGGAAACTGACTGAGTGTCTTAAAAGCCCAACCTTCCAACCTTTAACTTTCCACCCCTTAATGAATCCCGGTGATACGCTGGCCGGACGTGGCCGATTATTGCAACAGGGCCGTTTGTTGGCCGAGGTAGATTATCACCTGACCATCCCCCGCCAGATCTATTTTATTATTGTCCCCTCCGGCGGCCTCTCCGACGATTGTGGAGCTTACCTGGGCGGCTTTATTCTCCTCACCCCGGCTGACGCCGCTAAAATCGCCCTGGCTGAATACACGCTGGAACTGGCCGACAAAACCAAAAAACTTATCCGGGTCGAGCGCCGTTACAAAGAGATCAGCCATCGCGGCGAAAAACAGGTGTCGTTTTGGGTCAAAGTAATCTAACCTCAATTCGCCCCCACATGCCCGCGCTGCCGCACCTGTAAGACTGCCTCAACCAGGGTTTCATACTCCACAGGCGCAACCAGATATTCCGCCGCCCCGGCCTCGAAGGCGGCTCTTTTCATGTCCGGTTCATCCCAGTGCGACACAAACATAATCGGCAAATCGGGAAACTGCTGGCGAATGGCGCGAGTGGCCTCGACCCCATTCATGCGCGGCATGCGGTAATCCATCAAGACCACGTCAATCAACGCTCCACTGGTTTGGATCAGCTCCAGGGCTTTCTCACCGTCGGTGGCTTGCAGGACTTTCAAGCCGGCGGCTTGAAGCATATGCACATAAAGCTCGCGCGCGTCGGGGGTGTCTTCAACCACCAGCGCCACCGCCGCCCCTCGCGCTGCGGCTGAGGCTTCGGACTCGCGGCGTTTGGTTCTGAGATGGTCTACAAGCTGCTGCACCGCTTGCACCTCTGCGACTGATAATTCCTGCGCGCTGAGCAACAACTTTTGCAGGTCACTGCGTCGCAGGGCTTTTTCAAGCTCGGCCGTAATCTCGCTCACCTCGATGGCCGATACGTGCCCAGCCATCTCCAAAACCAACAGCGGTTCCACCCCAAAAAAATCGGCCAGTTTGCGACATGTCTCTGGATTGGGTTTAACCTCTGGATGTTTCAGCAGTTGGTAGAGGGTATTGGGGCTTAAGCCGGCCTGGATTGAAAGCCGGCGGGTGCTGTATTTCTCGCCGGTTCGACCCTCCAGAGCTTCCCATTCTGATTTTAACCACTGCCCAAATTCGGCCATTTCGTTTCTCCCGCCTCCCCAATTCAGTAATTCCGAGGTTGCTGGCGTTACTCCGGCAAAACTTAAGGTTCACATTTTAGTATACATATTTCAATAACAATACGCAATCTTAAATTTTGATATATTGGAGATAATTATTATTGACGGTGATTGAAAAGTATGATAGTATCATAAATACACATCTTCATTTGCTAATACATATTATAATTGTCACACACTTTGACCAGGAGGATGCTATGATTAGGCCCGCCGCTAACTTGACGTTATTTTATCGGTGTATTGTTATGTTTATACTTTGCACGGATACAAACTGCGTTTTTCCACACTGGCAAAAAGCACAGTTTGTGCCTGCGGATAGTATAATTACAGGCAGAAACGATGAACCCTCCATTAATCCTGGTTGCTGAAGATGAACGCGAAATAAGAGAACTGATCAAATTTAGCCTGGAAATGGCTGGCTTGCGAGTTGTCGCTGTGCCCAATGGTCAGGAAGCGCTGCTCCAGGCGGCTAAAATTAGGCCCGATTTGATCTTGCTGGATGTCCGCATGCCCAAAATGAACGGCCTCGATGCTTGCCGGGCGCTCAAGCAGGCCGCCCCAACCCAGGCGATTCCGGTGGTGTTTTTATCGGCTAAAGGACAGGAAGCCGATATTAAATTGGGTTATGAAGCCGGAGCCGAAGCCTATTTCTTGAAACCCTTTACCCCCGAAGAATTGTCGCTGCGTCTCATCAGGATTTTAAGAAAGCATGGCAAACTGTAAGGCGTAACTGTTGGCCGGCTAGGGCTGTTTAACATGAGTGATGAGCGCGTTAATTATTGATGGCAATGTGGTCCATTACGAGGCTTTTGGACGGGGTAAACCGGTGCTGTTTATTCATGGCTGGCTGGGTTCGTGGCGCTATTGGGTGCCGACCATGCAAGCCATGTCGGATAAATACCGCGCCTATGCCCTTGACCTGTGGGGCTTTGGCGACACGGACAAATCCAAACCCCGCTACCGGGTTTCTGATTATGTAACTCTAGTTCATAACTTTGTCAATGCCCTCGGTATGCGCCAGTCGCCCCTGGTAGGCCATGCCTTAGGAGCAGCGGTAGCGCTTCAATATGCGGTTGATTATCCCGACGAGGTAAAAAAAGTGGCAGCCATCAGCCTGCCGTTAACAGCCGACAGCATCAGCCGCCGCCTGCTGAGCTTTGGCAGCGACTCTCTCCTGGCCAAAATGTTGTGGTGGCGACAAATTGGTTACAAAGAAGTGCAACAAGAAACAGAGAAGGTGGCCTCCGGCGCAATTAACTTGAGCGCGCAATCGGTCAGCGAGATGGATGTTGGAGCGTACTTGCAGCGGCTCAGTCAACTGGAGAATTTAATGGTTCTGGCCGTTTACGGCGAGAAGGATGACCTGATAGACCCTACCCCCGCCCGCAGTTTGAACGGCCACTGGCCCAACATCCGCCCCATCGGCCTGGCCGACTCTAAACATTTCCCTATGCTCGACGAAGCCGCCAAATTCACTCGCCTGCTTAAAGATTTTCTGGAAGTCGAGGATGATTTGTCGGCGCTGGAACTAAAAGCCGAGTGGCGGCGGCGCACGCGCTAACTCTTCAAAATACGACCGCTGACGACAGACCGCCGACCGCCGTAAGGAATTTTTATCCTCGTTGGTACATCACAGGTTCGTGAATACTCCTCTCAACAAATCGCCCGTTACTTCTAAGAAGTGTGGTATAATCAAAGAAATTATCCCTGTTATTCAAAATCGAAAATCTAAAATCCAAAATCCAAAATCGAAAGGGGCAACTTATGTTCCAGTTCGATATTCTGGCGCTGATTCCCCAATCTTTGAAGCGGCAAGCCATTGACACCACGGTTGATTTTGTTTCCGAGCAGGCCAAAAAATTCCTCAGCGATGAGCTATCCACTAAAATCAAAAAGCTGCGCTCCGACGCCGCCTTTCAATCCGCCTTTGCCGAAGGATTACAGCGGGCCGCCGACCGCTTCGCCGCCGAGTATACCGTCGAGGATGAGGATTTGGTGGCTGCCCTGGCCGCCGATAAAACCTTTTTCCAAAACGAAGAAATTCAACGGGCATTGCTGACTATCCTCAAAAAGCCGGGGGTGTACCTGGCGAATGAGCAAGAAATCCTGGCTCAATCCTTTGACAGCGTGCTGCCCACTCGCCTCAACCGCGAGCGAGTCAACCGGGCGGTGATCGCCTTTCTCAAGTGCCTGGCCGAAGAGGTTTGGAATTTGCCGGAACTGCGCCCGGCCTACGAACTCCAGTTTCAGCGCATGACCGCCGAGGGTATCCGCGAGCAGGTCAAGTTACAAAAAGCACAGTTACAAGCCACTGCCGCCCACAGCGCCGATATCCGCGATGCCCTACTGCAATTGACCGAGGCGATTGCCGAGCGAAAGTTACTGCCCGGCGGGGACCCGCTGGCTCTACCCGCGCCCAAAAAAGTTTACCACAACTTGCCCCGGCCCGATTACGAGCGTTTTGTCGGGCGCAAAGCCGAGTTGAAGCAGGTTGGCCACCTGTTATTGCCCCAGACCCGCCACTTTGTGGTGACAATTGACGGCATCGGCGGCATCGGCAAAAGCGCCCTGGCCCTGGAAGCGGCTCACAGCTATTTGCGTCACTACGATAAGCTGCCGGAAGCCGAGCGGTTTGAGGCCATCATCTGGACTTCGGCCAAACAAACAGTCTTGACCGGCGAGGGCATCACCCTCCGCTCCCAAAGCCTGCGTACCCTGGACGATATTTTTGCCACCATCGCCATCACCCTGGAACGGGAAGATATTCCCCGCGCCCGCGTCGAGGAGCAGGAGGAGCTGGTGCGTCAGGCTTTGACCCGCCAACGCACCTTGCTGATTGTGGACAACCTGGAAACGGTGGACGACGAGCGGGTGCTGGCCTTTATCCGCGAAGCGCCCGACCCGACTAAAATCATCGTCACGACCCGCCACCGGCTGGATATTGCCTACCCGGTGCGGCTGGTTGGCATGGAAGAAGCCGATGCCCTGACCCTGATTGCCGATGAAGCCAAAAAGAAGGGTGTCGCCTTAACCGCTGACGCCGCCCGCCAACTCTACCGGCGCACCGGCGGCGTCCCTCTGGCGATAGTCTGGAGTGTCGCTCAGATGGGTTTTGGTTATAACGTTGAGGCGGTCTTAACTCGCCTGGGGCAGGATACCAGCGACATCGCCAAATTCTGCTTTGAAGGCGCGGTGGAACGGATCAAGCCTAAACCGGCTTACAAGTTATTACTGGCCCTCTCCTTGTTTGCCAGCGACGCTAGCCGGGAGGCGTTGGGTTACGTGGCCGACCTGCCAGAGTTGGATCGAGATGAGGGGTTGGTGGAGTTGGAGAAGTTGTCGCTGGTGAATAAACGAGGGGAGCGGTTTGAGTTGTTGCCATTGACGTTGGTGTACAGTCAGACGGAGCTAATGAAAGTATCCGAATTTGAGGCTTTATTAAAAAATAAATGGGTCGAATTTTTCCTGAATTTTTTAATAAGGGAAAGCCCAACCAAGTATGAAAGTCTTGAAGGAGTCAAACCTGAAATAGACAATATTCTAACTGTAATGGATTGGTGCTGGCTTAACAATAGGTTAGAAATGTTTATTACTTTTGCAGAAATGATGAACTTTTACTTGTGGGTTACTGGAAAATGGGGTGGCTGGGAGAAATATATAAGGCTTGGATTTCAAGTTTCCACGTCTCTCGACATAGCGTTGGAACAGGCACGATTTTTGAGACGAATTGCTAAGATGAAGCATTTTCAAGGTAATTTGGATGAAGCAGAAAGTTTTGTTCAGAAAGCTATTAAGAGCTATCGTGGCCGCTCCCCCGCGCCAGCATCCCCGGCAGGGCCAGCCGGGTGAGTAACAATGGCGCGGTGAGATTGGCCGGCATGGGAATAGCCCGGACACCCAGCCCTGACAACGACCGGGCTACCGTTTCCAGCCTATCCACCGACCGCGCCACCAGGGCCAGGTTGACTCCCTGATGGGCCAACGCCTGCGCTATCACCGGGCCAATCCCGCGTGATCCTCCGGTCAAAAGAGCGTTTTTGCCGGCTAATAGCTTCATTTGGATTTCACCCTATTTCCTTCTCAAAGAATAGCCCGTTTGAGCTAGAAATAAATACAGAAATCCTTACCCATCTAGCTCTATCCCCTTTTGGATAAACGCTTATCGAATAAGGGAAAGATCACTCAATTTGACTGGGTGAAATCACCCAATTTAGTATAGAAGAAAACCCCAGATCACGGTATTATGAACGTGTAAGAGTTGGTGACAACAAACCCTTTAAATGTTAGCGGAAAAGGAGTTAATATCAAATGAGTATCCTGGCTTGGTTAGTAGTGGGATTGATCGCCGGTTGGTTGACCGGCCAGGTTATGCGCGGCCGAGGCTACGGTGTGGTAATGGATATTGTCATTGGCATCGTTGGCGCATTGGTCGGCGGCTTCTTAGGCTCGGCGCTGCTAGGCATCCCCGATCCCTTGAGCGGCATCAACTTTGGGACGATCATTGTGGCTTTTCTGGGTGGTATTGTGGCAGTAACCCTCATTCGGGCGCTGCCGGGCCGCTCCCCTGTTTAAGTCTTCCCTTAACCCAATAAAAACAAAAATCGCGTCTCAGTCGAGACGCGATTTTTGTTAGGTACTCGGTACCGATTACTGGGGAGAGACTCTCACCGGTTCTACCTGCCCATGACCATTGCCTTGAAACAAGGGTGAAGCCTGCCAGGTTTTGTCCAACGCCTGCCCCAAATCGGCCAGCAAATCCTCGGCGGTCTCGATGCCCACAGACAGCCGCACCAGGCTGTCGCTAATGCCAAGCTCGGCCCGTTCCTCGCTTGACAGCTCGTAGTAGCTAATAATCGCCACCGGCTGCACCAGCGACTCGACCCCACCCAGGCTGGCCGCCAGATAAGGAATTTGGAGCCGGTCGAGAAATTGACACATCCCTGCCAGATCGGTCTCCAATTCAAAGCTGACTACCCCGCCAAAACCACTCATTTGAGCTTTCGCTATAGCGTGATCGGGATGGTCTGGTAAAGTAGGGTAATAGACCCGCCGGACGGCCGGATGTTGGGCTAAAAATTGAGCAACTTTTTCCGCCGTCTGGTTATGCCGCTGCACCCGCAGGTCCAACGTCTTCAGGCCACGCAGGAGCAGATAGGCCGTCTGCGGGTCGCACACCGCCCCCAGCAGTCCCCGCGCCTCCCGCACCGCACTGATCTGGTAACCAGAGCCAATCACCACGCCCGCCATTAAATCATTGTGGCCGCCCAGATACTTGGTGGCCGAATGGATGACAAAATCTACCCCAAATTCAAGGGGGCGCTGATTGATCGGGGTGGCAAAGGTGCTGTCAATCACCGTTTTGAGATTGTGTTCTTTGGCAATAGCCACAACCCGTTCCAAATCCAGCACCCGCACATAGGGGTTGGTTGGCGACTCCGACAAAATAACTTTGGTATTGGGCTGAATCGCCGCGGCCAGAGCCGGATAATCCCCAATTTTCACAATAGTGGTTTCAACACCGTAGCGACCCAAAAATTGGGTTACAAATTGGCGCGTCCGGCGGTAGCAATCATCGGTCATAATCAGGTGACTGCCGGCGGAGAGCAAACTGAGCAGCGTAGTGGTGACCGCCGCCATACCGCTGGAAAAGAGACAGGCCGCTTCGCCGCCATCCAAATCAGCCAGTTTCGCTTCAGCAGTCCTGACCGTCGGATTGCCGTAACGACCGTACTCCTCCCGGTTAGTCTCCTCACCCCAGAGATGGGCTTCCATGTAATCAATTAACTCCTGTGAGTTTTGGAAGGGGTAGGTGCTGGTAGGAAAGATGGGGGTGGTAATAGTTTGATGCGGCTTCAGGCGCGGCTCGCCGGCATGGACTACTCGTGTGCTAAAATTTGGTACGGCCATCAGTTGTCTCCTTAAATAAAATATTGATCGGGTTACGTGACCGGGGACCGAAAACCGAAGACCAGGGTTACTCTTGCTCTCCTTATCATCAAGAAGAGAATACCCGGTTGCCGGTCCACCGTCTTCGGTCAACTAAAAAAGGGCCTCTCATCTGGTTAGATGAGAGGCCCTTTGGGTGAGGCGCATAAAAAAGCCTCTTCCAAAAGAAGAGGCCGGGGGCGTCAACGCTTTCGCTCTCATCTTCCAGAAATAGTTCTGCCGGAATTGGCACCGAAAACATCAGTTGAACTGCCATCAACTGCGCCAGGTTGCCGGGGTTTCACAGGGCCGGTCCCTCCACCCCTCTGGATGAGCACAATGTGCTAATTATGTTTTTGCCGGGCAATTGCTGCCCTAATTTGGACAATAATACCATAAAGCTGGCTGCTGTCAAATTCCGAATTGCACCATCAGACCGGTTCAATCTTTACAAAACCGTTTGACACAATCTCCCCAAGCTCCTACAATCCTGATAAGGAGTTACTATTTTGAGACGAGATTTCAACCAGGTTCGGGCTATTACGCAAAATGATTTACGTAGTATCATGCGTATGGTAGATACGGCCTGGCGCGTCCACATTCGCGTTCCCCCGGTAGAATTGGGGGCCAAAATCAAGGTGATGCCCGGCTTTTTGGCCGAAGACCAGGCCGGCTTGCGGGGTTTTATCGTCATGGAGCCGCAGCGCCCGCATGTGGCGCTGATCATTGCGGCCGGCCTGCGCGACAGTTGGAGCGTCAGGCCCTATCTCGATTTGTTACTGCCCGAAATCGAAGAGGCGGTCCAGCTTGGAGGCTTGCCAGCCGTGGCCCATATCGGCAATGTAGCCTGGCTGGTAGACGACTTGCAGCGGCGCGGTTTTGAAATACGTGAATGGATCGTGGCCTTTGAACGTCACGGCAGCAATGCCCCACCGGCTGTGCCCCGGCCCGCGCTGATACGCCCAGCCCATTACAGCGACATGCCGGAGCTATTGGCCCTGGATGGTCTGGCTTTTAACCATATCTGGCGAAAATCGGCGGGCAATTTCAACGAGGCTCTGGCCAGGGCCGACTCCTTTGCCGTAGCCGAATTGGATGGGCGGATTGTCGGCTATGAATGGTTTGAGCGCTATCACAAGCACGCCCATTTGACCCGGCTGGCCGTACACCCAGCCTATCAGGGACGCGGCATCGGCGCGCAACTGCTCCATACCGCCATCACCGATGCTCTGGCCAATGGGGCTAATATGATTACCCTCAATACCCAGGAGAACAATTACCGCTCACGGGCGCTATACGAGCGCTTTGGCTTCGTGTTTAGTCAGCAGCGTATGCCGGTGCTGTGGAAAGAATTGGGGTAAAGGAAGCCCTTACTCAATAGTTACGAGTTTTAGTTCAATCCTGCCCACCTCGGCGGCGTTCTGGGCCGGATCGTACCAAATGAGCAGCGGGGTGTACGAGCCGGGCGGCGTAGTCAAATCGTACACATCGGCCACAACTTCGCCGGGCCGCCAGGCGGGGGTAGGATAGGCAAAGTGAACCGGCACAGCGTCAACCGCGGCAGCCACTTCGCCCGCCGAATTGAGCAGGCGAGCAGAGACTTTCAAATTGGCAGTTATTGGGGCGACAGCTTGCCAGAAAAGAGTCAACCGCAGCCGGGCCGGCCCGTGGCCGGTGTGAGGCGGACGAGAAAGCTGATAGCCCAGCAGCAAAATCTCCGGTGTAACCGGCTGATCCACCGCAATCAACCACTGAGGCGGAGTTGTCACCGGCTGAGGATGGACTTGAATCAGCGGCCCCACCGCCCCCAGCGACCAGCGTTCCGGCGCGCCTGGCAGCTCACGGGTCAAATAAACAGCTTTTCCATCGGCCAATAATCGCTCTACCACCGCCAGCCGGTCTCCTTCCGCATCGGCCACAATCGTCTCAAGATTGGGGCGTTGGTTTTCGGTTTGCTGAAAGTACCGCAGCAAGGTCATCTCCCCCAAAATCCCGACGATAGCAGCGTTCTGCGGCAGCGGTTGTTGCAGCATATCCAGCCCGTAGTCATGCACCTGCCACGTATTCCGCGCCGCCAGCACTGGTAAATTGCTTTGAATGAGTTGGAAGACAATCCAAGCAAAGACTCCCAGAATGAGAGCTGTTGCAGCCAGAGTTAAACGTTGAACGTTGAACGTTGAGCGTATCAGGCCGCTCACACCGACGCCGCTCCACACGGCCCACACCAAAAACGGCGGAATAAAAAAGACCTCGATATCGCTGACGTTGTAAAAAAGGTTGAAAGAAAAATAAGTGAGAAATGCGATTCCGGTCAGCGCCAAAATTTTGTGCTGCCGCCGCCAGGCCAGATAAATCAGCCCCACGAAGCCGGGTGTAAGCGTGTAAAATTGGCGGATGAACATATTCCAGTAGAAAGCGGTATCCCGCGCCTGTCCAAACGGATTGGCAAAAACAAAAACCCCGTAGCCGCTGGCGCTGACCTGCCGCCAAAAACCGGCCCAGGTGTTTTGATAGGTCCCATCTAGCGAGCCAACGTGCCCTCGCAGCGGCAGGTACAGGTAGAGCAGTAAAGGCGCCAGCCCCACCAGGAGCGCCAGCGCCATTGTTTTAACAAAGCCCTTGTATTTCCAGAAGCCGGGTTTTTGGTTTAGAAACAGAAATACCGCCAGAGCCGGCCATAACAACAAACTCGTCCGGTGATGGGTCAGACCCAGCCCGGCCACAAACGCCAACCACAGACCCTCTCTCCCAACTGTTCTTCCCAGAGTCCCCTCTCCCTCTGAGAGAGGGTTAGGGTGAAGGCTAATTTCCACCATTGGTGGTATGCCCTCCGGCTCCTGACGCTCTCTCTGTTGTAACTCCAGAGTAACAGCTAACAACAAAAGCAACGCTACCAAAAAAGCATTGAGCGTATACACTTCGGCAATCGTAGCCTGCTGCCAAAAAACAGGGCCAACCGCAAAGAGCAAAGCGCCGATGAGTCCACCGAGATGAAGGGAAGGTTGGAAGAACGGAAGGTTGGACGATGGTATCTCTTTCAACCTTCCAACTATTTGCGCAATCAACAAATACACCACCGCCACCGTCGCCGCACCAAAAAAGGCGCTCATCAGATTGACGCGATAAGCGATGTTGCCGGCGGGAACAATCAGGGTAAACAGTTTGCCTAAGAGGGTATAAAGCGGGTAGCCGGTGGGATGAGCAATGCCCAATTGATAAGTAACCAGTTGAAATTCCAGGCTGTCGTCAAAGATGGTGACCACAGAAGGGGCCAGGGTGCTGAGGTAAAGAAGGAAGCTGGCGATAAAGAGTCCACCGGCAATTAGATAGCGCGGCAGGGGGGCGGGGGAGCGGAGGAGCAGGGGAGAAATATTCGCTGATTCGCTCATTCGCTGATTCGTTTTAGCTTTCAGGCTCAATCCCAATTTCAACCCGGCCGGTCATGCCGGGGCGCACCTCAAAATCGCCGCTGTTGAAGTCGAGATAAACGGTAAAAAGCGCGGTATCGCCGTCTTTTTGGGTTGACTCTAACTCGATGCGATAGATGATGGCCGGAATGGGCACGTTGGGATATGTCTTCAAAAAGATAGTGGCCTGGTCGCCGGGCTGAATGTCGGCCAGATTGCGCTCGCTGAAGTTGCTGGTGGCAAAACGCAGCGGCTCCACCTGGGCAATCGTCACCGAGGCGTTGTTGGTAGACACGCCCGGCGCGGCATTGACCTCTGTCACTACCCCATCCCAGGGCGCTACAAGCTGCGCTTTCGCCAGGTTCGCCTGGGCCTCGGCCACCTGCAACTGCGATTCGCGGAGTTTGGCTTCATTCACTACCTGGGCTTCCGGGCGCAGACCCGCCTGTAACTTGTCTAGCCGATTTTTGGCCTGGACCACATTGGCCCGCGCTGCGGCCAGTTGGGCTTCGGTGGCCGGTTGGGTGGCTTCATCATACACGGCTTTGGCCCGCTCATAGGCCAGCGTCGCCTGCTGGAGTTCGGCGGCCTGGGGACTCATGCCGACCCCCTGAGCATAAGCCACCTGGTCATAAGCCTCCTGGGCCTGGCGGAGTTCAATCTCGCGCATACGCAAATCGGCGGCGGCCTGGGTGATGGCTTCTTCAGAGGGCAAGCTTTGCAGGCGGGCTAGCTCAGCCTGGGCTGAGAAGAGGCTGGCCTCAGCCTCACTGATGTCGCCGGCCAGCGCCGGAGCCGTTTCATTGGCAATTTGCGCTTCTAGCAGGGCCAGGCTGGCTTCGGCTTTTTTCAGTGCGTTTTGCAGGTCGGTCTCGTCAATGCGGGCCAGCAAGTCGCCCGTTTTGACCGTCTGCCCGGCCACCACAAAAACTTCGGCAATCGTTCCGCTCAGACCGGAGGATTGAAAACTAAACGTCTGCGGTGGGAGAGGCAAGACGACCTGCCCATCCGCCGAGATAGTGGTCTGGAAAACGGTGATGGGTGTGGGGAGAGGCGTAGGGGTCTGGTCGGGGGTAGCTGTAGCTTGCCCAAAATTAAAGTTACTTGCCCCTTCTGCGCAAGCTGACAGAAGCAGTAAGGTTAAGGCAACGAACAGGATGGGTAGGTATTTCATCGTTTCAGCCTGGAGATAGTGTACACAAGATGAATTAATTGCCTAATTTTCCTCATCGGAATCTTCGGGAAACCACAAATGGCTCATGCCGGCGGCAATATCAGTGAGGCGTTTGAGCGCCCAGGCAAAAACACCCGACACCAGCACCAGGATGGCTATATAAGCCGGGGTAGACAGGCCCATCTGCTGCGCCCCCCTGGCCAGCAAAAAAACAATCAGGCCGAAGAGACCCACCAGCCCAAAAGCCAGGACGATAGCCAAAACAATAGACGGCCAGAGAGATAACCGCGATTTTGGTTTTACCCTCTGCTCCAGAGGGTCAGGTTGAGTCATACCGGCATCATAATCTTGATTTGAACATTTTGGCAAGCGTCAGGACTACTTTTAAAGAATTTTAACGACCAAATTCGATAAAGCTTGGAAGATTGGAGGATTGGAAGGCTGGTAAATCTTGACCAATCCTCCAACCTTCCAACCTTCCTGGCCTATTGAGTTAAGATTTTGAAAATCAAATCTCATCAAGAAGCTCGAAATGGGCATTGACAAATACATCTTTCTATGATATATTAACAGATAATTACACGTAATTTATAAACAATCTTTTTACCATACAAGGAGATACCAAATATGACAACCGAAACCAATGGCAACGGTGTAGCCGAAGAAACTGTGGCCGAAGAGGTCAAAACCGATGGGGCCGAAACCAAATCAGCGGGCAGTAAAAGCTCGGCGGCCAGCAAAACCATCAACGAGGCCATCAAACAAGTTGAGAGCTTTACCGAAAACCTGGGCAAGGCCCTGGGCAGCGCCCTGCAAGACCGGGCCAATGTGGTAATGGTACGGGTTAACGATGACAGCTTGAGCTACCTGGATATGCTGGTCGAAGCCGACGTAACCAAAAGCCGCTCCGAAAGCGCCGCTTTCTTGATTAACGAAGGCATCAAGGCCAACCAGACCCTCTTCAACCGTATCCGCGAAATCACCGACCAGATTGCCTCTTTAAAGGCCCAGCTCCGCGAGTCGGTTAAGGGTGAAGAATAGTTAGTTTCCGATGATGACCGGGGACCGGAGACCGGGCAATAAATACCCGGTCTCCGGTCTCCCGTCTCCGGTCTGTTTTCAGGGGAGAGAGTTGCTATGATTGAAGCATTTTCTAACATCGCTACCGCTTTTGGCCTGTCCACTTCGGCGGGGCTGAACGCTTATTTGCCGCTGCTGCTGGTGGCGGTAGCTGCCCGCTACACCGACCTGATTCATTTGAATAAACCCTGGGATGTGATGACCAGCGGTTGGGTGATTGGGGCTTTGGCCGTGCTGCTGCTCATCGAGATGACTGCCGATAAGATACCCGCCGTTGACACCATCAACGACGGGATTCAAACCTTTGGCCGCCCGGTGGCCGGGGCTGTTCTTTTTGCGGCCAGTTCCGGCGTGGTAGGCGACTTGCACCCGGCGCTGGCGTTTATCGCCGGGCTGCTGTTGGCCGGCAGCGTCCACGTGGTTAAAACCGCCGCCCGCCCCATGGTTACGGCTACTACCGCCGGTACAGGCAACTGGGCCGTCAGTTTGATTGAAGATGTGCTGGCCCTGATTGGCACGATTATGGCTATTCTCGCCCCAATTCTGGTTGTCTTGACGGTTCTGTTCAGCGCGCTGCTAGGGTTATGGTGGTGGGGTCGCCGGCAAGTTCGGACAGTGACAGCTTAATCAAAAGCTGATCGTTCGTTTAGTTTTTTTACCTCTTGCTCTCTGTTCACATTTAAGAATCCAGTTTGGTGGAGATATTTTTCGGCTGCTCGGCTTTTTTGCTGGTTCCTCTTTGCTTATTTTAACCACCGGTTTTGCCAAAAAGAGCCAGAAAACAGTGCGTCAGGAAATAGACCTTGCTACCCGGCGCAAAAATGAGTATCTTTCACGGCAGAGGAAAAGATGAGTGATGTAAGACGCTACATTGAAAAACGAATGAGGACAGATGCAGAATTTGCAGAAGGGTTTGAAGTAGGCTACGCCAATTTCAAAATCGGCGTGGTGCTTCGTCAGGCGCGAGAAGCAGCAGGTTTAACCCAAGAAGAAGTTGCCCGCCGTTTAAATACGACGAAATCGGCCATTTCCCGGATAGAAAATCACGCCGATGATGTGCGGTTGTCCACTTTGAAGCGATATGCGGAAGCAGTCGGAACTAACCTACAGATCAAATTAGCTCGTGCTGTGTAAGAGTTAGTTAAGAGATAAACCTTCTCACCTCGATTGCTTCACAAAATCATACCGAAACTCGACCAGCATAAACTGCCCCGGCCCCAGGTTGACCGTCATTTCGGCCAAATCCACCAATTCGATAATATATTCGCCGGTTGCCAGCGCCCCAAATTCGGTGGCGTACTCGCCCCACTCCGGCTTGTCGCCGGTCAATTGAGGCTGGCTCTGCCAGGGGCCGCTGCGGATGACCACCGGATGGTCTTTCAATCCGGCGGCCCGCACGGCAATTGTTCCCACCACCCCCTCCTGAGTCTGCACAATCCGTCCCTGCCAGGCCAAAGCCGGCGTCGGCGTGGAGGTCGGTCGTGGGGTCACAGTCGCGGTGGGGCTGGGGCGAATAACCACAGCGGGCTGGGTAGCGGTTGCCGCCGTTGTAGCCGTCGGTGTGCGCCGGGGCTGCGCCCCCTGCCCCACTACCGGGGGCTGTTGGGCCAAAGCCAGGGTGGCATAGGTGGCGCTGGGCGAAAATTCAACTTCGGCGGCGCTGCGGCCATCCACAAACAGGCGCAGACCCGCGCCGGTATGCAGCGCTTCGACTAGATACACTCCCGGCGTCAACTGCCCAAACTCGCAGACCAACCCACCTAAAAGCGGGTTCGCCGCCACCTCGCAATAACGCTCTGTCCCCCGCGCCGAGCGCAGCGCCGCCACCTGGCCGGTTCGCCCGGCAATCCGCACCCGGATGATACCTTCGCTTTGCCAACTGGCCTGGATGCCGTTGTCATTCTGGCTCAAGCGTGCCTGCCAGCCGGTCATCCCCGGCGGCAGTACCTCCAAATCAAACGCCACCGCGACCCGTTCATGCTCCATCACCATCACCGGCAAACTCCGGCCCAGACCTTCGGGGGAGATAAAATATTGGCCGGGCTTTAAATTTTCAAACAGGCAGCTATCCGGCTCGGCTCCGGCTTGACCCGTAGTGCAGCGCCGCTCGACACCCGTGCTGCCCGACGCCCGCAACTGGATCGGCAGCCCTTCAATTCCGGCCACTTTGACTGCAATGGACGACGCATCATCGCCCGTGGGCGTGCGGCCGGCGATGACCCCCAGCCAGCGAGTCACTGGGGTGGGGCTGGGCAGAGGGGTTTCGGTCGGGATCGGTGTGGCGGTAGCAGTCGGCAGGGGCGTTTCGGTGGGGACAAGCGTGGCGGTGGGGATGGGGGTAGCTGTGGGTGGGGCCGGCGTAGGAGTTGTCGTTGGCGGCAGCGGAATCGGAGTGACAGTGGGAGTAGGTGGAGGCGCCTGCGGTTGAAATTCAACGCGGGTTTCCGTATTGGGTTTCAGTTCGACATCAAAACGGGCGTTCAGCCCCAGCGGCTCGATGATATATTTGCCGGGAGTTAAGCCGGCAAACTCAACCGTGTCCGGGCCTATCTCGTCCGGCTTTTGGCCGGTATCGGCTGTATTGATGACCTGGGATAGGGTAGATAACCGCACCGCCTGATTACTGCGCCCCACCACTTGAACTAAAAGGCGGGCAAAAGGACTACCGCTCCACTGCACCTGCGAAACCAGTCGCCCGGTCCAAATCTGGCCGCCAATAGGCGTGGCTGTCGGCGTCGGTAGAACGATTTGGGTAGCCTCCGGGACGGGGACTTGCGCAAACTCGATGACGGCCAGGTTGTAATTATCGGCCACTACTTGGATGCTGACCCCTAGGGCCGGCACGCTCACATTCCAATCTCCCGCTGTCACCGGCGCAAATTCGGCGGTATAGGGGCCGTACTCCGGCTTGGTGCCCGATTCGGCGGTAATGAACACATTGCCGCTGCGCAGCTCAATCTTGGTTCCAACCATGCCCTCAACCTTGACTCTGAAAATCGAACCTTCGCCGGTGGTATAACCCAACGTATTGCTTACCAAACGGCCAATCCACACTTTAGGTACAGGCGTCGGAGAGAGCGTTGGCTGGGGAACGGGCGTCGCCGTTGGGCGGGGGGTGGAGGTACGAGTGGGTAGTGTGTCTCTGGTAGATTGAGCGGCGAAAGCGGGATTAACCGGCTCAAAGTTAAGCAGAGCCAGAAGTCCCACGGCCAGAAAAGCGCATACAAATCCGACAATTTTTATCACGACAGGAATTACCCCACCTCACGAAATCGGCTGAAAACCATTAGAATTATACGTCATGGCGGCTGATTCCTTCAAATAGTAAAGACCTTAAAGGTTTTGGGCGGAAGACTTAAATGAGCCAAAACGTGTTGCGTCTCGCTTGCGTGTCTGTCGCGGCGTGTTCCATCTGCTTTATTTCACGCAAGACGCACTACGAACATTGAGTAATTGTTTTCCTGGAACGGGTGTGTATACTTGGCCCCTTTGTCAAGACCACGAATCGAGAAAAATAAGGTGGACTTTTAACAAAGCAATGACAAGCTTAACAACCAAAATGAAC
>JAKLJP010000001.1 GCA_023151115.1 Anaerolineae bacterium
AGCTGGCCCTTAAGAACTGTCCTTATCCGTTGGATGTAGCCCTGGAACGTTTCTATACGGGCAAAACTCGCAAACACAGCGCCCTGTTCCATTTCGGCACCGATGCCGTTAGCCAGAACTTGGCTGGCTGGTTCCACCAGTATAACCGCCGCCAAAGCATCGAAGCTGGAATTAAGGAAAGTAAACAGGTTTTTTACCTGCATCACCTCAAGGTTCGTGCCGAACCGGCCATCTATCTCCAGGAATGCTTCGTAGTCTTTGCCGCCAATTTCATCCGCTGGGCGGCTCACTGGCTGGCTGATCAGGTCCAACCGGCGGAGAATGCTTTGAATGTGGGCAAGTTGGGGGTTAAACGGCAGGTTCAAGTGGCCGCCCATGTCTCGGCTCAGGTGATCCAGGATTCAGATGGTAAATTGTTAAAGTTCAGTGAGCACAGCGCTTTTGCGGGCCAGGTGCTCAAAATAGCGGGCAATGATGCCTCGCCACCCTGTAATCTAAAATCTTGAAGTTTTATACCGTTTTTCGTCGAATCGCATCTGATTGCACAACCGTTACGCTAAGACCTTCAGATGTGGTTTAGAGGGCGAAATTTGCTTTCGCCATCGTCCACCAAATTTTGTCTCTGGACAGTCTCTGGACAAACATAAGGCGCAGCAACGGTAAACAACGATAACTTTGCTCATTGCGGTCCCTCATACTCTTTATGGTCCAACCATTACCTAGCGAATCTGAACGAGCTGGCCCTTGATTTGAGCTGGGTTGCCCGGCGCTCCCGATCCTGAATCGGCAAATTCCTGCACAGCTTGATCAAGGGATATGCCGGCTTTTCAACCAACCAGGAGTTGATGGACGCTCTCAGTATCCTGGCCACCCGACTGGAGGATAGTGATGAAGTGCAGCAACGGGCGAAAGAAGTCACGATCTTAACGGTCAACGAACTTTCGCCCGGTACGATTGTTCTAGGCCAGGCTCGCCGCTGTGCCACACCTGGCTGCCCCATCCTATTTGTTCGCACGCATCCCCACCAAAAGTACCACAGTAAAAGCTGCGCTGAACTGAGTAAAAGCCTTAGGCAAACCAAAATTAGAAAGAATTTTAACCCCAAGCTGGTAACTTCTTCGACCATCTAGTAGATCCCTGATCGTAACTACGCTTCACTGAATCTTCCGTCGACTACAAATTTTATCTCTACCTTCGGCAATTTTTGATCACCCTCTGCTTTAATAAAATTCATGACCGTACGTTGGATCGTCGTTCGCAGCCTATTTTCCAGCCAATCCTTGGCAAATTCACTACTGACCGCCACCGTAAACTTTAAGCCCTCCCTGGCAATCAATCGAGTATCTTTGACCCATGTCTCAAAGGTGCCTCGCGTCATCTGCAATTGCAACTGGCTTAAAACTTGTCCCCAGAGAATCTCAGTCTCTCGCGGCTCGACAATTCCCTCCCTCTGAACCAGCTTAGGCGAATCAGGAGACAAAAAGCCAGACAGTTTATTATTTCCCCGGCATGATTGATCTCCTTGTTCAATTCGATTCTGGCTTCCGGCCGAGGGGACAACTGCCGGGAGGAACAGATCCGGCGCTATCGAGTGAGCCTGGGAGTGGTGATACCGGATGACGGCAGCCACAGGGGCCGCTTCTACTCCGGCAAAGATTTCGGCAAACTGGGCGAAAAGATCAACGTGCTCCGGCGGGATCGCCAGCGCTGTGTCGGGGATAAGTTCCCCACCCCCCATTTTCATCTCCGTGACCGCTTGCTCAAACAGGGACAGGGTCGCCTCAGCCACCAAAGCAAAGCGCAGATACAGTTCGTCCACCACCGCGTCCTTGGCCAGATGGCTGTAGATATACCCAGGCCCCAAATGATTGGCCCTGGCATAAAGTAGAACAGCCTTGACCTTCCGAGGGTCAAGCGGCGGCTGTTTATGACACAGACGACTCAAGCCGGCCCCCGAAAGACCGCCCCCGGTCAGAAGCTTTTGAAGTTCAAAGGCTAATGTATTACCTCGATCAGTCTCTTCTGAAATTTCATTATTTTCAACAACATGGAGTACTGATTCTTCAGAGTACTTTAAAGAGTCACTATTTTCCACGTTCTCTAGAGGTGATGTCATATTTTTCAACGTTTCTGAAGGGGTCATGTCACGTTTTTCAACGTCTTCCAGATCATTCGTGTCATAAAATTCCACGTTTTCAGGTGAGGTCATGTCATAAAATTCAACGTTTGAGTCCGGGATGATGTCATATTTTTCAACGTTCTGTAGGCCAGAGGACATCTCTGAAGAAAGGCGCGGCTGCCGGCTCCAAAATTCGGCCGGTATTTCCTCCAGCAGGGGGTCCTGCATCATGCTGACCCGGACAGTAAGTTTATGCTTTTGATTATCAAGTAATTGGAAAAAATGCTCGGCATAAGGTTGAGTTAGCAGCAGCCGCAGGTTGTAACGGGACTGGCCGAGTAGCGCTGCTAAATCCTTTTTGCGCCAGGTGTAGCTATCGCGCAGCTCCCCTTTATCCGGGTTATAGTAACAACGAGAGCGCAGTACCATAACCAGCCAAGCCATTGCCGGTCCCAATTCGGGTACCCAATTGAGGCGGAAGTATTGGCGGCAAATAGTATGACCAATCTCGGTCAAATGAGTATGCAGCCCCGCAAGCTTCTGTTCCAGCTCAGCCGCCCTGGTCGCAGGCAGATCTTTCATTCTAAGACCGGTCGCCACTTCGATCAACCCTGTTAAGGGCAGGGGGGCCTCAAACCGTTGCGCCGCCGCCGGGTAGTATTTCTCCAACAGTGTCAATGCCTCTCGGCTCTTCAGGTCGAGTAATTTAAGAATGGCCTGCTCGATGCTGGCAAAGTTGGCGGTGGGACATTCCTGCCGGAAATACTCGCCCAACCCGGTCATATGCTCAGGCGTCAAGGGGATGGAGAGATAAACCGTATATTTGTAGGGCAGAGGTTGGTAAGTTTTGCTGGCGCGGTGGATAATACCCTTCTGGTATTCAATATCTGGTATGAACCAGTGGCGCAGCGAATTCTCTTTTAGCACCCGGCCCACGGTGCGGCGCTCCAGCCCAATCTCGTCGGCAATGATGGATTGAGAGATGGTACATTGATCGTTGCTCTCTCGCCAGCAAGCCTGCTGGAGGGAAACAATGATCCAGGATAAGCTAGGGCCCAGCCGATTGACCCAGTATTCAATATAGTAGTTGGGAATCAGGAATCGTTGCTGCGGCTTGACCA
This sequence comes from Anaerolineae bacterium, assembly GCA_023151115.1. Next base: position 3,241 of record JAKLJP010000001.1, read on the forward strand.
CCCGATCATATTCGGTTAGGTAAATCCCTGTTACCAGGGCTTTGGGGTCACGGCCCGGAAGGTATGTCACAGCAGATTGCTTTCCTGATAAACGGCATTTCTGTCATTAAATAGGTGGGAGGACTCGCCCGGATTCTGCTCGTGAATCTCTTGTCCTTCCCTTCATGCTTCTCGGATTCCGGCTCAAGTGGGACGTTAAGTCCTGAATTGCCAAAAAGAGCTGCCAAATTTTCAAAATACCGCTTGACAAGGAAAAAGAAATCTGCTATTATTGATTACGTGCTAAGCAGAAAAGCGCGAGGGCGCACTTCTCCCTTTCCCATCTAAGGGACCTTTAGCACGTGAGAGTTGGCAGCTCTCACCGAGTATTTCTCAACACATTATTCGAGCGAATAGCACAAAAGACTTGTTGGCGCAAGTCTTTTTGCTTTTAAAGGCCGAAACGTTGGCGACGTTCCGACTCCACAAGCAAAGCCACCCTGCCGGCAGCTCATACCAAAGCCGCGGACCAGCCGGAACGTTGGCGACATTCCGACAAGTGAACTTCCACTGGCAGCTTGCACAGACCGGCAAACCAGCCGAAACGTTGGCGACGTTCCGACTCGATAAGCCGAGTCAAGAGTCCATTATAGACTATAACCGTCTCAGAGTCAACAGGTTTTATACTATATTTAGTAGATTTTCTAAGCAAGCTATACAACATATAGTAGTATGTCATTCCGTAGACAGCCGCAAGTTGCACCTTTTATCTTCCCTCTGTTAGCTTATGTCAAGTTTAATTCCTGATTTTTAACTCTGCCGATAAAATCTGCCAAATATCGTCTCCTGATGGATTTAGTGCCAGAATTCTGAAATCAAGTAGTTACGAACAGCCCCAGTACGCTCAGAACCCAAGCTTCAGTAATTTACTGCTGTACTTATCATCGTCCAGCGGTTCCCTTACATTTTCTTTTAACACGCCCTGCACCCTGAGGAGTCGCACCTCGGAATGGAGTTCATTTATCAACCCCATAACATCATCAAGGGTCGGCTGCGCTCGTACCATTCCTAAATACTGACGCAGCGCTTCGCGAACAGTGCGGCTTTTTTCGCCATCAGGCATCTCATCCAATGCGGCCAAAATATCCGCATCTCCGAGGGGGTCAAAATTAAATAATCTCTTTAAAAATTTCTTTTTAGCCACAGTCACCGACTCCAGAAACTTATGGCACCATGTAACAACTATTAGTTAGTTCTCTCCACATTTCTTTCCAAGAATGCGGCAAACTTGGCATACCCCAGCGCGTTCGCGAACTGCGGATCGGGTGCGATTCGGGCCTGCTTAAAGTGCTTCAACAGCCGGCTACCCAAGAGGTAGGCGCCGCCGCCGGTAATGATGATGCTCTTGAGCCGACCTGACCCTCCCCAAATATGCGTAGACTTGGCAAAAATGGCATCGGCCATGGTATCCATCAGATTACCGACGACCGGATTCAGGTCAATAGTGCTATCAAAATAATCCACTTTTCCCTCTAGTATCGCTGCCATAATCTCGTGATCACTCAAATCCAACAAGTCAAAGTAGCCACGCTGGCTAAAGAAGTCCCGCACGGCTCGCATGATGTCCCAGGCGCCCTTGTCAACTGAGTCTGTCTCGCTTGGCACTTCAGCCAACTGGTGCACTGTAAGCATGTTGGTAGTCTTACCCCCAATATCAATGACCCCATGCGCTTTATCAGCCACTTCTTTATTGACTACTCGACCGGCATCGTCCATAGCCAGGTGTAGTACTGTTCCGACTGGCTGCATGACCACCCGGCAGTTGATCACCTCAATCCGTTGAGCCGACCGACCTTCTATTTCAACCCGATGCTCACGCTCGAAGATATCTTTCAGTTCAGCCTTACCAGCATCATAATAAGCGATAGGCAAGCCAGTCACGACAGTCATTCTGACGGAGGTTCCTGTCGTAATTTGGCTAAAGGCGGCCAGCATCAACCGACGATAATCATCCGAGGCATACCAATGGGGATCTTCGCGCCGGGTGGCAAACCGGCTGGAATGCAAGGCCAGATCACCAATTAACCATTGACTTCCTTTGTCCTTTAGAACAATACCCTTGTTATGGCCATTCAAGCCAAAGCGGCTGCGCTCCGGCGTTCCAACGACACTGGGAAAGCTAATCTTCCTGCCGCCCTCGGCGACCGCCTTTAGGCCATTGTATCCGATATCAATTCCTGCATTCATAACAGCCTCCTGTAACGTTTTTTGTAACATCGCTAAATCTGGGAATAATAGAATTTCAAGTAAGGTTATTAACCATTCGTCCCTCATAAACCGCGGAGGGAACACACTTCAAAGTGCCGAATAATTCCTCTTGTTGGGGTGGTCAGGGCAATCGCAGCGCTGTTAATGATATCCATTACAGATTTTTGCATTGTTAATTAAGACGAGTGCCGGTTTGAGCCTACTGCCTCGTTAGCCTGCCTGACCTGGGTCGCCCGAGATCAATCTTCCAAATTGCTAAAGGCATCCTGGTCAATGACCATGTTCCCGGGCCCTCTCAGTTGACCAGGGGGCAAAGCTGGCGGATAGACAGGCATCAAAGACAATGAGTCAGATGAGGCCAGGGCCAAATCAGAGGTTACCTTGGTCAACTGCACCACTGACCTTGACTGGTCGTTAAAAGCGCGCACCACAGTGTTATATTCGTCATGAGTGCGCTTTTTGCGAATGCCGCCGATAATGATGGCGGTAGCAACCGCTCCACAGAGGATCAAAATTAACAGACCCAGGTAAAGAAGAATCCCCATCCCCACAGGATCCCCTTCCCGGGCTAGCTGGATGATCCAGATGGTCAACCCGACTAAAGCGGCAACGACCACGAATACAGGTACGATGCTCGTTGTGAGAAAACAACCGGGTCTTTTCTCCCTATTATCCAAACTGACCTCCTTTCTTTCGATCCTGTTCACTTTTGGATACCTATATGTTTAGACTCTATTGGTAAGTTTTCCGCGCTCTCTCTTCTCTAAGCCGTTGGTAATAAGGGGAACGTGGTTCAAAGCCCTCTTTGAGTCGATTCACTTCCTCAATGACATCAGCAGCGTATCTAATATGTTTTTCGTGAGTACGCCGTTTAATACCAAACGTAGCTTCGGCTTGACTGATCGAGAAAGATTTATAGTAAAAGTATAGGGCCAGCGTGTAGGCATCCACGACAATTTCGCGGTTGCTCCCCTTGAAAACCAGCACCGGTTCCAGATCGAGGGCCTCATTGATAGCGGGCTGCTCTATGGTCGACTCGCTACCCTCGGCCAGGATTACAGGGTCTACTGGCCGAGGGTCCGCAATTGGATTCCGCACCAACCGGTCAAAATCCTGCTTGGTCGGTTCGGCAACCTGGAAGCGGCTCTTGATGTTGAAATTTGTACTGCTGGCCGCTGCGGTAGTATCGGGAGAGATCTTCAAAAAATCGCCCCTAAAGGTTAGAAGATGCGCACCAGCGTGCGGTATACCGGTTAAGTTGCGGCTGACTTGATCGTCGAAGACGTGACCGATATACCGTATTCCCAGGTTACGCATCAGGGCATCTGAGGTATTTGAAATCTTTGGATCCTGAGCTCCCAGAACTACAAAGATGTTATATTTGGCCCCAAAGGCTGCCAACTGAGATATTTTGATGAGCCGGTCCTGGTAAACGTATTTACCACCAGACGCCTGTGCACCCAAGACCGCCTCATCTAATAACTCATCTATCACCAAGACGAGAGCATAGGCATCCTGAATATTACGCCCCTTACGACGTAGCCACTCGGCATAGACACCATTAATAGTTAACTCAGCATCTTTGTCGTTATAAGCCAGGGGACACCATAAATGCTCAGCGTTAGTAAATTCGCCGACCACGTAGGCGTTTAGATCTTTCTTTCTGATGCCCAGGGTGTGGTGGGTATCGACAATAGCTAGGCGCACCTGGCTAGGTTTATAGGCTTGCATAATAGCAAAGATAATCGACTCAACCGTTACGGACTTGCCGCTCCTGGTCATGCCGGCGACCAGGGTTTGGCCCTCAAGGGTGAATTTAACCAATTTGCGACCTGCCCCCAGCCCAATACCCTCCGGCGCAGGTAAATCAGCGCGGGTGTATTGCTGCCAAAAACCTTCATCCAGTTGATACTGGAAGATAATTCTGTCTTTATCCTGGCGGGCCATCACGCCATCAACTCTGGCGGAAACCTGGACGGCCTGCAAGGTAGATAAAGAGAGCACCTTGCGCATGGCTGCGGCCGAGATCTGCTGGGTATCAAGATTGATGGGGATCTCGAAAAAGCGGGCCCCACGAGCAGGCTCACCGTTAACGGGATTAGCCAAGGGGATTCCTTCCCGGTGAAGTACCTGTAGGGTAGCCCACAAGTATTTCAAGGCCATCCCCCGGGTTACATCCGAGCCGCTCATAGGCGGTATGTGTCCGTTATAGGGTGTGACTTGAGGCGGCGCAGCAGGTGCGGATAAGGTCATCTTCTGCTGCTTTCTCTTGCCCCAGCTCAGCCCCAAAAAATTAACCATTTTCTCACCCCTGCAATGCCCAGGTAATTGAGCGACCTATAATCCAACCGAACAGGATGATGTACCAAACTGACCTAACATACTCGATAAGCTCTTGAGCCTGTCTAGCTACCCACCTATCTAACCATGACTCCTGGTTTTTTGGCTTGATAATAGCGCCGCGATCTGTCGTAATTAGTAAGGGACGCCAGCGTTGTCGCCTTTCGTGAAATAGATTACCTATGGCATCCAGCACCCAAAGCTTTAGATTCAATCTAAGAAAGAAGCCGACAACCTGCTGCCACAGAATAGCCAAGAGCAAGGGCAGGACCTGGAAGATCAATTCATCGAACCGGGTCATTGGAATCGGTGTAGCCGATTCTCGGCCATTATCTTCGACGACGTGAATGACAATTGCAGGGAAAATATTTACCGTCAGCTTGAGAGTTTGTTTACGACTTTTCTTCTTCATAGAATATTAGACTTATTGAGCATGCAGATCCCTCAGATGCAGCACTACCGGACCGTGCTTTATCTCCTTTTTGAGCACGCCCTTCAGGATTTCAAAAGATAAAAGCAGGCTGACTCTGGGGCAACTATGGCAATGATTTGGGCGATCAGATGATTGGGGGCGCGAATAATATTGAAGGCGGTCGTGGCGATGGAATAAAAACTGGCTAGCAGCCAGGGCCACATGGGCCGCTCGCTATGTAAACTAACGCGGACAACGGTCAGAGAAATGATGATGAGAATAAAATGAACCAGAAGTGGCCTGATCCAGGTCAGGCGAGGTAGGAGGCCGTCGGTCAGGGCGGTCTCCCAGAACGATGTGTAAGAAAGTACAAAGGCACCAACAGCTAATAAAAAGACCGGAGCAGTGGTCGCGTAGTTAATCAGCCGAGAGGCGGCCTGAAAAGAGGGTAGGGCATTGCGAGTCAGGTTATGTTGTGCTACAATAGAATCGGCCATGAGAAAGTCCTTTCTTATGGTTCTCTCTCTGCCGTCGCTGTCTCGGGGGTCCAATCCATAGCCAGCGGCGGCATTTTTCTTATTTACCCGTTTTTTCCTCTAGTGGGGTCGTTCTTAGCCTTATCTTTATTTTTTTCTATATATTCTTCGATACTGTTTTGGTAGACTAACCACACCCCACCGGCTTTCCGCCCCATTAGTTTCCCTTGTCTTAATAAGCGAGTAATGCTTGTCTGGTCTATATTGAGTAGGCTGGCAGCTTCGGCAGTAGACAATAGGTCATTCATACCCTTGATTACTTGCCTGAAATCAGGCAAGTATAACCTCGATTAATAAAAATGTCAAAACTTGATAAAGATTTAAATCTAAATTTTACAGTGAATAAACTATCGATTCAGCATCGGCCCAAACACCGCCGTCACGCAGACAACGGCAATAACCCAGCCCAATACAGCCTGAAGGGCAGTATGCCGCCTGGTTACCAGCCGCGCCCAGGAGACGGCTAAGGCTCCCAGACCCAGCAGAATAGCCAGCGGCATAGAGTAGAAGATTGCTGCCGCCATGACCCCGGCCATAGCTCCGGTGTGAATGGAAACTTTAGTCCATAGGCGATTAGTTACGGTGGCGATAACCAGGGCACACAGGGCTGCCGTAAAGCCGGCAATCAGCACGGACGGCGCGTTGAGCCAGAGTAGTACTGCATAACAGGCGGCCATGCAGGCGCCACCAAAAATATAAAAGCCATAGCGATGTTCTCGCACGCTTACATCTGCATCGGTGAATTTTTTGGTCTGAAGTTTCTGGTGCAGGTAGAGCAACGCTGGGCCAACCACAAAGGCAGCACACAGTGCGGCCCAGCCCAGGGCTTTCCATAGATTGCCCTGATCAAGATAAAGAATCAGGACGATAGACAGCGGCGAAACCAGAAACGGATGTAGAACGAGGCTGACTAGTCGGGCGAGACGGACCTGGTCAAACAGCGGTCGGGGTGCAGCTTCAATGGGAGGTGCGGTCGTTGCAGCAGATAACGGATTCTTTTCAGTACTTTCTATCATTATGGCCTCCTTATCAACTACAATAATACATTTCCAACGGATGCATACCAGCGAGCCAAGGCGTAAAAGTCGCCGGTCACTTTAGGGATAGTCAGGGTTTCGGTCGAGGTTAGCCCGCGTAAGAATTGGGCCTGCTCGTCCCGCAGCGCGTAGCGGGTCACATCAGGCATCACCCCACCCGCAGGCGCTTGAATTTCGTAGGTCATTTTGCCCATGAGCCACTTGGCCATCTCGAACTCGTTGACGAGGGTCGCCAGCCACCGGTCAGGGTCGCGCACAACGAGCCCGGCCGGGCCAAGCGCCGCCTGACCTTGAAGTAGGTCAGGCCGCGAGCGGGCCATCGCGCTGCGCGCGCGTGATAAGCGGTGCACCAACAATTGCTTATCTATCCAAACCACAGAACGGTAGGCCGGTGGGAAAAAGGTGGTCACAATTGAAACGGCCACCCCTAGTTGGGCCAGGCTCAACAGCAGCCCTAACGAGGGCCAGATGACCGGCAGTAATTCTGGCCGGGCAAAAACACGCAGCGTACCGGCAACCTGGAGCGCCGGTGCGATAAGGGCCAGGGTGATGCCGCTCCAGGCGATGGTCAAGCGAATATAGTTGAATCGATCCCGCATGTGCTGCCGCTGCCGGTAGAAATGGAAGCTGAGGTAGGCCAGCCCCCACAGGCTGTAGGCAAAGTAGGTCAGCCGCCCGGAAAGAAGCAGGAGGTGTCCGCCCACATCAATTCCCCCCCGCTCCAGCGTTTGCCAGGTTGACGCGGCCAGGAGAGTGGTGACTGTCATCCAACTGATCACGACGAGCAGCGCTGCCACGCGCCAGCGGTAGACTAATCGCCAGCCATGTTGCCGCATTGATGGCATGCGCATCAGATCAACCCAGAAAGTCCCGAAACACAGTGCCACGAGAAACAAGCTGTCGGCTACCAACCAGGCAGCATTAGGCCCTAGCACCACATCAATGAGCACAGCGATCGCCGGTTGTTTGCTCAGGGTTCCAAAAGCACCCAGAAAAAGCCCTAAGGTAAAACTGATGGCAATCGGATCACGCAGATCAGCGCGGCGAGTGGGGCGTAGGCGAAGCAGAAGCAAGACTACCGCTGCCAGGCCAAATATGTACCAAAATTCAGCCCGATTCATATTAGTCCCAATGCCTCCATATAATTTTCGACATGCGCTGATAGAGTAGGATCGTCAAAAAGATCTCCGGCCCTGGCCTCAGGCTTGCGGGCGCTCAAGTAACGTTGGGCAAGCGTGACCAGTAGCCGAACATCATCACCGTAGCCCAATTCGATTAGTTGGCCGATGATGCCGATGAGAGCCAGTACATCGTCCTGCCGGAGTAACCTATCTAAAACTTCATCATCGGGCCGAGCAGTCGCAGATTCTTCCACTTCATGGCCGGCTTTAGTCAGAAGCCACTCGGGTGGAATAGGTGACCGTAACAGTTTTGAATAAAGCGAGGCCAGGGTACGGAGCTTATCCCCCCCGGCGTGTTTGTAGCCATCCGACTCGGCCACACTGAGCCAGGCTCCCGTAAATCTCTGCGGCGCCGGCAGGTGAGCCGCCATATCCGCAACCATATCCTGGGAGATGCTTTTGCCCTGCACCTGGCTCGCTGCTAAGCGTAATCGTTTGAGGTAAGCTCCCAGGGTTTCGTTTTCACTAGGTTGGAAGGGAGAGGGTTTTGTTTCACTCATTATCAATAAATATACAACGATTTTGGCGTGGAGTCAACAAAGTTAGTGAACTTCCTAACTTTGTTAGGAAAGAATTGGAAATTGTTATGGGTTGGGCAACTGCCAGTCCATCTACTGGTAGTCGAGATCAAGCCGATTAATGGCCGAGTCGGTCAGATGGTTCACAAAGAGAGGCATGACGGTCACAAATGAGGCCAGTTCAAGGCCGAAGTGTTTGTTGATTTCGGTATAGTTACCCAAAGTATTAGCAGATGTTGCACTTTGAGCGCCGACCTTAACTGGGCTGATTGACTGTCGGTGGCGACTGACCCACGGACACCACCACCTTACCTCTCGGCAACCAGATTGTTACTTCTTCTGATTGCAGTTCTAGCCCAGCGGAGGCCCTACCAGCCCCCGGGAATTGACGCAGGAACCGCAGCGCCAACTCCATTTGGACCTCGCGGAAGGGCAGAGCGTTGAGGCCATCATCGTCGAAACGTTCGGCAATGACGACCGAGGCGTTTAAGTCCGCGTGGGTCCGAAAACCACACCACAGGCATTCAAAATCAGCCTGGGTGCGACGGTTCAATGAAAAAGTAAAACCGCATTGCGAGCATTCCTGGCTAGAATAAGCCGGCTGCACACTGCGGTAACGAATGCCGCGTTCATCGAGTTTGAACTTGAGTCGGTCCCGGACATACCCTAACTGTCCGGCTCGCAGAACACGGTTCATTTGGCGTGATTTAAATTTCATATCCTTGAGGCTCAGCTTCTCCAGGGCTGCGGCTGCCCCTTCCGGGAACTCGTTGAGCATCTGATTGAGCGCTCGGCCAATCTCATTGCGGGCAAAGGCTTCGGTACGCTGGTCACTCAGGTTGACTGTGGGCAAGCCTTTGCGTTTCAGACAAGTATTGAGTTTCTGTTTGCGGCGGTATCTGGCCCCGGAGTGTTGGACCCGTTGGCGCAACTGAGGACTGATCTGACCATACTGTTTGCCGGTTGAGTTGGAGATAATGTTGACCAGACCGATGTCGTGACCAATGACTTCTTTGGTTTTGGCTTTGGGGCCACGCTTCTCGACAACCAGGGTGGCGTACCACTCACCGTCGCGGCAGTTGAGAGTCACCGAACTGCATAGTTTGGGGAATTGGGACACAGTGGCTTTGGCCCGACCATACAAGGTCAGGGGAATGAGGACAGGTTTGCCTTTGTCCAGGGTCGAGATGCGCAGCCACAAATCAAAAGAACTGGCCTTTTCAGGCTGTTCGATCTTGACTACATTCGCATTCGCCTGAATGCAGAGGTTATGCAAGATGGGTCGATTCGTTCGCTCATTGGAGTACCAGGACTGAACGATGCCACAGGCCTGCTGCCAGCCGCAGCGCTGCCAGCGATCGGATAAGGCTGTCGGAATTTCTTCTTCAGGGATGGGGGCATATTTGTTGGGTTCGCGCTGTTCGTGGTCAATCAACCAATCGATATAGCCCTGCACGACCCGCAGGTACTCGACCGACACCTCATCCAACTTATGGCGTTTACGGGCGTTAGCCCGATCAAACTTCAGATGGGTGATCGCCTTCTTCATTGTTCCGCAACTCCGCAATGATCCGTTCTGTCTTACGTTTGCAACGCCGCTGCCCGTACAGCCGAGCACAGAAAGAGGTGACGATGCTGGCAAAATCCTGAATTAAGTCATCCTTGCCATTCTCGGCCTGGTTGATGACTTCAATCCGCCGCCCCTGTATCACCAGCAATTGCTCAATATAATTGAAGCCAAATCGGGTCAGTCGGTCTTTATGCTCAACCACGATCAGGCTCACCTCCGGGTTTGTCAAAAGCTTCAAAAGCTTAGGCCGGCTGTCATTGACTCCGGAGCCAATTTCTTTGATGATATAGGTCACTTGATAGCCCCTGGCCGCACAATAGTCCAGGAGGCGCTGGATCTGCGATTCCAGATTGGCCTTGTTTTCGGCGGCTGATACCCGTCCATAAACGGCAACTTGTTGGGGAAGATTTGCCACGACTTGAACTTCTGGTTCAGAACCTTCCGTGACAATGATCGTGCCGCTGGGGGCCTGGTAGCCGGAAATCTGACCGGCATGAAACCAGCGTCGGGCGGTATAGTAAGAGACGCCAACCTTGCGAGCGTAGTCACTCAATTTCATAATAGAACAAGTGTACTACCATTGCCCAAAATTGTTAAACAGATGCTAGGATTTGCTATGAAATGCTAATTCGATAAGTAATCATATTCAATACATAGCGTCACTCGATTCAATGCAGCTAGGCTACTTAACCATAGAAATTAATGCTCGAAGAATCTCTGACTATCTACCTTGAGGGCAACTTCGTCCCGCGTGTCTGAACTTACCGGCTATCAGGATGTTTTTCCCTTTAATTCCTCACTCGCCAATTCTACTTCTAACGTACCTTTCCTGAAAACTGCCGGATACGTTGCCGACTACTGTACCCGAGGTCATAGGTGCTGCCGAACCTATTATTTTATAAGATCGGGAGAGATGATCTACGCTTAACTTGACTGCTGAAACAGTCCGGCAGATAGCCCTGGTATCCATTGCCTTTCGTCTCCTCTCACTTTACTTCGTCATCTGGTCATGCTCAAGTTGGAGACCCGCAAACGAGCCGACGTACCGCAGAACTCCGGTGGCGCGAACCTGTCGCTGCTTTACCAGGTGAGCCAAGTTAATTCTAAGGTCGGGTTTGCCTTAATCCAGCCACCGGCGACGTGGGCTTCGGTACCTTCGCCAAGTAAGAAAGGGAGAATCAAAAGCTCATGCTTGTCGTTCAAATCCGTACATTGAGACAAAAGTCACATATTCAGGCAAACTGCCATGTTAACATCGTTCTATAAGCTCGCAGGTGTGATTAAGACTGAATATTTTACACCAAAGCAGCGCCTAGAGCCAGTCATTAAGGAATAGAACTTAGTGATCTGCAAAACTGAGTACATAATCCCTAGATTTGTTCGCTTTGAGTTCTCATCTAATGGAATTCAGAGCCATAGAATATTTTAGGAGGAAAAATGAATACCATGACCCCTCAACGCGTCAGTATAGTGGCAGTGGTCATTGCTATAGTAGCTATTGTGCTGGCTATATGGGGCTTCATTCAGACTTTCTTATTAAACACAAACATAACTGAGCTAAAATCATCAGCAGATGCTGCTGCGCTGGTTATAGAACGCATCGGGGCAGTAGAAATTGAACCGGTGCGGCCATTAGATGCGCCAAACGTAGCGCGAGACCCGGCTGACGTACCTCCGCCAATTACGCGAACCGAACCCGTGCTAGTCGAAATCACGTTGACTACTAAAGAGTTGACAGCCGAACTTGCTGATGGAACAACCTATACTTTCTGGACGTTTGATGGAACAGTTCCCGGTCCCATGGTGCGGGTGATGGAGGGTGATACCGTGCAGGTGACCCTGGTTAACCCGCCGGAAAGCAAGATGCCGCACAACATTGACCTACATGCCGTTAATGGTCCAGGTGGCGGCTCGACCATCACCAATGTGGCGCCGGGTGAAACCAAAACATTTACTTTTAAGGCCCTCAACCCCGGAGCATATATTTATCACTGCGCTTTTGCACCACCGTGGCATCATATAGCGCAGGGGATGTACGGCGGCATCTTGGTCGAGCCAAGAGGTGGCCTCCCGCCGGTTGATCGAGAATTCTACGTCTTACAGGGAGAGTGGTATACCACCGGTGCCTTTGGATCGAAGGGCCATCAGGAATTCAACGAGACCAAAGCCCTGGCCGAGCAGCCCGAGTACTTTACCTTCAATGGGCATACTGCCGCTCTAACCGAGCTCTACCCTTTAAAGGCTAATGTTGGTGAGACTGTTCGGCTCTACTTTGGCACAGGTGGGCCAAACGTCGGCTCTAACTTCCACGTTATCGGGGAGATTTTTGACAAGGTCTTTACCGGTGCGCCTGAGACCTTCGTAGCAAATGAGGAGACCTGGTATGTTCCCCCAGGATCAATGTCAGCCTTTGAACTTTCCCTGAATGTGCCGGGAACTTATCTATTGGTGGATCATGCCCTTCACCGGGTCAGTAAAGGCGCCCTTGGAATCCTGGAAGTAGATGGAGATGACGATGAAAGTATTTTCTCCTCGATCCCATAAACTTGTTATGGATCATTCTTTACCAAATTTCATAGGGGCATAGCTATACCTTCATCCCCATTATGATCTGGACGCAACTGAGTAACTTTGTATAGAAGATTCTTGAGGAGATCAAACCCTGATGGATAATCCACGCTGGAGAGTTATCAATATCAGCCAAATCACCTGGTACGATGAATCGCCTTTAACTAATGTTCCCCTCTTTCAAGAAGAGGATTTTTCCGGCTGTCTCCTCGGCTTTTTGCCGGGTCAAAGCCTGCCCCGCCATAGTCACGAGCACGAACACGAAGTGTTTGACGTCCTGGCCGGATCAGGTACAGTCTGGCTGGATGGAGAATCGGTCAAGGCTTGGCCGGGCACAAGCATCTTTGTGCCGGCAGGTGTGGAACACGGCTTTGAGAACGACAGCAGCGAGCGTTGGTTGATCAGGGCTACCATCCACCAACGGACCTATGCCCGGCAGGCGGTCAAACGAGCTGTTCTCAAACGGCTGGGCCGGGCGTGTCGCTAAATCAGCTTCTCCAGCCCAGCCCTGTCCAAAATTTTTATCTGGTGCCGGTCAAAGGCAATCAATTCGGCCTGCTCCAACTCTCTAAAAGAGCGAACCACCATCTCCCGGACGGTACCCAGATGGGCCGCAATTTCATCCTGCGTCCAACGATGGCGATCCAGGACTGTACTGTTGTCTGCCTCACGCAGCAAAAAGGCGGCCAATCGCCCGGTTACGGAGAGGAAGGAAACCGTGTAGATGCGTTTAACCAGATGCCGGCAATGTTGAGCCAGGTGATGAATGATGACCTCATTCAAGATGGGGTACTGCCGGCGCAGGTTATCCATAGCCTCTTTGGTGATGACCCAGACCGTAGAATCCTCAACAGCCGCCAAATTGGCCGGGTTGGGGCCTCCATCCACCGCCGAGACCTCATTGCAAAAGTCACCCGGCTCAAGCAAATGCAAAATATGCTCCCGTCCTTCTGGCGAAAGATGATAAATTTTACAAAGTCCCTCCACCACCAGATGCAATCCCCGGCCAGGGTTGCCTTCTATAAACACGATCTCACCGGCGCTGTAATGCCGCACAATGACCGCTTGGGCTGCACTTCTCAGGCCATCGTCATCCAGCGTCTGAAAATAGGAGACCCCACCCAGCAAAGATTTTGTGGTGGTATCAAATAAGGTCAAAGTTGTCACTAAAATTCTCCTTAAACAGTCAACAGAAAGCGAACTCTTAGAGTTACGCCAGGGATAATGAAAAGGGAGCGTGATACACAAAACTGCGCCCAAACGGAGCAGCAAAAAACTCCTCTTCAGCAGCGTGTCCCAAATTTCTGCTTAAGACTGAGACAAAAGTCACATTATTTCGGTCAAACAACCATTACAGTAGATGTGTTCAATCCAGTTTAATCGCAGCCGCCTGGCTGCGCAAGATCAGGAGGTTATTAAATGACCCATGTTATTACTGCCCTTTGTACCCGGGAAGGAGACTGTGTCGAGGTCTGCCCGGTTGATTGTATTGTGCCCGGACCCAAAGATGATCCCGGATGGGGCGACCTGTTTTTCATTGATCCGGATACCTGTATTGATTGCGGAGCCTGTGTGCCGGTATGCCCGCCAGAGGCCATCTTCCCGGAAGAAGATGTGCCGGAAGCGTACGAGAGTGATATTGCCCGCAACGCTGCCTACTTCAGTGAGGGTCCCGGCTACTGGGATTACGACCTGGATGAGCAGCGCAGAACGAAGGAGGCGCTGGCTTAGGCCGTGGCAACCGAGCCGATCAAACAGAAGATTGCCAGTTTTCACCAGGATGAAGTAGGTGATTGGGTGGCCGTGCTCAGTTGCGGGCATCAGCGCCATGTGCGCCATAATCCCCCCTGGACCAATCATCCCTGGGTGGTTATCCCGGCTGGCCGCCAACGTTTTATCGGCCTGGAAATTGAATGTAAAGCATGTAGTGAAGAACAATCTCAGGAGGCGCTCTAATTTATGCGCGTTATGATTGTCAATCCTCGTTTTCACCTGCCCATTGACACCCGCACCACCCCGCATCTGGGTCTGGCTTATCTGGCCGCTGTCTCTGAGCAGCGGGGCGACGAGGTGCTGTTATTTGATGCCGATGTGGAGGACGAACCGATTACCGAGGTGATAAAATGCTTTGACCCAGAGGTTGTGGGCATTACGGCCAACACGCCTCAGGTCAAGTCTGCCTGGCGCGCGGCCCAGGCAGTCAAATCCGTCAAAGATGTGCCGGTCGTGCTGGGCGGGCCGCATGTGTCGGTGCTGCCGGCCGAGAGCGCCGCCCACCCGGAAGTGGATGTGGTGGTGCGCGGCGAGGGTGAAACTGTCTGGGTCAAGCTCTGCGACCTCATTGAGCGAGCCAGTCAAACTCAAGCCAATTTCACCGCTCGCCACCTGCTTGACCCCCAAGCCGGACTCTTGGATGGATTGCTGGGCATCAGCTACTTTACAACTGACGGCCAGGAACATCACAATCCCGACCACCCGCCTATTGCCGACCTGGATACCCTGCCCTTTCCGGCCTACCACTTTTTCAAAATGGATCGTTACACCAACTTGCAGCCGGCGACGGATGCGGTTGACGGCTCCAAGTCATTCTCCATCATGACCTCGCGAGGCTGCCCTTACCGTTGCACCTTCTGCTCGCAGAGCATTATGCCGATCAAGTGGCGCGCTCGCAGCCCTCAAAGCGTGCTGGCCGAGTGGCAGCATCTGGTACACAATTTGGGCGCGCAGGAGATTGGGGTGCTGGATGATTCGGCCAATATCCAGGTCAATCGCCTGGAACAGATTGCCGACCTGCTGATTGAGCATAACATAAATCATGTACCCTGGATATTCGTCAACGGTATCCGGGCCAACCTGGCTAGCGTGCAGCTTTTGGACAAACTCAGACAGGCCGGTCTCAAACGGGTGGCCTTTGGCGTAGAAAGCGGCGATCCGGGCGTGCTGCTCTCCATTGACAAAAAGATTGACCACGATACCATCCGGCAGGCCTTCAAAAATGCCAAGTCGGTGGGGCTGGAGACCATTGGTTTCTTTATCATCGGCCTGCCCGGTGAAACCGAGGAGTCGATGGAGAAAACCATTCAATTTGCCTGCGAGGTTGACCCGCTGATTGCCAACTTCTCCATGATGACCCCCTACCCCGGCACCAAAGTTTACGAGATTGTCAGGCGGCAGGGGCACCTCTTGCTCAAAGATTGGGAAGATTACGTCTTTTTTGATGGCAAAGCCCGTTATGAGTTAGAGGGGATGACCGCCGAGCTGGTGGAGCGAAAGTGGAAAGAAGCCTACCGCCGTTTTTACCTGCGCCCACACCGGGTTGTGCAGACACTCGCACGCAAGGATTTTTGGCTCAACTGGCAGCGAACGTTTAAGGTTGCTTTCAAAACCATTTTCCCCAAAAAGGAAAAAGCTGGATTGCGCCAGTCCATCAAATCTGGGCAAATTATATAACCAAGATGTAGATCATCTCTGCCCTGCTATTAAGGTTTACGTCTCCTGCAGGTATTTACAGCAGCGGTTTTTCATAGTTTTTTCATGGGGCTACTGTTTTTTTCTATGCGTTTTTCATGGATGGCGTGATAGAGTATTGTGACTCGTCTTGAGCATGGAGCTAAAAGGAGAGAAACCTAATGCAATCACGGCTTGAGTATAAGAAGATCGCGCCTGCGGCATATAAGGCCATGCGTGAGCTGGAGACGTATGTGCAACAAAGTGACCTGGAGCCATCGCTCCTTGAATTGGTCAAGACCCGGGCCTCCCAGATTAACGGCTGCGCCTACTGTATTGATATGCACACCAAAGATGCCCGCGCCAGGGGCGAAAGCGACCAACGCCTGTACGCCCTCACCGCTTGGGAGGAAACACCGTTTTTCACCAAGCGCGAGCGGGCGGCCCTGGCCTGGACCGAGGCAGTGACGGAGGTAGCCAAAGAACACGTTCCGGATGAGGTGTACGCGCTGGCCCGGCAGCAGTTTACCGAGAAGGAATTGGTTGACCTGACCATAGCTATTATCGCCATCAATGGATGGAATCGGCTGAGCATCAGCTTTCGAACCGTACCCGGTACTTACCAGCCGGCGCATCAGCTACAGCAAGGATAGAACCAGACGAGAGGAGCAAGGGCAATGACAGTAACCACCTCGGTTCAAGACTCAGTAAGGAGTTTGAATGAGGCAAAAATGATTTCGCAAGAACAGGTGCAGCAAGCGCTGCGCCAGGTGATTGACCCAGAGTTGGGTCTGAATATTGTGGATTTGGGACTGATCTACAGCCTTGAGGTCCAGGGCAACGAAGTTGAGTTGGCTATGACTATGACCACCCCGGCTTGCCCGTTGAGTGGCTATTTGCTTGAGATGGTCGAAGCGGCTATCTGGCAACAGATCGCCGAGGTCGAATCGGTCAACCTCAAGCTAGTCTGGGAGCCGCCCTGGCACCCCGGGCTGATGTCCGATGAGGGAAAAGCAGCGTTGGGGTGGATAGACTAATGTTGAGCTTAAAAGATCAGGTCTGGCAGCGGCTCAAAACAGTTCCCTATCCCGGATATAGCCGCGATGTGGTTTCTTTTGGCCTGGTTCACCGCGTAACTACCCAGGAAGAGAACGTCACCATTACCCTAGACATTGGCCATCTGGCCCGTGAGACCCAGGAAGCTATTGCCGGGGCAGTCCATCAGGTCATTCAGGAAACACCTGGCATAAAAAAGCTGCACCTGGAGGTAGCCCAGCCGGTCTTGGTCCAGGCGCGGATGGTCTCAACGGTGTTGGAGCGACCCAGTATTCGCTACGTGCTGGCGGTAGGCAGCGGCAAAGGGGGCGTCGGCAAATCAACTGTGGCGGTTAATCTGGCCGTGGCCCTGGCCCAACAAGGCTTGCGTGTCGGGCTGATGGATACGGATGTCTATGGCCCCAACGTGCCGCGTATGCTGGGCGTAGTCCAACTGCCGCCCTCATCGAATGGCAAACTTATTCCGGCCGAAGTCTACGGCCTGCGGCTGGTGTCGTTGGGACTGCTGGTGAAACCGGACGAGTCGATCACCTGGCGCGGGCCCCTGACGGATAAACTGATCCGCCAATTCATGACCGATGTGGCCTGGGGCGAACTGGATGTGCTGATAGCCGATTTACCGCCCGGCACCGGCGATGTGGTCATCTCGCTGGCTCAACGGACCCGGCCGGATGGTGCGGTGGTCGTCGTCACGCCGCAAGAGGTAGCCCTGGATGATGCTCGTCGGGCGGTCAGCATGTTCCGCGGGTTTGAGACGCCGGTGCTGGGGGTAGTGGAGAATATGAGTTATTTTGCCTGCCCCACGTGCCACACCTCGCACTATCTGTTTGGGCAGAAAGGGGGGGCGAGTCTGGCCGGGGCGTTGAACATTCCCCTGTTAGGCGAGATTCCTATGGGGCCAGAAGTGCGCGAGGGTGGTGATCAAGGGCTGCCGGCTGTTTTACAGCCGGCCTCTCAAGCCGGGCTGATCCTGCGGGGCATCGCCCTCAAAATCTGGGCGCAACTCGAAGTTTCCAGAGTCTAAGCGGTACTGGGCTAACTTCTTTCTAAGAGTGATGATGGCATCACCTGCATCTCTATGAGAATAGGAGAAAAATCGAATGCGCTTAACGATACGTCAAATGAACTATCTGTTGCTTTTTGTCATCATAGTGAGCGCGGCCGTTCTCCTGTGGGGCACGGTCCAGACTTATCGCGCGCTGCCGCCGTTACCTGAGGCGTTCGTCACTCAGGATGGGCAGACGCTTTTCACCCGTTCAGATATCAAAGCTGGGCAGGCTGCCTTTCAGCAAAGAAATTTAATGGGATTTGGCACCCTGCTGGGTAATGGCAGTTACTTTGGGCCTGATTTTACGGCAGAATACCTGGCCTTGCTGCGAGATGGGCTGCTTGAGCGTTTAGCTCCACAGGATTTTGGCCTCCCCCCGGCAGAGCTAACCCCGGCGCAGCGGGAGCAGGTGTTGGCGCAGGTGCAGGCCGTGGCCCGCTCGACGAAGCTGGTAGATCATCAGGTGGAGATCCCCGCCCTTTGGGCCGAAGTTCACCGGGACATTGTAAATTTGTACCGGGAACGTTTTGTCGCCGGCGACCCCGAGCTGGGGATCGCTTCACTAACGTTGCAAGCTGAGGAAGCCGAAGCCTTGGCGGCGTTTGTGGGCTGGACAGCCTGGTTCAGCCTGGCTTCTCGTCCCGGCAGCGACGGCTCCTACACTAATAACTTTCCACCGTTGCCAGAACTGGGGTTAACGCCAACGCCGCAAACCCTGACCTGGTCTGCCTGGACCCTGGGGATTGTCTTGCTTCTGGCGCTGCTTATCGTGCTGGCTTACATGTTTGTGGAGATAGAACCAATTGCGGAGCTGCCGTTATTGGCCGAATCGGCCGATCAGCCGCCAAGTTTTTTACAGAAGGCAATCCTGTTTCTGCTGGCAGGTTGTGCGCTCGTATTTCTGGGGCAAACCCTGGCCGGGGGTTATCTGGCCAATGCCTATGCGGCCCGGGCAGATTTCTATGGCCTCTTTGGTTGGCTGGGCCTGGAACGGATGGGGGTATTGCCCTTTCAAGCCATTAGAACTGTGCATACCACTATGGCCATTATTTGGGTGGTGGGCATGTGGATGGCCGGGGCGGTCTATGTAGCCCTGCTGTTAGGTGGTCAGGAAAAATCCTGGCACCGTCCGGTAGCTCTGCTAGCCGTCGTCGTTCTGGCGCTTTCGGTGGTCGGGACGATGGTTGGGCTATACGCCAGTATCCAGGGCTGGCTTACCGGCCCCGCCTGGGCCTATATTGGTAGCGAGGGAACTGAATACCTGGAGATGGGCCGGTTGTGGCGAGCCGGTCTCGGGCTGGGCTTCGTCCTGTGGACGGCAATTCTAATATCGGTGTTGGCCAGCGCGCGGGTACGCTGGCGGCCCTTGTTGAATTTGCTAATGTTGGCTGTGGGGGGCATCACGGCAGCCTTCTTCGCCAGTTTTATCTATCAACCCGACAGTCATTGGGTGGTGATTGATTTCTGGCGCTGGTGGACGGTCCATCATTGGGTCGAGGGGATCTTCGCCTTCTTCCAACTGTTGGTGACCGGCTGGTTTTTAGCGGGACTGCGCCTGGTTACCCGCGAGGAGGTGACGAAATCGGCCTACCTGGAGGGAATATTGGTCCTGTTGGCCGGTTTTCTGGCCATCGGCCATCACTTCTGGTGGGTGGGAGAGCCAACCATGTGGCTGGGCGTCGGCAGTGTCTTCAGTACCCTGGAGGTGTTGCCGCTCTTTCTGCTTCTGTTCAGCGCCCTACGCGCCCTCAAATCAAAAGCCCTGGTATTGCCGACGCAGCACCGTTTACCCCTCTATTTCTTTCTGGCGGGAGCCATCTGGCAGTTTATCGGGTCAGGTATCCTGGGGCTGCTGATCAACTTGCCGGTCATAAACTACTACGAACACGGCACTTTCCTGACGGTGGCTCACTCGCACGCCTCCTTTTTAGGGGGATTCGGTTTTATCGCCCTGGGTTTATTACTTTACTCGGTACGCCACGCCGGAGTGGGTAACTGGAACGAACGGCGGCTTCAGCTTGGTTTCTGGCTGCTCAACCTCGGTCTGGCGCTGATGCTGGTCGTCTCGGTGGTTCCTGTTGGGGTGCTACAATTGCTAGAAGCAGTACAGGTGAACTACGCCTTCGCCCGATCGCTGGCTTTTTACGAGCAGCCGCTGGTATTCCTGTTGAACGAACTGCGGCTCCCCGGCGATACGCTGATCATTCTCGGCGCGGCTTTGCTGGCCTGGGAGATCGTGCCTCGAACTGGGCGTATCCTGCTGGAACAAAGAATTCAAATACTTACAGAGCAATGAGTATGGCTAAATATCCCCGAGTAGTGGTCGTTGGGGCCGGTTTTGGGGGGCTATGGGCTACCAAAACCCTGGCCCGCTCTTCGGTCGAGGTGACTCTTATTGATCGAAACAATTACCATACCTTCTTCCCGCTGCTCTACCAGGTGGCCGCGGCCGAATTAGAGCCGGCAGACATCGCCTACCCGGTGCGGAGCATCCTGCGAAAGCAATCAAATGTTCGCTTCATCATGGCAGAAGTGGCGAAAGTGGATCTCATAGCTCAAGTCGTAGAAACCGACGGCCCTATCATCCCTTACGACTACCTCATTTTGTCAATGGGCAGCAGCTCGCACTTTTTTGGCATACCCGGCGCTGCAGAGATTGCCTATCCTTTGCGGACTCTCGAGCAAGCTGTAGCCCTGCGCAACCATATCCTTTCTTGTTTCGAGCAGGCTGCCTGTGCGTTGGATACCAATCTGCGCCAACGGTTGCTGACATTTGTCATCGTCGGAGGCGGGCCAACCGGAGTGGAATTCGCTGGGGCCTTGGCCGAGCTTGTCTATGGTTCTTTCATGGCAGATTATCCAACTCTGGATACCCGAGATGTGCATCTCGTGCTTCTGGAAGCAATGGGTAGTTTGTTATCGAATCTGCCGGAGTCCCTACGTCGCTATACCCTGACCCGCCTACATAAGAAAAGGGTTGAAGTGCGCTTGGGGGCTCAGGTCGTCCAAATTACCACGCAGGCTGTCCAGCTCAATGATGGGGAGATTATTCCTACAGAAACCGTAATTTGGACGGCGGGGGTGCGGGGTGCTCCTTTGGCCCAGAACTTGGGGTTGCCAATTATCCGTACGGGGCAGGTGAGCGTTTTGCCCACTCTTCAGGTGGAGGGCTATCCAGAAGTTTATGTCATCGGAGACTTGGCCTCAATAGAGGAGGATGAGCATCCGCTCCCGATGGTAGCTCCTGTGGCAATCCAGCAGGGCGTGGTAGCCGCCCAAAACATCATTCGGCAAATTGACAACCGGTCCCCAGGACCGTTCGATTATAAAGATATAGGAACGATGGCTGTCATTGGGCGTAATGCAGCGGTGGCTCATCTACTCGGTCGGTGGGGTTTCACCGGTTTTCCAGCCTGGTTACTTTGGTTAGGCGTCCACCTGCTCCGGTTGATTGGTTTTCGCAATCGCTTGGTTGTGCTCATCAACTGGGCCTGGGATTATCTTTTCTACGAGCGGGTCGTACGTCTGATGCTGCCTCGAAAGATGATGCCGGTTTCCGAGGACAGGCTTATGACCACGTCGGCAATACCGAAGAGTAGTTGAAGCTTGGTTGACCGATTTATCCGGCGTATAATAGCCGGACTAACAGGTGGAAGCTAGCGCTAAACTGATTGAAGGAGAAAGGAAACAACAATGAAAAACTTACAACTCCTGGAACACCTGGAATTTCACGACAAAAACCCTTATGCGGAACCTCTCCACGTAGACAAGGTTGGCCGGGTGCTCCGTTTTACCCTGAAACCCGGCCAGCAGGTGGTCGAGCACAATGCGCCTGAATCCCCCGTCTATTTGGTCGTGTTAAAAGGACGCGGTTTGTTCGCCGGAGGAGATGGCCAGGAGCAGCCGGTTGGGCCAAATGCCTTGCTTATCTTTGAACCTGGCGAAAACCACTCGATCCGGGCCGTGGCTGAGGAGCTGGTCTTTATTGCCTTCCTGCACGGAGCCTCGCACTGGCATTAGAAACCCTGAAATCCTCCGGGCGCGGCTTAACTTGAGTCATGGCTGCTCCTCAATTATAATTTCAGGGTAGAAAGGGAACCTGGCTTTGATCTCCAGGCAACTGGGGCATATTGAATAGTCCAGGAGCCATTATGGTGTCGAACGGCAGTCGTGAGACTTATCAAACCAATGAACTACACGTTCTCACCGAGGTAGCCAAGACGCTCACGGCGCACCGGCCCTTGCCAGAGTTGCTGGCCGCAGTGATGGAGCGTATCGCCGAGGTGCTGGAGCCGGCCGAGTTCGGGGTCGTGTTGCTGTGGGATCCATCTGAAGGGGTCTTTCGTCCCCAGGCCGTGTGCGGTCCAGATTTTCCTAACCTCGAAGCTTTGCGCCAGTTGAGTTTACAAGAGGGCGAGTCGGTGACGGGTAAAGTTTATGCCCAGGGGGAGGCGGTCATCCTCGACAATCCTACGGCTATCGTCACCGCGATGGACAATATCCGGCCGGCTAACCGTCAGGTCTGGAGCGAGGCCCTCGGTTCAGACCGGCCCCTGTCCAGCCTGGTGGCTGTCCCGTTGTGGGCCAGCGGCTACAAATTTGGCGTCCTCATCCTGGGCACCGCCTACACTCAACAGGCTTTCTCGGCTAAAGATGTGCCGTTTGTGCAAACCCTGGCCGACCTGATTGCCCTGGCGATTGAACGCGCCCGGCTGGAAGCCGAAGCCATGACCATTCAGGAAGCCAAACAGGCCGACCGGCTCAGAGCTGAGGCCCTGGCCACCCTCTCTCACGAACTGCGGACTCCTCTGGGAACCATCAAGGGTTACTGTACGGCCCTGCTGCTTGACGAAATTTCCTGGCCTAAGGAGAAGCAACACGAGTTTCTCCAGCTCATTGAGACGGAGTGCGAGAACCTGGAGACGATGATCCGCAATGTACTTGACTCCGCCCTCATTGATGTGGGTCGGCTGACCCTTGAATATCAGCCGGTACGGCTGGAGCGCCTGGCCCGCGAGGTGGCTGATGAAATGCAGGTCCTGACCAATCTCCATCACATTGTGCTCGATTTTCCCGCCGATTTTCCCCTCGTTGACGCGGACCCCGCCCGGTTTAAGCAGGTCTTCCGCAATATCATTAATAATGCCATCAAATACTCGCCGGAGGGCGGGCTGGTGGTGATTCACGGCCAGGTGCGTCCCCCTGATGTGGTCATCAGCATTGCCGACCAGGGCGTGGGTATCTCGCCGGAAGACCTCATTCCGCTCTTTGAGAAGTATTTCCGGGTCAAATCGCCGACGGGCTATCACATCCCCGGCACGGGGTTGGGTCTCCCGGTGGCCCGGGCGATTATCGAGGCGCATGGCGGGCGTATCTGGGCGGAGAGCAAGGTCGGAGCCGGGACCACGCTTTATTTCTCTCTACCGCGCCAGGCGCCAAGCGCCGCTATGGAGTCAGAGCATGCCTGAAGCCCGTATCCTTATCGTCGAAGATGAACCCAAGCTGGTGCGCCTGGTCTCCGAGGTGTTGACCGCCATCGGTTTTGCCACCCTCTCGACCGCCCGAGGGGAGCAGGCGGTGGAAATGGTCGCCCTGGAACAGCCTGATCTGATCGTGCTGGATATTCTGCTGGCCGGCGAGATAGACGGCTTTGAGGTAGCGCGCCGGGTGCGTGAATTCAGCAGCGTGCCGATTATTATGCTGACGGCCAAAGCGCGGGAGTCGGACTTGTTACGCGGCTTTGAAGTCGGGGCAGACGACTACTTGACCAAGCCTTTCAGTTCAAAGGAGTTGTTGGCTCGGGTGCGAGCCGTCCTGAAGCGGAGCCGCCAGGAGGCGGCCGGCCAGGCCGAGGCAGAAATTAGCTGTGGCCCGCTGCGAATAGAGCTGGCCCGCCGCCGGGTGACCCGAGACGGGCAGGAAATTCGCCTGACCCGGACCGAGTACAACCTGCTGCACGAACTGGCGGCGCACAAAAATCAGGTCATGCTGCACGAGCAGCTTTTAACAGCGGTCTGGGGTTTTGAATACCGCGACGATCTGGACTACCTGCGAGCCTACATTCGCTATCTGCGCCAAAAGCTTGAAGCGGACCCGGCCAATCCCTGCCTGATCGTCACCAGTTCCGGGGTGGGCTATATGTTGGAGTGTCCAGAAGAAACGTGATGCTCTCGGCTTTCGTACCAACATAAGGTGAGATAAGGCTGCAACCACCTGGTTGCGGCCTTTTTTCATGGATTTTTCATGCAACTCAGGCTTTTTTCTATGCGTTTTTCACCGGCTTTGTTGTACACTGGGATGGACTGGTGAGAGGAGAAATGCCACAGCGCTACTGTCAGAAACGCCTCTCCAGGTCGCTATCTCTGATAGTTATGCTCAATGATCATCTGAACATCTTTGTGGAGGTTGACAATGACATTTACCCAATCGCGGCTTGAAACTGCCGGAACCCTTTCGACCGGTACAGTGACCCATGTGGACAGCATCGCCAAAAGAATCTGTCACCAGGCTCTGGTGGAAACCTATGACAAGCTGGTCCCGGTGGAGCAGGAGTTGAGCCTGGAACGCTTGTTCCAGCGCCGGGCGCTCTTCCAGAGTTTCAAATACAGCCTGGCTAAAGGGGTGGCCGAGACTTTAGTGACCAACGACAAACGGGTGCGGACGGTCTATGTCTTTGAGCCATCCGCTAATCCTGACGCGGAAGCAGAGGAAGATCTGCCCCTGGAAGCCACCCTCCACCTGTTGGTCGTGGTCGAAACGACATCGGCGGCTCTGGAGGCCCTGATCGCCTCCCTGGATCGCGGGCTGGTCCAATGCCTAAAGGAGCTGCCCTCGCCCCTGTTGGCGAACCGACGCTCCATTTTGGATGTGAACGTGGTGACGGAGGAAGCGGTGAGGCATAAGACCGGCTCTGCCAACCTGCTCTCTTCCATTTTTGCCCCGCCGCTCAAACTATGGGAACGCCAGGCTTGAGCGGTTTAATATTCGATAGACGAGGAATTATGATGAAACACCGAGACATTTACCTTACCGATCTGGATCTAAAGCGTTTGCGCGAGCTGCTCGAGACAGCCCGGCGCTTTAATCAATACGATCCGGCTGACTTGGCCGAGTTAGCCGTTGAGCTAGCGCGGGCCCAGGTCGTCCCGTCCGCTCAAGTTCCGGCCGAGGTCATCACCATGAATTCCACGATTTGCCTGGAAGACCTGGAAAGTGGGGAGGAAATGACCTATACCCTGGTTTTTCCGAACGAGGCCGATATTGACCAGGGCAAAATCTCGGTACTGGCGCCCATTGGCACGGCCATGTTGGGCTATCGGGTGGGCGATATCCTGGAATGGCCTGTGCCGGGTGGGATCAGCCGCCTGCAGGTCAAACAAATCCTGTATCAGCCCGAAGCCAACGGCGTCGCCGAGGCCGAGGGGGTTGATTTCTCGCCCACGGATCAACGCGGGTGGCGGGAGACGTTGGAGAAATTATCGAGATTTCAGGAGGTCTTTGATGATTACTCTTTTACGTGAAGCCAATACTATGGTCGAGCGGGTTAAGCCTCAGCCGGGCAAAATAAAGCCAGTCTATCCATTACCTCAAGGACAGGTTCAGAGCCAGGCCAACGATAACCTAGCGGAGTTACTCTCGCACCAAATTTTGTCCAGCGCGGCTAAGGTAGAGGTCATTGCCTATCTCCTGGGTGAGCTATCTGTCTCGTCGAAACAGATTCCCCCAGCAGTGCTGTCCACCTTACATTCAGTCACCCGGCAACTGCGTTAC
This sequence comes from Anaerolineae bacterium, assembly GCA_023151115.1. The sequence continues at coordinate 28,971 of JAKLJP010000001.1, forward strand.
CTGGGACACAGCGCGCTTTATCTCGGTTCAACTCCCAGCTCAGCCGCCCAACTTTCCTTCAAACCGGTGAGTATAACGGGATTGATGGATGAAATCATTGAGACATTCCGAGTGCAAGCGCCAGACCGCCCCCTGGTCAAAGCGTACCCTGCTAACCTACCTGCGGTGCGGGGCGATGCCGACCAATTGCGGGTGGTGCTGGATAATTTAATCAATAATGCGTTCAAATACTCTCCTCTCCAAAGTCCGATTATCCTTACAGCCGAGCAATGCCAGGGGCTAAATGAAAAAGACAACGGCCACCTGCTCGTTTCGGTGACCAATTTTGGTTCTTACATCCCGCCAGACGAGCAGGATAAGATCTTCAGGAAATTCTACCAGCGCGAGGAACATCAGCAACCCGGCCAGGGCCTGGGATTACCCCTTTCTCGGCGCTTGATCGAGTTGCACGGGGGGCAACTTGAGGTGGAAAGTTCGATTGCGGACGGAACCACCTTTTGGTTCACCGTGCCGCTGGCCAATATTAGAGATGTAATGGGGTCCTGAACAATGGCATCACCTGTTTTTATAAATCCTCTCACCTGGGTAAAGAATCCCAATGCACCTACAACCACAAGCAGTGCAGCAGTAGATAAAATTTTTCCTACCGGAATTTTTGAGCAGGTACGCAATTTCCATCGCCAGATTCCGGGCTATCAAATTAGCCCATTGAAGAACCTATCCAACCTGGCAGCAATGATCGGCGTGGGTGGGCTTTGGGTTAAGGATGAGTCGGCCCGGCTGGACTTGCGTTCGTTTAAAGTTTTAGGGGGTTCCTTTGCCATCTATCGCTTTATCAAGTCCAAACTAGGGCTGGACGACGCCGAGCTATCTTTTACTGAATTGATGTCTCAACTTGTGCGGACCCAAGTGAGGTCGCTAACCTTTGCCGCCGCTACGGATGGTAACCATGGGCGAGGCATTGCCTGGGCGGCAAACAAATTAGGTTGCCAGGCCGTCATCTATGTGCACAAAGAAACATCCCAGGCCCGTATCAAGGCTATTGAAAGCAACGGGGCAAAAGTTGTGGTTATTGATGGCACTTATGATGACGCAGTCAGGCAGATTAATATTGATGCTCAGGAAAATGGCTGGCAGGTTATCTCAGATACTTCCTGGGAAGGGTACGAGGATATTCCAACCTGGGTTATGCAGGGCTACACCACCCTCTTATCCGAGACCCAGGAACAACTGGCTGCCCAGGGAATTATCAAGCCTACCCATATTTTTGTTCAAGCCGGCGTCGGTGCTTTGGCCGCCGCCACCATTGGGTTTTACCATAAGCTGTTTGGCTCCGATCAACCTGTTTCCGTTGTCGTTGAGCCGACCAATGCTGCTTGCCTGTTTGAATCGGCCCGAATTGGTGATGGTCAGCCCCACACTGTGGGCGGCGACCTGCAAACCATCATGGCCGGCCTGGCCTGCGGCGAACCCAGCGCCATTGCCTGGAAAATCTTGTGGGATTGCGTCGATATGTTCCTGGCCTGTCCTGACTATGTAGCGGCCAAGGGGATGCGAGTTTACGCCGTACCCCTCAAAGGCGATCCCTTTATCGTGTCAGGCGAGTCAGGTGCGGTTACATTAGGCGCGCTGATGTACGCTGCGGAATCCCCGGAATTTGCCCCTTTGAGGGAAATACTTCAACTTGATCGCGATTCTCAGGTGTTCTTAATTAATTCTGAGGGCAACACCGATCCTGACCACTTCCGCCGCATCGTCTGGGAATGTGTTCAGCCGGTACCCGAGATATATGGATAGTTTTCCCAGTATAGATTTAACATCACAGGAGGAACGATGTGTTTCACTATAAGTATCTTATCATTGGTGGAGGGATGGCCGCTGCCGCTGCTGTTGAGGGTATTCGCCAGGTAGACCCAGACGGTTCAATCGGGCTGATCGGCGCCGAATCCCATCCGCCCTATAACCGCCCGCCCCTCTCAAAAAGGCTGTGGCAAGGCCAGCCCCTGGAAAGCATCTGGCGCGGGACAGATAACCAGGGTGTGGAACTTCACCTGGGTCGGATAGCGGTGAGTCTCGACCCGCAACACCGCTGTGTCGCTGATGACGAGGGTACCAATTACATCTTTGATAAACTGCTTCTGGCCACGGGTGGAACACCCCGGCGCCTTCCCTTCGGCGACAATCAGATCATCTACTTTCGCACGCTGGCCGATTACCGGCTCCTTCGCTTTCGTGCCGAACAGAAGCAGCGATTTGCCGTCATCGGCGGTGGCTTTATTGGCTCCGAAATTGCCGCAGCCCTTGCTATGAACGGCCGGGAGGTGGTGATGCTTTTTCCAGAAGCGGGGGTCGGAGGAAGAATTTTTCCGCCTGACCTGGCTAACTTCCTGAACGGCTACTACCGGCAGAAAGGCGTCGAGATGCTGGCCGGGGAGTTACTCACCGGGCTAGAAAAGCGTGGTGAGCAGTTTATCTTGAAAACTAAAAGCGGGGCTGAAGTCATCGTGGATAGTGTGGTAGCCGGCCTGGGCCTTGAGCCAAATACCCTTCTAGCCAGGCTAGCCGGGCTTAAGATTGCCAATGGTATCCTGGTTGATCAGTTCTTACGTACCAGCCATCCAGACATCTACGCAGCCGGGGATGTGGCCAATTTCTATAACCCCCTCCTGAAGCGGCGTTTGCGGGTCGAGCATGAAGACAACGCCAACACCACGGGGCAGCTGGCCGGTCGAGCGATGGCCGGCGACCCCGCCCCCTATCATCACCTACCCTACTTCTATTCTGATTTGTTCGATCTGGGCTACGAAGCTATAGGCGATCTGAATCCTGAGTTGGAGAGCGTCGCCGATTGGCAGGAACCCTATCGCAAGGGGGTAATTTACTACTTGCAAGAAGGCCGGGTCCGGGGGGTGATCCTGTGGAACGTGTGGGGACAGGTCGAGGCGGCACGATCTTTAATAGCCGAGCCAGGCCCCTTTCACCCGCAGGATCTGCAGGGGCAGTTGCCGGCCTGACAAATGCGATAAGCATTACTCAAAATTGAGGAGGTTCATTATGGAGAAACACCTTTATCCAGCTTTTACCAGGGCAATGGCTGAAAAACGGGCACAGCTTGCCCCGGAAGTTCACGACGCCTTCCAAGCCTTCAGTACACGCGTCTTCGCCCCCGGCGCGCTCCCAGCGAAGATGAAACAACTCATTGCGGTCGCCGTGGCCCACGTGACGCAGTGCCCCTATTGCATCCGGGGCCACACCAAGCAAGCCTTGAGACAGGGCGCCACCCCCGAAGAAGTGATGGAGGCGATCTGGGTCGCCGCGGAAATGCGGGCCGGCGGCGCTTACGCCCATGCCGCCATCGCCATCGAAGTGATGGATGAAGTAGCCAGCATGCAGCATGAGTGAAGCCAGCGTTTCAACTTAACGGAGGCAAGATGATTAAACTCAAAAGGGCCTATGACCCCCCGGATAAAGAAGATGGCTTCCGCGTGCTTGTTGATCGCATCTGGCCGCGGGGGATGAAGAAAGAAGACCTGGCGCTCGATCTGTGGCTGAAAGAGATTGCCCCCAGTTCGTCCCTGCGCAAGTGGTTTGGTCACGATCTGCAAAGATGGCCGGAATTCTGCCAAAGCTATGAAGCGGAACTCAAAGAACAGGGGGATCTCATTGACTTTCTTAAGGAAATAAGTGATCACGGTGTCCTCATCCTGGTTTTCTCGGCCCGTGACGCCGAGCACAATAATGCCGTAGCCTTAAAAAAGTATCTGGAGTCGCTCTAATAATTGCGATGTACTGGTTAGCATGAACATACGAATTCTGGTGGAGCTGATGATGTGGAGTATGGTCCTCTTACCGCTGCTAATTCTGCTCTTTAGCTGGTACGACCTGCGGCAGCGGTAAAGGATCAGACTGATTAGAGATATCAGGAGGTTGCTGTGAAAGGCTCAATCGCCGATTTTATTCAAGTCAAACGGATCGACTCGTTCCAAAAGCTGCGCCTGCTGCTTTTTCTCTACCAACACCCGGCAGTGACCAAAAGTCTCCAACAATTGGCCGAACGGTTGTATCTTGGCCATCTGCCTTTACTGGAGCGAATGATAAACGATCTGCGGCTGGTCGGGCTGGTCGAACGGGTGGAGAGTCGCTACCAATTAGCTGCTGATCCTCAGGTCAGATCGTATCTGAGCGTTTTGGCTGAGACTTTTGATGATCCTCTGGCTCGACAACAAATCCTGGCCCAGGTGCAAAATAGTAATCTGCCGTTCGACAATTACCCATCACGGGGGATTGGGATGGAGAAATGATAACGAATCCTTTGGTAATGGAGGTTTTTTCATAATGAGTAAATTATTTCATCTGTTTATCTGGCTTCTACTTATGGCAGCCCTTAGCCTCGTCGCGTGCAGCGGTAATACGGGGAACCCGTCTCAGGCCGGGGGTGAGGCTGCTCAAGCGAATGAAGCTCTCGCTGCACCTTCTACTCAGGGGGATCCACTTGCGGGTAAGGAAAAATTTACGGCTACCTGTTCAGCTTGCCACGGCCCGGCGGGTGAGGGGATTCCAGGGTTGGGTAAAGATATGAAAACCAGCCAATTCATTGCTGGCAAAACGGATCATGAGTTGGTCGAATTCATCAAAGTAGGCCGTGACCCAAGCGATCCGCTTAATACAACAGGCGTAGCCATGCCGCCTAAAGGGGGAAACCCCGCGCTCAACGACGATGATTTAAATGATATTGTGTCTTACATTCGAACCCTTCAACAGGAGTAGAGCCGGAATGAAAGTCAAAGAGATTATGACCGGCGACGTTATCACCGTGCTTGAAGACAGCATGGTTGAGGAGGCGGCGCGGCTGTTGACCCAGCATCGTCTAAGAGGACTCCCGGTGCTCAATCAATCCGGCGCATTGATCGGTATCGTCACCGAGTATGAATTGGTTTCCAAAGAGGGCCGTACCGTTGCCGACATCATGAACCGGGGCGTAATCACTATTAGCTCTGAGACCGATGTCGAACATGTGTCGTACCTGCTGTCTAACCGGCAAATCAGATGTCTTACGGTGGTGGACAGCGGGCAGGTGGTTGGGCTGGTTAGCCATGCCAATCTGATCCAGCAGATGACCATGCGCTGGATCTGTTCGGTTTGCGGCGAACGGGTCCGCGGCCTGGAAGCGCCGGAGCAGTGCCCGCGCTGCCACGCCCCTCAAAGTGGCTTTACTCAGGAAGTGCTGCCGCCGGGAGAGTAACCCCGGCCGGTGAGGTTTAAAAGATGGACTGGTTCCTTAACGGAAGGAGAGATAACCATGGCGAACGCCACCCCAGCTCAAGGGGCAGACTCCGCGGCAGAGAAACGTTTTGACCTGGCCGGCGAGGATGCCGACCAACTTCGACACTACTACTCCCAGATGCTGCTGATCCGCCGCTTCGAGGAGCGTGCCGGCGAGATGTACACCAAGGCCAAAATTGGCGGTTACTGCCATCTCAACCTGGGCGAAGAGGCGACCATTGTCGGCCTGATGGCGGCGCTGGAGCCGAGCGATTACATCTTTACCAACTACCGCGAGCACGGCTATATCCTGACCCGGGGCGTCGCACCTGGCCCGGTCATGGCTGAGTTGTTTGGCAAGGAGAGCGGCGTCTCGCGCGGGCGCGGCGGTTCGATGCACCTATTCGATAGCGCTGCTCACTTTATGGGTGGTTATGCCATCGTCGGCGGGCAGCTTCCGCTGGCGACCGGCGCCGCCTATGCCCTCAAGTACCAGGGGAAACCCGGCATTGTCGTCTGCCAGATGGGGGATGCGACAACAAACATCGGGGCCTGGCACGAGTCGCTCAACCTGGCGGCGTTATGGAAGTTGCCCATTATCTACTTGATCGTCAACAACGGCTACGGCATGGGTACTGCCGTGGCGGAAGGCTCAGCTGAGCCAGACCTGTACAAGCGCGGCTGCGCCTTCCGTATGCACGGCGAACGGGTGGACGGCCGTGATGTGCTGGCCGTGCGCGACGCGGTGCTCCGCCTGCGCCGGCGGGCCGAAGTCGAACACGAACCGGCCATCCTGGAAGCCTTCAGCTTTCGCTTCCGCGGCCATTCGGTCATTGACGCCGACCGTTACCGCGACCCGGAGGAGGTCAAGCAGGGGCGGGCGGCCGACCCCGTCGCGTTGTTTGCTCAACAACTGTTGGAGGCTCAGGTGGTTGATAATGGCTGGCTAAAGGAGACGGCTTCTCGGGTGGAACGCGAGGTCCACGAGGCGATTGATTTCGCCGAGCAAAGCCCCGCCCCCAGGCTAGAAACGTTGTATGACCATATTTACGCTACCCCAGTCTCGAATGCACCCGGCCAGGTCGAGGCGGAGATGTTAGCCCAACAATTAGAAAAGGAGGGCCGATATGCCCGTACTGACTTACCGCCAGGCGCTTAATCAGACTCTTGGCGAGGAGCTGGCCCGCGACCCCAATGTCGTGCTGATGGGAGAAGAGATTGGCAAATTTCAAGGCTCCTACCGGATCACCGAGGGTCTGCTGGACGAGTTCGGCCCCAAGCGGGTGGTCGATACACCCATCGCCGAAGAGGGCTTTGTGGGCCTGGCCATCGGTGCGGCCATGCTTGGCCTGCGCCCGGTGGTCGAGATCATGACCATCAACTTTATTTTGCTGGCCCTTGACCAGATCGTGAATCACGCCGCCAAAATCCACTATATGTTTGGCGGCCAGGCCAAAGTTCCCCTGGTGATCCGCACACCCAGTGGTGGGGTAGGCCAACTCGCCGCCACCCACTCGCAAAACTTCGAGAACTGGTTTGCTTACTGCCCCGGCCTGAAGGTCATCGCGCCGGCCACCCCCTACGACGCCAGAGGGCTGCTGCGCGCCGCCATCCGCGACGACGACCCGGTGATCTTTATCGAGAGCCTGTCCCTGTACGATACCAAAGGCGAGGTACCCGAGGATGACCCTTATACCCTGCCCATCGGCTTGGCCGAGGTCAAGCGCCAAGGGAGCGATGTGACGGTGGTGGCCTACTCGCGCATGACCCCCATCGCCTTGCAGGTAGCCCAGTTGCTGGAAAGAGAGGGTATCAGTGTGGAGGTGGTAGACCTGCGCTCGCTGCGGCCGCTGGACCGGCCGACGATCATTAACTCGGTCAAGAAGACCCATCGGGCCATAACGATGGAGGGGAGTTGGCGTTCCTATGGCATCGGGGCTGAAGTTGCCGCTGCCATCCAGGAAGAAGCCTTTGACTACCTGGACGCCCCTGTACAGCGGGTGGCCGGCCTGGAGGTGCCGCTGCCCTATGCTTCCAACCTGGCACAGGTGGCAAAACCGGGCGCGCAGGAGTTGAAGAACGCCATCTACCGGGTCTTAGAAGGAGGGAAACGATGGCAGAAATAACGATGCCGCGTCTCAGCGATACAATGTCCGAGGGAGCCGTCGGCCAATGGCTCAAGAAACCGGGCGATCGGGTAGAGGTGGGCGATATTATCGCCGAGATCGAGACCGATAAGGCCGTGATGGAGTTAGAGGCCTTCGACGCCGGTACGCTGCTCAAAATCCTCGTGCCGGAGGGACAGGTCGTGCCCATTGGCACACCTATTGCGCTTGTTGGCGAGGGCGAGGTAGAAACCGAACCGCCCTCTGAAGCGGGTAGCCAGGAGACGGTGGCCCGGCCTACCGTCGAGGCCCAGCCGTCTAGAGCCTCAACCTCACCCCAACCCCCGGCCCAGACAGCCGAGGAGGGCGACGGCCACATCAAAGCTTCACCGCTCGCGCGCCGCCTGGCGGAGGAGCGCGGCATTGACCTGCGCCGGGTACAGGGAACTGGTCCCGGCGGGCGCATCATCAAAGAAAATGTCGAGGATTTCCAGTCGGAAACCGCCCATATCCCACAGCCAATTGCTCAACCAGTTCCCGCTGTCCCAACGCCGGTCACTCCACCGGCTTCCACGCCGTCGGCTGAGGCCACACCGTTGAGCCGAATGCGGCGCGCCATCGCCCGCGTGATGACCGAGGCGCAGCCCGGCACGCCGCATATCTACGTCACCGTTGAGATTGATATGGCTGAAGCGATGAAACTACGCCAACAGATCAACGACAGCGGCGCGGCCGACGTCAAGATCTCGGTGAACGATATGGTCGTCAAAGCTGCCGCCAAGGCCCTGCACAAATTCCCGGCGCTCAACAGCAGCTATGCTACCGGCAGCGACGGTCAGCCCGCGATCCTGCGACACCAGCAGATCAATGTCAGCATTGCCGTAGCTCTGGAAGATGGCTTGGTGGCGCCGGTCGTGCGCGACGCCGACAAGAAGGCGCTGGGCGCGGTTGCTGCCGAGATCAAGGAGTTGGCTGGTCGCGCCCGCGAGGGCAAACTCAAACAGCAAGAATTGGAGGGCGCGACGTTCCAGATGTCGAATCTGGGCATGTACCAGGTGCTTGCCTTCACTTCGATCATCCCGGCCCCGCTGGCGGCTTCGCTGTCGGTTGGGGTCGTGCGCCAGACGCCGATAGTGCGCGAAAGCCAGGTAACCGTAGGCGAGATGATGAGTTTAACCCTCAGTGTTGACCACCGCATCGCCGATGGGGCTGTAGCTGCCCAGTATCTTCAGGAGTTGCACCGATTGCTTGAATCGCCCATGAGCCTGTTGATATGATTGATCCCGAATCTTGCTACAGAAGTTATAATGGATGGGCTTTCTGATGGAAGAGTAGCAGATTATCTCTCTCTTTCACAGGGGATTGCTTTTTCAGTCCGAATCACCATTTGTTCAAGGCGCAGAGACCCCAAGATCAGGAGGATATTAGGTTATGATGATACAAGGTCTGAAAATTAAACTCTTGACAGTCTGTTACCAGACATCAACAACAGTCAATTTGGGTCATAGGCGAATCTTTAGTACAATAGCCAGGTAGCACAAGGAGGTGGTCTATGAAGCCGGAAGTACTGAAGGCTGCAGGTTGGGGTATTCTGGCTACATTGATTCTGGCCGGATTAATTGTGGTGGGTTCACGCAACCTCTCCCACTTCGATGCCGCTCTGGTCGCTTATACCTTCGCTATCCTCTTTGCCACCTTTGGCTTAACCTACCGTTACAGCATGTGGCTGCAGCGCCCTCCCACCGCTGTGTATTGGCGGCGCGGCTGGCAGGTCTTCTTCAAAAGCGGTTATCGTTGGTTTAATCTGGGCCACTGGTTTAAGTGGGTCAGCGCCGATATTGCCCTGAACCGCTTCATCTGGTCGCGCGATTGGCGGCGCGGCCTGGCCCACGGGCTGATCATGTGGGGCTGCACCCTGGCGGTAGCCATCACCTTTCCCCTGGTCTTTGGCTGGCTGCATTTTGAGTCGTTGCCCGGCAACTTTGAGTGGTATCGGGCCATTGTCTTTGGTTTCCCCGCTTTTTCATTTCCGGTCAACTCCTTTTTTGGCTTTGCCCTGTTCCACGGCCTGGTCTGGTCGGCCCTGCTGGTCATTCCCGGCGTGATGCTGGCCATGCGCCGGCGCATGCGCGACGAGGGTGCAGCCGCCCTGCAATTCTTTGGCGAAGATTTTTTGCCGCTGATTCTGCTTTTTGCCGTCAGCCTGACCGGGCTGATGCTGACTGCCAGTTACACCTGGATGAAGGGCTACGCCTATGATTTCCTGGCGATTTTGCACGCGATCACCGTCATCTTTACGTTTCTGTGGCTGCCCTTTGGCAAATTTTTCCATATCTTTCAGCGCCCGGCCCAGATTGGCGTCCGTTTTTATAAAGAGGTGGGCCGACATGAAGCAGCAGCTCACTGCCGCCGCTGCGGCCAACCCTTTACCTCGGTGATGCACGTCGAGGATTTGATCCGGGTCGAGCGTGACCTGGGCTATCAATACGACCTGCCCGGCAGCGAGGTAGAGCATTACCAATGGATTTGCCCACCCTGCCGCCGGGCTGCCTTCGCCCTGGCTCAGGGACAGTCGTGGCAGGGCTGGCGAGGCGGCATGTCGCTGGATGGCGCGGGCCGAGCGCCCGGCTCTCCTCCAGTTTACGTCAACCCGGCCCTCAGCCAGGGCCCCTTGGGGGAGGAGGATGCTCACAACTTTCACCCCTAACGATTTGCGATTTTGGATTTTGGATTTACGATGACTGTTGCTTCTCTCAGAATTCCCCGGGTTAAACAAAGGTCGCCCTCACAAATCGTAAATCGTAAATGTGATAAGGAACTGTGTAATGACAACCTTACCCGTCAACTCCGTTGACATCATTCATCACTTCGGTCCGCATCTGGCTCATACCGGCGGGGTGCGGCTGGATACCGGCGTCGAGCCGGATAAAGTGGTCCAGACGCATTGCTGCTTTTGCGGCCAGCAGTGCGGCATCCAGCTAAAGGTCAAAGACAATCAGGTCATTGGCTTTGAGCCGTGGTACGATTTCCCCTTCAACCGGGGCAAACTCTGCCCGAAAGGGGTCAAACGCTACCTGCAGGGCGCGCACCCGGACCGGCTGCTGCACGCCTACAAGCGGGATGAGTCGGCGCTGGGTGGCTTTAAACCCATCGCCTACGAGCAGGCCATTGTCCGTGTGGCCGCCGAAATCGAACGCATCCAAACTCAGTACGGTCCTCACGCCTTTGCCCTGCTCAGTGGGGCCAGCCTGACCACCGAAAAAACCTACCTGATGGGCAAATTCGCCCACATGTGCCTCAAAACATCCAACATTGACTACAACGGCCGGCTGTGCATGGTCAGCGCCGCCGCCGGCAACAAAAAAGCCTTTGGCATTGACCGGGCCGCCAACCCTTGGAGCGACATTCTCCAGGCCCAGGTGGTCTGGATCAGCGGGGCCAACGTGGCCGAGTGCGCCCCGATCACCACCGACTACGTCTGGCAGGCGCGGGAAAATGGGGCCAAGATTATTGTGGTTGACCCGCGCATCACCCCCATCGCTCGCACCTGCGACCTGTTTCTGCCGGTCAAGCCGGGCCGCGACGTGGCCCTGTTCAACGGCATCCTGCATCTGATGATTGAAAATGACTGGTTGGACCATGCCTTTATCGAGCAGCACACCGTCGGTTTTGAGGCAGTGGCCGAGCATGTCAAGGAGTGGACACCCCAGCGCACCGCCGACGTGACCGGCATCGCCGAGAAAGCGATCCGCCAGGCAGCCGAGTGGTGGGGCACGGCCCAGACCAGCTTTTTAATGCACGCCCGCGGCATCGAGCACCACAGCCACGGAGTCCAGAATGTGCTGGGGGCCATCAACATCGTCCTGGCTTCGGGGCGGCTGGGCCGGGAAAACTGCGGTTATGCCACCATTACCGGCCAGGGCAACGGCCAGGGCGGGCGCGAGCACGGTCAGAAATGCGATCAACTGCCCGGCGGGCGCGACCTGGCCAACCCGGAGCACCGGGCTTACGTGGCCGGGGTCTGGGGTATGCCGCCTGAGGAACTGCCCCCCCCGGGGGTGGACGCCTATGAACTGTTCCGCAAGATTGAGCGGAATGAGATCAAGGGGCTGCTGAGTATCTGTTTCAACCCGGTGGTGTCGCTGCCGGATAATAACTTCATTCGACAGATGCTGGAAAAGCTGGAGTTTTATGTGGCCATTGACTTTTTCCTCAGCGAAACTGCTCGCTACGCCGACCTGGTCCTGCCCGGCTCGCTGCATGAGGAGGATGAAGGCGTGGTGACCACCGCCGAAGGCCGGGTCATCAAAATCAATAAGGCCGTGGACTGCCCCGGCGGAGCTCGCCAGGATTGGCGCATTATTCAGGATATTGCTAAGGCCCTCCGGCGCGAGCGCGGCTTCACCTTCAACAGCCCGGCAGAAATTTTTGACGAGCTGCGCCAGGCTTCCAAAGGCGGCGTGGCCGACTATGCCGGCATCACCTATGAGAAACTGGAGCGACAGCACGGCGTTTTCTGGCCCTGCCCCAGCGACGAGCACCCCGGCACGCCGCGTCTGTTTGAACCCGGCTCGTGGAACCCTATAGCCCAGGGCAAAGGTCCGTTCTACTTCCCCGATGGCAAGGCCCGTTTCAACGTGGCCGTCTACACCCCGCCGGCGGAAGAGGTGGACGCGGACTATCCCATTATTCTTACAACCGGGCGGGTGGTCAGCCATTTCCTGTCCGGGGCGCAGACCCGGCGTATCGGCCCGCTGGTAGACCAGTACCCGGAACCGCTGGTGGAAATTCATCCTCTCCTGGCTGAACGGCTCGGCCTGGTCGATGGTGACTGGGTCAGGGTCGAATCGCGGCGGGGGCAGGCAACCCTGCGAGCGCAGGTGGTCAAGACCATCCGCCCCGACACGGTCTTTATTCCCTACCACTGGGCCGGCCCGCGCAGCGCCAACCAACTGACTATCGCCGCCCAGGACCCTATCTCCAAGATTCCGGAGTACAAGGTCTGCGCGGTGCGGGTCAAAAAAGCCGAAGGGCCGCCGGAGTATGTCGGCCAGTTGGAGGCGTATCAATAATGCACGATGTAATCCATCCGAAAAAAGAAATGGATTTCCTGGCCCAGCAGCGCCAGTTGGCCGAAGCGGTTCGGGTGGCCTGCATTCGTGCCGCCCTGGCCGGCTACGAAGACGCCAGCCTGAGCGGCCTGTGCCACGAGGGCGCCTGGGAGCGGGCTATTGACGCCATGCGCGAACTCAAGCTCGAACAGATTATTCAGGGAGTAGGCAGTCAGGAGTAGGGAAAAATCCCTTACTTCCTACTGCCTACCCCCCCGATAGGGGGATTTGATGCCAGTTCCAGCCCAGATGGAGTTTTTTGTTGATCCGGGGCGCTGCATCGGCTGCCAGGCCTGTGTGCAAGCCTGCACCGAGTGCGACACCCACAAAGGACACTCGATGATCCAGCTTGACTACATTGACCGGGCCAACTCAACCCAAACCGTGCCGGTGGTCTGCATGCACTGCGACTCGCCTACCTGTGCCGAAGTCTGCCCTGCCGACGCCATCAAGCGCACCGCCGACGGGGTGGTGCAGACGGCCCGCAAACCACGCTGCATCGCCTGCAATAACTGCGTGCTGGCCTGCCCCTTCGGCGTGCCCAAGATGAACACCCGCATGAACCTGATGATGAAGTGCGATATGTGCTACGACCGCACGTCGGTCGGCCTGAAACCGATGTGCGCCTCGGTTTGCCCTAGCCAGGCCCTCTTTTTCGGCACGCGGGAAGAGATCGAACGGCTGCGGCCCAACTCCCGGCCGGTCAACAGCTTCAAATTCGGCGGGCAGACCATTACCACCAAAGTCAAGATGATGGTGCCTAAACAGGCCCCCATCGAGCAGGTTGACGTGACCGCGGCCATGCACCAGCCCCCCATCGGCCAGGATATTATGGACGACCTGCTCATGGCCAATCTGAACATGGGAGTCGAACTATGAGTCTACCGGACACAGAGCGATTGAGCGTACCCCCCGATGGTCGGCCCGAGGCAGAGCAGCCGCGCTGGCGGCAGGATTTCCCTATTGACTGGCCCCAGGATGATTATGTTTCCCGGCGCGACTTTACCAAATTTGTGGTGCTGGTCAGCCTGGCCTTTGTCGTAGGTCAATTTTGGATTCTGGTGCAGAATTTCTGGCGGCGCAATCGCGGTCAGCCGCCCATACAGGAAATCGCCCGCCTGAACGAAGTGCCGGTGGGCGGCTCGCTGATTTTCCAATACCCGGACCCGCAGGGACACAATCCGCGCTTGCTGGTGCGCCTGGATGAGCAGACCTTTGTGGCCTACGATCAGTTGTGCACCCACCTGAGTTGCCCGGTCATCCCCGCCGCAGAGACAGGCCACCTGCACTGTCCCTGTCATGAGGGCCTGTTTGATCTGAGCACCGGCCAACCTCTGGCCGGCCCGCCCCGCCGCCCCCTGCCCCGAGTCAGCCTGGAGGTGCGCGGCGACAAAATTTATGCTACCGGCGTGGAGGAGGGACTGGCATGAAAGGCTCGCGTTTTGCTCGCAAACAGCGCATGACCATTGTGCTGGGCATCTTGAGTATTACCCTCATCATCGTCATTCTACAATTGTGGCTGTTCACCGCCACCACGAACGCCTACCTGGGTGGCGACGAGTCGATTCTATGGCCGGCAGCTCTGGCCAGCCTGATCTGTTTGGGCTTGAATGGCGGTTTGTTGTGGTATCTTTACGGGTTGGAAAAGTAAGTTGAAACATCGTCTGGCTGAAGCAGCCGCCGATCTCTTCCCCGGTTATTTTGCCCTGGTCATGGCCACCGGCATTGTCTCGATTGCCAGCTTTCTGTTGAACCTGCAACCTGTCGCCTGGGCGCTGTTGGTGGTCAATCTCATGGCCTATCTCAGCCTGTGGCTGCTGACGCTGGTCCGTCTATTTGGCTATTTTCCCCGGCTGCTGGCCGATGTGAGCAGCCATGCCCGCGGCCCCGGCTTTTTTACCCTGGTCGCCGGAACGTGTGTGCTGGGGACACAACTGGTGATTGTGACCGGCAATTATGCCGCCGCTACTGGACTGTGGTGGCTGGGGGTCGGCTTATGGTTGCTGGTGATGTATGCCTTTTTCACCGCCGTAACGGTGCGGGAAGATAAACCCTCGCTGGAAGCCGGTATCAATGGGGCCTGGCTGATTGCTACGGTGGCTACCCAATCTATTTCGGTGTTGGGCACACTCCTGGCTCCACACTACGAAACCTGGCGCGAACTGCTGCTCTTTTTTACCTTGTGCATGTACCTGTTGGGCTGCATGCTCTATTTGAGCATCATTACCCTCATTTTCTATCGTTTTACCTTTTTGGAACTGACCACCAGCGCCCTCACCCCGCCTTACTGGATTAATATGGGCGCTGTGGCCATCACCACCCTGGCCGGGGCCAGGCTCATTCTGGCCGCCCCCGACTGGACTTTTCTGACCGAAATTTTGCCCTTTCTAAAAGGCTTCACCCTCTTCTTCTGGACCACCGGCACCTGGTGGATGCCCTGGCTGTTCATCCTCGGTGCGTGGCGGCACTTGTATAAACGTTTTCCCCTGGTCTATGACCCGCAATATTGGGGCATGGTTTTCCCCCTGGGCATGTACACCACCTGCACTTTCCAGTTGGCCAAAGCCACCGGCTTTGATTTTTTGTTGCCCATTCCACGCTACTTTATTTTTGTGGCTCTGCTGGCCTGGCTGCTGACCTTTTGGGGATTAATTCGCAGCCTGCTGAGAAGCGTCAGGCTGCCGGTACTTCAGCCGGCAGAACCGCAGTAACGAGTGGGGAAAAGCGGCGTACTCTCAGTGCAACGCTCTGGGCAAAATTAAGTGACGGGTCCATTCTTCGTATAGTTTTCCTTCAACAAGTTGAAGCGGGCGAACCAGCCGACTTCGCGGATATCTTCTTCAAGCTGTCGCAACTGCGCCGCTAAGACATTTGAGCGGCCCAGATAGCCCACAACCTGCCGAGGATTCGCTCGGCTGACGACAGGCAGGCGGCCTAACTCCGCAGCAACACCAAGCGCTGCTGGCGATTAAGGGGTTTCCTGATCGGGACAGGATTACCATTGGAGAATTGACCGAGCGGAGCGGCTGCAAATTCAGCATTATAGCGCCGCGGGTCTGGGAATCGGCTGATTGCCCAGGGGTTGGTGGGCCGTGAGCCGGGCTAGGAGGACCGGCGACAAGTGTATATTACACTAACGCCAAGCGGGGCCGATATGTTAGAGCGACTCACCATAGTTCATCAAGAAGAACTGCGGCGGATCAAACCCTAGCTCAATTCGTTATTGGACCGATTGGTCGAAGACGAGGAGACGATATCGTCTGTTCCTACTTGCCCAACCGCTGATAGCCCTGGATAACCTGCTGCGGCTCATCAACGGTGATAAAAGAGGTGGGATCAATGCGGTTGACCAGACCCATCACCTCTGGTACCTGTTTCCGAGGAATAACGATTCTAACCAGCGACACCGGGCCGGATTTGCCGCTGGCCTGCAACTCAGTGGCCCCATAGCCGGCCTCATGGATGGCCTGGACAATTTCCGCGCCTTGGGTCATTGAGATGATCCGGATATCCACGTGACCTAGCGCCAGCTTATCTCCGACCCACATCCCGACCGCCGTGCCGGTGGCAAAGCCGCCGCTGTAGGCCAACACATTCCAGAGATTATCGAGGTTGGAAATTACCTGGCTTACGGCCATGACCCAGATCGTAATCTCGACGAAGCCGATCAAGGCGGCCCACTTGCGCATGCTCCGCGTTATCATAATCAGGCGTACCGTATCCAGTGACATATCGGCAATGCGCGCCACAAAAATCAGCAGAGCGCCGCCCAAAACCGAACCGGTCAAGGGTGGGAGGGCAAAATCGAACATGAGGACTCCTTGCTTTAATAATTCTCACGCTTATTCTCTCCAGCATACCTCAAAAGCGCCTCAAATACACCCGGCGTCAGGATAGTCACAGCTTAACCGGAGGGTGGGTCTGAGTCCTGGTCATTTGAACGGGTGAAAGATAGTTTTGGATGCGTTGACGAACTAGGCGAGATAACCTATAATTGGCTGGCAAATGATCCTGAGATGGGGCATGGGAGAGAAGTATGAACAGTTTATCCTCACGCGCCGCTCTACAAGTTAGCCTTCTTTACGCTGTAGTCGCCGGGCTGTGGATTACCTTCTCGGATTGGCTGCTGGCTTTCTTTATCCCCAACTCTGATCAACGTTTCACTCTGGCAACCTACCAGGGCTGGGTTCTGGTCGTGGTTACCACGCTCCTGCTCTACTTTCTACTGACCCGTGAGCGCCGGCGGCGCGATCAATTGGCGAAAACTCTCCAAGAGAGCCAGCGAGCACTCTCTACCCTGCTGAGTAACCTGCCAGGTATGGCCTACCGTTGTCGTGACGACCCCGATTGGACCATGGAGTTTGTCAGCGAAGGCTGCCTGGCCTTAACCGGGTATCAACCGGCTGAACTCATCCAAAATCGAAAGGTAGGCTATCGGCAGTTGATTCATGCGGAGGATCAAGCAGGGGTAGGGGACGAAGTGCGGGCAGCCTTGCAGGTTGGCCAACCCTATCGGCTTACTTACCGCATTATGACTGCCGCCGGAGAACAGAAGTGGGTGTGGGAGCAGGGCTGCGGTGTTGATTCTCTCGATGGAAAGTCGTTAGCCCTGGAGGGGTTTATCGCCGACATCACCGAGCAAGTCCTGACTCACCAGATGATGGAGCAACGTGTTGAAGAGCAGACCCATGAACTTTCGGCCTTGCTGGCCATCTCCCGCAATATCACCGCCACCCTGGAACTGGAACGGCTCCTGGATCTCATCCTGGTCCAGCTTAAAACCGTCGTAGACTATACCTCGGCGTCCATCTGGACGGTGAACGGAGATGAGTTAAAGTATCGAGCCTATCGCGGCCCGGCGCCGGCGGAAAAAGTTGCCCAATCAGCCACGCCGCTCAAGATTTCGGTGATTTACCCCGGCTGGCCTGACATACAGCAACCCCTCATCATTCCTGATATTTACGCCGACACATCTCCGGCTCAGACCTTTCGCCAGGGCATGGGGGAGCGTCTGGAAGTTCACCTGAGTTATATTCGTGCCTGGATCGGCTTGCCCTTGCTGATTAAGGGGCAGTTAATTGGTATGTTGGGCCTCAGTCACGGCGAGCCAGGCTATTTTTCGTCCCAACAAGTAGAATTGGTCTCAAACTTTGCTCATCAAGCCGCCGTGGCTATCGAAAATGCGCGCTTATACTCCAGAACCAGACAGCATGCCGACGAGTTGGAGACCTTATTGGCCATCCAGCAGGCTATCACCGGCCCGCTGGACCTGGGAGCTGTCTTGCAGCTAATTGCCGATGCGGCTCGGCGTCTGACGGAGACCCAGTTGAGTCTGGTTTATCTGCTTGAGGGTGATACGTTGCGCCTCGCTACCCTCTCGGGCGAGCATAGCCCCGACATCTTCGTCGGTTATCGGGTACCGGTAGCCCAATCGGTGGCCGGGTTAACTATTGAATCCGGCCAGGCGATTATCGTGAATGACGTGGCGCAGGATCCCCGAGCCTATCCTGATTCTGTGCAACGTTTAAGGATACACGCCTACCTGACCGTTCCCTTGATCTCTGACGCTCAACCTATTGGCGTGCTGGCGGTAGCCGATAAACAATCCGGCGCGCTGGGGGCAGATGACGAGCGGATCTTAACCGTGCTGGCCTCCGGGGCCGTTGTCGGCCTGGAGAACGCTCGCCTGTATCAGGCCGAGCAGGAGCGGCGGCGCGAGGCAGAACGCCGCCGCCATGTGGCCGAAAACCTGGGCGATATTCTGGCCATCCTCAACTCGAGCCGCTCTTTGGACGAAATCCTGGACCATATTGTAGCTGAGGCCGGCCAACTGCTGGGCAGCAATGCGGTAGCGGTTTACCGGCTGCACAGGGACACCAACCTGTTGCGCATTCAGGCTGCCCGAGGCCTGCCGGCAGATTTTATGGCCGCTGCCGATATCCCGGTTGGCCAGGCAGCCGTAGGCCGGGCCGTGCTGACACGCCAGCCGGTAGCCGTCTCCGATATAGCCGCTCTCCTCTCTGGCGACAGCGATTTGGCGTTAGATTTGCCCCGGCGCGAGCTGGTGACCCGTTTAGGCAACCTTTATCAGGCCTGGCTGGCGGCGCCTCTGATGGTAAAGGGCGAAATTTACGGAGGTATTTTACTCTATTACCCTGAACCTCGACTGTTTTCGGACGAAGAGGTTGAGCTGGCCGTGATCTTTAGTAATCAGGTGGCCCTGGCTATTGAGAACAGCCGGTTCCAGGCCCAGATGGAACAGGCCGCTGTGGCGGCTGAACGCAATCGCCTGGCTCGTGAACTGCACGACGCCGTGACCCAAACCCTCTTTTCGGCCAGCTTGAGGGCTCAGGTTCTGCCCCGTGTCTGGGAACGCCATCCGGAAGAGGCTCGGCGTGGGTTAGAGGAATTGCGCCAGTTGACGCGCGGCGCGCTGGCTGAGATGCGCACCCTGCTGTTGGAACTGCGCCCTACGGCTCTGATCGAGACTAAGCTGGGCGAGTTACTGCGCCATTTAATCGAGGCCGTCACTGGCCGGACCCAGGTGCCGATTACCTTAACGGTCGAAGGGGATCGTGTCTTACCGTCTGAGGTGCAAATTGCCCTCTACCGGATTGCCCAAGAGTCGCTTAACAATATTGCCAAACACGCCAAGGCTAGCCAGGCGAGTGTAACCTTACGCTTCACCCCCTCTTCTCCCGCCAATACTGCGGGCGAGCTGGAAGAGAGTGTTGAACTTTGTATTAGCGATAACGGGCGGGGATTCGATCCGAGTCATATCCCGCCGGAGCATTTGGGGGTGCGCATCATGCATGAGCGGGCCGAGGCTATTGGGGCTAAAATAAAAATCGAAAGTCAAATTGGACAGGGGACGCAGGTGACGGTGATCTGGCAAGACAAGGGGCGAGAGACGAAGGATGTAGGACCGTGGACGAAAGACGAAGAGTGAAGTCGAGAGGGCAGACGAATGCTCTTATATTTTAGTAGAGTGATAGTGCTGGAGTATAGGGAGGAGGAGTTATGACCGCAGCAAAACCCATTCGGGTGATGATTGTTGATGACCACGCCGTCGTTCGCGGCGGCTTAAAATTTTTTCTGTTGGGTTTCGATGACCTGGAATTGGCGGGGGAAGCCGAGGATGGTGAGGAGGCGCTGCGCCTGTGCGACCAGATTCAGCCCGACGTGATTCTCATGGACATGATGATGCCCGGTATAGATGGAGCTGCGACTACACAGGCCATCCGCCAACGCTACCCCCAGGTACAAGTCATCGCCTTGACCAGTTTCAAAGAGCAGGACCTGGTCCAGCGCGCCTTACAGGCCGGAGCCATTGGTTATCTGCTCAAGGATGTCCAGGCTCTCGAGCTGGCCGAGGCGATTCGAGCGGCCCATGCCGGTCGGCCCACCCTGTCGCCCGAAGCTACCCAGGCGCTGATCCAGGCTGCTACCCAGCCGCCCCAGCCGGGGCATGATCTGACCGAACGGGAGCGTGAGGTTTTGGCCTTGATGGTCAAGGGCTTAAGCAATAACGAAATTGCCGAGCGGCTGATCGTGAGTATCTCCACGGTCAAGTATCACGTCAGCGGCATCCTGTCCAAGTTGGGTGCGGCTAACCGCGCCGAGGCCGTGGCCCTGGCCTTACAACATCACCTGGTTGCCTAGCCAGTTATTTATAACGACGGCTGCATGGTCAAGCCACCAAAGCAAAACTAGCCGTTAGTCTAAGGCCTAAACTCCCCAAATGCCCGGTGCATCTGGGGAGTTTTTGTCTTAAACTGAAGATAGACGCTTTTGAGCTGGTAAAAGGAGTGACCTCTCAATGACAACCCTGATATCCAGTCAGTTGGCCCTTCGAGATTTTGAGCATGCTATGTATAAGACTTTTTGGCGAGATTTGCTGAGTTGGCTGACTCGAAAATGCAACCATCTGCTATCACTCGACCAGATTTGCCACTGCTTACCGTTTACAAGGCAACGTTATCTTGGTTTGCAGGTGGTCTGCCTTGATAAAATTGTTGGCAGTGCAGGGCGTTACCATGACTTCGATCGGGCTTTCTTTCCTCGCCACCCCCACCTGAAAGACCGCTGGATGAGCATTAACAAAGCCTACTATAAGCAACGAACTCTGCCGCCGGTGGAACTCGTCAAAATTGGTGAGGTCTACTTCGTCAGCGACGGAAATCATCGGGTCTCGGTTGCCCGCGCTCGGGGGCAAGAATTTATTGACGCCTATGTCAGTGAGATTGACACACCCATTTCCGTTGAACTATCTAAAAAATGTCAATCTAACTGCATCCGGACTCTAAACCCCGTCGAATAATAGTTTGGATAGTTCTCGATAGGATCAGATAAATGCATATTTTGCTAGCCGATGATGAGGTCCGAGTACGCTCGGCCTTGCAAATGCTATTAAAAGAGGAGCCTGGAATGAAGGTGGTGGCTGAGGTGGCCGAAGCTAAAGCTCTCTTGGCTCAAATCCGGGCGACTCAGCCCGACCTGGTTTTGCTCGACTGGGGGTTGCCGGGCCTGGGCGCGGTTGGCTCTCTACCTGCCTTACGTCTGGTTTGCCCCCACCTGGCCGTGATTGTCACAAGTGGACGACCGGAGGCCGGTCGAGAAGCTTTGGCTGCCGGGGCTGATGCTTTTGTCAGTAAGGTGGACCCGCCGGAGCATCTGTTGGCAGCTTTACATACAGTAGCGAAGCGACTTAATGGGATGGGTACCACTTAACCTTTTTTCTGGCGGGAAGCGTTTGATATTCTGTTTTCATCCTCGACAACGAGGTTCTATAAAAAAGTATAAATTTATCCAAGGAGATTTAGAAATGACTACAGCAAAAACATTTAAGACAAGTATAGATATCGCCCCTCAAACGCGAGCCAAGCTGATTGACTTGCTCAATCAACAGTTGGCAGACACGACTGACTTGTACAGTCAAACCAAGCAAGCGCATTGGAATGTCAAAGGAGCGCAGTTTTATCCCTTGCACGAGCTGTTCGACAAGCTGGCCGTTGAGTTGCTGGCTTACACGGATTTAATTGCCGAGCGAGCGACTGCCTTGGGTGGTGCAGCCCTGGGCACGGTGCGCCAGGCGGCTGCTGCCTCCCGGCTGCCCGAGTATCCGGCCGAGGCGATTGATAGCTTGCCGACTGTCGAAGCCTTGGCTGCGCGCTATGCCGGTCTGGCCGCCACAACTCGCGCCGCTATTGACACTGCCAGCAGCGCCGGCGATCAGGACACGGCTGATTTGTTTACCGAAGTTTCACGGGGATTAGACAAGGCGCTCTGGTTCCTTGAAGCGCATCTGCAAGCATAGCTACGGCAATTTAGGCACACGTATTTAAAATTTGAGTTTAGACTAATTGTGTTTAGTCCAAACTCAAGAATATACAAAGGAGAAAAATACAATGTGGTGGCATGACGGATTTAACTGGGGGTGGATGATGCTCTCCAGTGGACTGATGATGATCCTCTTCTGGGGTGGGTTGATAGCCCTGGCTATCGTGATTGTCCGAGCCATTTCCGGCTCTGGTCTCCAGCGGTCAGCAAATTCGGTCAGCTCATCCCCTTCGATCCATAACACTGCCCTGAACATCTTGAAAGAGCGTTACGCTCGAGGCGAGATCAGCAAGGCCGAGTACGAAGAGATGCGCGATAATCTTGCCAACTGACTCAACTTGAAAGTTCGGGAAAGTATAAAGTAAAGTAAGTACAGATTACACAGATCACACAGAAAAAAAGATTGAAAAAAATCTATGTAAGCTGTGATATAATCCATAAACGAGGTATCTTCACCACCGAGAAGATGCCGCCGGCCAAATATCTAGCTTACCTGTTGAGCAATTACGTAGACTAACCACGCCTTTGAAAAGACCTTGCCGGTCTTCTTCACTGGCTGATACTCCTCGGATGCCTGAGGCATTCGAGGAGTTTTTTATTATTATGGCGATGTCTAAATCAAACATGTGTTAGCCTTTCGACCAGGTTCAAGACTCACCCTTGGTCTATGAGGTAGACTATGCAGATACCCGGTGTGTTTATGTCATTTATGAGGTATGCTGAAGATGATAAAGTTGTTGTCCATAGAGAAACGGATAAATAAGTAAGGGCTATGCTTACCGCAAGATTTTAGCCCTGGAAAGGTCAAGAGCATTGAAAAAGAGAGTTCTGAGCTTAATAATTAGAATTGTATTATCTATTCTGATCCTCAGCCTGGGTGTAATCGCAGCGTGGATAGTGGGTGAGAGCAGAGGGTTGGCTTTAGCCGACCTCTCTGACGCGCCCGTTCAAACCTTGAGCGCCACAGCCCAGGGTGACACACTCTACGCCAACCTGAACGAGGGTTCGCAGCCTGCCGGTATTTACCGCAGCGACGATAGTGGTCATACCTGGCGGATGATCAGTTCTGGGCCGGACCGACTTGTTGAAACCCTGGCTGTGCATCCTACAAATGACAGGGTACTCTATGCAGGTACGAGTGGCGGTCCGATGGCGATAACCGATAGCCTGTGGCGCAGCGACGATGGTGGCCGGAGTTGGCGTAAATTCAATTTGGACCTGCCAGCCAGTCCGGCTGGGGTTATACCCGCTGTTACAGCCCTGGCGGTAGACCCACAGCAGCCGGAAGCGCTTTATGTGGGTACCGCCGGGCAGGGGGTATACCGCTTTGACGAGCGGCGTCTGGGCTACGAGTTGCTCGGCGGCGTCTCGCTCTATAACGCTCAAGTGAAAGGTTTGGCGATGGGTTCCGATAGTCGGGTGTATGCGCTGACCAACGAGGGACTGTTTGCGCTGGACGGTGACAATTGGCAAAAGCTTGACGCCCTGCCTGAAATGGCGGTGAGCCTAGTGGTGGCTGCCAGCGACCCACGGACAATTTATGCCGGCGGCCCCTCCGGTGGCGCGTACCGGTCGAGTGATGGCGGTCAGACCTGGCAGTCCATCAGTAATGGCTTGGGACTGACGCCTGGCGCGGCCCTACGGGTAACAGCCCTGGCGATAGACGAGCACGACGGACAACACGTCGTGGCCAGTACGGCCTATGGTCTGGGCAGCCGGTTAGCAGGCGGGGGCATCTATGAGAGCCACGATGGCGGTCGCCGGTGGACCAAACTGGGTGACACGGAGGACCTGGTCACACGCCTGATAATCAATGAGCGCGGGGTCTATGTCGCTACAGCAGACGGTCTGGCTCATTATAGTGGGCCAACCGAACCTGCACCGCTTGTTCCCTGGTTTGATTTAGGACGATTAGCTAATCATACAGGTATCCAGTTGTTCATTCTTGTTATGGCCATCGGGTTGACCGGGCTGGTCTTGTCTAGCTGGTTGGAAAGGGTGATTGAACGTCGTCTGGGTAAGGCTTAATCAGGTTGATGGAGATTGAATGATGAAAAGAGGTGACAAAATGAAAGCATTGAGAATTATCGGTTTGGGTGTAGTTATCTGGAGCTTGGGTCTATTTTGGCCGGACCTCAATCTTGGGCTCACGCCTTTGGTGATGATGAGGCTGGCGCTAGGACTTGGCCTGGTCAGCCTGGCCTATCTGTTGGGTCAATATCTCAGCCGGTCTGAGCAAATCGTCGTGCCAGTAGAAGTTGCCGTGCCAACTCGACCCTGACTTGGATTTGATAACAAAGATGAAAGGAGTTGGAAATGAGATTAAGTGAGCGCTTGATACGATTCGCTGAAACATCAATCGGTAAGATACTGGTGCTTATCATTGTTGGGATAATCTGGTTTGTGCCCTTTGCCCTCTTCTTCTACGGGGGACCAAGCAGCAAGGCTCTTGAACCAACGCCTAATAGGACCGAGCCTACCATACTCTTGGAACCAGCCCTGGGCCGGCCGGGGACTGAAGTGATTGTAAAAGGTACGGGTTGGCCGGCCAACAGTAGGGTCTTAATCTATCTCATGTCTCCTGAGGAACACGAACTCCCGGCCTCTGCCGTGGCCAGCGCAGTCGCCGATGGGGCAGGCAGCTTTACCACCAGCTTTGTCTTCCCGGTGGAACCTCGCCGGGAGGGTCAGGAGCAAGTAGTAGTGATCACCCGAGTGGCTGACGGTGGATTGAGCGCCCCGGCCAACTTCAGCTTATTGGACTAACGCAGTAGACCTGCCCTAACCATTTGGCCAGGGCAAAGAGCAGCCATTGGTTCAACTTTAAACTCCCCAGATGCCCGGTACATTCGGGGAGTTTTTATTTTACACTAAGAGTAAGCATAGGGCTCAAGAGAAATGGAAACATACTCATTTGGTGAGGAGATAAACCATGTCTGTCGTTACCTTCAAAGCAACTTCACGCAATTTGCCAACTGGATTGGCTGTCGAAAACGTGGCTCGCGGCTTCAGGGTTGTAATGGATGAGCCAAAGGAGCTGGGCGGCAGCGATACCGGGATGAATCCCGTCGAAATGCTGCTGTGCGCTTTAGGTTCGTGCCAAGTCATCGTAGCCAAATCCTTTGCCAAAGCGCACGGGATCGATCTGCACGATTTCCTGGTAGTTTTGGAAGGCGACCTGGACCCTGACGGCTTTTTGAAGGGTAAACCCGGCGTCAGGCCCGGCTTCCAGGAGATTCGCTTTGCTTTTTATCTTGAAACCAACGCATCCCAGGATAAAGTTGATCAATTTGTGGAGTTTATCAAAAGCCGCTGCCCGGTCGGTGACACGCTGCTCAATGGAGTGAGGATCGTCCAAAGCGATGTTGTAGTCCGAAGAAGTACAGTATATGCCTAAATGACCTTAGGTTACTACGCTTTCTCTGCCCTCCCGTCCGTGTACATGCATTTTCCCGTCCCACCTAAGCTGGTCATTTGACCAGGCAAAAGACTCACCCTTGGTCTAAACCTGAAGAATACAAATGCCCGGTGTCTTGGGGGAGGAATTAAGATATGCTAAAGGGAGAGTGGAATTTGGATCAAGAGCGGCGGCAGGGATTACTCTCTCAATAAGCCACCTCTTGAATAGCTATTCGTTATCAAGCGCATTTAGCAAAGAAGTATAACAAATGAAAAAGAACGCTCATGTGTAATTTGCTGCACATTACCCTCTATCCCCTCTGGGAAACCAGGTAATATGCAAGGTTATACAGAAGAGCGCAGAGAATTAGAGGCACAAAAATCGCGGTGATCTGCCACGATTTTTTCATAGTTTTGATCACTGCTTCTATGCGTTTTTCATTGGCTGGGTGATACAATGGGATTGGTTAGAACCTATTCAACAGATGTTCAGATAATATTTTTGCGCGCAAGCGAGGGTGCACCTCTATGGTCGCCCCACCAGGGTAAGTACTACAAATAAACCTATTTCGAAGTAAGGAGCTTTCTCGGAAAGTAGATGAGAAATAGCAGAGAGAGAACAGGTTAAAGCAATTCAAGACGAGGTGAGAAGCGTTAGGCATTTTTTAGGCAGGAATCAAGCGAGGAAGTCAACGTCAGGGAAGATCAAAACAGGCGCTGGACTTTAACAACACAAGAGTGCATGACCGGCGTGGGCAAGCCACTGGGTAGTGGGATGGAAAGTAAGGGGTGAGGCGACCGGATGAGGATCAGTCGAGCCGGTTGGCGGCGTGGGTTAGCCAGGCATCAATGTGCTGAGCCATGGCCGCCAGAATGACCCGGAAGAACCAACGGTCTCGGCCAGCGGTCTTGGTCTGGAGCAAGTGAAAATCGTACTTTTTACGTTTGACCGAGCGTTCAGCACAGGAGCGGGCATCGCGGTGACATTGCCAGAGATCGCTGTCTCTGGAGATCAGGGTATGGAGGCGGTAGTTGTCCTGGGGATAGGTATAGATGACCCGACCGTAGGTTGAGCCGGAACAGCCGTTAGCGAAGAAGGGACAGGTGGTCAACTCCGGGATCTTTTTAGCCGCAGCCAGGGGACAACGCCACTTAATGCGGAGCCGGTCCGGGCAGAAACCCCACAGGGTCATGGGTCGGTCGGCCTGACAGATGGGGATACCAGCTTCAAGCCGTAAGGGGCCGGTATAGTGCAGGTTGCCCTGGTTACGTTCATTGAGCGGGATGACCAGAGCGGTCTGCCAACGTTGGGTAGCCAGACGATACAAGCCGAGGGCATCATGAGCCGCGTCAAGGGAAGCCGTGTCGAGGGATAAGCCGCAGGTTTCCTGAGCGCGATAAAGACTGACCAGTGCTGGAACGCTATCGTGGCGGTTACAATCAACCATTGACAGGAGCAGGGGCAACTGGCAGGTATGCTTGAGGCTATAGGCGGTTAATTCGTACAAGCTATGGCCATAAAGCCAGCATTCACGATAGCTGTCCCAGCCCCAGCGGGCTAAGGGGTCACGATAGGCGCGATAACAGTGGCAATGGTCTGGGGCTTTCTTGCCCTGGTTGTCACAGTCGCACAACTTCTTGCCCCGGGAATTGGCCCAGGTGGGTAGCTTACTGCCATCGCCAGCGACGTGGAGGTGGTTCAGGTCAATCAAGTTCAACTCAACGGAGTGAGCCACAAAGCAACTGAAAAAGATGGTTTGCAAGCTCCGCTCCCAAGGAGGCAAAGCCGAGAAATCAGCGAAGCCTTCTAGCACCGCTGCCAGTGGGGTCGGCTGATAAGTCCGGCTCAGGATCCGGTCAGCTAAGCGGTTGATGATGTTCTGATGGGGACGCACGTCATTCTTATCTTTGTGTTGGGCACTCTTGTCTCGCTGCTCTCGGCGGTAATGGGGCGCTTGTTTCCTCGTCCGCGGTTGCCGCGGCCGGTGGAGCAGCCGGTCTTGGAAATCGTAGAAAGTGCCGACCCCAGGAACATCGGTCGGATCAAAGCCACTGATGAGGGCATAAAACGGCTCGTCGCGCATGAGCCCGACCCAGTCATCGAAACTGGTCTGGCCGCACAACATCATGGCCAGGCAAGAACGCAGCATACAAACCGGGTTGCGCGCCGGACGTCCTTGATCGGCACACAACAAGCCGATCAAGAGGGGATAGGCTAAATCTAAATTCGTCTGCTTTAACTTAAGCCAGACTTGATAATGGCGGTGGTCGGTTCGTAGCCCCCCGTACTGACCCGCCTTATGACCAACGAAGCGCAGATAGTGCTTGTGCGAAAAAAGGGAGGAATCATCATCGCTCTCCTGTTTGCAATACTTGCGCTTACGATACCACAAGTGGGGGTGAATTGTTAAAACGGGACGGTCTCAAGCCACTTTTCTCTCTTGAAATTCGGCTCTGAGACTTTCCGAGAAAGTTCGTAAGGAATAAGGAGGTGACGTCTAATGTCGATTCAGCGATGGGAAATCAAAATCGGTGCGCCTGTAGAGGCGAGGGACGGCCCAGTGGGACGTGTGCAGCAGGTCGTCCTCAATCTAGGAAACAAACGCGTTACGGCACTGGTGGTTCGCCAGGGGATGCTGTTTGGGCAGAATATCGTCGTCCCCATCAAAGCGGTTGCAGAGGCCACCGATAAACTGATTCACCTGCATCTCTCCTCTGATCAACTCCAATCCCAACCCGTCCATTATCTACCTTTTATCACGGCTTCCAATGGATATGGGCCAGGCCAAGTCGTACTCTCCCTGCTGGGTCAGAGCCACGACGATACGCGGGCCGGTCAGGGTGTCTCAGGTGAACCGGGTGCGATTATCCGCGCCGGGCAACGTGTTGAGTGTCGGGACGGAGATGCCGGCAAAGTACATTGGGTCCTGCTTGATGGGCACACCGGGCGAGTGACGCACTTTGTCGTTCGTCAGGGTGTTCTGCGTCGCAGAGACATCATGGTGCCGGTCGAGTGGGTCAGTGAGTACCATGCCGACCATCTGAAACTGGCAGTAGACCGGGTTGCTCTCGACCCGTTGCCGGAATACCTACCGGATAAGGAAATCGAGAACAGAATTGCGCAGGCGTTATGGAAGGATGACCTCATCCGCCAGGGTGTGTTAGCCTACACCCCGATCGAGATTGTAGTTCAGAATGGGCTGGCGATCCTGAGAGGCCACGTCAATACCAGCTGGGAGCGCCAGCGAGTTGAGGACATCGTCCAGGAGGTGCGAGGAGTGCAGGGCCTTGAGAACCGCCTGGTGATTGACCGCGAGGTAGAAGTGGCAGTTGCCCAGGCCTTGGGCCGCGATCCTCGCACGCGGAATTACATCGTGAAAGTCAGTAGCCGGTTCGGACGCGTTTTTCTTCAGGGCAGAGTGCCAACCCTGGAGATCCAAACGGCCGCCGAGGAGGTCACCGCAACAGTGCCCCAGGTACGAAACGTTATAAACCGGTTCCGCATATCACGGAGACCCGCAGCCAAGACTGCCTTGCAGATCGTGGAGCCAAGAATCGGCCAGGAGGTATACGCTGTAAATGACTCAATCGGTAAAGTTTACCAGGTGGTCATTAGCCCGCGTTCCCGCTGGGTGTCGGCGGTGATCGTGCGGGGGAAACTGCCCGACTTACAGCAGGCCAAACCCAGACAGTTGCTAGAGGCATGGCCTCAGCAGGAGCGCACTATTGTGATCCCGGCCGAGGGCGTGGATTTTGTAAGTACTGCCGTCTTCCTGACTCTGACCGTGCTGGAATGTGCGCAGCTACCTGATTTCAACCCCGCTAGTTTCGTGATGCCGGATGCTGCCTGGGAGCCGCCCTTTCCATATCATCGTGAGGAGGTGTTGCTGGACCTGAACTGTAGTAAAGAGCCGTATCTCGAAGTTCCTTGTAGTGACGTTGTTCTGGCCGAGCGCGATCAATCAGAGGCGCTCGTCGGCCAGCTGGCTTGTTTGTAATGACCACCCTGCTGACGCAGGCCATGAATGGTGCAGCCGTGGCAGCGGTTATGGCTCCTATTGCCATTCAAGCGGCTCACAGCAAAGGATAAATATATCATGATGCACAACTTTAAAAATATTCTCATCGTTGTTGATAGTAAAACCAGGAGTCAAGTACTCCTGGAAAGAGGCGCGGCCTTGGCCCAGAGAAACCAGTCTTGCCTGACTGTTTGGATGTCGTCACGGAGTTGCCCCGCACTGTATCCGCGTTAATCCTCTCGGAGTCACCGGAGGAACTACAGCAGCATATCATTGAGAAACGAAGTCAAGAGCTGGAACAGCTTATCACTCCCCTCCGACAGAAAGAAATTCAAGTTGAGGTCAAAGTGTTAAGTGGTACTCCCTTCCTGGAGATTATCCAAGAAGTGCTCCGTAATGGGTACGACTTAGTGATGATTATAGCCGAGGGACGGGGTGGATTGAAGGAGAGATTGTTTGGCAGAACCACGATCCACCTGCTGCGTAAGTGTCCTTGCCCGGTTTGGGTGATGAAACGAAACCAACCTAGCTCTTATCGGCGCATCCTGGCGGCAGTCGACCCCAGCCCTCCATTCGATGAGCAACGAAACGCGCTCAATAAGACAATTATGGATCTGGCGACTTCGCTGGCTCAGATAGAACAAAGTAAACTTCACATCGTCCATACCTGGATGGTTATTGGTGAGACCATGCTAAAGGCGAATACCGATATATCCGAAAATGAGATGTACCAGTTGATGCAAACAATTAAAAAAGAGCATGGGTATTGGCTGAAAGAACTGCTGCGGCAATATGATTTAAACAAGCTAAAGTATCAGATACATCTCTTGAAAGGTGTAGCAGGGAAAGTGATCCCTAAACTGGTCCAGGCGAAAGGGGTTGAGCTAATTGTTATGGGCACGGTCTGTCGCGCTGGTGTAGCCGGATTGATTATCGGCAACACCGCCGAAAATGTACTGGATCAAGTAGATTGTTCCGTGCTGACGGTGAAGCCGGAAGGGTTTGTTTCGCCGGTAAGCTTGGATGTAAAATGACCGAATGATTTCTCGTCCAATGAATATGTCCACCGCCTGACTCTTTATTCAACTTGTTAAGGAACACAACGCTATGACCTTTTTTGAGTATCTTCTTTTTGGCGCAGCAATTCTGCTTTTACTGAGCATTATCGCAAGTAAGGCATCCGGCCGATTGGGTGTCCCGGCTCTGGTATTTTTCCTGGTTATCGGCATGCTGGCTGGTTCAGAAGGCATAGGTGGGATTGAGTTTAGCGATGCTGCCACTGCCCAATCGTTAGGGGTAGTGGCGCTTATCTTTATCCTGTTTTCAGGGGGATTTGACACAGCATGGGCCAGTGTCCACCGTGTGCTTCCGCATGGCCTGGTTCTGGCAACGGTCGGAGTACTGCTTACGGCCCTGGCTGTGGGCGCATTTGTCATGGTTAGCCTTGGCTTTTCCTGGCGTGAAAGTTTGTTGTGTGGGGCTATTGTTTCATCCACCGATGCTACCGCCGTATTTGCTGTTATGCGCTCACGCGGCGTTAGTTTGAAAGGGAGCTTAAAGCCGTTGCTTGAATTAGAATCAGGCAGTAACGACCCGATGGCCATCTTTTTGACCACAGCCATGATAGGGCTGCTGATCGATCCCGAGACATCTATGTGGGGATTGGTTCCCAGGTTCTTTATCCAAATGGTCGCCGGGGGTATAGCCGGGTATCTGCTTGGTCGGGGTATGGTCTATGTCATTAACAGGCTGCATTTGGAATATGATGGTCTTTATCCGGTCCTCTCCATGGCCCTGGTCTTGCTGATTTATGGGATAACTACCTTGATTGGCGGTAATGGTTTCCTGGCGGTATATCTGGCCGGCCTAGTCATGGGCAACACCAATGTGATTCATCAGCGCAGCCTCATGCGCTTTCATGATGGTCTAGCCTGGCTGATGCAGATCGCGATGTTCTTAACTTTAGGACTATTAGTATTCCCTTCCCAACTATTTGCTGTGGCGGGGATTGGTTTACTTATCTCGGCGTTCTTGATGTTGATTGCCCGCCCGGTTGGTGTATATGTGTCGCTCCTGCCGTTTCGAGTGAACCTGCGCAATACCGCAATGATCGGTTGGGTCGGCTTGCGCGGGGCCATCCCGATCATTTTAGGTACCTTCCCTTTAACGGCCGGCGTGCCGCAAGCGGAGACAATTTTAACCTGGTCTTCTTTGTTGTGCTAACCTCAGTCCTGGTACAGGGCAGTAGTATTCCCGTAGTCGCTCGTTGGTTGCGAGTGGCCGCGCCATTTCAGTTGAGACAGCGCCCCCCACTTGAGTTTGAGTCCACTAACGGCATTCGAGGTGAATTGGTCGAGATCGAACTACCAGCGGAATCAGCGGCGGCCGGGCGCCAAATTGTCGAACTGGGGCTGCCCAAAGGCGCTTTGCTTGTCTTAATTGGCCGTGACAACAGCTTCTTCGTGCCGAGTGGAAGCACGATACTTGCAGCGGGAGACACGCTCTATCTTCTGGCAGATCAGAAGGTGTTAGGGCAAGTGAAACAGATATTATAGCCTGGCTCAATCAACTCGATTTTTTGGGGAGAGCTGATGTTGCCCGTCAGCCAGTTGGCCGGTATGAGGACTCTCCCCAATCTGACGCTCTTGCACTGGAGGTGTAGATGGAAATAACCGGAGCTGTATTGTCTGATCTCGGGTTGTCATTGCCAGCGCCGTGGCTGCAAGGGTTGGGCGCGGGGCAGCAGGCTGGATCATTGCCCTGCTGCCCCTGGGACTGGCCATCTACTTCGCCACCCTCCTCAACTCAATCGCCGCTGGACAGGTCTTAACCACCTCCTATCCCTGGATACCCAGCCTGGAGATTAACCTATCGTTTTATATAGATTTGTATTCTGGGATCTGACCAGTTCAATTTATCTTTGATAAACGTTGAGAGGCTATGGCGGAATTGGAGCAGAAGCCACAGCTAGATTCTCCTTACTGGCTACTACTGGAACCGCTCCTACAGTACATTACCCAGATTTCCAAGCATAGCCAGCCTAACGAAGTTATCACGATTGTCGTGCTCCACTTTGTGCCACATCATTGGTGGCACAACCTGCTCCACACCCAAACCGCGATGCTGCTGCGCCTGGCGCTCTCGTTTAAACAGGGAATTGTGGTGACCGATGTATCGTATCAGGTGAAATAACCCTGAAAATCAGGGGTAAAGCCAGCGCCATTCTGGTCAAGCCATGTTTCCTACCCGACAGACGTCCAGGGTGGGGGATCGCTGGCGGGGAACGACTCCCAAGCTGCCACATCTACAATGTCTGCTGGATCAATCGTGCGGTCTGGCAATCCTTGATGGACCTGTTCGAAGTGGCTCCTGGGTTCGGCCTCAAGTTGGGCCTGTTCACCTTTGTCTAAGACGCGCTGCCCAGCCCAGCCACGATACACCAGGTAGCCGCCCCAGCAAATAAATGCAATCCCCTTTAAAGAAGGACGAGTCAGACCGTAGAGGATAAGCGTCCCCCCACCTATGACAGCTAACCAACGCCTGATACTATTCATGATTGCGATCCTCCATACCTCTGAAAGAATATGTTGAGCCAGCTCTTTATGGGGTGATTAATAATCTTCTCTGTTCAGCCTGATGGCTGTCCCGTTGTAGGCCAGCAGCCATCGATTTGAAGTACTTATCCTTGAGTACATTATACTCCCAACAGCCTTTTCCACTAAAGATGTTCCGGTTGTGCAAATCCTGGCCGGCGAGATGGGCGGCTTTGAGGTGGCCCATCAGGTGCGTGAATTCAGCGAGGAAACTGCTTCATAAAACCTGGCCCATTTAACCGTAAAGAAGCAGAGGCGAAAAGGCCGCGGTGATTTAGCTGTGGTTTTTCATGCTATTTTCATGGTTTTGCGGTCTGATTCTATGCGTTTTTCATTGCTTATATGATACGATAAGGGTGTGGGAGGGCTTCAAACGATTGTAATAAAGGAGAACGGCGATGATAGTGAAGGAATCTTTTCAAGACAAAATCGAGACTGCCCTGAAGGTCTGGAGAGATAGAATTGAGCAGTTGAAAGCTCAGACTATTACAGCTCAACCCGAAGCTAAAGTCGCCTATCAAGAGCAATACAACAAGTTAGCTACCAGACAGGCCGAAGTGGCGCAAAAATTAGAGGCCTTGCAGCAGGCCAGCGGCGACCAATGGGAAGACTTAAGAAGTGGCGTCGAAAAGGCCCTGATTGCCTTGGAGGAAAGTTTTGACCGAGTCAAGGAAAAAGTGGCTCAAGTCGGCTGGCTCGGCTGGGCCCAGGGGATGACGGAGAAACGGAAGTTTGATTCAGAGGGCTGGGCCGAAGGAATGGGACATAGGGTGGGTCATTCCGAAGGTTGGGTTGAAGGCATGGGCTACCAGCCCGAGGATTCGGTCGGCTGGGCCGAAGGAATGAAGACGTCATAATTGTTTAAAGGTTAGGCTAAACAGGTCAAAGAAAAATGAAAAAGACGCAATACCTTGTTGCCAGCTTAAACCCTATTGCCTCCCTAATCGCCATGTTGAATAATGACGATGGCTTGACCCGCTCCCACGCCCGTAAGGCTCTGGTGAAGATAGGAACCGCAGCCGTACCCTCCTTAATCCAAATCCTGACCGATCCCCAAGATCGTCTCCGCTGGGAGGCTGCCAAGGCTTTGAGCCAAATCGGTGATCCAACGGCGGCATTGGCGCTGGTGAAAGCTTTGGATGACGATAATTCCGGAGTTCGCTGGCTGGCAGCCGAAGGTTTAGTTACCGTGGGGCAGGCAGGGTTGGTTCCTTTGTTGGAAGCATTGAAGCAACATTCAGATTCGGTCCGGCTGCGGGAGGGTGCGCACCACGTGCTGCGCAGCCTGGCTAGAGAGGACTTGTATGCTTCAATCGTAACACCCGTCTTAGCCGTGTTGGAGGACATCGAGCCGGCAATTCAGTTACCCTTGGCGGCGCATGCTGCGCTAAGCCTGCTCGCGCCAGCCCTGGACTGGCATTGAACCTCTTGAAAAAGGTGGACTCATGCATGGAAAGGGTGTTAGTCGGATAACGAAATTATCTCCCAATAGGATCATGGTATGACATTAATGGTCCAAGCGCCTGCTTGGGTAACTACCCCAAGCACGGTTGTCGAAGGTAGCTTATTAACCACGATTTTCGCTCACCTTGATCGGGCTTGTGACCAGCTCGCCCTCGACGATGGCCTGCGCGCCATCCTCCGGCAGCCGGAGCGCGAACTGACGGTGGCGTTGCCGATTATCCGCGATGATGAGACCATCTCCGTTTATACCGGTTATCGAGTGCAACACTCCTCGGCGCGGGGACCGTGCAAGGGTGGCCTGCGCTTCCACCCAAGTATCAACCTGGAAGAGGTGCGCGCCCTGGCCATGCTGATGACACTCAAATGCGCCGTCGCTAATTTACCCTTCGGTGGAGCCAAAGGGGGAGTCGTGGTCGAACCGGCTAGCCTGTCTGAGAGTGAATTAAGGCGGCTGACCCGGCGCTACGCGGCCATGATCCTGCCGATCCTGGGCGGCAAGCGGGATATCCTGGCACCTGATATTAATACCAACGAACAAACGATGACCTGGATTGTGGACACGATTTCTATGCTTCAGGATCAGGCT
This sequence comes from Anaerolineae bacterium, assembly GCA_023151115.1. Next base: position 63,849 of record JAKLJP010000001.1, read on the forward strand.
ATGCCCGAGATTGCGACCGGCAAACCAATTTCCCTGGGCGGCTCCCCAGGACGAAGCGAGGCGACGGGGCGCGGTATTGCCATCGCTGCCGTCGAGATGCTGGGCCGGCAGGGGTGCGACCCCAGGGCAGTCCGGGTAGCCGTGCAGGGCTTTGGCAAGGTTGGCTCGGCTGTCGCTAACATCTTAGCCCAGGAGTATGGTTGTAAGATTGTGGCCGTCAGCGATGTGAGCGGTGGTCTGTACAACCCAAACGGCCTTGATTTGCCTGCCTTGACTGAATACATTCGCCATAACCCTGGCCTGCTGCTCTCTGAATACAGCGCCGATGGCCAGGCCAGCTCGATCACCAACGCCGAACTGCTCACGCTCGACGTGGACGTACTGATCCCGGCGGCCATTGAAAATCAACTCACCGCCGAGAATGCCAATCAGATTCGCGCCAGCCTGATCGTAGAGGGTGCTAATGGACCGACGACTTTCGAAGCCGAGGCAATCCTCCGGGAGCGCGGTATTGCCATCGTTCCCGATATCCTGGCCAATGCCGGTGGGGTCATCTGTTCCTACTTTGAGTGGGTGCAGGGGCGGCAATGGTTCTTCTGGGATGTGGCCGAGGTGCGTAGACAACTGGCTAAAATGATGGGACAGACTTTCAACGAAGTGTGGTCACTGGCCAGCGAGCGGAATCTTGACCTGCGGACAGCGGCTTATCGGCTGGCTGTGCACCGGGTCGCTGAGGCCATTCAGCAGCGCGGCCTGTTCCCTTAAACAGGGCTATTCCGATGGTCAATAGGTAATAATCAAAGGAGTTTAACGATGACCCTGACTTTTTCTCACCCCGGAACTATTGACACCTTTTCTCCTACCCAGGTCACTCATCTGGAAAAGGTAGCTAAAAAAATCTGCAACGCGGCGCTGGCCGAGGCCTCTATCAGGCTAATGCCGGTCCAACAGGAGTTGGGCCTGGAGTACCTGTTCCAACATCGCAATTTTGTCCAGGACTTCAAGTATAGCCTGGCTAAAGAGGTGGCCCAAACCCTGGCCCAACACGACAAGCGCGTCCGGGCCGTCTACTGGTTCGAGCCGGCGGCCAATCCCGATGTTGAGGCAGGAGAGTATTTCCTTGTGGGGCCCACCATCCATCTGCTGGTGTTGGTGGAAGCGGCTTCCGCCGTGCTGGACACCTTTGTAGCTGCGCTGGAGCGGGGGCTTATCGAGTGCCTCAAAGAGCTGCCCTCAGTCTTATTTACCGAGTGTCGCCTGCTCCTCGATGTCAATCTGGTGACGCCAGAGGCCGTTGAGCGCCGCACCGGCTTGGCCAATCTGCTGTCATCCATCTTTGCCCCACCCCTCAAGTTGTGGGAACGGACATAGGGTCAAGCCCATTTACCCATCTGACACCTCTGTTGAGAACAGAAGGGAAACCCCAATCATAAACTAAATTTATGAGGAGCTTAAAGATGAGATATAAGAGTGTGAATGATTTACCAGAAGTCTTACGAGATTTGTTACCCAATAAAGAGGCCCAACAGGTTTATCTCGAGGCGTATAACGAAACCTGGGACGCCTACAATCAGGATGAAGAAAGGGGACAACTATCTCGCGACGCCGAAGCCCACCGGGATGGCTGGGCGGCCGTTCAACGAGAGTTTGTCCAGGATCGGGAAAAGGGCGGTTGGTATCGCAAAGGCGAAGGGTATCAAGAAGAGAAGGCTGAGGGTTTCATCGAGAAAATCAAAAGTTTAGTCATGTAGATTGGAACTATCAATTGCAGAAGATGATCCCAGATACTCCAAATAATCTCGTGAATGGAAGCCAACTATGAAGATCGTAACTGGATTGTTTCACAGCCATCAAGAGGCCAAACAGGCCCTCGCTACCCTCGAGAGACACAGCTTCAGTTGCAACGAGGGAGTGACCTTGATTGACCCAAGCAAACATTCTCATGCTTCGCTTGATGAACAAGCAGCAAGTACGCTCGACGTCAGCCTGGTCCGGCTGGGTATTTCGGCGCAAAAAGCCCCCTCATATTCTCGAAGCTTAAAGCAGGGTAGTAAACTCATCGTGGTCAAAGTAGAGGATCACCGTGCTCTGGAAGCATTAAACCTGCTATATGAGGCTGGCGCCGCCGAATCAGATTATCGAGCCCTGGTCCATCGCGGCGAGTGATATAACAGAGCGGACAAGGGGAAGTAACTGTCTTTTGTACAGAGGTAGAGGTTGACCATGAATTATCTGCTTAACCAAAGCATAGTGAGGAGAAATTTTGATAGACTCGACCAGGCCATCACTCGTTGGATGGCCCGCTATGGCATGTTCATTTTACGAATTGGATTGGGAATTGTCTTTTTCTGGTTCGGCGCTTTGAAGCTCATCCCCGGCCTTAGCCCGGCCGAAGATCTGGTCCGTCACACCATCTACCTGGTAGACCCCAACCTCTTTTTGCCGATCTTGGCTATTTGGGAGGTCCTGATCGGGTTGGGCTTGATTTTCGGCAAATATATGCGGGCTACTTTACTGTTGCTCTTTTTACAGATGCCGGGCACAGCCTTGCCCCTGGTCATCTTGCCCGAAGTCGTCTGGACTGCCTTTCCCTATGGCCTGACCCTGGAGGGCCAATACATCATCAAAAATCTTGTTCTAATCGGCGCAGGTCTGGTGTTAGGGGGCACGGTTCGGGGCGGTCGGCTTGATCCAGAACCTCGGCCAGGCTCGTGCTCTCCTTGCGTTCAGACAGGAACATTGATTTCCTGATAACGTGGTCTTACTCCCCAAATTTAGAGTTGCTGCAATCCACAGGCTCTTGACAAGTTTCTCTTCTTCAGTATAATAGTAGTTGTAATAACAACTACGCTTTGGAGAAATAATGAATTACTCAATAACCTCCTTGCAGCAACTTGGCTTCTCAGAATATGAGGCACGGGCGTACACTGCCTTGCTCCAGCACAGTCCTCTCAATGGTTACGAGTTGGCTAAATTATCCGGCTTGCCTCGGGCCAATATCTACGGCGTGTTACAAAAGTTGGAAGAGCGGGGAGCGGTGATCCGGCTCGACATACCTGGAGGCCAACAGTATGCCCCCCTGCCGGCCGAGGAACTCATCCAGCGGCTCCGCACTCAATTCCAGGAAACCCTGGATACTGCTCAGCAGGCATTAAACGAGATCAGTAGTCCAGCCGAATACGAGTATGTAGGCAATACGCGGGGTTATCCCGCGTTATTAGAACACGCCCGCGCCCTTCTCAAGGCTGCTCAGGAACGGGTTCTCCTGGCCATTTGGCCTCAGGAAGCTTTGAACTTGGCCGAGCCCCTGGCCCAGGCAGATGCACGAGGTGTAGAGATAACCACCCTTTGCCTGGCTGCTTGCCCTCAGGAATGTGGCGGCTGCCGGGGCCAGATTTATCGTTACCAGGTTGCCCCCGAACAGCGACGCCAACGTTGGTTAGTTGTGGTGCCGGATCGAGCCGAGGTTCTGACCGGCGAAATTGGTCCAGGTGAAGAAGCTTTAGCCATCCGCACCCGCCATCGGCTCCTGGTAGAGCTGGCCACCTGGTATATTCGCCACAGCATTGCTGTGGCAGCGATCGTGAGTGATTTGGGGAGCCGCCTGGGAGAGCTACTGAGGGTGGAGACCCAGGCGATACTCGGCTCCCTTGATCCTAATGAACAGAAGGAGGGCTGGTTGGAGCAGATGATCCGCCTTGTAGGTCGCCAGGGTAATGGAGCAATCTCCCCTGCGGATGATCCTTCCGAGAAGAAGATCACCGCTTAGGTATCTGTAATTAGAAGGAGTGTTTTTAGTAAATGTTACAATTGAATCAATTGGATTTTGTTGAAAAGGCCGAATTCGGCGAATTTGTCCCCTCTAATGATCCAGTAGCCCACTTGACTCGAAATCTGCTGCTTAGCCTGGGTGAAGACCCCACTCGAGAAGGGTTACAGCGGACTCCGGAACGAGTCGCCCGCATGTATGAAGAACTCCTGGCCGGCTACCAAATGGACCCGGTGGCCTTGATCAATGGGGCTATTTTTGAGGCCGATTATGATGATATTGTCGTCGTCCGGGATATTGATTTCTTCAGTCTGTGCGAACATCACATGCTACCGTTCTACGGTCAAGCGCACGTCGCGTATATTCCAGATGGTAAGATCCTGGGCCTTTCTAAAGTGCCACGAACTGTGGAGATGTTTGCCCGGCGCTTACAAGTTCAGGAGCGCATGACGGAGCAGATTGCCAAATTTCTGGAGACGACCCTCCAGCCTAAGGGAGTGGCCGTCATTGTTGAGGCAGCGCATATGTGTGCCCGCATGCGGGGGATCAAGAAAAATGGGACCCATATGGTAACGAGGGCCATGCGAGGCGTTTTTAAGACCGATCGCCAGGCCCGCAATGAATTGATGGCCGTTCTACAGAATGGAAATATGAGTATTGCTGAGGGAGCATAGGTTCTCGCGGTGGATAAAAATCTAACTAACTTTCGTATTCATTTAGACCTATAATCCTCCAGAAAAGTTTTTGCCCAAACGAGATACTTGGTTGCGTCTTGCGTGTTCCGTTTTACGCAAGACGCAACACGCAAGACGTACTCGCACCTCAGCGAAAATTTATCTGGATAGCTATATTACAGGAGACAACGATGTGGCACTATAAATATCTTATTATTGGCGGCGGCATGACCGCCGATGCAGCGATAGATGGCATTCGCCAGGTAGACTCTGAAGGCGCCATCGGGCTGATCGGCGCCGAAGTGAAGCCGCCCTATAATCGCCCACCCCTGACCAAGGGGTTGTGGCAAGGGAAACCGTACGAAAAGATATGGCGCGGGACACCGGCCAAGGAAGGCGTGACCCTGCACCTGGGGCGAATGGTCCAGAGCCTGGACACGACAAACAAATGTGTGACCGATGATCAGGGGAGCGTCTATACCTATGATAAACTGCTCCTGGCGACGGGGGGAACGCCGCGACGCCTCTCCTTTGGGGGCGATGAGATCATCTACTATAGAACTGTGGCTGACTATCACCGTCTGCAAACGCTCACCGAACAAGGCCAGCGCTTCGCGGTCATTGGTGGCGGATTCATTGGCTCGGAGATTGCCGCAGCCCTGGCTCTGAATGGAAAGGAAGTGACGATGGTCTTTCCGGATACCGGCATCGGGCAGCGTATCTTCCCAGCCGACCTGGTTCAATTCCTGAATGATTTCTATCGCCAAAAAGGGGTCGAGATCGTGGCGGGAGCAACGGCGACCGGCCTGGAAAAGTCTGACGGGCGCTGGGTTCTAAAGATTCGTGATGACCACAACGGCAGTGACCGGAACATTGTGGCCGATGGGGTTGTGGCGGGGATTGGCATCCAGCCGAATGTCGAACTGGCTAAGTCAGCCGGGCTGGAGGTGGATAACGGCATTTTAGTTGATCCATCTCTGCGGACGAGCCAGCCTGATATCTACGCGGCTGGGGATGTGGCTTCCTTTTATAACCCCGCCCTGGGGACACGCCTGCGGGTGGAACACGAGGATAATGCCAACATGATGGGCAAGCTGGCCGGTCAGGCGATGGCTGGCGAGAAGGTGGCTTACCACCACTTACCCTTCTTTTACTCAGATTTGTTTGAGTTGGGTTATGAAGCCGTCGGTGAACTGGACTCCCGCCTGGAGACCGTGGCGGATTGGCAGGAGCTGTACCGTAAGGGTGTCGTGTACTATTTACGGGAGGGCCGGGTTCGCGGGGTGCTGCTGTGGAATGTCTGGGAGCAGGTCGAGGCGGCCCGGGAACTGATTGCCCAACCTGGCCCATTTGGGCGGGAAAACTTAAAAGGGAGGCTGCCAGCGTAGTAGATGAAGGCTTAACTGCCCAAATAGCACGAGTTATCAAAAGGAGATATGATGAAAATTTTTTTAGATACAGCGGTATTGGATGAAATTCGAACTGTAGCTGAGTGGGGAATTTTGGATGGCGTGACCACGAACCCTACCCTGGCCGCCAAAGCCGGTCGAGCGTTTCAAGAAAATATTCTGGCGATTAGTGAGATGATTGGCGAACGAGCGACAGTCAGCGCCGAAACGGTGAGCCTGGAGGCAGACGCGATGGTGCGCGAGGCCAAGTTGGTGACTTCGTGGGCGCCGAATGTGATTGCTAAAATTCCCTGCACCCCAGAGGGGATAAAAGCAGTCTGGCAGTGTACTCAAGCCGGGATTCCCACCAACGTCACCCTGGTCTTCAATGCGACCCAAGGGCTGCTGGCCATGAAAGCCGGGGCCACCTATGTTAGCCCTTTTGTCGGCCGTCTTGACGATGCGGGCCAGAATGGAATGGAAGTCGTAAAGCAGCTTACCCAAATCAAGCGAAATTATGGCTTCACGACGGAAGTACTGGCCGCCAGTATTCGCCATCCCTTGCACGTGATCGAGGCGGCATTGGCCGGGGCTGACATTGTGACCATGCCCTTTACCGTGCTCATGCAGATCGTCAAACACCCCCTCACGGATGTAGGTCTGGAGCGCTTCCTCAAGGATTGGCGGACCATCCCTCCAGAGCTGCGGCCTTTCTGAACGGGGGCATGCGAGCTAAAAATTCTTGTCTGACCGAGCAGTACAACGCTGATGAGCTATTTATCACGCAGATTAAGGAGGAGATTGAATCGCGATCAGTATGCCTCTTCTCTTACATTCGCTCTTGGTTTTAGAATGAGCGCTTCAACCTCCTCACCACGTGCGGCGGGAAAGCTGGCATTTTCAGTCGAGACGTGCTAAGATCGGCTGGAGAAGAAGCATATCCCATGAGCACTCGTCGCAGCACCCCCTTAAAGCCGGAAGACATTGAGCCGCAGATGTGTACCATCCACACCCGGCTAGACATCCTGAGCCGGGTGCCTTTCTTCGCCGGCCTATCCAGCGAGGCGGTGGCGGAGGTCAATCAATTATTCCATGAACATGGCTACGAACCTGGGCGGCCCATTTACTACGCCGGCGACCCGGCGACCGAGTTGTACGTGGTTGCTGTCGGCAAGGTAAAACTGCTCCAACATACGCTGAGCGGGCAGGATGTGCTGCTGGATATTCTGACGCCGGGCGAATTCTTTGGCAGTCTCTCGGTGTTGGGCGATGAAACCTACCCTGATACCGCCCTGGCCCAAACGATGGCTTGTATCCTGGCGATTGCCGCCACTGATTTCCAGGCTATCCTCAAGCGTTACCCGTCGGTCACGGTGACCGCCCTGGAGACGGTGGCCCGGCGACTGAAAGCAGCCCACGAGATGATTCGCCAGCTCAGCGCCCACTCGGTTGAGCACCGCATTGCTGCGGCCTTGCTCAAGCTGGCCGAGAAACTGGGCGAACCTCGGCCGGAGGGACTGCTCATCCAAATGCCCCTGTCGCGGCAAGAGTTGGCAGAGATGACCGGAACCACCGTCGAGACCGCCAGCCGGGTGATGAGCCAGTTCCAAAAAGAGGGCCTCATCCGTACCGGGCGGCAGTGGGTAGCCATCGCCGATAAGCTGAGCTTAGCGGCCATCGTCGCGGAGACATAGCCAAATCGCCACGTAGCCCGCGAAGCGACAAAGTAACAACTTTAACCCCTGGCTTGATCAGATAGATCAAACCGGGGGTTTTTATTTATTTATATTTCGCTGTACTTAATTGATCCAAATCATACAAGTGCAGGGGGACTTATGATACAGTAAGGGCAGGATTGAATTTAAGTGAAAGGAGTTTGGAAAAATGAAGACCATTTTACGCAGCCAGGAGTTTTCGTGCCCATCCTGTGTGGCCAAGATCGAGAAGGCCCTCAAGGGAGTGGCTGGGGTTGAGGAGGCCAAAGTCCACTTCAACACCGGCCGCATCGTCGTTGACCACGACCCGGGCCAGGCCAGCGCCGACGAGCTGATCAAGACCGTCCGGGCGGCCGGCTATGAAGCCAAAGTGGCCCCCTTCTAATGAAAGCATTGAAGTCGTTGAAACAATCAAAAGAATTTTTAGCCAAAAAGGAGCAAACAATTATGTTAGCGCAGATGAAACAAATCGGGTTCAATTTCAAGTATTGGGGCTTACTCGCCCTGGCAGTGGGAGCCATTATCTTTAGCCAACCGGCCCCTGCTTCAGCTCACTGCGACTCGGTCAATGGACCGGTCGTCATGGCGGCCCAGGCAGCCCTGGAGCAGGGCGATGTGAAGCTGGTTTTACCCTACGTCAAGCCTGAGGCCGAGACCGAACTGACTGCGGCTTTCCAGCATACCCTGGAAGTACGCCAGTTGGGAGCGGAAGCGCAGGAGCTGGCCGATCATTACTTCTTTGAGACGGCCGTCCGGCTGCACCGCCAGGGTGAAGGCGCAGCCTACACCGGGCTAAAAACAGAAACCGATCACGGTCCGGCTCTGGCTGCCGCCGACGAGGCCCTGGAGACAGGTTCGCTCGATACGGTCTACTCCGTGCTGGATCAGGCCATTCAGCAGGGCATAGCCGAGAAGTATGAAGCCGTACAAACGGCGCGGGCGATGGCTGCCGAAGAGAACACGGTCGAGGCCCACCGCGAGCGGGCCGAGGCGGAGTTGATCTTTGAGACCTATGTGTATGGATTGTATAACACCGCCCTGGGACAAACCCTTCACGCCGAAGGGGGTGAGGGTCAGGCTCACGGTACGGCAGAATAAAGTGTCGTGGAAGACGGCCCCCAAGCGGGGGCCGTCGCTTTTAGAAAGGATGAGGTACTCCCATGAAAACGATCAAAACCTGGTTAAACAATCCATTACAGCGCCGGCAGTTGTTGACCGCAGCCAGCGGGCTGCTGATCCTGGTGGGGCTGGCGGCCGATTATCTGGATGGAGGGTCCGCCCTCTACACCGGCTCGATGGTAGCGGCGGCCCTACTGGCCGGGTCGGATATTGCTTTACGGGCTTGGTCTGCTTTACGGCACCGGCACATCAGCATCGAACTCCTGGTCACCGTGGCCACGGTGGGGGCGCTGCTGATCGGCGAGGTCTGGGAGGCAGCGGCGGTGACCTTTCTGTTTATGCTGGGCGCTTACCTGGAAGCCCGCACCCTCAACCGGACCCGCCAGACCTTGCAGCAGTTGTTCGATCTCGCGCCCACCACGGCCATTGCCCTGCGCTCCGGCCAGCAGGTCGAGGTCCTGGCCCACGAGGTCCAGCCCGGCGAAACAGTGTTAATCAAACCGGGGACCAAGATCCCGGTAGACGGCGAAGTGCTTGACGGCCGGGCTGCCGTGGACGAGAGTCCGATCACCGGGGAGTCGATACCGGTTGAAAAGACAAAGGGCGCGACCGTCTATGCCGGGACGGTTAGCCAGAACGGGCTACTCCAGGTGCGGGTCAGCGGGGCCGGCGCCGACACCACCCTGGCCCGTATTATTCACCGGGTGGAGGAAGCTCAGGAGGAAAAGGCCCCTACCCAACGCTTTATCGAGCGCTTTGCCCGCTGGTACACCCCGGCCATTATCGGCCTGAGCTTCGTGACCTTTCTGCTCAGCCGCGATATTGAGTTGGCCCTGACCCTGCTGGTCATCGGCTGTCCCGGAGCTCTGGTCATTTCGACCCCCGTCTCGGTGGTGGCCGGGATTGGCCGGGCCGCTAAACGGGGTATTTTGATCAAGGGGGGTGAATATCTGGAAAATGCCGGCAAGATTACTGCTCTGGCCCTGGATAAGACCGGGACCTTGACCCAGGGCCAGCCGCGTTTGACCGATGTCATTGCCTTGCAGCCCGTCCTGGTTCCGGCCGGTAACCTGATAGAAGTCGGGGACAGGATGGCGGGTAGGTTTACTGCGCCGGCAACCAATGGAAAGGGCCGGGGCCGGTGGGATGAAACCCAACAGGAGGTGTTACGCTGGGCCGCCATTGCCGAGGCCGGTTCGGAGCACCCCCTGGCCCGCCCCATTTTGGCCGAAGCGGCCACTCTCGGCCTGATCCCCTCCGCCGGGACGTTTGAAACCTGCACCGGGCGCGGCGTTCGGGCCACCTACCAGGGACACACCATCGGCGTGGGAACCGCCGAGTTGATGAACCAACTGGGAGTAATGGTTCAGCCAGAGGCTGAAGCAGTCCTGGCCCAACTGAAATCGGCCGGCAAGACCGCCGTCCTGGTCGCCCTGGATGGCCTCATAATAGGCATTTTGGGCATTGCCGACCCGCTGCGACCGGCGGCCCCGGCTATGCTCCGCCAATTAAATGCTGTGGGGCTAAAGCGGATCGTCATGCTGACCGGCGACGACCGGCGCACCGCCCAGGCGATTGCCGCCGAAGCGGGCCTGACCGAAGTTTATGCCGAGCTGCTGCCAGAGGATAAATTGGCCGTCATCCGCCGCTTGCAGGCTGAAGGTCACGTGGTGGCAATGGCCGGCGACGGCATCAACGACGCCCCGGCCCTGGCTGCAGCCGACATCGGCCTGGCGATGGGCGCTGCCGGGACCGATGTCGCCCTGGAAACGGCTGACATCGCCCTGATGGCCGATGACCTGCTGAAGATCCCCGAGGCGATTGGCCTGTCCAAAGCCACGCTGCGTAACATCCGCCAGAACGTGGTCATCGCCCTGGTCACCGTTGCCGGTCTGCTGGCCGGGGTGCTGCTGGGCGAGGTGCATATGGCCGAGGGGATGTTTATCCACGAGCTGTCGGTACTGGTGGTCATTCTGAACGGAATGCGCCTGTTACGAGCCTGAAGGTACCAGTCTCTCTGCAAGGAGTCCCTCCCCTCCCGCCTGGGGGATTTGTAGACTCACTTGACCCGACTTATCGCCAACTACCACGCTTCAAGCCGGCCATGACGGCAGTATGATCCTCGAATGTGGGCGGCGGCGTCACTACGTGTAAGATGACCAGTCGAGTTTCGGCTTTGATGCCCCGCGTCTCGCCTGCCGAAACAAAAACTAGGCTGCCGGGGCCAAGCCGCGCCTCCTGTTCGCCGGCCACCACCAGCGCTTCACCCTCCAGGATCGTCAGGGTCAGGTCGACGCCGGGTTGATGCACCGGGATAAACTGGCCGGGTTCAAAACAGGCCAGGATCACTTTAACCCGCTCATTTTCGGTCAAAACAACCGGGTTGAACCGCTGCTCGGTAAAAGCAGCGGCTTGTTGGTAGGAAGTTAGCACAATTGCCATAAATCTCTCCTGTTAGTGAACAAATTCGGCCTTCAGCTCTCGCACCAGGCAGATTTTCTCCGCCTCTGTCTCAAAGAAGTACCCCGAGCCGCCCTCACTGACGACTTGCAGGATCTTGTGCTGATCCAGCACCCGGATACCACCCAATACGTGGACACCCCGCTCAAAAAATGGCGGCGGCCAGGGTGAGGCCGTAGGCCCGGCCAGAATCACCGCCCGCGCGCTGCTGGCCGCCTGTAATAAATCGTCGAAACCGCCTTCCACCAGCGCCGAGCCGGTGATGATGACCACACTGGACTGGGCAATCGTCTCAACAGCCTGCTCCGGCGAGCGCCAAAAAGCCGCTTCATCCGGTTTGAGCGCCTGCGGATGTTTGTCTATTACCCACAGCTGGGCCACGTTTCCTTTGAGAGCTTTGATGAACGGCACAAATCCGCCCACCATCGCCACTTTATCTTCCGGCTGCACCCTGGCGGCAGTCAAGGCATCCAGGCCGGAAACGGCTTGCCCGCCCGGTACGCCGTGCTGGGCCATCGCCTGAGCGGAGAGAGCATTGAGAACAGCCACCCCCACGGCTCGCCGCAGCGGAACCGGCGAGAGGGCGTACCTGGCCAGGGTCCAGGCATCTTGCCCGGCCATCCGGCCCGCCGGTGGGGCTGCCGCGGCCGACTTGGGGCAGCAGACGGTATCACTGAGGTCTCGCGGCGTAAAGGCCACGCCGACATGACCGGTGGAAAGCTGGGCGGCCGTGTAAAAGACGCCAATCCGAACGTCGGTGACGATGATAGGTTCACCTTCAAGAACACACCATAAATCGGTCAACCAGGCTTCAACAATGCTCATGATGCCTCCTTCAAGGAGTGGTGCCCGGCCGACCCACACGGACTCGCCAGATCTGCGGCCCCTGCTCCAGGTAGTCCCAGGTAAACTGCCCCTCTCGCTCGAATTTGAACTGATAGTAGAGGGGCTTTGGATCGTGGTCGTTGACCAGGATGAAGGCTTCACCGGGCTTTAGATTCTCAAAGGTTTGGAAGATGAGCGGGTGGCGTTGGGGCGGCGCAACCTGGCGCACGTCCAGGACCACCTCCTCTTGTTCCTTCGGTTGATGACTAACGTGGCTCATAAAAATTAATCTCCTCATGTTTTTCAGATTAAATAGGGGGCTTTCCATAAAATTTTGGTCGTACCCGCCCCTTTGTCAGCGAAATACACGGGTACTATAGCAAGGAGTGTTCCCAGAATATGTGACTTTTGTCTCAAAATCCGATAAAAGTCGAGGAATATCCGTCGCTCAGATGATAGGTTATCAGCAGAAACCTGAGCGGTTTCTTTTGTAGAAGGGTGGTGAATCCGAAATCCGACAAAAGTCGAGGAAATTCCTCCTGACGTGCCATAAACTGGAATCATAAATATCCAACCAAGATTGATTGCGTAAAAGAGGCTCACCTATGTTAAGTGTAGCGCTAGACTTTAAGAGGCAAATGATTGAAGCCCGTCGTACCCAAATTCTTATGGGTGCGGCCGAGGTCTTCTCGCAAAAGGGTTTTTATCAGGCCACCACCAAGGAAATTGCCAAAGCGGCGGACGTGTCCGAAGGCACAATTTATAACTACTTTAAGAACAAACGTGACATATTGGTCGCTATGATAGACCTGCTGGGCTCGGAGGCGCTCAAAGGGATGATCCCTAATAGTCCGGCCAAAAACCCAAAAGAGTTCTTAAGCGTACTTGGTAAGGCTATGTTCCAGCTTTTGCAGGAACGGGGTCGCCTTGCTCTACCGATCCTGGCCGAAATAGCGGCCGATGCCGAATTGCGCGCTAGGTTTTACCAAGCACTGGTCAGACCGGTGGTCGCTTCTATCGAAGCGAGCATGCAGCGTTCCACCCCTTCAAGTCAATGGCGGCGGAATGAGCCGCTGATCCTGGCCTACGCGCTCGTGGGTGGACTGCTGCTCAACTTCTTGCTCCAATCCACCCACCTGGATCCCAGATATAAAAATATCTCCGCCGACGCCATCATTGAGCAGTTAGTTTCTCACTTTTTAACCGGCCCCACGTCCAAAGAGTTGGCCTGGTTAATGAGTTCATAGTTCATTTTTGAGAGGTGTGTTATGTTTCTAAGAACCCTGAGTTTAATTCGCAAAGAGTTTATTCACATCCGGCGCGACCCGCGCACCCTGGCGGTGATGATCATCACCCCCCTGATGCAACTGATTTTACTGGGCTACGCCGCCAGCACCGATATTGACCACCTGCGCACCGCCGTCTACGATGGCGACAAGAGCCAGCAGAGCCGGGCCCTGGTGGAGGCTTACCAGGCCTCCAACTATTTTGACATCATCGCCCAGGTGGAGCATGAGGACGAGGTGGCCTATCTGCTGGATCACGGCGACGTGTATGGCGCGCTCATTATCCCTGCCGGTTACAGCCAGGATGTCCTGGCCGGCGAGTGGACCGACGTCTCCTTTGTGATTGACGGCTCCGACCCGACTGTGGCCGGGAATATCTTCGCCGCCGCCCAGTCAGTGGGCCAGGCCCACTCGACCCACCTAGTCCGCGAGGAGGCAGGCGCTTTCATGCAGCGCATGGGTGGGGTCGAAGTGCGGCCGCGGGTCTGGTACAACCCGGATATGGAAAGCACCTATTTCACCATTCCCGGCCTGATGGTCATGGTCCTGTTCCTGTTCACCACCCTCTTTACCTCCTCCTCCATCGTCCGGGAGCGGGAGCTGGGCACCATCGAGCAGTTGATTGTGACCCCCATTCGTTCGATTGAGTTAGTGGTGGCTAAGGTCACGCCCTATGTGGTCATCTCCTTCTTCATCATCCTGGAGGTGCTGGTGATTGGCGTCCTGCTCTTTGGCGTGCCGGTGAATGGCAGTGTGCCGCTGCTGCTGGCGCTGTCGGCCCTCTTCCTGGTCACGGCGCTGGGCATCGGCATCTTCATCTCCAGCATTGCCAAGAGCCAGCAAGAGGCCCTGCTGATGACCTTCGCTACGGTGCTGCCGACCATTTTCCTGAGCGGCTTCTTCTTCCCCTTCGACGCCATGCCGCAGTGGCTGCAGTGGCTCAGCCACATCATCCCGGCCCGCTACGCCCTGGTCATTGTGCGGGGGATTATGCTGAAGGGGGTGGGGGTGGAAGTTTTGGGCGAACAAATCATCGCCGTGCTCATCTTTAGTATCATTATCATTACCCTGGCCGCCACCACCTTTAGGAAGAAGCTCGATTGAGTGCCGCACAGGCTGAAAATGGGGGCAGAAAGATCGTTCTGGAATTGAGCGAGCACGAGGCGTTGCGCCTGCTAGACCTGATCAAGCAACAGATGGACGCCGATGAGCCAGTCTGGCGGCCGTATTGGGAACGCCAGGCCCACCACATCCAACAATGCCTCGAGCGGGCTTCAGTAGAAGTAAAAACAGAGGACAATTATGACCCACGAAAATGAGACCATCATCAAAACCGAGCAACTGACCAAACAGTTCGGCCCGGTCGTAGCCGTAGACCACCTGGAATTGGAGATCAAAAAAGGTGAAATCTTCGGCCTGGTTGGGCCGGACGGGGCCGGCAAAACCACGACCCTGCGCATGCTGGCGGCGATTATGGACCCGACCGCCGGCAGCGCCCGCATCGCCGGTTACGATCTGCGCCAGGAGCCGGAACGGATCAAGGAACACATCGGCTATATGGCCCAGCAGTTTGCCCTCTACGGCGATCTGACCGTGCTGGAAAACATCAACTTCTTTGGCGACGTGTTTGGGGTGAAGGGCAAAGCCCGCCAGGAGCGCACCGAACGCCTGCTCAACTTTGCCCGCCTGACCGAGTTTACCAACCGGCCGGCCGGGCGGCTGTCCGGGGGCATGAAAAAGAAGCTGGGCCTGGCCTGCGCCCTGATCCACTCGCCGGCAGTGCTTTATCTGGACGAGCCGACCACCGGGGTGGACCCGGTTTCGCGGCGCGAGTTCTGGGACATCCTGGCCGATCTGCACGTCGAGGGCACGACCATCCTGGTCAGCACGCCCTACATGGATGAGGCCGAGCGCAGCGCCCGCGTCGGGTTGATGTACGGCGGCCGGCTGATCGAGGTGGGCACACCTAACCAGATTAAGGCCCTGCTGCCGGGCGAGTTAGTCGAGTTCCGGCCGGAGTCGGAACGGTTTCACGGCGTCGGCCTGCTGCGCCAGGCCAACCGGATTTTGACCCAGCAGGCCGGCGTGCTGGAGGTTCAAACTTACGGCGACCTGCTGCACGTTTTTGTAGACAGCGTCAGCCAGCGCCGGCCCCAGCTTGAAGCCGCCCTGGCCGCCGAGCAGATCACGCTGACCAACTTCCGCCAGACCGTGCCCCGGATGGAGGAGGCGTTTATCTCGTTGATTGGCAAGATGGAAGAAGCGTGAAACGTGATGCGTAAAACGTAAATTCACGCATCACGTATAACGCATCACAATGGAGGTAATAAACAATGACAACACCAACTACTCCCACCCCCCCGGCCATCGAAGTCACCGGCCTGACCAAAAAGTTTGGCGACTTTGTGGCCGTCAACAACGTCAGTTTTGAAGTTCCCCGCGGCCAGATTTTCGGCTTTCTGGGGCCGAACGGGGCCGGCAAAACCACCACCATCCGCATGCTGTTGGGGCTGCTGGCCCCGACCAGCGGCACGGCCAACGTTATCGGCTTTGACGTGGTCAAAGAAACGGAAGTGATGCGGAAGCGCATCGGTTACATGACCCAGAAGTTCAGCCTCTACAACGACCTGACGGTGGCCGAGAACCTGGACTTTTACGGCGGCGTCTACGGCGTGGCCGGCCCCAAACTGCAAGAGCGCAAACAGTACATCCTGAAGATGGCCGGGCTGACCGGGCGGGAGCGGGAGCGCACCCGCAACCTGTCCGGCGGCTGGAAGCAGCGCCTGGCCCTGGGGGCGGCCATCATCCACGAACCGGAAGCCCTCTTCTTGGATGAGCCAACCGCCGGGGTGGACCCTATCTCGCGCCGGGCCTTCTGGGAACTGATCTACGAGCTGGCCGAAGGCGGCACGACCATCCTGGTCACAACCCACTATATGGACGAGGCCGAACACTGTCAGGAGTTGGTCTTCATTCAGCGGGGCAACCTGGTGGCCCAGGGGTCGCCGGAAGTGGTCAAAGTGACCCAGATGCATGGCGACGTGCTCGAAGTGGACACCGCCAACGCCGGCCAGGCCATGCCTCTGCTGCGCAACTTGAACCTTTTTGAAGAGGTGGCGCTCTATGGGTCACTCATCCACGTGGTCACGGCCAATGCGCAGGAGCACATCCCCCTGATCAAACAAACCCTGACCGGCCACGGGCTGAACGTGACCTCGGTCGAGCGGATCGCCCCCTCGCTGGAAGATGTCTTCATCTCCAGCGCCCGGGAGGCGGAGAAAGTCGTTGGAAGATAGGAGTAAGGAGTAAGGAGTAGGAAGTAAGGGGAAACTTTTTCTTTCCCCTACTCCTTAGAGCGCTTCGCCTCCCCTTGGGGGACTCCCTACTACCTACTCCCTTATTATGGAGGTAAAAAAGATGAAACACAAACTCATTCCTGTTCTCATAATCTTGTTAGTCGCCAGCGCTGTTGGGATAGGCTACTGGTATTTCAGCCAGAATCCGGCGGCGCTGACCCAACTGCAACTAAAATTGGGCCTGATTGATCAGGACCAGGCCAGTGACGTCTATCGCGTTTCCGGCTACATCGAGGCCGACGAGGTGGCCGTGGCTGCGGAAACGCGGGGACGCATCACCCGGCTGGCCGCGGATGAGGGCGATTGGATCGAAGCCGGCCAGACCCTGGTTGAGTTGGACACGGCCTTGTTAGAGGCTGAAGTGGAGCAGGCCCAGGCCAAAATCGCTACGGCCAAAGCCCACCTGGCTAAAATCGAGGCCGGGGTGCGGGCCGAAGAAATCGCCAAAGCCGAAGCGGCCGTGGCCGTAGCCGAAGCCAAAGCCGCAGCCGCCTACACCCAATGGCAGGATGCCCTGACCCTACGCGACAACCCGCAGGAGTTGAACATGCAGATTGACGCGGCTCGCACTGCCCTGCAACTGGCCGAGTTAAAAATCGTCTACACAGCCCCGCTGAAAGACGCCGGGGAAGCGGTCTGGGATTTACGTCAGCAGCAGTGGGACTTTTTCCAAGAGGGTTTTTATGTCTCCCGCACCCACCCCCAAACCGGCGACAAGATGAGCCGCCACATCACCTTTGAGGAAAGCCAAAAGCAGGACGCCGGCGTGGCCTGGAACTATGCCGGGGCGGATATGTGGGCCGGCTGGGTCAATTTGAATGGCGCGGTGGTCGAGCGGGACGACGCCGCAACCCGCTTGCAAGATTTGCTGTGGCTCCGGGATGACCCCCAGGAGGCCCAGGTCAAGGTGGCCCAGGCCCAGGCGGTCTACCAGACCGCCCTGGCCGAGGTTGAGGTGGCCCAGGCCCGGCTGGAGCTTCTCTAGGCCGGCCCCCGGCCCGAACAGGTGGCCGTGGCCCAGGCCCAGGTGCAGCAGGCCGAGGCCGGCCTGGCCACGCTGCAAGTCAAGCAGGGCAAGGCGCTTTTGTCCGCTCCGCTGACCGGCCAGGTGGTGGACCGGGTGGCCCACGAAGGCGAGATCGCTGCGCCGGGCCTGACCCTGCTGACGCTGGCGAACTTGACCGACCTGACCTTGACCGTCTACGTGCCGGAGCCGGATATTGACCTGGTGGCGGTGGGGCAGCCGGTCGAGGTCTTTGTAGATGCTTTTCCGGGCGAACCGTTTGCCGGCGCGATCACCACGATCAGCGACAAAGCCGAGTTTACGCCCAAAAATGTGCAGACCAAAGCGGAGCGAATTAACACCGTTTTTGCCGTCAAAATCAAATTAGACAATCCGGATCAACGCCTGAAACCCGGCATGCCCGCCGATGCCATCCTGGCGGAAGGACCGGAATTATGAAGCAGGGAGTAAGGAGTAGGGAGTAAGGGAGTAAGGGATAATTTCCTCCCCCTACTTCCTACTTCCTACTGCCTACTCCCTTTTCACGAGGTGCAATCATGATGAAACGAATTATCCCTATCCTGATCTTCTTAGCCGCTGTTGGCGGCACTTATGGGTGGTTTATCCGAACGCCTGTAACCGCGCAGGAGCCGAGCGGCCTGCTGGGTTCCGGCACGATGGAAGCCGAAACCGTGGCCATTACCGCCGAGTTAGGCGGCCGCATTATCGCCGTCAAGGTGGACGAAGGGGACGAGGTTAAAGCCGGCCAGGTGCTGGCCGAGCTGGACAAATCAGACCTGCTGGCCCAACAAACCCAGTTAGAGTCGGCTCAAGCCACGGCCAAAGCCAACCTGGAACTGGTCAGCGCCTCGGCCCGGCCGGAGGACATCGCCGCCGCCGAGGCCCAACTGGCCCAGGCCGAAACCGCCCGCGACGGGGCCAGGCTGACCTGGCAGCAGCTCGCGCAGGTGGTAATTGACCCGCATGAACTGGCGGCTCAAATCAATCAGGCCCAGGCCCAGGTGAGCGAGGCCGAACACAATCTGGAACTGGTCCGGGTTCAGTTAAAGCGGATGGAAATCCAGGCCGAGGCTGCCAGTCGCAATCAGACCACCCGGGCCGGGGGGAATGAAGGACTGGTCCAGGCCGAGGCGGCCCAGTACCAGCTCCAGGCCGCCCAAACCGGGGTGCAGATGGCTGAAGTGGCCCTGGCCGGAACCAAACAGCAGGTGGCCCATCTCATCCAGATCCGCGACAACCCCTTACCGCTGATTGCCCAGGCCAACGCTGCCGAGGCCGCTTTCCGCCAGGCCGAAGCCGCCGTCCAGGCCGCCCAGGCCAACCTGGCCGCCGTCAAAGCCGGCCCCACCGCCGAAGATATCGCCGTCGCCCAGGCCCAGGTGCGGGAGGCAGAAGCGGGCCTGAAAGCCGTGGCCGTGCAACTTGCCAAGCAAAGCCTGACCGCCCCGCGTGACGGCCTGATCAGCCGGCGCATGGTCGAGCCGGGCGAGTTGGCCGCGCCGGGGACGATGCTCCTGGAGTTGAGCGACATTGAGACGGTTGACCTGACCGTGTACCTCCCCGCAACCCAAATTGGCCGGGTGAAGCTGGGGCAGGCGGCGCGGGTCTATCCCGATGCGTATCCGAATGATGTTTTTGAGGGTACGGTCAGCTACATCGCCCACGAGGCCGAATTCACCCCCAAGAATGTGCAGACCCAGGAAGAGCGGGTTAACCTGGTCTTTGCAGTCAAGATTACCCTGGCCAACCCCGACCACCGCCTGCGGCCCGGCATGCCGGCCGATGCCGAGATTTTGCCTGCGCTTCAGTCCGGTTCAGTCGCCGCACCGTCTCCGGCTCCTTCACCGCAGGTAACTGTGACGGCTCCGGTTACGCCGACGCCGGTTAAGGTGGCAGCAACGCCTACCGTCGTTTCGACCCCGGAAGCGGTGTATGCTCCCCCGGCGGCTCAGGCCGAGATTGTCTCAGCCGGATTGAACGTGCGCAGCGGGCCGGGGGTGACACATCCGGTCATTGCCACCCTGGTTAAGGGCGATACGGTCGCGGTGGTCAAGGTTGACCCGGCCAGCGACTGGCTGCAGGTAAAGCTGCCCGGTGATGAGGAAACCGGCTGGATTTCGAGCGACCAAACCTATGTGTCAGTGAGGGATACACTGGAAACGGGCCAGGCCGGGCCGGTCAAAGCTGAGCCGACGCCTACGCCTACTAAAGCTGTCTCAGCAACGGCCAAAATTGTCTCGGCCGGTCTAAACGTGCGCAATGGCCCGGCCCTTTCCCATCCGGTCATTGTCACGCTGGTTAGAGGCGATACGGTGCCGGTGGTCAAGGTTGACCTGACGACCGGCTGGTTGCAGGTGCAGTTGCCCGATGGTGAAAAACTCGGCTGGATTTCGGGCGATCCGGCTTACGTGTCGGTGAAATGAGCCAGCAGGGGTGGCTGTAAAGCCACCCCGCTATCGGCGAGGGGTCGGATGATGGCCTGGTTACAATCTTTGTACGCCGAGATAAACTCTCACCTGCTGGCGCTCACCTGGCTGGAGGGGCTGGACCTGCTCCTGGTCACACTTGCCTTGTACCTGCTCTTAAACTGGGTGCGCCACAGCCGGGCGGCCTTCCTGTTCCGAGGCGAGGTGCTGACGGTGGTGGTCCTGGTCCTTATGACCCTGCTGCTGCCCTTGCGGACGTTCGATTGGCTGATCCAGCAGGCTCTGCTGGCCATGTTGTTCGCCCCCCCGCTCATCTTCCAGCCGGAATTGCGCCACCTGTTGGAGCGGATTGGCCGCCGGGCCGGGGCCACTCCGGCCATTCGCCAGACGACGGTTGAAAATATAGTGGCCTCCTCGGTCCGCGCCGTGGAGCGGCTGTCCGCCAGCCAGACGGGCGCGCTCATCGTCCTCGAAGGGAAGGCTTCCCTGCAACGGGTGGCGGAAACCGGGGTGGCGATTGGTGGACAGATCAGCAGCGAGTTGTTGCAGGCCATCTTTTATCCCAAAAACCCGCTGCACGATGGCGCCGTTATCGTCCACGAAGATCAGCTCCTGGCGGCCGGTTGTGTCCTGCCGGTCGCCCAACATCCCCTGTCCGGCCAACGCCGCTTGGGGACGCGTCATCGGGCGGCCGTGGGCCTGAGTGAAAGCAGCGACGCCCTAGTCATCGTGGTTAGCGAAGAGAGCGGGACGATTTCGACCGCTCGGGATGGTCATCTCCAGCGCCGACTCGATAGCGCCAGCCTGCGCCAGCAGCTCCTCGACTTCTATCTTCCGACCACGTCGACCTCGTCCCCCGTCTCGCTGCGGCTTGTGTCCTGCCGGTTCGTTTCCCGGTTGGGCCAGCTTCAGTTCCGCCCCCGGCCCCACCACCTGCTGGCCAAGGCCGGTCTCTTTTTCGTCTCACTATTACTGGCCTTGGCCGCCTGGTGGAGTTCATTATCGGGTGGATAAGCCGGGTCTGGATAGATCTGAGGGCCGGCAAATCCGACAAAAGTCGAAGACTGGCCGCCGGAGAAATGGTACCCTATGAGTAAGTTTTACCTGATGCCCCTGGAAATAAGGGCGTCAGGTTAAATCGCAAAGGATAAATGGTGTAAAGATATGACTCAGAATAACCCTTCGACATCCCCTGCTGCCTCGCAGCGGTTTTTTGAGCGCGGCCGGGTTTGCCTGGAACAAGAGAACGGGTCCATTGAAGTGAGCCGGGGGATGGCCATCTTGACCCAGGATGGCTGGGAGGCCGGCAAGGTGGCCGCGGTCGTGGTTGAGGACCCCAGCCAACAAGTGACCCATCTGCTCCTGGTTCGCCCCCACCTGGTCTCGGATTATCGCCTGGTGCCGGTGAGCCTGATCGAGGAAGTGGGGGAAGAGATGGTTTCGTTGGGCATTAGCAGCGAAGCCGTGGAGAGTCTGCCCGCCCGGCGCGCCTCCTAGCCCGATTTGACGGTGAGTGCAAAGATGATTTACTTCCAAATCCGACAAAAGTCGGAGACAGGGGTATCAGGCAGTGATAAGATGTGACTCAGTGATACGATACCGGGTAAATCTATATGGAGGCCTTATGATGAATTCACTTCTCTTGAAACATTCGCGCTGGCTGGGGACGCTGGCCCTGTTTGCCGTTCTGTTTGGCCTGCTGACCCTGGTTTCCGGCGGATCGGTTCTGTTTGACAGCGCAGCCCGGCAGGCCGCCGGTAATTATGTATCCTTTGTCCTCTGGTTCAACTTCCTGGCCGGTTTTGCCTACATTATTGCCGGGGTGGGTCTGTGGTTCAGGCAGCGCTGGGCGGTGTGGCTCTCCTTCTTGATTGCCGGCGTGACCTTGGTAGTTTTTATTATTTTTGGCGGCTATATCCTGAGTGGGGGCAGCTATGAGCCGCGCACCCTGGGCGCAATGAGCCTGCGAACCGTTATCTGGTTTGTTATCTCATCGGTCGCCTACCGACAGCTAAATCCAAAATCCAAATCTAAAATCTAAAATCACTATGGGCGTAATTCGTTACAAAATTTGGCGTGACTTGTGGGAAAACAAGGGCCGCACCTGGCGGGTGATTGCGATCATTGCCATTGGCGCTTTTGCCGTCGGAGCGGTTTTGGGCGGCAAAGCGTTTATCCGCGAGGATGTGACCCGCACCTGGCAGGCCTCTCATCCGGCGACCATTGGCCTGGAGGTCAATCCGCCGGTTGACGACAGCCTGATCGAGTCCTTGCAGAATCTCAAGGAGATGGAGCGGGTCGAGGGCTGGTTCCAGGATAAAACGGTGCGCTGGCGGCGTACGCGCCAGGACCCCTGGCAGCCGGCCACCCTGGTCGCCCTGGCAGACTATGAGGAGCAGACCATCCGGCAGGTGAGCCTGGACAGCGGCGACTGGCCGCGGCGCAAGTGGATGGGGGTGCAGCGCGGGCGCGGCCTGGCAGCCGGCGACCAGCTTGAACTGCAAATTGACAACAAGGTCTACCCGGTGGCGTTGAACGGAGTGCTCTACAATGCCGGCCACCCCTCGCCGGCCATGCTGCCCGACCCGATGTTTTTCACCACCCGCGAGCGCTTTACCCAACTTACCGGCGAGACCGGTTCCAGCCTAATCCTGGCCACCATCCCCCATTACAGCGACGCCGCCGTCAAGGCCGCTGCCGACCTGCTCCAGCATGAGCTGGAAAAGCAGGACATCGAAGTCAGCCCGGCCATCTCTGCGCCGGGCGGCTTTAAAACCCGTACCGGCCGGCCCGACCAGTTTACCAACCAGGATGCCCTGGACAGCATCTTTTTGATTTTGACGGTCATGGCCGCCGCCACCCTCGTTTTGGGCCTGTTTTTGGTCTATAACACCATCAATGCGGTGATTGTGCAGCAGGTCAACCAGATTGGCATGATGAAGGCCATTGGGGCCAGGTTCGGCCAGATTCTGGTCATCTATCTCAGCCTGATCCTGGTCTATGCGGGGTTAGCTTTGGCGCTGGCCGTGCCCCTGGGCGCGTTGGGCGCGCACGGCCTGCGGGTGATGATGGTCCAGCGGGTGGGCATGCTCCCCGGCCCTTTTGAGATTTCAGTGACGGCGGTGGCAGTCCAGGCGGCGGTGGCGCTGCTCTCCCCATTGTTGGTGTCGCTGTTGCCCATCTACCTGGGAGCGCGCATCACCGTGCGCGAGGCCATCACCACTTATGGCCTGGCCGCTGCCTCCAATTGGCTGGATCGGCTGCTGGTTAAACTGGATTTCATCCCCCGCCTGGCCTCGCTCACTGTGAGCAATACCTTTCGCAATCAGAAGCGCGTGCTCTTTACCCAGCTCACCCTGATCGGGGCCGGAGTGATGTTTATGATGGTTCTGAACACACGGGCCACCATGACCCACACCTTTGGTGAGGCCCTCCTCTCGATCTTCCAGGCCAACGTGCTGCTCGATCTGGAAGAGGAGGCGCGGATCAAGCCGATTGAGACGCTGACCCGCAGCCATCCCGAAGTGAGCGCGGTCGAAGTCTATGGCACGGCCAAAGGGACGGCCCGGCCCCGGGGTCAGCCGGAGTCGAATGACGATAGCAAAGTCAACCTGCGCGGTCTGCCCCTGCCTTCAAAGACATACGTGCCCCAATTACGGGCCGGGCGCTGGCTGCAGGCAGGCGACGATTACGCCGTGGTGCTCAACCAGGAAGTGGCCCAGGCGATGGGGGTAGAGGTGGGTGACTGGATTACGATTGACATTCCCACCCAACGAGAGTCGAACTGGCAGGTGATCGGCCTGCTCTTTGAGCCGGTGGACCAGGAGGTAGCCATCGTCCCGCGCGAGGTACTGCTGCGCGAAATGAATGAAGTGGGTCGAGGCCAATCTATCCGGGTGCAGACCATCAACCAGGATGCTGCGAGTGAGGCGGCCACAGCGGCCGACCTGCGGGTACTCTATGAAGCGCGCGGTTATGAGGTCACGGCCAGCAGTCAGGATACTGCGCACCGGCTGGCTACGGAACGAACCCAGCGCATGGCCCTGATCTTCGGTATTTTGACGGCGATGGCGGTGATGACGGCGGTGGTCGGGGCGGTGGCCCTCAGCGGCACACTGGCCATCAATGTACTGGAGCGGACACGCGAGATCGGGGTGATGCGGGCTATTGGGGCCTCAAGTTGGGTCGTGGCCGGCCAGTTTATCGGCGAGGGCTTGATCCTGGGTTGGTTGAGCTGGCTGCTGGCCCTTCCGCTCAGCCTTCCGGCGGGCCGGTTG
The DNA here is from genome assembly GCA_023151115.1 of Anaerolineae bacterium. The sequence goes on from JAKLJP010000001.1 coordinate 88,168, forward strand.
TTGAGTTTGGCCTTGACTCGCACACTGCACATCGAGCTGGTGTATCAATTTTCGGTCTGGGGGGTTTGGTATTGGCTCGGCATCATTACCGTCCTGGCTGTTGTCGCCAGTTGGTTCCCGGCGCAAAAGGCGGCTCAGACCAGTGTCCGCGAGAGCCTGGCTTACATCTAAATAAATGGAGGTTACGCATGTCAAAACTAACCAGGGTGATACCCCCGCCTCTAAACGGAACTCGCCCATACCCCGGCGTAACGACTGCCCTCTTAAGCGAACGCGAGCGAGAGGTATTACACTGGCTCGCTTCCGGCGCGTCGAACCGTGAAATTGGCCGGGAACTATCCATCACCGAGAGTACGGTTAAGCGGCACGTTTACCACATCTTTGGCAAGCTGAACGTGTGTAACCGGACCCAGGCCGTCCTGTGGGCGATAGAGCTAGGGCTAAACCCAGGCGGCTTCATCGCCGATAGCCACTCCTGGAACGAGGCAAATGGACTCAAATCATAGCCAGGCCGGGTTGCTGGCCTGCCTGCTTGAAGTTGAGCAACGGGCAATTTTTTATCCAGCATTTTTTCAAGGGAGGAAAATCTTATAGCTCACCATTTTATCGCAATAACTCAAGACAACGCTAACATGGCCCGAAGCGATTGGCTGAAGTTGGGTCTCATTACGGCGGCTACCAGCATTGTCGCAGTCCTGGCGGTGCAAGCTCTGGCCGTTGCCCTCTGGCCGGAGATCGCCCTTTTTGCGCCGTTGGATAGTTATGTGCGTTCGGCGATTTTTACGCTGGTTCCAGTGGTAGGCGCTACGGCTCTGTTGGCCTGGTTGGTGGAACGCCGGGCGAGGCCGGTTCAAACCTTCATCATAATTTCAGGGGTAGTCCTGCTTGTCAGCTTCATTCCCGACTATATTTTGCCTGTCCCCCATAAAACGCTACTGGCCAGCAGCGTCGCTGCTTTCTTGCATGTGGTGGCTGGGGTTTTCACTGTGTTACTGTTGGTCATTGGCTATCAACGGCGCACTGGACAGACTTAGGGGCATTTGGTCGGAAGCTCAGGGTGGGTGGCCGTCTTGAACGATGAACCGCGCTCAAGTATAATGATTGCTTGGCAGCGAGAAATTAGGGTAAGTTTGACCATTTGGCCGGCTCCCCGGTTGGTGGCGTAGTTTCTAAGGGTTGTAACAGAGCGAGGTGACGCAAACAGAGAGCTACGGAGCGATGCGGAGGCTCAGGTCGGCCGGTAAAGGAGTCGCGAATGTCCAATAGTACGATTGACCCATCAGCTGACTTGCGGAAAATATCCTGGCTCACTGTGTTAGATCAAATCGGTTGGGCAGAGTTGCAGGCAGCCACGCAGTTACGTTCTTACGGTCCTGGGGAAGTGATCTTTTTGGAAGGCGATCCCCCAGAGGCCTTTTACCTGGTTCATCAGGGGTGGGTGAAAGCCATCAAGCTATCGCCCGAAGGGCGGGAGCAGATTCTGGACTTTCTTGGGCCAGGCCAGCCGATTAATATTGCCCCTGTCTTTGCCGAACAACCCAATCCGGCCACACTCGTCGCCCAAGAGGCGTGTGAACTGTGGGTCATCCAGCAGTCCACCTTATTAACCCTGCTCGATCGTTATCCGGCCATGGCTCGGCTGGTCATCCGGGCCTTGGCTGGCCGCTTACTCCATACCATTTCCATGATTGAAGACCTATCGTTACGCTCGGTGACGGCCCGGCTGGCTAAACTGTTGTTAGTGCAACTGGCCGATAGTGAGCAAACTGCTATTTCACGCCATCGCTGGGCCACGCAAACAGAGATGGCGGCCCGCCTGGGAACTGTGCCGGATGTGGTTAACCGAGCTATACGCGACCTGGCCAGAGAAGGATTGATTCAGGTGGATCGACGCCAGATTGTGATTCTGGACCGAGCCGGGTTAATTGCCAAAGCTCAATTCTGGCAGCCCTGATGGAAAAACCACCAGCCACATGGATGGTCTGTTGTGCCAACGCACAAGAACCAGCGTAAAGATGGCTTCTGTGCTCTATCGTTTATCAGAAAAATCGCTGGTCGCCTTTGCCAAGTTGGATATGTCAGACCGGGCCAGGCCGCAATTATGGCCAACGAATTGAGGTTGATACGATGCTGAAACTGTTCCAACTTTTCCTGATTCTTTGGACAGCTTTATACCTGGTGGGCTGTGCAGCAAGCCCTCAACCGACAACGGTGATACCCCAAACCACGGCCTCCACATTTCAAACCAATGTGACGCCAACTCCGGTTTCGAACCCATCCACGCCCGTAGAGGTAACTACAGAGACAATTGCCACACCGACATCTCAGCCCACTTCACCAACGCCGGCAAACACGGCCAGGCCGGATCCGACCCTGCTGGAATCCTCGGTGCATCTGCTGGCCGTAACCAACTCGCAGGAGCGATATGTCTTGCTGGTGGATCCCGCCAGCGGTGTCATTGTTCAAATTGAGGCCGGCGCAGCCCCGTGGGGACTGGCCCAGGTCGGCAATCGTATGTTTGTCTCCACCGCCGAGGGTATTGCGGTGATTGATCTGAACCAGCGCGAGCGGCTGGCCCTGGTACCCTACCAAACCGATGTCGGCGCGCCGCAGTATGGTGAATACCGGCCCGGTGGGATGGGCATTGCCGCTTCACCCGACGGGCGGCAGGTTTATGTGGGGGTCTACGTGTCGGGCCAGCCCAGCCAGCTTGAAATTCTCAATACTGAAACCCTGACTATTATGGGCAGGGTACCGATCGGTATCCGTCCCTTTGAGGTGCTGGTTAGCGCCGATGGCCGTGAGGTCTTCACCATTGACCACGACTCCTATTCTGTTACCGCCGTTGCTCCAACGACCTTGGCGACTCGCACTTTTGACGTTGCGCCGCTGGGAAATGGCGCCTTTGACAAGCCGCATTACGCGGCTCTGGCCGCCGATGGACAGTTGTGGCTGCCGTTTCAGGGGCAGGCGCTGGTTAAATTGGATCCGGCCAGCGGCCAGTTTGACACCTTCCCTCTTACCGCCAACACGCATCAGCACGGCGTGGCTTTAACCCCGAATGGACGTTATCTGCTCATCGTGGGCACCGGGGCGGCCGGCGGGGCTAGCGCCGGACCAAGTTTGACTATTTTTGACACCCAGACGATGGCGGAGGAGGTGATGCCGCTGGCTCGCCCCCACGAGGATATCGCCATCAGCCTGGATGGGAATTACGCTTACCTTACCGGTGGTTACTTGCTGACCGGCGGTTGGGAGGGCTTGACCGTGGTTGATTTGCAGCAACGCACAAGCAGTGAACTGACCGTTGCCGGTTATCCGCTGGACATTGTGGCTTTACCTCCCCAAGATGCTGCCGAAGATAAGGGGGCCAATATGGAACAACTCAATAGGGCGTTGACTGCCGCTGCCAGGCAGGGTGATGCGGCGGCAGTGCAGGATTTGTTAGCTCAAGGGGCCAGCGTTCACGCCAGCGATAACCAGGGGATAACGGCGCTGATTGCCGCTGCCTACCAGAATCATCTGGAGGTGGCTAAACTGCTGATCGAGGCTGGCGCGGATGTGAATGTACAGGACAACACCCAACAGAGCGCTTATCTGATTTCCACCGCCGACGGCTATCTGGAGCTGCTCAAGCTCACCCTGGAAGCCGGAGCCGACGTGCACAGCCTGGACAGCTACAATGGCACCGGCCTCATTCGGGCTGCTGACCGGGGGCATGCCGAGATCGTTGAGGAATTGCTAAAAACCGATATCGCCATTGATCACGTCAACCGGCTGGGCTGGACGGCGTTGCTGGAAGCCATCATTCTGGGCGATGGTGGGCCGCGTCACACCGAGGTAGTCCGGTTGCTGGTGCAAGCCGGCGCTGATGTCAACCTGGCCGACCGGAACGGGGTAACACCGCTGGCCCATGCCCGACAGCAAGGTTTTGAAGAGATTATTGTCATTTTGAAAAGTGCAGGCGCTCATTAAGATACGTGCTGAACGTGGTAGTAATGCAGAATTCACAGAGTAAACGTCAGAGGGTTGTTGTTCTTAACTCTGTCCCTAATATGCGCACGTTAATTTAAGCCCAAACTGGACCGAAATATCAAGCACTTACTGTCAACAACCTTGTAATTTAGCCTTGTAATTTAGAAAAATTCGCTATAATAACCAGATTTAAGGCCAAGGTGAGGGGGCCAAGTTCTAAATTACAAAGCAAATTGCATCGCTGCGAGGTAAGGGCTTCAAGGTTGGGATATATTAATTTGGAGAATAGATCGGGCGGCCGCGGTGGCAGCATAACAATAATGGCTAGGTTCTTAGTTATCAGTACAAAAGAAGATTACCGCTCTAGTCGAGCTTATCCCGAGCCAAATCACCTGGACAGAATGCCTACAATGAGAATATAGAGGCAGTTATATCACTGTGTAACACATGTGGTATTACATTGTGATATAACTGACAAATACTAAGCGCCATTCTTTGACCAAAAAGGAACATCAATCAAAACAGGGTTCAATCCCAATCAGCTCATGAATAATAGGTTGCCGATAAGTTTTCAATCATCGCAGGAAGCCTTCCCAAAGGTGGTTGTGAGCGGGTAGATTTTACCTGGTACAATGTACCAGGTAATCTGAGGTTATGAGATTTCGAGGAAGAGTATGTATTTTTATGGTTTATAACTCATTTTAGGCTTGACAAACGTTCAAGAGTATATTATACTATGATCTAATTAAACCAGGGTATTCTTGGGAGATACTGATGGCTTCAGTGCAAAAATTAGAATTAGTGAATAAAAACGAGACCCTATACGCCAAGTTACAATTTGGTACGAATAACATCAATCTAGCCGCGGCCACGTTGATGATTAGCTTTTTTGGCGGCCGGTACGAAGTCGAAGAGGATGGATCAGTTTTATACCACTATCCTGGAGCCGATTTCGCAAAATATCTCGAGATGTACTACAAACTCGCGCACGTATTTGATACCGTGTGCGAGCTTATTTTAGAGGATGTGATTACCGTAAAACAGGCTGAGGAACACTGGGGCAAAACCAATCTCAGCCAAAACGCACGTGGTAGATTGTGGATGAGGAGTTTGGGAGACTATCGCCGTAACAATCTGGCGATCACAACCCGGAGCGCCATGGAGCGCCTTTACGACTCCTCGTAAACCCGGTAAAAATAAAACCACCCGATGAGAATTAGGCCTCTCACCGGGTGGCTAGGCGGCGCAAGGACCAAAAGGCCGCCTAATTAGCAAATATTATAATCAAAATAGCAGAATAAGCAAGGACCAAAAATGTTAGACGAAAATTTATCTCATGGATATTTTTCCCCGCACGATCCATCGCTTATATTTATCCAATCCCGCGTAAAACTAAATCAAACGGCCATTGAAAAGTACGCTGACAAGATGAGCCACGGCGTACAGTTCGAGGCAGTTAAAGCTATCCAGGATAGCGACGGTACCCTTTACGTCTGGGATGGCTACCATCGCGGTGAGGCAGCTAAGCTCGCCTGTGTGGAGTTGCTGGTAGAATTTCGGCCGGGTACCCGCCGAGAGGCCGAATGGGAATCGCTTGGCGCCAACAAATTGCATGGCCTGCAACGGACCTCGGAAGATGAAGATAAGGTGGTCCGGCAGGCCTTGCTTGATTTTCCAGAGCAGAGTATCCGAAAAATCAATGAACACACGGGTGTTGACCGCCGGCGTATCGCGCGCATACGCCAGGAGCTCATCGAAGCAGGCGCGATTGCTGATAGTGGGGACGAGGTGGTTGTTGAGCGTAAAGGGCAGGTGTATCGCCAAAAGGTCCATCGCAAAGATTCCCCTACTGTAGCTGCCAACCAAGCAGAGGGTGCAATTGTCCTATCTACGACTTCCCAAGAAGAAACCGCGCTCAATCAAGAGACCCGGTTTCCCAACATCCAGTTAGGCGAATTTGATTGCCCCCGCTGCTTGATCCAGCAGGTCGTCCATAGAAACGGCGGCGCTTGGTGTCTCGCGTGTGATGCCAAGTGGAACAAGCTGGATGAGTTTGATGCGGAGCGGTTGAAGCTCCAATCTGGAAGTGCCGCAAGAGTTCACTCTGTTTCTACTCATAATAATCTCACTCTGTCTTCGAAAGCATCACCCACATCTCCGGAATTGTTACGTCATCAAGTGCAGGATCTGGCTGGCCAATTGATCAGCCAGATATCCGAGAGTCATCTATCAGAGCTAGAAAAACGGTTACGCGCTCTAGCTGAGGAGTTTGGCGTCGAGTTAACTACGGTTCAACGTAACGAGAGAATATAAGATTACATTCTAGTACTCCAGAGCCTTTGCCTCTCACTCTACCTCAAGGACCACATTTCCCATGACCCGGCCTTTTTCAACCAGGTCATGGGCTTCGGCGATTTGTGCCAGCGGCAGGCGGGCGGCAATGTTATGGCTCAACTGGTTCCCGGCCAACAGCAGCGATAGGTCAGCCAGGGCGCGTTCACGCACCTCCCCACTCAGGTTGTAAACGATGAAGAAATTCAACCACACCCCCTTCCGAATTGCGGGAGAAAAGGGCACGCTAATTTCTGAAGCCCCGCTGCCGTAGACAATCACCTCGCCATCGGGTCGCAACACTTCAAGATCGGTATTGATGTTGGCGGCCAGGTCTACCTCGACAATACGATCAACGCCCTGGCCAGCGGTAGCATCTTGAATAGTGGCTAGCAGGTCCTCGGTCTTGTAATTCAAGACAATCTCCGCGCCTGCTTCACGAGCCAGAGCAGCTTTCTCCGGTCCGCTGACAATGGCGATGATCTGCCTGGCGCCTTTGAGCCGGGCCAGTTGGATGGCGTAATGGCCGACCGCCCCGGCTCCCCCAGCCACCAGAACCCGCTTGCCAGCCACACCGCCAGCCACGGTGATCGCGTGGTAAGCGGTCAAGGCCGGGATGCCCAGGCAGGCCCCGGCGGCGAGGTCAAGACCCTCGGGCAGCAAAACAGCCTGTTCTGAGGGCAGCACGACGTATTGGGCCGCGGTGCCGAAGGGGCGGTTCCAGGCTGCATTCCAGACCCAAACGCGCTCGCCGATACGGCTGGACGGAACATCCGCTCCCACCTGATCAATCACTCCTGCGCCATCGCTGTGGGGAATGATACGGGGAAACAGTAGGGTCTTGTTGCGCAGGCCGGCCCGCGTTTTGACATCTGACGGGTTCACGCCGGACCACGCTACCTTCACTCGAACTTCTCCCAGCCCAGGGAGGGGGGTGGGTACCTCGCCAATCCGCAGCACCTCACTGGCCGGGCCTGTCTGTTCGTAAAATGCCGCTTGCATAATTCCTCCTTAATTTGTCTCGCCAAACACTCTGATCTGGGCCGTCTGCAGACGACGATCTATGGCATGGTCGAGTCGGGAAAAGGTGGATAGGCTGTAGACCCCTGCCGGATTGCTTGAGTCACAGCCTCAACCGCCAAGGGAACAGCCTCAAACAAATCTACCCCTGATCTCTGCCTGATGCGCCTCGACCAGTTCAGCCATGCTGGTGAAACGAAAATCGTATCGGGGCATTTCGCCCGGCGGCATCGTCGCCCCGAAACCCTCCTGCCCGTGCCGGCGGTAAATCCAGCAGCTCTTCAGCTCGTGACGATTGGCCGGAGCATGGTCATGAAATAGACTTTCGGCGGTATGCAGGATCTCCGCCTTGCCAACCCCACGATCTTGGAGCATCGTCAGCATATAGTCGAAATTAGCGTCGGCCGGTTTGTAGCTGCCAATATCCTCGGCCGTATAAATGGCATCGAACTCCACCCCCAGTTTGCTGTTACTGGCAGCAAAGCTATCATTATCCACGTTGGACAAAATCACGAGTTGATAATATTGCTTGAGATACTGGAGCGCCTCGGCCGAGTCAGGGAAGGCCGGCCAGTCCTTGATGGAGCGGCCATAGCGGAGACATTCATCCCAGCTCACGCGGAGACCCCACCCTTCAGCCAGACGCCGGTAAACCGTAGCCAACAACTCCTGATAACGTTTGGTTGGCGTCTGACACTGCTGGCTCGACTCATACAGCGCATGTGCTTCAAGGATCTCATTCCGAGTAAGTTCCCGGCCAAGTCCGTCGGTGAGAGGCGCCAGCCCGGCGACCATGCCCGTCTCCCAATCAATGAGCGTTCCATAGCAGTCAAAGGTCAATACTTTGAAGTCCGTCAGGTTCATCATAACTCCTGGGTTGACTCGGAAAGAATCAGGGGTTTCCTTCTTTTCTCCTGGCTCTATCCGGATATTTCATCAGTTTGGCAGCCGTCTTTTGTTCGAGTGCGGAGAACTGAGTGCCAATTTCTTCAAAGCCCATTTTAGCATGAAACTTTAAGGAGGCCCTCTTCGCCGGCTCAGCGTAAACATCTGCGCCGATGGCCACTCCTTTTCTTTGGCTACTTGCTCAACGTGGTGGTACAGTTCGGCCGCGACCCCCAATCTCCGCGTCCTGGCTGACACGATGATCCGGTCAATGTAGATGAATATGATTTCGTGCTCTTCTGAGATAAAGTAGGTCACTCTGCTTGCATCTATAAAATTCTGTTCGTCCTCCCCAGAAGCTTGCCATTCGGGACTCGGGCGCGCTTGCAATAAAGCCTCGGCGTCATCAAACCACAGCTCAGCCATCCCGTCAAATCAATCCGATGAATTTCGTAGGGTCATCCTGGCTCTGAAATAACTGATAAGATACGCAACCCTCTGAAGTTTACACTCCGGGCATAACTACCGATCCGGTACTAACTTAGGAGAACCGTCCGAAGGGGGGAATATAGTGTAGAAAAGCTGTGCAGCCTGATCATGGAGGTATATTTCCCGCAAAGGTTTGAGGGGAAACTCGACTCGAATTGATGGCAGACTTCGCCAGGTACTCAGAGCAAGCTGGCGCTGTCGTTCATCTACAAATATATCGAACCGAGATGGCTCGATATAGTGAGGATTCGGTTGGACAAACAGATTGTCCCGCTGACTTATCCAACCAAAGAATTCACAGTCAAGCACGAAGGGTGTTGTCCCAACCAGGTAAAAACTCCCGTGCCAATCCCGTAATCCCTACGCGGCTAAAGCTTTGAGTTGAACCACCGCTCACAAAAACCAGCATGGTTCATCCGCTCCTTAATATAGAAGTTGTCGGAACATTAGTTCTATGGCACAATAAAATAACCGCACCCAACAAATCTAGGTAAAAGGTAATCCTATGTCCGTTGAAGAATTCGAGATTATTGATTCCTATTTAACGACCATCCAGACCAGTCTTCAAGACGACCGGTCCCAGTTGAAGGTTGTTAATTACGGCACGGGCTTAGGGAAAAGCTATGCCTTTATTGAAGCCGCCTGCCAGACGATTAACCAAACCCCGCCGGGCCAACGCACGATCGTTTTCTACATCGCCCCCCTGCGAGAACATTTAAAAATCGACCCTACCTTGAGGGAAAAGTATCCGCACGTTCCCATCTTCACCCTTGCCTCGTTGGAAATGAAAACGACCAATGAGAATCTGCAAGCCTATGTGGGTTGGATTGAGGCTTTGCTCAACAATAAGGAGATCTGGCAAATTCGGACGGACGAGCAGGCTAAAAAAACTGCCGAGCAGCCTCAGCGCTTGAACCAGGCGTTGATTCTCATCCAGCAAATTAAAAGTTTTAAACGTGTATTTTTTATGAATGACGCCGCACGAAAAAAATTACTCGATCGGATCATTGGCGAATTATGCCAACGAATTGAAGGCTTTTTGGAATTCTTTATTTCGGCCCAGCCGGAAGAAGCAACCTGGCCGGTCGAGGTTTTAAGGCTGGTCGAGATATTTTTTCCATTTTACCTACTGCGTGAAAAATCGGGTATCCTGCTCCTTACCTGCAAAAAATTCGAAAAGACGATCCCGTTTTTCCATTTTAATGGGACCAAATGGGCCAGGCTCGATAGGCATATTCCGACCTACATCGCTCAGCAGCAAGACCCAGCGATCAGGTTTATTCTGGCGCTTGACGAACTTGAGGAGGGTTACCAGTGGATACTGGATGAGATGATTGATGTCATCTCCCCCCAGGATCTCGCTATCAATAATGCGCTATCCTCTATTAACCGAGAACTTTCCGTGCTTTTTTCGTCACACGGTCAGGAAAATCGGAAACTGTTGACCTTTGTCGCTCAAAATCCGGGCGCTTTTCGCGAATTTGAAGAACATGCTACCCGGAACAAAGTGATTGACCGGCGGTTGATGGAATTTTTTCCGTTATACCAGCGGCTGGTAGCCGAGGAAGGCAATTCGATCCAGTTCCTCAAGGAGCTGGCTAAAGTTAACCGCCGGCTTGAGGAGTCCCTGGCAGCCATCGCCCTGGTTTTTGAGCAGTACCAGGAAACAGCACCAGTAAGTTTCGAGTTCGAGATTCTGGATAAGGTTCTTTCACGATTCCAGAATAACCGCAGCCTGCTCATTCCGTATGAGCTTTACCAGCAAATCGGTGACGACCTGGTCAATATCTTCTCCTACAACAACGTCTATATTTACAACATTGAGCCACTCAAGAGTTTATTTTTAACCCGGTCACCCAGCGGCCACGTTATTATCACCCGCAAAAAAAAGCGCGGTCATGCCTCCCTGGCCGAACTCATCTATGCTATTTTGGCCGTGCGGTTGCAAATCCAGGCAATCAAAGAATTCCTGACCAACGTTCTAAGTGCCGAAGATTCCCAATCGCACTCCCTGGATGTCTGGTCTCGCCAGGTTTCTCGGATACAGCGTGCGATTGAGGACCACAGCGCCCAGTCGCCCCGGAAGTCTGATTATTTGGACCGCGACTATGTGTACCGCAGTCTCAAATCGATTATCAATATTACCGAGATCGCGCGTTACCAGACCGCGAAGAACAATCTGGTCGCCGCCGAGCTGCGAGAAGTATCTATCGGCAGCACCGTCATCATGACCTCGCCAGAAAACAGACTCCTACTGATGCTGGAGCGCCCCGGTACTGTTATCTTTCTTATTTCGGCGACCGGAGGGATTTTTGACGACCTGAGCACCAGCTATGATATGCGGTATCTGAGAGATATGCTGCGCGACAAATCAGGTGTATCGTCGTTTCAAAAAATGGGCGAACCGGAAATCCGGCTGTGCGAGCAGCTCAGGGCCAAGCGACAGGCCCTTCGCCGAGTTGAAGCCGCGATTTTCAATAAAGAGTGGGCGTCGTTTCCTAACGTCAAAACCAGGGAAGTAACACGACTTTTTGAAGAGGCGACGCTGGTGCAGTTTATCGAAGGCTTCAAAGCGAATAAGATCTGGCTCGGCATCTATAAGGAACATGAGCTAAGGTATTTTGGCCGTTTTTTGTTTTACCTGATGGAAGATGATGAGCTTCAGGAAATGATGATTTTTACCCAGAGGATCACCTGGATCCAGGAGCTGATGGGGGTTTGCGAGGCCAAAAAGTATGAAGGTATAAATGTCCGGGCCTCGACACGACACCCCGATATCTTTTATATCACGATCAATCACATCAAATACCAAAGCCCGGTGGAAGTTAAAATTGTTTTCTATTCAGCCCAATTTAACCGCCGGTACCAGGACAAAACGGTTGCAGGAGATTATCTAACAGAACTGCGCCGGCAGGATGGGCAGAAGATTCTCTTTATTTCGGCCTACGCCTCCGCGGCAAAAGGTCTCAATGCGATTATCGAAACCGAGGCCGGTCAGAAAGATTTTGACGCCCTGGTCTTGCTGATGGATAGCTATTACACCGCCATGAAACCCGAACCGGAAAGAAAAAAGCGCAGCAGTACCGGGCTCCACAAAACAAAATATCACTTTGCGCTCATGAAACACATTGTCCGGCGAGGTGAATTGATTGAAATCAGGAAGTTCAATGAGTACCTCCGCCGGCCTGAGGCCAGGGATTTCTGGCAAAAGCAGCACCTCATTTTGTTGGCCAAAAACGCTCTGCAGGCCATTGGCCGGACGGAACGGCGCAACGTTTCAGGTCAGGTTATCAAAATCTTTATCAACCAGGAAACCACCAACCATCTTGTCGGTTTTTACAAGCATCTGGAGGAAAAGGACCCCGACGAGATTCGCAAATTATCGGTCAATAACTATGCCGTCTACCAGCGTATTCAGACTGAAGCGAGAAAGCAGCTTATCCCCGATTACGAGCAGCACCTTGAAGCTGAAATCGAAGCGACCCTGGCCTTTCAGCGGGTCCGGCGGCGTCTTCTGGATGATATTGAGCGTTTTCATAAGGACGCTGCTGCCGGGGATGTAATCAAATCCTGGGAAGCCTTGCGAGACCCGCTGGCTTTGCGGGACCCGCTGGCCTACCTGGTGAAACTCCGGCAAAGTGGGTTATTCCCGGAAGATTTTATCGAATCCCTCTTTTATCGTCCCGGCCAGCCCGGCTTTACCCCCTATTTAGTGAAACAAAAAATCGGAGGAAAACTATTCCGGCTGATCAGCGACAGTTTGCATGGCGATACTCTCTATCCTTACCAGTCTCGGCTGTATCCCGATTACCTAAAACTGGCGACCCGGGAAGTTGATGAAGCAGGCAAACCAATTCCGTCCATAAATCCCTCCACGGATATGATCTACAAATATTACAGCCGCCTCGTTCCGCATCCGGAAATTTTTGATACTTACATCCCCCGCCCGCACTTTTTCTATGACGTGCTTTATCCCGCCCTGGCCGAGCATTTTGTCGAGAATTGGATTGAGCAATATATCTTCAAAGGGCAGAGCTGGAAAACTATCAAGACCGAAAACGAGCTTGAGCCTTTAAGGAGTTTTCGGAAATACAACAATCTATACGAACGGTTTGATCTGTATTATTTGCGCTGCGGCCACGAACTTTTGGGCATAGATGTCAAAGCCTGGAGCCAACTTTCAGGAAACCAGCTTTCCACCTCAACGCTAAAAAAGGCCAAGAACAAACTGGCTATTATCGGCTCAACCTATCCGGAGTTTCGCAAGGTTAAAGGACTTTTGCTCAATTTGCATTCGACCGAGGAAAAAAGCGATTTCCATCGGCCGGCGCTGTTTTCCGGTAACCTGATTTATTCGGATACCGAGTATCGGCCGGTGGAGTCCAGTGTCTTATATCGATTTCTATTTTCAAGGAGTAGTTAATTATGCTAATTGCCGCACTATCGGATATTGCCCGCACTAATCAGATTAAGATAACGGACTCTCCGCAAGTCACCGCCGATAAACTTTTTAATTATCTGTTCTCGCTGGGACGAGGCATTGAGTCTTTTAGCCTCGACGAGGTAGACCTTAGGATTAATTGGGAATTGATCGAAGAAGAGGAAGATGAAGACGAGGCGGACGACGAAGAGAGCGAAAAGAAAAAGCGAACGAAGGACGAAGCCAAGGCCGAGATGTTTCGCCAGCAGCACCGGCGGATCAAAGAAGAAATTCAAAAACGCCTGGCTGCCCAGGGTGAAGCATGGCCTTATGAGGAAATTCAATACATTTCCTCCTTCTCCGCCAAGGACAGAAAACAGATCTTTTTTCTTTCACCGAATGCGAACCACTCAGGTTGGACAGATTATTTTGAGCATGGTGGATCTGACCGGGAAAGGCTGTTTAATCTGATTTTCAAGCTCTATCTACTTTCGGAAGAACTACCGGTCGGCACACTGAATGGTTTTGAGGAACTGCTGCTCATCCATACCTCCTATTTAACCAAGCCTAAACCCAACACCAAACGGGCGCTGATTGTATGGGGCCAAAATGTGCGGGTCCGCTATAACTATCATCACACCCTGACGCTTGACCTTATTCGAAAATGCCGCCGTTTTTACCCGGCCAAGGACAGGTATCGCACCGTAGCCAGCGCTGATCTGGGTGAAATCATCCTCCACAAAGACAAGAAATATTATTTCAGCCGCGCTCTCGATGCCCGCCGCTCCAACCCTATCAAATTTATGCGCTTTGAAAAGGATGACCACGAGTTTACGCACTTCAAAAAAACCCAGGTCTTTCTTTATCAATTCCTGATGGAAAAGCTGGCCGCTTTCCTGGATACCTGCGGCATTCTTTACAAGGTAGAATCGTTTCAGGCTACCCACTACCTGGAAAACAACTTTATGAAGACGGTGGAACCGACCACTACCCTGGAAATTATCAATAACACCGGCGCGGATTTGACCCCGGATGAGCAAAAGATTCTGGGAAATGTGCTCAGGCAGCAGAGCATAACCAAACTGTCCTTTTTTGCCGGGGGGCGAACCATCAGTACCTTTGAGCCGGTTCCCCTGCTCAAAGAGCAGGAAAAACCGCGCTGGGTGATCACCGAGGTTGTTCCTTGGGCCAGTATAAAGTTGACTACGGGGCAAAATTATCTTGTCCTCAACAAGATATTGAACCCGGAAACAGAAAGCTCGATGGCTGTTCTCCAACCTGATGGTATATGGCGCTCAACCACAAAAGTAGGTTCAGCCGCGACCGTTGATTTTTATTCGCAGCTCAAGCGTTCCGTTCGCTTTATGCAGACAGGAGTCTTTATCAGCGTACAAGGCTTGAATGTATCTGAGTTCAAGCTAGTGGCTCCGAAGGAGTCTTCGCTCCGGTCAATTCTGGAGTACCCGGTAAAAATCAAGGAATATGATACGTTTGTCCGGGAGACCCAACCCTTTGCGAGCGGGCAATTTTTGGAGACGGAAGGGCTAACGCTAGCCTATCTAAAAGGGCAGTCCGATCCAGAGCAGTTGGGACGCTTTTACCACAAATACAAGATTGATTTTTCCCCGGAGTTCGAAAAGGTACTCATCGAACTGGAAATCAAGAATTGGATTAGAAAAAGCCTGTTAGGTGAGGAAATATCCGCCCCGATTCAGAAACAACCTTTTGCTAAAAAATCGTTTTTTGCCATTTTTATCCGCAAGCGCCTGCGGCAGGATGCGCAGGGCGTGGCTGTCGAGTACCTGTACGAAGATGGCCGGATTTACATCAAAAGCGTAATGCGCAATGTTGACGATATTGTCAACAGGTTTCCCGGCGTCTTGAGATATCGCCTGAGAGCGCCCGAAGAATTGCTCAACCAGAACTACTTTGCCGACGAAGAGGAGCAAGTTTTTATCAATGTCTTCACCAGCGATGATTACACCCCGACGCTCATCGGCTGCCCGGAACTTATGCAAAAACTGAGAGACGGTACTCTGGAAATTAACCGGCAACGCAGCAACGGGCTGTTTCCGCTGGTGATGTACTACAACAAGGAGATCACCCGGGTAAAAGACCTGATCTGCCTGGATTTAAACCAGCCTTCTTATATTCAGTCGTATGTTCCGCCGGTTGTGTCTCTTAGAGATGTGGTCCAACACGGTTTCCGGGTCTATCATCTGACCGGTAAACCTTACCCGAATCCTGACAAAATTACCTTACCCGCCAAAACAGTGTTCGATCATCCCATTACGCAATTGCATTTTAGCACCCTCACTCAGAATATCCTGAAAATTAGTGAGAACAGCCAGACCTCGCTGTTGCAGAAGGTGGCCCGGGTATTAATTGAAAATTGAAGTTAAATCTTGGCTGGGCAAGGCTTCAAAAATCGACTTTTTCCCAGAAAAAAGTCGATGGTCAATCTTAGCACAAAATCGTTCGCAAACTCGCTTTGATGGGCGCAAATAGTGCATACTGATAAGGCGCAACCTGAACCTAAAGCTGCTTTTGATCCATCAGGTACTCCCACGCACTGGTTTGATCGGGGAGTTGTCCTGGAAGGCATACGCCACCACTTCCAACACTGAGCCCGCCCCGTTTTGGTGGACAGAAAGATAAGATAGTAAACTCAACCTAAACCAAAACGGAGGCAAGCAAATGAGTACGCGACGAAAGTACACCCGAGAATTCAAAATAGAAGCCGCCAAGCTGTCGTATAACAGCGATAAACCGGTCGAAGCCATCGCTGAGAAATTGGGTGTCAGCCAGAGCAGTTTGAACTGGTGGCGACGAGAGTTTGGAACTGATCCTGACCAGGCCTTTCCTGGCAACGGACAGCGGAAAGAACGAGATGCCGAAGTCAGCCAACTCAAGCGGGAACTGAAACAAGCCCAGATGGAGAATGAAATTCTAAAAAAGCAGTTGCCATCCCTTCGACCGAAGTCAGAAAATCCCGAAAGTTCTCTATCTCATCGGGCTTCGTCTGGGACTGACCAATATAGATAATACTCATAGCTTCCTCCTTTGATTATGACTGCGGTATAATACCATCGGCATAGATGTAGAGCGGATCGTGGGATAAGAAAGGAATGAATCCTCGATTATATACAAATACCCTCCGGGTTTGTCAAAAATATCCTTATTCTGCTGCGGGTAGCTGAAATAAACTTGAACAGCTTTGGCGGCTAGGGGGACTTGCTCTTGTTATTTTTCGGTACACAGAAAATCGAGGCTATAATTCGTGTACCAGAAAATAAATAGGAGAGATACCAATGACTGAGAAAGATCAGACTATGGGGGCGGAAAAGTACCTTCACGGCTACAGCGCCGAGCATCGGACCTTCTTATCCAGTCGAACGGCTACCCGGGAGGCCGCGTTTTTCCTCCCCTTTCTCAAGCCGGGCATGCGTCTGTTGGACTGCGGCTGCGGGATGGGGGCGCTGACGACGAGCCTGGCCGAGTGGCTCGCCCCAGGCCAAGTGATTGGCATTGACCGGGAACCGAGCCAGGTCGAAGCGGCCCGCGCCTGGGCCGCGGAGAAAGGCGTTGCCAATGTTCGTTTCCAAAGCGGGAACATTTATGATATTCCCTACCCCACTGCCTCCTTCGACGCTGTCTTTGCTTTTACCGTACTGGAACATCTTCGCGAGCCGCGCCGGGCCATGCGGGAGATGCGGCGGGTATTGAAACCGGGGGGTGTGGCCGGAGTGTACGACCCCGATTATGCCACCCTGCTGCAAGAGCCGTCCACGCCCAGATTGCAAGAACTTAGCCGGCTGATACGCCGCTTCAGCGAGGAAAATGGCAGCCCCTATTACGCCCGCCACCAGCGCCAATACTTCCTTGAAGCAGGTTTTGCCCGCACAGAAGGTTTTGTCTTCGCTGTGGGTGGGGGGAACCCGGAAGCCATGCCGTTTATGTACCGGGTTGTGCTGAAACCAACGCTAGAGAGTCTCCGCCCCTGGATCATCGAGCATGGCCTGGCTGATGGGACGCACTTAGATGCACTGCTGGCCGAAGCCCAGGCCTGGTCAGAAAGGCCGGACGCCTTTTTCGCCCTCCTGCAATGTGCGGCTGTGGCCTGGGCCCCCCAGGAGTTTTAGGCAGCAAGGGAAGTTTAGCGTACAAACCCGGCTACGTGATGCTCAAATATTTTTATGGAGATTCCACTCAGCGCGGACTCCCATCCGCTGGGGGTTATTTCAATTTCCAATAAATTATGTGGGCTTGGTAACAGGTCTACGGATAGGCAAGCGAAATTTAGTCCAGTCACTTATAGTCTCCAAAGCTGGAGAAACTTGGAGTTAATCCTGCGGTATCATTACCCAACTTTCAGTGCGTACCAACCAGGAGGAAATTGCCTTTTTGGCATAGTTGCTTCATCTATTCCTCTTCTCTATAATTTAATAAGCATGAGCCATTCTTTTCAACCTAACGAGGGGGAAACAACGATGCAGGTAGGGTTAGTTGGGCTGGGCAACCTGGGCACCGCCATGGGGCATTTGATTGCCAAAAACGGGCACGAGGTACTCGGCTGGGAGTACAACCGGGCCGTCGTCGAGGAAATCAACGGGCAGCATACCAACTCCAAATTCCTGCCCGAGGTGCTGCTACATTCCGGCCTGAAGGCGACTCCCGACCTGGTTAAGGTGTTCCAGGCCTGCCCGGTCATCATCATCGCCCTGCCCTCCGTGTTTATCAAGCCTACCCTGGAACCGTTGGCCGGGCAAGTCGCTGACGACGCCCTCCTGGTCAATATGGCCAAGGGCATTGACCGGCAAACCGGTTTGACCTCATTTCAAATCCTGGCGCAGCTATTTCCGGCTGCCCGCAAGGTGATGCTCTCCGGTCCCTCGATCGCCAACGAGTTTGCCCGGGAGATGCCGACGACGGTGGTCATCGCCGGGAGCAGCAAAGCCGATCTGCTGGTCGTGGCCCAACTCCTGGATAATGACTATTTTCGCACCCGCTTCTCGGATGATGTGATCGGAGTGGAATTAGGCGGGATTTTGAAGAACATTTATGCTATCGGGCTGGGCTTGTTTGACGGTCAGGGGATCACCAGTATCAATTTCAGGGCAGTTTACCTGACGATTGCCCTGGAGGAAATCTCTCGATTTGGGGTAGGCCTGGGAGCCAGGGTAGAGACCTTTTTGTACCTGGCCGGGGTGGGCGACTTGCTGGCAACTTCTTTCAGCGAGCACAGCCACAATCGTCGTCTGGGAGAATGGCTGGCGCAAGGATTATCTCTGGCCGAGATTAAGGGCAAGATGGGCGTGCTGCCGGAAGGCTTTAATACCCTCGAAGCCGCCCTCTATTTGGCCGAAAAGCTGCATCTCTCCTTACCTCTGGCCAAGGGTTTGTATGACGTAGCCAGTGGCCGGATTGAGGCTAAACGCTTTATCAACGCTTTCATCAAAGATTTTGTGGAATAGGCATTGACCTTGTAGACCGCTATGCCTTGATGACCGTGGAGAGACGGGTGGTGGTAGGCTACCTGGCTAAAACCAATGACTGAACCCTTGGCGATTACGACTTTTCTGCCACCCCTGCTGGATTTTACCCTGGCCAATGGTCTGCGGGTTATCCTGGCCGAGGATCATAGCGCGCCTCTAGTGGCTACCAACGTTTTGTACCGTGTTGGCGCGGCCAACGATCCTCCGGGCCGTTCCGGTTTTGCTCATCTGCTGGAGCACTTGATGTCAACCGCCTTCAGCCACGTCAAAGCCGGCGAATTCGACCGGCTGTTGGAAGCGGCCGGCGCGGAAAACAACGCCTGCACCACTCTCGATTATACCGCTTACCAGATTATGGCCCCGGCCAACCAACTGCCGCTGTTGCTGTGGCTGGAATCGGAACGAATGGGCTTTCCCAGGATCACCCGCTCGGCTTTTAAGGCCCAGCTGCGGGTCGTGATCGAGGAGCTGCGTGAGACGATTACCAACTCGCCCTATGGAGCTTCCGACGAGCGCTTCGACAGCCTGGCCTTCCAGGAATACCCCCCTTACGAACGCCCGGTGATTGGCACCGGGCCGGATCTGGCCGCAGCTCGCCTGAACGAACTCCTGGACTTTCAAGCCCGCTATTACCGGCCCAACAATGCCATCCTGGTCATCGCCGGCGATCTTGACCCCGGCTTAACTCAAGCCCTGGTCCGGGCCTATTTTGACGATCTCCCGGCTGGTCCGGCGTTAACGCCTATCCTGGCTTACTATCCGCTCCCTGTCCGGTTCCCGGCCACCCGAACCGACCCGACCAATGGCTGTCAGGTTGGAGCGGAAGAGGTCTGGATTGATCCGCTGGTCGAACTACCCCGTTATGCGGCGACTGTGGTCGGGCCGCGGCGTGGGACAGCGGCTTACTACGCCTTTGACCTGCTGGCCGACATTCTGGGCAGCGGCGACAGCAGCCGGACCGAACGGCAGATCGTCCGGCCCGGTCTGGCGGCAGCCGTCTCGGTGAGCGTCTCCAGCTACCTGGGCGCGAGCAGCCTGGATATCGTCGCCTACGCTCATGCCGGCGAGCCGGTCGAGCCGGTGAGCCAGGCCCTCCGGGCCGAATTTGACCGGGTGATTACCGTGGGCGTGACCGAGGCGGAATTGGCCCGGGTGAAAAAGATGACCCTGGTAGATACCCTAACCTCATTGGGGGATTCGCGGGAGGAACTGGCCGAACAACTGCAAGAAGCAGCCCTGTTTTTTGGCGATCCGGGAGCTATCGCGGCGGAGCTGGCTATGTACAACGCTGTCACCGTGGCCGACGTTCAGCGAGCGGCCCGGACTTATTTGTGCAAGCGGCCCATGAACGTCCTCCTGACCCTGCCGGCGGGCCCGGCCCGGCGCTGCCCGTATCCGGGCCGGTTCGTCGAGCCGGTCACGCCCCCGGCCAGCCCGGTGGACATTCAGCCGGGGGGCCAAACCCTCCCGGAAAGCACGGTTGACCGGACCGTTCCTCCGGCAGCCTTACCCGTAGGGGTGAAGTTTAACCCGTCGTTTGAAATGTTCAAGCTGGCTAACGGGTTGAGCGTTATCCTGGTTGAGCAGCACCGGCTGCCCACCCTTGACCTGAAGCTCTACCTGACCGGCGCAAACCCCGCCCTCCCGGCCGAAAAACAGGGACTGGCCGAATTGGTGGCTGGCCTGCTGACCCGGGGTACGGACCGATACTCGGCCGACGAAATCGCTGAATTGATGGAGTCTGCCGGTGGGGCGGTTGACTCTGCGACGGCTCTGGAATGGCTGACGGTATCGGTGACCAGCCTGGCTGCCGATAAGGACCTGGCTTTCGACCTGTTGGCGGAGATAGTTCGCCGGCCCACCTTTCCCCCGTCGGAACTGAAGACGCTCAAGGAACATCTGCTAACTTTCCTGGCCCACGCGGCGGTCGAGCCGGACTATCTGGCTGATCGGCAGTTTTGCCGGGTCGCTTTTGGCCGGCACCCCTACAGTCTCAGTCCTCGCCCGGACATGGTCCAGCAATTGACCCGCCAGGATGCACTTGAATTTTACCGGACTGTCGCCCGGCCGAACAACGCCCTGCTGACGATCGCCGGTGATATGACCGGAGGCGAAGCCCGCCTCCTGGCTGAACGATTCCTGGCCGATTGGCGGTCCGGCAAAAATCATGACTTTTTGGACTACCCGGCCGCCGAAAGTGGTGACACCGCTGTGATTTACTTGGTTGACCGGCCCGACTCCAGCCAGGCAACCCTGCAAATTGGCAATCTGGCTCTCAATGCCCGCAGCCCGGACCGGTATGCCCTGGAAGTCGCGAATGCTGTCCTGGGCGGCACCTTTGCCTCACGGCTGAATTTGAAGCTGCGTGAAGAAATGGGGGTTACCTATGGCGTCGAGAGCAGTTTTGCCCAATACCGTGACATTGGTACCTTTCGGGTCTGCACGAATGTTGATCCGGACCGGGTAGCGGAAGCCATTACGGAAATCCTGGGCGAACTGCACCGCATTCGCACCCAGGCGGTGACCGCTGGGGAACTGGCGGCAGCCCGAGGTTATCTCACCGGCACTTTTCTGCGAGAGATAGAAACCCCGGCTGACCTGGCCGAAGCGCTGGCCGAACGTTACCTGACCGGCGTCCCTCTGGACGAGCTAAAGCGCTACCTGGATCATCTGGAACAGGTGACCGAAGGGGACACCCTGACCGCTGCCGCTCGATACATTCAGGCCGACCAGGCGATTATTGTCGTTGTGGGTGACGCAGCCCGGTTGAAACCTCAATTGGAAAGGGAGTTGGGCCGGGTGGTCGTGGTAGTGCGGGAGAGGTGAGTTCGGTCAAATCTCACCGCACTGGTTAATTATCTTGCTCCCCTTCAGGGGGCACCTCCAATTTTCGTGCATAAATGCGCAATAGGGAATAGAGTAAATGCCTACGAACCAGGTATTTGGGGCAGCGAGACCTGCGCTATTTTGAGCAGCCGCATCGTTTTTGGCCGGAACGATTTTTGGCAAGTGAGACGGAGATGCCGCTCGAGGAAAGAATTCCTCGTTTGGTAATGGCTTTTCTACCCCTTTGGCTACCGCTGAGCGCGTGCGGCGGCGACGAGTTCACGCGTTGCCGGGGCAACCTCAGCTGCGAAAAGCTCAATCGTCGGCGCGTCATCTGCGGCCAGGATGAATCCGGTGATCCCGTATTCGAGCGTGAGTTCGGCCAGATCTTCCGCCCACTGCTGGGGCGGTCCATTCAGCAAGGAACGACCGGTTTGGCCGAACTGGCCCGAAATGTTCAGCAAGCGGCGCACAGCGGCGGGATCCCGTCCCGCCGAGGCCGCGCCTTCGTCAATGTGTTGGTTCATTTCTTTCAGGCCGGCGGGGCCGCCTGGTACATAGCCGAGGCTGGGCAGCCAACCGTCAGCGACACGTCCCGTGAGGTTCAGGATCCGCGGCTTGTAAGCCCCCACCCATATCCCAATATCGTGGGCAGGCGCAGGCCCGCGTTTGGCCCCCTTCACCTGGTAGTGCATGCCGTTGACGCGCACGCCGCCCGGCTGGTCGGCGGCCCAAATTTCACGGATAATCTGGATCGCTTCTTCCAGGGCAATGATCGACTCACCCGCCGTCAACCTTCGTCCGCCCATGGCTGCAATGCCATCCCAGAAGGCGCCGGCTCCGAGGCCTAACTCGAAGCGACCCCCGCTCAGGCGATCCAGGCTGGCAGCACTGCGAGCGATGACCACCGGCTGCCGCAAGGGCAGGTTGAGTACGTTGGGGCTGAAGTGGATTTGCTGAGTGCGCGAGGCCACAAAGGATAAGAGGGTCCAGGTATCGTGGAACGCCGGCTGGTAGGGGTGGTCCTGGAAGGTCACCAGGTCGAGACCGGCCCGATCGGCCACCAGCGCCAGCTCGACCGCCTGCATAGCTGGCTGAACCACAGGAGTGATGAACGTACCGAACAACAGTTCGTGTCCGTAATCAGTCAAAGTATTCGATAAAATAGTCATAGCGTTTTGTCTCCTTCATTTTGTAATTGCCCTTGCCGGGCTGGTGCAATATTGAAGTTGTCACGAAAGACGTTGTCGGGGTCATAGCGCGACTTCAACTCGCGCAGGCGCTCGAGCGTTCTGGGTGGAAACGCATCGTTGAGACGCTCCGGGCGCAGGTCGGTGTCAAAGCTGAGATAGAGACCCTCGAAATAGGGATGGAGTTCGTCCCACAGCGCGTTCAGGCGCTCCCGGCTCGCTCCGAAGGCCGTTACCTGGAAGTTGGCCGAGCGGCTGCCGAAGGCCGTCGCGTCGGGATCAACGTCAGACACCACGCCCCCCATCGAGCGGATCTGGAAGAAATAGACCACGCCGCTGTGGATCAGCCGGGCCGCCGCGGTGGCAAATTCCGGCGTGAGGTGAGCGAGTGATCCAGAGCGGGCGGCCGGTTCACCCTGCCCGTTGTGATCGTCACCTGGCGCATTGGCCATCACGGCCGCGTACGAGGTGATCACCACGCGCTGGTCGTACAGTGGCGCGATCCGGACCAGGGGTTGCAGCCGGCTGACAATGGTTTCCGGTTGGTCTGAGTTGACCATCGCCAGTACATAAGCCAGGGCGGGCTGGCCCCGGCGAGGTGGGCTGACGATAAGAAAGCTGGTCAAATCGCGTGGCGCTGCCTCGACGGCCGCGCCCCACTTTTGGAGGAAGCCGGCCGTGTCGCTGGCATCGAGGATGAACGTGGCCCAACCCACCTCACCGACCTCGTCAACCTCGAACTCAAACGAGGTCACGATACCGAAGTTCGCTCCGGCCCCACGAACGGCCCAGAACAGATCCGCGTTCTCCTGGTCGTCTGCGCGCACCACCGACCCATCGGCCAGCACCATCTCGACGGCGCGCAGATGATCAATGGTCAGGCCGTGGGCGCGCGTTAGCCAGCCAATGCCGCCAGTGGTCGCCAGTCCGCCGACCCCCACACCGCCGTAGTCCCCGGAGCTTAGCGCCCACCCATACGGGGCCAGGGCCGCGGCAACGTCCATCCAGCGTGCCCCCGGCTCAAGGCGCACCCGACGGGTTGACGGATCAAGCACTTCGATCGTGTTCATTTTGGACAGATCGATGACGATGCCACCATTGTTGGTGGAGCGACCACTGATACCGTGCCCGCCGCTGCGGATCGCCAGCGGCAAATGCGGATGGGTACGGGCAAAAGCGAGGGCTTCGACGACCTGGTCGGTGTTCTTGACCTGAAAGACAAGGCCGGGCGATCCGCCCCGGATGTAGGTTGATTTGACGCGGGTGTAGTTGGTATCTCCTGGCTCAATCACGGCGTCCGTCAGGGATGCAGGGACGGCCTCGTAGTCGATCCCGGCGCGCCGTTTGGCCCGCACCGCAGCACGCCGGATCTGGGGACCGGAGCCCAGTTGTGGAAGCTCCCGGCTGACGGCTTCCCGCAAGGCCGGAGCCACCTCGACCGCGAACTGCTCCATAGTCCTCGGGTCATCGGTCATGAGGATGAAGGTCCCGACGCCATCATTGATCACCAGTGGGAGCAGGTCGCCGACCCATTTTTCGCTTGGCCCCTCCAGAGATCCGCCGGGAGAAGCAGAGAATTGGCCCGAGATATTGACAAGCCGGCGAATCTCGCGCGGATCTCTGCCCGCCTCGAGGGCAGCCTCATCAATGATCTGATTCCCGGCCTGCAATTCGCCCTGTTTCAGGTACGGGAGCGAGGGCAGCCAGCCGTCTGCCTTCTGACCGATCAACCGCAGCATGCGCGGTTTGTACGCCCCCAACCAGATGGGGATATCGTGGGCCGGCACAGGTCCCCGCTGCGCCCCGTCGAGGTGATAGTAGCTACCCTGGAAGTGCAGGGGATTGTCGTTGCCGGCATCGAAGATGCCGCGAATGACATCAATAGCTTCACTGAGGGCCGCAACGGCCTCTCCCGGCGCCAGTCGCCGTCCCCCCATCGCCTCGATTGCCTCCCAAAAGGCTCCCGCGCCGAGCGCAACATCCAGCCGACCGCTGGAAAGCAGGTCAAGACTGGCCGCGGAGCGCGCCAATACCGCCGGGGCGCGCAGCGGCACGTTGAGTACATTGGCGGCGAGATGCACGCGCTCGGTCTGGCCGGCAACCCAGGCCATGAGCGTCCAGGTATCAAGGAAGGCTGGCTGGTAGGGATGATCTTGAAACGTAACCAGGTCATAGCCAAGCGCTTCGCTGCGTCTGGCGAGCGCAACGACTGTCTCCGGCGCGTTGTTCCGCGGCGTGATGAATATTCCGAACTGAATGGGGTGATTGTAATTCATGATGGTAACTTCCCTATGTGTCTTCTTCCTAATATCATTGAGAACCAGAAGTACGCCAAACAGGCGTTAGTAAGCTCATTATCCTTATATGGTAAGGCGGCTTACTATATGGATAAAAAATTTTTGCTTTACTATTCAGAACCGCTATCCATAGAACTGTCCTTCACCAACTGATAGTTGAGCTTTTCGATAAGGGCGCGCTGTTCATCCAGTTCGGCAGGCGTAAAACAGGCAAACAACTTCTCGATATGTTGGAAACGCTCCAGCAGCAGTTGATCCATCACTCCCATTGACTGCTCTGTTAGCTGGATGGTGCAGCGGCGTCCATCGCTCGGATAATCCCTTCGCGCCACGTACCCGTCGCGCTCCAGTCCGGCCAGCAGGCCAGTCATCGTCCCACGAGTCACCTGCGTGGCTTCGGCGATTTCAGAAGGGGTGAGCTGGTTCTGCGGCGCATTCTTGAGCAGCAGTAGCACTGAAAGTTTGCCTTCCGATAGGTTGTAGCGGTCGAAAAGCGCCTGTTCCTCAGCCAACAACTTGCGCGAGATCAGCAGGATGAGCAAGTAAGTCTGGACCTGCTCCATATTCTCCCGTTTCACGGCTTGCCGAAACGCGGCCATAAGGTTCTGGTAACGCGGATCAAGTTCACAAACATGATTGAGCGTATCTTTATCCTTTAGGTCGTCCATAAGTTATATTGTAAGCCGCCTTACTATATTTGTCAAGGACAGCTAACCTGAATTATCCATCGTTTCTATATGCGAGACCAATACAAAACGGGGCAAACCTGATTAGCCCTTCGACTAGCTGTAAAAACTCCTTGTTGACAGCGCGTTTTATGGTATGTTATAATAAATAGAGATAACTTCACTAACTAACATATAATTAATTTCAATAATCCTGCTATATACTCCTCTTTAAACTAAAAAACTTGCCTAGATCATAAGCTATTTTGTTCACTCTTGCTATCCCCTGAAGATCAAAATCATCCCTTAAACATCAGGTAAGACCCAGTTAAAAAAGGAGTAAAACCTTTTGACTATATCCTTAAGTATTCCACGCGAATATCAGACAATTATTGAAGATTTCCTGCTGATTTACTGGACTCGTCGCTCCGCTGAGATCAGCGGTCTCACTTCAAGGAAGCTAAAATTGCCACCAGCTGACCCGGATGAGTTATTTCAATCCCAGTTGGCCGAAGACCTGACCTTGATCGCCAGGGCTGCCGCTGGGGAACTCGGCCGCGACAAAGCCGCTCAGTTAGCAGACTGTATCTGGAGCTTGTTCAGGCGATTATATTTCCTCAACCGCTTGAACGAAGAACAACTTTTGCGCTCTATTCCCGAACCTTTTTGGACCAGTAATCTTGGTAAGATGGTTGCCCGAGCCCTGTTGTGGCTGCGGGCCGATGATCTTATCACGATCCGAGAAGCTGCTAAGTTGGTTAATTTAAAAATCCCGACCATTCGACAGTGCCTCGATATGGGCAGGCTAACGCCATACTATAATCCTGACGCAGCCAGCCTTTACCACCAATCTACTTTTGTTTCTCGAATTGAGGTGCAGCAATTGATGGTCAGCCAACAAGAGAAACAAACCCATGGAAAGAAAAAAAGTCGTTACAAAAACACTCAAGGGGCGGACAGCGATTTTTAAGGCCGCCTTTCTCCTTCGAAGTGAGTGAGGATTATTTATGCCTATACTTGTTCCCATTGAGCAAAAATCAAGAGCTAGCCACATCGTTACAGCAATACTCGGCGTTTCACAAGGTAATTTTCCAATCCTCGCCATCCTGGACGAGTTTCTGAACCAAGGTAATCCCGAATGGTTGGCCGAACGATCTGCCGAGGTGGAGCAGGTTGTTACCCGGACAAAAGTCATCAGCGCTAAATGTAAGGAGGTGCGGCGACGGTGTTTGTTGTTAAAACCGGTCCCGACCCCACAACTACCTCTAGGCTTTTAAGTTCTACCAGGATGCTGAGGCGATTTCGTCCCCTCAGGCTGGAGGTCATGGGCGATGCGCTCAGCCTCGGGCCGCGCCGGATGCAGGCGCTGCGCCTGGTTTATCATCACTTCCCCTACGAGATGCCAGAAGTAATTACGCATCCAGAGTGGATGATCATTCTTAACCACTTCTTGCACCTGGTCAATGATAACTGGTTTGAATTAGATTGGGCCAATATCGAGATGTTGAGCTACTGGCTCCGGGATGATTACCCGGAGACGGAAGAAGAGATGAATGATCCGCATTGGGAGTCAGAGGTAGAGAAGCTCCTGGCCAAACTTTTGGAGTTTGTGCCTTTTAAATGCCTCAGTTTTGAAGATGAACTCAATGAGGATTCCGAGATCGGCAAATCTCCTATCCTTAACATCCTTATGAACGCCTTTAAACTGGATAGTCCCTCTGGCCTAAATCTGGGCGATACCGCTGAAAGTCGCGCCAGAAAGGCAGCGGCCTGGCAACATCTTAACGCCGGCGACTTTTCTTCTTTACCAGAACCGCTGTGCTGGCTGCCAGAGGTGGTCAAGTACGTCTCCGGCCAGACCGGCAATACCGTATTGGACAAGAATTGCGACTTTTTGAACTGGGATGAGAACTGGTATCGCTGGGATAAAGACCTGGATTTGGTTATTCATCTAATTCGACAAGCCAAAGAAGTCGGGGCACGAATAACCACGTTCTCGAAATGGGCTGATAGTGACGAGAGTAGGCTTCGCTTAATTGGCGACTTGCTGGCGTTCCCGGCTGATCTTGCGCCCAGAAGTCTAGAATCAAGAAAGGCGGTAAGGGTCCTATAACTTCCTTGATAAAGGTGCCCGAACCATACCGGCAAACGATCCTGGATTTTTTAATGGACTACTGGCAGAAAAGAGTCTGGGAACTCCAGACCGCTGTTAATGATGCCAACACCTTCCAGGAACTGGCCGCCAATGACACTTCGATCTGGCAATCAGATTTAGCTCAAAATCTGGAATTAATCGCCCTGGCCGCGACCGGCGAAGTGGATCGCAGCTATGTTACGCTGGGCAGGGTGTCTCAAAGTATCCATGATTTGTTGAGCCGACTATTTGTTCCGCCCGATATGGGTCATTATCTCATCGAGCGGTACATTCCTAAGCAATTTTGGTTTGACGATTTGGGCCGAATGGTGGCCAGAGCTCAACGTTGGCTGCTGCGGGATGAATTGATTACCCTCAGTCAGGCGGCCGAATTACTCGATGTCCATGTCTCGGCGATCCGTAACAGAATTTATCGCCGGACACTGACCCCATACTACGATCCTGACGCCGCCAACCCGCAACGTTTCACCACTTTTGTTCTGCATTCAGAGATCGAAGCGTTGCGTCAGAAAAAAGAAGTTGGTTAAACAAGATAACGCTCCACATCAACTTTATAAACCAGGAGGCGAAAGCCCCTTCCTCCCCAGTATAGTGCCGGAGGAGGAAGGGCTAAAGACTCTTTGAGGGGTTTTCTTAAAAATCGGAGCCCTTAATGAACAAAAAACCAATCCTTGCCCTAATTGACGGCCATGCCCTGGCCTATAGGGCCTACTTCGGCTTGCCATCGACCTTCAACACCAGCAAAGGCGAAGCGACTCACGCCGTTTACGGCTTTATCAATATACTCCTCTCAATCTGGAAGGAGTATCACCCTGAAGCCCTTATTGTCGCCTTCGACTTGGGGCCAACCTTCCGTCACCAGGTCTACCGGAATTACAAGGCCACGCGGGAAAAGATGCCGGATGATCTGCGCAAGCAGATGAAGCGCATCGAGCAGCTGGTCCGGGCCTTCAACATCCCCATTGCTACCAGGGAAGACTATGAAGCGGACGACGTCATTGGCACGCTGGCCACCCTGGCCACCGCGCGCGACGTCGAGACACTGATCGTCACCGGCGACCGCGATCTGCTTCAGCTCGTCAGTCCCAGTATCAAAGTGGTTACGTCCGGCCGCAGTTTTTCTGACCGGGTTGTGTATGATCAAGCCGCCATACAGGAGCAATACGGTCTGTTACCAGCTCAGCTTGTCGATTTGAAGAGCCTGATCGGAGACAACAGCGATAACATTCCTGGTGTGGCTGGGATTGGCGAGAAAACCGCCGCCAAACTCCTCCAACAGTACACCAGCCTGGAAGGAGTCTATGCCTGCCTTGACGAAATCAGCCCGCCGATTCGAGCTAAACTGGAAACCGGGCGCGAGAACGCCTTCCTGTCGCGCGATTTAGGTAAGATAGTGATCGACGTGCCTGGCGTCGAACTAGACCTTGATCGAGCCAGGCTGGCCGATTTCAATATCGTCGAGGTAGCCAATCTCTTTGCCGAACTCGAATTCAATTCCCTTTTTCAACGCATTCCGGGCGTGCCACCGGACAAGTCGCTCAAAGAGATAGCCACAGCCAAACCAACCGGACCCATGCCACCCGACGGCGTCTACCGTACCATTGACAGCCCTAAAGAATTAGCCGACCTTGTCGCCAGGCTCAAGCAGAGTGATAGGTTGGCTATTGATGCAGAAACTGACAGCACAGACGAGACGCGAACCAACCTGATTGGTCTGGCCATCACACCAAGCGAGCGAGAGGGATTCTACCTACCCCTCGCCCACGGCCAAACACAGCAACAGGTGACAGGCCAACAAATGTCTCTATTTGATGCTTTGTCCACCGGCGAAACTATCTCGCCGCAGCTTGACCTGGCTACGGTGCGCACAATGTTGACCCCTGTGTTGGCCGATCCGGCCATCACCAAGTACATGCACAACGCCAAATTTGATTTGACAGTTTTGGAGCGTCATGGAATAGTGGTGCAGCCACCGATCTTCGACACGATGATCGGAGCGTGGTTGGGTAACAATGCTCCGGGCGCCCGCTACGGGCTGAAAGACCTGACCAGAGAAAAATTGAATATCCAGATGACCGAAATCAGCGAGTTGATAGGGTCTGGTCAAAAGCAAATCACGATGGCCCAGGTGCTGGTGGAGAAGGTCACTCCCTACGCTGCTGCCGACGTCGATATGACCCTGCGTCTGGCCGGTCCGGTAGAAACGATGCTGCATGCCAGCGATGCGGCAGCCTGGGAAATCTTTCAAGAACTAGAACTGCCACTCATCTACGTATTGAAGGACATGGAGTTGGCCGGGGTCAAGCTCGACATTGAGGTCCTGCGCCAGATGTCTATTCAGGTGGGGCGGGAGTTGGCCGAACTGGAACGAAAGATTGGTGAGGCAGCCCGGGTTAATTTCAACGTCAACTCCACCCAGCAGCTTTCGGATGTACTTTTCAAGCGGTTAAAGTTGTCCACGACCGGCTTGAGCACAACCAAGAGCGGGCATTACTCGACCGCTGCCGGAGTGTTAGAGAGCCTGGCTGGCGAGCATCCCATCATCAACCTGATCTTAGAGCAGCGCACCTTGGCTAAGCTCAAGAGTACCTACGTCGATGCCATGCCGGCGTTGGTTGATCCCAAAACCGGGCGCCTGCATACCACTTATAACCAGATCGGTATCTCCACCGGAAGGCTTTCAAGCAGCAGTCCAAACTTGCAAAATATCCCCATTCGAACCGAGCGGGGACGTGAAATTCGCCGGGCCTTTGTGGCCGAACCTGGGTGGAGGCTCATTTCGGCCGATTACTCCCAGGTCGAATTGCGCATCCTGGCTCACATCGCCGAAGATCCGGCGCTACTCAGTGCCTTTGCCAATGACGAAGATATTCATGCTGCCACTGCAGCTAATGTGCTAAAAATCGCATTGGCTGAAGTCACCAGCGACCAGCGCCGCATCGCTAAGACCGTGAACTTTGGAATAATATATGGTCAGACAGCTTATGGCCTGGCCCGGAGTACCGGGATGAGTAAGGAAGAGGCTGCTGCTTTTATCGAAGCCTATTTCGAGAAATACCCGGGCGTCAAACATTACATCGAGGAGACCAAGCGGCTGGCTGCCGCGCAGGGGTACGTTACCACCCTGCGGGGTCGCCGGCGCGACTTTTCGAACCTGGGCAAGCTGCCTCAGGGACCGCAGCGAAGCGCAGCCGAGCGTGAGGCTATTAACTCACCTATCCAGGGAAGTGCCGCAGATATCATGAAGCAGGCCATGATTGATCTTCACGCAGCTATCCGGGAGCGGAAGCTGCGGAGTCGGATACTGCTCCAGGTTCATGACGAGCTGGTGTTGGAAGCGCCGCGAGACGAGGTGCTGGAAGCAGCCGAACTGACCCGCAAGGTGATGCATGAAGCCTACTCGTTGAAGCTTCCGCTGAAGGTGGATGTGGAAACAGGCGCCAACTGGCTTGATATGGTTAAAGTCTAAGGTTAAAATTACGTCAATTAAGCAAGAACAAAATAGGTTGTCCCTGGAAAACAGGCAATAGAGTAGATATCGCGACCTGGTCACCAGACTGGCTGGACGATCTGACCAAGCCGCTCATCCAGGAACGAGACAGGCAGCCGCGGGCCATCGTGATCATTCTCAAAGACTACCAGACTCATCAACTCCTATTGGAGCAGCGAAACTATGTCTCTATCCGCGAGGCGCGCCGGGCAGCTTCTAGAGCCTTTTTGGGAGACCTGGTTGGCTGCCAGGTGAGCTGTGGGGAGCCGGTCTGGGTCTCTGCGCCCCAATCACTCTGGCAAGGGCCCTTCCGCTTTTTCGACGGAACGCCGCTCACGGTGATCGAAGTAGATGCCCGAACCAGGAGAGCCTGGCTGACTGAAGCCAAACGTGATGCGCTTCTAAACCAGGTGGAGCGCCACTTCATCAGTGGCGATGCCCAAACCTAAATTTTACCAAGCTGTAACATCACCATGGCACTTTCTAACAAACCCGGCTGAGACGTACTGATCGAGGCCGGGCAACGACTGCAGAGATAGCCGAATTAGACGGCTACCAGATAGGATTTGTCGAATCAGGGCCAGTTTACTGGATTTCCCCCAAAAACATTCAAGCAAGACTTTGCCATTTAAGGGCGCTAATAATTCAATAACTTTCACCGACAAACACTTTTCAATTAGGAGGAATCGGCACATTTTCCCACTGATGCACATTGTTGCTGGGAAGATGTGCCGATTTTTTTATGGATTCAGGTAACAATAACCAAATTCAACCCATCTCTTTAACCCAATATCAGCGCGATGGCGCTGCTCAACTCCTCAGTATCATGCAAACTATTCCACCGGCCCACCCGGAAATTTTCAAATTGGTAGGAAGAATCGTGAGTCAAGACACTCCACCAGACCCGGATATCTTAGTTTTTTTCTCTCAGGAATTCGCTCCCATCATCGAAGGTGCATTGAAATTATCCGAAAATAGTCGCGAAGCAGTAAGAAGATGCCGTTTGCTAAAACCCCTCTCGGATCAATCTTAGCGTCTGACTCTATCCGTGCCGCCTTTTGAGATCACGGGCGGAGTGAGTTGGCAAGCGCGCTTAGAATTGAATCCTGGAAATCAAGGGAGGTAATTACCCCAGGTGCTGAATTTTGGAGTTTCTATTGAACCCGTTTTATGCCCCTTTGAAGTACTGCATCTGTTTCGTCCTCTGACTCTCGGCGCGGCCTGCCGGATTTTCAACTCGGACGACCGGCGTATCAAGGCTCTGAAGTTAATCCAACATTTTTTCCCCGAACGGTTATGGGATGTCCTGTCCGAAGATGAGTGGGTAAGTATTTTGAGACATTTTTTGCAGTTAGTAAAAAAGCAGAACTGGTTTGAGTTGGATTGGACTTCTATGGACGATGCTTACCGCTGGGCTCAAGAAGAAACGCCGGAGACGGAAGAGGATCAGAATAACCCGGATTGGCTACCCCAGGGTTTGGAATACCTGTCGATGACTCTCGACTTTATACCTATCAAATGCTACGGGTTCTCTGATGACGGGTGGCACAACGACATCACCGAGCACCCACCCTTAGAATTGTTGAAAATTCTGCTGGGGCCAGGTGGACATGAGGTTTCCAGTGGATTAATAGCCAAGCTGGGCGATAGCGATCTTCTCCCAGACGATTGGGACGAGGAAGACAAGGATGAGGCCTGCTGGCGTCTCGAAACCCTTGACGCCTCTTCGCTGCCGGAGCCGTTAGCGTGGCTGCCAGAGATGGCCCGGTACGCCTGCGGCGAAACCGGCAACATTTTTTTGGACAAGTATCCAGATTGGGAGGATTGGACCGAAGGGTGGTTTAGATGGGATAACTCCAACCACTTGGAGTTATTGCGCCAGGAGTGGGTAGAAGCGCAGTCGGCGCTTGCCCGAATCGAGGTATTTGAAATCTTGACAAACAATCGGGAATCTTTACGTTTCATTCTTGAGTTATTGACCCGATAACGATTTTTGCCAGCCGCCCGGCACAACAAAAATAAATCAATAATCCATTGTTTCCGAATCGACTTAAATTCGGCTCGACTTAAACCACCGCTTCTAAAAACCTAATCTTTCGGTCTAGCGCAAACACTACGATAACTGGAACCGGCGTTTTATCGCCAGGTGAAAGTTGCTTTAACAACCTTCTTTTTGAAGAAGGTCGAGTTGATTGCTTCAGCGAAGCTACTGAACGAAAGCGAAGTTTTCGGGTGATTGAAATTCTGTGAGGAATTTGAGTTGATGAATAGTGGAAAGAAACGGGGTGAAACCCTGTGAGTGGGTCAGGTAAATTGACCGACGAAGGGGGGAACCCTGCGAATTTGGCCGAGTGATGCCAGATGCAGGAGATTAGCTGGGAGTTGAATAGGCTTTTGTCAGGAGACGTACAGGGGTTGACAAGGGGGTAGCCGGGGCTGAGGGATGAGCTGAGGCCGGTCTAGGCCTGAGTAGGGCTGGGTCAGACGCTGGATACAGGAGGTGGTACAGGGGTCTTATAGAGATTTGACCGGAGGTTATCCAAGAGTTTGTCGGGGGAAAGCCTGCCAACGGGGAGTCATCCAGGGGTTTTATAGGGGTAGGTCTTAGGAGCGGAGTGGGGCTGATCCGGGCTAAAAAATGTACAGAGGTTACACTGGGGGTCATCGAGGGACCTGACCAGGGGTCATACAGGCTTCATATAGGAGTTATCCAGGGGAATATCGAGGGTTGGTCTAGGGGTACGCGAGCGACTGCCCGAGTGGCCCTGATCTAGGATCAGGTTGGGACGATCGAAGAGGCGATGTGAGCGGGGGAGGGATGTAGGATGCAGGAATCTATTCAGTGGTGGTATAGGGGGTCGGGTTTGTGAGCAGCCTGTAAGCAAATCGGGTCGAAATCGCTGAGTGATGCCAGAGAAACGCTCATAAAGAGAGTGAACAGGTGGTGAGTGATCCATCAAGCTACTGACCGGTCCTATTGGCGAGTTTCAGCCTTTCGTGAGCGCAGAGAATACAGTTAGAAATCAGACAACGGAGTCGAGCCTTCAAGCGAGTTTCTCGGCTGAAGCCTCGACTCCGACAGGACGGTTATTTGATCCCTCTATTAGACCTTCTTGCTTTCTTTTTCGTCTAGCAGCTCCGCCAACTGGAGGTGAACGCCAATTATCGCAGCGAAGGCCTTGAGGAATTCTAGATCGTCCGCTCCAAACAGTTCCCCGGTGGTGTAACTGCAGGCATATAAAACGCCATTAGGAACATCACTCCGGGCCGGCCTGATGGGAGTAGCCATCACTGAGCGCAGATCGAGCAGGACGACACTTTCCTTGGATTGGAACATCACATCATTCATGGCTTCAGGAATCAGGACATCTTGATCCTCCAGTACCTTACTACAGACTGATGTTGAAACAGCCTGCCGATTAGGCCGGCCCAACTTACTCCATTCAGAACGGATATGGAGTTCACCCTGAGTGTCCTGCAATAATAAAAAGACTTGATCGGCATCTATGTAGATACATACATCATGGACAATCATTTTGATAAGATCATCCAGGCTGACAGCTCTAGCCAGCGACTGTGAAATCCTGATCAGGCTATTTAATCTTCTATTTTCCAGTCGAGAGGCAGTCTGTGCCGTTTGATTTTTGAGGGCCGCTATTCTAAGTTTAACAAGTTCCATTTTTCTTCGGTTTCCAAAATAATCTAAAACTGTCTACGTGCCAGTTGGGAAACCATTTGCTCCTTTCTTTGCTTACAATGTGGCACATAGACTAAGGGCGAATGACTATACCAGGCGCGCCTGGTTGATGGACTGCTACCTATATTATTAAGGAAGTGCTTCATTCAGTTGCCAACGCGATCTCCTTCCTCCAGAGGGACTAGCACCTCCTCGACAGAATCGTCAACCAGATCAGCTACCGAGTTAATGACAAAATCGGGGCGATAGGCGTAACGGGCGAGATCCTCTTTCCGGGTGCCGCCCGAAAGTACCAAAATGGTCCGGCAGCCAAGCTGGACTCCGCCTAAAATATCGGTTTCCATCGTATCACCGATGACGCTGGTGTGCGCAGCCGGCAGTTGCAATTCGTTACAAGCCGTTTGAAACATAATTGGGCTGGGTTTGCCTACACTGAAAGCTTGAACCCCGGTAGCCCTTTCCAGCATAGACACAATGGCTCCGCATCCCGGCCGCATTCCCTGCTCGGTGGGACAGTTTGGGTCCATGTTCGTCGCGATGAGTTTGGCTCCTTTCAGGATCAACCGTACGGCCGTCTCAATTGCCTCCATAGTAAAGGTACGACCTTCGCCAACCACGACATAGTCGGGAGTGGAATCAACAATGGCGTAGCCATACAGATGCAGCGCTTGCAGCAGTCCCCCTTCACCAATGACATAGGCTGTGCCGCCAGGCTTTTGATCTGCTAGAAAACGCGCCGTGGCCATCGCACTGGTGAAGATATTCTTTTCCCTAACCTCGATCCCTAATTGTTTCAGTTTCATCACCAGGTCACGGCGAGTTCGCTGGCTGTTATTGGTTACAAACAGGAACGGGATCTCATTCTGGATGAGGCTATCCACAAACCGATCGGCACCGGGAATGAGACGGGAATTATGATAGATGACCCCATCCATATCTATCAGAAAGCCTCCTTCTATCAGATGCTCTTCGGTATGAGCTTTAATTTTTTCTTTTCCTTTAAGTGATACAGACATTTGGGTTCTCCTATTATTGATGATCAAAAAATAGATTGATTTAATCAATTAGAACGCTTTCATACTCAACACCAGGCCAGACCTGGTCATAACGAACCTGCTCAAAGCTAGGAATGTCCATCTGCCATTGAGCTGAGTTACTGCTAATCAGGTATTTATTGACCCCCAGCAATTGTTCCAATCCGCTTATACTCAGTTGGGGATTGGCCCCTTTCAACAAGACCCGCAGCATCTGTGCAGTATTCTCGTCCGTCGAGCTTAGAGATAGCGTTATCCCATCGAGACTGCCAAACATGGTGTAACCGCTGCCTCTGGAGATAAAACCAATATCCGGCGAGTCAACCTGCCCCTGGTTCGGTTCGAAATCAAGGGGATGCGGCCTATGTTTCAAGTAAGGTTTCAGTCGCGACCTCCTCGGTCGAGCCTGGCCCTGCTGCCTGGCTGTGGCTCGCCGGAAGCACGAAACCTACACAAAGCAAGGTAACGAGAGCATAAATACGTAACCCATTAATCATCATTGTTCTCCTCGAACGGGTAAAAGTAAAAAGGCCGCACCCTCCCAAAACGGGAAGGGCAGCCTCATTCACCACCAGTTGCAGGCCGTCCAACACCAGCGGTATGTTCGTTTGTTTTTTCTTAAATTGAGCAGACGTCGAGCCTTCCCTAGATGAGAACTAACTGATTACAACCGACTTAAATTGTCGGCTCAACGCTCGAAGAATTCTACGTCATTGTACTCATCTTCGATCAGAATCCGGCATCAGGCGCGCCCCCTGGACTACTCCACTACCTCCCTGACCGTTGTTAGCGCAGGCTGCCGCGATACCGGCCACGTGAGAGCCACGTCCCTTATCATCGTTGGGCACGACATCGTTATTATAGAAATCCCAACCCCCGACGATTTTACTGGGGCAGCTCAAATCTGAGTGATCCAGGTCTATACCGATGTCAATAACCGCAATAATAACCCCCTTGCCGTTAGCTGATGCAGCCCAGGCGCCTGAAACATTTATCTTCGGTAAAGTCCACTGAGCGCTGTACCAGGAATCATTAAGTGGGGCTTCAAGGGCGTGGACAATGTAGTTCGGCTCAGCATGTTCGACATCGCCTCTGGCAGTAAATCTTCAATAATGGCACGTTCTTTGCCTGACTCAACCTGAAGTCGGATAAGCTGAATGCGAGGCAAAATAGACAACGGACGCACGCCATCCATAATCCGTGTGGAACTTAAAAGGCCAGCCGTGCTAATGTACCGTTGGAACTTAACGATGATTTCGTCGGAGATAAATTCTGGTTGAGTAAAAGATTGGTCCTGGATCTGGGCCAGTGCAAACAAAAAGAGAAAAAGGAATACCAGGAGAAATAAAAAACCTCTGCTGGACATGCAACCAAGTTCCTCTTCGCGAACTGCGATCCAAAAGGTTAGCCACCTGGACCGGCCTGGTTGCTATCAGCAGAGAGGGGGAGTATATGGGCCTTAAGGGCCCTTGAGTACCTCTCTTCAACAGACAGGAGAGTACGGAGCCAATGAAGCTCCGGGAGAGTGATCGGGGCTAATGAACACTCGTTAAAATTTTCACACCAATTATAATCACAAAAAGGTAAATTGTCAAATGACCTCTGGACAATCAAAAAAATAGTGATTGACAAAAGCACAACCTCATGTTATCCTATAAGTGTAGACATAATATTCCCCCTTATTACATCAATTATAACCAACGCAACTGAGAGGTTTCAAACCTCTTTGGTGGGCCGGAATAGTAAAGCAACTCATTTGCCGTGCCCATCGTCCCCAACCCAATCAAAATCTATAGGCGATCTTAACCACTCCTGATTAAAGATAAGCCCGTAAATCCCTGGCACTTCAGTCAGGGTATAAAAGGGCTTTTTGTGTTTCCGTTGAAAATCACCCTGGCTCAGCCGTACTTTTAGTTTGGCGGATTTGCGCGCGCGAGTCAGTGGTTTTATAATCAGAACAAATGTTCGGAGTCATAACAAATCCCCAAAAGGCAGCTAAATGATCGTCGTAGGTCAGAAACTCGGAAAACTCCAAGTCGTGGGCCTGACCGCCAAGAGCGGCGTCCAGTGTGTTTGCGCGTGCGGGGTCAAAAAGACCTTTCCTAAACGCTTCACCAAGCGGCTCCTGTCCGGGGCGATCAGTAGTTGTGGCTGCGACCTGACACGCCTCGGCTACCGCTTTCGCATCTACCCCAACGAAGCGCAGAAGCACGAGCTAGCCATCCAGTTTGGACAGGCCCGCTTTGTCTATAACCATTTCCTGACCCTCAAAAAAGATGCCTGGTTTCAGCATAAACTCAGCCTGAGTAAAGAAGAGATGCAGGTCATCCTGAAAGCGATGAAGCAGACCGAGCCATATGGCTGGCTGGACCAGGGTGATTCTCAGGTGCTTCAGGGCGCGCTGGATCAGCTGGATACGGCTTACCAGAATTTTTTCAGGATGAAACGGGAGGGGAGGTTGCCCCAGGGCAACGGCAAACCGCGCAAGGACGGGATGCCCAAAGGCTTTCCCCAATATCACAGCAAGCACGACGAGCAGTCCATTACCTACCCGCAGCGGTTCAAGGTGATAGGCAGCCGGATTTACCTGCCCAAGGTG
Source organism: Anaerolineae bacterium (assembly GCA_023151115.1). The sequence continues at coordinate 126,736 of JAKLJP010000001.1, forward strand.
GGCTGGGTTCGGGCGTTATTTCACCGACCGATGGAAGGGGAAATGAAACAATGCACAGTGATGAGACCCAAGTCCGGCAAGTATTTCATTTCCATCCGGTGCGAGGTGAAACGGCCTGAGCCGGAGTTTGGTGGGGAACCGGTGGGCATTGATGTCGGCCTGCGGCGCTTTGCCACCTTGAGCAGGCCGCTGCCCGATGGTCGGACGGTGATTGCACATCCCCAATACTTCCGGAAGGCCGAGAAAAAGCTCAAGCGGCTGCAGCGCTGGCTGAGCCGCCGCCAGAAAGGCAGCCGCAACCGGGAGAAAGCGAGACTGGCCCTGGCTCGGCAGCACGAGAAGGTAGCCAACCAGCGGCAAGACTTCTTGCACAAACAGTCGCGGCAGGTGGTGGCTGCCTTTGGCTATATTGGCCTGGAAACGCTGAACATCACCGGGATGATTCGCAATCATCATCTGGCCAAAAGCATCGCTGACAGCGGTTGGGGTATGTTTGCTCAATTCATCACCTACAAGGGCCGGTGGTATGGCAGCTACGTCGAACGGTTCGAGATGTTTTATCCCAGCTCTCGGCTCTGCTCGACGCCTGGCTGCGGCTATATCAATCGAGATTTGGAACAAGGTCAAACCTCCTGGGTTTGCCCAGATTGCGGCAAATGGCACGACCGAGACGACAATTCCGCCGATAACTTAGAACCTACCGTGGGAGCCACGGGAAGGGCCATCGGAATGATGGCAACGCCTGTCGGAGAAGGGAAGTTGCAGGGCGAACACCCGGTCCCCCAAGGGGAGGCGAAGCGCTCTGCCCCTCGTTGAAGCAGGAAGCCCACCGCCCTTTAGGGGTGGGTAGTTCACATAACCTGTTAACTGGCAAGACAACCCATGTTGCTGATTGATGGGCTTGTTGCATTTCTATGGAGGTCTAGTATGACTAACCAATTAAGTATAAAGTCCCTCTAATCCTGTCTTCGTCGGATCGGCCAGCCCAATGATCGAGTCCGAGGCATGTGAGTTAAAACGTAGCAGAGACCTAGCTTACCTCACCTAATAATTTAAAAGACTTTTAAGCAAGGAGTTTCCTAAAATGTCAACCCTTACACTTCAACCGTTACAAATCGGGCAAACAGCACAACCCGCCTACAACTTTACCGACGAACAGCACCTACCGGCTAACTTAAAATGGCAGGTCCTCAATGATTGGCGGTGGTTCATTCAGAATGGTTTTGCCTGGCAATTCTTCACCGCCAACATCTACAAGTTCCTGTGGGGGTACTGCCAGTTCGCTCCACAAGATAGCCAACAGCACTTCTGGTTCTACTATTTCCACTCGGATCCGCAGCGGCTGCAGGCCTTTATCAGCCAGTTCGGTGGAAACAAACTGTCTGCCGAGACAGGCAATTACGAGTGGCTGGGTGGTATCGCCACCGACCTAAAGCAAGCCATGTGTCAAGAAATGAGCAAGGTCCACGAGCCGGTCATGCAGATTCTGACCGACATGGAAAGCAATCACAACTATCTAGCCGGATTATGGTTCAACTTCGCCCAGCAGGCGGGTTTCAAGACTCTGACCGCCTTCCCCGCTTTTACCATTGGCGAGAACGCCCACAACCTGATCGCCTACGCCGTTATGATTGCCCTCAATACCACGCCTCCTATCAAGGGTCTACAACTGATGTTTCCTCAGTTTGCCGTCCCGCAACCGGGTTACGGCCATGGCACTGTTCTACAAACTGTCGGAGGGTGAACTAGCGACTTACCTGCTTGACCTACCGCATGACCTGTCCTCAGGCCAACCTCCCGCCGGTGATGTCGGGGCCATGTATAATGAACCGGCGCAGTTAGAGTTTCTCCTGGGTGAAGTCACCAACCCGAAAATTAGTCGCTTTATTCTCATCTGGCATAGCCAAGGAGTTATCCAGATAGGTCGAATCGGGCCACGCGACCGATTGGCCGCCCAGGGATTAGGGGGAAAATGCATCATCCCTACCCTCCTCCTGGCCCTGCTGACCGCCCGCGAGTTACCACCCTACCGCCGAGCAGTCAATGTCAGTCCGAATAATTCGCCAAATCACAGAAAAAGGTACAGTCCATGAGTCATAAAACCCCTACCTATTGGGTAGACGCCCTCGTAAAAATCCGAGAAGAATTAGTCGCCGCGGAAAGAGGTGAAAACCGTGGCCCCCAGAATCCAGTTTTAGCCGGAGTCGCCAATCATAGCAGCGATTCACCCAAACTCCCTTCAGTCCATCCTGTGGTTACTACCAACACTCGTTCGATACCTGTTTCGACCACTGCCGCTAGCGCCAGACGATGGTCGCCGGCAGCGCTAGTCTTGCGTTTTGGCCAGGCCATCAAGCATCTGGCGGTCGTCATCGTCGTTCTGGTGATCGCTCTACTGGCTGCCTCTTTTCTCGCGGCCTATCGTCGCATCGCTGCTCAAACCACCTAAAAATCCTCTGCTATAAAACCTCGACCAGAACAACTCCGGTCAAAAGATTAACCTCTCAGCTCCATCAAAACCATCTCCCGCTCTGCATCAATACAGGGTTCAACCAACTCAAATATGGGTTGGTTAAGAAAAAGTTTGCCTGCGTATAATTTTTCTCTCGATCATCGCCGGCCGGGTTTTATACACCGTGTGCGGCGAATTGTTTTTCCGGGCAAAACCAATGAGTTTTGGGGCAGAGACTTGTGGATGCTCGATCTCTCAAACGCCTTCATTATCCAGGCAAAGAGAAAAAACAACTCCTGGAAAGAGAGGACGGCGAGCCGATGAACTCTTCCTGGAAAATCGTCCCCACGAGCCAAACTTGATACCCCAATACTTTAACGAGGAGGTCAAACCTAATCCACGCATGCCCCCGCAGAAAACAACTAAAATCCAAAAATTGACCAACGGCCAAATTATGACCTGGCTGCGAGACCGAGATATTAAAGACATCCCCGTTCGAGAAGTCCTCGAAAAATATCTCCCGCCAGACATCAAAACGTCCGGACAATACTTCACTTCCATCGAGATGGGTACAGAGGCCCTGGAAAAGCTTCGGCTGCGTCTGCCGTCTCCTCCCATGAAACTACGCATCCTCGACCCATGCGCTGGGATAGGCCACCTGGTCTACCTGGTCAGCTTCTTGCGCCCAATCATCTGCTTCGACGCTTACGAAATTGAAACGGAGTGTGTCGAAATTGGGCGCAAACTGTTTTCCTGGGTATGCTGGTTCGCCCAGATGCCTTTTGTGGTCATGTCGGGCGTCGAAGGCAAATACGACCTGGTGCTATGCAACCCGCCTATCGGCATCAAGCGTGGGATGGACCTAGGTAAGATGATGAGCGAAACGCATTGCTCGCGCAGTGAACACATCTTCCTGGAACTTTCAATCCGCGCGCTGAAGCCTGGCGGGCAGGCGGTCATCCTTGGCCCGGTCAGCTACATGGATAGCCGCCCAGCCCGTCTCAAGACCTGGATGGACGAGCGAGTCATCATCACCTCCCGACTCGGCCCCTTACCAGGCTCAAACCAATACTCTAAGGTTCCACTCTACGCCTACTACCTCACTCGCAAGGGTGGAGACACATCCGGCGATGAAGCCTCCCAACGTCTCTCTTTGAGCCAGATCGGTTCAGTTTTAATGAAGAATAGCGCCGCGCCTGGCAGTGCACCGCCACACCCGGATTCAACACCACTGACGATATTTCCAAACGGTGACGATCTATCCACATGTCCGCTACAGACCCGACGGCCTTCGTTGCTTGTTTAAGCCTGAAATGACTGCCAGGCAGCCTTCCGTCCTGGACACCCCTCCGGGGTTTGGAAAGCACCCCAGAACCTGCCCCGCGGTCAACGGGGCCCTTCCGAACCTTTACCGCCTAGCATGCCAGAGATCCGCTATCTCGACAGCGAGTTCTACGACACATCGCCGTTAACCCCGGCGGACTTTTCTCCACACAAATCGTGATAGCTAGCGTTGAAGCCGGCAGCCTGCCGCCCTGGCCGGCCGCTGCTCCACTGTCAAAACTGAGGCATCGCCGGTACGGTTTGTCTTTCGTCAAAGGTAGATGACCTGGCCGATATTGTCATCAGTATAGGGGATGCGGTTCAGGCCAGTGACACTATCTACGAGATTATCTTTGAAGGTTTCAGATCACTTCAATCCAAACAATTACACAAAAGGAGTTCGCTCAAAAATGACCCAAGTCAACTTTTTCGACGCTCAAGGGCAACCTCAGCCCCAGGTAATCGGTGGCTACACCCCTCCTCAACCAGGGCAACCTCAGGTCGTCAATCCCTCGCCCAACGGCGCCGCCAAACGTGTCTTTTTCTACAATGGTCAGTTTTTTCAAGACCCCGGGTCGGAATACACCGTCCAAGATGTGCTCATTGCCCTGGCCGGTTCGTATCCGGAGTTAGCCAATGGCACCTGGCACACTCAAACCCTGCCTGATGGTACGGAGCAAATCACCTTTGCCAAGGTGTCCGGTGAGAAAGGGGTCGAGATTAGCGCCCACCTGATCACTGCACTCCTGTTTGCCGGTACCAATCCTGCCACCGTCATGGCTACCAGGGTCCTGGAGCAGTTGGCTGAACTCGACCAGTCTGGTCAATTAACCCCGGTCAAACTGTTGACGCTGGCCCCCCAGATCGAGTCCGCCATCTACCAAGGTGAACAGTTAGTTCAGGCAAACACAAGGATTCTGAAGCAATGCTTATATCTCAAGCCCATCAGCCACCCACAGATCCCCCTGGGATTCTAAAGGACATCATCGTAGAGGCAGAGCAAGCGCTGACCAGGTCACGAGAGTTGGGACTGATTCAGTTAAACCCGTGGGCCTTTCTCGGGCGTCTGCGCCCAGCTAAGTTACAAGCCTTTCTGGGGTACCTCGAAAACTACAATCATACTGTGAGTGCCCTTAACCTGCTTCAGGACATTTTTCCGGACAAGTTTGAGCCGCATGCTGATTTATCCAGGTTCGGGTGGTGGGCTATCCTGGCCGAAATCGCTAATTTCGTGGCCGAGGTAGAGTGGTTCGAAATAGATTGGCAGGCGCTCAACGAAGCCTGGGATTACTGGCTCGGAGATCCCATTAATGACCAGGGCCGCCATATGGCGGCCTTTTTGACTTACGTTCCGGTCAGGCTCTATGGGTTCGATACCCAATCCATCCTGGAATACAAACCCATGCATCTCCTGCAAGTACTGCTTGATAGCACCGCTGAAGTCGTCAATGCCGATATCTTGCTTGAGGCCGACCTGTATGACGGCCTGGAGGGGTGGAGTGAAAACGACCGTAAAAGAGTTTGGAGTCTGCTGCATCAAATCGAGGAGGATTCGGGACGGTATTCTGATCCGGTTCGCTGGTTGCCCGAGTTGGGGCGCTGGGTGTGTCGCCGGACCGGGAACCCTATTCTGGATCTCAAATTTAACCCGCGCCTCAACGGCCCCTGGTTCACCTGGGAATCTGACCTGGAACAACTGAGAGCGGCCTGGCGGCGAGCCAGGCCGGTCATCGAACAACGCCGGCGATTGAACGACTGGTACCAGAGAGACCAAACCAGGCTCGGTTATTTAGCCAAATTTTTAATGGAAGGAGTCAACAGTGAGCAACTCGACTGGTAATTACCCCAACGGTCATTCGAACACGAGTGACCCTCAACCAACCCCTCAGATCCAGCCGGCCGCCAGGATGCTGGTCCCGGACTTGGTTTACCCCGGCGTCAAGTGGCAACCCGAGGACTACGCCTCTTTACAGGGCCGGTTGGATTTGTTCGACGACTTTATCGTTCTCACGAAATTCAATCGAGGGGCCATGACCGAGAGTTATGTCGTAGACCCGGCCGAAGTCGCGGCTGCCCTGGCCGGCATTGACCTCAACTCCGGGCTGCTCCCTGATAATTGTCTTTTTTGGAGCAAGAAGGACGGCTACGACCGGCTGGGAATTTACATCCCACCCCAGGTACGATTGGTGACGGTGCGGAACGAAAGTGGGGCCTGGCGTATTCCCATGCCAGGTCTCATCTTTCTCGGCCATGACTACAACTACAGCGTCTGGGCGGTCAAGGAACGCCCGACCGATACCCGCACCCCCCTCTTTATGGCCCCTTGCCCCAACGTGCATCCGGAGGGGGTCTGCCGGGGCAACGCTCCTTTCCCCAGGGCCGGCACAACGACCATCTGGCAGGCCGTGGACGCTTTTTTTAGCAGCCGCTTCAACCACGATCTGGCTAATCAAAAGAGTAAGGCCTTCCCTGATGATGTCCTTGACCAATGGCGGCGCTTAAACCAGGCCAACGCAGAAATCTACCCTCTGGACGACCTGCTGCCGGTGAATTTAACGCTGGGGAGGTTGATCGATGCAAACGCTTAAGTTTCGGACCCCTATCTATCTCTACGAGGGCCAACCCATCCCGCGCCCCGAACAAACCTTTTATGATTACATCCTGGCCACTCAGGGTCTGGTCAAGCGACTCGAACTCTGGTACGCCTCAGCGGACGCGCTGATTGCGCCGATCCACCATGAGATGGTGGGTCTCTACTTGCACGAATACCCCCTCCAACCGCTCGTCTTCAAACTGCCGCGCATCCCGGGCCGGTTGCTAAGGGATGTTCTCAATGACGCCCGCAGCGATACCGGCCTGGAGTTTATGTATCATTTTCGCTATAAACCGAGTTACGGTTGGTTCGTTACGAAACCCAGGCAAGACCAAAGCAGTGTCAGGGTCGGTTATAACTACACCATTCCTGATCAACTGGAGATTGTGATGGACTTGCACAGCCACAATACGATGCCGGCCTACTTCTCGGCCATGACCGATAATAATGATGAAAAAGGGGCCCGTTTTTACGCCGTCATCGGCCGTCTTGATCGACCCAATCCGGAAATTGTGTTGCGGTTGGGGATGTATGGCTTCTGGCTTCACAATGTTCCGGCCGGTTTGCTGTTCGATGATCTGGGGCCTTTTGTGGACTCCTGGCTCAACGATAGTGATGATGTGACCTATTACTATCAACCCAATGGTCATAACGGTCATCGAAGTGTCGTCGTCGCCGGCGAGGAAGGCGGCCATGCGGCTACGCGCTGGTTCAAGAGTGTTTTACAAAACTGGCGTCATCAAAAGAAGGAGGGCTAGCCACTTATGAACAATCAGACCAGTAACCCAACGCAACTACCCGCTAACGAACAAACCGATCTCGTCAGCCGGCTGCCACAACAACGGCACCTGAACTACATGTCGCAGGTGGGGCTTTATCTTTATTACCAGATGTCCAGGTGGTGGGAAGATTTCAAGCAAAGATTCAAGGCCAGGTCTCCGACGGTTCTACCGCTGGTCAAACTCGACATGAGCAAATCGTATCGGGTCGAGCTGGGTCGCCCCGATCGGGTCGCCATCTTATTGGTTGGCTGTGGCGGGAGCGGCAGCTTTGGTGCCCATATCCTGGCCCAGTACGCCGATTGGGCCAACCGAACCGGAGTGGATGTGCGCCTCTACTTTATCGATCCTGACAAAGTGGAGGAAAAGAACCTGGTGCGACAGAACTTCTGTCGCGCGGAAATCGGGTATCCCAAGGCGGTCACCCTGGCCTGGCGTTACACAGCCGCTTTTGGCCTTAACATCGTGCCGGTAGTGGACTGCTTCTCGGCCAGAATGCTGGAAAAGTTCAAACCGAGTAACTCCATCCATGGGACCGTCACCATCGTGGTTGGCGCCGTAGACAATTTTCGCGCCCGGCGCGATATTGCTGACGCGATTACCGACCGGCTAACCGGCAACCTGACCTTTACGGCCCCTCGGGACAGAATCTGGTGGATTGACGCCGGCAATGAACGGTTCAGCGGGCAAATTCTGGCTGGTAACAGCCTGGATCCGGAACCGCTTCTGTCTCCGCTTGGCTTCTGCACCGGCATTCCGCTCCCTCATATTCAAGACCCGACCCTGCTTCAAGAACGTGAGCGTCAAGGGATCGACGCCTTGAGCTGCGCCGACCTGACCCTTCTGGAAGAGCAGAGCGCCATGATAAACCGGACCATGGCCACCTGGATCGGGATCTACTTGTACCGGCTTCTGCAAAGTCGGGACTTGAACATGATGGCGACGCATGTCAACCTCGATGTCGGCGCCACCCGCAGCACGCTTATCACCACCGGTCGCCTGGTCAAGCCGGCTCTGGCGCAGCGCCCCGCTGTTCAACGCACCCAACCCCACCCATTGGAAGATGGCGAGGCGCCCAACGATAATGCCTGTCCTGTCTGTGGCAGTGAGGTTATTGAGGGCACTGTGCAGCAGCGCGGCGTCTTGATCGGCGTCAGGTTTTGCAGCCAGTGTACCTGGCGCGAAGAGGGCTGCCCGGAATGTGGCCACGAAATTGGCGATATCCAGCTGGAGAACGACGATCACCAGATCGTGCCGGCTCTTGGCTGCGTCAATTGCGGCTGGAGCCATGCGATTCCAGAGCAATTTTGGGATGAGGTGTTAGCGGAAGAGGAAGTGCAGCCCGTCCAAACTGAGTAGATCAAGTCAAAACTCATCCCACTTCGGATCAGTTGACCCGAAGTGGGGTGATTATCTGAAACCAGGATCGAGGCTATGGCATCGCTTGAGATAAAGATCTTTAATCAGCGCACCGGAGCGGTCACCTTCCACGAAATCCTTGAACTGGCGGATCACCTGGCTGTCGAGGCGGTCAGAAAAATAGCCCAGGCGGCCCAGGATCTATCACAAGAAGCGACCGTTACCAAGACAACTAATCCTGACACCGGCGTCACGGTGATCGATATAGCCATGGAAGGTCAACCGAAAATATCAGAGCCTTCCTTTGAGGCTCTTTACCGGTGGCCAAAGCCTCAATCTCAAGAAGAATTGGATGAATAGCCCATTCAACCCATGAGAAAGAGAGCGGAGTCGGGCAAACTCATTCGATTATCTGCTTTTTTAGCAGATGGGGGCTTCTTGATCGATTGCCTGGACGTTGAGTTCGGCCGGCTTGGTTTTCACATAGGCGAGTGGCGGCTAGAGCCAAACCCATATTTAGATGAAGGGAAAATGCAAGCATGGAAGATAGCAGACCATTCAGTTGGCTAGACTTGATTGACGAGTCCATGTGCCATCTACCACCCACCGCCTATACCGATCTGGTAGCTGAAGCTCATTTGTTACTCCAGGATATCCTCGGCGGTTTGTTTCCCATTGAGGAACTTCTCAACCCGATCCCGGTTACAAACTTGTCCGGGCAGACGGAGCCTGTCGCCAATACGCAAGAAATGACCTGATTCAGCCCGCCTATTTATTCGCGCTAAAGCATGGAAGCTTGGGGCGAGCTGAATCAGGTCACGAGGTACTCAATGAATAATACGATCGATTTTGAAATAATTATCAAAGGCAGAACAACCAGGCGGGTGATTACTCAGCAGACCATCCGGGTGACCGAAGAACTGGCCGCCGACTTTACCGCCCGGATCGAGTTGATGCTAGCTCTTCTGCCCAAAAAAGCCCAGGTCACTAAAACTTTCAAAATGAAGGGCCTGACGATTATCGAGGTCGAGTTGCCAGATGAACCCCTTCTGCCCCCGCCAGCAACTGTTCCCTCTTTTGAGCAGGCCTTTCGACACAGAGATTTCGCCCCAAAATTACTTGAGGCTGCCCATGACTAAACCTCTCATGGGGGATGAAGTGGCAGAACTGGAAGCGGCGCGCAGAGTGGTGATGGCAGCCCGTTATGTCATCAGCGATGTTACCTGGCCCTTCTCTATGTCCAATCGCTTCGGTCGGATGGCGGTTAGTGAGCATGCTATCGAACAACTCGAATCGACTCTAGATGAATACGAGGGAACCTGGTCTGCTGCCACACTGCCGGCCACGATCCAGACGACCGTCACTGTGTCTGGCAGCGCTATCCTTGACGCCTATTTGACCGTCTCACCGCAATTGGCCGAGGCTTTTGTCAGGTTATTGGTTGATTTCCTGGCCAATAACAGGGCTGATTCTTTGACCCGGCACGATCTAACCCAGGCGATTAAACCGGGTGAAGGTAAAGCCGGGGAAGAAGTTTCTAATTTACCTCCGGCGGCTCCCATCTTTGAAAAAACCTTTCGAAGAAACTCTTCTACTGATTAGAAGGAGACAACTACAAAGATGAACTCCTGGCCCGGCTATTGGGTAATATGTCTTGATCTGGGGGGCGAGTATGATCCTTGAACTGACTTCTGGTGAAAAGGCTTCGGTCGAGATCATTCGCCGGAAAGAGGCCATCGAAATCCTGAGCAAGCCGACCTATCGACGCACTTGGTTCGGCCAGAAATTTCGTGCCCCCTCCCGTAACCATCGCGGCCCAGGCGCGGCCGTTGATCTGGTCAACTATGGCCTGGTAATCAACGATAAGTGCCGGGCAGTCATGCGTATCGGCAATGCCCCCTGGCGCAATAAGCCTGTCATTGCGGCTGTTGGATCCGACCTTGCCGAGATGACAGCCTATCTTATGCGATTATGGGCAGCAGGTATCTCTGTAAACGATTTAACCAGTTTTATCAAACAAGTCAATCTTCAGTTTCCTCACGATATGATGGTCAGACATCCCGACCGTCCGGCTTACCGTTATCTGCTCAGCCTGGATAATATGGCCGGTTGGCTTATCGAAGACCCACAAGGAGGCATTTTTGAGTCTCCACCATTGACCGGGCGCATCTACCATGCTGCCGGCGCGCTCTACGCCGGCGTTACTAAAAGCCAGGCTCAACCTACCCGCTATATTGACCCGGAAACTCGCCAGCTCAAATCAGTCTATAACGCCGGACGCAATACCATTACCGCGCTACGCCAACAGGGTATGAATTTTATAGACGAGGGTTCAAAACATCGCTTTGTCTTTGTCCTGGCCGAGGAGGGTAGTCTGCAATATGCCGCCTACCGTGCCGCCCTGCCGCCGTGGGTGAGTGAGTTCGAGTGGGGCGAACGTAGCCTGGGTTGGATCCAGCCCAGACTATTCTTCGCGCCCTGGCGAAAATCCCTAACACGGTTCCTCTCTTTAGAGCCAGAACCAATCCAGTGTTTAGCTCAGGCTGTGGCCAAAGAGTCTTCGTCGGCATAAGGTCAAGATGCGGTAGATGCAAGACGGCGATCTCTTTTTACTCTACCTGGCCGGCAAATGTGAGCGCCTCCGGGGCGATGAGGTGGTCAAAATTGCTGGCAGAGACGTTTGTTGGTTGGAGTACCGCGGCAGGTCTGGTTTCGCGTCACCAAAAATCTAGAGGAGCAATATCCACAATGTCTCGATTACTATTGACTTCCGGCGAGGAAGCTTCAGTCGAAATCATTCCCCGCCAAGAAGCCATCTCTATCCTCAGCAAACCCACTTACCGCCGCGATTGGTTCGGTAACAAGTACCTCTCACCTTATCGCAACAGTCGTGGTCCAGGTCCCGCCGCCGACCACATTAATTATGGTCTACAGGTGCAGGGTAAATGCCGGGCCGTCATTCGGATCGGCAAGGCGCCGTGGGGAAATAGGCCGGTGGTTGGCGCGATTGGGGCCGATCTCGCGAATCATTGCGCTTACCTTTCCAGATTGTGGGGGGCGGGAATTTCTTCCACTGACCTGGTCAACTTCATTAAACAGGTCAATCTCCGCTTCCCCTACGATATGCTTGTCCGGCGTCCCGACCGTGAAGCTTACCGCTACCTGCTCAGCCTGGACAGCATGTCCGGCTGGCTCATCGAGAACCCACAGGGGGGCATTTTTGAGTCTCCACCCATAGCCGGGCGCATCTATCACACCGCGGGCGCCCTATACGCCGGTACAACTAAGAGCATGACCCGGCCCACCCGCTACGTTACGAATGATGGCCAAATACGTTCTCTTTACCAGGATGGCCGTACCTTAAAAGCCGAACTGCAACAGCAGCCAGGGGTGCGTCTTGTGGATGACGGACCGAAACATCGCTTTGTCTTCATCCTGGCCGAGGAGGGCAGCCTGCAATATGCCGCCTATCGAAACGTTCTGCCGCCGTGGGTTCAGGCGTTTGAGTGGGGTGAAGGCAGCCTGGGTTGGATTCAGCCCCGTTTGTTGGTCCGGCTCTTTGGTTGGCTATCTCTTCGCCTGCCCGAAATCCCTCTTTTCAGACCAGGAGCATCTTTGCGGTGGGGATAAACCAAGAATCAGAACCTGTGATATCGACGCGAAAAATTAACCGGGACCAGATTGGAGGTCTTCATTAATGTCCAACATTAGCTTGACCGATTTCAGCCGGGAAGAGTTATTGATCCTCGTATGTCACCTGGGGTATGCCGCATCCCGACTCGAGCAGGAGATGGGGCTGCGCCGTAAAAATGAAAACCGCCTCTTCCATCCACCTAACGATTCCAAAAAGAATAACGGCGTTGCTGCGCTCACTATGAAACAACTGGCCAGCATTGTTCGCGACAACCGTTATTTCGCCCATCTGGCCAGGGCGGTAGCTGAAGCAGTGGCCAGTCCCCGGCCGGCCATTGATCTGTCTAACCTGATTACCGGCAATCCTCAATTCCTGCAAATGTTTCTGGGCTGCGAACTGCACCGGTCACAATTGGCCATCGCCTACGTACAAAACCAAGCGTTCCATCCCTCGACCAGTCAGGATCTCATCCGCGCCCTCGAAATTGAGGTTAAGTTTTTCGAACTGTTGTTGAGTGAACTCGATCGGCAGGAGAGAGAACCGGCTTACTCTGGCTGGTCCACGCCGGATGAGCCAAAGCTGCCCCTTCTATTTGTCTCTTTGCCTAGATCACTAGTGGTGGGATGATGGGGAATTGATTTCGCAAAGTTTGCTAATCGAACAACAACCATTGCTAACACCGGCCCATTGCTTTTGGTGGCCAGCCAACCCGCCTCTCGCCCACGCGTGTACGCAAAATCGCATTCGCGCAGAAAGGAAAACATATGGCCTCACTATGGATACAAGATGAGGAATTCAGCCGCTTAAACCTCGACGACTTGGGCGCTACTGCTCCTGTGTCGCCGGATGAAGAACAACGCCTGATCAAGGTTATACTGAACGGCAAAAAAGCCCTCAAAAAGTTGCAGCGCCGGCCTGAGATAGACGGGGAGCAACGCCGCCAACTCTCAGCTCAAGTCGAAGCGGGCGCGGCTGCGCGCAAGCAATTAATCAAAGCGAACGGCCGCCTGGTAATTCATATCGCTACCAAATATTACCGCAACTGGCGGTGCCTGAACCTGGCCGAAAAGTGCCAGGAGGGGGTCCTGGGCCTGATTCGAGCGATTGATAAGTTTGACAAGCAAAAAGGAGTTCGTCTGAGTACGTACGCCACTTGGTGGATCCGGCAGAGTATCGGGCGAGCTTTAATCACTCAAACCCGCACGGTGCGGCTGCCGGTTCATCGGTTTGATCAACTACAAAAAGTCTATCGAACTAAACAGGCTCTAACCCAACAATTCGGACGGGAACCAACGCTTGAACAGATTGCCGCTGCTATGGGAGAGCCGGTAGATAAGATTGAGCAGACTTTCATAGATGCGCAGGACGTCATCAGCCTGGATGCACCTATCAAGGAAGATGAAGTAACCACTGGCTATGACCTGACCGAAGACCTAATCCCGGCCTTGCAGGATGTTGACCACACTCTTCTCCGGGAGGCCCTTTACCACGCACTTGGCAGTTTAACTCCCCGAGAATTTCGCATCTTGGAGTTGCGGTACGGATTACGAGATGGACAGCCGCTCACGCTACAAGAAGTGGCGACTCGTTTCGGATTGACTCGCGAGCGTATTCGTCAACTCGAAAAAGGGGCGCTCGCCAAATTGCGGGATCCGGCTACGGCAAGCCAGCTTATCGATTACTTGAGCTGATGATAAAAATCCAAAAATATACTGGTGGGCCGTTTGTCACGCATATGGCCATTATCCTCCTGATAGCAATGGCTGTAAACATGCCAAGTGACCTACAAGTAAAAGGAGTGCAGCTCAAAACCAGAACTCCTCATTCAGCTTAAATTTCAACAGTCCAAAGTTCCATATCTAACATCTATTCAAAACAAGGAGAACTTCCAATAATGTTTGCTTATTTCAAATATTGGCTTGATCAATTCAGTGCGTGGAAGCGGAGCCTACATCACCGACAGGTCGTCGTTCCGGCTGACCTGTTTTTTGCTATTGTGGTACTACTCGGCTTAGTGATCTTGCGCGGCCCCATCACGGCCGCCATTAACCTGGTTGTCTACCTGACGAGCAGCCTGATCGGGTTGATGATACGAGCTGTCTTAGGCCTGGTCCGTTGGGTTTTTGAAAGCTATATGAGGCGGATCAATTACCTGCGCGAAACTATGAGCAAGAAGGATCTTATCCTGTATTTCCTCATTACCACCATCTTTATTGTGTTACTCGTTAAACTTGATTCGCGCAAAGCCAAAGACAAAAAGTTGGAACTACAGAAAGACAGGGGCGTCCAGGCACACCGGACTGAACAATCCAAGGGCGCAAATCCCACGCCTGCCAGTCAAGAATCGAAGATCGAGCAAGTCTAGTATGGGCCGCAAACCGGGAGATTATTTCACTATCCCGAACATGTTGCTGCTTGACTCCTGGTAGACCAACTGGTGGACTTTAAATTACCTAAACACCGGGTTCGCCCAGGCTACCTAACTGATAATCACAAGCCGCATTAGCCGTTTCAAGTGTTCAATGAAGTCATCTGAGCTCTAAGTTCGACTTTGTACAATTTTTAGGACAGTGGAAGGAACAAATGAGCCATCTGGTGTAAGATAGTAATCGCCAAACCACTATCAAACCAGGAGTGCCCAATGCTCCTTCCAGCAGAGATTATAACCGTATTAGCCCATTTTCAGCCAGCTTTCAGCCAACCTTCGTACCAGAAAGTGGTGGTGTTGCTGGTCGGGACCATTCTGGCGCGGGGACGCCGAACGGTCACAGCGGCCTTACGGGCCGTAGGTTTACAACAGCATAAGCAGTGGGCCAAGTATCATCACCTGTTGAACCGGGCCAGTTGGTCAGGTCTGATGGTGAGCCAGATTTTACTCCAGGTGTTGGTGACCACGTTTGTGGCCGTCTCCGCGACGGCGGACCTGGTTGCTGACGAGACCCTGGAACGCCGGTGGGGGCGGCACATTCGGAAACGCGGCCACTGGCGCGACAGTCTAGCCTCCAGCAAAGGGCTGAATGTGAGCACCAGTGGCTTGCGCTGGCTGGTGTTAGCCGTGGTCGTCAAATTACCCTGGAGCTGCCACTATTGGGCCTTACCTTGTCTGAGTGTATTGCTGACCACGCCCAAAGTGAGCCAAAAGTTAGGTCAGCCGCACAAGACCGTGGCCCAGGTGGCCGGGCAAATGGTTCAGTGGGTCAGACGGGTGCTGCCAGGCCGGCGGATCAAGCTGATCGGCGATGGGGCTTACAGCGTGATCGAACTAGGCTTGACCTGCCTGGTTAGTGGGATCACCCTGATTGCCCCGTTGCGGCTGGATGCTCGCCTGTTTGGACCCCCGCCGCAGGTGACCGGCAAGCGGGTCGGCCGACCACTGGCGGGCGGCCAGCGGCTGCCGAATTTAGAGCAAGTGGCTCGTCAGTCCAGCACCCTCTGGCATCGCAGCCAGTTTGACTGGTATGACGGCGGGCACAAGGTCTTGGACTGGACGACGGGGACCGCCCTGTGGTACTCCACCGGCACCGCACCCCTGCCGATCCGTTGGGTCTTGGTCCGTGACCCAGCCGGGAAGTTGCCGACCCGAGCTTACTTCTCAACTGACCTGGAGCAGCCAGCCCCCACCATCATCGCCGATGTGGTCAAACGCTGGTCTATCGAGGTCACCTTTGAAGAAAGCCGGGCCCATTTAGGCGTCGAGACCCAGCGGCAGTACAACGACCTGGCCATTGAACGGACCACCCCGGCCTTGTTCGGCCTGTTTAGTCTGGTGGCCTTGCTGGGTCAGGCCCTGTATCCCCATGGTCACCTGCCGTTACCGCAGAGTGCCTGGTATCATAAGACCGAGGCCAGCTTTAGTGATGTCTTAGCCTTGGTTCGGCGGGCCGTGTGGGGCAACTTTAATTATCAGACAAGTCCGGTTAACCCCGACATGGTCTTAATTCCTCGGGCTGACCTGGAACGGCTCGCTTATGCCGTCTGTTATTAACTTGAAAATGTACAAAGTCGAACTAAGGTAACATCCTGTCTTTACAGCTTAAATGGCTATATGATCAGTTTGACGAAACACAGCTGGCAGACCTACTGCCAGTAGAAGCTCATGCGGTGTTGCAACTAAAGTCCAAACGGGCCACCCGCTATAATTTTTCGTATAGAGATTAGTTCTATACCTTCTTCAGAATATAAATTCCAAGAGGAGTGTCGCCGGTATGAGTGGTTGGAAAGATTCAGGTCAACCTACCATTAGTGTCTTTATCCCACCTTTTTCTATGGAGCATTATTCGAGAAGTGGGGAAGAGGTTGGTGCTTCTCCATTAAAGGTGGAACATATAGCTCTATATTCTGTTGAACTGCTTAACGAGGCAGTATCGCTACTAACTGCAACCCTTCCCGCAGTGGATGAAGAGGAGGCGCGCCAGGCTGCAGATTATGCCGAAGAGGTGATGGCGGGCCAATTGGCGCTGGACCTTGGCCGACGCATCCGCCAGTTCCTTGAGGCAGCCCAAAGCGGAATTGGAAGTAAAGGATAGAACAAAATGTACCGTTGGTACTTATTGCAACAGCGCCAATCCCAGATAATTCTGCACTACTAACCGGTGTAGTCACACCAGTTTAATCTATATAGTGAAACCCTGTGAGCGGCTCAGGTAAACTGACCAGCAAAGGGGGTACCTTGCAAATCTGGCCGTCTGGCGCTAGATACAGAAGGTTAGCCGGGGGTTCACTGGTCTTTTTTTGGGGACCATACAAGGGTTGACTAGAGAGTAACCGGGCTGGAGGATGAGCTGGGACGAGTCTGGCCCAGGTCAGATGCTCGATACAGGAGTCTGTATAGAGGTTTTATAGGAGTTTGACCGGACGTTATCCGGGGTGTGTTGAGGAAAAAGTCTTTCAACAGGCCGTTGTCCAGGAGTTTTATAAAGGCAGGCCCCATGAGCGAATTGTGACTAATTCGGGCTAAGAAGCGGACAGTTGTTGCCCTAAGGGTCGTACAAAGTGTGATCCAGAGTCATACAGAGTTTGTATAGGGTTTTACCAGGAGCGGTAGAGGGATTCGTCGAGGGTCGTTTAGGAGTTGAGCTAGCGACTGCTTGAGTAGCTTGATCTAGTGCAGTGGTGGGACAAGCGAGGAGATGGTTTAGGTCAATGAGGAATGCAGGATACGTGAGTTTGTACAGGGGTTTAATAGAGGTCAGAGCAGGGGAAGACATTTTTGGTTCTGATCTAGAGTCCAGGGAGCTGACCAGAGAGGTGATGCGTTGGAGAGAGGAGTAGGATACGGGGGGCTTACAGGGTTTTACAGAGGGTAAGGATGCTTGAGCGCCTGGTGAGCGAATCAGCCTGATTGCTGAGTGCGCGATGTGATCTCGATGAGGGCTTAAGCAAAACGTTCACCTGACCTAATGGCAGTCACGAGCGAAATAGCAGACAAAAGTTGCATCAATTAAACCTAAATGGATATCGTCTTCACGGTCGAGAAGATTTGAGAAATGAACCAAAAGGCCAAATAATTTGCTATTGACATAACTCCGATTAGGTATTAAAATTTAAAATATAGCCCCATAAATTTCCCCAACAAAAATCAAACCTATTACGAGGCCCGCGATGAATTATCGAATTATTGCGGCGTAAAAGGCCCCTACGACCGATGATGCAGCGCCTTAAGCTGCAATCACCGTGAACTCAGATTCTCGTTACCAAGCAGCAACTCTTAGCCGAAGTTCTGGACGGACACACCTTGACGCGATAACTCAGAACGAGGCGAGTCGCAAGATGGCAATACCAGGACACGTTTCGTGTTTGGGTCGTTCCTCGGAGGCCCTTGCCTGTAGGTCAACCCAACCCATCAAAATCTGTGTATTGACAAGTGCTATGCTTCAATCTAATATCAATATTTTGTCCCCCCGCTTCTCCCACCCCTCTGAAAACAGTTCCCGACCCGGGTTAACCCGAAATCAGCTCAATCCCACGGTAGCTCTGAGGCGCTTGCGCCCGGTCAGGCTCAGGACCTTCGCCCAGCAGCTGGAAAGCTACACCAGGACGGCCGACGCCCTGCTTTTACTGACCCAGTTCTTCCCGGAAGCGTTAGAAGGATACGCCACGCTATCCTACCCGGTCTGGTGGGAGATTCTAACCTTTGTGCTTAGATCGGCAGAGACGGCCGGCTGGTTCGAGGTCGATTGGCAGGACTTCAACAACCGTCTCCGTGTTTGGGAGACCAACAAGGCCGAGCGAGGCGATCTACTGGCCAATTTTCTGCGGTATATTCCAATTAAACAGTACGGGTTTGCGCCTCACTTGATCAGTCGCTATCCGCCCATGGAGCTGATGTATATCCTCCTTTCTGAGGACGAAGCTATCGAATCTATCAGCTCCGATTTATTGATCACCCTGGAAATTTACGATCAATTCGACGATGAATGGACCAAGGCCGAGCGGCAAGCTGCCTGGGCGCGGCTGCGTGACGTCGAAGAAAACCCCGATCAATATCCAGAGCTAGTGCGTGAGCTGCCAAACCTGGCCCGCTGGGCTACCCACACGACCGGCAACCCTCTGCTTGACTGGCCGCCCCTGGAATGGATCCATAACCATCTCCGGCAACCCCAGCATTTTTACCGGTTCTCCTGGGATGATGTCAGTCTGGTACGGATGCTCTGGCGTCAGGTTCAACCTATCATCGGCCAACTTAAACACCTGGCAGAATGGGTCGAACAGGATGAAAACCGGTTGCTCCTGCTCTTTAATTTTTTCGCGGAGGGGGATTGTGGCCTACTAGCAGTCTGTCGGAGAGAAGAATTTTTCATCACTATTGAAAAGAGTGTTAAAGTAATGACCATAATGAGTGAACTTCAGGCCAATCTAGGCAGAGAGGTGAATTATGGTCAGGAAATTCAAAACAGTTGATTACGAAGCAGCGCTTGAGTTGACCATCAAGATTGGGGCGTGTTTGCCGCCCACTCACCTGGCTCGCTTCGTGGTCGAAATTGTTAAACAACTGGACCTGCGGTGTATCTATAGCCAGTACGGGGAACGTGGGGGCGAACCCTACGATCCGCGGGTATTGCTAGGCTTACTATTTTATGGATATGCCACGGGTGTGTTCAGTTCGCGACAGATCGAAGAAAAGAGCTACAGTACCATTCCGTTTTACTACATTGCCGGGGGACTGCATCCCGACCACGATACGATCAACACCTTTCGCCAGGATTTTCTGGTCGAGTTGAAGGAGTTATTTGTCCAGATTTTACTGATTGCCCAGGCGGCGGGAGTGCTGGAGTTGGGCCACATCAGTCTGGACGGGAGTAAAATCCATGCCGACGCCTCCAAGAGCAAAGCCGTGAGCTACAAACGCTTACTGGAACTGGATCAACAACTCCAAGCCGAAGTGGAGGAATTGTTTGCCTTGAGCCAACAGCCAGAACCATCGTCGCAGCCAGAGGGGTTGGACCTGCTGGCCGAGATGACCTTGCGCCAGAACCGCCGAGCCAATCTGAGCCAGGCCAAGCAGGTCCTGGAAGCCCGGGCCGAAGCCCGTTATCAGGCTGAACTGGCTGACTATGAAGCCAAACTTCAGGAACGGGCCGCCAAAGCCGAACAGAGCGGTCGTAAACCCGGGGGACGTGCTCCTCAACCACCCACCCCTGGCGTTCGAGATAAGGATCAATACAATTTCACCGATCCGGACGCCCCCATTACCAAAAACAGTCAGAATGGTGGCTTTGACCAAAATTACAATGTCCAGGTGGCGGTAGAGCAACAAAGTCGGCTGATTGTCGCCTCTACCTTGTCGGCGCATGCCAACGATAAACAGGAAGCCGTACCAACCCTGGAGGCCATCTCCCCGCTGCTGGGTAAACCCGCAGCCGCGGCCCTGGATAATGGCTACTTTAGCGCTACCAATATTAGCGAATTCCTGGCCCGGGGGGTAGAACCCTACATCGCCACCGGTCGCGAACCGCACCATCGCGGTTGGCAAGATTATTTTAAGGAACAAGCCGCTCCCCCTCCGGCGGATGCCTCCCCCAAAGAGAAGATGGCCTACAAATTGCAAACAGACATTGGCAAAATTATCTATGGCTTACGCAAATGTACGGTCGAACCCGTCCTGGGCATCATCAAAGAAATCCTGGGCTTTCGTCAGTTTTCTTTGCGTGGTTTACTTAAGGCTGCCGGCGAATGGACCTTGGTCTGCATTGGCTTCAACTTGAAACGTTTACACACCTTGATGGTTGGCTAATTCGAGCGTACTGCCTCTCCGTGCGCCTTTAGCCCAATCAAGGCGGTATTTCAACCGGGTATCGGTTGTTTAAGGACGGTAATTCGGTCCTAATGGACCCAGTTGGACAACATTTTTATTAATGTGCTTGTTCTGTCGGCTTCTATCACCCTCTACTGCCCTTCTCTCCGACAGACTGCTAGAATGGTAACAAATAGAGAAAGCTGACCCGCCAGGTCAGCTTTTTGATTTTCCCCTCCGGCAAGTAGCTCCCCCAACACAACAAACACTCATGAAAGGAGTTCACTTATGGACTCACCTCAAAACAAACCCCTCTTCGCGCCCGGTAAAATCCGTTACTCCTCTCATGTGCAAGCCGCACTAAAAGCAGCCAACGCGCATGGCATAGTCTTGCTAAGCCGGCATCTGACCGGCGATTGGGGACAGGTTGACGAAAAGCGTCAACTCGTCAACTGCTGGGCCGCGACCCATAAGGAGCCTCATAACAAGAAGATTATTTCCCGCTACCTACTATCCGGCGGAATACAGGTGGCTATCATCACCACTCATGTCAACGATCGGCGGCAGCGCAGAACAGACATCGCCTTGTGGCCAGAGGCCGCAGCCAGCCCGGACAAGAAAAAGAAGAAGACGCCAAAAAAGAAAAAAGGAACGAAAAATGGAACTCCCACTAAAGACGCCTAAAAGGTTCTATCGCCTCAACCTATCCGGCCAACGTGAACTGGCGCCGGGCCTGATCTTGCAGGACATCATCAGGCATGGTCAGTCGACCGGGTGGCAGGAAAGCGAGCCGGGCGAGGAAGAAACAATCGCTCAAATTCTGGCTCCCTTCAATATCCACCTCGGTAGCGGGCCTGGCGTCTGGACACTCCGTTCCCCCAATCCACATGCGGTGGTCAAAGACGGCCTATTGGACACCCCTGAGTCTGATTATTTGCATCTCCCGATAATACGCGGACTCCGCCATATCTCCACGGCAATGCAAAAAGCCTTGGAACAGGCCGGCATCGCCCAGGCAGCCATCGTACTCGATCAGCGCCTCCAAGAAACGACTATTACCGACGAGACCCAGGTCGCCGCGTGGTTTGTGGATATCTGCCGGCAAGTCGCCGCGCATACCCAAAGCCCAATCGAACCGGTCCAGCAGTGGGTCAAGATCGCCCTGTGCCGCCTTGCCGGAGTCGTCGAATTGGATACGGCCTGCACCATTGTTCCCCTTTCCCCAACGCTTTTGGTTAAAGCCAGAGAGGGGCTGCGGCGAAAACAACTCAAACCCATCGCCGACTTGATCGGCTTGTTTACCGGCAACGTGGTAGGGGTCGAACGTTGTGTCCGGATTACTCGTCAGGATGAGCAGACCCTGACCCTCCAGATTCTTGGTACGGCTGCCGTCACTCCGGAGATGCCGCCCGGCGAGCTTATTGGCCCACCTGTCGTCATCAATCTCAAAACCGGCGCGGTGACGCTGGAATGAACCAAAACCCAGTATCGAGGAAGGAGACCGACAAATCACCGATGTGGTCAATTGATGAACTTGTAGCAATTGAACAAAGCTTAACCCTAGATGACATCCCGCCAACGATCCGCGCCTTGATCCCCGGGGAGGATCTGGATGCTATGGCCGAACACGGTGAATTGGACCGGGGTCTGGCCCTCCACCTGGTCTATCAACAGGTCTTCGAGATGCCGGAGCCGGAAACGCCCGAGTGGGTTATGGCCGTCATCCAGGCCAATCCCGGTAAATTCTGGATTGCCCAACTGTGCCGCGCCATGCACGGCCTGCCAGAGAATTTCAGAAGCGTTACTTGGTGCGGGCTGTGCCAGGAGTATGCCAACCCGCGTAAACGGGAGCGGTCAAATAATTTACCCCGCCAGACTCTCCCCGGCCTCAAAGAAACAGGCGGAGCCTTCCAATTACATCCTCCTTGCAGCAAACGAGGACTAACCTGGCTGCGCAAACTGATCTACCGGCTGGTAGATCGGGGTTGGGTCAAAAAGATACGAGAGTTTCGCCCGGATACCCACCAGGCCCGCGGGTACGATTTGATGAGTGTTCTATATCGTGGGGAAAGAGGGAAAGGAAAAGATGTCGGGGAAGCGCGCTAAAAAGAAGAAAAACAGGGCGACCAGAGTCATTAGTGGAAGTCGAGTGGTATCGATCCCACAGCATTCACCTGTGCCAGTTAATCGAGAGCTGGCCGGGACCGGACCCTACACTCAGCAAATCATCAGCTGCCTGGAGCGGATCGTCCATATCACCAACCAACCTCCTGACATTGTCTTTGCCAACTGGATTGCCTGGATCGAAACGGCGATGGCCTTGCTGCCGGAACATCTCCACACCCTGGCTGCTCGCGACTTCAGGACGGGCGATCCAACACGGGCGGTGCAGCTGCTCTACAGTCTGGTGCGGGCCAGTTACCCGCCCAGTGGTTACGTGGATCGTGTTAACGACATCTGGGCCAACTACCTCCAGGCTTTCAACGTATTACTTGAAAGCGCCCGGCCAGGCCTGTGGACCTACAACAACGCCAATGGCGGGTATATGGGTCCAGACGTTATCGCCGACATATATCTCGCCTACTCCCGTCGACATCCGGGGTGGCAGGTCTACGACCTGATGAGCTTTGCCGACCTGGTTGCCGGGGCTCAAGTCGTTATTACGGACGGCGAGGGTCAGGTCATGGAAAAGCTCAAAGCCGCCCTGCATGATCCGCGCAACCCCCCTGGAAAAGCCCTGCTCGAAAATTCTCCGTCCGCCGAACGTCCTGACGAAGTTGCCCAGTGGCTCTTCTTTCAGGTCATTCCGGCGGCCATGCCCTACTACGAGCCAATTACCCTGATGGATGCCTGGGCCGGCACCGGAGCCAGGATTCTGGCCATGGCCAGCCTCTATCCAGCCTGGGCTATCACCCGCGATATGGTCCACTTCGTCGCTACTGAACCCGATCCCTTATGTGCGAAGATGACCTCGATTAACTGCTATTTATATGGCATCAATGGCTGGTATATGCGTCTTTACAACGCTGTCAATTCAGCCGGACCCATCCCGGAGACGCGTGATGTGACTGCTTTGTACAGCCTGGCCGCCAATGCCTTCCGGCTGGATAACTGCCGCCCACTGCAGCCGCCCATCATTAGCACCAGTACCGCCTCCTCTTTCGAGGCGCTTTTCCGGCACCACCCGGTCAGGCCGGCCAGGACTGCCTTTGGTTAACAGGCTGGACTAACCGGGAAACAAACTTATCTCGTTCGGATCAATCTTTACCTGGAATCTTTTCTTACATTTTTCTGAAAAGGAGTTTCACCTATGACAAACCAAAAATCCAAAACGCAATTCTATAACCTGGCCAAGCAAGACGAATACGATGTTGCCGCTCATATCGTCCGAGAAGTAATTACCAAGGGCCAGTCGTCCGGCTGGCTAGAAAGAGAACCGGGCGAAGAAGACCGCCTGGCGCAAATTCTGCTGCGCTTTAACATCGAGCTGGCCCAACCCGGGGTCTGGAAGCTGCGCCCGCCCGATGTCGCCGTCATCGGCGGCCTGGACCTGGGTGGGCTCAATCAGGCGGTGGCTGCATTGAATGGTTGTGTCCAGCAAGCCAATATGGCCTACGCCAGCAGTGCTGTCAGCCAAATGATCTACGCTAAAGCCGCCGGTGAACCCAAAACGGCTGGCGCCTGGTACGATGACCTGTGTCTACAGATCGCTGCCAAGCTTGGCATTTCCGTTAACAAAACCAGGGACATAACCAGGAAAATTATCCTCAGCCTGGCCGGAATACCGGAGCTTGAGCCGGTTGATTTTTCACCTAAGGTTTTTGCGTCCCTGGTGCGCCTGGCGCGAATGAACCCGACCGTAAAACACTTGACCCAACTCCAGGGCTTTTTCCTGGGTGAGACTCAAGATGGCCAACAGCGCAGCGTCGTCGTCACTTTTGAGGATGACGGGACCCTATGTATTGAAATCTTCGATGGTTACCAGATGCTTCTGGATGAAACTGCGGGTAATTTGACCGGTTACGCCACCATCGACCTGCGTCGCGGAACGATCAGAAGTGAACCGTTGTTATATCTTGATTGCTTGGAAGAGGGCGCCGAAGAAGGGCAAAACTGCCCGGGTCTGGAATTCAAGCCAGGTCCAGGATTACCAAACTAGATGGTCTTGGTCGCGCTAAAACTGGTAAGGAGTTATGCAGTTGACTGCTCAAGGAGTCTGCGCCCCTTATTGGGCAGACCCGCGTTGAGGCTGAACTGCGTAACCCCTACCGGTAAGAAAATTATCAGACTTACAGGAAAAGGAAAGTCGCCTGCCGGTCTTCCTAATGCTTGAGTGGGAGTGGGGGATGGCGAAATTTTAGGGCAGGTTAAAGATGAACTATTTCAAAGCCGGCGGCAATTTATCTAACGCTGGTCGATCTGATCAGAAAGCTCGAATCAATCCCCATGCTATTGTCACTCTCTTATTTACTCACACGACTCCAACCAGCATTAAGGCGATTGAAGTCCTGACCGAGCTGACCGAATCGGCTCCCATTGGCGCCGAAGAAATTTTGCGATTAGCTCCCAGGATCGAGGTAGCTCTCCAGGAGGCTAATCGTATTTCTGTGCTCAGCGCAAAGATGGTTTCACGATGTTTATTACTCAAATCCATACCCCATCCCAAAATTCCTCTGGGGTTTTGAGATTAGATCGCCTGGTCGATAGTACGGCTAAACGGATGTCGCCTAAATGCTGCTTGCGGCCCAAATCAGTTTTTCATAAGTGAATTTTCGTGATTGCCCTTAACTTTGGGAGGAGTAACGAAATGAAGGCCACGGTTGAAATTGTTATTAGAAACGGCAGAACGGGGCTGATCGACAGCCAGCGATCTGTTACCTTGAATGTATACGTTTGTATACATTCGTCCCCAACGCTTTGACCTTTATGCAAGGGATTGACGTTGGGCGTTTCGCGCTCCGTTGATAACGTCCCATCGGGTTAGGGAACTGTTGCAACTGGAGTCCTGCCCGTAACCAGTCCTCGCTTCACCTTTCGGCTCCACGATTTCCAAAACGGCAGGCCGCCTTTGAGCGGCAAACCTTGCCAGCAAGATAAGCTTCACCCGCTCCTTGGGCGTCCAAAGGGTCATGTCAGGATCGGTAGCTCTTGCTTTGAGGTTCATGGCGGCAATCCAGTCTGTTGGCCCCTCGTACAGACACATCCTGCACTTAAACCTGTCCCCGTTGCGGTTCTGCCCGTCAACGAACCAGCAGCGAGGGCAGGTTTGAGAGGTATACGCTGGATTGACCTGTCTGTGACGGCAACCTGCCGCCGACGCCTTGAAATCCGTTCTATCAGCCAATGTTCCGCGCGGCCAGAGACTGACCTGGCGGGACATATGCTTACTTTTGGCTTTACCCCGGATGTCGAGCTTTTCAGTGACCAGAGTTTTCGGTTTTCTTTGGTCCAGCATCTGATTGAGGGCCGTGTTGATCTGGCGTTCCAGCTCGATCCGGTTCTTGCGTTTCTTTTTGGCCTGCTTCTTTTTGCCCAGGTTGAATTTACGAATATTCCGGGCTTTCTTGTGCCGGCCTTTGCGGCTGTGCTTTTCAGCCAATTGATACAACTTGTTGCGTTTGCGGTTCTTTTTCAGGATACGCTCGGACTCATCGTAAATCAGCCGGCCCAGGCCGATACCGTAGCGCTCGCCGGTTTCATCGGTAAAGACTTCGCTCAACCCGGCATCCGCGGCTATCACTTCCTCACCTGGTATGTCGGGGATGCTGACCCTGGCGGTGTAATGGACCTCGACCCGTTGTCGCTCAACATCAAGGACCAGGCGGATATTGCCGGTGATGACCGTGTAGCCGGTCAAGGGGATTCTGATCCGTTTGCGTGGGGTGAGCCCGGTCACGGCGATAATCTGAGTACCAGCTCTGGTCAGTTCGATGTCGTACATATCCGGGTCCAGGGCAAAGGAGCGTTCTATTTTGACCAGCGGCGGGCAACCGCGTTTGCGCCGGATGACCCGACGTAAATAGTTCCGCACCGCTCGTCGCTCACCAGGGACGATCTCAAAATGAGCCGGCAGCGGCGCTTGACCGGCGACCAATTCAGCCATGCGTCGAGGTGTGTAAATCAACCAGTAGGCATACCGCAGTTGGCTTTCGGTCCAAACCATCCCACACGGCGCTTTGCCATCCTTATCCGCTTGATGGGCACCAATCAGCGGCTTAAGCTCTTCTGCCAGCGCCGCCCATCCCTTTTCGACCATTTCGTAGGCCTCTTTTTGGGCCAGCTTCCACATTCGACCGGAGACGCTGTAAGGACTCTTGTATTTGTCCTTGACCAGGGCATCCCGGCGGGTACGCTCGCTTGAATGCGACCCAAACAGGGCATCGTCGTGATAGACCTGCCCGTGCTCCTGCTTTTCTCTGGCATAGGCTGAAGCAATCTCACGCAAGGCCTCAAACTTGCTCCGATTGAGTTTGGGACTAATTCGTTTGATCGTCCGCATGGCTCTGGATTAATTCCGTGATCTTTTTTTTATAACGGCGCAACCCATCCACGCGACTGGAAAAACAGTGGATAATGCTCAATAAGTCCTGGGTCATTTCTGCTTCAGGCGATAAGCCTTCGGCGTTTATCACGGTCACGCTCGTCCCGTGATCCTGACAGAATTTCTCAAACCACTCATACCCAAAACGCACCAATCGGTCCTGGTGAGCAATCACAATTTCAGAGACTTCGCCTCGTTCAACCATTTCCATCAGGATGACAAAGTTCTTGCGTTGGTAATTCAATCCGCTGCCGACATCCTGAAGCCACAGCCCCACGGGTTTTCCGGCGGCGATACAAAACTGCTCGAGCGCTGCTTTCTGGCTGGCTAAGTCAGCTTTTTGAGCTGTGCTGGAGACGCGGTAGTAAACGACAATCTGCCGTTCAACGACTTTCTGACCGGTCACTTGAAGGTATTGGTCATGAGTATAGTAACGGCGGTTTGTCGGCGTTCGATGCGCCTTGAGAATACCAACTCGATCCCAGCGTTGCAGCGTTTGGGTGGTACGGCTGATGAGTTTGGCAAATTCGTGGGGGCGATATGTCCTAATCATACATACATTTTAATATGTTTTATCGTATATAGCAAATATAAATCACTATTCTCCACGTTCCCGCTAATTCGGTCCAGCGCCTGATCGAACAGGTGGAGACCATGATTGCCAGGTTTCCCCCGAAGCAGATTAAGATTGCCCAAGTAACCAACGGCTCGGTTACCTTCATTGATATCGAGGTAGGCATGCCCGACCCACCTCAAAACATCAGGCCTGGTCCCACGTTTGAAGCCCTTTATCGCGCGGAGAGTCAACCTTACAATGCGAGCACCCATGAAACCCACATCTGCCTCTGTTCATAGCGAAGTTGAACTCAGTCAAGAGTTAATCACTGCTGTTCGAACCTTGCTCGGCGAAACAACCTCACTCTTTGCCCACGTCGACAATCGCATCACCGTCGCCCCTGAAACCCTTGAGCGCCTCAAGGTTGCCTTACAAGCTTATGATAAACGCATCCAAGGAGTGGATGGACAGGCGCTGGTCAAAACCACTATCACTGACGGTCACTCCATTGTTCTCGAAATGCGCATCCTGCTTTCGCCCTCCCAGGCTAAGATACTGGCCGAATCGCTGGTAAATTGCGCGGAAGAAGCAGCGAGTGGCAGGTCATCATCTCCACGCTCCGGCAGTGAGGTCAAGAAAATTCGCTTCACCCGAGTCAAGGATAAGTACGGGTTTTTATCTAACTTTGCGCGCTCCCCCATCCTGCTTAAGGGCAAACTCTGGCCGAGTGTCGAGCACTATTTCCAGGCTCAGAAATTTGCCGGCACCCAGTATGAAGACGAAATCCGCACCGCCATCTCCCCGGCGGCAGCCGCTGTCATGGGTCGTGATCGGTCCAAACCTCTGCGACTGGACTGGGAAAGCGTCAAACTCGAAATAATCCGTGAAGCGCTGTGGGCCAAGTTTACCCAGCATCGCAAGCTCCGGGAGTTGTTGCTGGCAACAGGTGAGGCTGTCCTCATTGAGCACACCCGAAACAATTATTGGGGTGACGGTGGCAACGGCAGTGGTCGCAACATGCTGGGTCGATTACTTATGGAAACGCGTGCGCGACTTAGACAAGAAGAACGACCGACGCAGCTTCAGGAAGTCTAGTCATCATCGCTTCTCGGTTAGCTTTAAATTTCCTTGACTACCTAACTTTTGTCGAATCCCCGGCATGATAACAACTGGATAAGTCCTTGTCTCATAAGAAGAAGGGATGCGATACAGTGAGATGAATCGTCGGCTATCTCGCGTAATTCTCAGGCCATTTACCGCGGCGGAGTTAATCTTGCTGACCCAACGGTTAAAGCGCGCCGCCGATTACCTCCTCGTAGAGGTTGAGCAAATTGACCCGCGCTCAACGAGAGAGGTCAGACCTATCACCTTTCGCCAGGTCGCCCGCATGATGCGCTGGCGCCGATATTTTGCTGATCTGGCCAGGATCGTCGAATTGGCAGCCATTACCGACAATCCACCGGTCCTTGACGTATCGGATCTACCTCTGGAGCAAGGCGATGGGCAGGCTTTTCTTGAGTTTCTCCGAAGCGAACAATATCGGACTGAAATGAACGCCTTTTCAATTGCTTCCAACGACTTACAGGAGCTGGTCGAACCGGGCCTGGAGCATGCACTTAAGGTAGAAGCCCGATTTTATACGTGCCTGCTTAACCAGCTTGGCGACTAATCCCAGAAAGAAAGGATGGTGTATGACCAACCAAACTGTCAGGCCACGACGATTGCCGCGGCCCGCCGGGGTGCGGGGGCGGATTACTGAAGCGCCGGCCCCGGACCCAGTCGAGACCGATAATCCGTATGTGACCGAAATCGTTCAGCAGATCGAACGTGTCTCCTCCATCTCTCATCTGAGCCCCTACGTCATCTTAAACGACTGGCTCGGAATGATGGAGCCGGCTCTACAGAGATACAACTTAAATATGAAGAGCCTCGCTATAACAGGACGGTTTACCGAAGATCCACCCGAGGTGGCTGAAATTTTCCGCCGGGCGCGAGAGCGTTATGTCGAAGCCTCCAAAAAATACCCGGCTACCTACCGAGAGATGCAAATCGCTTTTTCGACCTCCTTCGCCGTGATAACCAGAGCTGCCGCGCATGGCCTCGAGGCATATGCCCGGCAATTCCACTACAGCCCGGATATCATTGGGCAAGTCTTTCTTAAATGTGTCAATCCTGGCCCCGCCTGGTGGCGTTATTTTCCGCCCTGGCCTACTGCCCTGGCCTTGGCCCGACTGGCTATTCCTGACGGTCAAGAGAAGGTTTACCAGGCGTTGGAAGAAGCTCATCTCACATACAGTCAGGCCGTCGCCAGACCCATCCGGCCAGAACCAGGTGAGCAGTTCCAGCGCTGGTTTGAGGCCGTTGTGGAATATTTTGAGCCTATCCTTGTTGGCCCGACGGTCATAGGTTCCAGTGCCGCCATGTTGGCCGCCGCGACCCAGTTCCCCGACTGGGCCGTAAAACGAGGGTTGATCCAATTCTACGCGCCTCCCGATGAGCCGCTGTTGGAGCGGATGATCAATATCAATGCGATTTTGTATGGTCTGAATGGCCATGCCGTCGATATCATTAACACGGCTAATGACATCGCGACTTACTATCAGGGGTATTCAGAATCTGATTCCAGGGCCTGGCCGGTAGTCTTCGACGAATCTGATCTGCCTTATCTGGCGCTGGGGGATGTAGCGACCCCCCGGCAGCCTCCCGAGGGTGGTTGGGGCGAGGAACTGAACCTGATCGAAGGTCACAATCGCCCTGGCGCCACCCAGCTTGCCAATCCGGGGATGCCTTCCTTCGAAGCGTTATTCAAACAAAAACGGTGAAACTTCAGTGGTTACTGTTGTAGAGTTGGCTATTACTTCGGAAGGGGGGCCGACCACCCACTACCGCTTCAACGTCACCTCTGACGAGCTGGCCAGAGTCATCGTGAACCAAGTGCGTATCTTACTAGCAGACAGTCAGGCGGCACAGACCAGAAGGCTGGCCGAGGTTTATAAAACCCTGATCGACCTGAGCGATCCAGTCTCCGGCGAGTGCGACTGTTACCAGGACGAGTTTGCCACTAGGGTTGGCTTATCCACCCGGCATCTACGCCGGATCATTATCGAACTGGAAAAGATGGGTCTGGTGGTCGTCCGCCAGACTGTTCATGGCCGAAAGAGCAAAAACAGTTATTTTTTGCCTCACCGGGCGACGGCGTTTGGAATCATCTGTGAAGCTGACAAGTTTCAGGAGCTGTCCAAAAAAACTTTGTCAGGTTTTTTCTCCAAATCGCACCCAGACATGTCCGCCATGAATCATGATGATGGTGATGATGATGAAAAACATGACATGAACGACTCAACCAATCAGTGGGTCTCAAGCAAAAAACAAGCAAGGGTGGATACGCACTTGCTTTTCCTCCACGAAGGCGAGCGACGAAAGCGATTGAGACAGGCCCACTGTACTCCGGAGTATCTGAAAGCCTGGGATGAGTGGTGGGCGGCCGGCCAGTTCACCGGCTTCACCAACCCGGCCGGTTGGGCTAACCTGCAAATCAAAGAAAGCTTTTGGCCCCCGACGATCATGCCGAGACTGCCTCACCTCGATGGGGGTCTTTCAAGTTCCCTGGATGGCAGTGATAATCGTGAATCTGAGCCGGTCAACTCCGAAGATCAACTGTGGAGCGAGGTCTTAGCTTATTTGCAACCTCAAATGACCCGGGCCACATTTGAGACCTTGCTAAAAGACACCCGATTGGTATGTCAGGCAGAAACCCGGTTTACGATTGCTGTGCCGAATGGCTTCGCCAAAGGCTGGTTGGAGAATCGGCTTTCGACCCTCATTAAGCGAGCTATCGGGACAGTGATTTCCGTTGACATGGACAAAATTGAGCTTGAGTTTGTCGTGAGTTAGGCGCTAGCAAGCCTGCCGGCACCCTGATAACCTTCTCAGTCAGTCTGTTGTGATGGTCATCTTGGTCTTCATAAGGCTAAGTCCTTTCTCTCATCGTTTCATGCCAGAGGAGGAAGGGCTAGATTTCTCTGAAAAAATGATCTCCGGTTGGTAGGCGGAGATCATTTTTTATGGATTGGTCATGGTTGTTAGAGGTGGTTTTGGTAACACCCCCCGCCTATCAAGATCGTCATCGCCTTATTAACAGTGCTATCAGTGCAAGGAGACGTGAGCATGAGTAGGAATAGCCCCAAACGCAACAAGAGGAACCTCGACCAACTCTCAAAAGTATCTACTGCGGCCACGAATGGGGTTCAACCACCGCAAACCCCAGGCGGTTACGGGGCCTATGTCGTCAAATCAACCTCGACCAACGGCCACGGCCCGGTTGTTTCGGCCGCCTCTAAAGGTATCGCCGCTAAGAGAGGATCACAGAAACAAAAGATCGTACCAGTCCCCATGCGCAACAGTGAATACTACGTCAAGGAGATCATCAAGCGCCTGGAGAAAATCTACTCCCTGACTGGAACCCGACCCTCGCTTATCTTTGACGATTGGCTGAATATTGCCGAAGCGACATTGACGACTTTGCCGGACCAAGTTAAGACGGTTGGCGCGACCGGCTGGTTTGCTGAAGATCCACCTGAGGTAAAAGCTATCTTTGAGATGGTGCGAACC
The DNA here is from genome assembly GCA_023151115.1 of Anaerolineae bacterium. The sequence continues at coordinate 158,817 of JAKLJP010000001.1, forward strand.
CGCTATCAAAATAGCTATAATCCAGAAAGCGCCACAGCCGTTTGGGAATGCTTTGGCGAAGCGTTTAGCCTGCTATTAGAAAGTTCAGAAGAATTGTCGTTATGGGGTAGAGGGAGTGACGAGCCCGGATATTCTGGTCCAGATATTTTGGGCGCGGTCTACCTCAAGTACGCTTCTTACGATCCCTCCTGGGCGGCTCAGTATTTCACTCCGTGGAACGTGGAGGCCAAGTTTCCGGTTGGTTTTCGATGAATTGGATACCCTGTTGAACCAGGAAAATAGCCTGCTTGATTGATCTTGCAAGGGGGTACTGTACAATATCTTTGTGACCCCGATTGATCACCTATATTGTGGTAGGGTCGATTAGACTTATGCAAACTTGCTCCAGGTAAAGCCAAAACTGGAGTCAGGTAGGAGTCAAAGGTGGCCAAAATTGTCCTCAGTTTACTCTTGAGCAAGGGGTGCAAGACGCTGTTGGCACTACTGAGCACCCCTTTAGCCCGCACTTGACCCGAAGCTGGGCGAAATAGGGTCAGCAACTTGGCGGTGATATAACGAACCTATTTACACGAATACTTTTATGGTCCATTCTTGGCTACCACAGGCAGATAAATGGAATGAGTAGACGAAATCCCCATCAACGCATATAGGCCCAGTTCAGTAATCGTGGTAATGACTGCATGATGTTCGGCATCGAGTTCGCCCGCCAGGGGCTGCCATGCTGCTGTCTGGAAATTCCAGCGATAGATCCTCAGATTATCAAGCGTTGAACTGACTGCCCCATCGTAGTGCAACCCCAGTACAGCCGGCTTGGTCAAATCGGTTACGTTATTCGAAGCGGTGACCTCATAAGCCTCGCCGACGATATTCAGCCCAGAGGGTGGCAGGCCGGGCAGACCCCAGGGTGAGGCAATCAAAAAGTTAACTGTGTTCAACGATAAAGATCCGCTCTCCAGATGCAGGGCCAGGTTCCCATCATTAGAAAAGAGAGTCGTGTCACTGATATTTGTCGCTCGTTGCAGCCGGTAATCAACATTGAGATCAAAAAATTGGTTGGCATGAGACCCTAGCACCTTCGCCTGGCCAGTCATTGCTGCGGGGATGAAGTTAACCTCCACCTGATGATCTCCCGTACCAGGGTTATAAGGAATAGCCGCCGAAGGGCCAACATTATCTGGCCCGGTCAATATATAGGTCAGGTTGTCGGCAGGCAAAGTGTGAGTCATGACCAAGCGCAAGCCATCCAGCAGGCCGCCGCTGCTGGCAGTCGGCCATAACCTCAAATACGGACCACTATTACCACTTTGAGCGTTCAGCCCTCCGCCGGCCAACTCCAAACAACCAGATGGTGGTGCGACAATGGAACCTGATAACGTTCCGTCGAGCGAGACAACTTTTAAGCTGTCTCCCGCCTTGGCCCCGACAATATCGAGTTGACCAGAGGCATTGGTCAAGCCCTCATCCATGGCTCGACCGTTGCCCAGGTAAAGAGTTATCCACGTTCCCTGGCTGTACGGTGCGCCGTTCCGGCATACTACTAGCGGAAAAGGCTGGGGCGAAACACCGGTATTGGAAACCGTTACATAGGGGAAGGGCAGTGCGGATGGAATGGTATTGGGGCCAGGTCTGGCATTGCCCACCCCAACCCGCTGGTCGGGCGAGACCAGCCGCCAGCGGTTTTGACCGGAGGCGTCGCCATAGCGCCGCTGGAGCGTTTGCCAATCGGCCTCACCTTGGTTGAGCTGATGTTGAGCCGTTTGTTGGCACCAGGCTGTCCAGCGCCCTACGTCGGCCAATTCGCTGGTAGTGTAATGGAAATCCATAATACTGGCGGCTGTCAGCGGATTGGCCGGGTTGCGATTATCTGGCCCGGTGCAGAAAGCCTGGTGCTGGCCGGCTAACTCCCCGCCGATGATGTCGTAGCCAAAATACTCATCGTACAGGCCCAACCCATAGTGACCAAACTCGTGAACCAGGGTGCGGAAACCATTAGCCAGGCTCCAGTCGCCGGCGTTGGCCGTATTGCCATCCCAAAAGCGTCCCACCCGAATGATATGAGAGAGGTCGCTCTCGGTGATTCCACCCACGTAGGCGTGTGGCTGCACCACATTCTTCGCCAAAATCTGAAAGTCGGCTTCGGCCCAATGTTCAGCTTTATCGTAGATGGTTATCTGCCCAAAGGTCATTTGGCCGTCGCTGACATCATAGAGAAAAGCAGCTGCCTGCTGGGTAGCCGTGTAGATGTGCTGGAGATATTCCGCCGTCGCATCCCATTCCACTGAGACAATCAGATTGAACAGCACCAGGGTGTTATCAGGTTTAACCACCAGCGTTTGCGCGCCAATAGCGGTCACAACTGTAAAAGGTTGGGGGCTGCCATCAGTAGCAACAGGCATGCTGGTTTGGTAAATTTCATAGGCCCAACCGCCATGGTTGGGTCGAACTGTAGGCTGGGTGTAAACCTGGGAGAGGGCCACCAACGTATCGCCCACCTGCAAGCCGTCCAGCCTGACGATACCGGCAGCGTTGGTCAACTGGGGCATTGGGCTGCCGTTACGGTAAACCCATGCCCCAGCCACGGGCTGACCGCTTTGGTTGACCACTTTGGCGTAAGCCACATTCGACGTATCGTCAATAACCGACACGGTTCCCTCTGCTTGATTGGCGACGTAAACTCGCTGCGTGTTCGGGTTTACTCCCAGGCCAATTGGGGTTTGACCGACCGGAATGGTATCAATCACGTTATTCGTGGCTCCATCAACCACCGACACACGGTTGCTGCTGTTGTTAGCCACATAAATGCGGTCAGTTTCAGGGTTCACCCCAACATCCCCATCCCCGGCCACCAACGCCGTGTTGGTTATCACTGTGCCGGTAGTTCCATCCATTACACCCAGGTTGAAGTTTGAAAGAGTACCCAGATGTGGGTAGATACGGTTGGTAATGGCGTTCACCCCGATAAAGGCTGGAGCGAGGCCCACTTCCGGACCGTTGGTAGGAGTGTTAGTGGCCCCATCAATAATTGTGATCTGCTTCCGGCCAAAGAACGAGCCATGTCCCACATAGATACGGTTGGTATTTGGATTCACCGCCACGCTGATTGGATTGGCTGCCACCGTGATGAAGGTCAGGACGGTGTTATTAACCCCGTCAATGACCATAACTTTGCCGCCCGGGTCAAAACTGGTGGCATAAATCCGGTTCGTAATGGGGTTGACCGCTATTGAGTTTAAGTCCACCTCCTGGCCCGCCGGAATGGTGGTGAGAACGCTGTTGGTGTTGCCGTCAATGACGGTAACGAGGTAGTTCGGGGGACGGTGCGTCACATAGATACGATTAGTCGCCGGGTTTACCGCCACCGCAGCCGGTTTTGCACTGACCGGGATCGTGGCTACCACCGTATTGATCACCCCATCAATGACTGAAACCGTGTTCGAGGCGCTGTTGGTCACGAAGATACGGTTGGTGTTCGGATTAATGTCAACACCTTCAGGCTGCCCTCCCACCGGAATGGTGGCAATCACGATCGGCTGCGCTTGCACCGCTCGCTCCGCCCAGAGCAGCAGCCCAACCAGGAGTACCAAGCTTACTGACAGTAAACCAACTAACGACCAGAGTTTAGATAGTCTCATTTCCGTACCTCCCGAGGTTCAGGCTTGAAGTATGCTTACGGATTAATCGGGCCGCCACTACCCCCCCCACCGCCGCTACCGCCATCGCCGCCGCTATCGCCGCCTGAAACCGCAAAGCACAAGTGTTCAGGGGTGGCCTGAATATTCAGTGGTTGATAGGCCGGCTCAATTTCAACCAGCGATACCGTCCACCAATATTCACCGCTCCTCCCTTTGACCCCCGCCGCACCGCTGATATTAATCTCCAGGCTGTAGGTGTTTTGCCCCCGTGCTTTGACCTGGCCGTTTTTGTTGTCCTGCACGGCATCGTGAGCACCGAGCGGGGGTTCACCTTCACGCCAAACGCGGATCTCAAATCCCTGGCGAGCAGGGTCAAAAAGGTCAGTCCACTGCCATTCAAAGTTGATGGGTTGATTCCCATAGCAGCCATCTTTCAGCAATGGCTTGAGCAGAGTAAATTGGCCGGTCGGGACCGGGGTGACCGTGGCTGGGAACGAAGTGGCAGTAGTGGTCGCCGTGGGACGGAGAGGGGTAGCGGTCGGGGCAGTCGTGGCCGGAACAGGCGTCAGGGTTGGTGTCGAAGAAATAGCCTTCGTAGGGGGGGGCAGGGTGGGTGTGGGGGGAATGGAGGTAGCGATCAGGGTTAGGGTCGGGGGAATAGCGGTCGCGGTGGGCGTACTGGTTGGGGTAGATGTAGGAGGAATCGCTGTGGCAGTGGGCGGGAGGGGTGTCGGGATTGGGGTTGAGATCGAGACGGCTGCGGCTGTGGTGAAGGTTGGCGTGGGTAAGGTTGGGGTCTGGACGGGCGCGGCCGGGCTGGCAACAGCCTGGATGGTTGGCCCGGCCAAGTTATCGTTGCCGTCTCCCCAAAAGAAGAATAGGAAAATCAGCAGACCGGCCAGGACGATGATGCCAATGAGCGATGCGGTACGATAATTCTTCATGCCTCTGTTTCTCCTTGAGCTAATCCTTATGGCTGGCACTGCCACAACGAAGGTGCGCCGCATTTGACGATACGGGTACAGATACCAGGTGGAAAATCCAGGATCACGGTCGTTGAGCCACAGCCCGGCCCGGTAGACGTGGCGGTGGTCTGATAAGCACCCGACAGGAATTCAGCGCAAAAAACTGTGCTGCCGTTAGGGATATTCTGGCAGGTAATATTGCCCTGAGACGTACCAAAAATGGAGTACTGTAACACTCCACCTGTTTCGTTTTTAATCGAGAGCTTGATCGGCTGGCGAGCATCGCGTAGGATAACGGGCAGATAGACTAACTGAGCCTTGGAGATGCACTGAGAAAACTCAGAGGTATTGTTGTTGGAATCGGTGGCTGTAGCTGTCACAAAATAACTGTCAGGAACGGGCGAGGGGAAGCTCACGTTAAAACCGGCGTTGCCGCTGCTATTGGTAGAAACGGTGGTTTCACCCAGGAAAATCTGCCCTTCGCCATAATTGGATGGATCGCAGGTGGGATTGGCAAAAAATTCCAGAGTGAAATTCTGACTGGGCAAACTATTGAGCGTCCCTTGAATGGTGATGTTACCGCCGGCATGGCTGATTGAACTCAAAACGGGGAAGTTTTGTAAGCCGTTAGGTCCCATATCTCCATCTCCCGTATCGTTGAGGGTGACGCCATTAGCACCCAAATCAATGCCCAAGCCGCCGTTGGCATAGATAGAGTTATGTCGGATCGGGGAAGAATAATTAGAATCCGTCCTCACCACTCCTGCGCTGCCGTTAAAGGCAATAATATTAGCTGCTCCAGGGGTTGCGCCTCCTATCGTCGTAATGCCGGGGTCGCCATCCATCCTAATACCTATCCCAGAATTACCCAGATTTAGCACCCCACTGTTATTAGTGCCGATAAAATTACCCTCGATCAGGGTTGGGTAAGCAGGTCCTGCGCTTACAATAATCCCAGTGGAAGCGCCCCCAATGATGTTTCCGGCTCCAGGCGTAGCGCCGCCAATTATAGTACCAACGGCAATAGATATGCGTATTCCTACTTCGCTACCGGGGATCACGGCTGTGGCCATGCTATTTATCCCAATGTAATTGCCCTGGATCAGGGTATCAATGGGGAGGTTAAAAATATTAATATTTTCGAAGTTGCCGGCAATGACATTACGCGCCGCCGGTGTCACGCCGCCGATCCTATTATTGTTGTTGGGGCCAAGCCCCCGGATTTCAACCCCTCTGATATTGGGAAAGGTGGCCGTTGCGCCATTAGGGTCAAGGCCAAGGTAATTACATTCGATAACGTTGTTGCTGCCTGTTATGGAAATACCGGTAAGAAAGCCGCCAATCACCAAGCCACGTACGATACTGTCATGGGTGGTTATAGATAAGCCAGCGGGTGTGCCGCCGGCATTCCCTCTCAGCGCAATCGGCAGGTTGGCCGGACTACTCAAGGTAGCGCAACTGGCCCCCGGCTGGGTGCTGCCATCAATAATAACCGGATTATTAATTGGGGGCAGGGCAGCGACGAGAAAGATTACATGTGGCCCGATCCCAGGGATGTTAAAAGTAATGGTGTTAAGGTCAGGCAAGACGTTGGCGGCGTTGATGGCCTCACGCAAACTACAGTGAGCCACGGTGCAGGCCCCATCGTCAATGTCGTTAGCTGAGTTGACAATAAGGTTGCCTGCCAGGTTGACCGTAGTAGTCGCTGTTCCTGTATTGTTTCCTATCAGCGAATCAGTCACAGCGCTCGTCACCACCGCGGTATTGGTAATGACCCCGCTGCTGACGGGGGCAGTAGTGGTGATGATAATAGTAGGAGCGGTCCCTACACTCAAGGTAGGCCGGGTGCAGGTGACAATGCCTGCCGCTTGGCTGCACGCCCAACCCGTGCCGCTCGCCCCGACAAAGGTTACGCCGGTTAGTAGGGTATCGGTGACGGTGATGGCATTGGCCGTCGAAGGGCCGGTGTTGGTGATGCGGACGGTGTAGGTCAGGGTGGCCCCGGCATTGACCGGATCGGGCGAATCGCTCTTGGTGATGGTCAGGTCAGCTACCGCCCTGACCGTTGTCGTAGCGATTACTGTGTTGGGAGTTGTTGGGTCAGTCACCACGCTTGTCACCACCGCTGTGTTGGTGATGACTCCCGCGACTACAAGCGCAGTCGTGGTAATGAGGATAGTAGGCGCGACGCCCACACTCAAGATGGGCCGGGTGCAGGTGACTACACCAGCGGCTTGATTACACGTCCAACCCGTTCCAATCGCTCCGACAAAGGTCACGCCGGTTGGCAGGGTATCGGTCACAGTAATGGCGGTGGCCGTCGAAGGGCCGGTATTAGTGAGACGGAGGGTGTAGGTCAGGGTCGCTCCGGCGTTGACCGGGTCGGGGGAGTCACTTTTACTCACCACTAAATCAGCGGCGTACTGCAAACACTGAGAAAACTCGGACGTATTATTGCCCGGATCGGTGGCCGTGGCCGTGACAAACCGTCCTGTTGGAACAATAACCGGCAAGGTGACACTGAAGCTGGCATTACCCCCAGCATTGGTCGTCGTCGTGGCCGAGCCAAGAAAAGTCTCGCCTTCGCCGTAGCCGGAGGGGTCGCAGGCGTTATTGGCGAAGAATTGGAGGGTGAAAGCGGTATTGGCTGCACTGTTGAGCGCGCCTTGAATAGTCGTACTACCACCACTGCCGTTAACTGAGGTCAAGACGGGAAAGTTTTGTAAATTGTTGGGTCCAGTGTCGCCGTCACCGGCATCGTTGAAAGTGACGCCATTAGAGTTCAGGTCAATGCCTAAGCCAGTGTTGTTGGCGGAGATGGTGTTGGATAGCACAGCAACACTACCATTGGGATCAACGATGACCACTCCAGTGCCGGAATTGCCCAAGATAGCATTAGACAGTACAACATTGCCTATGTTGGCGCTGGAGATGAGTACACCATCATCACCGTTATAGGCAATGGTATTACCTGCCTCGGCTGTTATTCCACCGATAATGTTGTTAGATCCACTGGCACTCAACAACACGCCTCTAGAAGCATTACCCAAAGCGGTGGTCCCGTTAATGGCAGTGCCGGTATAGTTGCCCTGTATCTGGTTTCCCGCTGAAATCGGGCCATCAATCAGGATACCATTACCATTATTACCAGAGATAATATTGCGTGCTCCGGCTGTCGTCCCGCCGACAGTATTGTTGGGCGCGCTGGCGATAAGTATACCATATATACTATTACCCAAGTCAATGGAACCACTGGCATCAGTCCCAATAAAATTGCCCTGTATCAGGTTTCCTGTCGCACTAGTACCGTTGATGAAGACACCGGCAGGATTGTTGCCGGAGATAACATTACGTGCCCCCGCTATCGTTCCCCCAATCGTGTTACCAGATGCTCCACTGATGGACACACCATTAAAGAAGTTGCCCAGGATAGCAGCTCCAGTGACATCAGTACCAATGAAATTGCCTTGTACCAGGTTCCCCGTTGCATCAACACTAGCAATAATAACACCATCATTATTATTCCCAGAAATAAGGTTGCGTGCCTCTGTGGTTGTCCCACCAATAATGTTTCCAGGTGAGACAATACGCACACCACTATTGTTATTACTCAAAGCGGCTGTACCGCTGACATCAGTACCGATGAAATTACACTCAATAATGTTGCTACCATTTGTGTACAACCCAATACCTGAACCACTAAAACGGTTGATGACCAGCCCGCGTACGGTACTATTCCCGATGGTAATCAGTAGGCCGAATACACCCCCCATCCCGGCATTGCTGCCGTTCAATTCAATCTGCAAAGTGGGCGGCCAACTGGCGCAACCGGCCCCTGGTTGGGTAGCGCCATCAATCGTAACCGGGTCGGTGATAGTCGGTAGGGCGGAAGAGGGGCTGATGGTGTGCGGTCCTGCGCCGGGGATATTGAAGGTGATAGTTTGAGAACCCGGCAAAGTATTGGCAGCATTGATGGCTTCGCGTAAGCTGCAATGAGCCACCGTACAAGCGCCATCATCAACATCATTATTCGAGTTGACAACCACGGTGCTGGCGGCAATTTTGCTTACAAAGCCGTCGCGGTCGGGCTGGTTGTTTTGGTAGGGGGTTTGGGTGGGAAAGTCGGTGGAAAAAGTATATCCGGTCAGGTAGGTGTTGTTGCTGATATCCATAGCAATATCCAAACCGACGTCCTCGCCATTACCCCCCAGGTAAGTAGAGTAAACTAGGGCGTTACCGGCTGCGTTCAGTCTACTCATAAAAACGTCAACACCTGTTGCTTTGGTTGCTTGCAAAGGATTTTGGAGGGGAAAGTTGCTAGAGTCAGTCTGCCCGGTAAGGTGGACGATGTCACTACCATCTACAGTAATACCGATGCCGCGATCTGTGGCGTTACCTCCCAGGTAGGTTGAATAGACCAGGGCTGACCCGGTTGTATTCAACTTGGTGACAAACACATCGTCGCCGGGTTGGTTGGTCTGATAAGGGGTTTGGGTCGGAAAGTTAGTGGAAGCAGTACCGCCGGTGATATAGGCGTTGCCGCTGTTATCGAGGGCGAGGTCAAGTCCTTGATCGGCTCCACTGCCGCCCAGGTAGGTAGAATAAACCAGGGCCGATCCGGCTGCGTTCAACTTGGTGACAAAAGCATCCTGGCCGGTCTGGTCGGTTTGGTAGGGGGTTTGGGTGGGAAAGTCGCTGGAGGCAGTATCTCCGGCAATGTAGGCGTTGCCGCTGCTATCCACCTTAATTCCATTACCATTATCTACGCCACTGCCGCCCAGGTACGTAGAGTAAACCAGGGCCGACCCCGTTGTATTTAGCCTAGTCACAAAAGCATCACGGTCAAGCTGGTCGGTTTGATAAGGAGTTTGAGTCGGAAAGTTGGTGGACTCGGTATAGCCCGTAAGATAGACGTTGCCGCCGCTATCCGCCACAATATCTTGACCAACATCATTGTCGCCGCCGCCCAAATAAGTAGAGTAAATTAGGGCCGACCCGGCCGGGTTTAATTTGCTCACAAAAGCGTCAGTCGCCCCACCTTGAGTCGTTTGAAAGGGACTTTGAGTTGGAAAGTTGGCCGAGTCGGTTCGCCCGGTCAGGTAAACGTTGCCGCTGCTATCTATGGCGATACCATAAGCCACATCATCTGACCCGCCGCCCAGGTAGGTAGAGTAGAGCAGGGCTGACCCACTCGGATTTAGCTTGGTGACAAATGCGTCAATACCAGCTCCTTTGACGCCCTGAAACGGGCTCTGCAACGGAAAATCGGTCGAGGTCGTTTCTCCGGCGATGTAGACATTGCCACTGCTATCTACCCCAATCCCTTGACCAACGTCATCGAGGCTGCCGCCCAGGTAGGTGGAGTAGCTCAACACCGGGTCAATGACCAGCGGCCGGCTGCGGTCGTAGTCATCTACTACAAAGCCGACCAACGGCAAGCCATTATCGGCCCCCTTTTCTTTGAGAAGATAACGACCTGCAATGGGCTGCTTAACTCCATCTATCTCCTGATAAATCCGCGGGGTGCGTTGCACGATTAAACCTTGCGGCGTGTGCAAGAACAGTTCGCCCTGTTTGGTCAGTTCTAATTCATCCACGCCGGCAAATTTCAATAGAATGACGCTGGGGCTGGCCCCTGGCATGACCACAAAATCGTACTCCAACTGGCGCTGGCGGCCATAAAAAATCAGGTCAATGCCAGGGTAGATGGCTTGATATTTCACTCGGCTATAGTGGGCCAGGTTGGTCCGCCACCGGATCGGGTCATTGCCGATAAAGTAGTGACTCTTACCAGGCAGTTCATCCAGCCCCACTACCAGCGGGGTGGGGTCAGCTCCCGGCAGAGTTAACCGTACTATAGCCGGTAGAGGATCATCAGACCCAGAGGGTTTTTGAAACCCTTCGGGTTTTGGGGTTTGAGACGGTTTCAGGACCAGAACCATCTCACCAGGAGTCAGGAACAGGCCATAACCGCTGCCGCGAGCCAAAAACCTGACCGGCTCGGCCACCTGGCCCTGATTGGCTTCAAAACTCAGGGGCAATTGGCCGAAAGGCTGGCTTATCTTGGTTGTCTCAGGCGTGACGGCGTTAGTTTCATGGGGTGAGATCGCTGAGGTACTAGAAACCTCAGAGATTTCGCCTGTTGCGGCGAGAAGCGGGTTTGGGCCGGGTGGCGCAGCCGCAGCCGAGCCGGGGACAGCCAGGAGTGGCAGGACCGGCAGAACTAAAGCTAGGCTCAAAGCAATGATTAGATAGGCTAAGGCTGGATATTTGGGTGGCATGGCATTTCATTCCTTTCTGTCAACGGAGTCTATCAGGCAAATCTAGTCACCAGAGTCGAGGTTAGCCTTGACCCTACCTCCTTTAACTGCGCCTTATTTAGGCACTATGCACCCCCCTCGAGTTACTTCATCACCACTGGCAGATAAACCTGCCGCTCAATCATGCTCCAACTCACGCCCCACTCCAGCAAGGCGGGAGTCGCCCCGGCTCCCGGTGAGGTCAAAGTAGCCCGCAGCTTGAGGCTGGGGTAGGTGGCCAGGCCCAGTCCGGCCTGAGCTAGATTGGTTCCACTGGGCACATTGGGTAAGATAACATTATTAGCACCATCCAGTACACTCACAGTTATGTCGGTTCCAGGTGGCGTCGTGCCGCTGAAAGAGAGAATACCCCACCCGGTTACACCTCCGGGAGCCGTGATGGGAATCGAAGTCACGGCGCCAGTGGTCACGCCACTGCTCAGGATGATGGCATCGCCCGGCCCCCAGTCGGTGTTGCTGCGGGCTGAAACTCCGGTCAGGCTGAATTCTTTGAACGAGTCTTGCCAGGCAGGGGCGGCAGTCAGCGCATAGAGGCCAAAGGATTTGGTAGAAAAAGCCAGGTAATTGTTGTCGTCAAACAAATCGCCTCCTCGTACCTCCCAGGCATGACTGTTGGGATTCCAACCCATCACGCTCAACGTGTGCGGGTCGCTTCCAACAGGTAGGGGATCATAGTAATGGAGTTTCAAGGTCATAAACTTCTCACTTTGGATCAGCGAGCCGGAGGGGCGCATAGCGTAGGGTTTACCTACCAGGTTGTAGCCGGGGGGCAGAGGGCCAGGAGAAGCATTAGTTGACATCACCACAAGATAGGCGTCAATGGGTACCGTGCCCAGGTTCGGCATCTCTATGCTGAAATTGCCGCTATCAACCGTTACCATCTCCGCTTGCGAGGTTTGGATAAAGGCGCGTTGCAGTTCGATGTCTCCCGTAGCCAAACCAAGCGTGGTGGTGAGGCTCATCGTTCCCCCTTCATCCTGGCCGGCGGTGAATCCCAGCGCAGTTGTCAGGTAACTCTGGACCGTGTCTGAGTAAACCATAGCGTAGCTGCCTTTTCTATGGGCCGGGCCGATATCGAGGTTGGCAAAAACTACGCCGCCCACTTCGCCCACGTTGCCGGCGCTGATGAAAAGTTCCTGGCCATCCTGGCCGGGGATAACGGTGAGCAAGGGAGTAAATAAGCTGGTTTGGGTAAAAAAGAAGGAATTATGCAGCTCAATAGATGACTTGTTTGCCGGCGAGGAAGCAGGAGGGGATTGAATACTGGTCTCGCTTGCTGGCTTGGCGACGACTTTTGGGGTAGAATGCCAGGCAAGGGTCAGCAACAAGCAGATCAAGACGGCCAGTAACGTGACGACTAACCCCGGCCACCGGGCGTTAGCCAGGTTGGATGGGTCAGTAAATAAGTGCATCTTTGCTCCTTATGGTTAGTTGGTAATGTCAAATAAACCTGACGGCCAAGAGTTGATCGCCACTTTTTTTGCGGCGCTGGAACTGCGGCATCTCGACCATTGCGAGGCCAGCCTAGACGAATTGGGTGCGCTCGCCCGCCAGCAGCCGGTCTATGTGCCCTGGCGTACCTACCTGGAGGGCATTCTGGTCAATGAGCGCGACCACGACTGGGCCAAAGGCGAGCGCATTTTTAGCTATTTGCTCCAGGACAATCTAGACTTACCCTTATACGCCCGGGTGTGGCTGGCCCTGGGCCGCACCTATGAATATCAGGGGCGCTGGGATGAAGCCATCCACGCCTACGAGTCGAGCCTATCTCTTTTTACCCAACTGGGCCAACCGATTGATCAGGCCAAGGTCAGAAAGCAACAGGCCCATACACTCCACTGCGGCTTCACCCAGGGCGACCTGCCCGTTTTGGTTTTGCCAGAAGCCATTGCACATTGTCAAGCAGCCCTGGCCTTGCTTGAATCGGGCGAAGATGAGACTGTTGCCTGGCTCAAGGGTTCTATTTGGAACGCGCTCGGTTTCATTTACGTCAGTTTGGGCCAGTGGGCCGAAGCCCTTGCTTGTTATCAGCAAGACCTGGCGATCTGCCAGGCGTTGGATGACCGATACGGTCAGGGGCTAACTTATGGCAATCTGGGCGAGGTGTATCAAAAACAGGGTAACTGGCCGGAGGCCCTGGCGGCTTATGGGCAAGCCTTGACCCTCATCCGTGAAGCCGGTAATCATTATGAAGAGATCGAAGCATTGGCTAATTTATCCTTTCTTTACCAGGAAATGGGCCAAATCGAAACAGCCCTGGATCATTATCAGCAAACGATTCAGCTTATCGAAGGGCTGCGGGCCGGTGTTTCCGCCGAGGATGCTCAGGCCGGCTTCTTTGCGACGGTCGTAGATACTTACGCCAACGCGGTCCTGCTCTATGTGGCCGCTAACCACCCTGAGCAGGCGTTCAATACCGTCGAACAGGCCCGCTCGCGGGCTTTTCTGGACTCCCTGGCGGCTCGCTCGCCTGAATTAGCCGCTCAGATGCAACAACAGGAGCGAGTAGAGTCCGCCACCATAACTCTGACCGAGGTGCAGGCGGCTTTGCCGCCCGACACGCTGCTGCTGGAATATTTCACTACCGGCCTGATTGAAGCGCCGGAGGAGCAGAGTTCCATTCAGCATGCTCAACGCCATCGCTTTCCGCCGGCTCGCACCCTGATCTTTGCCGTCACTCGCGACCAGTTACAGGTCCTTGACGCCAACCTGTTGCCCAACGACTTGCGCCCGGCTCGTCTGGATAGCGTGGTCGAGCGTCACTTCTTGCAGCCGCAAATCCGGCGCGACTTGTATAATCACCTCGTTGCCCCGGTCGAGACACTGCTGCAAGGCAAGCGCCGCTTGTACATCGTCCCGCATGGCCCCCTGCATTACATCCCCTTCCAGGCGCTCCTCGCTCCCGATAGCGATACGCTGCTGCGGACTGATGGACCCGAGTTGATTTATGCGCCCAGCGCCACTTTCCTGTGGCGCTACCGGCGGACGGAACCAAGCCAGGCGCCGGCAACCTGCCTCGCTTTGGGGTACAATGGCGAGGACGCTGCGCAACTACATCTAGCCGAAGCCGAGGCGCAGAGCATTGCTCAGTTGACGAAAGGCCGGGCGCTGGTGGGGGCTGCGCCCAAAAAAGCCAGCCTCTATCAGCAGGCTGCCCATTACCGCTTGCTGCACCTGGCCTGTCACGGCGAATTTGACCCGGATGTTCCCCTGGCCTCTTTCCTGAGGTTAGGGCCGGCCGAAACATTAACCGCCCAGGAAGTCCTGGAATCGTTGCACTTACAGTGCGATCTTGTCACCTTGAGCGCCTGCGAGAGCGGCCTGAGCCGGGTGCGGCGCGGCGATGAATTAATCGGCTTTTTGCGAGCTTTTAGCTATGCCGGCGCGCCGGCCCTGGTAGCTACTCTCTGGCATGTGAATGATCGCCCCACCGAACTCTTGATGGAGCATTTCTATCAAGAAATTGCGGCCGGGGTAGGCTTTGCCGAGGCTCTAAAGCGAGCGCAACTCTACGTTAAACATTTTAGCGAGTTGTCCGGTCAACAGCTTTTTGCTGACCCTTACTACTGGGCTGCCTTTATCCTTTTTGGCGCATACGGCTCATGAGGGAGCAGGCGCGGTCTAGACTCTGTCTCACGCGCTGCCTTGCACATTGGCGGGAATGATTTCAAAAGAGAGGTGGGCGAATTCGGCAGTAGGAATTCCCTCGAAGACAGTTTGGCCGTGTGCGTTGGTGGTGTGAGTGGTCAGCTTTACCTCATCTCGTTTCAAAGTTACTGCTGTCCCGGCCAGATTCGGCCAGCCGCCCCGACTGGGGATATTAACATGGACCGTGATGGCGCATTGGTCGGCCTGGCGTCGCATGGTCTCGGCCGTAATGATGACCTCTAAATCCTCAACCTCCTTCGTCAGCGCTAATTGCCCCAAAGATCGAGCCGGGTCCTCTGACCTCAATCCCCCGTAAGCCAATTGATCCGCCAAGCGGGGCGGCCCCTGGCTCACATAGCGGCTGGCTTTATCTAATGCCTCGCCGACGATCTGAATGACAAGCTGACCTGTTTCTTTGAGCTGTCGCCACCTGAAGCCCTCTCCCTGCTGCCAGGAGGTCTCTTCACCGGGCGCGGCGGGGGCAGCCAGCGACGCATCTTCGGCCAGAAAATCGGCCAGCCGGGCCAGTTCGGCCTGGCAATGAGGGCAGCGCTCCAGATGAGCCGCCAGCCGAGTGGCGGTAGCTTCATTGACTAAACCCAACTGATATTCACCCAATTCTATCACCGCCGGACAATCCTGACGGTATAGCGCCGCAACCAAGCCGGCCTCCAATTTTTCTGCATCGCTCTGATTTAGAATATCACCATCATTCTGAACATGCTCAAGATTTGTTGCCATGCTCTGATTACATTCTTTCTAACTAAATAAACGCTGTGTTAGTGAGTTTTGGGCCATGAATAGAGAATTTAAAGGTGAGAAATTTCCATCTTCCATTCCCTATTTTCTATGTTCTACTTAGCCTCCGCCGTAGCCGTTTGAGTAAATTTTTTTTGACCTGGCTTACAGCCTCAATACTGGCAAAGAGATCGTGGTGATGTGCCTGGATATCGCGGGGGGGTAGCCCATAGACCCAACTCTCCTCAGCCACCAAGCGTTCGACCTCGGTCTGGATGGTTTCTCCTAAGGCCTGACGCAACTCGCTTAGGGATAGAGAAAGATCGGCCTCAGTTTCAACGGTTAGGATAAGTCGCTCATCCTCCTCCAAGGGCACAGCCCACCTCAAGGCATCAGATTTGCTTTTACGCAGATAATCTTCGATGGCCGACCAGAGACAAGTTTTCAGGTAACCTAAACATCCGTCCAGGCTCTTCAGGTTGTCGGCTGTCTCCGGCTTTGAGCCAAATTGCCACATACGCGCAAAAGCCCCATTAATAAAAAAAGCCGCTTCCTCATTGGTGTCGGGGAAGCGGCTATAACCATACACCCAGGCTGCCACCAGCGTTTGATACTGAGCATAAACAGCTTGCCAGGCGGCTTCATTCCGCTCGGTCAGAGCACGGTGGAATAGCTCAAAGCAGTAGGTCTCATCAGATTGTTTAGTTTGCCGATAAAGTTCGGCCTCGGCCTGGCAGCGTTCGGCCAATTGGGGTACGGTGAGGAATTTGAGCATGAGTACCCTTCCCCTTGAATGTAGGATAGGCATGGCCCAAAAATGAGCCTCGGCGCGTTCTATGTTGACAGAGGGTGAGATCGATTAATAGTGAGTGGATCAAGTTGGCACTTGAAATACAAGAAACCGATAAAAGGCCGAGCCTAATTATTGAGCTTTTTCCGTGGCAGTTGCCTACTTTTCTATTATACCATAAAAAGGAGGAACTACAATGAAATATCAGGTCAGGTTACAGATCGGCTATGCCGGTATAATGGCAATGGTACTTCTTCTTGCCGGCTACGGTCCATCACCGGAAGTTATCGCCACTCAGACGGCCACCGCCGCCACGGCCATTGCCGCCGCCTGGACGGTCACTCCTACCCCAACAGCCACGCCTACTTTTACTCCGACTTCGACCCCAACATTTACCCCAACCTCAACGCCGACCAATACGCCAACTCCTGTGCCGCCCACCGCCACGCCGACCAACACTGCCACGTCAACCCACACCCCCTCACCGACACCAAGCCCCACCAGTACTGCAACCCACACCCCAACTCCCATCCCCCCTACCGCCACGCCAATTCCAACAACAGGCCAAATGAGAGGTCAAGCGTTTTGGACAGATACAAACAAGCCAATTGCTAATTTAGAAGTTACATTAACTCTGGGAGAAAGTGAGACCAAAATCACCACCGATACCCAGGGAAAATATGCTTTCACCGAGTTGCAACCCGGCGCTTATACCCTCAGTGTGATCTGGGAGTTTGGGCAATTCTCAGCTTTGCCTTGCTCTAATTTTTCATTAAAAACCCCGCTAGAGGGTAGTTGGATGGCCCTGACCGGTACTCAAACAGATGGCGACCACGTTCTAATTGCGATTGGCCCAGAAGCAAAAATTGCAGCGGGAGATAGAGCGGAAGTCAATCTGGAATTTTCATGCAACTAAATGAAGTGACAGGCTCGTAGTTGCGACGAGAGGAGCGAAAAATGAATAAATAGGCTCAATATGTGTTTCACTATCGCTATAGACATGAGGCTAAGAACGTGTTTCTTAAATCACGTCCTATGACAAAATGCGATTGGATGTATGGTAGGGTTGGTTGTGCAATCGGCGGTGGCTTCAATCCGGCGTTGCCGTCCAATATCAGTTAGCTGGCCTCGACCCAACAACCTTGATGTAAATTGAAGGTAATTCTACAATATCACGTTATTTTATCAATGAAACTAGACTAAGCGGCCACTGACTAAGCGACCAACTCACTATTTTTCACAGAAAGAAGGGTCAAAGATGACACTGGCTACAAGGCTTTTCATCGCTTTAGGCTTGGGACTAGGGTGGAGCTTGGCTCTCTTCTGGTTCATGGGCAGCCAACCCGTCGCTCGCGCCGCCAACTTCACCGTGACCAAATTCAGCGACAGCAACGACGGCGTATGTGACGCCGACTGCTCGCTACGAGAGGCCATCATAGCGGCTAACGCGGCCAACGACCCCGATACTATCACCTTGATAAACGGTACTTATGTCCTGACCTTGGTCGGCACAAACGAGAACGCTGCAGCCAGCGGCGACCTGGACATCACCAACCCTCTAACTCTAATCGGGGTTGGGGCTGGTTTGACCCTGATTGATGGGGGAGGGTTGGATCGGGTACTGCACATTCTCACCGGCTCGGTGGTCATCTCCGGGATGACCATCTATAATGGATCGGTTCTCAATGTTGGGGGAGGTATTTACAATAGGGCCACACTCACGCTTATCAACACAACTGTCAGTAGCAACACAGCCGGCAGCAACGTAATCAGTAGCGAAGGTGGCGGCATTTACAACAATTTTGGTGGAAACGTGACATTGACCAACAGCACCGTTATTAGCAACACAGCCGGTGGCCAGGGCGGCGGCATTTATAACGCTTCTGCAACAAACGTGACATTGACCAACAGCACCGTCAGCAAAAACACGGCTGGCAGCGATGGTGGCGGCATTGCCACCGCTGGAACCGTGACATTGACCAACAGCGCCATCATCGGCAACACGGCCGGTAGCAATACGCCTGGTACGAATGGTGGCGGCATTTACAACAGTTCTGGTGGAAATGTGACATTGACTAATAGCGCCGTCAGCAGTAACACGGCCCGCAGCAGCGGCGGCGGCATTTACAACGAAACTATTGGAACCATGATATTGACCAATAGCGTCGTCAGCAGCAACACGGCCCAATTCGGTGCCGATGGCGGTATTTCCAACCTTGGAACCATGAGGTTGACCAATAGTGTCGTCAGCAGCAACGTGGTCAATTTCAGTGGCGGTGGTGGCATTGGCAACAGTGGAACCTTAACGTTGGCCAATAGCACCGTCAGCAGCAACACGGCCGGCAGCGACGGCGGCGGCATTCACACCGCTGGAACTGCGACATTGACTAACAGCGTCGTCAGCAGCAACACAGCCCGCTTCGGCGTCGGAGGCGGCATTTGGAATGGTACAACCGTGACATTGGCCAACAGCACCGTCAATAGCAACACGGCTGGCAGCGATGGTGGTGGCCTCTACAATTATGATGGCCCAATGAGCCTGACCAACAGTACCATTAGCGGCAATAAAGTGAATAATAGAGGCGGGGGTATCTACGGCTTCGGCAATTTGCTACTGACCCACACTACCGTCGCCAGTAACATCGCCATCGGCGGTGGTGGTGGCATCACAAGTAATGCCACCTCGGCCAGGTTGAAAAGTAGCCTGATAGCTTATAACGGCGGTGGTAATTGCGGCGGCCCCATTACCTCCAATGGCCACAACCTCTCTAGCGATTCGAGTTGCCCCCTGACTGCCAGTGGCGATTTGAACAACACCAACCCCTTGCTCGGCCCCCTTGGGGATTATGGTGGCACTCCAACCCACCCTCTCTTGAACGGTAGCCCAGCCATTGACGCCGCCGACCTGGCCACCTGTCTACCCACCGACCAGCGGGGGGTGTCTCGACCGCAGGGCAATGCCTGTGATATTGGAGCGTATGAGGGCGGCACACCGGCCGTGAGAAGGGTTGTCTATTTGCCTTTGATTTTGAAGTAAGAACCTAGCAATTTTCTGGGACTAAGCCCAGAAAATAAGGTCCCTACGGGACAGTTGACACAAAGACGATTTGTAATTATCCATATCAACTACCTGAAAAATGTGAGAACGATCTCCGGTTACCGACCGGAGATCATTTTTTATGGACTTGTTGCGGTCGTTAGAGGTGGTTTTGGTGACACCCCGCTTAACAAGATTTTTATCGCTTGATTAACGTGCCATACGCACAAGGAGATGTGAATATGAGCAGGAATAGCCACGAGCACAACAAGAGGAATCTCGACCAACTCTCAAAAGCATCTACTCCGGCCACGAATGGGGTTCATCCACCGCAAACCCCAGGGGGTTACAGAGCCTATGTCGTCAAATCAACCTCGACCAACGGCCATGGCCCGGTTGCTTCGGACGCCTCTGAAGGTATCGCCGCCAAGAGACGACCGCAGAAACAAAAGACCATACCCGCTCACATGCACAACAGTGAATACTACGTCAAGGAGATCATCAAGCGCCTGGAGAAAATCTACTCCCTGACCGGGGCCCGGCCCTCACTTATCTTTGACGATTGGCTCAGTATTGCCGAAGCAACATTGGCGGCTTTGCCGAACCAGGTTAAGGCGGTTGGCGCGACCGGTTGGTTTGCCGAAGATTCGCTCGAGGTAAAAGCTGTATTTGATGGGGTGCGAGCACGCTATCAAAACACCTATAATCCGGAAAGCGCCACCGTCGTTTGGGAATGCTTTGGCGAAGCGTTTAGCCTGCTATTGGAAAGCTCAGAAGAATTGTCGTTATGGGGTAGAGGGAGTGACGAGCCCGGATATTCCGGTCCAGATATTTTGGGCGCGGTCTACCTCAAGTACGCTTCTTACGATCCCTCCTGGGCTGCGCAGTATTTCACTCCGTGGGACGTGGAGGCCAAGTTTTCGGCTGGTCTTTGATGAGTTAGATCTCCTGTTGAACCAGGAATATAACCTCCTTGATTGATCCTGCAAGGGGTACTGTACAATATCTTTGTGACTCTGATTGATCGCCTATATTGTGATAGGGCCGATTAGACTTATGCAAACTTGTTCCAGGTAAAGCCAAAACTGGAGTCAGGTAGGAGTCAAAGGTAGCCAAAATTACCCTCAGTTTACGCTTGAGCCAGGGTGTAAGACGTTGTTGGCACTGAGCTGCATAATCATCATAGCATATAATGTTGCGCTGTAATATTAGTGGCCCTGAGCATTCCCAGCAAATCGAATGCAGTAAGTAACCTCTTTTTCGCCCAGTTGAGTCGTATTGCCGCTCCCCCAGTCGCCGCAGCCCCGGCAGATCCTTTCATCTACATTGCCAAAGCCCTTGAACTCGTGATCAGCAAGCAAGGTTAGTTAGTAGTACAGTCAGTGGACTAATACCTTGAGTTTACTGCCCTCAACGCAGGATCAGAGGCAGGTATACTGTACGGCTGCCGGGTGTTGTGCTACTGCTGTCAGTTCCAATCCACACTCCACCATGTAAGGTATAGTCTCCACCGCTAAGGGCAGACCCACCATCCGGTAGGTCTTGGCTGATGGTCAGCAAATAAACACCACCCCTACTTTCTCCATCGTGACTCGCAACCCTACCGAGGAGCCGATAATTTCCCTGGGCCGCGACCATTAGGGTCAGGAGAAGAAAGAACATCAGCATGATGAGCAAGAATGGGATTGGTTTCATCGTCTCCTTCATCAGAACCACCTTTTAGACCGGTTTGGCAGATTGCTTCGCCAACCGGCCCAGGCCAGCCCCAGGCCACCCAGGAGAAACAACACCGGTGACAGCGGCGCTGGGTTTGGCGCGGTGCTGCCTGCCGCTTCCAGCACGGCCAGACGGGTATCTAACTCGTCTAACTTCTGGCGCAAAGCAGCGTTTTCTGCCTCCAACTCTTGGGAGCGCCGGTACAAGCCCTGGATTGCAGCCAGCGCGACCCCGTCGCTATCCACGGTGCTAATGTGCCGCTCATCCTCGCCTAGCCCGAAAGCAGCGTAAAAATCCTGGGCCATCGGCCCCAGATGTTGAATAGCCGGCCCTTGCGCCCGGTAGTTCCAGGTGGTGATGGGTATGTCGGCGAGCCTTTCCAGGATGTCTTGAACATTTACCGGGGTGAAGTTCTCCTTGGCCGCCCGGTCAGAGGCGTTGGTCCAGACGCCGCCGCTGCTTAAATACGCATCCGTAGACGTATTGATGAAGCGTCCGGCCGGAATAGCCGGGGAACTGGTCGTGCCAAACCAGAGACCACCCCCGGCCCGCACAATGAACTGGTTGCTGCCACCAGAGATGATGGGACTGTCTGTGCTATCGGCCCAGATGAACGTACCGGTGTGATTGGCTTGGGCGCGATAACCGGCGGCGAAGCTCCAATCGCCCTGGGCCGTGTTGAACTGGCCGCCGGGTACGGTGGCTGAAACGCCGCTGGCTGTATTGTTGTTGCCCCCGCCGACTGTAGCGCCGTGACCATTGACCAGGTTATCAATACCCCCGCCGATCGTACTATAGATGCCGCTGGCCGTATTTTGGCCTCCCCCACCAATCGTGGCAGCCCCGCCATCTGCCGTGTTGTTTCTGCCGCCGGCTATGGTTGCATCCCCGGCAGCGATGTTGAACGATCCCCCGCCGATGGTGGCAAAATCGGCCCCCGCCCTATTTTGATGTCCCCCGGCCACGGTCGCTGCCCAGCCGCCGGCCAGATTGTAGTCGCCGCCGCCGACGGTAGCGTAGGGTTTATCCGAGGTGGTCCCGGCTCCGTCGCCGGCCCGGTTGTTGTAGCCGCCGCTGACCGTGCCGTAATCATCGGTGACTTTTTGATTGAAAAAGCCACCGGCCCCTCCACCGCCAATGGTGGCTCCCGTGGCTCCCGGCGTAACCCAGTTGCTCTCCGCGCCGCCGATGAGGTTGGGCGTGCCGTCGCTGGGCAGCAGCCGCAGGGCGGGCGTATTGTTGACGACCAGGGTCAGGGTAGTGGTATTGGTAGTGCCCAGTATAGCGCTGCCAGGAGTTAAGCCGCCATTCCCGCCTACTTTCCAGTAGAGCGGGTCATGGGTATGGTCGCTGCGGGCGGCGGAGACGGCGCTGCCGGAACCGGCCAGAGGAATGGTCCGGGCATACAGGGCATAGGGCGCCGGCGTAAGCGGCTGGCGCGGGCTGAGGGTGGTATAGGCCCCACTTCCGCTTGGGCAGCGCACGGCGACCTCCAGCCAGCGGGCCTCACCGGCAAAGGCGCTGCCGCCAAAGTCCAGGCTGACCGTAAACAGGCCATTAGTTACATTGGTGTCGCTTTTCGCCTCGGTCGGGCCGATCTGGCCGCCGCTACCGGCCAGGGAGTCCCACAGGCTGAACTGGAAATCACACCGGGCATTGACCGGGCCGGCCCCATCGGCCAGTTGTCCCTGGTAAGTAAAAGCAGTTCCCAGCACCGTTTGCGACCCGACGGGGTTGGGGGCTGGCCCCTGGGCTTGCATTGTCCTCACGCTCAGGAGTAAGGCCGCGATGGCCATGAAAATTGAAATCCGCTTGTGTTTCATAAGAACCTCCTATCCGATGTTCTGAACGATCCTGATTCATCGAGTTGATTTTGTGGCCTGGCGCAGAACCGGACCACAGTATGCCAATGTTGCCGTTATAGCTAATACCGATCTGCGTTCATTTGATACCAACGCTCTCTGATATTAGGGTTGTTACTGTTTGGGGTCCATTCTAATGATTCACGAGCATCGCTGGCACTTTCAATACCTACCTCGATTGTTTTCTTCACTGCCTCGGTGGGTATAAGTTCTACTGACTGAGGAACATGTTCAAAGGCACGCCCAAGGGCCCTTGCCCAATCACGTGGGTCAGGTGATTTCCAAGCCTCATATGTGTCAAGAGCTTCGTCACGCCATTTCTCGAGCTTCTCAAGTTTTCCATACCCCTCTTTTAGGCGATCGATTGGTGGGATTCTCTTTGTAATCGCATCAGGTATTTTCTTAAGCTTATCCAATAACTTGCGGGCGCGTTGGTCCCAGGTCTTAGGGGGACACTCCGTACTTTCAAGACCCCAAGGATCTACCAAGTTAATTGGATCATCGTCGCCGTAATTGTAGAGGTTACTCGTCTGGTTACTGAATCCAATCGGATCCTTCGCCGTCCACCTTCCTATCTCCGCATCGTAATCCCGCGCGCCAAAGCGCACCAAACCTGTGTCGGTATCGTACAGACCGCCCGCGAAGCCGAAGGGTTGGAAGCCGGGGTTGGTATCGGTCAGGACCCGGCCAAAGGCGTCGTAATCCATACGTTGAGCGACTTGCCCCGTGGCGGTATTGACCACCAGGCGCGGGCTGCCCAGGTGGTCGAGGAGGAGGCGATAGGTGACGCCGTTCTTGACCATATAATCCGGCACATTGATCCGGGTGGCGTAGACAAAGCGGCTGACCAGGCTGCCCGCGCCGTCAAACTCGGCGGCCGGGCGAAGGTTGCCTTCGTAGAGAAAGCCCTGCACCAGCGTGCCATTCACCCGCTTGCCGATGCGCCGGTTCTGCCCATCCACCAGGTAGCTGATTTGGTCGCCATTGGGCAGGGTCACGGCCATGAGGTTGCCCAGTTCGTCGTACTGATAGACCGTGGTCTGCCCGGCGGCGGTTTTGCTCTGTAACTCGCCGTTGGCGGTGTAGCTGTAGACGGCGCTGCCATACTGCAGCAGGCGGTCCTGGGCGTCATAAGTTCCGGCTACTGTCCCGCCGGGGCCGGTAAAGCTCAGGCGGTTGCCGTTGCTGTCGTAGCTGTAGGCGGCGTTGCTGCCGCCGTTTTGGGTCACGCCGGTCAGCCGGCCGGCCAGGTCGTAACTGTAGCCGAAGGCCGTCGTCACCCCGCTGATGGTCTCGGTCATAACGGTAATGCGGCCCAGGCGGTCGCGGCCGTACTGGGTCTGGAACAGGGGGGAGCTATTGTAGGCGGCGTTGTAGCCGGTCGGCTCGGCAAAGCTGTTGTAATTCCAGGCATCGGTCAGGCTACCTAATGTACTGCCGGTCAGCAGGCCGTTTTGAGGACTGCGGCTCAGGCTCAACGCCCCGGCCCCGGTCAGCAGGCTGTCCGGGTCGTACTGGAAGGCGATGGTATTGGCCCCATTGACGCTGCTGCTCGCCAGGCGGAAGTTGTTGTCGTAGCTGTAGCTAACGCTGCCGCTGATCGGCCCGGTCCAACTCTGGCCGGTCAACAGTGAACCATCGTAACTGTAGGCCAGGTCCAGGCCACCGGGGGCGCTGATGCCGGTAAAATTGCCGCTGGTAGGGTGGTAGCTGTAATTGAATGCGCCGCGAGCAAGGGTCAGACTGCTCACCCGGCCGGCGCTGTCGTAGCCCAGGCTGGCGGTCTGCCCATCCGGGCGGGTCAGTTGGGTCAACTGCCGGTCGAGGTTGTAGCTGTAACCGGTTCCGTCCGGCCCGGCGACGACATCCGGCGGGGTATAGCTCGCCGGCAGGTCAACCGGGGTGTAGGTAAAGGTATGGGCCGGCCGCCCCGGCGGGGTCAGGCTGGTCAGGTTGCCGTTGGCGTCGTAGCCGTAGCCGATCAGCCGGCCATCCGGTAAAGTTTGCTGGATAACCCGCCCGGCGGCGTCGTAGCTGAAGCTGACGGTGCGACTCAAGGGGTCGGTCAGGCCGGCCAGGTAGCCCTGGCTGTTGTAAGTGAAGAAAACGGTGCGCGTTTCGCCGCCCGTCCCCTGGCTGGCGCTGGCCAGGCGGCCGCGCGAGTCGTAGGTAAAGGTAGCCGGGGCCAGCCCGGCCGCCTGGGTCTGGAGCGGCCGGCCGAGGGAGTCAATGATGGCCGTGCTCAACCGCCCCGCCGGGGTGGTCTCGGTGAAGGTACGGCTGGCGGCATGGTAGAGACTGGTGTAGGTCCGGCCGTTGAGCACGACGTTTTGGGTCAGGCTGACCAGGCTGAAGGGGTTGTTGGCATTGTTCAACGTGGCGGTACGGGTAGCGGCCAGGGAGACTTGCAGCCCGCCCGGCGTGGAGATGACCGCCGTCGTAGCCAGGGGAACCAGCATACCCCAGCGTGGGTCCGGGCCAAGCAGCAGCGAGGTGGCGCTGCCGTCGGGAAAGGTACGGCTGCGGCTGCCATCGGTCCCTTTATCATAGGTTGACTGTAAGCCGCCGGGCCAGGTGTTGAGGCGTTCCTGCCCGTCGAGGCTGCTGCCGGTTACCTGGTAGGTGGTCGTCCGGCCCAGGGCGGTGCTCAGGTTGACGGCATACCTTTGCCTGCTTCCGCTGCGGGCCAGGGCCATGAAGCCGCCGGCCGGGTCATTATCCCGGATCAGCCGGCCCGCCTCATCGTAGGTAAAGGTGGAGGTCTGGCCGCGGGGGTTGGTGAAGCCGGTCAGCAGGCCGTCGTTGGTGTAGGTCAGATGGAAACTTTCGCCGGCCGGGTTGGTGATCCTTTGCAGGTAGCCGTCGCCGTTCAGGGCCAGGGTGGTGCGCTGGCCGTACGGCCCAACGATGGCCGCCGGCTTGCCGTTGGCGTCACGCTCGACGGTGGTGATGTTGCCGTTGGCGTCGGTGACGGCGGCCAGCAGACCGCTGTTGTTGTACGTGAACTGGTAGAGGATGGCCCCGGTCAGGGGGTTAAGGGTGCGCAGGTGCCGGCCGGTAGCATCGAAAACGTAAACCTCACTGCCGTCCTCGGCCGTTAGAAAATTTTCGTCGAAAGTACTGCCCGGCAGGGCTAAAGCCACCCGGCGAATACGGTGGTTGTTCATATCGGCAATCAGAAAATCCCCGTTTGGGGCTACAACCACATCCATCGGTGAGGATAAGCGGGCCCGCCGGGCCGGGCCGCCATCGCCGCAAAGGGTGGCCGAGTTGGGGCAGGTCTGGCCGGTACCGGCCACGGTCGAAATGATTCCATCCGGCCCTATTCGCCGGACACGCTGCATCTGCAAATCTACCAGGTACAGGCTGCCATCCGGCCCAACCCCGATGCCTCGAAGCTGGGCGATTTGAGCCTCGCTGGCCGGACCGCCGTCGCCACAGGCGGCGATGGGGGAACTGCAAACGCCGGCCTGGCCGATGACGGTCGTAATCAGGCCATCCGGTCCCACCCGCCAGATACCACGAAGAGATGGGAAACCCGATGGTTGATTTGCTAAATAAAGCGCCCCATCCAGCCCTACCACCACCGAAATAGGTTCGGCGATGTGGACCTGGGTGGCCGGGATACCGTCGTTATAGAGGCTGCTGCCACCGCCAACGACGGTGGTGATCAGCCCGTCCGACCCGACCCGGCGGACGCGGTTATTACTGTAATCGGCAATGTAAAGCGTGCCGTCCGGCCCCAGGGCCACATCCTGGATATTTCCGAGCCGGGCCTGGGTGGCCGGGCCACCGTCGCCGCTGAAGCCGTGAACGCCGGTACCGGCCACGGTCGTAATGATCCCGTCTGGCCCCACCCGCCGGACGACGTAGTTCTGGCTGTCGGCGATATACAGGCTGCCGTCCGGGCCAACGGCCAGCCCGCGGGGATTTCGGAATTGGGCCGCCGTGGCTGGGCCGCCGTCGCCGCTGTAGCCGGAGACGCCGCTACCGGCAAAGGCGGTGATGATCCCATTCGGCCCGACCCGGCGGATGCGGTTGGTGCCGTCGCTAATAAAGAGGCTGCCGTCCGGCCCCAGGGCGATGTGCTGAGGTGAAACCAGCCGGGCGACCGTGGCCGGGCTGCCGTCGCCGCAGGCGGGTTGGTTCTGGCATGGCCCGCTTCCGCCGGCCACCGCAGTAATCACACTGAAGTTGAGGGATTCGGCGCTCCGGCGGCGGCCGTCGCCCAGGTAGAGGGTCTTGCCGGTGGGGTCATAGATATGATGAACGTCCAGACTCCAGCCGCCCAGAACGGAGGGAACAGTGTACAGGTTGCCCACCGGAAATCGCCAGGTTTGCCACAGTGTAAACTCGCCCCGCGCCGGGTTGGTAGAGATGGCGACGCCGTTGCCGTTATAACCAAAACGATCGGTGCGGACATATTCCAATTGATAACTATAACCAACCTGCACTATGACCATCTGGCGGCCATTGACCAGCCGGCCATAAGCGTCCCGGCCATCCCAGGTGAAGGTGGTTTGCTGGTTGGGGGCAGCCGGGTGGCTGGTGGTGAACCGTCGCCCGGCAATTGAAACCTGGGCATAGATCCTCTGGAGGTTCTCCGGCAGGATGCGGCCGCTTAAGGGAATAGTGAGATGGTAGGCGGTTCTGAGTCCCGGCGCCCGGGCGCTCTGGTAGAATAGCCGGAAAGGCGTGCCAGCGACTTCAACCATCTCCCCCAGGGTTTGATCCTGGCAGTTGACGATTGAACGGCATTCCTGGTCAGGGTCGTCCTGAGGTGGCTCATCCTGAGGGCCAGGCTCCTCCTGAGGCGGATCTTGCTCACGGTCGGGCAGACGAGACGGTTCGCACTTGTTATTGGCGCAGCGTGTGTTCTGGTTGGCATCCCAGCTAGAGAGATGGTCAATCATAATTCGCCACAAGCTCTGGCCGGGCGCATAAAGAGCGGCCAACCTGGCTCGTTCAGCATCGGTAATGCCCATGCCGGCCAGGGCTGAGCCGGAGTCGGCTGCGCCATCGCCGTCAACATCCAGCTCGGCCAGGCCGCCGTTGAGGCTGATGATTTTTATGACGCGCCCGCTGTCGGAAGCGACCCACATGCCCCGGTCATTGTCGTAGTAGCCCATCGGCACCGGCACGCCAACCTGGAAATCCAGAAAATTCTGCACGTAGAAGATGACCGGCTGGTTGAACAGGACATCCCGGCCGCTGATTTTGGTAGTAGCCTCGTCGGCGCTCAATTCAATAGCGTAGGTATAACCGCTGTTGGGCGGCAAAGGCGCCGGCATCGCCTGGGGGCCGTTCTCGCCGACGGTATATTCGGTTAAGCGGAGGTGGAGGCTGGACACGGTTTGGGTCGTCCCATCGGTGTTATAAATAGCCGCCTGGGTGCCCTGGGGGATGAAGAGAGCCGCCTGGCGCGAGCCATCGGTATCGGCAACCACACTGCCCTGGGCCACCTGCATCGGTTCGCTGGAGGTCAGGTCTATGGCCGTTACCTGGCTGTCTCGCTGGATGAGCACGACCTCCGGCAGGGAGGTGTAATCTCGCCAGGGAGGCGTCACCTGGCGCTGGGCGGGGGCATAGCCGCTTTTCCGGTAGTCAACCGTCAATTGGCCGCCGCCGTTGACGGCCAGATCAAATGTGCCATCGGCTCGGCTGAAGGTGCAGCCGTATTCGGGATGGTCTAGCACCGAAATCAGCACCCCCGGCAGGGGCGAACCGGCGCGGGTCAGCGTCCGCCCGCGCACGACGGCGGCGTACTGGGGCCGGATTGTGCCCGGCGTGACTTCTATTTGAATCGGGTTGCTGCCGGTATAAAGGAAGGTGGTGGCGCTGTAAAAATCGGTAGCGACGGTCAAATCGAGCACAGGGGCGACGGTAGCAGGGTCGGGCGGCAGGTCGGCGGAGGTCAGGTCGGTTGGCGGCAAGATAGTACTGTTTCCGTTTGTTTGGAGTCCGGCGCTGTTCCCGCCCGGTCCTTTCAAAATGATAGGTAGGTAGAGACGCCGGTCGCCGGAGGGCGGGGGAATATTCGCGACAACGCAGGCGGAGTTATTTTGCAGCACAGGCCGGGCTGCACCGGCCGGGGCGGGCAACGGGTCGCCAACCGCAGGCCGGCCGATTGGCGGCGTGGATGGTAAGGCGGCTGCGGTTGCGGCCAGCAGTTGGTTCAATAAGAGCACAATGATCAACAAAAGAGAATGCGTTTTCATGGTGATCCCCCCTTTTTTAGAAACACAGGTCTGGTGAGCTTTAAGAAAATAATTCGGTTATAGACTGACTACTGGTACTTCAACGGAGAATTATGGGTAAATAAACTTGGGTGGTATTGTTTCCAGCAGTACCGTCCCCCGTTCGTAATTCTTGAGCAACATTGTCTATAGCATTAATATCCTGCGCTGCGGCCTGAATTGTGGTCAGAACCAAGCTACCCTCATCCGGGACTGAGCCTACCTGTACCCTAACTTCGATAGAGCCGCTTTCCCCTACTTCCAGGTCGCCAAGATTCCAGCCTAGCACCCCACCCGCAAAGGTGTCACTCGGCGCGATTTGGTCGGGTGCGGGCTGGGCGCTGATAAAGTTGAAACCTGACCAGAGTGATAGAGTCAGAGTTGAAGATGGCGCGATTTGGTTACCAAAATTGCCATACATCAGGGTATAGGTGACCACCTGACCGGGGGAAAGCGTACCGGCGTCGCCCACTCCTGAAGTAGTCAGCCAGACAGCCAGATCGCTTCCGGCCAACGTGATGGGTTTGGCTATTTGCTGACTGTTGTTGGTTGGATCAATATCGGGGGCAGTGGTGCTGACATTGAAAGCATAATTTAACGTTCCACCGGGGTCCAGGTCTGGATTGAACGGTAAAGCGGCCATCAGGCTGGGGTCAAGATCAACCGTCACGGTCACAGTTTGTTCAGCATCTACCGGTACTGTCCCAAGCTGCCAGGTTAGACTGCCCGGCCCGCTGGTGGTAGGCATGGGGCTGGCGCTGCGCAGAGTAACCGAGGTAGGTAGAGTCAAGTTGAGGGTCGTGTCGGAGGCCGAAGCGTTCCCATAATTGGCGACATTGAGGGTGAAGGTTACGGGCTGATCAACCGTCATAGCCACGCCGTCGAGATCTGAGTGAATAAGGAGGTCTGGGCCTGGGGGTTGAATCGTAAGTTCCATCGCCTCATCTTGATTGTTGTCAAGTGTTTGCTCGACATCGCTGGTCGTAGTTTGAGCGGTAACAGATAATGTAGCCCCCAGCGGGGTGTTGGCATTGATAAGAGCCGCCACCTCAAATATTTGGGGCAAGGCCCCGGGTTCAAGCGTACCCAGATCCCAACTTATCCGACCATCACTACCGATGGAAATGGCCGGTGGATCGACACTGACAAAACTTAGACTTACCGGTAAGGTAGCCGTAAGTACTGTATTATGGGCAGCGACACTACCGGCCATATTGTTGACGCCGATAGTATAGGTTACAACCTGCCCCGGCGCTGCGCCGAACCCCTCGTCTGACGTATCTGATAGAATAGTTACAAAAAGGTCAGGTGTATTGCTTTGGGGGGTGATTACCGCGAATTTTGGCGATACAGACTCGTTTTCCTGATTGGCAGTCAAAAGGGGCGATAGTGTCTCGGGAGTATAGGTACAACCGTTGTGAAATTGGCCCCAGGTCGCAGTATTTTGGTCAACATCCAGGTGAAAGGATTTCTCTTTAGCCCATTTGCCATAGTTGCAGCCCAATGCTCTCAGGGTATTTCGCCACCACTTGTACCTATTGGTCGAATTTTCCCAATGACCAGTTTTGATGTCAACACCTGTACCCTTTAGATGAGTTTGATGTGGTATTTGCCAGGGAATAAATCCAGTGCGTGGTTGTCCTTTCTTACACACGTTTGTGCCGCCACTGTCGAATAAACCGCCATCCTGGAGGCTAACGTCAATGATGGCCAGCGGCACCACAGGCCAGGGGGATTTACCGGTTTGAGTGAGTTCCCGATTATGGCTGATTTGAGCCGCCACAAAGTCATTGGCCAGGAGTTGGAGAGCGTCAAAGGTGGGTTGAGTTCCCCAGGTGCCTTCTGGATGGATACTAGAACGGTAAAATTTGGAAAGGTTAGCGTTGGTTGGCAGCGGCACAAAATCCTTCCGCTTGACCTCAATAGCACGTTGGGTGACTTGATCCTCAAACCGCATATTTGTAGGCGTTACTGTCACCTCATAAAGGCCGGTAATCCCCCGCTGTTTCCCGGCGCAACTTGCTTTTGAGCTGCCGGTATCGTAATCAGTGCCCGGCCGAAAAGCGATCTTGGCCAGTCCCTGTTCATTCGTCTGCACGGTGATAGCCGGGTTTTGTTCGGTAATCTCGATAAAATCTGGGTTCCCCGGCCCTTTGAGATAACCACGCGGGCGGGGAATGTCCGCATCCTGGTGCAGATGCCCACCGCTCTTCTCCTTTGCTTTGACTTCAACCCGCAATTCTGCATTTTTGACCGGTATCCCGTCACAGGTAACCCGTGCGGTCAAGGTAGCCGGGGAAGGCGGTGCAAGTGTATCGCCTTTATTGGGTGGGATGCTGACTGTATCTGCATCCAGCGTTATAGAGAGGTTGTTGACTGCCGGATCGCTGGCGTCAATCGGCCCAGTTTGCTCCAAACAACCTTTGATCCGCCGGGCGGTAGCGTGCCACTGCACAGTTGGTGGACCAAAAACCACATAGGTAGTATTAACGAAACTAGTGTCCATTGAGAAAAAGTCGCCTTTGGCATCACTTTCAAGATCGCCGGGCTGATCAGGAAACTCAGTGGGATGTATGGTGAAATTCCAGGACGAATCATCGGTGTATTCAAAGTTTCTAATATCTCTCGAACCATTGCAGAGAGAGTCTTGAATCTCTTCGCGGTAAAGATGATTGATTTTATTGCCTTCTACCAAGGGAGGGGAGTTCAAGATGCCAAAATCGTATTGGGAAATGAACCAATTACCATCGGCCCGTTTTTGTGGTTTAAGGAGATTTTCAGAATCTAATTTGGTCCGGATGCCGCTCCAGAGAACAGAGTTGGCAATCCATTTACGACTGTGGCTTTGAACAATATCAAAGTCGCCATCAAACCCCCGGCAAAGATCTGGTACAGCAGAGTTATCATAAAGATATTCGTCCAATTCGGTGACAATATGATTTAACCAGGTGATTTCGGTGCTACCCCGGCCTGTGTTTGGATCTACTGGTAAATGGCGGACGATGGCGGAGCCTTGTACCTTGACAACCCGGCGTTCGGTCACCCATTGACCTGATATCCCGGATGGCCGAGGGCCATCATAAAAAGCAGTAGCCGTAGCCGTCCAGGTGAAGAGGAAAGGGTCGTTGCTTGCGGCGGCTACAGGAGGGGATGCAATGAGGCTATAAAACACTACAGACCAGATTGAGGTCGGGAGCATTAATACGACCATTGCCAAATGCAGAACTGAACGAAAGCGTCGAGCAGTACGTACTATCAATGGTAAACGTAGCCAGCACATAGAGTTTCTCCTCTCTCCATTTTCAAATTGCTATTTAGGGTTAGCCATCAAGCTCAGTTGAACTTGACCACTTCTTCATCACTGACAATCTTTGGTAATATTGCCTGCAAAAACCCCACCAACTCCGCCCACTCCCGAAAATAGCGGCTTTCCCCGCTGAAAACGTACTGCACCTGGACACGCCATTCGCTTTGGCCATGACCCCAGCTTCTCCAACCACAACCGCACTGTAAACAGGTGCGAGCGCAGGAACGGCGCATCGTTGGCTTCCGGGGTTATTACCACCAATGGAAACCTGCTTTTAGGCTTAATTTTTAGAAGTGGAGGGTGCAGCAGCAGATTGAGTTGTCGTTTCTTACTTTGGTCAAAGGTATCAAGGCCACAACGTATCCATAATTCCAAATTCGTTCCATCAGTCTTGGAATGCTAGTGGGTTATTGGGACCTCAATATTTGTTTGAATCATAGATTTAAACTCTTCGCAAACTCTTCGGAAGCTAGTGTTTCGCCCCGATTATTCCTTCTTACGTAAAAATTCGATACATTTCCAGTTTTAAATTAGAATCAAACTTTAATGTGTTGTATAATAAACGTAACCCCATTCGTAAAAATAAACTATCTGGGCTAAATCAAGCCCCGATGAAAACATTTCGGGCCGAGTCCAAGATGCTGCCTTCATTCCAACTCGATCCAACATATCATCTTCGCTTGCTAGGGCCGGTTGAACTGGAACAGGCTGGCGCACCAATGCCTCGCTTTGAATCACGCAAAGCGGTTGGCTTGTTGGGGTATCTGGCCGTAGCGCATAAACCGGTCGCCCGCAGCCGACTGACCGACTTGTTCTGGCCGGATAAAACGGAACAGCAGGGCCGAGCCAATCTGAGCCGGGTCTTGAATAACCTGTCCAACCTGCTACCCGGCAGCTTCCAGGCCGACCGGCACTTCATCGCCTTTGAACCGGCCGACGCAGTGTGGGTAGATCTATATGAATTTGCTGCGTTGCAGGCTGCGGGTGATCTGCCGGCCCAATTAAGGGCCATACAGCTCTATCGGGGCGATTTCTTAGAAGGGATGTTTCTGGACGATTGCCCTGAGGCCGAACTATGGTTGCTGGCAGAGCGCGAACGTTGCCAGCAGTGTGCCATTGGACTGTTGGAGACGTTGGTGACGCATTATGTGCGGGGCGGAGAATACGGCTCGGCTCAGAAAATGGCGACCTGGCTGCTGGCGCTGCGGCCGGATATGGAAGCTGCCCACCGCCAATTGATGTGGTTACTGGCAAAGAACGGCCAGTACCAGGCTGCGTTGACCCAGTACGAAACCTGTCGCCGCTTTCTGGCCGATGAGTTAGACGTGGCCCCGTCGCCCGAAACCGAAGCCCTGTTTAAAGCTCTGCAACAGGGACGGGCGGATCAGCTTGAGCCGTTGTGGCTTACCAACGCCGCGCCTACCCTCAAACCTCGGAATCCGTACCGGGGCTTGCACGCCTTTACCGAAGCCGACGCCCCCTTCTTTTTTGGCCGGGAAGCCATAATAGACCGACTGGAAACACTTATCAGCCAACCAGCCTTAGTGGCCATCATCGGACCATCCGGCAGTGGCAAATCTTCGCTCGTTCACGCCGGGCTATTACCCCGATGGCGAACTGCTGGGGACTGGCTCACCATCAAACTTCGCCCTGGGTCCGAGCCATTGTACGCCCTGGCGGCTGTGCTGGTGCCCCTGTTGCCAGCAACTACCCTAAATGTGGATGAGCTGGCGGCGGCCCTTGCTGAAGCGCACCTGCCACTGCGGACTATCATCGGCCAGATGCCGCACGGCCACGTACTGTTGGTGATCGATCAGTTTGAGGAGCTTTACACGCTCTGCACCCAGCCGGCCGTGCGCCGCTGCTTTTTGGATGCGCTGTTATCGTTGTTTGCAACTCAGCCTCCATCAGACGAGCAGTCTGGGCCGGCAATCACCGTTGTACTCACCATACGTGCCGATTTTATGGGCCAGGCGCTCGCACATCGCTCCTTTGCCGATCTGCTCCAGACCAACACCTTTATCCTGGGACCGATGAACCGCCAGGAGTTGACGGCTGCCATTGTTAAACCGGCACAGCAGGTGGGTGTGTCGTTTGAACCGGGGCTGGTCGAGCATATTCTGGATGACGTGGGTCACGAACCGGGCAATCTGCCACTGCTGGAGTTTGCCTTGACCACACTGTGGGAGCAGCAGTCAGGCGGGCAGCTTAGTCATGCAGCTTACCAGGCCATTGGCCGGGTAGAAGGCGCCCTGTCTGCCTATGCCGATCAGGTGTATGACCAATTACCCCAAGCTGAACAGGAACAACTGCCACGACTTATGCGGCAACTGGTGCAGCCCGGTCAGCAAACCAGCGACACCCGGCGGCTGGCCACACGCACCGAATTAGCCGACTCTGACTGGCAGTTGCTACAGAAGTTGGCCGACAGTCGTCTAGTGGTCACCAATCATAGCGTTACGCACAGCGAAACCGCCGAGTTGGTCCATGAAGCCCTTATCAACCACTGGCAACGCTTACAGGCATGGATCGATGCCGATCGGACATTTTGTACCTGGCACGAGGAGTTTCGGGTAGCGTTGCGTCATTGGCAGAACAGTGAATACAGCGAGGCCGGTTTACTACACGGTCTTGGGTTAGAACTTGCTGAAGATTGGCTGGCTCGCCGTAGCGCCGACTTCAGTCCGTCCAGCCAAGCTTTTATTCAGGCCAGCGTGGCCCGGCGCACCAAGGAACGGGCGTGGCAGATGCGCCGGCGCCGTCAGATTACGACCTGGCTAGTGGTTGGGCTAATTGGGGCTGTTGTACTGGCGGTATTGGCAATCTGGGGTTGGGGACAGGCTGAAACTGAGCGCAAAGCCGGACTTTCCCATCAATTGGCGGCGCAGGCGCTGTACAATTTGGCGAATGGGGATATAGACCTAGCCCTACTCTTAAGCCTGGAGGCCAATCGGATAGCCGATACTCCAGAAGCATTGAGCAGCCTCCTTAGTGGGCTACAGCAAAGCCCGTACCGGATTGTCTTGCAAGGACACGAATACCCCGTGAAAGACATCGCTGCCAGTCGCAACGGACGCCAACTAGCCTCAGTTAGCGAAGACGGCACGGTGCTACTGTGGGATATTCCTGGTGGCCAAATATTAGAGCTACTAACGGATGGACAGGTGCGTAGCCTGGCCTTCAGCCCGGATAGCGAACTGTTAGCGTTGGGACGGGCGGATGGCCAAATCAGCCTATGGCAGGCCTCCACTCAGCGGGAGGTGGGGCAACTAACCGGCCATACCGGCAGCGTAACGACGGTCACCTTTAGCGCCGATGGTCAACGGTTGTTATCAGGAAGCGCCGACCAGACGCTAATTCTGTGGGATGTTATTCGGCGGCAGCCGGTGGTCGAGCTGCTAAGGGGCCATCTGGGGCAGGTGGAGAGTGTTAGTTTTAGCCCAGACGGCCGATTGGCCGCTTCTGGCAGTACTGTCAATACCTGGAATGGCGCCGATAATCAGGTCATCTTGTGGGATGTTTACACCGGACAAATTAAAGATAGGCTGGCTTTGGCTGATAGAACCAATGTTAGCAGTGTGGTCTTTAGTCCAGATGGACAACTTCTGGCTGTGGGGCAAACAGACGGTTACATTTCGTTGTGGACGGTCCAAACTGGCGAGAAGCTGGGACTGCTACCTGGCGCCTACCAAGCCGGTGCTGCACCAACAGGAAGATCAACCATAAAGGTAGCCTTTAGCCCAGATAGCAGAATCCTGGTGGCCGGTGATGAATATGGTTATCTGACAATGTGGGATGTGACTAACCGGCAGCGTGTGGCTCGACCGTTTAAGGACCATACAGGAGCAATAAACGACCTAGCCTTTACCCTGGATGGTAACTTTTTAGCCACGGCCAGCAACGATCGGTCTATAATTTTATGGGGGATGACCCCCTTGTTACACCAGACGATAGCCCAGTCTCCCAGCCGAATCTGGAGCCTGGCCACCAGCCCGGATGGCCAACTGCTTGCCACAGGTAGCGACAATGGCCAGGTAAGTCTTTGGGATGTGCATTTGGGCCGGTTGCAGCAGACCCTCAATACCGCTTCTCTAGAAGGGTTAAACAGCCTAGCCTTCAGCCCGGATGGGCAGTGGCTAGCCGTTGGCAGTGATGATCGTGGTGTAGCGCTGTTACCGATGACCGCCACCAAGTCAACTGTACAGTATTTGACTGGCCATCACGGTGGGGTCAATACAGTGGCCTTTAGCCAAGACGGTAAAATCCTGGCGTCGGGCAGCCGGGATAAAACGGTCATTTTGTGGGATATGGTTAGCCGCCAACCGTTGCTGCCGCCACTCGCAGAACATACCGATGGGGTGTGGCGGGTGGCCTTCAGCCCGGACGGTAAAATTCTGGCTTCGGCCAGTTGGGATGGCACCGTTCGTCTGTGGGATGTACCCAGCGGCCAGCCGCACGGCCCGCCCCTGCAAGGCCACACCGGTGCCGTAGTCAGTGTGGTCTTCAGCCCGGATGGTCAGACCTTGGCTTCGGGCAGCCGAGACCAGACCATCATTCTGTGGAATGTAGCGTCCGGGCAACCGTTGGGCCAGCCACTGGCCGGTCACAAGGATACGATCTGGGATGTAGCCTTCAATCCGCAAGGGCAAATATTGGCCTCGGCCGGATGCAGCCAACCAGATGCCCACTTGTACTGTAGCCAAGGTGAAGTCCGCTTGTGGCATGTACCCGATGGTCGCCCACTGGGCCAAGCAATGATTGGTCATACCGACGTTGTCTGGCGGGTCAGCTTCAGCCCCGATGGCCAGACTTTGATCTCAGCCGGTGATGACGCCCGGATCGTTAGTTGGAATGTCAACCCTCAGTCATGGCAAAAGCTGGCTTGCAACCTAGCCCGACGCAACCTGACTCTGGCTGAATGGCAGCAATACCTGGGCAGCCAGCCGTATCGCGCCACCTGCACGTTTCCGGCTGTGCCGACCACCCCAACAAACATTCCAACCAGCTTCATTGTTTCCAAGGAGAAAGAGCCTTGAAAGAAATATACATTGTTTGTTTGAGCTTGGCCTTTGTTCTATTTCGCTCGGCCTGCGGCGCTATCCCCACTTCGCCACCGCAAACCGCAGCCACTTCCACCCCATCGCCCAACATCCCCCAGATGGTGCAGATACGGCTGGGTGATGCGTTAATGATGGGCGAAGACAGTCCGGAGCGTCAATTACTTTTGGCTCAAGTGGGCCGCTTTGAAGAACTCAACCCGAATATTGACATCGTGTTGGAGCCGTGGGGCTGGGACCCGCGTAAATTCGCCGACCAACTGGCCGCCGGCGATATCCCGGATGTTATGGAGATTGCCGCCACGGAGGGGAGTCTAGTGATTCCGAGCGGTTACGCTGCCGATCTGACCGAGCTGATGGCTGCCTGGTCGGTGACCCAGGATTTCAACGAGAGTATTTTAGGCCCCTTTAAGCGTGATGGGCGGATTTACGCCGTGCCACGCATCGTATATATAATGGGGCTGTTCTATGACAAAAAATTGTTTATTGAAGCTGGCCTGGTGAATGATGCGGGTGAGCCAAACCCGCCGGCAACTTGGGATGAATTTGTTACCGCCGCCAAAGCTATCAAACAAATAACCGGTGAGGCCGGCTTTTGCATTTTAACCCAATACAATCAGGGTGGCTGGAATTTTATGAACTGGGGCTGGCAAGCTGGCGGTGAATTTGAACGCCACATTGACGGGCGCTGGCAGGCGACGCTCGATGAAGAGCCTATTGTTGAGGCAATGGAGTTTATAAAAGCGCTGCGCTGGGAACACAACGTGTTACAAGAAGATTTGGAATTAGATGGGGGGAAGATGCTGCCCATGATTGCCAGCCACCAGTGCGGCATGGCCATTATCGTCCCCGACGCGTTTGACGCCATTACTAACGAATATGGTGCCGACCCGGATGATTTGGGGCTGACCATTCTACCCGCCGGGCCAGGCGGACACGCTAACCTAATGGGCGGCGGCTACACCATGATCAACGCCGCCGCCCCTTTGGAGGTGCAGGCCGCGGCCTTCAAATGGGCTTCCTGGCGCGGCTTTGACCCTGAAGCCCTGGAATCCGAACTCCAAGCCCCAGCTGGCCGCACCCGTTGGGCTTTCAGCAATCGCAGCCTGCTGTACAGACTTAATAGTCCTACAGCTCAACGCGAACGGGCGTTAATTGAAAAGTATCGCAATCAACCCTACTATCAGGTCTATCGCACCTATTTTGAGCAGGCCAGCCAACACGTCCATCCCGACCCCCCCCTGGCCGTTCAAGACTTGTATGCCGCGCTGGATACTGTCATTCAAACTATCCTCACCGATGAAAACGCCGACCCGGCCAAACTCCTTAGCCAGGTCGCGCAGCAATTCCAGGCCGAACATCTGGATAATCAGCAGTAGGTGCGCTGCTGTCCCTTGAACTTAGTATAGTCATCCAAAGTGTTAGCAACTGTTACACTACCGGATGTATTAACCTAGCTGATTGACTGTCGGCGGCGGCTGATCTACTGCGACCACCTTACCTCTCGGCAACCAAATTGTGACTTCTTCTAATTGCAGTTCTAGCCTGGCGGAGGCACTACAGACCCACGAAAGCTGGTGCATGAACCGCAGCGCCAACTCCGTTTGTACCTCGCGGAAGGGGAGTGAATTTATGACCTTATCGTCGAAACGTTCGGCAATGTTGGTCGACGAATTGTGATCCGCGTTTATCTGAAAACCACACCACAGGCATTCAAAATCAGTCTGAGTACAGCGGTTCATCGAAAACGTAAAGCCGCATTGCGAGATTCCTGGCTGGAATAAGCCGGCTGGATGCTGCGATAGCGAATACCGCGCTCATCCAGTTTGAACTTGAGCCGGCCTCGAACATAACCCAACTGTCCGACTCTGAGTAAACGGTTCATCTGTTTGGACTTAAACTTCATATCTTTGATGGTCAGCCTATCTATCGCAGCCGCGGCTCCTCCAGGCCTGATTCAACTCGACACCCCAACGGCTGGTTAACTTGACGATTACTGCATTATTTGCTTGCCTTAGCGAGGCCCCAGAGTCGGACGGTGCCATCATCGCTACTGGATAGTAACAACTCACCGTTGAGGTTAAAAGCCAGCCTGACTATGCGGGTGGTGTGCCCAGTCAAGGTATGTAGAAGCCGCCGGGTGCCGGTATCCCACAGTTGAATCTGACCATTGCGATGCCCGGAGACCAACAAGCGCCCATCCGGGCTGTAAACCAGGCTGGTCACCCCGGCGGTTTGGGGCTCAAAGGTATGGCTGGGCTGCCCGGTTCCCACGTCCCATAGACCGAACTTGCCCTGGCTGGTTGCAATAGCCAGGGTCGTCCCTGTGGGGTCAGGGGCATAGGCAGTCACATAATTATTAGAGGGCGACGTGGCATCGAAAAAAGAAATGGCCCTCTGCTCCGCCCCGCTGGCAGCATCCCAGGCATAAACGACTCCCGGCATCAGACAAGCTTCATTCTGGAAAAGGCCCGTCAGCATCCGGCCGTTGCCGCTTAAGGCCGGATCGCTCCCGGAATGACGCCAGACCGGCTCGATTTTGCCCTTGGCCGAAAGCAGCGCCGCCAGCTCCCACACGGCTACTTCTGTTGACCCGCCGCCTCGACCACAGGTATTAAAAATGTAGCCAGTGGTTACCAGCCGGTCAGCCGAGATAAATCTGTCTACCCGGACAGTCCAGGGAGAGGTTTCATGGCTGGCCAGCAACTGCCCGGTTTCCACCTGCCATACCCGGAGTTCGCTGTTGCCACCCGGCCCGGAGCCGGCAATGAGCTTGTCGGCGCTGGAAACCAGCCGGGTTCCAGCCGGTGTAAAGGCCAGCCCGGTAACGGCGTCGCTGTGGCCTTCAAACCGGCGCAGTGGTTGGCCGCTGGCCGCATCCCAGAGTTGGACGGCATGCTCCGGGGCGGCGGTGGCTAACCAGCGACCATCGGGGCTGAGAGCCAGCGAGTCGGTGCCAGAGATGACATGCTGTGACCGCAATTGGCCGGCGGCTGTCTCCCACTGCCATAGACTGGTCTGAGCGGCGTTTGACACGATCAATTGCCCCGGCTGACCAAAAATAAATTGCGGCGAAGCCGGTCCCTCGGGCCAGTATTTGGCGAACGCCTCCAGCGGTTGTCCAGAGTCAACATCCCACAGGCGCATCACCGTCTGGGTCATCGAGACCAGCCGCTGGCCATCGGGGCTAAAAATGACGCCATTGAGCGCCCCTGCCGACTCGCGGAGAGTCTGGATCTTGCGCCCGGTTCGGGCCTCTCGCACTTCCAGACTATCGCGAGCGCCGGGATTCGACAGGTCGGCAATCGAGGCCACGAAGCGGGAATCAGGGCTGATGTAGAAGGGGACTGCACCCTCAACAGCATAGAGCAGTTGACCGGAGGCCACTTCCCAGACCCTGGTAAGGCCGTCTATACTTCCGGTCGAGATCAGGAGTTGGCCATCCGGGCTAAAGTTGGCCCCAATAGCTGGCCCCTCCAAAGTTCGTTGCGCCTGACCGCTGTTTACATCCCACAAGGTGAGCGTATAATCCGCCCCCACCCCTACCAGAAGTTGGCCGTCTGGACTAAAGCTGGAAAACTCTCCGGTCAGGGTATGGCGCAATTGGTGGGTTGCCGTATCCAACAAGTAAGTAAGCTCATTGCCAGCCAGGGCGAGAGTCCGCCCCTCAGGGCTGAAGGCAGCCCGTTCGAAGTAGAGGTCGGCCTGATAAAGCAAATTGTGGGAGGCCACCTCAAACCACTGCGGGGTGTCACTGAACCGGGCGACCATCACCACCGTGCTCAAGTCGGGGCTGAGGATGGCCTCCTGGCGGCTGGCGGTAAGATCAAAGGTATGGACAATTTGGCCGGTCTGCGCTTCCCAGACCTGGAGTTGCTGCTGCCACCATTGGCCCATAGCCAACCGGCCATCAGGGCTAAAGGCCACCTGAGTCAGCTCAATGTTGGCCCCCGCCAGGGTATATAAACGTTGGCCGGAGTCAGTGCGCCACATCTGAATCTGGCCGTCAATATCACCCGTAATGAGTTGGTCCCCGTCTGGGCTGAAACTAACGAGCTTTACCGGCCGGTCCGTTGGCAGTAGCCGTAAATCCTGCAATGTTTCGGCCTGATACAGATAAATCCCCAGCGTGCCTGCGACCGCCATCACCCGGCCATCAGGCGACCAGGCAATAATTTCCACAGCGCCTCGGCCGGCCTGGGCCAGTTGCTCTACCTGGCCGGCATTGTCCGGCGAAATTGGCCTCTGCAGTTCAACTGTATCACTCTGAATTGTGGTGGAGGCGAGCCGCGCTGTTTCAGTCAGGGCTAAGCTTGGGGAGGCAGCGCCATCAGTCATTGGAGATAGCCTGGCTATATGGCTGGCGAAATAGACGGTTAAACTGATGAGTAAAGCGACGAATAGGATTAACGGCTTCATGAGCCTCCTTAAGTTATGGCTGGGATTATTTTATGGAACCGGCGCGAAAAGCGTTTTTACTTCGACCGGGATAGCCGGGTCCGACGCATCCATTACCCGCAGGCCAGCCTCTCCGGCCGCCAGGTATAAAGAGTCCCACGCTGCCGCCGCATGTTTGATCCCGGGATAAGTGTCAGAGAGGGTGATAAAATAGAAGACCGGCCGGGCCGGGTCGGTCAGATCTATGGGCCACAGCCGCCCGCCAATGGCATAAGCATAATTGCCAGCTACAATGACGCGAGTCATCAGTCCCACACTTTGGTGCCAGAGCACGCCGGGCACAGCCGGATTGGATACATCTTATCTTCCTTGGCTCAATGAGGAAACTCACTTACTTGGGTGGGGGTTGCCGCCTCGGCGACATTCAGAATCTTTAACCCCTGTTTTCCGGCCGCCAGATAAAGGTAGTTGTCCTTGACGGCGATATCGGTGATGATGAGGGCAGCCTCCTGCGGCCAAAAGCTCAACGACTGGCTCAGGTCGGTTTGCCGGAAGATACCCAGGCCGTAACGGGTCGCCACATAGATATTTTCGCCGGATAGGGCCACCCCCTGGCTGTAGGTCAAAGGAGTTTGGGCTAACCGCACGGGCTGGGCCGGGTTGGCGACATCCACCACCTGCAAACTGCCGAAATCACAGCCATCCAGAGGACTGCACTGCCCTTCGACCAGGTAAGCCTGACTGCCGGCGACCGTCACATCCCAGCTTATCGCCGGAAACAGGCTGATTAAACCGGCTGGGTGGGCCGGGAAACATCCACGATCCGCAGCCCGTCCGGACTGGCTAAGTAGGCCAGGTTGCCGGATACGACGATGCCCGTTACCGCCGGAGTTGGTTCGAATTCATAACTGCCCACCTCCACCGGCGCAGCCGGGTCGGATACGTCCACAATGCGCAGACCGGCGGCATGGGCGGCAATATAGGCGTAAAGGCGGCCTGTCTCCGCCCGGCGGGCTACTACATCCATGCCGCGATGAGGTGGGGGTAAGGGGGAGACCATGGGGATGTACTCGGTCCAGTCGCGGATGGGCAGGGAAAAGCAGCCTACCTCGGCTGGTTGGGTGGGGTTCGACACATCAAAAATCCGCAGCCCATCGGCCAGAACATAAGCGTAGTGATCCAGGACATAAATCGAAGCAGCGGGGGTATTGGCAGGCAAGGCCGCCGAGCCGGCTGCGACCGGCCGAACCGGGTCGCTTATATCCAGGATCACCAAATTTGAGCCGAGGTTGAGATAGGCGTATTGATCCTGAATAAAAACGGCGTCAACGGAGTCATTCGGCGGGGTCGGTTCGACAGTGGCCGGAACCTGGCCCGGCTCCTGGGCGCTTGGCGTGGGAGCGGGCGATTCCTCAAAACTGCCCTCGTCAGGCTCGATGGTAGCGTCAGGGTTAAGCACAGGGGTGACCGTGGGATAGGGGAGAGTTGGAGCAGCGCAGGGCAAACCGGCCAGAGTCGTTCTTTCTCCGAAGGGCAGCGCCAGCGGCGTTTGTCCGGGAGCAGTTTCGCCCTGCCCGGAAGGGGTCTGACTTTGCACGTCATTGGTAGGTTCAGCCCGAAGGGTTGGTTCAGGTAGTTCGGTTGCTGTCGGGATGGCTGCTCCAGGTGTAGCGACAGTGTCCCCCAGTTTGGCGAAAAAGAGGTTGGTAACGGCATTCGATTTGCTGCGAATGGTCAGAGCCACCAGTGCTTCGGGGGCCGTCTCTGAACCAGGATAAAAGGGGGTGGCGGTGATAAAGCCTGCGGCGGTCTGGCCCGGTGGCAGTTTTCGCTCCGGACCAAAATCCCCACCCTGGCCGGCCTCATCCGCCCAACAGCAAAAATAGTGGCCGGCTTGATCAATCCCCCACACCTGGGCAAACTGTTCCGCATCCAGGGGCATGACCGAACCACTCAGATTCTCCAGCGCCAACTCAACCCGCAGCCGAACCTGGCCGTCAAGCATTGGCTCAAGCCGGAGCGCGGTCACGGTCGCGCGCACGTCGCCCCCATAGTCAAACACATAACCCGGCCCGTTCACCGTCATGTGGAGCGAGTCGAACAGCGGCGGCGGTTGAGGCGACTCGGCCAGGTTGACCCCCAGAGTTTCGTCCACCTGGCCGTTCCCATCATTATCCAGCCGGAGCCAGACATCGGTGGGGGTTTGATCCTGGAGCAGTTCCACCCAGGCTAGACCTTCAATCTGAAATTGCGGGCCGGGATAGATGCCTTGACCGGCTGCCAGCCGGGTATAGGGGGCAAAATTGATGCCAGCGAGTTCCCGCTCATTTCCGCCTGAGTCAAGCACCCCCCCAGAGATGCCACGACCATCGGGAAAAGTGATCCAGGAGCCGGTTATATTCTCCAGCCTCAGGGTCAGGGCTACCCAGCGCCAACCGGTTTTAGCCTCAGGTGGGGGCGGCGAAAGTTGAGCGAGTGGTCTGGCCTCTTGACCTGACCTAACATCTGTGACATACAAACGCCAGTTGTTAACGAGATTTGCAGACGGGGGTGGAGGGGAAGGCGGTGTTGGGGTCGGGGTGGCAGTCGGTGGCGGGGTGGGCATGGATGTTGGGGGTGGAGAAGCGCAACCAACTAGAAACAGGATTGCCAGGGTCAGGCCAATGACCGGCTGCCACAATTTTGGGTAGTTCACGTTTCACTCCTTGGTCGAAAGTTATTGCCAGGTGAGAAAGGTCAGGCTGTAATCCATTTCGCCTAATCGCTCATGTTGGCAATGGTCGTGCCCCTTATCAGTCCTCTTTTATTCTGTATCTTTCACCTTTAACACCTGCCCCTCAGCAGTTCCGATGAACAGAGTCCGATCCCGGTCAAAGTGGGGCGAAATCGCTACGGCGGTGGGGATAACCCCGGCGGGCAAGTCAAAGGGCTGCCAGGTTTGCCCGCCGTCGTTCGAGCGATACAAGCGGTTTGACTCTACCGAGCGCGACATGGTCTGATCGGTTAAAGCCGACAGTACGAACATGAGCCGGTTTTGTTCAATATTGGGCGCGTAGACCAGTTGTTTTATCCAGCCGTCCTGGGTGGTTAAGACTGACTCCCAGTGCTGCCCGCCATCCGTTGAGCGATATAGATTGTTTGG
The DNA here is from genome assembly GCA_023151115.1 of Anaerolineae bacterium. The sequence goes on from JAKLJP010000001.1 coordinate 203,665, forward strand.
GCCATAGGCAAAGGCGGTTTGCCAGGCAGAAAACAGGGGGGCCAGGCTCAGCGTTGTAGCGTCTTCCGGTGTCTCTCCTACTTCGGTCCATTGGTCGCCACCATCACTGGAGATAAATAATCGGGCGCGTTCCGTCTGGTTGTCACGGACGCTGCCCAGGATAGTATGGTCCTGCTCAAACTCGGCCGACAGGGCCAGGTCTTGCCATTGTCCCGGCCAGGCTGAGGAGGGTGAGTTAAGAATTTGCCAGGTACCTCCCCCATCGGTGGAACGATATGAATGATCCCTACCGATAGCCAAAACGGTTTTATCGGTGGCAAAACCGGGTGAGAGCAGAATTTTACGGGTAAACCTATCCGGTAAACTTACCCCAGAGGGTCGCCACAATTGTCCGCCATCCGACGATTTGAGGATACCCATCTCCCACACCCCGGCAAAGAGGGTTTGGTCGCGGGCATAATCCGGCGATACCGCCAGGGTCGGCCAGTGCAGGCCGCAACTGCCGGCCAGCCCGCCTTGAGATTGGCGCCAAGTCTGGCCGCCATCCGGGCTAATATAAAAGAGGCTGTTACAGCTAAACAGGCGGTTATAATCGCCGCTGCTGGTGGGATCCAGCCAGGTTCCGAAGAGGGTTAGGTCGGCCGGCCAGCCGGGTGAGACGGCCAAAAACTGGACTGGGCTGGTGGGGACCGGCGAAATGGTTAACGGCTCCGGTGTGGGCGGAAGAATGGCGCCGGCTGGCCAGGCCTGCAATTGCCCGTTGACCCGAAATTGCAGAGCGTCGGTTTTAACATCGTAACGTTCAAAGGTACCGGTGATAGGCCGGGGCAGGGCCAGGGTCAAAATGAGGCGCGCGGCGTCGTAGACCTTCAGTTGTTTGGGGGTAACTTCGTAAAAAAGCTGCCGCTTGGGATCAAAATCAACCCGGCTGGTCTGATCATCCCAGTTGATGGGGTCGAACCAGGGCCGGCTTTCTCCCCAAACCGAGACCCAGCTATAACACAGGGGGCCGGGGCAATTGAAACTGGTACAGGCCAGGTAGTTACCCACCATAGCTCCCAGGCGGCTGTCATCGCAGGTCACTTCACGCCCGGTAGCCAGATCGTACACCACCACCCGGCGGGTGCTGCAATCGCCGCTCATGGAAGAAGTGCAGCCGTGAATGGTAAAAGTCAGATAAAGCAGGCGAGTGGCGGGGTCATAGAGGGGTCGCTCGATGGGTGCTAGCTCCTGGACGTAGTTGATAACTTCAAAGGCAATGGTGTCAATGATGGTCTCGCTCGCCGGGTCGGTTATATAGATCACGTTATTGCGGAAGGCCAGGACACGGCCAGTGGCCGGGTCAGCCAGGGGCCGGGGGAAACCGGAGTCATCTCTTCCCGGCAGCAAGATGGTCCGCTCGAGCTGGCCGGTGCGGGTGTTCAGCACGGCCAGGCCAGCGTTGTGATATTGGTCAATGTACAGCCGGTCATGCACCGTATCCAGGGCCAGACCGCCAGCGAGGTCATAGCTGGTTAACAGCCGTTCATCAACCAGATTCAGAACCAGAGTTTGGACTTTGTCCAGCCCATCTACATAGCCGATGGTGTAGATACGTTCGCTTTCAGCATCAATCAGGCGAGGGCTAAACTCTTCCACTCTGAATGATTGGGTTGATGAAACCGGAATTGCAGTGGCCGTAGATAAAACGGTCGGCATAGGAGACCAGGCTTTATCATCGAATACGCTGACTCCACCGGCAACTCCCTCAAAGGGAAATACCCCACTTCCGGCAATATCAACGAAATATTCAACTTGTGAGTAATCCAGCCATTTGCGTCCATCCTGATCAATGGCCAGGGTATAAACCGGCTGGTGAGGTAAGCCATCGCGTTGGGTATAGCTTGCCCAGGCTTCGCTGCACCTCCCATCCGGGGGGCAGGTGGCAAGTTTGCTGAGACCTCCGTCAGTGCCAAACCACAGGTTCCCCGCCTGGTCCAGGGCAATGGCATAAACAATATTGCCGGCCAGGCCGTCGGCGGCGGTGTAAGTGGTCCAGGTTTGGCCGTCAAAGCGGCTGACCCCGCCCCCAGCGGTCCCGAACCACTTATGCCCGGCCGGGTCAACGGCGATGGCATTCACCCAGTTGTGAGCCAAGCCATCGGCAATAGTGTAAGTACGCCACCGCTGGCCGTCAAACTCGCTCAGGCCGGCCCCTTCAAACTGAGAAGTTCCAAAGGTAGCGAACCATTTATGTCCGGCCGGGTCAATAGCGATGGCCTTCACCTGATTGTGGGCCAGGCCGGCAGCGCTGGTATAAGTGCGCCAACTCCGGCCATCAAACTCGCTGACGCCGCTCCCATAGGTGCCGACCCAGATGGAGCCAAGCGGGTCAATGGCCAGGGCGGTGATCGCATTGTGGGGCAGGCCGTCGGCGGTAGTGTAAGTGCGCCAGTTTTGGCCGTCAAACTCGTTCAGGCCATTGGAGGTGCCAACCCACATCCTGCCGGCCCGGTCAATGGCCAGGGCGGCGATATGATTGTCCGCCAAACCATCGGCAGTGGTATAGGTGCGCCAGTTCTGGCCATCAAATTCGCTCAGACCCACATGCGTCCCAAACCACTTGCGTCCGGCCGGATCAATGGCGATGGCAGTCACGTAATCGTCTGCTAAGCCATGGGTGGTGGTATAGGTTTGCCAGGCCGGAGCGTTTGAGGCAAAAGCTTGGCTAGGCGGTACGGGAGTTGGAGTGGCAGCTAAAGTCAGAACAACACCTCTACCCGCAAAGAATGCGGCAAATATCATACCGATGATAGACAGCCATAGGCTCAGACGGCTCATTGATCGTTCCCATCTGTAGCAGGCAGCGAGGGCTGCCAGGCCGGGGAGTAGCCGAAAAAGGTTGGGGGGATAGGCAGTTTGGTCACATTTTGACCATCTGTGTCCATCAGATAGAGGGTATCATAGTTTTCGGTGAAGACAATATGCCGGCCATCGGGCGACCAGGCCGGGTCGCGCCCTTGAACAAGCTGATTGTAGCCTGTGCCATCGGCTCTAATCAAGTCAATCCACGCTTGTTCACCTGTGTCGCGCGTAAAAACAATAGATCGGCCATCGGGCGACCAGGTTGGCCTGATGATTCTCCGGCTTGAGGTTTGGGTCAACTTCCGGGGATTACTGCCATCCGCTTGCATCAGGTAAAGCTCGTATTTATCTTCAACCTCGCGGTCTGAAGCAAAGGCGATGGTTTGCCCGTCGGGCGACCAGGCCGGATCCAAATCTCTGGCGGTGTTGTCGGTCAGCCGGGTCAAGTTGCTGCCGTTGGTCTTCATTCCATAAATTTCGAACTCTCTGTCACGCCTTGAGACATAGACAAGCGTTTGTCTATCGGGCGACCAGGCATGATCCCAGCCTTCGATGTCGGCCAGCTTGGTCAGGCTGCTGCCATCGGCCGGGGCGGCGTAGATACCGTAAAGAAAGGGAACGGCGAGGAAGAGTTGCTGGCTGTCGGCTGACCAGATGGGGCAAACATAAGCCGCATCCCCATCGGTGGGCGTCACATCAACGATTAGCCTGGGCTGATCCCCGCCAACGGTATTTACAACATAGATATCATAGTTGGAACTGAAGGCGATTTTCTGACCATCGGGCGACCAGGCGAAACAGCCGATCACCCCTATATCGGTCAGCCGGGTCAGATTGCTGCCGTCCATATTCATTAGATAAATATTTCCTGCGGAGAGAAAAGCGATTTTGCCCGTCCCCCCGCCGACCGGCGTCGCGGTTGGGGCGCCGGCTTCAGCCGCCGGGATAGAAGCGGTCTGGTCAGATGAAGGGGTAATTTGCAGCGACTCGATTAACCCATCCAGCAGGCTCAGGTCGGGGGAAAAATCACCGGGCGAGAGCGCATCCAGGCGTTGACTGGTTTCCCTAACATGGCTTTGATAATTCTCCAATGTTTCAAATGATTGGCCTTCGTCTATGGCGGCCAGCGCCGGAGTTGAAACCGGATAGAAGAGGGCAATATAGTATTGGCCGTCGGCGGTCAAGCCTTGAAAGGTGTAGAAAATATCCTGGTTGCTGATCGGCCCGCCAATAGCGTGCTGGGTGATGAAACGAATCCCCGACCCGCCGGAGAAATCCAGGTATTTGATTTGCGATTTGAAAACCTGGGTGTCATGGACTGGCGGCAAAAATGGGATGTCACCCTCAAAGGTCAGCGGGCGATCAACCAGCATGGCTTGCAGCCGGTCAATGGTTTCGTTGATGATGGGTGTGGCCTGCTGGAGTGGGTCCTCACCATAAATTGAACGATAGTCGCTGACCGGGTAAACCCGCAGGTGGGGCCGCCAGACGACCCGAGTCGGCGGGGTGCTGGCCGGGTCGTTGTAAAGGTAGAATCTGAGATGGGTGGGGTAGGCCGTGTCGGGGGCCGGGCCGGTGGGTCCATCGGCATATGGTTTGGCCAGTTGAATTTCGCCGGTGACATCGGCGGCCAGACCCTGGTAGGTAAAGTTAACTTGCTGGGGTAGGGGAGTAAGCTGCATCCCGGTATAGCGGTAATTTATAGCCGGGGTTGATGGGAGAGCAACCGTTGGACTGGAACCTGGCTGCGGCGTTGAGGTTAATGAAGCTGTTTTTACCGGCGGCGCTAATGGCAGAGCCACGCCAAGCAGGCCAGTGATCAGGATCAGGCTGAAAAACAAAGCTAAAGATTGGCGCATGTGGACCCATCCCCTTAAAGTTTTTGTGTTTACTTACCGCCGGCTCGCCGTGATAATGGCCGGATAGGCCAGAACATCGCCGTAATATTTCTGGGCAATTTTGCCATGATGGATAGCCACAAATTGAGATGGCTCATTAGGCGATCACACGTGCTGATCAATCAAAATTGGATTTCCGTCAGGATCAATGATGATGAAGCTCGCCGGTCCTGTCGTGCTCTCATCGGCTTCACTCTCAATGCGCAAACCTTGCGCTTTAAGTTCTCGCTGAAGGTCGCGCACGTCGGTGAATGAATTGAGCGTATTGCAGTTTTGGTCCCAACCAGGATTGAAGGTCAAGATATTCTTCTCGAACATGCCCTGAAATAATCCAATGGTGTGATCTCCGTTCTTCATTATCAGCCAATTCTGGGCCGCGTCCCCAGCGAAAACCTGGAAACCTAATTTCTGGTAAAAGGACTTGGAAGCGTCGAGGTCTTTGACCGTTAAACTTACCGAAAATGCACCCAATTCCATACAATCCTCCTAATAATTTGGGTAGTGTTGTTGATCGTTGGCTTCATCTGTGACAAGTTAAGCATTCAAGCAAAAAGTCAAATTGGGAAAGGAGATAAATCAAGTCGAGAAATAGGTTTACGTAAGGGTTTGACCACATCTAAATCCTGATTAGCCGGGTCAGCAAAGTAAGTGACCGGGTCAGTGGCGAGGCCGCGACTGTAAGCCCGCGAGAAATGATACAGGCCGCGCAAGAGCATTTCCAAAGAAATCCGGTCAAAGGGCACCCCGATGCGGTCAGCGACAGCATCGCCTAAGTCAACCAGGAGGGCATAAAACAGCCAAGTGGCCCAAATTTGCAGATGAATGCCATTGAGGCTGCCGGTCCACAGATAACTCAGATTGAGGAGCCGTTTGGTGGTGTTAAAGGCCTCTTCGATCCGCCATCTGCGCCGGTACAGGTCAGCGACCAGGACCGGCGGTAAAAGGTTCGGGTCCAAGACCGAGGTCAGATACTGATACCAAACCTGGCCAAAGCGGACTTCAATCAGTCTCAACTTCAGGACGGGCTGGCCCTGCGTGCCGGTACCCAGAAAGATGATTTGATCCCTGATTGTGGCCGTCTTACTCAAGAGTTGATGCCCAATCCAAAAGGCATTGCTTTTGGGCCGGGTGATGAAATCGACCTGTTGCTCCAACAAGGCGGCAAAAAACTTGAAATCATAGAAGCCGCGATCCAGAATGAGCAAGGTTTTGGCTTTGACCAGGGCTAACAACTCAGGCATAAAGCTGCTCTCGTGGGTCTTGGGCTGCTCCCGAAACCAAATTTCCACCGGCAGCCGGGTCAATAGGTCCACCACGGTCCCGATTTTGCCGGCCAGTTGGCCCACCGGTACATCTTCCAGCACCTTGAGTTTACGAAACAACGCTTCCAGAGTCGAACCATCGGCCACCCAAATGTGCTCAAAGTGCTGCTGAGCCGCTCTGACACTCTCAGGTAACGGTCGGCCCTGCCGTTGATGCCACCGCTGCTGGAGTTGAGGCAGTAACTCTTTCAGGACCTGCTCGAATAAGATCGCCGGAAAGCTCAGAAAACGTTGGCTCAGGGCTTGTTGGCTGACTTTGACCGCCTGACACCACAATAAATCTTCTCGGGCCAGCATCCGGGTCATTTCATGCACCGAAGGCACTTGCCGCCACAGCATCGTCAGCACCGCTGCCACCATCAAGGGCAGGTTCAGGATCCGGCTGCGCAGCCCCAGGTGCCGGTAGTAAGCCTGCTGGTTGGCTACGGCGGGGCTAATCAGTTCGCTCAACTGAGCCTCCATCACTTCATTGTCGGGTCCAGGCACATTTTTGCGCCGGACATGATCAGGATTGCGGGTTTTTCGTTTGGCCATCCCTTTAACTTACGTTATTTTCTCGATTTGACAAATCTCTCCTTTCCTTAACTTGTCAAGCATGCGTTGGCTTAGATTATAGAACAAATGAGCTATTGGCGTCAACTTTAGAGTTGTATGGGATTGGACCTCTACGGATACGTTACCCAACAAAACTTAAGCCGATCAGAGCAATCATCAAACTGGCGATAAGCTGGTGAAGCGGTTGAGGATAGGTCATTCATATTAATCCTTGTTGCAGTTATAGTTATACACTACTCCCCCAAACCGGGTTCCAAAAGCTTCATTCAAACGGCTGTCGAATAACGGTTTTGAGCTTTTCCGATGCGGTGCGGTTGGGGTCGTTCAGGTAAATCTCGTGATGTTTGCCCACGCGCTGCCCACCCTGTGCGGCGATGAACCGGTGCAGCTTCTCAATGGTGGGCGCTTCGGCGGCATAGGGGCCGAGGTGCATAATTTGGGCGGCCCGGCCTTCGTGAAAGATCTCCAGGCGCAACCGGGACAGGGCCGGTAGATTCTTTTTCCGGGCGGCTTGATTGCAGGCAGCCTCAAATAACTCGGCGACAATATATTCCGGCTGCATGATCATGGCCGTCCACTGCCAGGCGGATTTGTCGTCCAGGCTGAAATGGCTCATATCCTCGACCCACCACAACCCCTCCAGGGGCATTACGGCGTAATCAACTGTCAGTTCCTTTTTGATCAAAAATTTCAGAGTATAAGCGACCGAAAAAAGCGCCTCAACTGCTTGCTGGTAAGCGGCAGAGGTATTAGGGTCGCCGGCGCCGTCAATCATTAAAAAGTTCAATGGCGGGACGTCTATCTCCCTGATGGCTTTGGCCGAAGGATTGTAGAGATGATTGAGTTCTTTTCTAAAATCAATCTTGCTCATTGCGCAGCTCACGACAAAAATTTCGCTCGGATGTGACCATGGTCGTTTCTATTTTCAAGGAGCAGGTTCAAGGCTTTGCGTCCTGAAACGATACTTCCACACTTGCCCGCTTTCATCAAATAAGCTCAATTCAGCCGGGTCGTCCCAAACAAGACTGCTGAAACTTGGTGTTTTGGAAGTAAACAGCAACGTCTCGGTGAGGTCGGGCCAGTCAAGTCGGACGGCCTGGGTTTGGCCAAGCGGAGGACATGGGGCTTCAAAGGTCAGGTATACCAACGCTCGACTATTGGGCGACCAGGCCAGTGCTCCCAGCCAGCCGTTGTTTAACCGGGTGGTCGAACGCACCAATTCGCCTTCATTGATATCCCACACGACCAATTCCTGAGGTGATGGCTCAAATGTTTCAGCGAGTGGCGGCTTTGACTGCCAGGTGGCTATCTTCGTGGCATCCGGCGAGAGAGCACCGCTCCCCAGGTGGGTCACGTTGAGGGGCGCTGCCTCCAAACGGTAGTAAGGGCGTTCCCAGGCGCCGCATAAACCCGGTGCGCCTTTGGTGTAGTAGAAGTAACGACCGTAGAGCGACCAGTACAAAGCGACGATACCACGAGTCCCCGCGTCGTCGCAAGCCAATAACTGTTGGTCTATAATCTGCTCAACCCCATCGCTGACCCGAATGAGTTTCAATTGTTCGTAAGCTTTCTCTTCCGATTCCCTGACCCCGACACACTCATAGCGCGTCATTTCCACTCGCCAGCGGCCATCGGGTGAAAGGTGAGTGGAGGCGATTTTGGATTGCTGCCCCAGCGGAGCATTCCCGGTGAGTGACCAGACCGGTCCCCGGTCGAGGATGATGCTCTCATCGGGTACTAACCAATCTACCAGACTCACATCCTCCAGGGTGTAGCTATAGACAACCGTGCGGAGATCTTCCGAGAGTTGATAAACGGTGACGTTTTGACCGCCCCCCATTGGCGTCTCGGAATAGGCTACCAGGCGTAATTGTTTGGGCGACCACAGCATATGCTGCACCCGATCCCCTGGCAACTTCTCCCCGGTCGCCGTGACCGGCGTGAAAGCCTCTGAACCATCTAATTTGGCAATTTTGAACGGTTCAGCGGCATAAATGAGGGCCTGGTGTTCAAGCGCCCAGGCCGGTTTCTCCCCCACCCAGCCACCCTTATCTTCGCCGGCGGCTATCTGCCGCGTCTTGCCGCTTTCCACCGAGGTCACAAATACGGCCTGGCCTTTGGTAAAAGCCAGCCAGCGTCCATCTGGCGACCAGGAGAAAATAGATGAGGCGTTTTCATTGAGGATGGTCAATTGATGGGAGCCGCTGACGAGGGCCAGTATCTCACCCCGTAAGGCGACGGCCAATGGCGGCAAGCCCGTTTGGGGATTGGGAGTGGGCGACCACAATGCTCGCGAGACATCATCCACCAGCCATAATTCACTCCGACCGCTGTTATAGTCGTAGACCCACAAATCGCTTACCCCGCGCTGGTTACTCATGGTATCCCCATGCATCTGTTGGCTGGCATAAGCCAGGCGGCCGCTGAGAGGGCTGTAATCCCAGAATATCTCGAAGGTGACCGGAGTTGGTTCACGGCTGAGTTGCCCCGCCCGGACGGTCAGCAGTTGTTGGTTGAACCAGCGGCTGGCGCTGCCATAGGGCAACCACACCAGCGCCGGGGGAGGTTGAGCTGCTTTTGTCGGTATAGTCGGTACAGTCGGTACAGGCGAACTTAAGATAGTTTCTACCAGGGTAGGGGCCAGAGTGGGTGCTGGGATAGAGCTTATGGCTTCTACGGCCTTGGGGGGAGTTGCTGTAGATGGTGATGGGGGTAGGGTGGGCTGCGAACAAGCGGTGAGCAAGCCGACGAATATGAATGTCCAGGGTAATCGCATTATCGTTTTCCTCAAAGCAACTCTCTCCTCTATTGAATACACCGCTTGCTCGTGATAAGTTCCACCGGCCGGTTACTTAACTTCAATCGTGATGGGAGTCTCCAGGGTGGTAAACTGGCGCGCCCCACTGACCGGGTCGTCCAGCCCCAGCATGAGGTGATATTCTCCCGGCGGGAGCGAGTCAGGCAACTTAAAAAGATAAGGGTCGGCGATGACTTCACCGGGCCTCCAGGTGCTCGTCGGGCGAGTCCCGTTGACCGGGGTCGCCTCAACTTGGGCCACCAGTTTATCCTGAGCGTCAAGCAGGTGGATGGAGACGGTATAATCTACCGAGGTAGGAGCTTCAACGCCCCAGGACAGGGCTAAATCAATCACTTCCCCTGGCCCAAGATGGCTGGCCGCCAGCCGGTAACTGAGCAGGGCAACAGAATCGCCGAGCAGGATGTTAACCGGGTGCGCTTCGTTGCTCCGTGGCTGAGTTTCCCGGACTTCTATCGTCGTCAAGATAACCATCATCTCGCCGCTTGCGGTGTTCAGGTGTGCGCCACTGGCGGGGTCGTAGACCCCCAGCGCCAGTTGATAGCGGCCCGCCGGGAGAGACAGGGGGAAGGGGTAACAGCCGGCCAGCATCTCGCCGGAGCGTTGGCTCGCTGGCCGGCAGGTATCATTCAATAGCGGTAAATCCACCTGGGCCACGGGGGCGGCGTTGGCGTCAAGGGCGAAGACAAAAATGTGGTAGGTTGGGCTGAGAACGCGAGATTGCCAGTACCCCGTTATTTCGGCCACGTCATTGGGATTGAAGGTTTCAGCGGCCAGGGTATATCCCAGCAGTTTGACCGTGTCACCAAACGTTGCCAGACCGGCCGGGGTGGACCAATGGGCTGGCGACCGGCCTGACGGGGGAGGGCCGGGCTGGGTCGGTATGGCGGCCTGACCGGTCGGCACGGGCCGGGTCAGTTTGTCCATCCAGACCAACCAGCCCAACCCCACAAGCAGAGCTGCCAGCGCGGCGGTTGCTGCCAGCGAGCCGGTCAAATTCCAGAAGCGTTGGCCCCATTTTTTTCGGCGCAGTCGAGACTGCACCCGCTCATTTATGGCCGGGCTGGGATGGTGACGGCTCCAGCGGGTTTGCATCAGGCGGGTCAGGTTCATCTGGCGTACGGCCACCTCGGCGGCGTAAACGCGGCAGTCGACACAGCCGGCCAGGTGCGCGTCCAGAGCAGCCTGTTCCCCGGTCTCCAGTTGCTCCCGGCCAATATGGAGATAGGCTCGACCCTGCTCGTGAGTTAGCGTATCCATTGTCAGTCTCTTTCTAAAAAGGTCCGCATCTGCTCGTGGGCGCTGTGCAGCCAGGTGCGAATGGTGCGCTCGCTGACCCCCAGTACCTGCCCGATTTCCGTCAAGGTCAGCTCGTGGTAGTAGCGCAGAATGATGGTCTCGCGCCGCCGCTCATCCAGGGCAACCACCGCCTGCCACAGCCGCCCCTCCTGTTCCTCTTGTAAGGTCGTTTGCTCCGGCTGAGGGGCGACGACGTCCTGCCAGCCAAATACCGCCCACACCCTATCCAGCAGCCGGGAACGGGCGTGGCGCTTGCGCAGCCGTCCCCGGCACACGTTCAAGGTGATCGTGTACAGCCAGGTGGTGAATTTGGCCTCGCCCCGAAACGAGTGCAGCTTGCCCAGAGCCGCCACCAGGGCATCCTGGGTGGCTTCGTCAGCCTCGGCCGGGTCGTCCAGAATCGAAACAGCCAGCCGGTAGACCAGGGGCTTGTAGGTTCGCACCAGGGCCTCGACGGCCAGCGAGTCCCCTTCCCGGCAGCGGTTGACCAGTTGAGCGGTATCCATGTAAATCATTACGCTAATTAGATGCGCTTCATCTCCAAAACCGGAAGTAATCGGAGCTGTTTTGCCCTTAGTTGGCTGTCAGCGTCAGGGTGATCGTATCTGAACCCGCGCCGCCCCAGATCCAGCCGAAATTGCCCCGGCCATCGTCCAGCCGGACCTCACCTGTCGCGTTGATAGCGGCCTTAACTGTTCCGGGTTGTACCGCTCGCAGGACAAACTCAACCTGGGTGTTGGAGGCTGACGCTGAAACAAATTCGACAAACTGGCCGGTGAAGCCCTGAAACTGTAACTTATTATCGTAGGTGATGGTCACGGCTGGCTCGCCCTTGAGGTAAAGGGTGTAGTAAGGCAGGCCAAGATTGACGGGCGCGCCGGTAAGGCTGACCGTCTGCCCCACCTTGATAGTGGGTGGGGCGGCGCTGATGCTGATCCGGGCCGGCCATGCAGCCGCTCCCTTAGGCGGCCGGGGCAGCGTGGTGGGGTGGCCTTCCGGCGAGGGCGGAATTACAGTCGAGGCTGGGGAGATAGGTTCAGCAGGGACAGTGGGGGTGAGGAACAGAACCGGGCTGGCCGGAGTTGAAGTCGGGCGATCATTGGCAACTATGGGCGTACAGGCAATTGTTGAGCTGGTCCATACGATCAAACAAAACCATTGTTTCATTTCACCCTTTCAATCCGGGTAAATTAGTAAAGCAAACAGAATTATAGGCGTTATAACCCCGAAAGAAGTTCCCCTTACCAATCAATCCCAGAGATGCTGCTGAATGGTGTTGTCGTCAATTTGGTCACGCCGGTTCCATCTGCACGCTTCAGATAGAGATCAGCAACCATTTGATCATTTTCTGAGCGGGTGACCACATAGGCGATGCGCTGCCCATCCGGTGAAGCGTCTTCGCTAACCACTGAATAAGGCCCGTAAACAAAGTCAATCTGTTGGCTGTCCGCTGACCAGGCCGGGACAAGGGGCGGACTCTCCCCATCGTAACGCCGGATGTAAGTCAGTCTTTTTAGCTCGCTCCCGTCGGCGTTCACCATATAGACCCCATAATACATCCCCCAGCCAAGCGCAAAGCCAATTTTCTGCCTGTCAGGCGACCAGCGAGGACAACACAGCGGTTCTTGGTCAACGTGAGCGAGCGTGGTTAATTCCTGGCTAGTAACATCTACCATGTAGATCTTGTTTGCAGAAGCAAAGACTATTTTGTTCAGATTATTCGCCAGGGACAACGAGACAGTTGGCGTGAACACCGGCGCGGATATGGTAGCGGAGAGCACGGCTGTCACCTCAGTTTCGACCGGGTTGGTAGTCAGGCTAGGCAGCGGGAGTTGGTTGGTCCCAACGCGACAGCCGGCCAGAATCAGCACTGCCAGTACGGTTATTATTTTATACAAGGGGTCTCATCCTGAATTTCTACTGAGTTTGGATCCAACAGTAAATACGCCCAGATAGGGTAAATATTACATTGAAAGTCGTGGTCAAGTCAAAGTAGGAGGGAGGTCTGGCTTACTTCTCTCGTTCATTTATGACCACGAGTGTAACAAAGGTCAATTCTGTTTGACCGACCCTGCCGGTCACTTCCCAACAGCCCGGGGTGGAGAAGATGAGTCCGCTGGCCTGAAAGCCGGTCTCGCCGTACCCCTCAGGGATATTGGCCCGCAGCGGTGGGGCTGACGCATCCAGGCGACGGCCTTCAATCGTCAACCACCCGGCAACGCCGCGCCACCAGCCCCATTTCATCTCGGCCGAACCATCCGGGTTAACCTGGCCTGGCCCGCCGGCTTCAAATATCACTTTACCATCGGGCCAGAGGACTGTCCACAATTGATCGTGGCCGTAATACTCTGGCGAAGGCTGCTCGCCGGGCGGGGTACTGCCATTGGGCGGGGTTACGGGGCAGGCAGATAGATTCTCAGTTCCGGCGTGGATTTCAAGGGTGGTCAGGGAGAATTCACCCTCGCCAGTAGGGGTAATCAAGCGTTGGCCGCTGCCGGCCTCATATATTCCGGCGACCAGTTGGTACTGCCCGTCGGGCAAGGAATCGGGCAACTGGATGGCGGCGCAAGTGATCACGATATCGGGCGAGAAGCGACCCATTTGAGCGCAACCGGGTTCAGCCAGAGAGACATCGGTTTGAGCGATCAGGTTGGCGTTGGGGTCCAGTACATGCAAAAAGACGTTAAGCGGAGTTGTGAGGGGTTGGGTTTGCCAGAAGAGGGTCGTATTGACAGTGTTTCCTGGCATAAGGGGCAGGCTCGGCGCCTCAAAACTGAGCAGTTTGATCTGATTGCCAAAGGTTGCCAGTCCGGTCAGGGTGGGCCAGACTGCGGAATCATCAGCCGCGAGCGGGTTGGGCCTGCTAGTGATATCTGTAAGGTTAGCCGAGCTAGCCCCCGGTGCAGGAGCGGGATTGGCCGTCCAAAATGCCCAAATCGTGATCCCTACAGCCAGAAAGATCAGGCCGATTATCGCCGGTACGACGCCAGTAACCCTGAAACCGCTGTTTCGCATCATTTTTCTCCTTGCAGACCTTGAAAGAGATTTGCTTTGTCGTCCTTTTAGATGCGCGCCGAAACAAAAACCGGAAATCAATCCTCATGAAAAAAATCAGTTCTGTTGGACAGATTTTCCCCAATTGACACAGCTTATTAGATTTTGAAGGAGTTCTACTAAATGATGAGTTACCTATCTACCTCACCATTGCCTCGAGGGCAGTCCTCTTTTGTGACAACCCGTGAGCCTCTGACAGATGATGAGGTTATCACTCTGGACCTGGTGCTTCATACTGGCCAAGATCCCCGCGCCGTTTCCGGCTATGCCAAAGTTCAGGACATTTTCACAGGAAAATCGGATCTAACCTCGCCACGCCTGGTTAAGTTAACCTGGATCGCCCTACGAGCCGGGTTTGAGAGCGATCAATCCGGCAAGTCCGATGCCCTATTAGAGAGTGCCTGTCAGGTTTTGAGCTATGAAGAATTATCGCCTGATAAACAGTGCTATCAGTACAAGGAGACGTGAGCATGAGTAGGAATATCCCCAAGCACAACAAGAGAAACCTCGACCAACCCTCAAAGGCATCTACCCCGGCTACGAATGGGGTTCATCCATCGCAAACCGCAGGTGGTTATGGGGCCTATGTCGTCAAATCAACCTCGACCAACGGCCATGGTCCGGTTGTTGCGGACGCCTCTGAAGGTATCGCTGCCAAGAGACGACCTCAGAAACAAAAGAGCGTCCCAGTCTCCATGCGCAACAGTGAATACTATGTCAAGGAGATTATCCAGCGCCTGGAGAAAATCTACTCCCTAACCGGGACCCGACCCTCGCTTATCTTTGACGATTGGCTCAGCATTGTCGAAGCGACATTGACGACTTTGCCGGATCAGGTTAAGACGGTCGGCGCGACTGGTGGGTTTGCCGAAGACCCACCTGAGGTAAAAGCTATCTTTGAAGTGGTGCGAGCCCGCTATCAAAATACCTATAATCCAGAAGGCGCCACCGCCGTTTGGGAATGCTTTGGCGAAGCGTTTAGCCTGCTATTGGAAAGCTCAGAAGAATTGTCGTTATGGGGTAGAGGGAGTGACGAGCCCGGTTATTCCGGTCCGGATATTTTGGGGGCGGTCTACCTCAAGTACGCTTCTTATGATCCCTCCTGGGCGGCTCAGTATTTCACTCCGTGGGCGGTTGCTTTGTTGGCGGCTAAAATTACCATTCAAAACGGCGAACGAGAAATTTATGACCGCTTAAAGAAAGCCTGCCTACACCCGGACAATGTATTGGGTCAAGCTGTGGTTTTGGCCTCACTCGCCCTGCCAGAAGAGGGGAACCTCGCTTCGGATTGGTTTTTTAACCATCTTATTCCGGCAGCCCTGCCATACTATGAACCTATTACCTTTAATGAGCCGGCCGTTGGTTCAGGCGTGATGCTTTTGGCGGCGGCGGCGCAGTTCCCTAAGTGGGCTGTGCATAGAAATTTGGTGGTTTTTACGGGGCAAGACATTGATAAGACTTGCGTGGCGATGGTTAAAATTTCATGCATGCTCCACGGGCTAAACGGGTACGGTTTAAGGCTGCACGTAGCCGCCTTGGAAGCGATCCAAGCTTATCAAAAGCGCCAGAATCGTCTTTTGGCCGCACCCAAACTCACTGGAGAGATAGTGGCTGAAGGCATCACCTCTGGTCAAACCCTCGACTGGTCTAACCCGCCTCATCCTCGTACGCCTGCGCCGTATACTTATGAAAGTATGTTCCGGCGAGCTGCTCATTCACTGGAACGGGTAGTGGCTCAGTAGAAAGTTATATAAAATTGGGTATTGACAATAGATTAATAGCCTGTTAAACTAATAATATACGTAATTAAATTTCTCCTCCTATAATTTACCCCTTTTTATTCCAACCACATAAAGAAGCAGTAAGACCGACGTGACGGCGCACTCGCGAGCGGACAGGTGGTTTTTGTAAACTGCCTCGGTCCGGCGTTGCTTTGCCCGGCCGTTTTTGCTGGCTCTATACTTCTTTCCGCAAACGGGTTGGCGCCTGCCGGCCTGTTTGTTATTCCTCCATTCTCTCGAAAAGGAGGTGACTTACCTTCTCAAAACTTTAATTCTTTTGATTCCATCAAAATTCCAGGCTGAAGCCTGGTAAGGAGCTTAATCATGTTTCAACCTAATAATTATCACCCGGATGAACATTTAGATGATCATTCAGACGACAACTCCATCCTCTGGCTCCCTGTCATTTTGGCAGCGAGCATTGCTATCCCTCTGATGGCCGGGTATTTGTTCGCCACCGCTCTGGTTAAAGTCAAGCAAAAACCTGCCGTCGCCCCGGATCCTCAGCAACCACCAACCCAGCCGACTCCGGCCCCCACTCCCGCCACGTCGATGATGCTTACCGAAGAAACGATCCCAGTGACGGCGTTTGAGTCGGACAAGGAATCTGTGGGTCAGGCAGCCGCTCCCCAACCTGCCAATTCTAAGCCGGCAGCAACCCCGTTTTGCGCGGTGCATGACCCCCAGTTAGATTTCTCCCCCGTTGAGATGTTGATCAAAAACAAGAGCCAGCGGGTCAGATCTTATAACCTGGATAAGAATGGCCTCGACCGGGTGGTTGCCGTTATCTTAAGCGAGGTGGCCGCCGGCGCGCATGAATCCGGTCCCTGGTTAGAGGGCCAACCAGGTGAGACGGCCCAACTGGAAGGCGAGCTCATCCAGTTTAATGTCGAGCAGTACGAACCCGGCCGCTGGATGCATGTTGAGCATGTGGCCTACGAACGTGCGGCTGACACCATGAAGCATGGTGTTTTGACGGCGGTGGCTGCTTTTACTCAAAAGACCGGATTTCCGATAGGGGTGCTGAGACCTTACTTAACTACCTGCCAGAATAAGGGTCATGGAGTAGTTGAATTCGAGTTGGGCCTGGACCTCACCACCACAGATCTATTCGGCAAAGAACCGACGTTTAATTTTGATAACAGAGTACAGCTGCCGCAGGGGTCGTGGCTGTTCGCACCGGAGGTGAGGCCGGGTTATAAAGGCGCTGATGCCCGAGGTCACATCGAAGCCTGCCAGGGGTTGATGAAAGCCGCTATCGAAGCGTTGACGGTGTTTACCCTGACCACCGGCGACACAGTCGAGGGGCTGTTGGTTTTTCCGGTCATAACCGATGACGCCGATGGCTTAACCATTTCTTATCATCCTGACGGAGTGGATGTTTTGTTTGGCGACTCGCTCGAGGAAGCGGCAGTTGAGCCGGCTCTGGTCCAGTCAACCGCAGTCGTTCCGATGGAGATAATCCCCGCCGCTGAAGCAGCGGCTGTATTCCCCAAACCGCTTCCGGTCATGCGGCCATTGGATAGTCCTCCCATCGTTGCCGTCGAAGCCTCTTCCGTCGGCGTTTAACTGCCAAAACGGCACTTTAGCTAAAAAACCTTAATCACTTTTCAGGAGATGTCCAATGAATTTCCAATCACTCAAATCTAAATTCGATCAAGCAATGAGCGCCGTTAAACAAATCTCCACCACCACTAGGGTGAACCTGGCGACGTTCTGGAACAAACAGAAGCAGTCCATTCTGTGGACTATCGCTATCGCCCTGCTGGCTGTAATGGTCACAACTCTGTTTGTTTACCTTTGGCGTCGCTCGGCCCTATTCCGGGCAGTCGTACTGGCCCTGGTCTCCAGCCTGGCACTGGGCCTGAACAATATCCTGGATTGGCTGAAGAACCGCATCCCCCAAGAGCAGCCAGTTACCGTGACGCCAGAGCCGGTCTTGTCATTTGGCGAAGCCTCTGCCGCCGGATCTAGGGACTCTATTGCGTCTTTTGAGGGGGAGCGTGTTTTAGCGGTTAGCGAGTGATCGCGTTCACCTATCCCACAGTTCAACTCCAACTGTCTGCAACATTTATCTAAACAGACCAGCCTGCTATAGGGCTGGTCTGTTTGCTGCCATCTAAAGTCAAGGAGGTAATGCCGCCGAAACCAATCTTAACCGAATAGAGGGCTGTCCCCGCAACAACTTGTTTCGTTATTTAATCCTCTTACCAAAAAATCTATTCAATATTGTAACCCTACAAAGGAGAACCTCGTGAACATCCAAACACTCAAAGCCAAATTTGACCAAGCCGTCGCCGGTTTCAAGCTGGCCTTCAATAAGGTTCGAATAAACTTGGTTGCATTTTGGGCTAATCACAGGCGCACCATTCTACGCCTCGTGGCCCTCATGGTTATCGGGGTAGTTATCTCTGTGCTGTGCGTCTATTTCTGGCGCCGCTCCTCGGTTTTTCGTGCGGTCGTGCTGGCTATGGTCGCTGGTCTGGCCCTGGGCCTGAACAATATCCTGGCCTGGCTGAAGAATCACATCCCACAGGAGCAGCCGGTTAGGGCGGTCGGGCACCCGATTGATGACTTTATCGGCGAACCGACTACTAATTATACTGGTTACAACGTGGTGGGCGCCGAGGATCCGAGCCTGTTTTTGGCTGCCGACGGGCGGATGAACTAAGTTCGACTTTGTACATTATCAAGTTAATAACAGACGGCATAAGCGAGCCGTTGCAGGTCAGTTCGAGGAATTAAGAGCAGGTCAGGGTCAACAGCACTTGTCTGATAATTAAAGTTGCCCCACAACGCTTGCCGAACCAAGGCCAGGACATCACTAAAACTGGCTACGGTTTTGTGATACCAGGCACTCTGCGGTAAAGGCAATTGACCGTGCGGGTAGAGGGCCTGGCCGAGCAAGACGACCAGACTGAACAGGCCAAACAGCGCGGGCGTGGTCCGTTCAATAGCTAGGTCATTCCACTGGCGCTGGGTCTCGATGCCTAGATGGGCTCGACTTTCCTCAAAAGTAACCTCAATGGACCAGCGTTTGACGACATCGGTGACGATGGTCGGAGCAGGCTGCTCCAGGTCGGTCGAGAAGTAAGCCCGGGTTGGTAACTTGCCGGCAGGGTCACGAACCAGAACCCAACGGATAGGTAGGGGCGCGGTGCCGGTGGAGTACCATAGGGCGGTGTCGCTGGTCCAGTCCAAGACCTTGTGTTCACCGTTATACCAGTCAAACTGACGGCGCTGCCAGAGGGTGCTGGCTTGACCGGCAACGTGGGCCAAGTTCGGCAATCGCTGCCCAACCACCCGAGGTCGTCCAACCTGCTTGCCCATCACACACGGTGGGGGTTCAAACAGACGAGCATCCAGCCGTAACGGAGCAATCAAGGTGACCTCACTCTTCAGACAGCTCAAGCCGAGTTCAATCACGCTGTAAGCACCATCTCCGATGAGTTTGATCCGCCGGCCTGGCAAGACTCGTCTGGCCCACTGGGCCATTTGTCCCGCCCGCTGAGCCACGGTCTGGTGTCGTTGGCCCAATTGTTGACTGACTTTGGGGGTCATCAACAAGACACTCAAACAGGGTAAAGCCCAGTGGTGCCGGCTCCAGGGTAACTTGACCACCACCGCTAGTACCTGCCAGCGTAAGCCACTCGTGCTGACATTCAGCCCTTGACTGGAGGCCAAACTATCCCGCCAATGACCCCGTTTGCTGATCTTCCGGCCCCAGCGCCGTTCTAGAGTTTCATCTATCACCAGGTCAACCGTCGCTCCAGCGATCACCAACGTGGTCACCAACAACTGGAGCAACAGAGCGCTCACCTGCAATCCTGACCAATTGGCCCGGTTCAACAGGTGATGATACTTGGTCCACTGCTGATGCTGTTGGTAACCTACCGCTCGTAAAGCCGCTGTTACTGTCCGGCGGCCTCGGGCCAGAATTGTCCCAGCCAATAACACCACCACTTTCCGATACGAAGGCTGGGTAAAAGCTGGTGCAAAATGGGCGAATACGGTTATAATTTCGGAAGGAAGGAACATCGAATTCTCCTGAGGTTGATAGTGGTTTGGCGATTACTATCTTACCTCAGATGGCTCGTTTGTTCCTTCCTCCTCTTCTAAAAATTGTACAAAGTCGAACTAAGCAATTTCATTCGCCGGAGGGTGTGTATTGCCTTTAGCGAAAAGCCTCGTCTGAAACCAGGCGAGGCTTTTTTTGTTGTTAGACTCTGTCGCTGCTTCTCGGAAACAGCAGACCGAAACTTCCTATTAGAACCTAGCAGTTCGAGCTCTGACACATCCAAGCCGCTATCCGATCTGGATCGGACGCAGCAGGACGCACGCCTCCACATCTTTTGAGCTCTTAGGCATTACCTTCTCCGGTCATTGGGAATTGCAGTACATAGAATCGATGATGCTTTGAGGACGGTTAGGTAGCGGTATAGAAGAAAAACAACCTTACATGCACGGCGACGTCCCTTATGAATGTCGCCGTTTTTCTTTTTAAAGCCAAAAATATGATTGAGAGATTGCCAACTGTTTGCTAAAACTCCGTGCTACAATTGGGCAGGGGAGCGCGCCAGGCTCAGCGCCAAAAGAAATGTCCCGACCTAGTAACCTTCGCCACGCCTAGCACAGCAAAAATAAATTTCATAATCTATTGCTTCCAGCCTTGACTTAAGGTGAAGCACCATCTATTAAAAACCCAACTTTCTGATGTAGACAAGCGATAGTTAGAAGCAGCGTTTTGTCATGGGCGAAAGTTGCTTTAACAACCTCCCTTTTTGTGAGGTGGGGAACTTTGCTTTAGCGAAGTTTTTGAGTGATTAAAATTCTGGGAGGAATTTGACTTGATGGATAGAGAAAACGGGTGAAACCCTAAGAGCGGGCAGTTCAACTGTCCAGCAAGGGGGTACCCTGCGAATTTGGCCGGATAGTGCCAGACACAGGGGGTTAGCACGGGGTTGAATAGACTTTTGCCCGGGGTGGTAGAGAGGTTGACTAGGGGGTAACCGGGCTTATAGAGGGTGAACTGGGGTCAGTCTGGCTTGGCCAGAGCCAGATAAAACGCTGAGCACACGGGTCTTATGGGGTTTGACCGAAGTTTATCCAGGCGTGTATCGGGGGAAAGCCTGCCAACAGGGGATTATTCAAGGCTTTTATAGGGATAAGTCGAGTGGCCGAATTGGGACCGAACCGGGGAAAGAAATATACAAGGGTCGCACCTGGGGTTATCCACGGGTCATACAGTATTCGTATAGGAGTTGATCAGGAGTGGTACAGCGATTTGTCAGGGGTCGTTTACGAGGTTGCGAGCGGCTAGCTGGGTGGTCAGATAAGATACAGGATTGGGTTAAGGCAGGCGAGGGTTTAGTTCATCAGAGGAATGCAGGATACAGAAGTCGTTACAGAGGTTCTATACGGGATCGGAGCAGTGGTGTCAATGGCGGAATTAACCTTCATTTTTTCCAAAAAGAGCGCTTTCTTCATATTGGTTAGCAACAGCGCCGGTCTACCCAAGGGTATTAATCCCTATACGGTCCAGGTAATGGAAGAGAAAGGGATTAGTATGACCGGCCATCGTTCCTAATCCGCTGCCACCGCTAAACTCAAAAATACAAGGAGTTTAGCGTATGTCAATCCCGATTGAATTTGTCGAAATTCCAGCAAGCAAAGTGATGTACGATCATGATACCCAGTTATTCCCTTTTTCGCCACGTCGAGCGATTAATCAGAGTCTGGTCGAAAGGCTCAAACGGAGTATCACCGAGACCGGACTGTGGCAGCCCATTCTGGTGCGCACTCAGACTTTGGAAGGGGTCGCTGGAAATCACCGGTACTTGGCCTACTTAGAATTTGCCACTGAATTTGGCGTTGAGCTGGAAAGGTTAATGATCCCGGCGGCGCTAGTTGATTGTGATGAAGAATTGGCAGTAGCCATCGCGTTAATCGAAGATGAACTGAGGGAGAATCTAACCCAGCCGGAAACGCTGCAAGCTATTCTCAAAGCAGCCGAACGCAAGCCGAGCGTGATTGAGACTATCTTTGATATAGATGGGGCAACGATTGAGCAACTCCGGTTCTGGGAACAAGCACTTGATACCGAAAGGGAAGCTCAGGAGCGCCAGAGAGCCTCTCAAACTCGCTTGACCCGCCAGTGGATCCAGCTTATCAATAGCCAGCTAGCTGAATATCCTGAATTACACAGTCAGTTTATTAGACAACTGCGCAATCCGGCCTGGGTCCAGGCCAGAACATTAGATGATCTCCAGCGAGATATTACCCGAGCGCTCATTGGTCACGGGATTCGCTTCGAGGCCGGCAAAACTTGGAACAGTGTCCCCACCTTCTCGAAGTGTTTCCGCCGTCAGATCAATTTTAAAGATTTGCGTGAGGAATTGGGACAGGCTAAGAGTGAATTCAGTCCGCAAGCTGACGGGACGTTAGCTGCATTTTGCCCCTATCTGCGGCTCTTTCCGCACTATACCCAGCAGTTTATCCCCTCTCCTGCGGGAAGCATTACCTTACCAGCGTCTGACAGCGATGACCTTGAACGATACCCACCCGAAACTGTCATCCCTGAAAGGCTTGAGGCACAAGGGGATTATATGCCTTTGCTTGATCAGATCGAGGCGTTTTGTATAGCGCCGGATGTTCGCGAAGCCAATAGCTGTTTCCACCAACAGGAAGCGATCGCTCGCCAAGCCACGGTTGAGGCGCTGCAACAGAAGGGGTTGCCGGTTGCTTTAACCGATTTCGTCAAGGAGCGAGAAAAGCAGGGGGAGTTTATCTGGCTGCAACCCCAAATCGAAAGTAAGTTCTGTACACCGCAGAGTTGTCTACATACGACAGACGACCCGCCGGGCTATGTCGTCATTGCTCAACCCGGTGATAAATGGCAGATGGTTTGTATTCATGCAACTTGCGGGGGCAAAGCGAAAGAAGCCCTGATTGACTGGGGGACTGAACAACGACGACTGGAGCAGCAACGTCACCAGACAGCTCTGAATCATTTGCGGCGTGTCGCCATCGAGCGAACTTTGCTGGCCCCGGCGGGCGAGGGGATCGACCTATCTATGCCTTCTCTGTTGAGAACGATTGAGATACTGCTGGTGCAAGATTGGGACTCATTGAGCATGTTCCATATCATTACCGGGTGGCAGCAGGCAGTACGCGGTCAGTTAGTGCATGAACTGGGTCTTGTTGATCCAATGTCCAGAGAGGTCACTCGGGTTTTACAAGACCGATTTGGGGAATTGGCCGAGAAACCTAAAACTGACACCATCGGCAAATTGTTTGTATTGTTAAGAGAGAGTCTCGTACACTCCCCTGAGGAATTGAGCCGATGGATTGCCTGCCTGGCTCTAGTACGAAGTTGGCGAGATGAAGTAAACACAATTGAACAAATTGAGGATACTCATCAAAAAATCACTCATTATGATGCGAAGGCGGATATGAGAAATGATATTGGTTACCAACGATAGGGACTGGCAGTTAGGTTAATTACAGTTATAGAGCAACTCATTAATTGTGGAGTAACCAAGATGATACCCAGAACCCAGAACGAGCTATTTACCATTAAAAAGAGAGCTTTTCTTTATGCGCGGACGAGCTCAGATGATACCGCAAAGGATAGTTTAACCGGGCAATTGGAAGTGTGCGAAAAATATGCCAATGACAACGGTTATATCGTCATTGAACGATTACAGGAGGATGTCAGAGGTGTTAAAGGCGACGATAGGAATGCCCCCGCACTGAATAAAGCTCTTGAAATGGCTAAAACCGGGATGTTTGATGTCCTCATTATTAGGGACGTTAAGCGCTATTCAAGAGACGTTTATAAGGCAATGGATTTTGAACGCCTATTCTATGATAGTGGTATCGAAATTGAATACGTATGGAATAGGGAACTGAATGGATTACCCCGCAAGGGGATAGGCTCAATGATACGATTCCTACAATACTGGATGAGCGAACAAGATAGGCAAGATTTAGTAAAAAAACTGTACTCAAGCAAGATAGACGCCGTAAGACGTAAAGGCTCAGTGATGACACATGGGAAGCCACCTTACGGTTA
This sequence comes from Anaerolineae bacterium, assembly GCA_023151115.1. Next base: position 227,307 of record JAKLJP010000001.1, read on the forward strand.
TCGGGAAGTGTTTATCACTGAGGGGCGCTTAAAACGCCGAGTATTAGTTATCAATGAGGAAGAGGCAAAGTGGGTTAGAAAAATTTTTGAATGGTATATTTATGGGGATGAAACCTTACGCGGTATTATCGCCAGACTTAAAGAACATTGCGTCCCTATACCCGAAAACAGGAAATCGAGGTGGAATTAGCAAGTGAATTAGTGAGCAAGGACTTCATTATGGATTTTGCCGGTTTTATAGCCACCGTTAGGAAAGGAATGCAGCTAGCCGATAACGCATTTAATCTGAGGCGCAAAATTGTTGAAATCCTTGATGTTACGGTAATATTGACGGTTGAGAATGGTGAGCCTGTATTCTATCCCAAATGCGTCCTGAAAGTAGCAGATAGGCCACTCTTGTACAACGATTTGAGAACTGGCTTACAACAGTGGCAATACGAGCCGGGGAGAAAATGTACAAGAAACCTGATCCTTCAGACTAGAATTCTCTACAAACCTCTTTGATATACTCATTAGGGGTACATCAGTCTTAACCGACCGACCTTTTTATTTTGAGCTTGACAATGCTCAACTCGTGTCACTGCTGGCTAGTGTTTTCGATTTGCCAGGTCTGAGGGCCGACCTTAATTTGAGCATGCATGACGAAGGCAAAGTCATTCAGCGCCACTTCGATCTCGGCCTGCGACGCAACTCTCGGCCCTACCAGGCCTGATACCTGGAAGACAGCCGTCAAGGGTAGCGCGTCTTCCTCGGTTTCGGGAAAACTTAGCGCCATATGTGTGCCTTCTTTCAGGTCATATACGACCTGCCCACCCACGTTTGGGGGCACCTGGGACCCACTCAGCAGGTGAACCAGCGCAATAGCCTCACCAGGATCTTCGGCCAGGGTGGCCTGGAACTTTTCCGGGATCACGCCCGGATTGAGGCGGACCAACGACAGATGCTGTCCCACTTTGCCCGTATTGTTGAAGGTGATAGAGACAATGCCGCCTGGCAGACGCTCCGGCACGGTCAAGCCGGTTTCGGCCAGTTCGATGGTGAAGGTTGCCTGAGCGGCCTGGTTTTGCCGGGCAATGGCTGTGGTACAGGCCGTACCCAACAGCACGACGCTAAAGACTAGAGCGTGCTATGAACTTTGAGTAATAAGATGAACAGCCTGCTTGAGCATAAGCATCGCAAAAGCCAGGAAATGCAGGCCAATCAAGGTTTCCGGCAAGCGTTCATAGTCTCGTGCCAGCCGTCGAAAACGAGCGGTCCAGACGAAACTGCGTTCAACAACCCAGCGTTTTGGCAGCAGCACGAAGCCTTTCTTGGCTTCTGGCAATTTGACCACAATCAGTTCGATGCCATGCTGAGCCGCATCTTGAGCAGGAGCGTCACCAGTGTACCCTTGGTCAACAAAGGCGACCTGAACCGTATCGCCGGTGGTTTCCTGAACCTGCTGGGCCAATTCAGTCACCTGATCTCGCTCTTGTTCATTGGCTGGGGTGACGTGCAAAGCCAGCAAATGGCCCAGGGTATCAACGGCCATATGCACTTTGCTGCCTTTTTTACGCTTATGACCATCGTAGCCGGCCCGCTGACCACTTTCCGGACTCGATTCCAGGGTCCGACTATCGAAAATCGCCGCCGAGGGTTGAGCTTCGCGGCCTGCGGCCAGTCGCAACAGTATACGCAAATCATGGACCATAGCTTCAAATACTCCCGCCGCCAGCCACCGTTGCGTCTGTTGATAGACGGTATACCAGGGCGGCAGATCGTTGGGCATCATCCGCCACGGGGCACCGGCTCGCACCAGCCAACGCAAGCCATTAAAGACTTCTCGCAACTCGTGCTCTCGTTGGGGCGCATCTTCGCGTATCAGAACCAAATAGGGCGCGGCAAAGGCCCATTCATCATCATTTACATCGCCGAATGATATAACCGGTCGGCGGCATCCTGATTGATCCGCTTTTGGAGGATCAAGATGATGTTGGCCGGCTGGATTGACTCATGCACCCGGTCGAGGTTGGGCATTAACTGGTCAATCATGCCCAGGATGGCGTCCAGAGCAAAGACCCCGGCGGCAATACTCAGGACAGCCAGCAGGGTGCGGACCTTATGGCCCCACAAGTCAGATAAATTTTGTTCCAGATAACACTCAGCCCAGGTATTGGTGGACTTCATAAAGCATGCGCGTGAACTCGGGCGCCCATTTCGCCCTCCAAGTTTCAAATCGTTCAAGGGTTACTCTACGGCTGGGGAAACAGGGCAAAGCGCGTTACCGGAACGCCAATATCGCATTGGATGTTGGGGTTAGAGCCGCCCCACCACAGTTCGGTATCGTAGCCCAGCCGGGGGTGGCCGGCTGGGTCCAGGGCCAGCGAAGGCCGCACGCCGTTGAGCCAGGTTAAAATGGGGCAGCTCTGATGTTGAGGCAAGCCGGGTGGGTACTGGGCCATAACAGCCGCCGTTGACTCAGCCGTGCGCGATTGCCAGCCCGATGCCGCCCCGCAGACGCCGTTGCACCAGGCGTACCCCAGCCCGTCGTCACCCATCTGATAAGCCAGCCGGGGCCGGTTGGCCGGGTCAAGGGCCAGGTCAACGCCATCGCCATAAAACAGGGGCAGCCCCAGGCTAACCTTGCTCCAATCAGCGGCGTCAAGGCAGGTTACATCATCGCACCAAACGTAATACAGGTAGCCCGGCTGCATCTGTGACAGGTCGGCCTGGGTGGGATAGAGGGCTATGCGCGGCCGGCCGTTGCTATCTATCCGCAAACTGAACGAGCCATCGCCGATGGTGGGGTAGATAAACACACCATCCCAAACCGATTGCTCCAGATTATCGCAGTTATTATAGCAGCCCCCATAAAGTAACTTCCACAGAGGAACGTTATACTGAGGGTCATCCGGGACGTAATAGCTGGCGGCAAAGCGCGGCTGCCCGTTAGAAGCAAAGGCCAGGGCCGGTTTGCCTACGCTTTGCTCAAACAATTTGAACTCAAACCAGTTGCCTACATTGGTACAGGCCGAAAGGCAATGGGCGTAAAAGGTGCCGCTGTGCCCACCGGCGGAATCGGTGTAGATAAAGGCCGGGCCTCCCTGCGGGTCAAGGGCGAAATAACGATTGTTGTGATAGCTTCTGCGGCTGGGAATTTCATAGACGGTGGTCAGAGGGGTAATGGTCCAGTTGGCGCTGTTGGCGCAGCCGGTCTCGCAGGCGGCGTATTGGTACTCGTGAGCGTCGCTGTTGGTATAGGCAGTGTAGAGCATCAAACGGGGGTGGCCGGCCGGGTCCAGGGCAAGCCGGACATCCTGAACGTTATTGCCCAGGCGGGTCAGCGACCAGTTGGCTATGCTGGCACATTTGGCGGCGCAGTAGGCGTAATAGGCCGGCTTTTGGCCGTTATCCAGGCCGCTGTACAGGGCGTAACTGATGTGAACGCCGCCAGCGCTATCCACGGCCACGCTGGTTCCGTAGGTAGAAAGGATGCTGTTTCCGCCGATGTAAGGCAGCCAGAAGGCCCCGCTCTGCCCGCCGCCCGGCGGCGGATTCTCTCCTGGAGATTTGACAAGCAGCGGCAAAAAAACACGGTGAGATGTTGGCTCCTGGGCGGACGCGGTCAGGCTGGCTCTGTTTGAGATGAGCAGGGCCAGGCCAAGCGCAAACGCTGCCGCTATTAAGCGAAATATGGGGTGAGGACAGGGCTTTGGGTTCATCTTTTTCTTCTCCAAAAATAGTTTATCGGTTATTCAGTTCAGGGTTCAGAGTTTTTGTTCATAACTCTGAACCCTGAACCTGATTTCAAAAATACCAGTAACGGGCCGTCGCCATTATAACCAGGGAGATCGTCAACAGGATAACGTCAACGCGCTCAATCTTTGTCATCTCTTCACCCAGTTTGCCTAATTCGGCGGCCTGCTCTGGGGTCGGCGGGCCGCCAGCCGCGTCAATGGCTTTGCCCAGCTCGCCCAAACGCTCGGCGCGTGGCCTGATCATGAAAAAACCAATGCCGAAGACTACAAGCGCTATTACCGAACCGAGGGTAAAGCCCAGTCCTGGCCCCGACGTGACCCAGATCCATTGAAACCCGCCCGATATGCTCCAATAAAGCAGCGCCCCGGCCACAATGGTCAACGCACTGGCGATGTTCATAAACATAGGGTAGCGCCGTCTTTCGATGAGAGTCTGCATAAACTGGGGAGCGGCCGGTCCCAGCGATTTGACCGTTGGTTCGACAAAAAAGAAGTAGGAGACAGCGCTGCCGACCCACAGTGTGCCGGCCACAATGTGAATGATTCGTAAAGCAGTTAGATAGAGTAAAAAAGTGCTCATGATTGACCTCCTGAAATTTATTAGCTACTTCTCACCCCAGATGGGTGTAGCCGGATTTGATTGAAGATAAACTTTGAAACGCTGGATGGTAGCCAGCAGACGGTGGCCGACTTGCTGTCGCAAACCAAGCCGGTTTCCCTTTAGCTACCTGTAGAGTCGCTCGGCTTCGGCTTGCCGGAACATCTCTTGCTGCCGCAGATGGGCAATCCCCAATAATAGTGAATAATGATTTGGCATATTTTGCTCCTTGTCTTTACTACTTTGGTTAGGTTAAATGATTGGATTTGTATGTTCGAGCGTGTTCTCTCTCTTGGTATAGAAACAATTCAATTAGATGATATGACTTTCCAGCCGATGCTTGCGGATTATCCTCTTGTTTTTGCACTAGAAAGAACCCCCAGCCACGATAGGATGGCCGCCTGACCTGTCGAGCCACCCGCGCGGACACCCCACCTTGGCCTGGCTCGTTGCCGGCTTGACCGCCTTCTTCTGTCGTTTCACTGCTCTCTGGAACCAGCACCCGCACGATGAGTGACGCTTCTGAGCCATCCAGGCGACTGCGCTCCAGCGCGTTCCGAGTGGCCCTGGCCAAAGCCAGCTTGAGCTGCTCCAGGTGCGTCTCTGACCAGTTCAATCTTTGCACAGCCTTGGCAACTCGGCTCGCTGCCAGGCGTTCGCTGCCAGGCTCTCTGGACAGGGTGAGTTCGATGAGCGTCTGCCAGGTGGGGTCGTGACTTCTCTGCTTGGGTGGTGTAACATCGTTTGATGTCATTGTGTGTCCTTGCTTCGATTAAGTCTTGGCGTGTGTCTGAGTATGAGCGAGTGGCAGAAACTATTTGCCCTGGCTGCTTGAGTTGATAGCATTAAACCACACCGGCCAGCTTATTTGGGGTCACTCGCTGCCCCAAAGAGTGACCCTAAATGTGTTACAGCAAGTGACCAAAGTGTGCTATAATGGGGTTATTATTTGCTATCCTTGTTCGCCGGCAGAAGAGGTGAAGATGGCGGTTGAAGTTTCATTTGGGGCCTGGATTGGCAAACGGCGCAAAACGCTGGACCTGACCCGCGAACAACTGGCCCAATGCGCTGGCTGTTCCGTCTCGGCCCTGCGTAAAATCGAGGGTGACGAACGGCGGCCCTCGCGCCAACTGGCCGAACGGCTGGCCACCTGCCTGCAAATTCCACCTGACCAGCGCCCACTGTTTCTCCAAACCGCTCGCGGTGAACGGCGCGTGGAACGGTTGGGGGCACCCTTGTTGGAGCCGCCGGCTGGCGTCAAATCTGGGCTGTCCCGTCCAGTTTTGAACTTGCCGCTCCCGCCCACGCCCTTGCTGGGCCGGGAAGCTGAACTGGCCACGCTGGCCCGGCTGCTCCGCGACCCCCCATGCCGCTTGCTCACCCTGGTCGGTCCCGGCGGGATTGGCAAGACACGCCTGGCTCTGGCTACGGCCTCTGAGCAGCAGATGTTGTTCCCCAACGGCGTCTATTTCGTGTCGCTCGCTTCCCTCACCTCGGCCCAGTTCATCATCCCGGCCATCGCCGATAGTCTCGACTTTACCTTCTCTGGCCCGGTTGAGCCTAAAATCCAACTCCTGCATTATCTGCGGGAGCAATGCTTGCTGTTGGTGTTGGATAACCTGGAACATTTGCTGGAGGCCGGCCCGCTGCTGGCCGAGTTGCTCCGGCAAGCGCCGGCCGTGAAACTGCTGGTCACCTCCCGCGAGCGGCTAAACCTGCAAGGCGAGTGGCTGTTTGACCTGCACGGGCTGCCGGTTCCCCCACCGGATCAGGTGGATCGGGTGGAGGCGTATAGCGCAGTCGGGCTATTTGTGCAGAGCGCCCGGCGGGTGCAGGCCGGATTTGAGCTGAAGGCGGAAGACCGGCTGGCGGTGGCCCACATCTGCCAGATGGTCGAGGGGATGCCGCTGGCCATCGAGTTGGCGGCGGCCTGGGTGCGGGTTCTTTCCTACGTCGAGATTGCGGCCGAGATTGAACGCAATCTGGACTTTCTGGCCGGCGCCGCCCGCGACGCGCCGGGGCGGCACCGCAGTCTGCGCGTCGCTTTTGACCATTCCTGGAAACTGCTGGCCCAGGATGAGCGCGACGCGCTATGCCGGTTGGCCGTCTTTCAGGGCGGGTTTGAGCGGGCCGCGGCGGAGCAGATAGCCAGCGCGTCGCTGCCTGTCCTGTCGGCTCTGGTAGACAAGTCGCTTTTGCGCCGGGAAGAAGGTGGCCGGTATGACCTGCACGAGGTGGTGCGGCAGTACGCCCTGGCCCATCTAACCGATGAAGCCGGGCGCGAACCGGCCACCCGCGACCGGCACTGCGAATTCTATCTGGCGTTGTTGCAAAGTCGGGAAAGCGACCTGAAAAATGCGGCCCTGCGCCGGGCGCTACGGGAATTGACGGATGAAATAGACAACATCCGGGCCGCCTGGGCCTGGGCGGTTGAGTGTAAAAAGTTTGAATTAATCGGGCCCTCTGTAACAGGTTTTGGGCGCTTGTTTGAATTAGGCGGGTGGCTGAGCGACGGCATCGAGTATATGGAGCCGGTTGTTCAGGCTCTGTGGGCCAACCCGAAAGATAAGGCGGAGCAGCAAGTTTTGGGGCAAACGCTGGCCTACCAGGCCCTGCTCTTCTTTCGCTGGGGCCGGTTTAGCCAGGCGTTAAGCCTGTTCGATGACAGCCTGACTTTTCTCCGCCCGCTCAACAATCCGGCTCTTCTGACTCACTCGCTGGTTTATAGCGGGATTATCTTGCATCTGAACGGTGAAATTACCCTGGCTCAGGCCCGTTTAGATGAAGGACTGGTCTGCGCCGAGGCCGCGGGCGACGCGTGGTTTGTCGCCTACGCTCGCCTGAATCAAGGCTACATCGCCAGCCTGTTAGGCCGGTACCAGGAAGGATATGAGCAAATGCGCCAAAGCCTGATCTCGATGCGGGCCATTGGCGACCCTCACGCCTTAACCCTGGGCCTGAATTTTATCAGCCCCACCATAATACACCTGAGCCGCTATGAAGAGGCGGAAGCCTGCCTGCAAGAAAGCCTGGCCCTGTGTACAGAATTAGGCAACCGCTGGGGCATGGGCACGGCCTATCGCTTTTTGGGGTTGGCCGCGCTGGCCCAGAACAAGCTGCCGGAGGCCGAAACGCTCATCCATTATAGCCTGGATGTCTTCAATGACCTGGTCAGGGGCTGGGACATCGTTCGCTCGCTGATTTATTTGGGCCAGGCCAAAGCCGCCACCGGCGACTGGTGCGAAGCGAGGCGAATCTTTCTGCAAGCCCTCCGCATAGCGATGGAAGCGCAAGCCATCCCCCTGGTGCTGGATACGCTGGTTGGGTTGGCTTATCTGCAAGCCCAGGCTGGCGAGGTTGAACAGGCGCTGAAACTTTCGACATGCGTGTTAGGCCATCCGGCCGGCGCCCAGGAAGCCAAAGACCGGGCCGAGCAATTGGTCGCGGGACTGGAGGCCCAATTGACGCCAGAGCAGCTTGAAGCCTTCCAGTCTCAGGAGGTTGGGGGCAAAACGTTCGATGCTACAGTGGCAAAACTCCTGAACGCCTCCTGAGGTTCCGGGCGAAAATAGTGAACCTTATCACGGGGGCGTAGCCATCGTCGAAGAGTTCGGGTGTGGCCTGGCCCATCTCGAGCACCAGACTGCGATCGTCGTTATTCATCCATACTTTGGCCGATTCGAGTCCAAGTCCAGCGCAGTAAAACTGTACGAGGCGGGCATAGTCGCTGGTTGTGAGTGCGACCCGGAGTTACATCACGGGAGCAGTGTGTTGAACAGACATCATGAAAAACCTCCATTCATCTCTAGAGTAATATTTGGGAATCTCGCCCGTTAAAATTCATCGTTTAATAGAGTCCCGGCCCCGACGGCAGGTATTGCGTCATTTGGCCAAACGGCGCGGTGGTCAGGAAATGGGCGAAGCTGGTTAAGCGCAAACCTGCGTTGAAGGCGTATCGAAGGGCGGCATGGTTTATCCCCGGAATGAACAGACGGATTTGCGCCGTGGCGGTGGCTGCCTCGTGATAGGCCAGGGTCAGCACCGGCTCGCCGTGCTGAGGTTTTCTCCAGGCGACAGGGCCTATGCCACCTTTGCCCAGGTAGTAGTAGCCGACAACCTCTCCAGCCCGAATTATCTGCCGTCCCTGCAGGCCCCAACTGTCAAAAAAATCATGATCAACACTGCGACGGGCGCCACGGATCTCTTGGTCCAAAGCCATGGCCTGCGACTTCTCGAGGGTTGCCACTTCGTAGGCCGAAGCCACAGAGAGGAGTTTTTGGGGCGTCCCCTCAAACATCATGATGGGGTAACCCGGAAACATACCAAGTTTCATGTACGAGGCCATCGCCGCGCTATCAATTGATGACCAGGTGAAGAAGACGGTTGCCCCGGCTTCCTGGCCGGCATTCCAGACCCCTTTCAGAAGGGGCATGCCGACCCCCTGGCGCTGTAGATCGGGTCGAGCCCAGAAAGCGCTCAGGTACCACAGGTGGTCCCGGACAATGGCCCCGGCAATGGCAACGATCCGACCCTCGAGTTCGGCCACGTGGAAGATGCCGGTGGCGCGGATATGCTCGTAGCCGAGCAGTACGGCCGGGCGGGGTGGTATGGCTGTGGTGATATTATTGCGAGTATACATGTTGCTCACTGCTTCCAAAAAAAGGTCGGCCATCTCCGGCACATCTTCGGGGCGCGCCGGCCGGTATTGGATTTCCATCATCTTTAATTCTTCTCTGTTAAGTGTGGTATCTTGCTGTATCAAGGTTTATCTCCTCGTATAAAATGAACTTGGAGGAGCGCAAGGCTTGCCTTGCTTTTCTATTTGGGCAAAGCAAGCTTTGTACTCCAGCTTTAACTCTCATTAATTACAGTCAGGCTATTCCTGCCGACTTGGGTATCGTTGCTCTCTGCCGTGAGAAGGCCAGTCCGGTGACGATAATCAAAATGTAGAACCCGCCCACAAGACGCATCCACCACTTTAATTGTGTCATTTCAAAAACTCTTTCGTTTGGTAAAATAATAGATACCGCCTGATGTCATTCTACGTCCTTGCTTCGATCAAGTTCCAATTGTGTCTTAGCCTGAGCCAGCAGCGGGAACTGCCTGCCCTAACTGCTTGACTTGATAGGATTAAACCACACATTCAACCTGATTTGGGGTCACTGGCTGCCCCAGGGTGTGCCCCTAAATGTGTTACAGCAAGTGACCCAAACCGTGCTATAATAAGGCTATTATTCGCTATATTTGCTCCGCGGCCGGGGAGATGAGGATGGAGGCTGAAGTTTCATTTGGCGTATGGGTCAGTAAACGACGTCAGTCGCTCGACCTGACCCGCGACCAGTTGGCCCGATGCGCCGGCTGCTCGGTGTCGGCTCTGCGTAAGATTGAGGGCGATGAACGACGACCATCTCGCCAACTGGCCGAGTTGCTGGCGGACTGTCTCCAGATTCCGCCTGACGAGCGTCCGACGTTTCTGCAAGTTGCCCGCGGCCAACTGCGCGTTGAGCGGCTGGCCGCGGCCAGAGCAACCTTGGCGATGGATTACGTGTCGGGGGGTGCACCACCTCAATCAGTTCTGCGCCTGCCCACCCTACCCACGCCCTTGATTGGCCGGGAAGCTGAGCTGGCTACGTTGGCCCGGCTGCTGCGCGATCCCCAGTGCCGGTTGCTCACCCTGGTTGGCCCAGGCGGCATCGGCAAGACGCGCCTGGCCCTCGAGGCAGCCTCGGCCCAACGAGAGCTATTCTCCAACGGAGCGTATTTTGTGCCGCTCGTTTCCCTCAGCTCACCCCGCTTCATCATCCCGGCCATCGCCGATGCGCTGGGGTTTGTGTTCTCCGGCCCGCTAGAGCCTAAAGTGCAATTCCTGAATTATCTGCGTGAGAAATGCTTGCTGTTGGTGTTGGATAACTTTGAACATTTGCTGGAGGGTGGTGAACTGCTGGCAGAGCTGCTCCAGCAAGCGCCAGGGGTGAAGTTGCTGGTTACCTCGCGCGAACGGCTAAACCTGCAAGGGGAGTGGCTGTTTGACTTGCAAGGGTTGCCGGTTCCCCCGCTTGACCAGGTGGATCGGGCTGAGGCGTATAGCGCGGTGGAATTATTTGCCCAGAGCGCCCGGCGGGTGCAGGCCGGCTTTGTGCTGAAGGCAGAAGAACGACTGGCGGCGGCGCGTATCTGCCATCTGGCGGAGGGAATGCCCCTGGCCATCGAGTTGGCCGCGGCCTGGGTGCGGGTTCTTAGCTGCCCGGAGATTGCCCGTGAGATTGAACGCAATTTGGATTTTCTGAGCAGCGCCAGGCGTGATGCGCCGGGGCGGCACCGCAGTCTGCGGGCCGTCTTTGATCATTCGTGGAACTTGTTATCGGTAGATGAGCGCCGCGTGCTGGGCCGGTTGGCTATTTTTCAGGGCGGTTTTGAGCGAGACGCGGCGGAGCAGGTCGCCGGCGCCGCTCTGCCAATCCTGTCGGCGTTGGTAGATAAGTCGCTTTTGCGCCGGACGAAGCGGGGGCGGTACGACCTGCACGAAGTGGTCCGGCAGTATGCCCTGGCCCATCTGGCCGATGAAGCCCAGAACGAGACAGCGACGCGCGACCGGCACTGCGATTTCTATCTGGCGTTGTTGCAAGATCGGGAGGTGGCGCTAAAAAGCGCCGCCCAAGGCGAGGCGATTCGAGCATTGACGCATGAAATTGACAACGTCCGGGCAGCTTGGGCCTGGGCAGTCCGGCGTGAAAAGTTTGCCTCACTTGGGCCGGCTTTGCGGAGCTTCGGCTTGCTCTCTGACATACGGGGCTGGCTTGGTGAGGGTATCGAGCAACTGGAAATGATCGTGCAGGCCTTACGTACCAAAGCAGCGGATGAGGAGCGGCAAAAGGTATTGGGGCAGGCGCTGGCGCAGCAGGGGCTTCTCTTCTTTCGCCTGGGCCAGCATGACCGGGCCCAGACCCTGTTTGAAGAGAGCCTGGCTATCTTGCGCCCGACCGGCGACCTGGCTCTATTGCCAGATCCACTGATCTTTTGCGGGATCGTGATGTATCTTAATGGTCAATTTGACCATGCGCACTCTCTTTTGGCTGAAGGCCTTGCCTGCGCCCAGACAGCGGGAGACCCGTGGTTTACTGCACTCGCTCTATTCAATCTGGGCTATATGGCCAGCTTTTTGAGTAGCAACATAGAATCTTATGAGCAGATGCGGGCTGGTCTGGCCGTGTGGCGGGCACTCGGCGATCCCCGCTTTACTGCTTTGGGCTTGAATTTCCTCAGTCCTATCGCCATCAGACTGGGCCGCTATGAGGAGGCGCAAGCTTTCTTGCAGGAAAGTCTCAAGCTGTGCACGCAGATAGGCGACCGGTGGGGCATAGGCACGGCCTATCGCTATTTGGGTTTGGCCGCCCTGGTCCAAGGCGATATCCCGGAAGCCCAATCCCTCATCCACTACAGCCTGGAGCTTTTCACTGAGTTGGGGGCGCGCTGGGATATCGTCCGGTCGCTCATTTATTTGGGCGAGGCGGCAGTGGCGGCAGGCGACTCGTCCGAAGCCAGGCGAATCTTTCTGCAGGCCCTGCAAATGGCGCTGGAAGTCCAGGCTATTCCCCTGGCGCTCGATGCGCTGATCGGGTTGGCTTATCTGCAAGCGCAAACCGGCGAGGCTGAACAGGCGCTGGAACTTTCAACATACGTGTTACACCATCCCGCCAGCACCCAGGAAACGAAAGATCGCGCCGGGCGTCTGGTCGCGGAACTGGAACCTCAACTGTCTCCCCGACAGCTTGAAGCGGTTCGAATGCAGGTGAAGACGTTTGAAGTGATCGTGGAAGAGATTACTCAATCTCTATGTGTATCATCACCTATACACCAGGCTAATGAGCAACGCTAAAGCCCGTCGCCCACGTTGAGCGTTTCTTTGACGGTGGCGACGATGGGGGGCAGGACGGCGTCGGGGGCGAGGGTAGCTTCTAGCCGCCGGCCGAGACCGGACAGGATGGCGTAGGGGTCGTCGCGCTGACCGTACAGCAGGCGGTTAACGGCCCGTTGGAGCCGCTCCCGCAGCGGCTGGAAGAGGACGGCGATCAGGTCGGTCGCCAACAATGAAATCAGAAAGCTGCCACGAACAGCGCCCCCAGCGTCCCTACAACCAGCACGTAGAGGCCCACGACGCTAGCGGTGAGGATACTGTAAGCTAGGGTACGGTTGATAAAAAAATCAATGTCCCACAGCCGGGAACGGAGGACGGCCATGGCCAGCGAGGGCGGGATGAGCAGAAAGAAGCCGTAGAGCAGCACCAGCCCGGCCAGTTTGCAACCAGGCTGCGTTGGAGGTCCGGCCACAAAACGACAAATAGCAAAATCAGCCCCAGAAAACCGCTGAATCCGACCGCAACGCCAAAGACCACCCACTTGGTCTGCTGGCGCTGCACCGGCGTGGAGACGCGCTGGTAGCGATAGATTTGGGCGATGACGGCCAGGATCAAAAGACCGAAAAAGGGAAGGACCTGCCAGACGAGCGGCCAGTTGTCCTCCGAACCGGCGTAAAACTTTTCTGCCGCCTGCTCGACAAGTGCTGCAACCGCCAGCACCCAGGTCCAACGTGGGACAAAGCGCCCATCGGGAAAGAGAAAGCCAAAGGAAAAAAACAACATCTGGCCCAGCTCAAGGGCCAGGACAACTCCGGCATAAACACCAACCGAGAGACCCCAGTCCCGGAGCTGCTGCATCCATTCGGCCAGGGTGGCCTGGAACTTTTCCGGGGTCACGCCCGGATTGAGGCGGACAAGTGACAGGTGCTGCCCCACTTTGCCCTTGTTGTTGAAGGTAATGGACACAATGCCGGCTGGCAAGTGCTCTGGTACAGTCAAGCCGGTCTCGGCCAGTTCGATAGTGAAGGTGCCGGAACGGCCTGGCTTTGCCGGGCGATTGTTGTGGTATAGGCGACCACTCCCCACAGCAAGATGTACAAGACCAGGACCATCAATTTATCCCAATGGATTAAGTTTGAGGTTAACATAGGTTTTATTCCCCTTTTTGTGTGACAAGTGACTTTGAGTGAAGGGTTGGCTTCACCCGACTATTGGACATCTCCTCGCCTTTCCGGACGGCAGCGGAACGGTTTGAAGCTTGATGTCCTCACTATATCACGGTCATCAGGAGATTGTCTTGAGGATGCACCCCTAAGTTTGCCCCTATTTCCGGGATCAGGGAGGAGCGATGGTAGGGGTATGTCCCCGTTGCCGAGGTGAAGTTAAAGTTTGTACACCCTGAACAAATAATGATTCAGACTGAAAAAGTAGCTTTCCTGTCAACATCCCTCATTTAATGGTTGACACCCAGCGCTCACTCAGTAGCTTGACCTCCCTGAAGCCGGCTGCCTTTAGCCACTGCTGATATGACTCAAACGAGTGGGCCGCCCCGCCGCCGCTGGCCCACAAGAACAACGAGACAAAACTGCTGCCCTCCTGGGGTGGCTGGGTTGACATGGGCACATCCAGCAGCAGCGTTCCGCCGGGTTGTAAGGCGGTATGGACTCGCTGAAAGAGGGTACAGTTCTGTGCTTCGCTCAAATAGTGGGTGATTTGCCCCAGCAAACAAACCTGATATTGCGCATCACCCAGGTTGGCCGTTAACAGATCGGCCGGCCAGAATTGCGCCTGCCCCAGCACGTTCATTCGTGCGGCCAGGTCACGGGCCACCTCCAGGACGGCGCTGGTATCCAGGCAGGTCACGTGAACCATAGGCGACTGTTGAGCCAGGGCCAGGCTCTTGATAGCGCAGCCACAGGCCAAATCCAGAATGGGCCAGGGGGAGTTGGCGTTGGGTCGAATACCGGCCGCCTGCCACATCTCCAGACTGCTGGTGACGCGCCAGGCGCTGTAGCTTTCCAGCCAGGCATCCTGCACGTGTAGTTTTTCCGGCTCAAGCACGGCGGTTTCTCCGCTGCGCAGGGTGCGCAGCAGGCTGGCCCACATTTCTGTACCGGTAAAGGCCAGGATCAAATCCCCCACATAAGATTTTTGAGTGGGCAGCAGGAAGGTGGCGGCGGTAGCGGTCAGGCCATAAGACCCATTTTGACGGGTTAACAACCCAATACTGGTCAAATAGTCCAGCAAATACTGCATCCCGAGCGGGTCACACCGGCACAGGTGGGCGACGGTCGCCGCCTCCGCTGGCTGAGCGGCTAAGGAGGAAAATACGCCAAGCGATAAAGCGATGCGGATGAGTTGGGGCTTGAAACCGCCGGTGTAGAGATCATAGATCAAACCAGAGTCAGGTTCTTGAGCTAATTCGGTCACCGTCAGCCTCCTCATTAACCTACGGGACTCGTCCCACGACCAAAACATGGGCTTCGCGCCAATAAAAGTCGGCCGCATTGAGAATGTGCTGCGGCGAGTCAACTTCTCCCAGTTCTTGCCAGCATTTCTTCTCGTCCGGTGGCAAAACCCGCCTTTCCGCCTGGTTGGCCAACCAGGCCAGCAGCGATCCAAAAAATTCCCGCTCCACCGGACGCAGCGGAGTGTACCGCTCAACCAGAGTGGTCTTACAGCGAATGTCGCGCAGCCCAGCCCGGCGAAACCAGGCAGGTAATTCAATCGCTCTCAATGAGCCAATAACCTGGATGTTGCCACAGCTTACCAACGCCTCAAATAAATGCCAGAGGAGGTTGGCCGGGGCCGGCCGAAATTGAAGCGCGGTGATGTCGGACTCCTTGACCGCCACCAATCCACCCGGTTTCACCGCTCGCCGGAACTCAGCCAGCATGGCGGGGAGTTCGTCGTCGGTCAAGTATTGCGAGACATTGGCGTTCCAGACCGCGTCAAAGGTAGCGTCCTCATCCGGCATTTCAGCCACACTCCCCAGGCGAAGCTCCACGCGGCAAGGAAAGTGGTCGGATTTGACCAAAACCTCGACCGTAGCGACATTCTCCGGGGTCAGGTCAATGGCGGTGATATGTCCGCTCGGGCCGAGCAGGTTAGCCATTAACGGTAAAAAACTACCGCTGCCGCAACCGGCATCCAGCACGTGCCAGCCGGCCTGTAGACCCACTGCGGACAGCATCGCCTCATACTCCGCTTGACAAGCCAGGTAGTGGGTGTCGAGCCAGCTTGCGGTCGAGAGCGCGTGGCCGGTAGTGGTCGTCGTCATTCGACCAGGTTGTAGAACTCGCGGCGCCCACTTTCCACCAGCGGCGTCATCCGCTCAAACCAGGCGGCAAAGCGGGCGTCGCTGAAAATCTGCTGGGTGTTGGCTTCCCAGGCGCTAAAGCTGTCGTACTCGGCTTCACTGACGACGGTAAAGAATGGGCCGCTCAGGTCGGTCAGAAGACGGGTGTTACGCCCGCTGGGCCACACGGCGTGGACTTCTTTGAATAACTGGACCAATTCGTCGCCTTTTCCGTACTTGGCTTGAAATACACCCCGAACTACGATCATTTGAACCTCCTTGATTGAAGAAACAATCTTTTATGCCTGCACCATCTGTTGGGCTAACTTAAGTCCCTCTTCGGCCGTAATAGCCGGAACGATGGTGATGTCGAACACATCTCCCCATGCGGTGGTAATGGCCATAATTGGCGCGATACTGTCGGCTTCAAACACGCCCACAACGTCTGGATTGGATGTCTGGAGCCAATACTCGGCCACTTGGCGTACTCCG
Source organism: Anaerolineae bacterium (assembly GCA_023151115.1). The sequence goes on from JAKLJP010000001.1 coordinate 243,287, forward strand.
GCTGGGTATTACCAGTTCAGGCGGCGGGCAATCCTTTCTTGAGGAGTTCCCGCTTTGGGTTTGAGTAACGCGACGAATAACATGATATGCCTCCTTCTACTTCGTCAGGTACGCCAGCTATAAATAGATTTAGCTACGGCCTGTTACCCTTTGTAGGTTTTAATGATTTGGGTAAATTTTGGGGTAACTAAAAGGATAGCACGAAGGGGGTGCGGTTGTCTATCCATCGTGAGGTTGCTAAAGAATGAAAAAAGAGGGATTTTTGGGGGTGCCTCAGGGAGGAAAGCATTAGGTCTTTGTACGATCTTTCACCCATGAGATTGCAGGTCCGGTTCAGCCATTCTCTTGGCTTGAAGGTGGGGTTGGCTCTTCTAAAATTGTGGTTTGCAAAAGCTCGAACGCCGTGGTTAAGCTATCAAATTGCCACCTCTGGCCGGTCTGGATCGATTCGACCTCCCCGCGCCAAGCAGCGGACGGTTCCGCTTCACCCTCTTGCCATAAGCGCAGTAAAAATGATTTGTACTGATTGATTTTCTGTTCCGTAGGCATGCTTGTTTATCCTGGTGCGGCCGGAAATAGTGTATGGGGCAGCCATAGCGACCCAGGCCGCCCCTGCTTATCCAGGCGCGGCCGGAAATAACGCCATCATCAAGCCCCTAAGCTCCCGGTCGAATGGGCTGCGGCACTAGCAGCGACGGCCCCCAGAGTTCAGTTGTGACATCGGTGGCCAGGGTGCGTAGCTCGGTGAGAACCGTCTGCACGGCCTCCACGTCATGCCAGGCGGCCCAGGCCCCCATATCCTCGAACTCATAGGTGACAACGACCTGGAACGCCCCGCTGGCCGGCCGGTACCCCCGAAATTCGGTTACGCCGCCGGCCGCCAGCGTGCGTTGAATGGCCCCCTTGGTCCAGGCTGCATAGTCTTCTAGTTTGTCAGGATGGATATTCCACTTAAGACAATAAAGCACCATTTTTAGATTCTCCTTTCAAATAGTTGAGGCCAACTTGACTACAAAAACGCCGGTACACCAGGAAATCTGCCGGAAGGTGATCTCCAGACCGGTTCCGGCGCAGGCCGCTATCGTTTCATCGGCGGCCCAGTAATACTCATCCTCGTCCCACGCCTCCGCGCCCGACTGCCGGCGGGCTTCAGCGGTGGGAAAGGCCACGTCCCCGACAACAATCAACCCCTGCTCGACCAGATGGTGGGTCGCCAGCCGTTGCAGCAGGCTGATCTTTGTCTCCAGATCAAACTCGTGCAGCACAAAGTTCGCCACGATCCGATCGAAGCGCTGCTGCAAGGTCTCCGGCCACTCGGCCGTCAAGTCCATCTGGATCAACCTGACTTGTGGGATTTTGGCCTGCGCAATCGCCAGCATGGCCGGAGAGAAATCCACCCCCCAAACCTGGCAGCCCAACACCACGAACCGCTGGGCCAGGTTGCCGGTACCGATGCCCAACTCGAGGATGCGCATATCAGGCGCGACCGCAGCGGCGCGGACGACTTCGGCGATAACCAGGTCGTAGCTGACGAAGATGCCTTGGTCGGTCGGCACCGATTGATCGTAGCGTTCCGCCCATCGCTCAAAGATGGCGAGACGATCATTTTCGGGCATATTTCTCTTTTGAGATCATAGTATTGGCGAATTTATGTTCACAATAATCATTGATAAGGAAAAACGTGTAGAGATAGAGGACACAGTCGACCAGGGCAAGCGCCAACACAAACACCGGTGTGCGGATGGTCGAGCCTGAGGTATCGAGGGTGATCAGTTGCGTGCCGAAGATAAACTGAGAATGACGCTGTTGAAGCCTAATAGCCAGGTAGAGATGGTTCACAGCTGATCTTTCAGCATATCGGCCCGGTCGGAGAAATACTGCCATAGATGTATGTAATCGTCTTTGTCGAAATGTTGTGAGTTTATCATTGAGTAGTCAAATGTCTCATTATGTTTTGTAAGAGTGACAGTAGTTAAACCGATACCAGAATAGTGTAACCACCATCAATATGTTCCAAGTCTGTGTTGGGAATCTTTGATGATTTCGAAGGATGCTTGTCTTTCTCCTGAGTGATAGTAAATACCCAGGCCTCACCCTTCTCAGCATCTTTAGGCACCGTTAATGTAATATCAACATTCTCTATCACTCCAGGCTTAAAAATCGCTTGTATATTTTTCCCCGGCTCTACATGCCGCATAGATGCCATAATGCTTTCAAATGGTCTCTTCGAAGGAACAAGACTTCTCCTTCTATCTTTGCTCTGGAATAGTGGTGAGAGCAATGTTGAATCCACCCGATCTTGGCGGATCACGATATACCTTTTTGACACTTCTTTATTTTTTCTTTTGGAAATCCCTGCTTTGAGCCTGAATTGGATGGACTCACCTGGTGCAGCCTCAAGTAAGGATATGTTCCGCTGAGTCACATGTCGATCTTCCTTGTAATTAAACTCGTTTCCCTGAGGGATACGGTCAAACAGGTTGTAGCAATTGACTAAAATACATCGGAGTATTGAACTACCGTGTTCTGAGGGACTCCAAGGCTGCGAAGATATAAAAGTTTGAGACGAAAAAGCCTGGATACTCTCAACTACAACGGGATCACCGATTGGCATGTAACTGTCCCACTCGGCGACACTCGGTGCCCGAGAATAGAACTTAACCCACACATGGGGGGCAGCGCGTTGGCCCAGATTATCGATCTTCACAGTGACATAATACTCCTTGTTCAGTTCTAAATTAGAATAGTTGAGAATAGGTCCATCCAATGTTTCCTTGAAACTAATTGCCGGGCTAGACCAGGGGTGGTTTGGAGGACCATCTTCAATAGAGAGATATTCACTATAGGGCTTGAATTTTTTCTTGCTTCCTCTATCGGCTGGCATTTTAGTAACCTCCCTGCAAATAGGTTTCAATGTTGATTTGATCTGGGTCGAAGCCAGCGATATTCGCCGGCCAACATTTCCAGCCAAATCCCCGGTCACCATCAAGATTGAAATCGATGTCGGCCATAGCCAGGTTATCCAGAGGAGACAAATCGACAACGTTTCGACCCAGGCTAAAGGCCTTGGCAACAAGAATAGCTCCCAGGTCGGGCGCTCCGCCAAGTGGGGTCCGGTTTGAGGATGCACAGAGTTCCTTGTTCAGTTCTTCGGTATATGTGGCATCTGGTTCGGGTACTTGAGGTTGAAACGGCCTTCGACAGCCAATATACCGCCTTACCATTTCACTGATGTCGGTCAAATTATCATCGGTGCTCTCAATGAAAACAGACGGAAAGTCATTTTCTCGGTAGAGAGAAACAATAGTCTCTGGAGCTTCCGTAGGTGTGTCAGGATACGCCAGGTGATGGTCTCCTGGTGGAACAGGAGTGGGGAAGAATATAGGTCCGGGATTTCCGTTTTCGTCAGGCCATATAGGTGCGTTGCGTTTATGTGGATATGGGTGTGGACAATCTGCTGAATACTGTCCCAGTAGCCGAAAATCAGTAAAGTCCGCGTCAAAAATTTCGTCCCAAAATGGGATGATGTATCCTTGTCTGACCAACAATAATCGAGCCATTTCATGCAAGTCCCATATCAATAACCTGATGGTGTAGAGCCAATACCTGACCGGGAAGGTCGCTATATCAGCGGCTAATGCCTGGGGAAGATGCAGTAGTTCTATGACCGTTTCTATGGACCAAGATATACGCGCCACAATTGCAGTAAAAATATCATTCCAATCAGCATCAGGGTCCCCTTCAGCCGGCATAACCGGTGCATCCTCCAATAGATTGTCAATCGCCGGAAAGACTTGTGGCTCTTCAGGTGGTGGTGGTGAGGTACGCCCTTGCGAGGTCTGGAGTTTCAGTAACTCCAAATAGTACCGGAACAGGCTCTCCAACTCGGTGACAGTTAGCATCTCAGGGTACTCGTTAGCATCAAAGCTTTCCCCAAGTGCTTCACTTAACAACCTGGCAATTCTTTCAAATTGGCTGTCATCCAGTTCCATCACCTGGTGCAGTTCTGAAAGAGCATACTGGATTCCCCCGCCAAACTCCGGTTCAAACTCAACTACCGTACCAATTCCTGGTTGGTACATGTTCCAGGCCCATGTGTCCATAATATTCTCGCCCAGCAGATGCCTGTGCCATTGGGTTCGGTAAGGCCCACCGCAAAACGTGTTAACGTAAGGGTGCCCCACAACATCGGTGGCAATATGGGTTAAATAACCAATCACATAGGCTTCAAGCATCTCAATTTCTTCTGCCGAATTAGTAGCTTCCTGCGCTTTGACCAGAAGATTCTGAGCGAATAATCCGGTATTTCGATGATGAAGTAGATCAAACCAGTACCATTCTGATTCGGGCCTACCGTAGGCAAGCCTCATCTCAAACCAGGCAGCGGCATCCACATTTGTCGCCATGATGCCCAATAACACTGTATGCAACAGGCCTTTAATTCGATCAATCGTTTCTTCCGCCGCTTCAGTCAAGCCTCCGGTAAAGAAATTCTCTAATTCGTCGTAGTCATCTTGCAGCGGTTCAAGTATCTCATAGATCTCTTTAAATGGTTCCAGCGTTCGATAAGCAAGATAAAGAGAATTTTGTATGGCCCGCAGTTCAGGATTTTCATAAAAAGAGACAAAAAACAAGTCTGGCCCAAGTGCTCCCCACTGGGCTGCTGTTAAGTTGCGTTCATTCTGCAAGAAACTAAACCGATCCTCATCAATTTCGAGGAGCTTATCAATTGTATTTCTCAATGTTATCAGATGTATTCCAAAATGTGGCATTCTGCACCTCATTTTTGTGTATCAGATGATTTACTGCTTTTGCCAACTTGTTGCCGAGTTACATTGCCAACAATTCCCACACCGGGTTCGACTATAGTACCTGGTGGGGCGCCAGGGCCATTATCTTGGGCTTCCTCATCGCGGCAGTTCGCATAACTTGACAAGAAAGCTAAGAGTGAAATAAGCAGCCCTAATGCGATAAGACACGCTATCAACGCGCCTGATAGTGGCACTAGGCCCACAAGATCACCAACGGCAGGGCCTAGTGCCGCCACCGCTGCGGTTACGAAACCTGCTACGGCAATACCCATCAAAACGCGGAGTGCACCAAAATGAGCATTTATCGAGACGGTGCTGCATTGTGACGGGCTGTTTTCCTGATCTCGGCATGTTTGGTAGGCCTGGAAGGCACTTTCAATGGCATTAATCATAGCTAGTGCCCCGGCTGCGGCGATGGCAGCTCCGACCAAAATGACCGCATCCCATGGAGCTGGAATGAGTAGGCTTACCAAAGCAGCAGCAATGGCGGCCACTATCAAGGCAGCCATTACTGCCATCAGTGTGATAACATTATTGAGATTACAGTTCATAGATGACCTCCGATCCCAGTTTTCAAATAAAAATGCTCACATAATTCAATATTTGGATTTGATAACCGAACTGCCCAACGCCCAAAATTTAGCCGATTGCGGGCCAGCAAAACCAACCTCAAAGCAAAGGCAACTTCACAGGCGCAACCTACCTCAAAAAAAGCCAGGGTAGCAATTCGACTACAATGTTATTGTTGGGCGGCAGCTACGGATTAAAACCACCGCCGATTGCACAACCAACACCGCCATACGTTTTTACAGTCTGACGAGTTGTTGGGCGGCCTTGTGCGAATTTTTTTAACGCTGTTTGAGAGATTATTGTCCTGCCCGTTCACTCAGTTGTTCCAGAAATAATACTCCTGAGATCGTCCGCTTCACTCTGCAGGTCCTTGAAATAATCGGTCTCGGTGATCTCGGCCACCTTTTTTTTCTGGCGAGTTTCGTCCAACACAATTTTCAATTCTTCGACCTGCTGTTTCAATTTCTCTTCGCGCAAGCGGACTTCACGCGCCATTTTTTGGAATACCCGCGCCAACCGCCCCAGGGCGTCATCCCGTTTGGCCAACTCATCCAAAGCGGAAGGTTCAAATCTATCCTCTTCAACAGCAGCGGCGGCGCCCATCACTACGTTTACCTGTTCCAGGTAATCCCATAATGACTGTAGGGTCTCGCGCAATTTGGCTGTCATCGCATTGAAAGCATTGCCCAAAATGCCGATTTCGTCTTCCGTGGTGACTTCGGCCTGGGCAGCCAGATCGCCGGCCTGGATTTGTTGAGCCGTAACCGTCAGTCTCACGATTGGACGAGCAATATCCCGGCCAATTAGCCAGGCTAAAAAGAGTCCGGCCAGCAGAACAATGATGGTCCCGGCCATTGAGGCGACTTGGGAAGTGCTCAACTGCTCCTGGCCGTGATTGAGTTCGGATTGCAGGAACTCTTGCTGAAGCATCGTTTCCTCTTCCAGAATCTGCATCAGCCTATCTGCCAGGGGGACGGCCTCGGCGCGGAATAGATACAAATCCTCACGGCTGTGTTCGCCCTCCACTGCTGCGAACATTTTCTCGGGAAAAGTCAGGAAAGTTTCACGCGCCGTTTCGATATTTGCCAGGTTTTCCGATTGGCTTGGTGAGAGCAGGGCGCTTTTCTGGCTAAGGGTCTCCCAGGCCTGTCTATTGGCCTCAAAATTAGCCGTATATTCAAATTTGAAACTGGCGCGGCCTGTGGTCACATAGCCGCGCAAGCCGGCAACCATAGCATAGAAAGAAGATTGGAAATTTGCCATCGCCCCCATGAGTTTAATGTTCTCCGCAGTCGCGGCGCGCCCCTCCTGGGTTTCGATTATGCTCTCAGCATTGACAATGACTTTGTTGATCAGAGGAGCCACATCCACAATCAAAATCTTAAGGGCAGGCTCGCGGCGGAGCCGGTCGTCCCGCAGTTCAAATAGGTGGGGCGCCAGGGCCGACCATTGGCCATAAATCAAGCGCAATTCAGCTAAACTGTCGGCCAATTCCTGGTATTCGGCGGAATCTTGTCCACCTGACTGGTTAATGATGGCGTCCAATTCAGCCAAATCAGCCTCGAACTCAGCCCGGTTGGCGGCGTAACTATCCTTATACTGAGAATCGCCCAGGGCAAGGTAGGCTTGTAAATCTGCTACCAACTCCAACAAGTTGGCTTGCGCCCGCGCCGAGGCCAGGGTGATCGGAGCGCGTAAGTTGGTGGTGCGGTTGATTTCCTGTGAGGCCAGATTGCTGGCGGAAATACCCCAGCCGTACCCTACCAGCATAAGGGCTATAAGAACCCCAAACCCGATGACCAGTTTAGGGCCAATCTTAAGCTTGCGCCTGAGAGCCATCATTGCTTTATTTGTACCAATTTGCTATATCCCAGACTTCCACATCCCAGGCCGTGAAATTGTAACCCTGCAACTCAACGCTAACGGCTACCGGGTTGGCCAATTGCACCAATGGGATGACTGCCACATCATCAATGAGCAGCTCGTTCATCTGGACAAATAATTCAATCCGGTGGTCCGGATTTAGTTCTGTGCTTACTTGATGAAACAGCCTGTCAAATTCAGGATTACAGTAACGCCCCCAGTTTGGCAGCGCCCAATCATTTTCTTTCTGGGCAATGTTGTCGCAACTCCAGCCGGCCATGTAAGCCGTTGGGTCTGGGCTTTTATTGCTGAAGGCAAACTCTTCAAGGTCGCTGTAGAATTGCCGCCGCGTATCTGTTGTATCGGCGGGTGGCCCAAAGAAGATACTGGAATCAATTTGCTTCAATTCCACGGCAAAACCGATTGCTTCCAAATCTTTTTTAACCTGCTCCTGAGTCTGCTGGCGCAGGTTTTGAATTGAGGTCTGAAATTCGAGGCGCAGTTCCACCCCCTCTTTTTCGCGCACGCCATCGCCATTGGTATCCACCCAGCCGGCCTGTCGCAGCAGTTCAGCCGCTTTTTGGGGGTTGTATTCAATGCGGGTCTTTGTTGAGGCGTAATAGGGTGGTTCAGCCAGGATGTTTGTTGTCGGTTTTCCGCCGCGTCCGTACCAGCCGGCAATGACGGCCCGGTTGATGGCCATAGCCATCGCCCGGCGCACGTTCAAATCCGAGAGAAAGGGGTGGGGAAATTGAATACTGGCACGTTCACCCTCAGAGCTCTCCTGGCGGGGGTCGGTAAAATTGATCATAATGCGTTCTACAAAGGAAGAGGGGGTAGCCAGGAACAGCGATTTGCCCGTTGACTCGGCATCTATCGTTTTTTCTTCAGAGACCGCCGTGTTCCATACAAAATCAGCCGTTCCCTCCTTGCCTGCCTGCACCGCCAAATCCAGGTCGCCGCCGCCGCGTAGTTCTACCTGGCTAAAGAAAGGTTTATCAAAGTCCCGGTAGTACGGGTTGGTCTCATAAATGATCTTGTTGGTACTGACTGCGTTCCCGCCGATAATTAACACATCCTCATTGCGCCACTCGGAAACATAATAAGGCCCTGTGCCGATGGCCGTAAGATTATGAGGCGCATCAGCCGCATTGGCCCCGCTATACGCTTCAAACAGGTGACGGGGAATAATCATACCAAACGGGCCGACAAATGGCGCGTACCAGGCGGCGGTGGGTTTATTGAAATTGACCTTCACCGTATAGTTGTCAATCGCTTCAACATTTTCAATATTCTGATAGGCCGATGTGGAACTCGCGTTGACAGCCGGGTTGGTGACATAATGATAAGTGAATAATACATCGGCAGCGGTGAACGGTTGCCCGTCGGCCCACTTGACATCATCCCTCAGCTTCCAGGTGACAGAGGTACCGTCCGGGGCCACGCCGCCATTGTCCAGGCTGGGAATTTCAGTCGCCAGAAAAGGCGTAAGATTGCCCTCTTTATCAAAAGAAGCCAGCGGCTCATAAGCGATGCGGCTGGCCGAAAGATCTTTGTCGCCGGGCGATAAATGCGGGTTGGCCGTTGTGGGTGCCTGGAAGAAGAACAGGGTCAGTGTTTCCCCCTGGCCTCGACGCGACGTGGCTTCTGTTGGGGTTACTGTGACCGCCTGAGTTGGTTCAGCGGTTGGAGGCAGGACGGCGGCTGCGCCGCAGCCGGTCAGAATAGCGACCAAAGTTAACCCAATGACGATGACCCCGACTGATGAATTTTTTGAAGATTCTATTTTATTTTTCATGACATACCTTCGCCAACTATTTGGTAAGAGTAATTTCAAGCCCATGAACCTGAGCAGTCAAGGGGAAAATTACCTGGCCGGACCTGGGGTCAAGCTGGATGGCCATGTCGCTGCCACCGCTTATCCGCAAAGCGGCAGAAAGTGGCTGGCTATTCCCTTCGGGGGTGACGCAGTGCAGCCATACCTTCATTTCTTTTGACGACACCGGCGGAAACTCTACAAAGATGGCTTTTAACCGTTTAAATGAGGGTAATCTGACCTCGGCCCCATGCAGGGATTGTTCCTTGTTTGGATAGACCAATCTAAAAGCGCCTGCCAGCGGCCTGCCCCGGTCAACAATGGCTATTGTGGCCTGGTCATCCGTATCCGCTACCTCTACCTTTAACTCAATTACCAGCCGCGCAGCAAATGCGCCTTGTTGAATAACGAGATATGTGACTACCAGCAACAAAATGCCTGCGCCAACAGCCAGGACGCGCTGGAGTGGATCGTCCCAAATAAAAAGCCCATAAACAAATACACTGCACAGATAGACCAGGTAAACAGCGGCCAGCACCACCGGGTTTTCCAGAAAACCAAAGAAGAGTTTCGGCGTGTAATCTCCCTTGCGGCGGCTGGCGACAAGCATCAACATCGGAAGTATCCCCCCCAGAATTGGCAGCAGGAGCGCCCCCATAAATCCAATAATCCCGGAAAAAGACTCGCGGTTCGTAAACAGCAGCCATTCCACCAGGATAAATAGCCCAAAGATGGGCGTCACACTGATGAAGAACTGGACGAACCACCTGGTATTTAAGGGGAGCGCCTCTCGAACCTGGTAATACAGCCCGTAAGACACATGGATAGAGCCAATGCCCATGGCCAGGATGACATAAATGATGCCCAGAATGGCCACCGGCCCGCCAATTTTTACGGCCAGAGGAGAAAGCGCCGTCCCGGTTTCGTTACTCAGTAAAATGGGGGGAACGGCCCCATTGACCGCAATAACCCACAGACTATACAAGGCGATAGCCGCCGCCATAGCCGCCACGTTGCCCCCCAGCAGAGCTTTTCCACCCGGGTCTCGGTGCAGCACCACTTTGGCAGCGTTCCCGGCGGAGGTATGCCCAAAATATGCGGTCAAAACCACGCCAAAGACCAGTTCGAGGATAGCAGGGTTAAATATTTCTCCAGCCCTCAAAGGTAAATTGGTGTAATTAAGATTTTCAATTTGAATATAGGGCAAAGCGAGCGCGGAAAGAATCATGATGATCAGGATGTTGATCATACCGATCATCAACGCAGAGGCAACTGTGGCATTGAGCGTCTCTCGGCGCAGGTAATAAACCGCAATCAGAAAAACGAGCGCCACCCACAGCATTGGACTGATGCCTGTGACATGGGTTAAGGAAGTGGCAATGCCCACATAGAAAGCCATTAAGGTCAGAATATTCAAGATAAACAACGCCGGAACTAGGATGATGCTGCCGGGCTTGCCCAGATAGTCCCCTACCACCCGGCCAAAGTATGCTGTCCCATAACGCATATTGCCGTTACGAGTGATGGCTTCAACAATGCCCATGAGGGTCAAAATGTTCACCAGGCCGAAAACCAACAAAAGAAATACGCCGGGTACCGGCCCTACTCCGGCCAAAGCAATTGGCAAAGCCAGAATGCTTCCCCCCACGGTTTCCGTCAACGTTAGCGAAAATGCTGTCCAAAAGGGCGGCATTCTTTCAAGATTGTTTGCCAGCCGCGATCTAAGCCAGCGGATTTTTTCTGAAAGCGGAATATTTTTTACATAGATTGAGTCCAATGGATTTTGGAACAGGCGCTCGTAGGCTTGTTTGACGTTAGCGGCATCCAGGCCCAGGGCCTTCCGCAGCGCAGGAACGTCGTTACGCCGAAAACGGAAATTCTCGGCAAATTTTTTAGCCAGCGCCGCCCGGTGACGATCGTCTACCGGAACAAGCGGCGCCCATTCAGGCGCAAATCGCTCCATATCTTGAATAGTGGGTTGCCAGGACAAGTCTCGCCCTTGAGCAATTGCCGAGAGAAAAGCCTGTTCTTTTTCTGCGGCGGTTTTCTCGGTAAGATATGAGGCGAGAGCCTGCCGGGACCGGGTAACGAGTTGCGCGGTTCGCCCCTCAATGGCAAAAAGGATTGCGCCTGCCTGGCGGGACGGCAGGCCATCCAATATGTCCAGCCCTTCAAAAAACGATGACTCAACAGACATCAAGCCCTCTGTTATCCAATTTGAGCGGCGATCTCCCGATACTTAGCAGAAATCAGGTGGGCAGGTTGTTCGAGAGAAAAGAGGCCCCGGCTGGCTAATTCCATTATTTCATCAGAATGGGGCAAAACAGCGATAACCCGGCAGCCATAGGTTCGTTGAACCTGCTCAGCCAGGGCGTCCGGATTCAAACTGCTGGGAGATTTATTTACCAGCAAGAGGATGTTGGGAACCTTCAATTCCTGGGCCACTCTCACCGTAATGCCTGTGCCTTCATAATCCTGCTGATCGGGTCGAAGCACCAGGATGAGCGTGTTTGAAATAACCAGGGACAGGAGGGTTTCTTGCCCCAACCCCGGATGCGTATCTATCAACAGGTAATCTAACTTCAACTCAGTCAACAAGCGTTTCAGACCCTCTGTCAACTGTCGGGCGTTATATCCCTCACGCATCACCCGCGTGATTTCCCCCGGCTTGATGCTGGAAGGAACCAGGTATATCTGGCCCAACTTTTCCTTCACCGCATCGGGCGTCACATCAAGGGCCACATCTTCTATCGCCTGGCCGTGCCACAGGAAATCATTGAGGGAGGAGGTTACTTCTTCGCCATCCAAGCCAAACAAAACGTGGATACCCGGAGATTGAATATCCGTATCAATCACGCAGACTCGTTTCCCTTCAAGAGCCAACATCGCGGCCAGATTCGCGACAGTGTTTGATTTTCCGGTTCCACCACGGAATGAATGGATGGAAATAATTTGTGGCATATTGTTTGCTCATCCTTCCCGGTGAGTACCCGTCCTTACCCGCCACCTGCGCCTGGCCCAGGAATGGCGCCAAACTGCTGCATCAGGCCCAGCATATCCGCCTGAAACCGGTCATCCACGATCTTGCCGTCAGCCAAACGTAGGATGGAGATGCCCTCATAGGTTATCTGTTGGCCGGTTGGGGCGACGCCCCAAAACTCGCCCCGGTGGGTAGCGCGCCACGTCCAGCGGACCACAACCTTGTCCCCTTCAGCCACCATTTCCTCGATAGTGCTTTGGAGATCGGGAAAGGCCGTGCGGAGGTAAGTGATAACGCGGACTTTATAAGCTGCAAGACCAACAATATCCCCATCAGGCTGGCCAGGAATGTGCAGGACAACATTAAGGGCCAGCAGTTCATCGGCGACCGCCAGGTTGCCCTTGTTCCAGATTTCCTCAAAGAACCGGCGGGCGATAGCCTTATTCGTTTCTGTTGACATGAGTTGTACTCCTTTAGTTCTGTGTATTTAGACCGGGATATTGATGCTTGAATTAAAAAAGCTACGACTTTGTTTGATCGTAGCTTACTAAAAAGGAGTCCACAAAAAGTCCACAAATCTGGGGGATTAAAAAAGGGGAGGGATGTTACAGGTAACCGTATTCGCGAGCCAGTTCCACGGCTTGCCTTAAACGTTCCTGCATCATATCCGTATTGCCGGATTCCCACGATTGCACGGCCATCTCCAGGGTCTCGGTGACATCATCGGGTAGTTTCTGTTGACTGGGATCAAGCATGGCCCGGGCAGCCTTAATGGCATCAGGCAATGCCTCTTGCTTTAAGCCAATCGCTAACACTATCCAATTCGCCAACCACTGGAACGGATAGGGAGAGTTGTCCCAGGTGGAGAGCGCTGCCTGGGCTTCTTCCTGGGCGGAGGGAAGCTGGCCGTTACGGTAGTGCAACCAGGCGGTATTGGCCTGGGATACAGCCATGTAAAAAGGAGTTCCCACCGTTTGCCCGGCTTCGACCAACCGGGGCAGGTAAGCGCCCACCTGGGTTGTATCTCCCCACAAGCGATAGAGGATGGTCAGATAAACCAGGCATTGCGTTTGTGACCACTTATCGCTAAGTTTCCCGGCCAGGGCCAGGGTTTCCTGTAGTGCTGCCTCGGACCCGGCCAGATCACTGTGCCACAAGAGGTTGAAGCCGAGTCCAAAGTGCTGGTGGTTAATCTGCCAGGTTTTGCCCGCTTCCTGAGCATAGGCCAGGGTGTTTCGGGCCAGGGCAACCGTCTCGGCTGACAGCCGGTACTTCTCTTTGAGCATAGCCATTTGGTTCAATTGGCTGAAGAAGTGTGCTTGCTGCATCGCCGTGCCGACATCATCTAAGAGAACCTGGGTTTGCCCGGTCAACTCCGCCATCGCCTCTGCTTGAAGCTGGTAGTACAAGGCATCCATCAAGCCCAAAAGGATGTTCAGCCGGACCTGTTTGCCATCCCGGTCGTTGCGTTCCTCCAGGAGGGTCAGGGCGGCCCGCCGGAGGGCGATCGCTTCGTCGCCTCGCTGTTGCGGCGGCAATGTTTCGGCCAGTTTATGCTGTAACTCAGCCCGCCGCAGCCGTTCATTTTCCGAAACCTGGCTCAAAGCAGTGCGATACATTTCCTCGGCCAGGGCAAAGCGACCGGCAATGGTCAGGTTATCGGCTAAGGCTTCGTGCAATTCCGCTCGCACGGCTACTGTTTCGGACAACTTTGCCGACAATTCGATGGCCTGGCGGAGATAGGCAATGGCATCTTGGTGAAAATAGAGTCGTTGGGCCAGGGTGGCTGCCTGCCGGTAGTAATCAATCGCCTGGGCAACCTCGCCGGCCGCTTCAAAATGAGCAGCGATGGTGGCTGGCAGCCCGGCCTCGGATGAGTCCGTTAATTGGGCCAGAGCCTTAGCCGCCCGCCGGTGCAGCAATCGTCGCCGCCAGGGGCTGATCTCCTCGTAAACCGCCTGCCGGGCCAGGTCATGGTGAAAGTGAAACTCAATACCATCGGCTTGAAGCAGTTGGTGGGCCAGCAACTCTTCCAGGCTATCTACCGTTTCCAATTCACTTCGCCCAGAGGCCTCTACCAACGTCTCGACCCGCACGTTGGGGGAGAGCACCGCGGCTACGGCCACCATTTGCTGTGACAATGGGGTCAGGCGGGACACTCGCCGCAGAACCGCGTCCCGCACCGTTTGGGGCAGGGGCAGGTCGGCATCACCATTATCATCAGAGATTTTCCCCATTTCCAGCAGCTCGCGGATCGTTTCCAATACGAAGAAGGCATTGCCACCGGTGGCGGCGTGAATGCGGCCGGCCAGGGGGATAACAACGGCTTGATCCGTCCCGACCTGACGCAGCAGTTCGGCCACAGCCGTTTCCGACAAGCTAGCCAGCCGGATAGGCCCGGCCAACCCGGCTCGATTTAGGGCGCGCCGCCAATTGGCCAATGCCCCGGCCCAATGGCTGCGATACGTCCCGAAAATGCACATGCCGCTGCCGGCCAATCGTTTGGTCACATAGTCCAGCCAACCCAAGCTGGACTCATCGGCCCAATGCACATCATCCAGACAGAGTAACAGCGGCGAATCGGTGGCCAGGCTGGCAAAGACTTCGGTCAGCGCCTCGAACAGGCGGGCCTGGGCTTGCTCCGGCGCAACCTCGACCGGCGGCGGCAGGTCAGGGAAGTGGGCGCGAAGTTCCGGCAGCAGGCGAGAAACTTCCGCTAACCAGATGGGTAGGGTGTCCTTCCAGCGGTCGCGCAGCGGCAGAGCCAGCCGCAGAGCCTGCGCCAGCGGCTGGTAGGGCAGGGCATGGCCGGTGGCCGGGCTGTTGCCGGTCAGCACCAGCCCGGTTTGGGCGCTGGCAAACTCTTGCATCAGGCGCGATTTGCCCACCCCCGCCTCGCCGGAGATGAAAATGACGCCCCCGCGCCGGTAACGGCCATAGGCGGCGGTCAGCGCCTGCCAGGCGTCGTCCCGGCCAATGAGGGGTAAGTTCAAGCCGGGTAAGGTGGTCCACTCCGGTTTGGGCAGCAGCATCGGTGCGGGTACGGATGCGCCGTCACGGGCGGCTTCATAAGCCGCGCGAGTTTCCGGCAGCGGCGGCACGCCCAATTCCCGCTCCAGGACGATAGTACACTGTTCAAACTGGCGCAGAGCGGCGCTGCGGTCGCCCTGGGCGGCATAGAGCGTGATCAATTGGCGATGGATTTCTTCGGCCAGGTCGTCGGCGGCCAGGTACTGTTGGGCGTACTGGATGGCGGCGGGATAATCACCCCGATCAGCTTTGATCGTCACCAGCTTGCCTAACACATCCAGATAGGCACGTTCATACTGGCGTTGGCTCTGGTGGAGCCAATGGTCGAACTCGGGACTGTCGGGCAGGCTAAAGCCATTCAGAAAGCGCCCCTGATAGAGGGAGACGGCCGTTTCCCAGCCGGTCACATCATTGGCTGCGCCCAACCTGACAAACTGCACCGCGTCCGACCCGACGAGATCAGGGTTCAGGGCGACGGTCGTATGGTCAGACAGCAGCAGTTCAGGCTGGGGCAAAGCCTGGTGGATGTAGCTCAACAGGCGGATCAAATTGCGGCGAGCGGTGGTTTCGGGGGTATCCGGCCACAGCAAAAAGATGAGTTGATCGCGGGGCGTGGGGTGCAGGCCATCGGCCAGGCGGTAGAGCAGGGCCCGGGCCTGGCGACGGGCCAGGCTAAAGGGCTGCGTTTGCCAGATTATTGCCGGCGGACCTAACAGGCGAATCCAGCATGGCGGCTTGTTGTAATCCAATTGAGTTTCGGCCATATTATTTTGAGATCAACTTATAGACAAATCACTTAAAAGTCATACTATCATTGTAGCAGCGACGGCTCCCACGCCGTCGCTGGGCCGGGCGTGGGAGCCCGGCCCGCTAAAAAATTGTACGATGTTTTATCTGCTTTGTCTATTAGGTTGAATAGAATTACCCATCAACGGATGGTCTCCTCCCGGTAATCGAACACAACTGTGCTTGGGCTATAACGGTAGTCGCCGTGAGTTGATGCGGTGATAGCCCACAGGCAGTTAACAGAAAGTAGAGCATAATGAGATAAACGGGTTTCACCGTTATACTCCATTCTTTTGCTCCTTTTATGCGACTTACCATTGTAATAGACCTACGCATGTGCTTGGTATACTTACTCACCCCACCCATTGATGGCGCAACACCCCCATTTGGGGCAGGTGGGTTATCTCGTGAGAGGCAAAGTAGCTGACCTGCTGCCGGAGGGGCACCGGGCCAAACTCTTCGTGTTGGCCGGTCCGCCGCCAATCAGACGAGCGGCGATTTTTTTCTTTGACATGTTGGCCCCGATTTAACCGGCGCGCTTGAACAACATGCGAATCGCTCCCAGGAAACCGCCTACGCCCAATAGGATAAAACATCCGCCCAAACCGGGAATAATAACCGAACCCAAACTCAAACCAGGTTCAAGTAGCGCTCGGTCGCGGGCCAACCGGTGCTCGCGATGCTCTCATTCAATTCGGTCCAACCGACGTAAAAAGTGGCAGCGCCGGCTAACGCGACAAATGCTGTGATTAACATCATTACCAAACCGACTTTTACGGACATTGGGGCGCCTCCTGGTAACGCGCAATAAAATTGTGATCGTGGAGTACGAGAGAGAGAAAGCGGGACTCAGAATACTATCAACGCCTCACCAGCGGCAGGTATACCATTTGCGAAGACGGCGCGCCGTTGTTCAGGGCTTCAAGCGTTACCTGCCCGTCCACGTATGAGAGTTCATACTCAAAGCCCGGCTCCAGCCCGTTGATTTCCACGCTGTCAAACGCGCCGTTGATACCTCCCGTCGCCGTAAGGAAAGTGAGAGTATCTCCCTGGCTGGGCGCGTAGCCGTTTTTGAAGTTGAGTACCAGCACCCCATCCAGGATAGCTGTACCGGTGATCGCCAGGCTGCCGTATTGACCCGCGCCGTTGCCGGTCAGGGGAATCGCCAGCCGGCCGGTGGGACCCATGGTCAGTGTGCCGCTGATAGCCAATGTCGCAGTCCCGGCTTGCGCCTGTATGGGGGATTGGAAAGCGGCGACCTGGCCGGACAGATACATCACGGTGATACCGGGGGCCAGCATACCCTCGTTGTGCAGGCCGAGGAAGTTCACCGCCAGTGTGCCCGTGCCGGTGACCACGCCGTTCGGGGTGATGTACGTCCCGTTGGTCGCCACCAGCGCGTTGTTTTTCATCTCCACCAGCCCTGTGCCGCCGCCCACTGCCCCGACCGTCAGCACATCCAGGGCGCGCACCATGCCGCCATCCACGGTGATCGAGCCGTCGCCGCTCAAACCGGCCTGGCCGAGTTGGATGTTCCGGCAACGGAAAAGGCCGCCGTCGTCCAGCGAAACGCCGCCGTCGTAGGTGTGGCCGATGACGCACAAACCGGCCGCCGGGTCCACCACATCCAGTTGGGTCGGATGCGCCGTGTTCGCCGCGCCCCACAGAATCGCCGCCCCTTCGCCATCCTTGCCGATAATCAAATCGCCTTCGATGCCGCCCCGCGCCGCGTTCCACAAGGCCAGCAGGTTGGCGCTGCCCGGCCCGCCGACCCAAACCGTGCCCAGCACATCCATCTCGGAGGGGCCGCCGGTGGGGTGACGGCCGTCCACGCGCAGTTCGCCATTGGTAATATGCGCATTTTGACTGACGTACAGGCTGCCGCCATCCAGCACCTCGACCGAGCCAAAATCGGTTTGTCCAACAAACAAACTGCCCAGGAGCGCCCACATCGCCGGCTGACCGGTGACTGCGCTGATGCTGTTAACGGTCACTTGTGAATCTTCGCTGAGGACGCCCCAGCTCACATAGGCGTCGTTAGAGTTGACGCGCCCGCCGTACTGGATGTCCAGGGTGCCGCTGATGCCATAGCCCACGGCGATGTTGCCGGTTTCCCACAGCGACCCATCGCCGCCCACGTCGGCTGTGCCGGTTCCCGTGGCCAGCAAACCGCCGATGCGCGCTTCGGCGCTGGTCAAATGCCCGCCGGCCGTCACAAACAGTTCACCCGCGCCTTCATCGCCAATGGTCAGGCGGCCCGAGCCGTTCAAGCTGGTCCCGTTGCCCAACACCTGCAATCGGGCCAGGGGCGGATTGGAGGGATTGGCCGGCAGTGATCCGCCGATAATGGCGTGGATCATATTGCCCGTGCCCGAAGTGATTCTCACCGTTCCCCCCTCATTGACGGTCAGCGCCGGTTCCTCCACCGAATCGTCCAGCAGATTCAAGGACAGGTTCTGGAAATCCACCGTGTTGGTGCCTGAGATGATCATTCGACCCATCGGAAAGTTGGCCATCGCTGAGATTGCGGTGATTACGGGGCCGGCATCCACCGCATATTGGCCGCCCAGGGCAAAGATAACGGTATCACCGTTGCCGGGGTCGCCCTGGGGATTCCAGTTGGTCGCCACATGCCACGAACCGCCGCTTGGATTAGTCCAGTAATACGCCCGCGGCGTGAGCAGGAAAACGCGCGTCTGCCCGTTGATCGTCCCAAAACCGGTGATCTTGCCCCGATTGTTGATGGCGCGCGCTTCCTGTAGCACCCAGCCGGAATTTGCGGGAATCAAGTTGTTGAGGTCTTGCATCTGCCCATTGGCCCAGACAAAGGCGTGTGAGGTTATCCCGGTTTGCAGCACGCCCACCACCTGCCCCTTGTCGTTGATATCGTAGGCGATGCTTTGGTCCCACGTCAGCGCGCCCAGGTCTTGCATCGAACCGTTCTGCCACAAAAAGGCGTGCGGCGTGCTATTGGCCAAACGGGCCGTGCCAACCACCTGACCGCTTTCGTTAATCGCCTCCGCCGAACTATAATCTCCGCCCAGGGTGCCCAAATCCTGCATCGAGCCGTTCTGCCACAAAAAGGCGTGAAAATTCGCGGAGGCGTCGTACGAGCCGCCGACCACCTGCCCGGCGTCGTTGAGGCCATAAGCGGCGCTAATGGCGGGCCACAGCGGGTCCAGGTCGCCCAGGTCCACAATCCCACCGCTGCCCCACAGGACGGCGTGAGAAAGATATGTGTCCGGTGCGCAACAGGCATACCCTACCGCCTGCCCGGAGTTATTGATCTCGAAGGCATAGCTGGTCGTACCTCCGAGCGTGCCCAGGTCTTGCATCCCGCCGCTTTGTTGCCAGCGGAAGGCGTGGTTATTGCCGCCGCCAAGGGGCGAGCCACCCACCACCTGACCGGAATCGTTGACATCGTAGGCCCAACTCCCTTGCCCCCCCAGGGCGCCCAGGTTGGTCATGGTGTTGCCATCCCATAAAAAGGCATACAGGTACGAGCCGCTTTGGGAGGCGCCGGCGACCTGGTCGTCTTCGTTGATGCCCATACCCTTGGTGGTGATGCCCCCCAGCGTGCCCAGGTCGGTGATGGTGTATCGAGCAGCGGGTGTAGCCTGGAGCGCCGGACGCTCGTTGGCAGCCGCCAGAGCAAAAAGTCCGCGCTGTGCCACACCAGACAGAGTCATAAGCAATGTTATTAATAGTAGCGAGCACAACAATCGTTTCATCTGTCATTCCTCGCATTTTGAAAAGATGCTTCAATGAGATATGCCAGGCCATCTGGACCTACTCGGTAACTTGACGGGCCATTGCCAGCAGCATTATGGCTATTTGGCCGGCAAGGATTGTAAGTACATCCAGAGCGCCTTGAGTTCGTCGTCGGTCATCTTACCGATATTCTCCCAGGGCATGAAGGGATCCATCTCCTGCCCACCCGGCGTTACCCCGCTGCGCATAGCTTGAATGAAATCGGATTCCGACCAATCGGCCAGTTCTCCACCGGGCGTGAGATTTGAAGCAGGCACAGTATCCGGGGGAGCGCCCGGAATGGGGCCGCCGGAATAGTCGGAGCCGTGACAGCCCACACAGCCCGCGGCCAGGTATTTTCCGTACTCTATGGTCACCCCGGGTTCGGACGCAGATGGGCGCGGCCCGGTATGGTCAATTAGCGCGGCCGGCGTCAATGGAAGTTGCCCGGCCAGAAACAGGATCCGGCCCATAGGACCTATGGAGGCTTTCGGGGTCTCGTTGTCCACCGGCGGGACAGTTTTAAGATAGGCGATCAACGCCCCCAGGTCCCGGTCGCCGAGAAAGTAATATTCGGCCGAGGGCATAAACAGCAAAGCTTTGTGATCCGGACCGATGCCATGCCGAATGGCGAGCACCCAGTCCGCATCGCTGTATGAAGTGGCGATACCGCCTTGACCGGACGTCAGGTTGGAGGCGTACAAAAGACCCATCGCCGCATCTTCAAAAAAGGCTGCGCCGGCCAGATTTTCGGCGTGGCAATCGTTGCAGCCGCGGGTCTCGGCGATATGCCGGCCAAGCGCCAGGGAGTCCTCGCCGGTGGGGATGGCTATGGTTTCGGCCGGGACATTGTAGGTCTGGCCCAGGCGGAGCTCGGTGACGGCGTACACCGCCCCTATCGCTAAAACGATCAGCCCGATGAGTCCGCCGAGCACAATTCCTACCCACTTCAATATCTTTCTCATGGCTTATCTTACCCCGTGACCGGCGGAACAAAGGTGTCGTAGTGGCTCATCAAGGCGATGACCTTACTCATATCCTGGGGCGGCCACTGGGGTTCGCTTTTTACCAAATCGGCCAGTTCAGCAAAGTAATTCTCTAACCCGGCCGGAGAGGTCACCAGCAAATACTTTGCCTGAGCATCCGTTTGGTTGGAAAAACTATGAACCACGCCGGGCGAGACAAACGCGAACCCGCCAGGGCCGACCGTGAACATCTGTTCAGCCACACCGAAGGTTAACGTCCCTTCCAGAACGTAGAATATCTCGGCAGTGACTTTGTGCCAGTGCGGGGCCGGCCCGGAAAAGTGCGGCGGAGCGGCATATTCCAACACCAGCCATTGCCCGTTTGTGTCTGCGCCGGTGGCCTTGTAGGTGATAGTTACGCCCAATGCACTGAGCGTATCCCCTTCTTGCGGTTGTAAAATAATTGCTCCAGGTTGTTTTGGTGATGACATGCTACTCTCCTTTGTGAAATAAAGATTACATTTACCTCGGTTTACGCGCCCTGAGACTAATCCCCTGCGTCCCAAACTCCATGGCGCTGGAGGGGTTTGGCACGTCCGCAAAAATATTGTGCTTTTGCGCAATCTCCGCTTCTTCAAAACCGGCCACGCGCACGGCGTTCAGTAGTTCTGCTTCCAGCAGACCGCCGGCAATTCAGCCGGTCCATAAAGAAATATCATCCAGAGCCGATTGCGGCACCGGGCGGGCGACCAGGATATCCCCAATTTGCAACCGTCCACCCGGTTTAAGCACCCGCGCCCACTCTCGCAAGGTCTCCACTTTATCCAACATGAGGTTGAGCACTCCATTACTAATGAGGACATCGGCGAAATTATCGGGCAGAGGCAGGCTCTCGATGAAACCCTCCCGGAACTCCGCGTGGGTCAGGCCCATCGCCTCTGCCCCGGCCCGGGCTTTGGCCAGCATCTCGGGGGTCATATCGAAACCTATCACCTGGCCCTCTGGCCCGACCATTGTGGCAGCAATCAAGGCATCAAAACCCGCCCCTGATCCCGCATCTACCACAATCTCCCCCGGATTTATGGGTCCGAGGCTAAATGGGTTGCCCGTTCCGGCAAAAGAGGCGATGTTGCCTTCTGGCAAATTGGCATAGAGAGCCTCATCATAGCCCAGTCGCGTGGCCGCAGCCCGTCCCGTGTGAAAATGGTAGCCTTTGTCAGGGTTACGCGCGACTTCGGCATACTCAAGTTTCACCTCGTGATGAAGTTCGTCCGGCGAAAGTTTGGGAACTGCTTGTAATGTACTCATCATATCCTCCTTTTATTAACCCAATTGATACCGTCAGTTTGCAGCGTTCAGACAATCATAAGCGTCACCTCACTCTCATAGCTCAAAAAAGGCTGTTGATATTGTATCGTCTACACAACTTCCACCTTGCTGACCACAATGCAGAACAGGCCGCTCAAGTCGGTGAGGAGGCGGACATTTGTTTATAGTCAGTTCAGTTTTATGACGCCACTGATCGTCCCCTCCGTAGTGCCGGATCGTACGTCTCCGGCCAGTTGTCGGGACACTTGGCCGGTGGTCCCTGTATAACTCCCTGTACCGCTCGTAATTACCCAATTTTCCTCAACATTAATGAACGGAAACGCAAAACAAACTGTACCGGAGGTGCGCTTTAAGGTTATCTCACCATCGGCAAAACTCAGGACGGCTGAGCCATCAACGCCGGTCGAGCTGTTAGGGCCACAACCTGGGGGAGTACGGGCTAGATTTTGGCGTAAGGAAGCTGCATAGCTGAAGTTCCCCAACGCCTGCTCTTGACCGCTGCCCGTCTCCTCAACTATAAACAATACCGATTTGCCCACATCGCCGGCTATCCAGAACTCCCCCGTGAAGTTGGCTTCAAAGGGACCGGCGCTTGGTTGAGCCGTGGCCGGCCGCGCAGCTACGCCCCCTAACACCAGCATCATCAAAATTGTGACCGAAACAAGGACCCTTTTAAGGGTAAACAGGTCTATCAACGCATGGTTCTTATCTTGCATCGCGATCTTTTCCTTTCCTGGGTAAAGCGGTGCAACTCTTTATTGAATTGCATCCATTTGATCCATTTGTTTGAATTTGGGTAACTCAAAGGATAACACGAAGGGAGCGCGGCTGTCTATCCATCGTGAAGGGTGCTGTAGAATGAAAAAAGAGGGATTTTTGGGGATATTCCAGGGGAAAAGAATTAGGTCTTTGTGCGACCTTTCACCAGTCCTTGGCGGAGAGATCAGCCGTGGGGGTTTGTAAAAATGGTTGACAATACCCCCATACTACAGTAATATCTTGGCTAATTTGACCA
This sequence comes from Anaerolineae bacterium, assembly GCA_023151115.1. Next base: position 266,202 of record JAKLJP010000001.1, read on the forward strand.
TCCGACCTTGCCGACTCTTTACCTTACTATTTATGGGAAGGGAGATCAGGCGTGGCCCTGGATAAAAGCTTTGTGGGCAAGGCTTTTATTCCGTTTACCTTTAAAGAGGAGGTTAGCTGATGAAATTGGTGGAAGGGAAAGTAGCCATTGTCACCGGCAGCGGGCGTGGAATTGGCGCGGCTACAGCCAAACTGCTGGCCCAGCACGGCGCCCGTCTCGTCGTCAGCGATTTAGATGAGGCCCCGGCTGAGGAAACAGCGGCGGCCATCCGTGCTGCTGGCGGCGAAGCTATTACCTTTTGCGGCGATGTGACCCAGCCCAATTTTCCGGCGGCGATTGTCCAAAAATCGGCCGAGAGTTACGGTGGGCTGGATATCCTGGTCAACAATGCCGGCTTTACCTGGGACAGTATGCTCCACACGATGACCGATAAGCAATGGGATGTTATCATGGGGGTGCATCTGACCACTCCCTTCCGGATGGGCCGCGCTGCCGCCAGCGTGATGCGCGAGCAGGCCAAGGCCGAAATAGCCGCCACTGGCCAGGCCCAGCCGCGCAAAATTGTCAATATCAGCTCGATCTCGGCCTTCTACGGCAATATCGGCCAGGCCAATTACGCGGCAGCCAAGGCCGGAGTCGTTGGCTTGACCCGCGTCATCGCCCGTGAATGGGGCCGCTTTAATATTCAAGCCAACGCCGTCTCTTTCGGCTGGATCGAGACCCGCCTGACCGCCGATAAGGCCCAGGGCGAGGCTATTGAGATGGCCGGTGAAAAAGTAGCCCTGGGCATCCCCCAAAGCGGCCTGGAAGCGCGCAAGCAGCTCATCGCCCTGGGCCGGCCCGGGACGCCGGAAGAAGCTGCTGGCCCTATTCTGTTCCTCTGTTCACCTTTGGCCAATTATGTTACCGGTCATCTGCTCAAGGTAGATGGAGGACGGTAGCAGCCAAAACCCATTCACTGCGCCGGCTCGGTTGGGTAGCCGGCCTCCTTCCAGGCTACCGTCCCACCTTCGAGCCGGTGGACATTGGTATAGCCCATGTCCTTGAGGAGTTTGGCGGCCAGCGCCCCCATCTCACCGGTTTCGCAAGTGGTGATGATGGGCCGCGAGAAGTCTTCAAAATTCGGGTCACGCCACTCTTCAGGAATCTCATGATCGGCCTTGTAGGTCAAACTGCCCAGGGAAACATTGATCGCCTCGGGGATAATACCAGTGACGGCGATGTCGGCGGCGTCACGGACATCAACGATTAAAGTGTTAGGGTCTTTCTCTAGTTGCTGTTCGGCCTCTGCCGCTTTAATGGCCGGCACTGCGGCCATTGCTTCTTCCACGCTCTTGGTGAAGGTAAGCGGCCCCGTCTTTTCTGAGGCCGTTGATGGCTGAACTGCGCCACAAGCGGACACTCCCACCACGATCAGGCTTAAGATCACGGCCAGTCCGATTTTGGCGGACAAAATCTTCGTTTGCATTTTGTGCTCCTTTCTTATAAATACATCACCGTTAAAAACTTGCCGGGTAGTACACCTTTCAAACAGAAAAGGACCTTCTCAGCGACATAACAACTACGGACACGTTGGCTGATCGTCAATTCCGTACTGCTCCCGTTCCTTATCAGTGAAATCGCGCAGCACGCGGGCGCAGACCGAGTCCATCAACCCCTGATAATCACGGCCAGGCCGGGCAATCTGCCTGATGCAAAAATCGTTGACACTCGTCCGCTGTCCAGGTGCGGGTCAGGTGGGAGCGGGCGATGGTTACCAGATGCTCCAGGTCAAGGACAAAAACCCGCACCGAGCCGTCTTGTCCAGCAGTAGCCAGTTGCTTACCCGTAGGACTAAAGGCAACCCGTTCAACCCCCTGCCGGTGACCATGCAATGTCACCGGTTCTCCGCCGGCCAGCGGCCACACTTTGGCAGTGCCATCACTACTGGCGGTGGCTAGAAAGGCGCTGTCCAGGCTAAAGGCCACATCGCGGATCGCGCCGCGATGCCCCGTAAGAGTGGACAACAGGACAAAGGTGCTGGCATCCCAAATTTTGACAATACCATCATCCCCTGTCGTCGCCAGGTATTTAGCGTCAGGGCTGAAAGCCAGGCTGCTCACCGCCCCTTTATGACCTGTCCACTCTTTGATTAATTGGCCGGTGGAAATCTCCCAGACCATGACCACGCCGTTACGATTACCTACCGCCAGGTACTCTCCCGTGGTGTTGTAAGCTACATCGTTTATTGGGGTGCCATCTTGTTTTAAGGTCAAAATCATCTCGCCGGTTAGTCCGTCCCACACCTGCGCCGTCCCGTCCAAACTCCCCGTTGCCAACTGCTTTCCATCTGGACGATAGGCAACACTGGTAACCCGGTCGGTGTGTCCCGATAATTTCAGGATTTCGCTCTTGGGTTCTAAATTCCACCCCACTACATTATCACCATCCACAAAAGCGAACGAAGTTCCATTCGGGTTGAAAGCTATATCTTGAACTTTTTCGGTAGAAAATTTTACAAATTCTTCTGCACGCGATTCGGTGTTCCATACCACCACCTGGCGGTCCGATCCCCCGGTTCCCAGATGACGTCCGTCCGGGCTATAAGCCAGGCTTGTGACTTGCATGTCGTGGTGTCCATAAAGGTCAAACCATTCCCCACCGCCTGTAGAGGAAATATCCCACACTTTCACCTCAGCCCCGTTAGTAGTGGCCAAATAGTTATCATCCGGGCTAAAGACCGCCGCGACCACACCGCTTTTATGGCCATAGAGAGTCAATAACTCCTGGCCAGTTTCGGTATCCCATATTTTGGCCGTCCCATCTTGGCTGGTCGTCACAAAGCGCTTTCCTGTTGAGTCAAAGGCAACCTTTAAGATACTGCCCGCTTGAAACAGCGTATAGATAGATTCGCCTGTCGCCATATCCCACAGTTTTACCATCCCGGTTTGATAACTGGATAACATGTGTTTGCCGTTGGGGCTAAAAGCAGTACTCCAGGCCTGGTATCCATCCGTACCAACCAAATCACGCAAAAAGTCAGCCTGCACGGAGCCTGAAGTCGCGTCCCACAGCGTTACGCCCCATTTTTCGTGAGCCAAGGCAATTACCAATCCATCAGGACTGAAGGCGGAATCGTTCACATCGTCATCAGGGCCGCTACAGCTAAAATCGAGTATGGCTTCTGCTATAACCATATCCCACACCTGAATGCGGCCATCACGGCTGGAGGTTATCAGGCGAGTACCGTCGCCGCTAAAGGCCACGCTAATCACCCACCCGGTGTGGCCGGTAGGGATAACCGTTGCTTGGAGGGTCGTCACATTCCACAACCGTAAGGTGGCATCATCCCCTACCGTCGCCAGCCATTTGCCGTTAGGACTAAAAGCCAGGTCATTTACCGCGCCTTCATGCCCTCGCAACACTGCCATCTCTTTCTTTTGTGCAAAATCCCAGAGACGTACGGTACTATCGGCGCTGCTGCTGGCTAACCAGCGCCCATCCGAGCTAAAAGCCAGGCTGGTAACATCCGCGCTGTGGCCTGACAGGGAAAACTCCAAACGTGAGAGTTGTGCGGCTTGATGCAAAGCCTCCTGTGCCTCTACCAGTGGCGCTGCGTCAATCCTTTGGCTGGTGCTGATGGATTCCAGAGCCAGCAAAATGCTTAACTCCGGGTCAACTTGCAGGTTGGCCAGAGCCGCCGAAGCTAATTCACGCGCCGTAGCTTGTGAAGCGTTTCGGCGGGATTGCAAGGCAAACAGGCCGGCCAGGATAGCAAGGATCAAGGTTACAACACCTACCACTGTGATAACTTGGTTCCGCCGCCGCAGCCGGTTAGCAGCCCTAGTTTGTTCCTCGGCCCGCTGTGTTTCCGTCTCGGCCAACTTCTGCACCGTTTCTAGTTCGCGCCATTGCCGCGCTTCCTCCTCAGCCCGCCGAGCCTGCCGGTCGGCCAGGCTGGCTTCCAAAAAGCTTCTTTCCTCCGGCGTCAGAGCCAAAGTTGTCCCCTCAGCCCAACCGGCGAACTGATCCAGCCGCGCCCCGCGCAGCAGAAAGCTGGCATCCTGGTTGGCCTCGCGCCACTCAACGGCAGCGGTGGCCAGGAGGCGCTGCAAACGGATGTCGTTGCGGTTAGCATCGAGCCACTCCCGCAGGCGGCCCCACTCGCGTAGCAAGGCTTCATGGGCTACCTCCACTGTTGGGCTGCGGGTAATGGGGTCACGGTCGAACGAGAGGAGACGGTGGTGGCCGAACAGTTCGATGACGGTTTCGATGGGAGTCTCGCCCTCACCCCCGCCCCCTCTCCCTCTGGGAGAGGGGAGTTCGGCTTGCTCCCTCTCCCAAAGGGAGAGGGTTGGGGAGAGGGTTTCCACCTCCGCCCGCAGCACCCGCCGCCGGGTATCCTCCGTCCCTTCGCCCAGCGTCACCAGACGCAGGAACAACTGGCGGGTGGCTTCTTGACCTGCCGCGTCCAGCCCTGCATAAATCTCATCGGCCCGGCGAGCCAGCGCGCCCAGCACGCCGCCGCTGGCTTGATAGGCAGCGCGGGTTAGTAAGGGCGCTTCGGCAAAACCTTCAACGTTCAATGTTGAACGTTCAAACAGTTCGGTCAAAGCGTATTGTAGCAACGGCAATGCACCCGGCTCCTGGCCGACATCCCGGTTGATCGCAGCGACCAGTCCCGGTTCCAGGGCCAGGCCAACCCTCCGGGCCGGATGGGTAATGGCCTCTTCCAGCTCATCTGGCGTTAAGGGCAGGACAAACTCGGTGCGCTGGCGCAGGAGTTCGCCAAAATCCACATATTGCAGAGGATAGCCGGTGAAGTCGGCCCGCAGGGTAATAATCACCCGCAAGCAGCTGCGTGGGTCAAGCACGGCGGTGACCAGGCTGTTGAGAAAGTGTTGTCGAACGTCCTCATCTGCTACCAGCGTAAATAGCTCTTCAAACTGGTCAATGATCAGCACCAATTCAACACTTTCATCGGCGGGCAGGATGCGCCGCACCGCCCGCAGCAAGCCGCGCTCGTCCTCACGCAGTTGGGCCAGCAGGCTTTCCGGTGGATTGACCGCAATGCGAAGCAAGGCCGCTTCCAACTCTTCCCAGGGATGCGACCCCGGCAGCATCTCGATAATGAACCATTTGTCCGAGTCGGGCAGTCCGCCCTGGCGCAAGGCCGGGATAAGTCCCGCCCGCACCACCGAGGATTTGCCGCTGCCGCTTGGCCCAACGACAGCCAGAAAACGAGTCAGATCAGCGGTTTCAGCCAGGCGAGCCAGCAACTCCTGCACCAGCGTCTCCCGGCCAAAAAAGTCGGCGGCGTCGGCTTCGGTGAAAGCGCGGAGACCTTTGTAGGGGTTGGTCAGACCCCCACCCCAACCCTCCCCCTTAAAGGGGGAGGGAGTCAGAGTGGGAGTGGTGGCCGGTGGTCGGCGGTCGGCGGTCGTTGCAGCCTGACGAAAATCGGCGAGCAAAGCCAGCACATCGGCATAGCGGGCAGACTGCTCTTTGGCGGTAGCGCGCTGGATGATTGGGTCAAAACTGTCAACACAGTCTTGATTGAGCCGATACAGGGCCAGGGAAGGGAAGGGTTGGTTGAGGTGCTGCTGGATGAGGGCAAAGGGGGTCGGTCCGTCGAAGGGTTTATGACCGGTCAGCAATTCATACAGCATGACCCCCAGGCTGTAAACATCGCTTTGCGGCTTGACCGGCTCGACCAGAATTTGCTCCGGCGAAATATAGGCCGGGGAGCCAAGGACCATGCCCTCCAGCGTCTCACCCACATTGCCGTCGGCGGTGATTTTGGCAATACCAAAGTCGGCCAGGTAAGCATTGCCACCCTCATCCAGCAGGATGTTAGCCGGTTTGATGTCACGGTGGATGACCCCGGCTTGATGAGCCGCGTGGAGTCCGGCACAGATTTGCTCCAGCAACGGCAGCATCATTTCCGGGGTCAAGGGACCGCTTTTGAGCCGGGTGGTCAAACTGCCCCCGCGCAACAAGCGCATCACTAGATAGGCTACGCCGGGTTCACGCCAGTAGTCATACAAGGGCACAATATGGGGATGCTCCAGCCGGGCCACAAGGTGGGCTTCGGCCTCGAAGCGGCGAATGAACTCAGGCCGGTCGGCAAATTTGGGGAGAATGATTTTAACGGCGACTTCACGTTTGACGGTCGCCTGTGCCGCCCGGTAGACCACACCATAGCCGCCGGAGCCAATCCGCTCACCCAGTTGGTAGCCCCGGATCGCCCGGCCGCTCAAATCTTCCAGGCCAATTTCTTCCAGGACCGGCGGTGGTGTGGGTAAGGGCGAGGGTTCGCGGTTGGCCCGGGCCAGCCGGACAAAGGCCAGGTAATCGGCCTCGGCAATTCCAAGCGCTGCCGCCAGGTTTTCGGCAATCTGCACCGAAGGACGCAGAGCATCGGCCTCCAATTTGCGGATGGTAATCGCTGCGCAGCCAACCCGGCGGCCCAGTTCGGCCTGGGTCAAACCCAGCAGTTCGCGCCGCTCCTTGACCACCTGTCCAAAGGTTATTTCCTGGTTCATGGTTAAGGCCCCCCTCTCAGATTTACGATTTTGGATTTTAGATTTTGGATTAGTGGATTCAATCTAAAATCGTAAATCCAAAATCTAAAATTGATTATAGGAGCATTTGCCCGTAATTTTCAAGGGGGTCGAGACAATTGTATCGTTTTTGTATCGCTGAATTCCATATCGGTTGACCCTTGCATAGGGGCGTCGCTCCCAACATTGGCCTCCTCGTTTACCTGGTTTGATGCACCCCCACCGCACCGACAGTACTATCACCCTATCTATTTTTTGCCGGTATCCTGTCCGATTAACGCCAACGAACCCTTTGCCAGCGTCCCTTGCCAGTTCAGCGGATTGTGCCCGCCGCTGAACTCAGCATAGGACACGGGATACCCTTTAGCATGCAACACGTCTCGCATGTGCCGGGTCGAAACGAGGAAGTTTTTGAAACCGGGCAGAGGTGAGGGTATATCCGTTTCAAACAAGCCTGCCTCGAGATAAAAGCGCAGGGGCAACTTTGGACTGGTCACATATTGGCGTATGATCCACTCGTCCTCGTCGTCTTCCCTGGGCTTCCAGCCAAAATAGGCGGACTGGGCCAGGACATTGCCGAAGATGTCGGAATGGCGGGGTCCAACATAGGCGGCCATCAGCCCCCCTAAACTTGCACCGACCACCACCGTCTGCGCCGGGTCATTGGCAAGATGGTAGTTTTGTCGCGCCCAAGGTATAAGCTCACTTATCAGCCAAGCCTCAAACGGTGGGTAACACGCCAGGTCACGCCGACGATACTGGTCAAAAGGGCTGCCAATCATAATTGCCGCCAGGGGAGGCAGCAATCCATCCGCCAGCAAATTGTCGAGAATAGTGGGGGTGGGGATCAGCTTGAGATAGAACCAACCATCGAAGATGAGCAGCCAACCATATGGCGGACCATCGGCGTTATAGCCAGGCGGCGTATAAACCCACACCCGGTACTCGTTATCGAGCGCGTCACTGCGGAGGCGATGCAGGGTGACTTGACCTTGGGGAATATCGGGGCGGGGCAAGTTCCAGCGGTGGGGAGGAGCAGCCGGCAACTCAAGCACAGAGGAGTCCCAGCCGGTCAAGCCGACTTCTGGATCAGCCGGAAAAACATGCCGACGCGGGTTGAGCGGGTCGGTGACATTGCTGCCCGCCACGGCGAATTGATAGGACTCGCGGGTGTCGTTGGGTAACTTGTAAGTTTTATACCAGAGATCGGTGGCCGGTAGGCGGGTCATCGTTTCGCTGGCCCCCATCTGCCCGCTCAAGTTACTCACCACGGCGATGTTTTGGGTTTCATCTGCCGCTCGCCAGAGAAAAGTTACCAGCGAGTGCATGTCGTCGCTGGCAATCCGTTCAATCAACGGTGCGCCTTGTTGGCTGATCTCTTGCCAGAAGGCGTCGAGCGCAGCGATATTTTCTGTAAGTTTCCGCTTCATTCTGAGGTGTCCACAGCGAGTTTGCCAGAAGGCGTCAAGCGCGGCGGTACTTTCCGCTTCTAACTCCTGCCGTAAGGTGGTCAGTCTGGGGCTGAACAGTGAGGTTTCTAAGGACATAGCTTTTCTCCCATAATTAACAATTTCGTCGGGGCAGGGTGGCAATCGTCGCCAGCAGGTTAGATGTGTGCGGCTCAATGCGCCGACTGGTAATGATCTGCATCCTGTCAGCCCGGTTGAGGTCAACGTAAATGATGGACAGATCAGGGCAGGTGGTCAGGAGAGGTTCAAAGAGGACCGAGCGGCTCTGCCCGGACACCGTCACAATAACCGCGTCTGGGCAATTCGTTTCGAGCAGGGGCAGGGCAATCTCAAGCGTGGGGGCGCAGCCGGTGACTTCGACCATCCGGCTGTCGGCCAGCAGTTGGGCCAAGCCCTCGGCCAACAACGAAGCGCCGATAATGAAAACTCGACACGACTCCATCCTGACATCCTCTGACAGCCCTATAAATATTGAACCTATGGACAGGTTGTCCCGGGCCGGTAGGCAGCATACACCTGGCAAAACTCGGCCACCAGGGCCTCGCGTTGCTCAGGCGAAGTCACTTCGGGCGCATCTTTGGCGCAGCGCAAGCCAATATCCACATCGCTGAAAGTCCGATCTTTGACATAGCGGCGGCTGGTCGTGTAAAACGCGCCGTCAGGATTGCCAAAGGCGCCCCCCCGATAAATCCGGTCAACCCCGCTGCCCGCACCGACCGGATTGAAAGCCGGTGAGCTGGCGTAAAACGTCTCGTCGAACCCATCCGCGACCCATTCGGCCACATTTCCGGCCAGATGGTACACCCCAAACCGGCTGACTCCCTGGGGGTAGCTGTCTACGGGCTGCGTATCGGGGGCGCCGGCCGCCGACAGGTCAGGATTAAAGGTATTGCCCCACGGCCAGGTCAGATTCTCCGGGCTGCTGGCAGCAAATTCCCATTCGGCTTCGGTGGGTAGGCGTTTGCCGGCCCACCGGCAGTAGGCGTCGGCCTGATCCCAGGTTACGCTGATGACCGGGTAGTTGTCGTAGGTGGGGTCATCCCGGTAGCCCCGGTAGGTAAAGGAGTCAACCGCGCCGCTGGCGGTACAAGCACCGCCGCTAACGCACTGGCGATATTGGGCGTTACTCACCTCAAAGGTATCCAGATAAAAAGCGTCCAGGAAAACCGGGTGTTCGGGCGCTTCGTTCGCCTGGCCGGTGGACGACCCCATCTGGAAATATCCCACCGGAACCAGGACCATCCCCGGCGGCGGCGAGGCCAGAATCAGCGGTTCAGGTGTAGCGGTGGAGCTGGCCTGGGGACTTGGCTCAGGAGTGGCCGGGGGTGGCGGCGTAGTGGGAGAGGGCGGTTTGGGTGTATCCGTTGGGCTGGGTGCAGCCGTAGCGGGAACAGCCGGAGCCAGCGCCAGAGCGTCTGAAGTTGGGGTTGAGACCGTTGGCGTTGCGGTAGGAGCTGCCGCGGTCTCATCACCGGCAGGGATTTCGACTGTCTTCTCAGACGAGGGCGATGGGGCCGCTTCAGTGGGCGGCGACGGTTTATCTGCTTGACCAAACAACCCCACCAACCCGGCTACAGAGATAATCAGTAAAATAACGGCGGCTGCGCCGCCAAGCCACAGCCGTTGCTTGCCCTGCCGCGCTGGCGAAGCCGCTACTGGAGCGGGCGACATGGTCGCCATGGTCGCCCCGACCGACTCGACGGCCGGCTGAACTTGGGGCGGGGGTGTCATTGGCGTCGCCTGGTCTGATAAGTTAATCGTCCGCAGGGCCAGGGCCATATCCGCTGCCGTGGGGTAGCGCTCGGCCGGATCTTTGGCCAATGCTTTTTCGGTCAACGCCACCAGCAAATCGGGCACATTTTGGGCAATTTGACGGATATCTGGAACCGGCTGAGTCACATGCTTCAACATCAGGCTGACGGCCGAATCGGCCTGGAAGGGCGGCTCGCCGGTGATCATCTCGAACAGCATCACCCCGAGCGAATAGATGTCGGAACGCTCGTCAGGGTGTTCACCTCGCGCCTGTTCCGGCGACATGTACAAGGCAGTGCCCACCACCGCCCCCGTCGCCGTGTGATGGGCCTCGCCCAGGATTTTGGCGACGCCAAAATCCATCAGAATGGGCTGGCCCTGCGCATTGAGCATCACATTGGCCGGTTTGAGATCACGGTGGATCATGCCCTGCCGGTGGGCGTAAGCCACCGCATCACTCAGCGCCGCCATAATCTGCACGGTCTCGGTTAGCGGCAGGCGCTGCTGCGCGTTATGGAGCGCGATGAGCCGGGCTTGCAAGGTTTCACCCGGCACGTATTCTAACACCATGTAGTAAACGCCGTTATCATGGTTAAAATCGTAAACCTGGATGATGTTGGGGTGGCGCAGTTGGGCCACCGCCGCCGCTTCTTGTTCAAAGCGCCGCACAAACTCCGGGTTGTGAGACAGGTGAGGATGAATCAACTTAACGGCCACCGTGCGCCGCAGATTAGGGTCGCTGGCCCGGTAAACGGTTGACATCCCGCCCTGGCCCAGCAGGGCTTCAAGGTGGTAACGGCCGCTGAGAACAGAGCCAACCCAGGTTTGGTGGGAACTTGAACTGAGATGAGTATTTTCTATCAATGCGGTTGCTCCTGAATATCTACATGTTGAATTTATTTTGGTAGAATATGGCCGGGCTGGTGGCCCATTTGGGACGCGCCTAGCCATCGTTACTTCCGGGCAATTTAAAGGGTACTACCTTACTTGGTAGCGGTAACGATGTAGGCCGGGGCGGGCACGACGACCGCACCATCACTCGCTACGAACGGCCGGAGAACCTTTTCCGCTTCCGTGAGCAGCTCCTCAAACTGGGCTTCGTCCATCCTATCGCCCAGCAGCCACTCCCTTCACCTCGATCAAGAGCCAGGCGCGAAGCGAGGGGAAACGGGCTATCCCTCCTGTCTCATAATCTCAGCCCCGGCCACACCGGCTGCGCTGAATAAAGCTGAGAGAATCTCCGCGTCGCCTAATGCGTGCGCCAGCAGCCATCCCTCGGCGACCCCTTCGCCATAAAGCCATTCGAGCAAGTTGACCACCGCAAAGTCGCCTGGGGTGTTCTCAATTGAGTCCCAAACAGCCACGGCCAGGCGTTCTCCCGGTCGCAACACTCGCCATATCTCCTGGATAGCGAGCCGTTGATCCTCAAAGAACATCAATCCAAACTGGCTCACCACGGCGTCGAAGCGGTTCGCCTCGAAGGGCAGCGCTTCGGCCCGACCATCACGCCACTCAAGCGCCGGCGCTTTCCGCCGGGCCACGACCAGCATCCCTTCACTGGGGTCAATCCCGATGACGGCCCCGTTTGGGCCAACGCGCTCGGCTACGGTACGGGCATCCTGGCCCGTACCGTAGGCCACATCGAGCACGCTCTGACTTGGTCGAATCCCGGCCGCCTCGGCGACCCGACGCGCCTAGAGCGTGTTATGCACTTTTAAATTTGACAAGGCGGGTATGCTAACAAGATGGAACGAAAAGCATACCCCAGTGATGTAACTGATGATGAATGGGCCTTTGCTGCGCCCTATTTGACCTTGATGAGCGAAGATGCGCCGCAACGCGAGCATGAGTTGCGTGAAGTGTTCAATGGCTTGCGCTGGCTGGTGCGAGCCGGAGCGGCCTGGCGGATGATGCCCAATGATCTGCCGCCGTGGTATACGATCTATCAACAGACCCAGCGCTGGCTGGCTGCCGGCGTTTTTGAAGCGATGGTCCACGATTTGCGGGCGTTGTTGCGACTGGCGGCGGGTCGAACCGAGCAACCATCGGCGGCGATTTTCGATGGGCGAACCCTGCAATCGACCCCGGAAAGCGGTCAGCGAGCCGGTTACGATGGGCATAAACGCAAAAAGGGCAGCAAAACGCATATCGCCGTAGATACCTTGGGCCACTTGCTGGCGTTGTATGTCACCCCAGCCAACGACCAAGAACGCGCTCAGGTCGGTGAACTGGCTCAACAAGTCCAGGAAGTGACGCGTGATTCGGTTAAAGTAGCCTTTGTGGACCAGGGTTACACCGGTGACACAGCCGCTCAGGAGGCGGCTATCCACGGCATTGAGTTGATGGTCGTCAAGTTGCCGGAGGCCAAGAAGGGCTTCGTGCTGTTGCCAAAACGGTGGGTGGTCGAACGTAGTTTTGCCTGGGCTGCCCGGTTTCGCCGATTGGCACGGGACTATGAACGTTTGCCCGAAACCCTGGTCGGCTTGCACTTCCTGGCTTTTGCGATGGTGATGCTCAAGCAGGCTGTTCATCTTATTACCCAAAGTTCATAACACGCTCTAGTCTTTCAGCAGGGCTGGGACGAAGAACTCCTCATACACTTCGGCAGGATTACGCATCGCTTGTTCGTTTTCACTCATTGAAACCTTCTCCAGCACAGCCGTGTAGGGCAGCCCTTTTGTCGTTTGCGATTTCTTTACGCCCATCCCCACGGGGTCACACTGGTGTAGGCTCGCCAAGTAAAGATAGCCATGGCAGCTATCAACACAATCGTTAACCACACGGGAAATGCAGCCCACGTCTGCACGCCAAGCATTGCTGCTGTCAATACGCAGAACATGCACAGTGATGAGAGTTGTTTGCGCCGCCCCCGCAAAGCACGGATTTGGGCCGCCTCAGCTTCCAGGATTTTTCCATTCGCATCGCACCTGGCGAAAAGGGCATCAAGACGTGGTTGCAGGCTGAAAGTCACAACGGTTAGCAAGCCCGCGATGACCAGCAAGAGCAGGAATTTCAAGCCGAGGACCGGATTTGTTACCAGTGTGTCTAATCCCATCCCGCGCAACAGAATAAGCGCGAGTCCTGTTGCCAGCGCGGTGGCCTGGAAAACGTAACAGGGAAACACGCGGTTCTTAAGCGTGTTCTCCAAATATGTGTCCACGCGGTCACCTAGGGGTGGACCTAGCCGCATACGCTGGTTAACTGCCACCAGGGCATAAAACGGCCAGGCCATCAAAACTGCGGTAATGACGTGAAGCACTCTGAGGATTGAAATTATGGCGTCCATTCTTTTCCTCCTTTTAACTTACTCACCCCACCCATTGATGGCGCAACACCTCGATTTGAGGGAGGTGGGTCAGCTCGTGGGCTGCGAAGTAGCTGACTTGCTGCCGGAGGGTCACAGGGCCAAACTCTTGGTGTTGACCGCTGCGCCACCAATCCCTGAGAGGAAGGCTCTCTAACCTGGCGATGGTCTCTTGGCGTGAGGCCCGGTAGGCGTCAAAAATCTCTTGGGTTGTGGGCGGGTGTTCTTCCTCTTGTGTGGCCCAGGCGAAGACTGCTTTCGACTCGAGCAGGGGATGCTCCTGCTCAAGTAATAAGCCCAACCGAAAACTCAGCACTCCCTGGGCATCTCGTAGATGAGAGACAATGTTCCGCATGGCCCAACCCCCATCTGCCGGGGGTTGGCTCAAGGCTTCCTCCGACAACCCTTCCAGAAGGGCGGCTACATCCAACGGCGTCTGGCGCAGTCTCTCCAGGGCGGCGAAAGGCTCCAGCGCATCCAACCAATAAACCGGGAGGAACCGCTTGAACGTGGTGGGCCAGGCTCCACAGGTTGGACATTTCTCCACTGGGGCATCGAGAACGAGGTGTCCACAGGTGCGGCAGACATAAGCATGGGGTATCTCGTTAATCAGCGGGAGTCGCCCGTCGGCCATAGCGGCCGCGCCTCGTTTGAGGGCAGCTAATACCTCCTCATTCACACCGAGCCTGGATAGTGCAACAACGGCTCGCTCGATTTCGTTGACCAATTTGCCTTTTTCGGACGGCATGGCGATCTTGAAGGCGGCCTGTCGGGTGAGAGCCTCGGCCACTGCCCGCGCCAGCTTGGCAATGTTATATTGGCCTTCGCCCTCTAACTTGGCGGCCAGGGCCAGCAGGTGTAATAGGGTATCGCTCCAATCAGCTTTATGGTTTGTCATGCCAGCACCTCACATTCCTGATTCTTGCAACACTTGAAGATGATCGTCCGCGGTATTTTCGCGCATCGCTCCGGGATAGTGTCCCACAGGCCATACCAGGGGTCACAGGCATAACGTTTGCGGCTATCCGGCTCTACCAGCCGTTCGACGACGAATCCCGTCTGGGTGAGCAGATCGAAGTAATCAGATATGGTTCGATGGACCGAGGCAAAAGCCTCGCCCGGCGTGTCTGTTGCCCCCTCGATCTGAATCCCGGTATCGAAATATGACTGAACAATACCCAGACCCTTTGGGTCGTGGGAATCGAGGACCTGGTTGAAAGGGTGCCCCACACTCCAGACGAAGCGACCTGTTGGTTTCAGCACGCGATGCACCTCGGCGAAGCAGGCGAGAAGATCATCCACGTAGCCGAAAGCGCAGGCCGAGAAGACCACATCCTGACTGGCCGTAGCGACCGGCCCCAGGTTGGCCATATTCCCTTGAAAGAGCGTGATCTCCACCCCCTCCCGCGCAGCCAGGTCACGGGCAAAGCGGAGCTGCGCCTCGGTAATGTCCATCCCCGTCACCACGGCGCCACGCCTGGCGAAGGCGATGGCCGCCTGAGCGCCGCCACAACCGATCTCCAGCACGTGTTTACCGGCAACCGGGCCAATGAGCTGAAGTTCATCTTCATTGGGCGCGCCCGGCCCGTACAGAATATCAATGGGGATGCGACACTGGCGCTGATATTCTGCGGCGTGCTTCTCCCACCATTCTCGTGCTTCGTTCAGCATCTTTTCTCTCTGCCAAGGGTTTGCGTATCAGGCACCGGACGTCCTGCACCGAGTAAAAACGGTTCTTACCTGGCAGAAGCGTCAGTTCGAAATGCGCGGGCAGACCACCTTAACCACCCGATTACACCGGCCACTCCGGCAGCTGACCGGAGTAGGTGATCATGAGCAGAATGTCGCCAATCAATCCGGCCTGGAAGTAAGCGTTCGCTTCCGCAGGCAGTGTCAGAGTCCATTGGCCTATGGGCGGCTGTCCGATCAGGCTTTGCCACGAAACCCCGTTGCCGCGTCGTGTGCTGATGGTGCGGTCGTTGGGTTGGGCTGCGCCGCCGAGGGTGAGCTTCCGACCATCGGGCGCTGTAAAGGCGAATGACAAATCTGTCTGTAGATTCGCCTCGTCCCAAGGAAAGGCTGCGTCTCTATCCTCGCGGCGGACAAAATGCATCAGCAGATGATGGATGGCGATCTCCTGCAAGTTGGGTGGAAAGTCGGTCCGCGCCGTTTCAAACAAAATGGTCAGCGGCGCTTCTGGATCGTCTGGGTTGTGAAGCTGGTACCAGATATCGGGGAATTGATCGCGTAAGCTAATGGTGCGTTCAGCGATGATGCTCGGATCCATTTGTTGGATTATCTGTAGTTTAAAGTCAGGGCTGTAGAGGGCTGTATATTCAATGGTGAGCAACACGTCGGCGATGGTATTGAAATCGAATGGATTCGCCGCCCTGGGCATTTGAAGCTCCCAGGTTGTGTCAACACCCATCGACTCAAATGGAAAGAGCATTTCGCTTTGCAGGTCAAGCTCAAAGACCCCGGTGGCGTTGATCGGCGATGTAAGCGCGACCAGTTCAGGCTCACGCCGGATCACTACCTCCTCGAAGGGGGGGCCACCGGTGGCAACGCGAGAGATGCCGCTGGCGACCAGCGTGGCCCGTATGCCCTGGTTCGGGGGGACGAGGGCAACCACTGTAGTTCGTACACGTTTGATCAGGCGCAGGTAATGCCCCGGAAATGCCCGGTCAAACAGGGTTATGGGTGTGGCAAAGGGCAGTACCCCCGTCTGGCGAAAACGCTGGAACTCGAACGGGGCCAGTTGTGCCAGTGAGAAGGTTTGGGTTAGGTTCAGCTTGCGTTTGTCAACTTCGAAGGCATATTGGTCGAGTTGGTAGATATCTTGCAGCAGTCGGGCCGAACCGGTCAGACCACGCCGGTCGGTCGGGCTTGCTTGAGATCCAGTTGCCGGGTCACCCTCGGTTGGCGCCTCCCAGTAATCCACCTGGATAAAGGCCCGTGGGCTCACCTGGCGCTCAAAGGTGAGTTGCATCTCGGCCAGCTTGGCCATAGCCGTGGCCTGCTGCAAGAAGAAGCGGTACACTCCGCCCAGCACACCGCTCATCCATTCGTATAGCTCCGCGTTGAGGAATTTGTTAGCCAAGAAATCAACCATAGCCTGGGCGTGATCCACCTGGAGTTGGGCGATGGCGTATTCCTGCCGGACAATTGCGGTGTGGTTGCGGGCGATCAGTTCGCTCTGCGCCCCGATCATAGCGTCCGCTCCGGCCAAATCCTTCTGCAGCTGCCATTCCTGCGCTCGCCGCTCCCAGCCAGCCTGCATGCTCAAGGCCTGGGAGTGGATGCTCCACGAAGAGGCAACCGATTGCATGGCCTGTCCAATGCCAGGCAGGCCCTGGACCAAGGCTCCGGCAAGAGCTCCACCGAACCCGCCCACGGTCGAACCTGCCGGGCCTCCATAGTTGTAGCCGGCAATAGCCCCGGCCACTCCTCCGGCAATAGCCCCGGCGCTTTGTACCACCGCCGAACCAATCGTCCAATCCCAGGCCGCTTCGAGGGCATCAAGTGACTCTTGCTCTTTCTGAGATACGGGCATATTCAGCAGGTGTTGGTAGTGGCGTCCCTGGATTTCAGCGCGCAGCCGTTGGTTGGTGGCCAATCCCTCGCTGTTCTTCGCTTCGGTCACCCGTAGATCATGCAGCCCCACCTGGGCTTGGGCTAGCCCCAGGTCTTGGGTGGCTTTGCGTTGGTTGTACTCCTCGGTTGGGATCTCTCTGAGGGCATTCAAGTAGGCGGACTCGATCTGTTGGGCAATATTAACCAACTGTTTGCTGCGCTCCATCAACACATTGAAGCGATAGGGCGTCGGCCGAGGCCGCCGTTGGGGTGCAGATGGCACAGCGGCGGGCGGCAAGCCCCCGACCGTGCGCGGCGTTGGCAGGTCAACCTGGCGGATCATGCCGGCAAAGTTGCGACCCTGGCGCAGCTTGGCCAGTTGGGTCTCCACGCGCTGCCGCAGTCCATCCAGCACCGGGTTGGGTAGGAGCGCCTGGCCAACTCCGGTCGGCTGGATCAGATCTAGCTCCGGCAGATGCAATAGAGCGCGGGCGGTCAGGTAAAGAGCGCGTGCGCTGCCGAGGGACTCAGCAGCGTACTGGGCGTCGGCGTACTCCACCAAGCATTGCCCCAGCGACATCAGCACAAAGCGGGTGTAGGGGTTGGGGCGCGTCATTGCAATGATATGCGGGTTCGTGGCCTTGCGCAGCCAGTGCGCATCACGGGTGATCTGTGGGGCTGCGTTCTGTTCGCGGCGCAAGATGTACGACACCTTACGTATCTGCACCGGCAGGTTATAGGCGTATATTGTCTGGTACCAGTCCAGTGCGGCTACATAGTGGCCTGACTTTTGCAACTGCAAAGCAAGCTGCAAGGGAACGAAGTAGAAAACTTCAGCGACAATCTGTTCGTAGCCTGCCGCGGCCCAGAGTTCCTGGTCTAGCTCGCCGCGTCTTTGCAGATCCTGTTTGGAGAGTTGGTCAGTTAGTTTGAAATCTGCAGGTAGGCTAGAAAGAGTAGCCTTCACTTGGTTCAGGTATTTCTCTGCGGATTGGCGCGCTTGTTTTGGCGTCAGCAGTGGCGTCTTGCGTAACTCCTCTAACCATGTTTTGTAGGCATCCGAGGCTGTGGGTGGCTGGCGCAGGCTGGGCAGCAGGTAGTTCTCGGGGTAAAGAAAGACATAGTTAATGGCCCGCCAGCTCTCGTAGCTAGCCAGCCATTGCCATTCCTGGTCAAAGTTCTGTTCTTGCTCGGCCAAGCTGGCGCCTTCGTCAACAATTTGCCATTTGCTGGCCGGATGATTGGGATCAAGGGTCAGGGTGCGCAGGGCAAAGACTACCTGCTGGAGTGTCTCTACGGCTTGCAAGATACGCGTGGTCTGCTGGCTGCCACTGTCTTTCACATCCAAAAATAGACGATCCACCAGTTTATCGCCCGCCTGGCTTACGGCGTCAAGCCCGGCCATGGCCACAAGAAGAGCGTCGCGCAAAACCGGCATGGCGGCTTGCTCCGCAGCATGCCCGGCAGCCTTCAGCCCTGCTTCGAGCGTGCTTTGTTGGGCGATGCGCGCCCACAGCAGATCCTGCCACACCCGGCGTTCCTGCGCGGTAGCTCGCCAGGCAGGTAGAGGCGTAGAAGCCGCAGCCAGTTGAAAGTGTTCGGGCGACAGGGTCAGGGCCTGCTCCTGAGCGAGCCAGCTTTGCGCTTCCTGAAGTTTGCGCACCTGGGTTAGGATGGAGTACAGGCCGGCCCATTCCTGGCTGCTAACGGCGCCTGCCTGGGCCAGCGCACGAAGGCGAACCAGCTGGAGAAAGGCCTCGAGGCTGAGTTTTAGGGCTGCAAGCGCGGGTCGGATTTCCCGGCCGGTATGATAGTCGGCTTCGAGCGCGGCCAAATTGACGCCTGCGCCCAACGTGTCCGCAATTACACGGTCAAAACCGGCCACGGGGCTAGCCTCGCCTTCCCGCTTGGCCCTCAGATCGGCATAGACCCCCTCGACCCAGCTTTGGCGCGCCTGCCACAGATCGAAGGCAAGGTTTCCAGCGACCGGATTCCGCAAGTCTGACTCACCGATTAGATCGGGATCTATGATTGGGCGACGCGTCACCCCGCTCGCCGGGCCAGGGTGATCTTGCGCTTGCCACTGCTCCTTCAAATGAATGAGTTGCCAACCAAGCAAAGCGGGTTGGGCGGCAGGCGGAGCGGCCAGGTTGCGGCGTGTGTCTGGTAAACCGAATACCTGCTCTAACCAGGACTCGGTGAGGGGCGCGGGCGCCAGGAGTTGATCCAATGCATCGGGCCGGCTGGCACCCAGGCTGATCCCTAGCCGAGCGGCCAGGGCTTTCCGCTCGGCGGCCGGCGCACCTGGGGCCAGCCTAATCTCCTCATAGGAGGTACCCAGGCTACGCAGCAGGCTGGTATACGCCACGAGGAGGTAGTCGTCCTGGCTGGGCTCCGGCCGGGCTTGTGGCGCGGATTCTATCAAGGTCTGAATAGTTGCTTCGTTCAAGGCCATCTGGTAGATGCGCACGTCGGTCAGGGCGCCGTCTATGCCCAAATACCAGGGATCGGCTCCCAGATACAACGGGCCGTCGTTGCTCATACTAGCACCCTGTAGCGTGACGCTTGAGTCGAGGGCGCCATCGAGATACAGATTTAGCTGGCGACCACTTTTGACATAGGCCAGGTGAACCCAGGTGTTGAGAGCGATTTGAGCCTGGCTGTCCCCCCCTTCATTCCATTCGACATCGGTGCTGATGCGGTAGTGCAAGCGGTTGTCGTGTGGGAACATCCACAGGGCGAAAGTGCGTTGCTCGTTTCTATTACCTTTGTGCATGATGGCGCGCCAGTCGCCGGTGGCTCCCTGGCGCAGATAGAGCCAGAAGGTCACTGCGAAGTCGGCGTCGGCCTTGCCCACTTCGAGGGAAAGGTTGTTGGGAACCTCTACACGCGCTTGAGCGCCGTTGAAGCTGACTGCCTGCCGGCCTCCAACCCCAAGAAATGAGGCCCCGTTAACAAGGGTACCTTTATGGCCAAGGTTTGAGGCATCGCCGAGAACCCCGCCGCCCGACTCAGCGCACCGCCAGTGCGCAGCCAGATAGACCGGATTCGTAGTCAGGTACTTGCGCAGTACCTCTAACGGAACGCGCAGCCGGTTTACCGGTAGGTTGCCGACTTCGGAGAGTGGTTCCTTGAGCTTGCCAAACGGCTGGAAATAAAGCGCCTCCAGGTCGTCGGTGGCTACCGCCGCACCAGCCGCATCGCGGACATGATCGCGCACAAAGGCCAGCAAACTGTCCAGGTAGGCTCGCGGGCTGAGCAATTCGGCTGTGTCCTTTGGTTTGTAGCTGCTAATTACTTCGAAAGTGCGCGCCGCCGTTGTGCGGTTGCCGGCCGTGTCCGAAAAGCGCACCAACACCTCGTAAAAGCCAAAGTCTGGAACCGGTACAGTCGCCTGCCAATTTGCCCAGTTATCGCCGGTCTGGGCTTGGCTGAAGTTCAGGCCATCCGCCGACCATTCGACCAGGGCAACGCCGCTTTGGAGGTCACGAGCCGTGCCCGTGAGCCGGACCGGTATCCCGACCCCCGCTGACAGGAGTTTCTCGCCTTCGGCCGGCGTAACAATCTGATAAGCGGGCGGCGTTTGATCCACTGCCACAAAAGAGTTGCTGACAACCGTTGAGTTGCCGGCCAGATCGGTCGCGCGCACGTTGAGCAGGCGAGACCCCAGCGGTGTGCTGGAGACGCGCACCGACCCGCGCCACAGCGCTGGGTCAGCGGGGTCGCGGTTAAGCGGCGTGGCCCCAGCGCTGTTATCAACTGTGCACTCTACTTGCGCTACTCCCAGGTGGTCAACCGCGCGGACCGTAACGGGCACATCCGATCCGCCTTCCTGGATAAATATAAGCTCACCGGCTCCGGGGTTGAGCACGGCCACATCGTGGGGAGGGATGGCATCGGAGAGGGTGATATGAGCCTCAACGGGTGTGGCCCGTAGGGGTTGGTTCCCAACGGCACTCGCAGTCGCCCGGCCTTCTGCCCGGATGGTAAAGGCCCCCGGTGCGGCCGGGCGCAGGCTGGCTGTCCAGGTAACAGCGCCGCCGGTTGCGACGGCCACGGTTGCCGGTGTACGGTTCACTGTGACACTTAAGGTGTTTAGTTTCACCCGGTTGCCGTCGGCAATGCCGGTTACGACCAGCGGCTGGCCGCTGGCCGGGCCGGCGACGACATCACCATCTGCGGGTGCGTCAATCATGAGGTACAGTTCGGGTGGGTCTAACGGTTCATTGCGCATTTTCGGATATCCTTTTCTTTATTATTGCCGATAAAACGTGATCTCGCCTGGGGCATCCCCCGAATTGCTGTAGACCTTCAGCCAGGCGCCTTTTAACGTCGGGATGCCAGCGGTGGTGTTGTAGGCCAGGGTGAATGTTTTAATGTCGCCAGCGCTGCCCCGCGGAAATGTGGGGCATGTGGTCGCGCCGCCAACGACGCCGAAAAACGCGAATATCCCCAAGCAACAGGGGATAACTGTGGCCAATATTACAATCAATTCCAGAAAACCCCGCCGTCGTTTAGCTTTTGTTGTCGCTTTATTCTCGCTCATGTTGACGTCACTAAACAGATTTGCTGTCGCTATGCCCAGGCTTCTACCCGCAGCCCGGCAGCCATGCCGCCGTTGCGATCAAGGATACGTCCGGTAATAGTTGCCATGGTCAGTCAAGGTTGCGGAAGCGAGAAGGTCTTCACATTCTCTTTGCCCAATACTCTCTCTGCCTGCCTCAACACGCCTTTTGAGGTACCCTTTTGGAAGAACGCCATAGGGCGTGCGTTGTAGTAATCGCTGTACCGCCTGAGTTGTACAAAACTCTCGATTGCCTGAGACAGATTCCCCGCCTTTCCTGGCCCGCCCACCAGTATGAATTCTCCATACCGGCCGACAACGTCAAGCTTAAGCGATTTCCCAACAATCGATGGGACTTTGAGGACGTAGTCTTGCCCCTTCTGGTTCTTCGTTACAACTCCCCCAACCATGCGCGCGACATACTGCTCTCGTGCCAGTCCAACTTCACCGCGTGTTACAGCCGTATGGGTCTGACTCTGACTCGGCACTACTCCCATTCCAGATTCGAGTGGGTATCGCCCCCCATAGGAACCATACATCAGAAATCCGGAAAGCATCATGAAGTTGGCCTGCATGGTCTCGTGATACTCGACTGCCGCCATGCTCAACGGCCTTTCTACCTCAATGCCTAAAGGGCCGGGTAACTCAGGATAATAAGTAACCTTTGCGCGTCCAGCAATTTGCTCACCCAATAGATCAGCAAGTACCGTGTGTTGTTCTCTTGGACCCATTTCCATGAATTCGCTGGCTTTCAGTGTGTTCCATTTTGATGCATTTGGATTCAATTCGAGTGTTTGATCCAACAGTCGAAAGTCAAAATTGTCAACATTCAGGAAGGTAACAGGCTGTTTATCAGGTAAGACAAATGGGATGTCGTAAATCCCATCTGAACCGTGACAGGCTGAACAAACTTTGTGATGGGAATTAGCCGCGCTGACGGTGGGATAGGAGCGAACTTGTTCCTCTTTGTTCTCAGTTTGCAGACCTTCCAGATCAAATCCATTTATAGGATCAGAATTTACATATATATATAGGTTTAATCCATCTATCATTCCTGCCGGATCACAACTTGTCCACCTCCCCAGCCACGACGCGTAGTACCTTGCCCCGTGGTAGTACAACCCGCTCTCGTCATCCCGCTCCTTGCCGGTGAAACGGTAGCGCTTCTTGCCAAAGCTGCCGAAGCTGGTCTCACCGTAGGGATAGTATTGCTCGCGGTTAATGAAGGCATTGGCTTGCGCATTCGTGCCGCCAACCACCACACTGCTGCTGCCCAGGTGGTCACCGAGGTGGTACTGTACATCTGGTCCCCTGTCATTAGGATGCACAGCGCCAACCCGTTTCAGGGCCACCCGGCTCTGGTCGTCCATAACATGCAGGTGGTTGTTCTCTCCACTTTGCCCGGCCTTTTGCCAGAGGTGATGCTCGAAAATGCCGTCAATGGTGGTCGTGCTCTCGCCAGCGCCTGTGCCGTTGGTGCGTACCCACTTTTTTACCCGCATGCCGCCGGCGTCGTACAGGTAGCGCGCTTCCACTGACCGCCCTCGGCCATTTTGATCGGTAAAGACAATCATCTGGTCGGCATGATTCCAGGTGAAATGACGTGTGAGACCCTCGCTGATCAGATTGCCATTGTCATCATAGATATAGGCAAAGGTCCGGTTGCCAATTGACACAGTTGCCAATCGGTTGTTGCCGGGAGCAAGCGTAAACCTGCGCGTGAAATCGCCCCTAGAGCCGGCGCTGTGCTGGAAGCGCTCCATGTTGCCGGCGGGGTCGTAAGTATATGTCTCGGCATAGAATCGCGTCCGGGTCAAGTCGGTACACTTGGGAATATCTTTCCATGGGGGGTTGGGAGGCTGTAGATCACATTCCCGCCCGGTGGCGTGCATAAGACGATAAAGCGGATCGTAGATGAAGTCTCGATCGAGTTGATCGGGTGTCGAAAGCAGACCACACCGGGGCGTGCGGTCGTGGATCGAGATGATGTTGCCCGCGAGATCGTACTCATACGCCAGGTCTTGTAGCACACTCTTTTCGCGCTGCGCCGCCGACTGCAAAGGCCCCGGTGGATACTGCAATGCACCGGCGCTCTTGTAGTGCTCGGTGCGCAGACGCGCCAGGCGGAAGGTGTGCGGGTCATACGCGTAGCGTGTCATGACCCTGTTGCCATAGGCGATCAGCACGCGCTGGCCTTTGGCGTTATAAGCGATGCGTTCCACGTAGGGCACCCCATCAAGTTTCACCTGCTCCAATGCCCCGGCCCGGTTGTAAATAGGCTTCAATACTGCCCGATGGTCTTTCACGTCTTTGGGATAGATGATTTCCTTGGGGCGATTGAGCGCATCAAAGCTGGAGCTGGTTTGATAGGCTCGGCCCGTCGGCTCCAGGGCGTTCGCGCTGCCCTGCGCCTCCCAATTGGCCCGCCAGTTGTTGGCGATAGAAGTATCCCGAATTACCCGCCGTGACTTGTCCACCAGATTGCCTTTGAAGTCATAGCGGTTCATCTGCAACAGCCCGGCTTCGTCATAATGGCGATAAAGCCGTCCAAACAGATTCCGGTTGGCTGTTTGCGCCCGTGTCAAGCCAGTGCCGTTCAAGTCATCGCCATAGATCAAGCGCTGGCGCAGGGTGACTCCTTGCCCAGCCTGATCGCGCGCCCATAGGCGTATCGGACGATTGAGCACATCGTAACTGCTTAATTCCAGCGCACTCTTGCTATCGCGACGCTCGACCAGATTACCGGCCGCATCAAAGACGGAGAGGCGAGTGCCCGCGTCAATGCTCAAGATTTTAAGGGTGCGATTCGCAAGATCGTATTCATGCCGGAAAGCGACCCGCCCCAGCGCGTCAGTAATTGTCAAAACGTTGCCACGGATGTCGTAAGTTGATTTCGTGTGATACTCTTCGATGGCCGACCACGACCCGTTCGCCAGGCGGCGACGATTACGCTCGACGGTCTCGGTCGTTCGTCCGAGTGCATCAATGAGGATGTTTGCCGGCGTGTTCCAATGATGCTGGCAAAGCATGGCGCGCGGATCGCCGGCGTGAGTCCGACCGGCATTGTCATTAACATCGTAGGTATACGCCTCCCACGGAGTTGGATCGTAGACGTCTGGATTGTCCAACTGGCGCGGCTTCCCATAAAACACCCGCTGCTCTGAATGGTCAGGGTTGACCGTGCGAATCATTTGGCCGCGCGGGTCATAGTACACCGCTGCCTTCTCACCGCGTTGAGCATTGGTGGGTGAGGCAAAGTCCCAGCCCGTGTCGAAAAACGGTTCGTATTTCTCGACCACACGGCCCTTGTTGTCATAAATTTGCCAGCCGCTGACGACGACGTTGGGGTCTTGACGATTGGCGTTGCGGGTGCCGGTGACAGTCTGCGCGGTTGCTGGGTCAGACTGATCAACTGGCAATACGCCCCCGCCAAACGGCGAGTCGCCGAATATCACATCTTCGGCTTGTACACGCGTTTGGATCAGTCGGCCAAAACCGTCGGAGTATTCGCGCGCCTCGATCGTCTCATTATGCTCACTGGCTGGGACATTTGCTTCACCATCATGGTGAACGCGGCGGATGGTGCGCGCCTCGATCGGCTGGGGATTCGGTTTGCCGTCCTGCCGGCCGCGCTCAAACACCAGAAAGTCATACTCGAACCGGGTGCTGGGATTGTTGAGGTCGCCTGTTCGACTCTTGTCACGCCCAAAGATTTGACTCACAAGACCAATTGGCGTGAACGAGAATTCGGTCGTATTACCGTTCGGGTCGGTCACCAACCTGGGCTGCATGACGCGATAGTTGTATTGCACGGTGGTCGTCAACTCGACAGCGTCGGTTACCTTGTTGGGTAACAGTTGGTACTCGTACTCGATCTGGGTTTCATGATTCAGGGGATCGCGCTGAGTGAGGATCAAACCTTGTCCGTCGCCATGCGGTGAGCGATGAAAATCATATTCCCGCTGGGCGGTAACGGCAAAATAGCCCTGGGTATGCTCTGGCCTGGTGAGTCCATCGCAGTAGAGATAACCCGCCAGATTGGCCATGCCGGTTTGATAACCCGCAGGATAGTCATTGGTCCAATTCACACCCGTTGGATTCAGATAAAGCGGTCGCCCGCTCTGGTAAACGTGCTGCAGAATGTCTAGGGTGAGAACCAACTGCTCGCTTCGGACGAGCGCGCCATAGCGACCAATTTGCTGATATGGCAATCCGACGAATGACGAGCCGTCATAGTAGTTCACTGTCTGACTGATAATTGCTTTTGCATCGTCCAATGCTTTGCTTTCAATTGTGCGTTTGAGATCGAGAACGGAAGCAAGCCCATCATTCTGGATTTCGAATGTGGTCACGCGCGCAACTCGATCGACGACGAAGATGGTCCTATCGTCGCGCTGTGCGTAATCACTTACAGTATGTGTGGCAAGATAGGGGTGTGGCGCGGGCGCACCGGCGGCAATGGTCTGCATCGGATCGCGTCCGCGCGGCACGGCAATGCTGATCTGGGAGTGCGGTTGGCCATACGAATCATAATCGCTGGTGAAACTAAATTGCGTCATCGGCTCGCTGCCACGCTCCCATTGAGTGGTGCGCTGGGCAATCGCATGGGGGAAGAAAATGTGCAGCCGGTCTTCTTTCCCAGCCGCGGGCGGTAAGATTTCGGTCAAGTCGTAGGCGTACTCTGTGACCGTATAAGGCCGGTCTTCAGGACCGACCTTATCCTGGTTCTCAAAGCGGTCCAGGGCATACAGCTCGCTGCGCAGGACGCTGCCGCGTAAGGCGCGCAAAGCATCCCGTTTGATGCGCCGGCTTTTGGGTGAATCGAGATACCCGGCCAAAAACCGATTGACCTGCCCGGTGTGGTCGAGCAATCCTGGGTCGCCCTGCCAGTACTCCGCTGAGCGGTCCAGCTCTTGCCAGTCGCCAAACTCCTCGCCCACCGGCCCCTGGTGGAACCAGGTCCTGGTCAAGGTTGGCTGTGAGAAAAACTGCTTGTGAGACAGTGCGCCAGCCGGATCGTCGTGCACGTGGGCGAATTTCACTTCGTCACCATGCAGTCCTGTGGCATTGTAGCGTTCGAACATCTCCGTATCGAGCTGCTCGACCATGCCGAAGCCGCGGAACTCGCGCTCGGCGCCGTCCCAGTAACCGTGATGGTAACGGTACTCGGTGGTCAGCTTGCCACGCGAGATGGCGTCAATCACTTCGACGCGCTCAACCACCTGCACGGGAAAGGGGAGGGGTGTCTTCCAACGCGTGGCAGGCTTTTTCGCATCCTCGAGATAGAAGCGGGTGGAGGGCGCATACTGCACCCTGGTAGTGGCCCCCATGTGGTTGTCCATCTCGTTCATGACGTAGGGCTTGACCCCACCGGTGAAATCCAGAAAGTACATGTGCGGTCGGCCATTGCTATTGGCGTCGGCGCTCCACAATACCCCGCTGACACCTGTCCCCAGCAGATCCAGCAGCCGTACCGCGTCCATGTCGGTCGTGGGCGGTGTCCCCTGGATCACGATGGGGTCACTCCAGCGATTTCCGCTCTGGTTGATCCAAAGCGTCACCTGCCGGTTGCCGATGTAGACGATATCGGCCAGACCATCCCCATCTACATCGCCGAGCAAGATGCGCCGTGGGTCGTAGCCAAAGGTATAGCCATAGTCTCTGAATTTGGGGCTGTTCTGCATATCAATGCGTTTGCCCCACTGGCCGTACCCCAGATTGGGCCAGTACTCGACATTGCCGTCGTAGACCAGCACGATATCCTGTAAGTTATCGCCGGTCATGTCGCCCCATTTGACGCGCGGGTCGGAGAAGTTGATGTTGGGGAACACATCTAGAGATTTGCGATGCACCGGCACGATGCTGGACCAGCCTGCATGAGGATCGTTGTAAACACACTCCAGGCTCGTGCCGGAGCGAATGGCATCGGTCACACCGTCACCATCCAGGTCAATGAGCCGCACCTCAGGATCCTCGAGATTGAAACCTGGCGGGCTTTTGTATTTCTGGAAAGAGCGGCGATCCCAAGAGGCGTTATATGTCAGCGGGTAGTAGCCAGCCAGCGGTCCGTTGGTCACCATCAGATCCATGCGACCATCGCCGTTCGCGTCAATCATTTGCACACCGGGAT
Organism: Anaerolineae bacterium; assembly: GCA_023151115.1. The sequence continues at coordinate 293,536 of JAKLJP010000001.1, forward strand.
CGCTTAGGGCATGAGCAGGCGCTTCGCGCATCGGGCGTGGCAGGTCGAAGCAGCCGCCGCCCAGGTTGCGCCAATAACGAACTGCGCCATCCATTTCGAGAATATCAGGCAGACCATTGCCGTGCAGGTCAACTAACTCCAGGTTGGGGTTGGCCAGTGATGAAGCCGGCAGGTCAGTTCCCTGGACGGCCTGGAACTTGCGCTCTTGCGGCGCGAAGCGGGTGTAGCCGAATTCCAGCGGTGGCAACTGGCGCTTGTGGGTACTGGCGTCGCCTTCCTCTGCGTCATAAGCATTACCGTCGTCGTCGTAACCAATCAAGTGGACGCGCTTGAGGAGAGAGATACCGTTCCAAGAGTCGTACTCGTACTCAAAGCGATATTGGCGTACGGTTCGTTCCTGATCCGCATGAGTCTTGATGGTGATCGCGCTGCAGCGTTTCGACCAACGAATCTCAAAGCCAGCTCGATAGTCCGAAAAGGTATCTGTGCGTTCTTCGTAGGCGAAGGTGACAGATACCAGAAACTGGGGGGTATCATCATAGTCCACATAGCGAATCCGACTCAGCAAAGGCTGGTCCCAAAGACGCCCGTTCTGATTACCCTGGTCACGTTCGCCGTAATCGTAGAGGATTAGATTGCCGAATGGATCGCTAGTTTGGGTAAGCTTCCAGGCAAAGACGCGCCCATTCTTGCTGGGATCGGGGTCCGCAATCGTTGCCGGATCAGCGCCAGCCTTACCCTTTGTTCCATACAGGCTGACCAGGCCATCCTTGCTGCGTACCTGCCAGTAGTCACCTTCGGCGTCGTGGTGGTGATAAATCTGGGCGAACAGGCCTTCCGTGCGCGGCCGATAGCGGGTTACACCTGGAGTAGGCTCTCCCACCGGAACCAGATCCTCGGCGCCAGATAGGATGAACACGCCGGGCATTTCACTGGGGTCGTAATCGTGGTACTGGGGCACGCCCTGTGAAGTCTTGCGGCTGACGCCGGGGATGCTCAGACTCCAGCCCAGGCCGAACGGTCCATTGCCGTTGCCGGTGCTGTAGACCAGGTTGAGCTGCGGCTGGAAGCCGTTGCGACCGGGCGGCAAGGCGATGGGCACCGTAAAGTTACCGGTGCCTGTGTGTAGATCGGGCGTGAACTTCTCGCCGATGCCCTGCATAGCGCCGCCGCCTTTGGGTAATGTGATAACATCCGGCATTTCAACCTCCTGATTCGAGGATGAACTTCACTGAGACTTGGCCGCCGCCAACCAGGGCACGTTCAACATAAGTAATCAAAACAATCTTAAACGCTTCCGGCTTGCTTACCGCAAAATCACCGGCAAATAAACGATGGGGTAGGAAAAGACATAAGCTGAACCTCTGTCGCCAGCATAGCCCTGTGCCCCGATCAGCACCGTCTCACCGTTGGCAGCCGCAGCGAAGCCGAAAAAGTTATCCGCCGCTCCATCTGAAGCCCTTAACTTGGTGGCGAAGGTGGCCGTTGTGACCCAACCGCCGCTTGGCTTGACAAAGAGGTAGGCCGAACCCTGGCCGCTGTCGTCGCCTGGCGCGCCGGTCACTACGGTGTCGCTGATAACGGCCACTGAGAGGCCAAACCGATCCCCCGCTGCCCCGTCCGCAGCCGTTAGCTTGGCCGTTTCGGTCAGCGTGCCGCTCCAACCGCCGCCCGGCTTGATAAAGATGTAAGCCGAGCCTTGGTAGTTATCGTCGTCGGAGGCGCCGACCACGACCGTATCGCCGCTGATAGCGGCTGAAAAGCCGAACATGTCAGTCCCTATCCCATCCGAGGTGATTAGCTTGGCGGTAAAGGTAGAGGTTGTGACCCAACCACCGCCCGGCTTGATAAAGACATAGGCTGCATCCGGGGCAGGTTCGGAAAAGAAGCCCATCGCGCCGGCCACGAGGGTATCGCCACTGAGGGCTACGGAGCCGCCGAAAGTATCATTCGTGATCCCGTCTGAGGCGGTCAGCTTGGCGGTGAAGGTCGAGGTGGTCACCCAACCGCCCCCTGGCTTGGCAAAAACGTATGCTGAACCTTGCTGGGCGTTGGCGCCGATGGTATCAAGAGGCGCCCCGGCCACCAGGGTATCACCGTTAATAGCTACTGTGCCAGCAAAATTATCACCCCCTGCTCCGTCGGCCGCCGTTAACTTGGCTGTCTCGGTCAACATGCCGCTCCAGCCGCCGCTTGGCTTAACAAAGACGTAAGCCGAACCCCTAGTGCCGTTATCCCCAACCGCACCGACCACGATGGTCTCACCACTGATGGCGACCGCGAAACCGAACAGATCACCCGTCGCTCCATCCGAGGCAACCAACTTGGCCGTCTGGGTCAGGTTGCCGCTCCAGCCGCCATTGGGTTTCACAAAAACGTAAGCTGCACCTCTGCTGCTATCGTCCCCAAACGCGCCGACCACGAAGGTATGACTGCTGGCGGCGACCGAGTAGCCCAGATTATCACCCCCCACCCCATCTGAGGCGGTCAATTTAGCCGTCTGAGCCGACGGTAACAGATTGGCCAAGCTGACTACTTTCGGCTGCGTTCGCTGGGCGGCATTAACTTGAGCCAGACTCACTACCAGCCCGACTGATAATAAACCTAATAGGAATGCTAGAAAAACTTTCATAAGTTTTCCAATGACCCATGACAATTCCCTGATAGGGTGTAGAAGATTATCCTTTTCCCAGGTACCAAAGCTGTTGTACTCGGCCTCACTGACCACGGTGAAGAACGAGCCTCTCAGGTCGGGCAGGATGCGAGCGTTGCACCCCTTGGCTACCCGGCTTGATGCACCCCCACCTCACCGGCGGTGATTTCGGGCGGGGTGGGCAGCAGCGAGGCCAGATTCTCCTTGACCCAACTCGCTGCCATCCGGTTCGACTCCTCCGCTCCGGCTTGGGTCTCAAAGACACTGATAGATGCTACTACCCCATCTCCGGCATTGATAGCGTAGTAAGCCATAAAACCTGCTCCCCGGCTGATGATGGGCACAAAACCCTCCCTCACCCGCCGCATGAGCTCGTCCACCGAGCCGGGATCCATTTTGTACCGTCGAATACTGGCGTACATAGTTTGCTCCTTTCTTTCCGGTCAATAATTTGTTTGAATTGGGGGGTACTCAAAGGATAGCACGAAAGGAGCGCGGCTGTCTATCCATCGTGAAGGGGCTGTGGGATGAAAAAAGAGGGATTTTTGGGGGTGTTCCAGGGGAAAAGAATTAGGTCTTTGTGTGGTCTTTCACTAACCCCAACTGAACGGCTAATTGGGCGGCCTGGCGGCGATTGACGGCGTGCAGTTTGCTCAAGATACTGCGGAGATGTGTCTTGACGGTGTGCCGGCTGAGGAAAAGCTGGGCTGCAATCTCCTTATCGCTGGCCCCGCCGGCCACCCGGCTGAGGATTTCGTGTTCGCGCTGGGTGAGGGTGGCCGAAAGCTCAACCGCCGTGAGCTGAGGGTGGTTCGCCAGGCGGGCAAACTCTTCGAGTAGGCGGACGGCTAATTTAGGCGGCAAGACCGCTTCGCCGGCCAGCGCGCCCCGGATCCCTTTCAGAAAATCGGCGGAGCCGGTACTCTTGAGCAGATAACCGTTCGCCCCGGCTTTGATGGCCTCAAGGAGTTTGTCGTCCTTCTCGTGGACGGTGAGCACGAGAATCTTGGCCTCCAGCAGCGTGGGCGTCGCTCGAATGAGCCGGGTGGCTTCCAGCCCATCGCAGATGGGCATGCTGATATCCATGACGATCAGGTCCGGCTGCAGGTCGCGGGCCAGGGTCAATGCTTCGAAGCCGTCTCCGGCCTGACCGGCCACTGTTAGGTCTGGCTGGATGTTGAGCAGGGCCGCCAGCCCCTCGCGGAAGAGTTCGTGATCGTCGGCGAGTAAAATACGTGCCTGGCTCATGCGTCCAACTCCTTTCGGGGAAAGCAAACGATAACTTTTGTACCCGCTCCAGGGGCCGAATCAATCACCAGCCGCCCCCCACTGCGCTCGGCCCGGGCGCGCATGAGGGTTAGCCCCAGGTGGTTCTCGCCCTGGCCGCTGGCCGGGTCAAAGCCGTGCCCATCGTCTTCAATGGTGAAGCGAGCCTCGCCCTCCACCTGCTCCACGCGGACCCAGGCCTGGTGCGCCTGAGCGTGCCGCCGGATATTGGTCAGCGCCTCCCGCACGATGTGCAGAATTTGTTTTTGGAGGGCTGGCGGCACAGCCAGGGCCGCCGGGTCGGCGATGATCAGGTCGGCCGGGAGATGGGTGGCTGCCCGAAAATCGGCCACGCAGGTCGTTAGTTCCTCAACCAGCAGGTGGCCTGACGTTACAGCCGGATCGGTAGCCGGTTGGCAAAGACTCACCAGAGTGGCTCTCAACTGCCCGTAGGCCCCGCTGATGGTCGGTTTAAGCGCTTCAAGTTCAACTCGGGCCGCAGCAATGTAACCGCCAGCCAATAGCTCTTCCAACTGGTCGGTCTTGAGATTAAGAAATCCCAGCGTTTGGGCCAGGTGGTCGTGGAGCTCGGCCGCCAGACCTTCCCGCTCGGCCAGAGCCGCCGCCTGTTCGGCCTGATGCCGTCTGCTCTCAACGAGGTGAGCGTTGGTAATGGCAATAGCCGCCGAATTGGCCAGCAAGGTAAAAGCGCGAGTTTCAGCCGCATCAAAGCCCGACCGCCCAGGACGAATCACACACAATGCGCCGAGACGTTGGGTACCGACGCAAAGGGGAGTAGCCAGACAGTGCCCCGACCCATAGACTTGCCACAAGCGGCAGTTGAAACAACCGGCTTCAGCGCTCACAGTTTTGCCCTCGCCGATGATTTGGTTGACGGGTTCGACCTCAACTGCTTGTTTTAGACCAGCACGCCCCGTAACATTTCCACTGCTGGCCGCCAGGCATAGAAACTGACCCGCTGGCTCCAGCAGGCAGAGCGCCGCCGCTTGCCCCCCGGTCAAAATCCTGGCTCGCTCGGTGACCGAGGGCAAGAGGTGGTCAAGCTGAAGGTCGGCTACAATTTCCTGGCTAAATTCAAAGGCAGTATCGAGTTCGCGGGTGCGTTGAGCCACGCGGGCTTCTAACTGAGCGTGCGCAGCCGCAACTTCAACGCGCATCGCCTCGAAGGCTTGCCCTAAATTGCCCAGTTCATCAGCCTTCATGGTTGGAATCGACTCGCGCAGATAGCCCTGTCCAATACGTTGGGTAGCTAATTGGAGAGCCGCCAGGGGGGACAAGATGCGCCGCCGGATGAGCCAATAACCCCAGCCCAGGAGCAAAAAAGCGGTCCCAAAGAAGATGGCTTGAATGACTTGCAGCCAGAAAAGCTTGGCCTCGGCCCGAACCTTGAAACCCGTTACGACGGCTTCGAGTTGGACCAGGAGACTGGCTGCCCCGGTTTGCAGAGTTTGTTCAATTTTGAGGCGACCCGGCTCCGTCAGGGAGTGAGTTTTAAGATGCTCAAGCTGGGTCCGAAAGGTGGACCATGTCCGAGCTACCTCATCCAATTGAGCACGGAGGGCCGGGTCAGGTGCGGGTGGCAAGATTTCCTCTTGCCCAGCAGAGTCAAAAGCTAGGCCACCGTTGCGGAGGGCGGCCTGGGTCTGCTCGAAGCTTTGGGCGATATTTGCTAGGTCGGGGCTGTGAAGTTGGGTCAGGGCCAGCAGGGTCATTTTTTCAGTGAGCATCCGCTGGCGGCCAGCCAGGTTGATGAGGGTGGCATCGTCAGCCTGGGCCTGAATAGCCAGATAGGTAGCCGCGCCAGAGCCGCCGACCAGCAGCAGAAAACCCAGAAAGATGGCGCTAAGTTGCACCCGCAGCGATCGGCCCATGCAGCATCTCCCTTGATGGACCCTAACCGACACCCAATGGATCATCTTCTACATATAATTTTACCCCGGCTGGTAAAGAAGAGCAAGCCTTTTTAGATGAATACTGGTTTCAATCTAATCTACACCTCTATCTGCCACACGTCAGGGTTGTAAGCCGGCAACTCGCAGCGCAGGGGACTATCTTCGCGATAGCCCAAAGCGTAAGTTCCTTGCATCAATTCGTGAATCTGGCTGGTGCCTTCGTAAATAACGGCGCTCTTACTGTTGCGCAGGTAGCGCTCGACGTTATATTCATCAGAATAACCGTAGGCGCCAAAGATTTGGACCGCATCGCTGGCGGTGGCCCAGGCCGCCTCCGTGGCAAACCACTTAGCCAATGAGGTTTCGCGCGTGTTGCGGAGGCCCTGATTCTTCAGCCAGCCGACTTTATGGACGTACAGTTGGGCCAGTTCAATACGTTGGACCATCCGGGCGATCATCTGCTGGACCAACTGGTACTTGCCGATGACCTGGCCAAAGGTAATGCGCTGGTTGGCATAGCGCACCGACTCCTCCAGGCAGGCCCGCATCAGACCGACAGCCCCGGCGGCGACCGTGTAACGACCGTTATCCAGCGCGCTCATCGCGATCTTGAACCCCTCACCTTCCAGGCCCAACAGATTTTCGGCGGGAACGACGGTATTGTTTAGATTAATCCAACCGGTGTTGCTGGCGCGCGCGCCCATCTTGCCGTGGATCGTCCCTGTGGTTACGCCAGAATAGCTACGCTCAACAATAAAAGCAGAAATACCCTGATGACCTTTCGCCGGGTCTGTTTTGGCAAAGATGAGAAAATTGTCGGCTGTATCAGCCAGGGTAATCCACATCTTTTCTCCGTTGAGGATGTAGCAGTCGCCCTCGCGGCGGGCGCGAGTGGTCATGGCCGCCACATCAGAACCAGCGCCGGGTTCGGTCAAGCCAAAACAAGCTATTTTCTCGCCCCGGGCCTGCGAGGTCAAATACTTTTGCTTCTGCGCTTCACTGCCCCACTGAAGGAGGGTCAGGCTGTTCAGGGCTACATGCACCGAGATTGTCTCCCGCATCGAGGAGTCGGCCCATTCCAGGGCTTCTGAAACGATACCCAGGGAGATGTAATCCATCCCTGCGCCGCCGTACTTGACCGGCACACACACACCCAGCAAGCCTAATTGAGCCATCCTCGGCGTTAGCTCATTGGGATATTCTTGTTTGCGGTCATATTCTTTAATCAAAGGAGCAACTTCTCGTGCGGAGAAATTACGCACCATGTCCTGGATCATTTGATGTTCTTCGTTCAGGGAAAAGTCCATCGGCTAACCTCTTCTTAGGCTAAAGGTTGGGTTGGCTCGGCTACTCACCCAAAATAATGAAAGCGTTTGGCTTTTAATTCAAAGCGGGGCAGGGTTCCCCTCGGAACCGTCGTAATGAGGGGACGTAGCCCCAAAGTGCTGCTGATAGACTGGGCAATAGCCGCCGAAACAGTCTCAGAGTTAACATCTTCCACCAATTCGATTTCGATACACAATTCATCCAATTCGCCGCGCCGGGTTGCCTTAACCTGAAACTCATCTACCACGCTGTGGATGCGCACCAGGTTTTCAATAGCGCTGGGAAAAATATTAACGCCACGAATAGTCACCATGTCGTCCACCCGCCCGAGCACGCCGCCTTCCAGGCGCAGGAAGGTGCGCCCACATTCACACCTGGCTTCATTAAAAATGACCGCATCGCCGGTGTGGTAGCGAATAACCGGGAAGCCCCACCGCCCCAGGTTGGTAATGACCAGCTCTCCTTTTTCGCCGGGGGCGACAGGTTGACTGGTGGTGGGATTGAGACATTCGACGATAAATTCGCTTTCAATGACGTGGATGCCGTTGGGCTGCGCCTGACATTCAAAGCTGTGCCCCCCGACCTCCGACGCACCGGCATGGTCGTAGCACTTGGCCGACCAGCCCTCCTCGATGCGTGCTTTGGTGGCGGGAACATTTGCGCCGGGTTCACCGGCATGAATCGTGGCTCGAATTTTGAAATCGTCGAAGGGAATTTTTTGCTCGCGGGCGACTTCCAACAAATGTAGAGCGTAGGTGGGCGTACAGCATAACACAGTGCTGCCGGTATCGCGCATTAAGTGCAGTCGCTCGATGGAGGAGCGCCCACCGCCGGGGATAAGCATCGCTCCAATCTGCCGCGCCCCTTCGACGGCAGCCCAGAAGCCGATGAAAGGACCAAAGGAAAAGGCAAAGAAGATGCGATCTTGAGCCGTTACTCCCGCTCCGGCAAAGACGTGGGCCCAGCATCGTCCCCACCAATCCCAACTCTCCACTGTATCAAACACCCGTAGGGGTTGGCCGCTTGTTCCGGAGGTTTGGTGGTAACGGGTATAAGCTGTCAGCGGATAGGTTAAATTGGCGCCGGTAAACCCCTCGGCCACCTGGTCTGTCGACAATTCGATTTTATTGGTTAAAGGAAGGTATTGGAGATCAACCAGCGATTTGAGGTCACCGAGGTAAAAGCCGGCCTCGGTAAACTTCTTGGTGTAAAAGCGGTTCCGGCCATAGATGTCTGCCAGCATGACCTGTAGCTTTTTTAACTGCACCGCCGCCAGTTGCTCCCGCGGCAGCGTTTCCATAGCTTCGTCAAAGTAAAGCGTCATTGCTTCCCTCCTTTGAGAATCAGCGAAAGGGCGAATGGCGAAAATTTAAGAAGTTACTATTCATTCACCATTCGTTGATTCGCCATTCCAACAGCTTCGCGCAGTGCCTGCGCCACGTATACCTGTACCATCTGCTTGCGATAAGGGTGGCCCATATCGGTGTTATCGAGCGGTTTGGCCGGTTTGAATGCAGCTTTGGCGGCGGCTTCAACGACCTCGTCAGTTAGCTTTTGCCCCACCAGGATTTCCTCGGCCTCCACCGCTTTGATCGGGTAAGAGGCTACCGCCCCCAAGACGATATTGGCCGCCGTTACCGTGCCATCTTCGGCCTGGCGCAATACCACCGCTACCCCCAGGATGGGAAAATCGAACGAGCCGCGCCGGCGCAGTTTTTTGTAGGCCATCTTCATCCCGCTGGCGTCGGGCAGGTGAATGTCAGCCAGGATTTCATCGGGCGCTTTGGTGAGATAGGCTATGCCATCGTTGTGGTAGAGCGCCTGCACCGGCATTGTCCGCTCGCCGTTTGGCCCGACCAGCCGCACCGATGCCTCTAGAGCGATCATCACCGGCGCCGTGTCCGACGAACTGACCGCCCAACAGCGTGGGCTGCCCGGCGCAACCCAGCAGATGTGGCCATCTTTTTTCATACAATAGCCCAGGGCTTCGCGCCAGGGTTCGGTCTGATTGTAGTAGGTGCAGCGGGTGTCAAGACACAAATTACCGCCGATTGTGCCCAGATTGCGTAACTGCGGTGTCGAAACCAGCCCGGCTGCCGTCGCCAGGGCGGGGTAGCGCCCAACAATGGCCGGGTGGCGAGTGATTTGCGTCAGGGTCAGCCCCGCGCCAAGTGTAACAGCGCCATTCGCCTCAAACTTCTTCAAATCGGCAATCGCTCCCAGGCCGATCAATTTCTTGGGCGTCAACAAGCGGCGCTTCATATTGGGAAACAGGTCCGTACCCCCGGCAACCAGCGTAGTCTCCGGTCCATACTGAGACATCAATTCTACCGCTTCCTCAACAGAGTGCGGGGCCAGATATTCAAAAGGAGGTAATCGTAACATCGCCGTAAACTCCGCTGGGATTTTAGATTTTGGATTATTCCCCAATCTAAAATCGTAAATCCACGCCCAAAGGGCAGTCTAAAATTGTTCGGCTGGTTGTCCCCACCGCGACTCGACCTGTACTGGTTCGGGAAAAGTCAGCTCCGGCACCTGCTTCGGCCCGACGCGCCCTTCACCGCCTCTGGCTTTCTCGCGCAGGGCCTTGAACACCTTCTCCGGGGTAATCGGCGTTTCGTCAATCCGCACCCCAACGGCATCATAAACCGCATTGGCGATGGCCGGGGGGACCGGCAGCAGCGGCCCCTGCCCGGCCTCTTTGGCTCCGTAAGGCCCTTCCGGGTCGTGGGTTTCAATCAAAATGGTTTCGATGTCGGGTGTCTCCAAAAAGGTGGGACTTTTATAGTCGAGCATGGAGGGGATTTTGTGCAAACCCCGCCGGAAAACCTGTTCCTCCATCAATGCTTCGCCCAGGCCCATATAGACGCTCCCCTCGACTTGACCCTCCACCAACAGGGGATTGATCGCCCTGCCAACATCGTGCGCAATCCAGATTTTCTCGACCCGCACTTCGCCGGTGTCCGGATCAACGTCTACTGCTGCCACGCAGGCGGAATAAGTATAGGCCGGCGTCGGGCCGACGCCCGCGCCCCGGTACCGCCCGCCGCGCTTGGGTGGGGTATAGCTGCCAACGGCCCCCAACGTGCCGTGCTGGGCTTCGGCCAGCTTGACCAGTTCCGGGAAGGGAATGCGCCGCGCTTCGTCGTCCAGGCAAAAGACGACATTATCGCGGGCGGCCAGGCTCTCCGCCGGGACCAGCAACTCTTTGGCCGCCGTCTCAAAAAGGAGAGCGCGTAATTTGTGGGCGGCCTGGATGGCGGCGTTGCCGGTCATCAGCGTCACCCGGCTGGAATAGCTGCCCAGGTCTACCGGCGCTAAATCCGTATCGGCGGTGACCAGAGCGATATCATTGACCGTCACACCCAACTCTTCGGCCACAATGTAAGCCAGCACCGAATCAGAACCCTGCCCAATGTCGGTGCTGCCGCAGAAGACAGTCACGCCGCCACCCCGATCAAGCTTGATTTGTACCCCAGAGTGGGGCATCTTGTTCCAATAGATCGGCAGGCCTGCGCCGCTAAGGTAGGCCCCGCAGGCCAAGCCCAGGCCCTGGCCAAAGGGCAACCGGCCATACTTCTCCCGAAAGCCGGAACGTTCAGCAACGGCTTCCAGGCACTCGCCCAGCCCGATGGTAGTTATGGTCAGGTGATTGGCCGTTTTGGTGTAGGGTTTGGCCAGGTGCTTGAGCCGGATGTCGAGCGGATTAAGGCCCAACTTCTCGGCAATTTTATCAAGCTGCACTTCCAGGGCAAAGCGCGGTTGGGGTGTGCCGTGGCCGCGCTTGGGGCCGCAGGCCGGTTTGTTGGTGAAGACCCGCGCCCCATCAAATTTATAGGCCGGGATGTTATAGGTGACGGTTTGCAGCGCGCCGGTGTAGTAGGTGCTGGCCACGCCGTAGCTGCCATAACCGCCGCCATCCAGAAAAGATTGAAAATGCATCGCCGTGATCGCCCCGTCTTTCTTGACCCCGGTTTTGACCCACATCAAGACCGGATGGCGACCCCGGTGAGCATAAAAGACTTCCTCGCGAGTCAGTACAATTTTAACTGGCCGGCCTGTTATCATCGCCAGCTTGGCCACGATCATCTCGTGGTTGAACGGGTCGGTTTTGCCGCCGAAACCGCCGCCGGTCGGTGGGGCAATGATGCGGATACGGCTGGGCGGCAAATCCAACACGCCGGCCATGGCTTTGTGGACGTAGTGAGGGCACTGGGTCGAACTCCAGACGGTCAGCTTGCCGTTGGCTTCGTAGCGGGCCAGTGCGGCGTGCTCTTCCATGGGTAGGTGCGTGTTACCCTCATAGAAAAATAGGTCTTCCTGAATTAGATCGGCCTTGGCCAGGCCGGCTTCGACTTCGCCGAACTCCAGGGCGACCAGCTTGTGGATATTATCAAGATCGGCGTACTCGTGGATTGGTTCATGGCCGTTGAGGGGCTGCGCCCCCTCTTCGATGCTCATGACCGGTGGTAAAACCTCATACTCCACTTGGATATGCTTCAAGGCCGCTTCGGCCGTTTCCTCATCCACCGCCGCTACCGCTGCTACCGGGTCGCCCACGTAGCGCACTTTCTCGACAGCCAGAGACTCCTCATCCTGGCTGACCGGCAGGATGCCAAACTTGTTGGGTAAATCCTGGCCGGTAATAACAGCTAACACACCGGATAGGGCGGCAGCGGTTCGAGTATCAATAGCCACAATCCTGGCGTGGGGGTGACTACTACGCAGAATTTTACAGTGTAACATGCGAGGCAGCGACATATCGGCTGCATACTGCGTTTGCCCGCTGACCTTTTGCAGCGCATCCACTTTGCGGTTCGGCTTACCGACGATGTTGAGTTGGTGAGACACGATAGCCTCCCGGAACTGATCGTTAAACTGTAAAATATACTGCGCAAACGGATAGCCCTGCGGGTAAAACGTAACGGTTGATTGTGAGAGGGAATACAAACTCAGGGCGTTTTACGCATTATGAACTACTTCTTGTTCAATTGCCTGCTCGATTGCTCCAATAATCTTTGCGTAACCAGTGCATCTACATAAATTGCCAGCTAAGCTTTCACGAATTTCTTGTTGTGTAGGGTGGGGGTTGGCGTTGAGTAAAGCTTTGGCGGAGAGAAGCATGCCGGGGATACAGAAGCCGCACTGGGCCGCACCCAAATCGGCAAAGGCGGTTTGCAGGGGATGGAGCAGGCTGCCTTCGGCCAGCCCTTCGATGGTGGTGATGGTCCGCCCCTGGATTTCAACCGGGAGAACCAGGCACGACAGTACCGGCTCGCCGTCGAGCAGGACCGTGCAAGCGCCGCACTCGCCCAATTCACAGCCGTGTTTGGTGCCGGTCAAATTCAAATCTTCGCGCAGAACTTCGAGGAGGGTTTTGTGGACCGAGGTATAAACCTCGTGGATTTCGCCGTTAACCTGGAGATGGAGGAGGGTCTTCATTGAGTCACTCTTCCGCAGATACAAATAAGCCGAAGCTAAGGGTTATAACTATTCTGGTACCAAATGTTTGATGTAGGAAGCACTGTAAAGGTTTACTGATCATTTGTTGAACCAGAAAGGTACAATATAGAGAACATTGTTCTCTATATTGGAAGCCATTATACGCGATTTCATTCGGTTTGTCAATAGACTTTAATAACAAATGTTGACAAACTCAATAAGATGTGTTATATTTGGGCTGTTTTAGAGAACTAAGTTCTTTATAGAGAACCTTTCTTCTAGCCTCTTCATTAGTAAAGCGATACTCGGGTGAACAGTACATATTAGCGCAAGGCTGCTGGAAATGACGTACCTACCACCTTTATCCCCTGTGATCCACTTGATTCGCCACGGGCGTATCCCCGACTATCACACCGACCAACCCTTAAGTCCTGATGGTTGCCAGGAGACGCTGCTCACCGGGCGGAAGTTGGCAGAACACATCCAAACTGGTGAAACCATTAACTTTTCTAGTAGTCCCACTCGCCGAACTCGCCAAACTGCCGAATTATTACGTGAAGGTCTAAATAAAGCCTTAGCTGAGAGAAACATAGAAGCTACGGTTGGCCCGGTGTTGGTTAACGACCGTCTATGCAACTGTCAATTTATCCTGGGCGGCTTGAGCTATGACCCGATCCGCCCCTTGTTTGATGTCGCTCGCTGGAGATTGCAGGAGACCGCCTCGGCCGAGTATTGGGCCTGCGTTGCCTTTCAGACCGAATTCTGGAGTTCACCTGACCCTATGGCTCATTGGCTAACGCATCCCACTCAAGCGGCTGAGGCCCCTGAAGCTGTAGCTGAGCGCACTCGTGCTTTTCTCGCCGAACGGCTGGCCGAAGGGGTTGAGACGAACTCTCCTCAGCGTGATATTTGCGTCGCTCATTCGGCCAATTTGCGTAGCTTCTTGCGGCTGGTTTTTGGCTGTGACCCAGGCGAGCCGGAATTTTGCGGTACATTAACGGTGAGCGCCGGTCAGGTTTATTATCGAGGGCAGGCAGCCAGATTCCCGCTAAACGGCAAATTGCGGTGAATTACTGTCCTCAATGCGGCCAGCCACTGACTCTGGCCCTGGCAGCAGGTCGGGAACGACCCGTGTGTCAGGCATGTGGGTATGTCGTTTTTCGTAACCCGGCGCCGGTGGCGGTGGTCGTCGCTACGCTGGCGGACAAAATACTGCTGGTGCAGCGGGCCAAGCAGCCGTTGGAGGGGTACTGGGCGCCCCCAGCAGGTTATATTGAAATTGATGAAACAGTTGAGGCAGGCGCCGCCCGTGAGGTCCGCGAAGAAACCGGCTATGAAGTAGCTGTTGAGCAATTGGTTGGATTGCACTCCCGGCCTAACACCGGCATTATTTTTGCGGTTTACCAGGGACATATCATCAGCGGTCGGGCGCAGCGTGATGAAGCAGAAACACTCGATCTTGGCCTGTTTTCTCGCGACGAACTGCCTCGGCAAAGTTCTCCGTTGGAGGGGACAGAACTAGACCGATGGTTTTTTGAGATCGTGTCGGGGCTATTAGCAAAATTTTAACATCAGGAGGACTGACGATGAAAAGATTGATTGTGGGCATTTCAGGAGCCAGCGGGGTTATTTATGGCATCCGCCTTTTGGAAGTATTGCGCGGGGTGGAAGAGATCGAAACGCACCTGGTTATGAGCAATGCGGCCAAGCGAACTATTTTACTGGAAACAGATTATGCCGTTGACCAGGTCGAAGCACTGGCCAATAAAGTTCACAGTTTTGGCGATATTGCCGCTTCTGTCTCATCGGGCTCCTATAAGACTCTGGGCATGGTCGTCATCCCCTGCGCTATAAAAACGCTCTCCGGTATTGTTCACTCCTACAGCGACAATTTACTCCTCCGCGCGGCCGATGTGGTTTTGAAAGATCAGCGCAAGCTGGTTCTGGTGCTCCGCGAAACGCCCCTCCATCTGGGGCATGTCCGGCTGATGGCCCAGGCGATTGAGATTGGGGCAGTCCTCATGCCGCCCATGCCCGCCTTTTACCATCGCCCTCAAACCCTCGACGACATCATTAATCAGACGGTCAATCGGGTGTTAGATTTATTTGATATTGGGTTGGATCACGACCTATTTAGACGCTGGCAGGGTCCGGCGTATGGCCCGGCGGCCCGGCGCGAGGAGCATCTGGTTGTTGCAGCTAATCACCGGCCTAAAAACCTGGCCGTCGAGCCAAGCCTCAACAATCACGACTGAACTAGTGGGTCGTTTTGCGTGCGGATCGCCATTTATCAAGGATGGTTTTGCGATGCCGAAAAGAGCGGTGTACACAAGCGCCGGAGCCGCCCAAAGCCAGTAAGGCTTGTTGGCGCTGGCGTTGGCGGACTCGACGAGCGGCTCGTTTGCCACCCCAGACAAAGGGGGTCGGCTCGTGGTTCCAACTCTGGGCAGCCGTTTCGAGCCACTCAATGATCTCAGCCGGGGTGGTCGGATGTTGGCCATCCAGCGCCCGTCGTTCCAGGAGGCGCTGGATCGATTCGGCCATATTCAACCAGGAGCCAGCCAAGGGCGTGTATAAGGGAATGATGCCATGCTGCAAGAACCAGCGCACCAACTGGGGCGACTTATGACCAGCCAGGTTGTCGATGACCAACAACATCCGCAAAGGAGGCAGGGTCAGGGGCAAGTCAGGTCGATCAGAGAGACCCTCAAACCACTTCACCCAGCGGGCCCGATTGTCGGTTGGTTCCAGGACCCCGCTCGGTTGAGGCAAACCGGCCAAAATCTCAGTTAGTTCTTGCTTCAACCACGGATGCAAGACCGTATTGGGACAACTGGTTACTCCTTTTACCCGCACTTGACCATCAGCCGGGTGGAACAAGGTCAACAGTTTGGCTGTGCCGGTGCGGATATACTCGTGCGGTTGCCGCTTTGGCTGACCCACCGGTTGCCAACTGTGCCCCGGATAAGGCTTGGTTTGAAAGGGACCGGCCTGATCGGTCGTCCAGACGGCTAAGCCCAGCTTTTCCCCCAAGGTATAAGCCTGCTCGATCAAGTTTTTTTGGGGCTGGCATCCGGATCTATCACTTCGACCACGCCTTCCTTGCGTTTGCGCTTGACTTTACCGGTTTCACACCAACTCCCATCCTTTTGCCAACTGAAGCCACTCGCCTGCAACACCACCCAGATAGTATAGGTACTCACCTCTGGCAGCCCATCCTCAGCTTGCCGCAAGGCCTGCTGCAACGTACTCAACGACCAGGTCGTCGTTCCATCCTGGTACAGATCTGGCTTACGTCTCACTTCAGCCAGAATGCGCTCCCGCTCAACCGGACCATACTTAACGGTTCGCTCCTCATCTGTGAGGGGGCGCAGCGGGTCTTTTTGACGACGAGTCATATTCCTTCTCCTAGTCCAAAGTATTTCTGGCGCTGGCCCGTCAGTATAAGCCAATTCCGCCAAATGGCAACACCCGTGCCAAGTGACCCACTAGCGCCTCTTCCTTTACTTTTTTCGTGCTAACCTTAAAAAATCGAAAACTTATCCTCGACTTTAGAAACTTTTGTTGACAAAGTGGGTGATCCATGTTATATTTTAGACCAGTATTTAGAACTTAGTTCTTTATAGCGAACTAATTTATCCCATAGGTATCATCCGATCCAATAAGATTATGTCATCTTTAGTTTCAGCCATAGATCGAGCCATTCAAATTCTTAAAGCCTTTGAAGTCAACCAAGATGAATACAGCTTTACCGAGCTTTGCAGTCTCTTTCAACTTAACAAAAGTACCGCACACGGCATTCTCAATACTCTGTGTCAGCACCACTTTCTGCTGCGCGATCAGAAAACGCGCAAATATTGCCTGGGACCGGCCCTGATTCGCCTGGGTCATCTGGCGCACGAACAGTTGGATCTGCGCCGGGTTGCCCGGCCTTGCATGGAGAGCTTGATGCAGCAGACCAACAAATCGGTGCTGTTGGGCATGTTCTATAACACCCGCATCACGATTATTGATAAAGTTGATCCCATCGGCACGTTACATGTTTCTGCCGTGATCGGCCAGCAAATCCCTTTCTCGGCCGGCTCTTTTGGCAAAGTCTTCCTGGCCTGGAAGCCGGAAGAAGAGGTGGATAGATTGTTAGCCGAACACCCGCTCACTGCTTACACGCCGGCTTCCATCGTAGACCCGACCGCTTACAAAAACGAGTTAGCCAGGGTGCGCCAGCAGGGTTACGCCATTGACGACCAGGAAGAGTATTTGTTGGGGGTCAAGGCCATCTCCGTTCCCTTGCGTGATTTTCAGGGTGTTGTTGCCGCCATGACGATTGCCGGCTTTACCTCGCGCAGCAGCGGTGAACCGAGCCAGGCTACCATTACGGCTATGCTCCAGGCGGCAGCGGAAATATCCAAACAATTGGGGGCGTGAGGGGGAATGATGCGTGATACCATATTTTTGCGCCAAACTCCAGGGGGTCTATTGAATGGAGCCCCCGGAGTTTGGCATCAAATCAGTCTAAATCAAAGGTTTTGAGTAGCTTGTGTAGACATAATTGCATTTCCTCGGCATAAGGGTGCGTTTGCCACAAAGCTACCTTAGTCAACCGGTCCTCTTCAAAGAAGAGTTGACCGGGAATGTTTAACAAATCATGAACTAAACGTTTTGGGCCAAAGGCTTCAAAGGCCGAATCTGCCAGCATCCAAGGTTGTAGCCAGGCCAGCAGATTGTGAGCGACATCGGTTAGGACGATCCAGGCTTCTTGAGCATCCAAGCTATGTTTGCGACGCTGAGGCAACCTTAAGCCAGATTTATCCGAACGGATTTCAACTTCACTGGCCCCTCGACCATCGTACCAAGCCCATTGGCTGAAGATGGGGCCGGGTAGGGTGGTTAGTAAGGTGGCGTGACGCGGCTTCTGCTTCATATCCAGCCAGCGCAGCAGATAAGCGTCCAAACGGTGGCCTAGACGCAACTTGACGGGTGCTGGGGCGGCCCAGCGCTGTTTATCCGCTGGGTCAGCTTGCCAAAGCTCGTCAGCGGTGCGTTTGACCCAGGCTTGGGTGCGGCGACCACTGTAGGTTTTCATCAGAACTTGGAAGCCTTGCCACAAGAGGTAAGCGACATTTTCATCGGTGCCTTGTTCGGCATCGCTGCGAATAACAATCTGGCAGCGTTGCTCCCGTGACCAGGACCACTGACTGAGTAACTGAGCCAAGGCGGGTTTACAGTACTCATAACCGTGACGGTTGCCGGGATAGGCCACTGAGAGCAAGTTTTCGTGATAACCGGCGACCATAAACCGGATCACGTGGCGACAGTATTGGTTGCGTTGACCACTGACCCAACCTTTGCGACTTCCTTCGGCCCGTTTGGAGGTCACTAAACTGGTTGGGTCAATGTCCAAGACCAGCCGTTGTGCCCAGTTATGGTGACGCAGTTGACTAGGTTGCTGCAACAACTTCAGGTTGCCAGCCCGGAGTTGGTCAATTTGATCCCCCTTAAGCCGATCCAGTGTCCGACTGAGATTGGATTGGTCGGCAAATTGGGGCCGTTGCCAAGCGTGGGCCAGGGCAAGCTCTGGCCGGAGGCGTGTGTCCACTTGAGCTAAACTCCGGCAGCCAGTCATAATGGCGACCAAGACATCTTGTAGCTTGTCAACCGCACTATGGTCGTATTTTCTCATTTTAAGATCCAACTCAGACCAGATCGGTTTGAGTAACCCACTTCGGGTCAAGCAATAGCCGACAACGGCCAATGGGACAAAACAGCTTTGATGCTCGACTGGTTCGAGGTAAATTTGAACAGCCATCGGTAATTTCTCCTGTAATGATTGAAATTACCCTTAGTATGGTTCAAATCCACCTCTTTCAGCTATTAAAGTTCCTGCCAAACTCCGGGGGTTCTATTCTTCTAGGACGAATGCAACCCCCGACTTTGGCGCATTACACTGAGTGTCAAGTTTGGACGTTTAATTTGATAAGTGCCTCGGCCAGTTCGGTAATCTGAGCGGGCCAAGCTGGTACAGCAATTTGTTCAACTTGAGCCATCGCCGCAGCGAATTGCGTCCGGACAGTTTGATCATAGACCCGAGCATAAATCAGGGTCTTGTTAATATCCTGATGACCTAAGAATTTCTGTAAGGAGGTGATCGGCATCCCTTGATTGATCAAAAAAGTTGCTAGGGTATGCCGCAGGCGATGAGGGGTCATCGGATCAATGTGAGCTTTGGCTCCGAAACGTTCGAGCCGGTCGGGCACGAGTTGGCCGGTCAAGGCAGCACCTTTATAAATCAAAAGATGGTCAGTGGCGGCGGGTTCACGGATGGTCAGGTAATCTTGTAATACCGTGGCTAGTTGCTGGGTCATCGGCAATACGCGATCTCGATCCCCTTTGCCCGAGCGAATACGCAGTCGTTTGGCCCGTAGGTCAATGTCGCTCAAGCGCAAATTGAGCAGTTCACTCAAGCGCAGTCCAGCGTGGGCCAAGAGATAGAACCAAGCCTGGTTCAACCGATCCTTAGGCCGACCGGCTTGGGTTTCAGTTTGGACGACTTGTTCCAAGCGTTGAAATTCGGTGAGGGTCAAATAACGCGGCAGATGATCGCCTGGGGGCGGTGGTTTGACTTGGAGGATGGCAGTGTTAGTGACGTGCTCCTGGAGGAGCAAATCATTCCAGAACATCCGAAAAACGATCAGCTCAGCGGCGATACTACCAGGCTGGAGATCAGCTTCCTGCCGACTATTAACATAGGCGACCAGATCGACCCGTTGGAGTTGGTCCAGGGTCTGCCAGTGACGTTCGGTGACTAACCAGCGGCCGATCCGGCACAGGGTGCTAAAGTGGTAGTGGGTCTGGGCTTTCAAGCGATGGGTTGGCCAGCGGGACATCCGGCGGAGAGTATGGTCACGCAATTCGGTTTGTAACCAGGTGGGGAGATCAGCCGCCAGGTGGGCGACGTTATCTAGCAGTGAATTGAGATCGGGTCGTTCCTCTCCAGGCTGGACCGTAAATGAAGGCGGTGGTTGAACTAGAGTGGGTTGACCAGGGTTGAGAATAGATCCCTGGGTCATTTGGGCCACTTGTTGCATTGCTTGCAGAAAATGAGACCGAACCGTTGGATCAGCCCCATCGATATACAGTTGGGTCGTTTGCAGATTAGCATGGCCCAGGAGTTTAGCCAGGCTATCAATCGGCATATTGTGCTCCGCCAACCGCCGGGCAAACGTATGGCGCAACTGATGACAGGTTAAGTGGACGTGAGCCTGTTGGCAATATTCCTTGAGCCGAAACTGGACCCCGGCCACACTGAGCGGCCGACCATGTTGGTTGAGAAACAAGAAAGGATTGTTTGTCTGAGGCCGAACTTGTAACCAGCTGTGGAGTTGCTGCATTACCTGCCAGGTCAACCAGACCACCCGTTCCTTCTGGCCTTTACCCCGGACGCGGAGCCGGGTCAGGCCGGTTGTGGCCTCCGTTGGATGCAGGTCGCTGAGTTGAAGGGCCACAACTTCACCAACTCGTAACCCGGCGCCCAACATCAGGCCAAACATAGCTCGATCACGGGTATCGGTAATCACAGCGAGGAGTTGATCAGCCAGGTCATCGCTGACATCGCGGGGTAAGTGACGACCAGATCGAATACTGTGTCGCTTCCAGAAGACCGGATTGTGCCAGCCATCATCTTCAGCCTCGCTGATCAGAAACTCGAACAAGCTGGAGATGGCTGACAAACGGCGATTGATTGTCGCTGCCTTCAACCCTTGTTGGCTCTGGGCTTGGACAAAGGCATCAATCAGCTTAGGGGTAATATCTTTGGGGGTTTTGCCCCCCACAAATTGGCTGAAGATGGCTAAATCGCTCATGTAATGTTTCGTAGTGCTTCGATCCGGATAGCGTCTGGTCAAGAAATGCTTAAATCGTTCAATGGCATCTTTCATTCCCTGAGTCCTTTGGCTTGAGGTACTGCTATTCTACCTCAGTTCGATTGGACTCAGTGTAAGGCGCAAAAATATGGTGTTACGTGATCCGTGAGTTTTTACGCATCACGCATCACGTATCACGAGGGTAGATTTATTTTATCTTTCGGTGGTCGGCGGTCTGCCGTCGGCGGTCTATTTGCAAGGAGGCAAAGCATGAAAGACTTACGGGGCTTTATCCAATTGGCTGAAGAAGAAGGCGAGTTGAAGCGGGTCAAGGCTGAGGTTGATTGGAACCTGGAACTCAGCCACATCGCCAAGCTCAACGAGGAACGGAGTGGGCCGGCGCTTCTATTCGAAAATGTCAAAGATTACAACTCCCCGGTCATTACCAGCGTCTGCACCACCACTTCCCGTCTGGCCCTGATCATGGGCATGCCTAAAAGTGCCAGCCTGGTTGACCTGATGCGGGAGTGGGTTACCCGCTCCCGCAGCAAGGTGCCGCCCCAGTGGGCCGAGAGCGCGCCATGCAAGGAGAATGTTGATGTCGGCGACCAGGTAGATTTGTTCAAGTTCCCGGTGCCGCACGTCTATCCCCGCGACGGCGGGCGCTATTTTGGCACCGCTGTCTACGTTGTCACTAAAGACCCCGACCGCGGCTGGATCAATTTGGGTACGTACCGGCTGCAAATCCTCAACAAAAACACGCTGGGCACGCAGTTCATCAAAGGTAAGCACGCCGAAATTATGCTCAAACGGTACGGTGAATTAAAAAAGCCCATGCCGGTGGCAGCGATTATCGGCGGCGATCCGCTGCTGTTCCTGATGGGCGCTTCCCGACTGTCGGCCTTTGAATCCGAATACGACATTGCTGGGGCCATTCGCGGCAGGCCAGTTGAAGTGGTCAAAGGCGAAACGGTTGATTTGCCTATCCCGGCCTGGGCCGAAATTGTGGCCGAAGGCGAGGTAGACCCCGAAGCGACGCTGCCCGAGGGTCCTTTTGGCGAGTACACCGGCTATTATTCCGGCATCGGCACTACCCCCCGACCCTTCATCAAGGTCAACTGCGTCACCTATCGCAACGACCCCATCTTCTGGCTGACCACCGTCGGGCGGGCGGTGACCGATACCCACATGACCATGGCCTTGACCTATGGCTCCACGCTGTGGCAGCAGTTGGAGACGATGCGCATCCCCGGCATCAAATCAGTCTATTGCCCTCCGGAAGGAGCCGGCCGATTTCTGGCGATCATCTCGGTCAAGCAAATGTATCCCGGCCACGCCGCCCAGGTGGGCACCGCCGCCATCTCGACGGAGATGGGTGCTTACGGTCTGAAAACGGTGATTGTGGTGGACGAGGATGTTGACGCCTGGGACATCCCGCGGGTCATGTGGGCTTTGAGTTTCCGTTTCCAGCCGTCGCGAGCCGAATTTATCAAGCGCGGACGCTCGACTCCGTTGGATCCCTCGCTGCCGATAGACGCCAGGGATGTAACCTCGCGCATTATTTTGGACGCGACCATTCCCTTTGAGTGGCAGGAAAAGCCCATTCCAATCATCTTGGATGGCGACATCGTCAAGCGAGTCGAAGCTCGCTGGGCCGAGTTGGGGCTGTGAACCGTTTTGATGGCATCATCTTTGACATTGACGGCACGGTAGCACGGGGCAAAACCGTGCTGCCGGGCGTGCCGGAAACTCTAGCCGAGCTGCGGCGGCGGAAGGTTCGTCTCTCATTCTTCACCAACGATAATTCCAACCCGGTCGCCTTCTGGGTGGAGCGCCTGACCGGGATGGGCATTGAGGTTGGGCCGGAAGAGATCATGACCTCGGCCCTGATCGCCGCCGAAGCGACGGCAGAGCTTTACCCAACGGCGAAGATTTTGCCGGTGGGCAATGTCGGCCTGCTGGAAGCCTTGCGCGCCAAGAAGCTGCATTTGCTCAGTTTTGAAGAAGCGGACCAGGCCGAGGTGGTGGTCATGGGCAAAGACCCCAAGTTCGACCAGGAGCGGCTCAACCTCGTTTGCCAGGCCCTCTGGCGCGGAGCCGAGTTTGTGGCCACCAATTATGATCCCAAAGTGCCAACGGCCAGTGGCTTTATTCCCGGCACCGGCCCGATGATCAAGGCTGTGGCTTATGCTACGGGCCGGGAGCCGCTGGTCACCGGCAAGCCTTCGCCCTGGTCGGGGAAGATGGCCGTGAAGATCCTGGATATTGCGCTGGAGCGGGGGGCAGTGGTGGGCGATCAACTGAGTACGGACATCGCCATGGGTAAAAACGCCGGCATCTTTGCCATCCTCGTTCTCACCGGCGTGACCAGCCAAGAGCAAGCCGATGCCGCTCCCCCCGACATGAAACCCGACCTGGTACTACCGAACGTCAACAGGATTTTAGATTTCTGATTTCGCGCAGCGCTATCAGTTTGTGGATTTTGGTTTGGATTTTGTCATAAATCCAAAATCCAAAATGGGAAGCGACAATGGCCGTCGAGTCACTCTACATCCTTCCTTTTGAGCAGTGTGACGCCGGTGCTCACCGGCGCGTTGGTGGTAAAAACGCCAGTCTGGGCAGCATGATTCAGGCTGGCGCGCCGGTGCCGCCCGGCTTTGCCGTGACCACCGACACCTATCAGGAAATGCTGGCCACTGACGGTCTTGACCGGCAAATCCAGAAGTATCTGGCCCAAATCAGCCCCGCCGATGTGGAGGGAATCGAGTCCCTCAGCCAGGCCATCCGCAGCCTCATCGAACAAACCCCGCTGCCCCCCTCCATTGAACAGGCGATTCGCCAGGCTTATGCCGCGCTTGGCCAGAAATGTGGCCTGGACGAGGTTCCGGTCGCCGTGCGTTCCAGCGCCACCGCCGAAGATTTGCCGGGGGCTAGCTTTGCCGGGCAGCAGGATACGTTTCTATGGATTGTCGGCCCGGAGGCGGTGGTAGCCTATATTAGCAAATGCTGGTCCAGCCTCTACACGGCGCGGGCCATCTCCTACCGCATCGAAAAAGGCTTTCCCCACGAAAAAGTTTACATGAGCGTCGGCGTGCAGAAAATGGTCAATGCCCGGGCCGCCGGGGTGATGTTTACCCTCAACCCCATCAACGGCGACCGTTCCAAAGTCGTCATTGATGCCAGTTGGGGCCTGGGCGAGGCCGTCGTCGGCGGGGAAGTCACCCCGGATAACTACCTGGTTGACAAAATCGCTATGGAGATTATCAAACGGACCCTCTCGCCCAAGCTCATTGAGTACCGGGCCGACCCCCAAAACCGGCGGGTCGAGCGGTTGGAAGTGCCCACCGAGCGCCAGGCCGCCCAGTGCCTGAGCGACGAAGAAATTTTGGCGTTAACCAAATACGCCAAAATTGCCGAAAAGCACTATGGTCGCCCCCAGGATCTGGAGTGGGCTATTGACGCCGATCTTGCCCCGCCGCACAATATCGTCCTTTTGCAGAGCCGCCCGGAAACAGTGTGGAGCGAGCGGGAGCGCCCCAAGATTACCAGCGGGGGAACATCGGCTATGGATCATATCGTCGCCAACTTGATGGCCGGCGTCAAAGTAAAGAAGGATTGAGCTATGCCGCGAACCCATCTTTTTGCCAGCCCGTTTGAGCTCAAAACGCCGCCAGGGGCCGAGGGCTGGCCGGAGCTTTACCCCTATTACCTGCTGTTCAGCGAGGCCCGGCGCGAGCTGGAAGAGAATAAGCTCTGGTTTCAGGAAGCCGGGCATTGGCCGGAGGCCCTTTACCCCTTCGATACCATTTTTTACGAATTTGCTATGCTCTGCGTCTCGCAGTACAACAGCCGCGTTTTTTTGCTGCCGCTTTCGATGGGTATTGACTTCCGGGTACTGAATGGTTACGCCTATGTCAGTTCCAATCCCATCACCGACCCGCAGGTGGCCGAAGCGCGGGCAGTCCACTTTCGCCAGCGGGCCGGTTACTACTACGATAACTGGGAACGGCTCTACGCCAACTGGCAGAAGAAAATCGAAGCGGTCATTGCCGAGATGGAGAGCCTGACCTTTCCCGACTCGCTGCCAGAGATGGCCGACCTGGCCGATGTGATCGCCGGTAAAGATCAAACCATTGCCTACGAGATTGTCAAACGCTACCACCGCCTGCTGCAATTGGGCCTGCGAGCTTGGCAACTTCACTTTGAGATGCTCAACCTGGGCTACGCTGCTTACTACACCTTTTTCCAGTTTTGTAAAGCCGCTTTCCCCGATATAGCCGATCAAACCATCGCCCGTATGCTGACCGGAGTAGAGGTGTCGCTGTTTCAGCCCGATCAGGAGGTCAAACAGTTGGCTCACCTGGCCATGGCCCTGGGATTGGGCGATCTGTGCCAATCCGGCGCTGGAGCTGAAAAGATTTTGCAGGCCATGGCCCAACACAAGCATGGGCAGCTCTGGCTGGCGGCGCTGGAGCGGGCCAAAGAACCCTGGTTTCATTTCTCGACCGGCAGCGGCCTGTCCCACCACGACGCCGTCTGGATCGAAGACCTGTCGGTACCCATGGCTTTTATTTGCGATTATGTGGCCAAACTGCAAGCCGGCGAGATCATTGACCGCCCCCTGGCCGAGCTTCAGGCTGAACGCGAACGGCTGGTGGCCGAGTATATGTCCCTGCTGCCCGGCGATGAGGACCGGCAGGCGTTTCAGCAGCAGTTGGAGCTGGCCCGCCGGGTTTTCCCCTACGTGGAAAATCACAACTTTTTTATTGAACACTGGCACCACTCCGTTTTCTGGCGCAAAATGCGCGAGTTGGGCCGGTTGATGACCAGCGCCGGATTTTTTTTCGAAGCGAGCGATATTTTTTACCTGCGCCGGGACGAAATCCCCACCGCCCTGTTTGATTTGATGTCGGCCTGGGCCATCGGCCATGAGGGGCGCGGGGTGACTTACTGGCCGCAAAAGGTAGCCCAGCGCAAGAAAATCATGGCTGCCCTTAAAGCCTGGCCGCCGCCACGTCTGCTGGGCCGGCCGCCGGAGATGATTACCGATCCCTTCTCGATTATGCTCTGGGGCATCACCACCGAGCAGCTACAAAAGTTGCTGGTCCCCTGGGAGGAGCAGCGGAACATCTTACACGGCTTTGCCGGCTCGCCCGGCATCGCCGAGGGCCGGGCCAGGGTGGTGCTGAGCGCGGCGGAGCTGGCGGTGGTCCAGCCCGGCGAAATTTTGGTCTGCCCGATTACCGCGCCCAGTTGGGTGCCGGTTTTCAACAAAATCAAGGCGGTTGTCACCGATGTGGGCGGCATGATGTCGCACGCGGCTATTGTTTGCCGCGAGTACAACCTGCCCGCCGTGATCGGCACGGCTGAAGCCACCTGGCGCATCAAAACGGGGCAGCGCATCCGGGTCAACGGCCACGCCGGAACGGTGGAACTTATGGAAGGAGGTGACACGTGAGGCGTGAGGTGTGAAACGTGAGGCGTATGCCGCACACCACCTATAATGAAAAGTAATCAGTGAACAGTAGCCAGTCATCAGTCATACTGACCACTGATTACTGATTACTATTTTCTCAGGAGGGTCAACATGAGTGAACAACGCTTCCCCAGCCCCTTTGAAGTGCCGACGCCGGAGGGGTGCGAAGGCTGGGAAAAACTCTATCCGTATTATTATCTCTTCAGCGAAGACCGGCGCGAGTTTGAGGAGTCAAAATTCTGGTTTTTTGACAGCATGCACCACCCAGAGGTGCTCTACCCCTTTGATACTATCACCTCGGAAAGCTGGTGGGTCGCCTTGGGCGAGATGAATTCGCGGGTTTATATTGTGCCCCCGGCCCTGGGCATTGACCAGCGGGTGCTCAACGGGCGGCTCTACATCAGCGCTAACGCCATCACCGATGGCGAGGTGGTGGGCGCGCGGGTAGCCCATTTTATGGAGCGGGCCGGCTATTACTACCAGCACTGGGATGAGCTGTACGCCAAATGGAAAGAGAAAGCCTCGCAGACGGTGGAGGAGCTAAAAGCCATCCAGGTGAAGCCGCTGCCGGAGATGGAGGACCTGGCCAGCGTGCAGGGGGGACGCGGCATCACCACCGCCTACGACCTGCTGACCGCCTACAACCGGGTCATCGAAAATATGCACAAAATCTGGCACTTCCATTTTGAATTCCTCAACCTGGGCTACGCTGCCTATCTGACCTACTTTGGCCTGTGCAAAAATCTCTTCCCCGATATTGCCGACCAGACCGTAGCCCAGATGGTTTCCGGGATTAATGTGCTGCTTTACCAGCCCGACGAGGAGCTGAAGAAACTGGCCAAAAAGGCGATTGAGCTGGGCGTGGGCAGTATGTTTAAGAACGGCAAAAGTCCGAGCGAGATTCTCACCGCTTTGCAAGGCACGGACAGCGGCCAACGCTGGATTGCTGAACTGGAAAAGGCCAAAGACCCCTGGTTCTACTTCTCCACCGGTTCCGGTTTTTACCACCACCACAAAACCTGGATCAACGACATGGCCTATCCCTTCATGTCCATTGGCGATTATGTGAAACGTATCGAGGCTGGGGATGTCGTAGATCGTCCCTTTGCCGAAGTGCAGGCAGAGCGTGACCGCCTGGCCAGCGAGTATATGGCCCTGCTGGATGGGGATGATTTGAAGGCGTTTCAAGACCATCTTAACCTGGCTCGCACCGTGTTCCCCTACATTGAAGACCACAACTTTTACGTGGAACACTGGCATCACGCCGTTTTCTGGAACAAGATGCGCGAGTTCGGCCGGATTTTTGTGGACAACGGCTTTTTTGAGGAAGTGGACGACATGTTCTACCTGCACCGCAACGAGGTGCAGCAAGCCCTTTATGATTTGATTGCTTCCTGGGGAGTAGGTACACCCGCTCGCGGCCCCAAGTATTGGCCTAGAGAAGTGGCCCGGCGCAAAGAACTTTTCGCCAAACTGGCCGAGTGGTCGCCGGTGCCTGCCCTGGGCGAGCCGCCGGATGTTGTGACCGAACCTTTCACGATCATGCTGTGGGGCATCACCACCGACAGCATCCAAAATTGGCTGGGTCTCGGCGGCGAAGACAGCGGCGGCGTTGATTTGAAGGGCTTTGCCGGGTCGCCGGGGGTGGTCGAAGGACCGGCTCGTGTCATCGTCAGCGCCGACCAGTTGGGCCAGGTGCAGGAGGGTGAAATCCTGGTTTGCCCCATCACCAACCCCAGTTGGGGGCCGGTTTTCTCCAAAATCGGCGCGGCCGTCACCGACATCGGCGGGATGATGTCGCACGCGGCTATTGTTTGCCGCGAGTACGGTGTGCCGGCGGTTGTCGGCACCGGCTTTGGGACCAAGAAAGTGAAAACCGGTCAGCGGTTGCGGATAGACGGCGCTGCCGGAACGGTGACATTTTTGAACTAGACAGGAACCCTCTCGTTCCCAAACTCAGTTTTACTGCCGTTAAGTTAAGGAGGTCTAGTCAAAAACAAATCTTTTTCTTGCGACGCTGAAGAGTTAATAAATGCCAAGCTGAGCGTGAGCGGCGTGGGACGACCCGCTCAGGGCGGGAACAAGATGGACTGGTCAGAAACAAAGCGGTCAGCTTGTCGAACAAGACGTCCTCATCGGTTTGGGTGTAAAACAACTCCAGGACGTGGTTCTTGATGGTGTTGAACGAGACGACCCGGTTGACCTGATAAAGGTGGTCGGTCTGACTGGAGCGGACGGCTAGCTGAGCCTGGGCGGTATCGGTCAGGACACTTTCCAGTCCGGTGATAAAGACGGTGGCAAAGAAATCCTGTTTGATGGCCTCAACCGAGGTGCCGCTAAAGTTTTCCAGGCCTAAGCGGGTCTTGAGCCGGCCATAAAAGGTTTCGACCCCCCAGCGGTGGTGATACAACGGGCCAAACTCGGCGGTCGGATAAGCGACCGAATCGAGTAAATCGGTAATCAAGATTTCGGTGTCGCCGTTAGCCAAGGTCAGCCGGACCAGCCGGACGGTCAGTTGGAGCGGTAAGCCCCGCCGGCGGATCTCAACCCGTTGGCTGGAATGAGGCCGCAGGGTCACCAGTTGACTGTCCGTCCCGCTGCCCCGGAACATGGCTCGGACCTGAGCAAACGAACTGCGCGAACAGCGGATCACAAAATGACGGTGGCGGTCGACCAGGGTGGCCACAAAGCAATAGGACGGGTAATTCCGGTCACACACCAGCAGATCATCCGGCTCAGTAGCGGCCAAATGTTGTTCGGCCAGGTCAATTTCGTAGGCTTTGGTATCGCCCAAGCGACTGTCCAGGGCAATCCCGTTCAACACGTCATACACGACTGAGGCCAAGGCATAGCTATACTGACCCGACCCGGCCTGACCCGCTCGCCCGGAGGGGCGTTTGACCGTCCCAAACTCGGCATAGACCGCCAGGTTATCCGGTAAAATGACCTTGGAGCCATCGATCGCTAAGACCCGGAAGCCCCAATAGCGTTGGTACTCGCCGTCGCCATAGTAGACCTCGACCAACCCACGCTGATTGAGCTCGATAAAGGCCGTATGGCGTAAATGGGACCGGGCTTGGCTAAAGGCACTCTTACTGACCAAGCCTGACTGCAATTGGTTGAAAAACTCATTCAAAACCACTTGCAGCGACTTGGCACTCTTGCGCAAGATTAACAGGAGCATCAAAGGAAAGGTTAAAATCCGCTCCCGGCTAAAGTATTTCGCCGCCGTCCGATGGCTCGCCTTAAAGGTCGGTTCACTCATCAACGTTCGCACCGTCGCTATCACCGTTTTTTTTCATTGGTCCTTACCAGCTTTGAGATTTGTTTTGGCTTATGATTATACCTCTTTCCTTAACTTAACGGCAGTAAAACTCAGTTTGGGAACGAGAGGGTTCAACCGGTTCAGCCGTTCGGCTCGACCGTCACGATCTGGTCAACGTATTGGTTGGCTGCCGGAGCCAGCATTGCGGCGTAGGTCTGAAAGAGGCGAACGGCTTCATCGCCCGGCCAATCGGCGGGCAAGAGTTCGGGGGGCAGGTTGGGGTCAACGTAGGGGAAAGAGCGGTATTCATGCACCAGTAAAAAGCGGCGGTTGAAGGCATCATAGGGATTCAATGAGTCGTGGGTAAGGTAATCTCGATATCGTTCCCACTCCGGCTGGTGGCGCTTGATAAAATCCCGATAGGCCCGATTCAAACGGGGCAAATCCCAGCAGCGGTCTACCAGCTCTCGATTCTGGGAAAGACCGAGATATTCGCTCTTGAAGAGGTCAACCTGCTGTGCGATGCCCAGCATCTCGGCTACCTGGGTCACTTCTTGGCGCAGATTGCGGGGGGAAATCCAGGTGGCCGAACTCAGCCGGCCGAAGCCAAGCCAAAGCAGGCGCTGCCTCAAGCGGTCCCGCAGGTGGCGTCGTTTTTCGGGCAGCGAGTAGGTTAAGACGTACCAACAGTGGTCCCAGGGATCATGGCGAGGGTAATAAATCCGCCTAGCTCCTTCACTTAAAAGCGCCTCCGCTCTAGGAGTCATGGCGTAGAAGCTGTGGCGGCCTTCTCGCCGGCTGCGCAGCCAGCCCTTGCGGGTCATCCGCGACAGGGTAGAGCGGACTGCCTGGGCGCTGGTATTCAGCCCGGCCATTAATTCGATAATATGGCCTATCCAGGCTTCGCCTCCGCGCGGAGAAATATAATCGCCGTATAGGGTAAAAATTAAATCTTGGGTGCGTAAACTCATGAATTGTTACTGAACATTGAGTATTACCTTACTGCTGGCCTCTATAAGCCAGAAGTTTTTCTTTTGAAATAGATAATTGCGTCGAAGACGGCAGGCCCAATTCGGCCAACGCCTTTTCACAAGCGACAATATAGGGCAGGGCGGCGCTGGGCTGACCGGTATGAGCCAAACAATCGATCAGCCTGATACAACTTTCTTCGCGGGTAGGATCTACTTTGAGAAGTTTTTGTAAATATTGAGCCGCCTGATCGTAATGAGTGGCCTGAGCGGATAGATCGGCCAGGCTGGTCAGGATGTAAAGATACTGATGCTGTAGATGCTCGCGCTGCGGCTGCACCCAGTCGTCATACAGATCATCGGTCAGCAAATCGTCGGTGTACAAGTTAACAGCCAATTCAAATTGATGGTGCGCTCCAGCCAGGTCGCCCTTTCGCCAGGCCAGCCGAGCGGCTTCGAGATTTTCCAAAAAATCGGTTACATCTACCTGCTGCACCACACCTTCGGCCAGGCGCAGCAAGCCCCCCTCCAACACCAGATAGTTGGAGTAGGAGCGAGGCGCTTGGGGTTCCAACACCCGCCGAATATTGTAGAGCGTCCGATAAAAATTGCTGTTGGCTGCCTCTGGATCAAGGTCCCCCCACAGCCGGTCAACTAACTGGTCTTTGGAAAGGGTATAATGGGGGCTAAGCGCAATATATTTTAACAACCGCTTGGATTTTCGCCGCTGCCACACCTTCTCCGGCAGCCAGGTTTCGCCCTGCTTTACCCGGAAATGACCAAAACAGTAGATGGTCAGCGAGGGAATAACCATCCTAAGCCCCTGTGGTGCGCCCCCGGAATCATCTTTGCACTGGCGCAAGACCTCCTGCGCCCGGCGGCGTACCTCGTGATCAGAGTGGGCCAGGAGCGACTTTAACATTCCGACAGCGCGAACGCCAAATTTAGCTAACATCAGTTGTACATAAGAAGGCCACAAGTTATGCTCCAGGGCTATGGTCAGCAGGGTGATGGCGGCGCGCCCCTCACTTTGAAAAAAGTAATCCAGGTTATGCCCTACTGCTAAGTGCAAGCACTCGCGCAGATGCTCCAGGCAAAGGGGGTTGTGTTCGTGATGATACAGCGAAGCCAACCAGAAATGAGCGGCGGTCAAGTAATAAATATCCTGGCACTCGGTCAGAATTTTTAGAGCTTCTGTCAGCGTGATTTGGGCCTCGTCCGGGGTAATTTCAATCTGGGCTGCACCCAGGTTGACCAGAACAAATCCGGTTAACCAACGCAAATCTTGCTCGGTAGTGAGGGGCAGAGCTTGTTTACTCCGGCGCACGGCCTCATCAAGGTTGCCACTGCGTCGCAACATGATGCTCATAAAGACCAGCGTGGCGATGACATAACGCTGATCGCCTTCGGCCTGTTCGCGGCGCAAAACGTCTCGATACAGCTCGTACAACTCCTGGGTCGGCGCCTGACATGTAGCCTCTTTTACGTTAGCCAGGTTCATCAGGGCATACGATTCGTTATGCTCATCGCCAATTTCCTGGCTCAGCGCCAGCGCTTTTTCCGCATACTCCTGCGCCTCTCGGCAGCGCCACAAAAAGTATAGGTTGACTGAAAGATTGTTGTAAATTTCGGCCAGGTAGCGTTGATTGCCCAACTCACAGGCCAGATGTTCGGCCCGGCGCAGCGTCATTAACGCCCGCGAAAAGTCGCCGGTGCTATGATAGAGCCAGGAACCAGGGTTGATCAGGGCAGCTAATTCCCCCGCCTGATCTCCTTCGGCCTCATAGATTTGCAGCGCTTCCTGATAAAGAATTTGGGCTGCAGCGGGATTCCCGGCCGAGAGATGATTACGGCTGAGATTGCGGAGCAAAGCTGCTCGTTGACGAGTATGCGCCTCACCCAGATAGCTTAAGGCTTCCTGGTGGAGACGTTCCGCCTCGGTGTGCTCCCCCCGCCACCAATCCAGAATTTGCCCTTTGTGCCCCAAGGTATCGCTCAAACCCACCAGGTCGTCCCGAGCCAGATAGATTTGGGCTGCCGCTTCGTACTGTTCTAAGGCTTGCGCCCAGCGACCTTGCCGCTCAAAATTCTGTCCGCGGCAGATTAGCAATTTGGGCGATTTCCCGATCAGTTCGGGGGGTAATTGGGCCAGCCAAAAGGATAGGGTATCAAAACGCTCAGCTTGCAATAACGCCTTCGATGTTAGCTCGATCAATTCAGCAGCGCGGTCGTAGTCACTGGCGGCCAGGCGATGGTGAATGGTATTTTCCGGGTCGGCTCGCTCTTCAAAATAGAGGGCGGCGCGGCGGTGTAAAGCCTGGCAACGCTCACGATCTTGAGCCAGGTGATGATACAAAAAATCACGAAAGAGGCGATGGTAGCGCAGCCAGCCATCTTCTGTGCGCACCACAAAAAGATTATGCCGTTCCAGATAGCGGAGAATCGTATCGGAATCAGAGCGGCCCAGGGTCGCATCGCACAGGGCAGGCTCCAGCCAGGAGAGAATCGCCGAACTGGTTAGGAACTCAGCAATCGACTCCGGCTCATGGCGCAGAATCTCCTCGGTAAGATATTCAAACAACACTTGGTAGTGACCGGCTATCTCGCCATCTCCGACGCGGTTTTTCAGCAAGGGCTGCCCCCGCCCCAAGGCTGAATCCAAACGCTCCAGACCTGCTGCGATCAGGTCGGCGGCGTCCGACCTTTGTCCCTTGAGGGCGTGCCCAATCAACAGCAATCCCAGCGCCCAGCCTTCCATCTTTTTGGTCAACGGAGCGACAACGTCGGCCGACAACTCCAGGTCAAAATTCTGCCGTAAGAGGGTTGAGATTTCGGCTGGCGTAAATTTGAAATCTCTCTCCCTAATTTCCAAAACATCACCACTAGCTCGTAAGCGGGTTAGACAAGGCAAAGTCGGCGTGGCGCGAGTTGAGAGGACAAAATGAGCCTGATGGGGAGTATGTTGCAAAAGATAATCCAACACCTGACACACTTCTGCATTGACTTCAACCAGGTGGAAATCGTCCAGCACAATCAAGAAATCAGTTTGGGCCACCTCAGCCAATTGATTGATGAAGACGGCCATAAACTTATTCAATTCAATTTGCCGGTTGGGGGTAGGGAGCAAGTGGGGCCATAGCGCGGAAGCAAAGCCCGGCCATTGCCGGTCTAGACCCTCGATCAGGTATGATAAAAAAGTGACAATATCGCGGTCGCTGCGGCTGAGTGTATACCAGACAAAAGGTAAATTGAGCGCGCTCAACGAGTTTGCCAGCAGCGTGGTTTTGCCGTAGCCAATTCCGGCGGAAACCAGGGTCAAGCGATGCTCGGTAGCCTGTTGAAAAAGAGCAATTAACTGTTCCCGCCGCAGTACATTGCGCTTAAGGAGGGGAGGATGCAGCTTGGTTAAAATTAGGGGAACGGGGGCAGTTACAGCCTCCCCGGCTAACTCTCTATCTTCCATACACCTCCCTAACGTCGTTGAAAGGGAGGCAAATCATACCCCTTTTTGCCGAATCCGTCAATCCGATTTTGGATTTTGGATTTTGGATTTTAGATTTCGCTCTGCACGACAGCGGCGGATTTTAGATTTACAGTCCAAAATCCAAAATCTACAATCTAAAATCAGACTCCGCCGGCAATGGGGGGAAAGAGAACCAACAAGTCGCCATCTTTGAGGGGATGGGTTAGCTCCTGTTTTTTGCCGTTGACCAGGGCAATCGCTACCTCTTCTATTGACAGGTTGAATTGTTCAGCCAGCAGAAGCTCGATAGTAGCGCCCGTAGTTGTTTTGCAAGTGACAGCTTGGCCTACGGGCAGATTAGGATAGCGGGCATGCAGTCCACCGTAGAATTTGATATATACCTCAATCATGGCTGTGCTACAATTTTGTAGGTGTGGTTGTGCCAGTACACCGCCAGTTGGATCAGACCCAATTCGGCGAGTTTTTCGGGCGTGAGCTGACCTTCCTTGTTCCAACCACGGAGTTGATAATAGACCTGGATGCGCTCTTGCAGCCTGGCTCGGCTGCCCTGCCAGGGACCGCCGGGGACCGGCTCTAACATGCGTTCGGGCAGGGTGTCATCGGCGGCGGTCAGCCCGGCAGCCAGGTTGAATATGCGCTCCAGATTCCAGATGCGGTCACCCTGGATGAGCGAGTTTTCAAAGGTAAAGTTCAGGCCGGTGGCGGCGCTCATCAGGGCGGCAATCTCGCGGTGGGTAATGGCAAACTTGGAAAAGAGACAGATGCCGGAGGAGTCAACATAGGCCGTGGAGTTCTGGAAGGGCCGGCGCACTAACTCCTCTTTTTGTTCAAGGCTCTCCGGGGGCATATAGCGGGGGATGCCGTACAGTTCGGCGGCGATGGTGTTGCCGCGCACGTGGCAGGCCCCCCGGTTAGAGGTTGCATAGTGCAGCGACATCCCCTGAAAGACGCGGGGGCTGTACGCCGCCATCTCCTGCTTTTTAACGCCCATAAACAGGTGGGGGCAGCCATATTTTTGGGTGAGCCGGTAGGAACCCTGGGCTAACTCGACCCCAAATCCTTCACTCCGGCAGGCCAGCTCGACCAGACGTACCATCTCATCAGCCATACCAAAGCCGATGGGAAAGCCGACCTCTGCTTGAGTCAGAAAGTCGCTTTCATACATCTCCATGGCGGTAGCGATGGTGACGGCCAGGGACATGGTGTCTATACCGTAGTCGTTGCACAGGTAATTGGCCTTGACCGCGGCGGCCAAGTCGTCAATACCGCACAACGCGCTGAAGCCCCACAGCGACTCAAACTCAGGCCCTTCACCTTTGGCGGTAAAACGCTCATCTACAATTTCGGTGACGCGGGTGCAGGCGATGGGGCAGGCAAAACAGGCCCGGTTGGTACGGGTCATCCGCTCTTTGAGCGCCTCGCCGCTGACCACCGCTGCGCCCTCGAACACTTCTTCCTGAAAGTTGCGGGTGGGATAGCCGCCGGTTTCGTTGAGCAGGTTGACCAGGTTGGCCGTGCCATAGGCCCGAAAGCTGCCGAAGGAAATTGGGTCGTTGACGATTTTCCGGTTGACCTCTTGCATGGCCAGCCAGAAGGCTTTGGGATCGGCCAGCTTAATTCCCTGCGTGCCCCGCACGACCACCGCTTTCAGATTTTTGCTGCCCATCACCGCACCGACGCCGGAGCGAGCGGCCAGGCGAGTGCGGTCGTTGACCACCCCGGCGATGGGCGACAACTGCTCGCCGGTGGGGCCGATGCAGGCCATTTTGGCCGCCGGGTGGGTTTCGGCCAACAGCGCCGCATCGGTTTCTGGGACAGTTTTGCCCCACAAATGCTGCGCCGGGCGAATCTCTACTTTATCGTTTTCGATCCAAACATAGACCGGTTCAGCAGCCCGGCCCTCAAAAATCAGCACGTCATAACCGGCAAACTTTAGCTCCGGGCCAAAAAAGCCGCCGGAGTTGGAGCAGGCAATGGTGCCTGTCAGCGGCGACTTACAGACCACCACGTAGCGTGAAGCCGCCGGAGCACCCGTTCCGGTCAGCGGTCCTGTCCCGAAGATGAGCTTGTTATCCGGTCCCAGAGCGTCGGAGGCCGGGTCCATCTCCTCGTACAGCAGGCGAGAAGTCAACCCGCGCCCGCCGACAAAATCCTCAGTCAGCTTCAGGTCGAGCGGCTCGGTCGTCACTTGACGCTCGGTCAAATTGACCCGCAAGATTTTTCCAGCATAGCCATAGTAGGTCATTTCCGGCGCTTCCTCCTTTTGGTTCTAAGCTGGTCTTTCTCTACCAGCGCCCAGAGATTATCCACCGCCCTTTGTTTCATCCGGTCCCAGGTGTCCCCATCCAGCGGGGCGAAGGTGATAGCCTGGGTGGGGCAGTAAATAGCGCAGGCGGGGTTGCCGCCGCACAGGTCGCACTTGATCACGGTTTTCTTTTCTTCAACAAAGTAGATGCCGCCGTAGGGACAGGCTTTGACACAGAGCATGCAGCCGGTACAGTTCTCGTCAATAACCTTGATAATCCCGGACCCACCATCCAGTTCCAGTGCGGCAAAGGGGCAGGATTTCATGCAGTAGATTTCTTCGCAGTGGATACAGGTCATGGGCATGAAAAAATCGTCGCTGGGGTAGGCCACGCGAATGCGGAGGCTGTCAGTTGGGAGGACCATTTGCTCATGTTCAATAGAGCAGGCCATCTCGCACATTCGGCAGCCGGTGCAGAGAGAAGGATCAATCACCAAGAGATTTTGGAATTTAGACTGCCCCTTCGGGCGTGGATTTTGGGTTTTGGAGTGTGGCCCGGTTTCGATTTTGGCTTGTGCGCCATTGCTGCTAGTTGGGAGGCTGGGGGGAGCGCCGGTAGCCAGGGCGGCTTCAAACGTACCTGAGGGAGTCCAGCGGGTACGCAGCCAGCGTTTGAAGCGGTCGTGGGGGAAGGGGGTGAGAGGGGCGGGCTTGTCGCCGCTGCTGATCCAGTCGGCCAGGTAGCGACCCACCACCGGGCCGATGGCCAGGCCGTGGCCGCAGAAGCCGGTTGCCAGAATGACGTTCTCATTCAGCCGGTCAATAATCGGCAGGCCGTCCGGGGTGCTGGGGTCCAGGCCGCCCCAGGTGCGCAGCAGCGAAACCTGGCGCAGTGATGGCAGCAGCCGGGTGAGATGTTCAACCGCCAGCTTGAGATTCGCCCCGGTGACGCGCTCAATCTCGCTTGGCGCAATCGTTCCTCCCCCAAAGTGGAGACCGCCGTGCCGGGTCTGGCGAAAGAACAAATCGCCGGTGGCCACACCGAACATGTAGGGAAACAGCGGCTGCAGGGCCTCGGAAATCATTGACTCGTAGCACATGTTAGCCAGGGGCAGGTCGAAACCGAGTTTCAGGCACAGTTCGAGTGATCCTGCCCCGGCTGTGATCAGCACGGTTGGTGCAGTCACTACTCGATCACCGGCCTCAATGACGGCCTGGCCGCCATCGGTCTGACGGATGGCGCGGACTTCGTAGCCGAGCAACGTCCTGGCTCCGGCTCGCACGGCGGCCTGGTAAAAGCCTGTGACCAACCGAAAGGGGTTGCAGTGTCCATCGGTGGGGCAAAAACTGGCCCCCAACACCTCGCCTTGACCCAGCCCTGGGACCAGTTCCCGGACTTCCTCCGGCCCTACCCAGTGCAACTCCAGGCCCACGGCTTGCTGCCGGACAATGTCAAGCTGCATAGGCCGGACATGGTCGGGGATTTCGACCAGGCGTAGGTTGCCGGCGCGGGTGTATTCCAGGTCAAGGCTTAATTCGTCAGACAAGCCGGGGAAAAGAGCGATGCTTTCCAGGGCCAGCGGCAGCTCTTCGGAGGCGCGAGCCGACTGGCGCACCCCGCCGCCGGAACGCCCCGACGCGCCGCTACCAATCCCTCGCCGCTCGATGAGCAGCACCTCCGCACTGCGTTGAGCCAGATAGTACGCCGTCGCACAGCCAATGATGCCGCCGCCGATAATAACCACATCGGCGCTATTTGAGCTGGGTTGCTGGTTAGCCATAGTCCCGTAAAAAATTGTGAATTGTGAATAGTCAATTGTGAATGGTTAACAATTAATAATTCACAATTCACAATTATGATCTCCTCACTTGCCCATACTGGGTCACGTGGTCTTCCCATTGCAATGCCGGTTCGACCAGTTTATCCGGCCCGGCGATAACACCCATGGGGATAGGCTTGACCGGCGGGCGAGCGGTGAATGTCCCGACGGCGGCCAACTCTCGCCCGGTTTCCTGGGCGACCAGGTGGGCGATGATGGGGCCGCAGATTCGGCCCTGACAGCGACCCATGCCGGCCCGCGTCCAGGGTTTCAACTGGTTGAGGTGGGTGGCTCCTGCTCTTACCGTAGCCCGTACTGCCCCGGCGGTCACTTCTTCGCAGCGGCAGACTACAACGTCGTCAGAGGCTAACGCACATAGGCCTGGCTTGATGGAAAACATCGTCCCTAATGTTTCCACCACCGAGCGCGCCCCCTGCCACTCTTTTCGCAACGCTGCGCTACTGTGAGCGGCCTCGCCCACTTGATAGCCCAACTGCTGGGCCGCCACCGCCCCGGCAATACGTCCCTCGAGCAGGGCCACCTCCACCCCGCCAATACCACGCACCTCCCCGACCGCAAAAATACCCGGCTGGCTGGTCTCCATATCCTCGTTGGTCATGGTCGCCAGAGCGCCGAAGTGAGGGTCAAACCGCTGTTCGCAGCCGGCTAACCGGGTCAATTCGGTGGCTGGAACAAAGCCAAAGTTGAGGCAAATCGTGTCCACCGCCAGCCGCTCCTCCTTCCCGGCGATGGGCCGGCCAGCGTCGTCCACCCTGGCAATGACCGCCCCCTCCACCTCTCGCTCGCCCAGCGCCCGGACAACGGCATAACCAAATTTCAGTGGGACTCCGGCCTGTTGCAGCCGCCGCCGGTTGGTCAAGCCCTGGCCCACCTTGTCCCAATGTCCCCACAATTTGGGAGCCAGCGTGAGAAATTTCTTTTGGGGTTGCAGCTCAACAATCGCCGCGATCTCTGCCCCGGCTTCGAGCAGTTGCACCCCGGCCAGTTGCAGCAGCGGACCGGTTCCGGCCAGCAGCAACCGCCGCCCGGCCAGCAGACCCTGCCCCTTGAGCAGCAACTGCGCCCCACCGACAGTCATCACCCCCGGCAGCGTCCAGCCGGGAAAGGGCATCACCCGCTCGTAAGCCCCGGCGGCGATAATCAGCCGTTGGGCTTGTATTTCGTCTGCACTGGCGGCGTTGAGTGGATAGAGGCTGAGTTTTTGGTCGGGGGTGACATCCCAGGCCAGCGTGTTGCAACGCAGCTCAAGGTTGGGCTGGTTCAACCCGGCCAGCAGGTCTCGGCCTTGCCGGATGTTATCGGCCAGTGAAGGGGGGAAATGGTCCGGGTCAAGATCCGCCCCCGGCTGTTTGAAATATTGTCCGCCGGGCCGGGCTGACTCCTCGATAAGGGTCACTTTGGCCCCGGCCTGGGCCGCCGTGACCGCCGCCGCTAACCCCGCCGGACCGGCCCCAACGACAACGATCTCGGTCATGCTTCCGCCATCTCAACAATACAGCCGGGGCGAACCTCGACCATACAACTGCGGACGTTGGGCACGCCGTCTACCATCACCAGGCAATCGAAGCAAACACCCATGCCGCAGAAAAAGCCGCGCCCCTCGCCATTGAGGGGCGCGGACCGAAATATGCACCGCCCGCTAGCGAGCAGCGCCGCGGCCACACTTTCACCGGGGTAGGCTGTCACTGGGCTGCCGTTGACTCTGATGGTGATAGGGTCGCCGCGTTGAATTATCTCAAGACGTTTTGCACTCATTTGAGTGTATCCTAAATTTGATGCGTGATACGTGGTGCGGGGTGCGTAAAAACTATCACGCATCACGCATCATTCCATTTGACTGATTTACCCCTTGGAGTTGCCTTGCCCTTACTCCCTACTCCTTACTCCCTACTCCCTACCTCCACGGCTGCACCACCTTATCTACCCCCACCAGCGGCACGCCGGTAATGGCCGAGGCTTCGAGGGTGAGCGCCCGCAGGTCTTCCGGCTCCAGGTCGTGGACGTTGGCCTTGCCGCAAGCTTTGGCCAGCATGGTCACTTCCATGGTGATCGCCCGCAGGAAATTCGCCAGCCGCTCACTGGCCTCGTCCGGATCGAGCCGCTGTTGCAGTTTTTCGTCCTGGGTGGCCACACCCACCGGGCAGAGGCCGGTGTGACAGTGGTAGCACGCCCCGGGCGCTGCCCCCAGGGCGTGATATTCCTCAACGTACCGGGGCGAGTTGCAGCCCAGGGCCATCAGCGCCGCCGTACCGATAGCCACCGCATCGGCTCCCAGGGCCAGGGCTTTGGCCACATCAGCCCCGGATTTGAGACCGCCGGAAACCACCAGCGAAACCTTGCCATACATGCCAATCTCTTCCAGGGCGCGGCGGGCGGCCGGGATAGCAGCGACGGTAGGGATGCCGGTATGGTCCAGCAAAAATTCGGGCGAGGCGCCGGTCGCGCCTTCCATGCCGTCAATTACAATCACATCCACCCCGCTTTTGGCCGCAATCTTAACATCGTGCGTCACGCGGCAGGCGGGCATTTTGCAAAAGATGGGGACGCGGTAGCCGGTAGCGTCGCGTAGCTCCTCGATTTTTATTTGCATATCATCTGGGCCGAGAAAGTCGGGGTGGCGCACCGAAGAGCGCTGGTCAATCCCCTTGGGCAACTGGCGCATCTCGACCACCTTATCAATCACCTTCATGCCCAGCAGGACGCCCCCGGTGCCCGGTTTCGCGCCCTGGCCAATGGCAATCTCGATGGCGTCGGCCCGGCGTAGATGTTCCAGGTCAAGCTGGTAGCGGCTGGGGGTCATCTGGTAAATTAACTTTTTGGAGGCAAGACGTTCATCTTCGAGCATCCCGCCTTCGCCGGTGGAAGTGCAGGTTCCGACCTTGGTAGCGCCCCGCCCCAGGGCTACCTTGGCGTTCCGGCTCAATGCGCCAAAACTCATCGAAGCGATGTAAACCGGGATGTCCAATTCCATCGGCTGGCTGACCAACTCTTTTTTGTAACCACCCAAAATGGTTTTGGTCTCGCACGATTCGCGGTAGCCTTCCAGCGGCAGGCGGGTCATAGCTGCCGGCAGAAAGACGAGTTGGTCCAGGGTGGGAATGTTGAAAAAGGTGGAGAAGCCCCGAATTTGGTAGCGGCCCAATTCCGCTTTGGTTTGAATCTCTTGGATTACGTGCGGCGGCCAGATGTGGCTCCGCGATGGGGTAGGATGATTTCCGTTTAGACTTTCAGCCATGTGTCTGCCTCCCGTTTGTCAAAATACCATAATTTCTGCCCGGATACCACCTTTTTCCAGGCGCGCAGGCTGAGGCCAAAACCAGCCTCGGCCACGATGGTCTCGATCTCGTCAATCTCGCTGGGAGGCGGCTCGACAATCACGGCGTCAAGCCCCAGCCCTTGGATCTGCCCGGCCACGTAAATGTTGCCCTGGTAGAGCGAGTCGCCAATGCCGTCGGCGGCGTCGCCCAGCACAATGAGTTTGCCGGCCTGGGCCATAAAGCCGGACAAAAAACCGACATTGCCGCCGACAACGACCACGCCTCCTTTTTGGGCCACCCCGGTCCGCGCTCCGGCATTGCCTTCGACTACGATCATCCCACCTCGCAGCGAAGCGCCGGTGCTCTGGCCGGTCTGCCCGCGCACCCGGATGAAGCCGCTGGCCATGCCCTCGCCCACGCCCCAACCGGCGTTGTGGCTGACTTCGATGATGGCCCCATTGTTGAGGCCGCCGCAGTAGTAGCCTACGCTGCCCTCAAAACAAACCCGCCCTCCGGCGGGCAGGGCCACGCCCAAGTTGTGCCGGGACCGGGGATTCTCTAGGAGCACGTCGCAACCATCGGCCACCATCTGCCGCAGCCGGGTATTTAACTCGCGGATAGATTGACCATCCGCATCAATCTTGACCACCTGTCTTTCCAGGGTTAGTTCCATCGCCTCACCTCAAATCTAAAATCTAAAATCGTCAGTGGCATAGGGATGCCAGCCTACGTTTTCAGATTCGCCTCAAATCCAAAATCCACGCCCAAAGGGGCAGTCTAAAATCCAAAATCGTTAGTTCCAGATGACCACTTCCGCCGGACCGTAGCTCATGGTCTCGATCTCCTGCTGGAGCACCTGCCGCAGGGCCTGCTCTTCAGTAGCCATCGCCACAATTTTGTCGGTTTGAGTGACAATCATCGGCTTGATGTCCAGCCGGTCTTTGGCCATGCCGATTCCTTCGGGTAGGGAGAGCAGATAGGTGAAGACCCCATCCATCGCGGTGATGGAGTAGCGCAGCGCCTCGGCAAAAGTTTGACCCTGTTTCATGCGGTCGGCAATAAAAACCGAAATCAACTCCGAGTCGTTCTCGCTGCAAAAACTGTACCCTTCCTGTTCCAGCAAGCGGCGCGATTTGTAGTAATTGGTAATCTGGCCATTGTGGACAATGGAGACATCGGGGAAGGGCCTGGCCCAGAAGGGGTGTCCGTGGGCCACGTCCACAGCGCTCTCAGTGGCCAGGCGGCAGTGGCCCAGCCCGTGCGTGCCCTGAAAGTCGAGCAGACCGTGCCGGGCCGCCACCGTCCGGGCGTCGCCGACATCTTTGATAATCTCCAGCGAGTGGCCGAAGCTATGTACCTCAATACCGTCCAGGTCAATCCAGGCCGCCGTTACCTGCTCGATGTTGACCTCCGGGCTGACTTCGAGCCGCACAAAGGCATCCGTGGCCGTCTCGTCACCGTCCCAGGTGGGTGGGCTGAGAAGGCGACCGCCGGCCTTTGGCAAAGCCGCTTCGATAGCCTGCAATTTGGCGGCCAGGCTCTCTCGCCCCTCGACCCGCAGCCGGGCCACCAGCCGGTCTGTCCGGTAAGGACCATACAAGGCAAAGCCGGTCGAATCGGCCCCACGGTGGCGCAGGGCCGTCATCATATTGACCAGGTGGGGGCCAATTGGCCCGGAGCGGGCTAATTTAACGCCGCCAATTCCACACATACCAACCTCCTTATGCCTCAGCTTACCGCAGGGGCCGTATCCGCCTCGACATCCTCAACACCCAAATCGTGCCCCAGTTTAGAGACCATCTCCGGCTGTGAGGCTCGCAGCACGTTGATCAAGATAAGGCCCATGATGACCCAACCTAACACGGCGTAAGGCATGGCATCTAACAGGCCGCCCTGGGGCTG
Source organism: Anaerolineae bacterium (assembly GCA_023151115.1). Next base: position 336,433 of record JAKLJP010000001.1, read on the forward strand.
AATTGAGCCGTACAAAGCCGCCGCAGGCCCAATGATAGCGATAATCGGCACAAGTAAATGTTTGAAGATAGAGTAGTTGGCCTGCATGATCCGCCGGAAGTAAAAGATAGCGGCTACGGCCAGGTAAATGTAGATAATCTCAACCGCAATACCACCCGTACCGGCCAAAAAGCCAAACTCTAATTCCCAACTGCCAGCCAGACCGCCGCCAATAGGGATAAAGGCCAGCGCCGCCAACAGGCCCAAAATCAGCACCGCGCCATTGGCAATGTGGGGAGTTTGATATTTGCCATGAGTCCGCCCCAGGGGACGAGGCAGCGCCCCATCACGGGCCATGGCGTAAACCACGCGGGCGACGGTGTTAAGGCAGGCCATGGCTACGGCAAAGGCGTCAATGATGGCGATGGCAAAGAGCAGCGGCACCGCCCAGTCGCCCCAATACATGGCCCCCATCGCAAACAGAACGGCTGATTCCTCAGCCCAGGCCCCGGCGTTGGTTGCGCCCCAGCCGATAGCGTAGGCATAGGTCACAATGACATAAAAAACCGTCGCCAGGACGGCTGAACCAATCACCGCCAGGGGAATGGATTCGTGATGCTTGGCCTCCTCGGCCAGCACCGCCGCCGACTCGTAGCCGGTATACAAGAGCATACCAAAAATCAGGCCGAAGGCTAGGTTGCCCAGCCCCCCGGCTGAGCCGGGCAAGAAGGGGGCCAGCATGTTACCCTCCGCTCCACCGGTAAAGATGATGGTCATGGCCAGGGCCAGCACGATGACCACCGAAACAGCGGTAATGGTAAGTTGAACGCGAGTCGAATAGCGCACGTCGAAATAGGTGAGCAAGAACAGCACCACCAACTCGAAAATCAGAACTGCCAACCAGTGAACGTTGATCCCCACAAAATCGGCCAGAAAGCCCGATGTCCAACCGGCCACTCCGGCCACAATGGCCATGGTCAGCATCAGGACGGCAAACAGGTAAATCCAGCCGCCCATAAAACCCTGAACTGGACCAAAGGTCTGGGCGATATAGGTGTACATCGAACCGGCAGCCCGGTGGCGAATGGCAAACTGGGCCACTACGTAGCCCACGGCCACACTGGCCAGGCCGCTGATCAGGGTTGCCAGCGGCGTGGCCAGGCCAGCCCCCATGGCCACAAAAGTGGTCAGAAAGGCCATGACAAAGACCGGCCCGACAAAGCCAAAGGATTGGGCCGCCGCATCCAGCGAAGTCACAACATCAGATCTTAATTTGTGGTTATGCTCGGACATTTTTCCCTCCTAAAAATAGTAGACAGTAGACGGTAGACAGTAGACGGGGTTAAAATTCCCTGTCTACCGTCTACTGTTTACTGTCACTTACAAATGAAATACATACTCATTAAATTCCCAATCGGTGACATGCACCCGGAAACGCTGGGCTTCCAGGCTTTTGACCGCCGTGAATGCCTGCACAAAGGTTGACCCCATCATCCGACAGATATACTCATCCTTTTGCAGCTCAGCGATGGCGTTGTGCAGGTATTGAGGCACTACCCGGATATCGCCTGGCTCTGTGATAGTGTAGGAGTCTCCCTCGTAACTTGGGCCGGGGTCTAAATTGCGGTCAAGACCATCCAGACCGGCGGCCAGGGCGGCGGCAATCACCAGGTAGGGATTGGCTACGCCGTCGGGCATCCGGTTTTCAACACGCGTCCCCCCGCCGCGCTCCGGCGGCACCCGGAGATAGCAGGTGCGGTTATCCAGGCCCCACAAAACCAGGAAGGGCGCAAACGCGCCGGGCACGTACCGCTTATAGGAGTTAATGGTGGGGGCGAAGATGGCCGCCGTGCCCAAGGCATGAGCCAGATGCCCGCCAATCCATTGATAGGCCAGTTTGGACAGGCCCTGGGCGTCTCTGGGGTCGCCAAACAAATTCTGGCCCGTTTCCCGATTTTCCAGGCTCATGTGCAGATGGAAGCCGCTGCCGCCCAGGTCGCTGCGAGGTTTGGCCATAAAAGTAGCCAACAGGTCATTTTTCCAAGTAATCTCCTTGACCGCCTGCTTGAAAAAGAAGGTCCGGTCGGCCATTTGCAGGGCCTCGGCGTGGTTGAGGTTGATCTCATACTGGCCGGGGAAAAATTCGTGGCAAAAGGAGGTCGCTTCAAAGTTCATGGTTTCCAGAGCGTCGGTAATCTGGTGGATAACCCGCTGCCGGTCAATGGTTTCATTCCAGGTATAGACCATGCTGGGTTTATTTACATAAGTGCGGCACTCGCCCTCAATCTGTTGCAGCAGATAGAATTCCAACTCGCTGCCGATAACCGGCCGATAGCCCCGCCGGTTCACTTCGGCCACCATACGCTTGAGGATGGTGCGGGGGGCCAGGGCCAATAACTCGCCCTGGTAGTACAGATCGGCAATCACGGCGGCGGTGTCTTCTTCCCAGGGAATGACGGTAAAGGTGCTCAAATCCGGCATAGCCACCATGTCGGCATAGCCTATCTCTTCGGCCACGCCGGTGCCGCCGGCCGGATTACCCGCCAGATCGAGTGAAAAGGTAGGGATGGCAAAGTGGACGCCATGCTCAATGGCATGGGCAAAGTGGCGAGCCGGGACCACTTTGGCCCGGGCAATGCCAAACAGGTCGGGAAAGGTGACTTTGACCGAGCGCAGGCCCAACGTTTTGATTTGTTCAAGAACTTTTTCTTTCATGGCCCCCTCCTGTGATGCTGCTGTCCTTTTGTACCACATCCATCTCCCAAAAATCTCGGCATTGTTTAAAATATCACAAATGTCTCACTTTTGTGACAAGTATCTCAAATAGTGACGCACATTTATGGCTTAATCCAGACCTTACCACAGGGTTCAAAAACCTGTAAGGTCTTCATACTTCAAGAAACAGCCAGCCTCTAAAGGTCTTTAAGCCTTTTAGGGTCTTCGTCAGTCAGAAACAGGATGTTTCTGGGGAGGTTTTTTGAGAAAATCCGTCCAAGTCTGGGCCTTCCGGCGCTGATTCTGGTGAAAAATAACACAATGTTGACAAATGAAAAAAAGTATTGTAATTTAGATATGTCTCACTTTTTCCACGCTATGTCTAAAAATTGAGTTATAAATTAATATAAATCCACCAATGGGGGAGGAAACAACGATGGGCGAACAATACAAATATGTCCTGGCCGAGCAAGATATTCCCGAAGCCTGGTACAACATCAACCCGGATATGCCGGTTGATCCCGGCCAAACTGCCTGGAATGCGGTGCTGCATCCGGCGACTAAGGAGCCAATCACGCCCGACTTCCTGGCCGTGCTTTTTCCCATGCGTTTCATCGGCGAGGCGATGAGCCTGGAGCGCTGGGTTGAGATTCCGCAGCCGGTGCGCGAGGTTTACAAACTCTGGCGGCCCTCGCCGCTGTATCGCGCCCGCCGCCTGGAAAAAGCTTTGGATACACCGGCCCACATTTATTACAAATACGAAGGTGTCTCACCGGTGGGTTCGCACAAATCTAATACATCGGTCGTTCAGGCTTTTTACGCCAAAGAAGAAGGCGTGACCGGCTTCACTACCGAAACTGGGGCGGGGCAGTGGGGCAGCGCCCTCTCGATGGCCTGCAATCTCTTTGGTCTGGAATGTCACGTTTACATGGTCAAGGTGTCATACCAGCAAAAGCCCTACCGCCGCATCCTGATGGAAAGCTTTGGGGCGTCGGTTACGCCCAGTCCCTCGGACAAAACCCGCTACGGGCAGCAGGTGTTAGCCGAAGACCCTGATAGCCCTGGCTCGCTCGGCATCGCCATCTCGGAAGCGGTTGAGGCCGCCGCAACCTCCAACGGCAAATACAAATATTCGCTGGGTTCGGTATTGGGGCCGGTGCTGATGCACCAAACGGTGATTGGGTTGGAAGCCTTGAAGCAATTTGACATGGCCGGCGAATACCCCGATGTGGTCATCGGCAGTGTGGGCGGTGGCAGCAACTTTGCCGGCTTTTCCTTCCCCTTCCTCCACCAAAACTTTACCGCCGGCCGGAGAACCCGTGTAGTAGCGGTCGAGCCAATGGCCTGTCCCACTCTGACCAAAGGCAAGTACACCTTTGATTACGGCGACACGGCGGCGATGGCCCCGATTGTCAAGATGCACACCCTGGGCCATACCTTTGTGCCGGCCGGCATCCACGCCGGCGGCTTGCGCTACCACGGCATGGCTCCACATGTCAGCGCCCTGGTGGACCATGGCGATATCGAGGCCGTAGCCGTGCATCAGGTTGGCACGTTTGACGCCGCCCTGCGCTTTGCCCGGGCCGAGTGCATCATTCCGGCCCCGGAATCGGCCCACGCGATCAAGGTCGCCATAGACGAAGCCCTCAAGTGCAAGGCCGAGGGCGTCGGCAGAGTCATCGCCTTTAACCTGTCCGGGCACGGCCACTTTGACCTATCGGCTTACGAGGCGTACTTGCAGGGTAAGCTGGAAGATTACGAGTATCCCGAAGACCGGGTCAAAGAAGCCATGACCCATCTGCCGGAAGTGAGTTTGGCTTGAAATCTGGAAGGTTGGAGGATTGGAAGGTTGGCTATCGCCTGCCCCAGCCCTCCAGCCTTCCAACCTTCCAGTGTATACCGGTTGTGAGGCATAGGAGGGGCACTCATGCTGCCTAAAGTGGGCAAAGTCCTGGTGGCAGACCCGATCTCGGAAGAGGGACTCATCATTCTGCGCATGTGGACGGATCTGAATGTTGAGGTGAAGTTAACCCCGGAGCGGCTTGAGGAAATCGTCGGCGACTACGATGCTCTGATTGTGCGCAGCCGGACCAAGGTTTCGGCCCGAATAATTAGCGCCGGGCAGCGGCTGCGGGTCATTGGCCGGGCCGGGGTAGGGATAGATAACATTGACGTGCAGGCGGCGCGTGAGCGAAATATCACGGTGGTCAATACGCCCCTAGCTTCCAGTGTGGCCGTAGCAGAACTGACGTTGGGGTTAATGATTGCCCTGGCCCGCCATATTCCCCAGGCCAATACTTCGGTCAAAGAGGGGTATTGGACGCCCAGGCAGTATCGCGGGGTTGAATTGGCGGGTAAAACGTTGGGCATCATCGGACTGGGTCGCATCGGACGCGAAGTGGCAGTCCGAGCGATGGCCTTTGGTCTGCACCTCATCGCTTATGACCCCTTTGTGACGACCCTGCCGCCGGAATTGTACTCGATTAAATTAGCCCACCTGCCCGAACTGCTCACCAATTCAGACTTTATCTCGATCCACGTACCGCTGTTGCCCGAAACCAGGGACCTGATCAACCGCCAAGCTTTGGCCTTAATGAAGCGGAGCGCTTATTTAATTTGCTGCGCCCGGGGCGGGATTGTGAACGAAAGCGACTTGCTGGAAGCCCTGCAAGCCCATCGGCTGGCCGGCGCGGCCCTCGACGTTTTTGAATGCGAACCACCCGACCAGCAGTCGCTCTTAAGTCACAACCGGGTCATCAGCACGCCCCACTTGGGCGCGCTCACCCGTGAGGCTCAAACCAAAGCGGCGGTGGATGTGGCCTGGGGAGTCATTGACCTCTTGCAGGGTCAAAAAAACCATTACGAAGTCGTGACGGCTAAACCCATGGTAGCCATCTCTGGGTAAAGCTTGTAGTTGTTTGAGGAGAGCACAATGACCGAGGCAAAGATGCCTCTGAAAATGTTGCCAGGCAATGACGCCATCGCCCTGGGGTTGGTCGAGCAAGGCTGCCGGGTTGTGACGGCTTATCCGGGCACGCCCAGTTCTGAAATCCTGGCCGGGGTTATTAAGTACAAGAAGGAATTGGCCCGCCAGATTTACACCGAATGGTCGGCCAATGAAAAAGTGGCTTTTGAAGTAGCCCTGGCCGCCAGTTGGACCGGCCTGCGGGCTGCTGTCGCGATGAAGCAAGTCGGCCTGAACGTGGCCTCCGATCCGCTTTTTAGCGCCGCTTACACCGGGGTTAAAGGTGGTTTTATCATTATCCCTGCCGACGACCCTGGCCCCCATTCTTCCCAAACCGAACAGGACTCCCGGCTGGTGGCCCTGACCGCCAAAGTGCCGGTCTTTGATCCAGCTACCCCGGCTGAAGCCCGGCTTATGATCGAACAGGCCCTAACTCTGTCCGAGCGATACGGTCTCCCGGTTATCCTCCGCCCGACCACCCGGCTGTGCCATGCCGTCCAGAGTATCGCTTTGGCCGACCAGCCGCTCACCGCTGACGCCATTCCCGCGGTCAAATTCCGGCGCGACCCACCCCGCTGGACTGCCACGCCCAAATTCCGCTACAAGTTGCACGTCGAACTCAACCAAAAGCTGGCTCAGATTGAGTCAGAATTTAACCAATCTTCACTCAACTACGCCATAGAGCCAATCGAAAATCCACGCCCGTCAGACGGGCAGTCTAAAATCAAAAATCGCCTTGGCGTTATCGCCTCCGGTGTTGCCTTCCACACGGCCCAGCAAGCTTTGTCGGAGTTGGGGGTGCAGCTTTCTCTGCTCAAAATCGGCACGCCATACCCGCTGCCGCAAAAAATGGTGCAGGAGTTTATGACTAGATTCCAAACAGTGCTCATCCTCGAAGAGCCAGACGCATGCATCGAACTGCAACTACCGGAGCGCAGCCGGGTGCGAGGGCGGATGGATGGTACGGTCCCGGCTGCCGGTGAACTTTCGCCGGAAGTGGTTGCCGCCGTTTTGGCCGGGGTGCTGGCCGAGGCGGGCTATGTGGTCAATCCGCCCCCAGATAACTCGGAACTGCTGGCCCTGGTCAACTCTCTAGCGCTGCCGGTCCGCAAGCCGCGCCTGTGTCCGGGCTGCTCCCACCGTTCCGCCTTTTACACTCTCAAGCACACCTTTGGGGCCAGCGCCATCTATCCGGGCGATATCGGCTGCTACACGTTGGGTACTAACCTGCGGGCGGTAGATACCTTTGTGGATATGGGCGCGTCCATCACCATGGCCAACGGCTTTTACCAGGCCAATCGCCTGGTGGGCGATAACCGTCCGATCATCGCCACCATTGGGGATTCTACGTTCCTCCATTCCGGTATCGTACCGCTCATTAACGCTGTTCACACCGGGGCGCGCTTCGTGCTCCTTATCCTCGACAACCACACCACCGCTATGACCGGCTTCCAGCCTACCGCCGCCAATACGTATCTGGCCGACGGCAGTGAGGCTGCCCATGTGATCTCCATTCCCAATCTGGTGCGCGCCTGCGGTGTGAATTTTGTAAAAGAAGCTGACCCCTACGACCAGCCAAACTTCCACACGCTCCTGCGTGAAGCACACACCTATACCCAGGCCGAGGATGGCGGCGTGGCCGTTATTATCGCCGACCGGCCATGCGTACTTTATGATGCAGCGCCAGTACGGGAAACTCCACTGCCGGTCATCATTACCGAAGAGTGTGACGGCTGCCGCTACTGTATCGAAGCCTTTGAGTGCCCGGCCCTCGTTCTGCGCTCCGATAAGAGCCGGGTAGATATAGATTACAAGATTTGTATAGACTGTGGCCAGTGTATTGACGCCTGTTACAAGGGTTTTATCGTGCCGAAGGTAGTGGCGGAGATGTCCCCAGCGTTGATAGAAACAGCGTGATGCGTGGTGCGTAAACGTACCACGCACCACGTAATTATGGACTTGACTGTAATGAACGAACTCAAACTAATTCTAGCCGGACTTGGCGGGCAGGGGGTCGTTTTCCTCACCCGGCTGCTGGCGCAAACGGCGGTGGCGCTGGGGCATGCGGTCATGGTGTCTGAAACGCACGGTATGAGCCAGCGCGGCGGCTCGGTGATCTCGCATCTCAAGATTGGCGGCGACGAGGCTCCCTTGATTCAGCGCGGGACCGCCGATGTACTGCTGGCTCTGGAAGCGGACGAAGCGGTGCGGAACCTGCCCTTTTTGCGGCAGGGCGGGCTGGCCTTTGTTGACGCCGAGAACGGCCTGCGGCCGGAAGTCGCCGGACGGCTGGAGCAGTTCGGTCTGCAAGTGCTTTCGCTGCCGGCCAGCCAGATGGCGGTGTCCCTCGGCGCTCCGGCGGTAGCCAATGTCATCCTGGCCGGATTTGCGGCGGCCCATCCCACCCTATCGCTGCCTTTTGAGACCCTGCACCAGACCCTTGCTACTATCGCCCCCCGCGGCCGGGAGTTGAATCTGCGGGCGTTAGAAACAGGACATAACCATTTTGGATTTTAGATTTTGGATTTTGTATTGAATGGCAATCCAAAATCCAAAATCGGAAATTGGAAATCGGAAGATGCAGGCATTTGATCATTATACGCCAACCTCACTGCCGGAAGCCCTGAATTTGCTGCACCATCTGAACGGTCAGCTCCCGGCTGAAGACAAATCGGCAATCGAAAATCCACGCCCGTCTGACGGGCAGTCTAAAATCCAGCCGGTTGCCGGTGGTTCAGATTTGGTGATAAAGCTGAAAAAGGGATTGGCTGCGCCGAAGACGATCATCAACATCAAGCGCCTGCCGGAATTAAAAGGGCTAGCTTATGACGACCAGAGCGGTCTGCGCCTGGGCGCGTTAACCACGCTGAGTGAGCTGACCCGTTCGCCTCTTATCCGCCGGCACTATCCCTGCCTGGCCGAAACCGCCGCCTTGATGGCCTCCCGACAAATTCGTAACTTTGCCACTATCGGCGGCAACCTGTGCAACGCCTCCCCTTCCGCCGACTCGGCCCCACCGCTCATCGCCTTTGGCGCGAGTGTTCACCTGGTTGGCCCGCAAGGAGAGCGTGACCTGCCGCTGGAAGATTTCTTCCTGGGGCCGGGCCAGACCGCCCTCGCGCCGGGGGAGCTGCTCCAGTGGATTGACGTTCCGCCGCCAGACGGCCAGACCGTCTACCACAAACATACCCCCCGCGCCTTCATGGATATTTCGCTGGTGGGAGTCTGTGTGCGTTTAAAAATAGCGGAGAGATGCTGCCAGTTGGCTCGGATTGTGCTGGGCGCAGTCGCACCAACGCCACTACGAGCCAGGCAGGCCGAAGCCGTTTTGCTTGACCAGACCCTTACCCCAGAACTGGTCGAGCAGGCGGCCCGCGTCGCTGCTGCGGAGTCAAAACCCATCACCGATGTCGGCGGGTCGGCCTGGTACCGCCAACGCATGGTTGAAGTAGCCACCCGGCGCAACCTGAATCGGATTTTGGATTGAAAGACAATCGTAAATCGAAAAAGGGTTGATTACGGATGAAAAAACTCATTACCCTTATGGTGAACGGCGACACCCATGAACTCTATCTTGATACCCGCCGTACCCTGCTGGATGTGCTGCGGAATGAATTGGGCCTGATGGGGGCGCATCGAGGCTGCGACGAGGGAGAGTGCGGCGCTTGCACCGTCCACGTAGATGGCCTGCCGATGAACTCGTGCCTGCGCCTGGCCGTTGACCTGGATGGGGCGGAAATTTTGACTATCGAAGGACTGGCCAAAGACGGCCAGATGCACCCCTTACAAAAAGCCTTTGTCGAGAAGGGCGGGATTCAGTGCGGCTTTTGCACCCCCGGCTTCGTAATGAGCGCCCTGGCCCTGCTGCAAGATAACCCCCGGCCCAGCGAGGCTGACGTGCGGGCCGCCCTGTCGGGCAATCTATGCCGCTGCACCGGCTACGTCAAAATTGTTGAAGCCGTGCTGAGTGTGAGGGAAGGGTGAATAGGCGAATGGCAAATAGGACAATGGAAAATCGAAAATCGAAAATTGAAAATCCAAAACTTGCCCTGTCCACAGGGGGCCTTCGGCTCAGCAAAGTCGAAGGGTCGTTAATCGGTCAGCGTATCCCCAAACTCGATGCCCCGGCTAAGGCGATGGGCCGCATGACCTACGGCCACGATGTCCGCCTCCCCGGTATGCTGCATGGTCGTATCCTGTACTCACGCTACCCGCATGCCCGCATCCTCAAGGTTGACGTCTCGCGGGCCGAGCGTTTACCGGGAGTCAAGGCGGTGCTGACCGCCGCCGACAACCCGCCCACCAAATTCGGCTACGGCAAGGATAACACTCCCTTCAAAGGCGAGATCGTCCGCAGCCGGCGCGACGAAGTGGCCGGGGTGGTTGCCATAGACAGCGATACCGCCGAAGAAGCCCTCGCCCTAATCGAGGTTGACTACGAGCCGCTGCCCCCCATTTTTTCGGTGGAAGAGGCCCTGGCTCCCGGTGCGCCGCTCGTTCACCTGGAGCGAAGCAGCAACCACTTCACCACCTATCATTACCAGCATGGCGACCTCGCCACCGGCGAGGCCGAGTCCGACGTTATCGTTGAGGCCAGCTACCGGCTGCCTTATGTTAATGCTGCGGCCATGGAAACCAGTGTGGCCGTTGCTCAATTTGACCCACGTGGCCACCTGACCCTGTGGAGCCTGACCCAGATTCCCTTCTTATTACAGCGCGACCTGGCCGAAGCCCTGGGCATCCCCGGCAGCCAGATTCGGATTATCCAGACGGCCATCGGTGGCGCGTTTGGCCGGGGGTTAGACATCTACCCCTTTGAACCAATCGCCGCGCTGATGTCACGCAAAACCGGTCGGCCGGTGCGGCTGGCTTTCTCCCGGCAGGAAGAGTTTACAGCAGGGCCGGCTCGCCAGCCTTGCCAGGTTTCGGTGCGGGCCGGAGCGCGTAAAAACGGCAAGCTCACCTTCCGCGATGTGGCGGCGGTGCTGGATATTGGGGCCTACGTTTCCTGGGGCTCGGTCACGCCGCTGGTCATGATGGAAACCGCTGCTTCATTATATGAAGTGCCGCATGTGCGCTTCAAAGCCGAATGCGTCTACACCAACAACCCGGTGACCGGCGCGATGCGCGGCTACGGCAATCCGCAGTCCACCTTTTTCACCGAAACCATCATGGACCGGCTGGCCGAAGCCTTGCAGATGGACCAGGCCGCCTTCCGTATCCTCAATGCCAACCGGCCCAACACCGAAACTCCCCAGGGTTTGATTATTACTTCGTGTGGATTGAAGGAGTGCCTCGAAGCGGTGGCGGCTGCGGCGGACAGGGGAGCAGAGGAACAGAGGAGCAGAGGAGCAGAGGAGCAGAGGAGCAGGGGCGATTACACAATACTCTCTAGCAATCCAAAATCCAAAATCCAAAATCCAAAATCCAAAATCGGTATCGGCTTTGCTTCAACGCTCAATGTGGGTGGAGGGGCGCGGATTTATCGCAGCGACGGCTGCGGGGCCATTGTCAAAGTGGACGATTTTGGCCATGTCACCCTGATTAGCGGCTCCAGCGAAATCGGCCAGGGGTCAGAAACGGTCCTGGCCCAGATTGTCGCCGATGTGCTGGGCGTGCGGGTGAGTGATGTGACCGTGCTCAACAGCGACACCGACATCAAGCCGTGGGATGTGGGGGTGCATGCCAGCCGGACCACCTTCATCGCCGGGAATGCCGCGCACCAGGCCGCGTTGGCGGCTCGCCGCCAGATTTTTGAAACTGCCGCCGAAATGCTCGGCGTCAATCCGGAAGAGTTGGTTGCTCATAACGGTAAAATAGAAATAGCAGGGGAGCAGGGGGGCAGAGGAGCAGAGGAGCAGGGGAGCAAAGAAAAAAATCTAAAATCTACGTCCGAAGGGGCAATCCACGCCCAAAGAGGCAGTCCAAAATCGGTTGATTTGGCCAAAGTTGTCCGCAGTCGTCACTACCGTGAGGGCGGTCAGGTCATCATGGGCGAGGGTTGGTACGACCCACCGACCAAACTGGTGGACAAAGATACCTACAAAGGTAACATCTCGGCCACGTATGGCTTTGGGGCGCAAATGGCGGAAGTTGAGGTTGATACCGAAACGGGCATCGTGCGGGTGCTGCGGCTGGCCTGCGCCAACGACGTGGGCCGGGCCATCAACCCCCTGGCAGTGGAGGGCCAGATTGAAGGCGGGGCGCAGATGGGGCTGGGCTACGCTCTGAGCGAAGAGCTAATCGTGCGGGAGGGGCAGGTGCTGAATCCCGATTTTCGGCTGTACCGGTTGTTCACAGCCGCCGATATGCCCCAAATTGAAACCTGCCTGATCGAAACGGACGACCCCCAGGGGCCGTTTGGGGCCAAGGGCGTGGGGGAGATGGGCGGCACCCCGACCGCCGCCGCCATCGCCAATGCCATCTATGACGCCGTCGGTGTGCGCCTGACCGAACTGCCCATGACGCCGGAGCGTGTTCTGGCCGCTTTGGATCAGAAAGCTCAACGCGCTGAATATAGCTGAACAAAAAAGCTTCTGCCGGGATTAGGGGATTAGGAGATGAAAAGTTAAGAAAAAATCCCCCAATCCCCTAATCTCGGCTTAAATAAGGGTAAAATAGCTGATGACGCTAAAAACGAACGGTCCCCGTTTCAATCCACACCTCCTCAATGTGCCGCTCTACATCGGCGGCAAATCTATTGAGGAAATCAAAGCGCAGTTTGGTTTTGAAGAGGTGATTAAATTAGCCTCCAACGAAAGCCCGATTGGCCCGTCGCCGCTGGCGGTGGAGGCTGCCCGGCAGATGTTGAGCGAAGCTCATCGCTATCCGGGTATCACCGAATTAGCGCTGCGTCGCAAACTGGCCGCCCGGCTAGGCCCGGGACTGGACGAAGGGAACATCGTTATCGGCAACGGAGGCACCGATATTTTGCGCCTGATTACCCAGGCCTTTGTCTTTGAGGGCGGTAACACGATTATGTGCCGGGCTACCTTCCCCATGTATCACATCTTTACCACCATGTTTGGCGGCGCGCCCAGACCGGTTGACTCCAGGCCCGACTACCGGCACAACCTGGCAGCGATAGCCGCCCAGATTGACGACGATACCCGCCTGATCTACCTCTGCTCCCCTAACAACCCAACCGGCGATATCATTACCCAGGCCGAGGCGGATGAATTTTTGGCAGGTGTGCCCGCCCATGTCGTCGTCATCTTTGATGAATCGTATGCCGACTTTGTAACCGACACGGCTTATCCCGATACCATAGCCTATGTTAAAGAGGGACGCAATGTGCTGGTGGTGCGCAGTTTTTCCAAGTATGCTGGGCTGGCCAATTTGCGGGTTGGCTATGCTATCGGGCGAACCGAAATGGCCGACTACCTGCAACACACCCAGTCGCCGTTTCACACCGGGGCAATTGCCCTGGCGGCGGCGGCGGCTAGCCTGGACGACACCGCCTATCATATCCGGCACCGTGAGGTGGTGCTGGCGGAGCAAGCCTATCTATACACGGCTCTGGACGAATTGGGGTTGAAATACCTGCCCAGCCAGTCCAATTTTATCACCTTTATTGATCCGCCCCTGGCTCCTACGACCCTGGCCGAACAGTTGTTGTGGCAGGGCATTATCGTCCGGCCTATGGCCGGCTTTGGGCTGCCCAACGGCATCCGGGTAACGGTTGGGAGTCATGTGGAGAATATGAAGTTTATCGAAGCTTTAAGAACGATCCTGGTAGCACAGGCTGTGCTTGAAAAGGCGATTTAAGGGAGCTTGGAGAAGAAATGGATGAAATGAAACGACCTGTGGTACGTACCCAATTTCTGGTGTTCACCCTATTTGGCGATTACATTTTGCCACGGGGCGGGGCTATTTGGATGAGCGACTTGCTCTATCTGCTGGAACTGTTAGGCGTGACCGAACGGGCGGCCCGCTCGGCCCTCTCCCGGATGACGCGCAAAGGCTGGTTGATTGCCCGGCGGCAGGGTCGGCGCAGCCAATACTCCCTCACGGCGCGCGGTTGGGTGCTGCTGGAAGAAGGCGGGCGGCGCATCTTTGAGCCGCCCTTTACCGATTGGGACGGTTTGTGGCATGTGGTGGTCTTCTCTTTGCCCGAAGAAGAGCAAAATTTGCGGCATGCCCTGCGCCAGCGCCTGATCTGGTTGGGCTTTGGCCGCCTGGCCCCAGGAACCTGGGTGTCGCCCCACAATCGCAAGCTGGAGTTGGAAAATATCTTTAACGAGTTGAATGTGCGCAAATATGTTGAGGTTTTTTCGGGTATGCGCATGGAGCTAACCTCGGAGCAGGAACTTATCCAGAAATGTTGGGATTTACCCAGCCTGGAGGCAGAGTATCGAGATTTTATTGCCCGCTACCAGTCAGAATATGAACAATGCCAGGGCCAGGGTAACGGCCGGGTGCATTTATCGCCGGAGCTGTGCTTTGTGCGCCGCTTCTGGCTCACCTACAATTTCCAACCCTTCCCTCTGAAAGACCCCGGCTTGCCGACGGCCTTACTTTCATCCGATTGGCTGGGCTTTCAGGCGCGCCAGCTTTTTGAAGCCTACCGCCAATTACTGGGAACTTACGCCAATCAGTTTGTGGACGAAGTAGTTAAAGGGAAGAGAGACACAGCAACAGCAGAAAAGCCAGAAACCGCCTTGCCCCAAAAGATAGCAGAGTTGCAGAGTAGCAGGTAGCAAGGTCGCAAAAGGACACTTGCTACTTTGATCTGGCTGCTGATTACTGGTATCTGACTACTGGTATCTGGTTACTGGCTACTGAAATCTGACTACTGATTACTGCCCTCAGGAGGTATACCTATGAGCCATACATGCGGCTTGAGCTTTGATCAATTTGAAATAGGGGCCAAATACATCTCGGCGGCTCGCACCGTCACCGAGGCCGATGTGGTGGCTTTTGCCGGCCTCTCCGGCGATTTCAACCCGCTGCACACCAACGCCGAGTTTTGTAAAGAGACACCCTTTGGTGAGCGCATTGCCCACGGCATGCTGATTGTATCTATGGCCACCGGAATGGCCAATTGGACCGGCATCTTTGAGGGTACCACTCTGGCCCTGTTGGAACAGGTAATCCGCTACAAGGGCGCGGTCAAGTTTGGCGACACGATCCACCTGGAGCAGGAAGTCTTGGAAAAAAAAGAGAGTTCCAAACCCGACCGGGGCGTGGTGATTTTTGCCTCGCGGGTGCGCAATCAACGGGATGAAGTGGTCATTGATGGAGAGTGGACTCTGCTGATGAAGCGGGATAAATAAGCTAATGGCGAATAGAAGACTGAATCAAATCCAAAATCTAAAATCTAAAATCCAAAATCGGAGAGGGTCATGTTGTTAGCCGAAAAAGTAGCTTTGATTACCGGTGCGGGCAATGGGATCGGACGGGCAACGGCGCTGCGCTTTGTTCGTGAGGGGGCACAACTGGTGTTGAGCGACCTCGACCCAGAGGGGTTGGCAGCCACACAGCGTGAAATTGGTGAAGTCGGCGGGAAGGCCAGGGTAGTGGAAGGCAGCGTGGCCGAACGGGCAGACGCCCAGCGGATGGTCGAGACGGCGCTGGAGCAGTTTGGCCGGCTGGATATTCTCATCAACAACGCCGGCATCGCCCGCGACGGCTTGACCACCCGGCTCAAAGAGGGCGAGGTCAAATTGATGCGCGATGAGCAGTGGGACACCGTTTTAGAGGTCAATCTGAAAGGGGCCTGGCTCTGTGCTCAGGCGGCGGCCATTCCTATGATGCGCCAAAAATATGGCCGGATCGTCAACACGGCATCGGTGGCGGTGCGGGGGAATGTGGGCCAGGCCAACTATGCCGCCTCAAAGGCCGGTCTGATTGGCTTAACCCGTACCCTGGCCCTGGAATGGGCTCGTTTTGGTATTGCCGTCAACTGCATTGCGCCGGGTGGAGTCAAAACCCGCATGACTGCCGCGATTCCCGAAGCGATGATGGCCGGCCTGTTGGAAAAGATCCCCTATCGCAGACTGGCTGAAGCCGACGAGATTGGCGCCGTTCACGCCTTTCTGGCCAGCGACCAAGCCTCCTATATTACCGGCCAGGTTATTTTTGTGGATGGCGGCATGACCATTGGGGTCTAAGGAGTTGAGCGATGTTTCAAGCAGCCTACATCCCCTACGGTGGCTACTGGTCTACCCCTTTTGTTAAATGGCAGGGCAATTTTGCTAATCTACACCCGCTCACCTTTGCCGCCGAGATTGCCCGTCGTGCTCTACAGGCGCGAGATATTTCGCCGGAGGTATTCACAAACCTATATTTTGGCACAACTGTACCGGCCAAAGGTTCATTCTACGGTGCGCCCTGGCTGGCCGGGCTAATTGGAGCCGATGGTATCACCGGGCCAACCTTTGCCCAGGCCTGCGCGACCTCGGCCCGCGTGCTGGGTAGCGCAGCCCAGGCGGTCGAAACGGAACAGGACGCTGCCCCGGTTATTCTCTGCCTCGCCGCCGACCGCACCTCGAACGGCCCGCACCTCCTGTATCCTAACCCGCTGGGTCCCGGCGGGCGTGGCGAGGCCGAAGATTGGGTCTGGGACAACTTTAACTGCGACCCCCTGGCCGGCAACAGTATGCTCGAAACGGCGGAAAATGTAGCCCGCGCAGCAAATATTTCTACAGCGGAGCAGAACGAGGTGGTGCTGATACGTTATAACCAGTACCAGCAGGCGTTGGCTGGTGACGCGGCCTTTCACAAACGATATATGGTTACACCGATTGAGGTCAAGACCCCCCCCTACCCCCCCCTTAAAGGGGGGTCAAAGGGGGGAGTGGTAGTAACCGATGACGAAGGCGTTTTTCCCACCACCGCCGAGGGGTTGGCGCGCCTCAAGCCGGTTTTGCCGGAAGGAATCGTTACCTTTGGGGGGCAAACCTACCCCGCCGACGGTAACGCCGGGCTGATCGTTGCCACACGGGAGCAGGCCCGCGCTCTGAGCCGCAACCCGTCGCTTGAGATTCAACTGCTGGCCTTTGCCGAGGGCCGGGCGGCCAGAGGCTATATGCCCCAGGCAACTGTCCCTGCCGCCCGCCGCGCTCTGGAATGGGCCGGGCTGCGACTGTCGGACATCAAGGCAATCAAAACGCACAACCCTTTTGCGGTGAATGATTGCTATCTCAGCCGGGAATTGGGTATTCCCCTGGAAGGAATGAACAACTACGGCTGTTCGCTCATCTGGGGCCATCCCCAGGGGCCGACCGGGCTGCGGCTCATCATCGAGCTGATTGAAGAGTTGACTCTGCTGGGCGGCGGCTACGGCCTGTTCACCGGCTGTGCCGCCGGCGATACCGCTGCCGCCCTCGTGGTGAAAGTGAGCTGATGAGAGGCAAAATGGGACTTTTGCTTGAATTTGACCACATGCGCCTGGAAAAAGAGGGCAAACTGGCCTGGATTACGTTCACGCGGGAACGCTACCTGAACGCCATGAACAATGCGGCCGTGGGGCAACTCAATCGGGTGGGGCTGGCCCTGGACGCCGATCCTGATGTGCGGGTGGTGGTTATTCGCGGTCAGGGGCGGGCGTTTTGTACCGGCATTGACCTGAAAGAGCTGGCCGCCGACGAAATCAACATGACTTACTTCAAACTGTGGGAAAAGGCGCTCCATCTTTTTGAAACGATGGAGAAAATTGTGGTGGTCGGCATGCACGGCTACTGCCTGGGCGGCGGCTTGCAACTGGCTATCGCCGCTGATATTCGGGTGAGCACGCCCGATTGCCAGATGGGCCTGCCTGCCATCAAGGAGTCGCTCATTCCCGGTTTAGGTCCGTGGCGCTTGCCCAAGTACATCGGGTGGGGACGAGCCAAAAAGATGATTTTGGGCGGCCAGAATATCAACGGCGAAGAGGCGCTGCGAATTGGGTTGGTGGATCACCTGGCTCCGGCAGAGAACTTCTTGGCCCACCTGGATGAAGTAGCGCGGGAATACCTCAAGGCTTGCTCGACCGGGACGCGCATGAGCAAGCGGGTGCTGAACGAAGCATTTACGCGGGATTACTCGTCCGGCCTTCAGTATTATCTAGATTTGCAGGAACAGACCCAATACAGCCTGGATGCCGAGGAAGGCAAGCGAGCTTACCTGGCTAAACGTGAACCGCAGTGGCAGTGAGCCAATTTTGGATTTTAGATTTTGGATTTTGGATGATGGAAGATGGAACTTTTGCTTGAATTTGAATTTATGCGGCTGGAAAAAGAGGGTAAGCTCGCCTGGGTTACGTTCACGCGGGAACGTTACCTCAATGCGATGAATAATGAGGCCACGGTGCAACTCAATCGGGTGGCGCTGGCTCTGGACGCCGATCCTGATGTGCGGGTGGTGGTTATTCGCGGCCAGGGCCGGGCTTTTTCAACCGGGATTGATCTCAAACAGTTATCCGCCGACGAGATTGATATGACCTACCATCAACGTTGGGAAAAGGCCCTCCGCCTTTTTGAAACGATGGAGAAAATTGTGGTGGTGGGCATGCACGGCTACTGCCTGGGCGGGGCGCTGCAACTGGCCCTGGCCGCCGATATTCGAGTCAGTACGCCCGATTGTCAACTGGGCCTGCCAGCGATCAAAGAGTCGCTCATTCCGGGGCTGAGCGTATGGCGGCTGCCGCGCTATGTGGGTTGGGGCCGGGCCAAAAAGCTCATCCTGGGCGGCCACAATCTCAGCGGAGAGGAAGCGGAGCGAATTGGGTTGGTGGATCACCTGGCCCCGGTGGAGGATTTCTTTGCCCATTTGGATGAAGTGGCGCGGGGCTATCTCAGGGCTTGCTCCACCGGGACGCGCATGAGTAAATTGGTCCTGAACCAGGCTTTCGACCTGGATTATGAAGCTATCCTTCAATATTACCTGGAATTGCAGGAACAGACCCAGTACAGCCTGGATGCCGAGGAAGGCAAGCGAGCTTACCTGGCTAAACGTGAACCGCAGTGGCAGTGAGCCGATTTTGGATTTTAGATTTTGGATTTTAGATTGGTCTTTTGGGCAGGGATTTTGATGTGGGGAAGCAAACTATGGTGATAGAAGTCTTGCCAACCCTTGCTCTTAATGGGGGTATGTTGGAGCCGTTTGAAGCTGTGCAAAAGCGCACGCCGGTAGTGATTGATCATAATCTCTGCACGGGCTGTGAGCTGTGCATCTACGCCTGCCCCCAGGCGGTGCTAAAAGCGATACCTGATGTCCATCGTCTGGAGGGCCTGGTGGCGGTGGTCTATAATCCCGCACTCTGCACCGCCTGCCGCCAATGTGAAGATGTCTGTCCTGATTTCTGTATCACCGTGAGGGAGGGGAGATAACTATTTTTATGGAAAGAGTCATGGAGCGAATGGTCGAGGTCAGGTGGCATTCCCGTGCCGGGCAGGGCGCGGTCACTGCGGCCGAAATGTTGGCGGCGGCGGCCCTGCGCGAAGGCAAACATGTGCAGGCCTTTCCCGAATTTGGGCCGGAACGAATGGGGGCGCCGCTGCGAGCTTTTAACCGAATTAGTCCCTATCCTATTCGAGTTCACGGCGTGGTGGAAGAAGCCAGCGTGGTCATTGTGGTTGATCCTTCTCTGCTGGGGGCAGTTCCGGTAGAGGCCAATGTGGCTGTGGATGGCATTATCTTGGCCAATACCACTCATTCCCCAACCGAAGTGCGGCGAATATTAAGCCTCAATGGGCAGCGGATTGCTTGCGTGGATGCAACCCAGATTGCCGTAGCTTGTTTTGGCCTGGCCAAACCCAACACCCCGATGTTGGGCGCGGTGGCGCGGGCGACCAGCCTGATTAGCCTCGATACCTTGCTCGCTGAAGTGGAAGAGACCCTCGGTAAAAAACTTTCGCCCAAAGTAGTGACCGGTAATCTCGAAGCAGTGCGGCGGGCTTACCAGGAGGTGGCCTATGTCTAGCGGCGGCTTACCGGCAGATTTGCTGATAAACGAGGATTTACCGCTCTGGCACGAAATACCTCCCGGCGGGGTATCAACCGATGCCGGCAGCACCGCCTCACGCAATACCGGGAACTGGCGAGGCGGCGGCAAACGCCCTCTGCTTGACCTGAATCTCTGCGTGCAGTGTTTGCACTGTTGGATTTCTTGCCCAGACGCCTGCTTTATTTTGCAGAATGGTCTGGTGACCGCCATTGATTACGACCACTGCAAAGGCTGTGGTATTTGCGTCAAAGAGTGCCCCCCTATGGTCAACGCCTTGGTGTTGATTGAAGAGCGGCGCTTTACCTGATTTTAGATTTGCGATTTTGGATTTTAGATTTTTTGAATTGACGCCCCTTCTGAAAACCACAATCTAAAATCCAAAACTGAATAAAGGGATATGTTTTATTATGGTAAATACATCAGCACCTATAGAAGACGCAATCCAAAATTCACAATCGTCAATCCAAAATCGGCACGTTGTTTTGAGTGGGAATGGGGCGGTGGCACATGCGCTGCGCCAGGTGGACCCGCACGTTTATCCGGGCTATCCCATCACGCCTTCCACCAAGATTATGGAAATGGTGGCCGGTTTTATTGCCAACGGCGAAATGCAGTGCGAATTAATTGCCGTGGAGAGCGAGCACAGCGCCATGAGTGCGGCGGTGGGCGCCGCGGCGGCGGGGGCGCGGGTGGTCAGCGCCACCTCAGCCAACGGCCTCGCTTTTATGTGGGAGGTGCTTTACATTGCTTCCGGCTCACAACTGCCGATTGTGCTGGCCGTGGGCAATCGCGCTTTGAGCACGCCGATCAACGGTTTTGCCGACCACGGCGAGGCGATGGGGGCGCGTGACGCCAGTTGGATTCAACTTTACAGCGAAAGCGTGCAGGAAGCCTACGACAATATTATCCAGGCGTTTCGGATTGGCGAGGATGAACGGGTGCGGCTGCCGGTTATGGTCTGCCTGGATGGCTTTTTGCTGACCCATACCAGCGAAAATGTGATCCTGGAAGATGATCAGGCGGTTAAAGATTTCGTTGGGCCGTGTCGAGCCGAATATACGCTGCTTGACCCGGATCACCCGGTAAGTCACGGCCTGAGCGATCCGCCGACCTATTATATGGAACACAAGATGCGCCAGCAGGCCGGGATGGAACGTGCTCGCGACGTCGTCGAGGAGGTGGGGGCGGAATTTGGGCAGCGTTTTGGCCGCCGCTATGGGTTGGTAGATACCTATCGGCTCGAAGACGCCGAAACTGCCATCGTGATTTTGGGTTCGGAGGCGGGCCGGGTGAAGGATGTCATTGATCAACTGCGCCAGTCCGGCCAAAAAGTTGGTTTGCTGCGGCTGCGAGTAGTGCGGCCCTTCCCCGATGAGCAAGTGGCACGGCAGTTGTTGGGTTTGCGGGCCGTAGCGGTGATGGATCGCTCCTACGCCCCCGGTGCAGTGGGCGCGCCGATGTTTCATGAAATTCGCTCTGCTCTGTACGATTATCGCGGCAGTGCGCCGTCCATCATCAATCGTATCTATGGTTTAGGTGGGCGCGAATTACGCAATGCCGACGTACAGCACATCTTTGCCGAACTGGGAGCGCTGGCTCGTGGAGACGAAACTGTGCCCCTGATTCGGATGGTAGGCTTACGTGGGGAACAATCTCCCACCTGGCAGGAACTCCGGCCGCTGGAGATGTCAGAACCCAACAGGATAAAATCAATCGTAAATCCAAATCTAAAATCTAAAATCGTTTAGGGACTTAGCCAATGCCCAATGAACAGTTAGTTTTTGCCGCCCATCATGCCGAACCGCTGGCCAGCGGCCACAGCCTGTGTACCGGCTGTGCCGCCAGCATCATTGTCCGCCAGGTCATCATGTCCACCGAGCATCCCGTGGTAGTAGCCAACGCCACTGGCTGCCTGGAAGTCTGCACCGGCGTCTATCCGACCACCTCGTGGAACGTTTCCTGGATTCACAATGCTTTTGCCAATACGGCCGCCACGCTCAGCGGCATCGAGACCGCCTATCGCGCCCTGCGCAAGCGCGGCGAGATCCCAGAGCGGGAGATCAAATTTGTCGCTTTTGGCGGCGATGGCGGAACCTACGACATCGGCCTGCAAAGCCTGTCTGGGGCGCTGGAGCGAGGGCATGACCTGGTCTATGTTTGCTACGACAACGGCGCTTATATGAATACCGGCGTCCAGCGTTCCAGCGCCACCCCCATTGGGGCCAATACTACTACCAGTCCGGCTGGAAGCCTGGCCTATGGCAAGTCGGAACTGCGTAAAGATTTGACCGCTATTGCCGAGGCGCATGGCATTCCCTACATTGCCCAAACCTCGCCCGGCTACTATATGGACTTGATGGTTAAAGCCAAACGCGCCTTCGAGACCAGAGGGCCGGCCTTTCTGAACGTGCTGAGTCCCTGCCCCTTGGGATGGGTGAGCGAGCCGGGCGACACCCTGGTTCTGGCTCGCCTGGCCGCCGATACCTGCATCTGGCCCTTGTTTGAAATTGCCGAAGGTAAATTTTCGCTGACGTATCTGCCGCTGGAAAAAAAGCCGGCGGTGGAGTGGTTAAAACGGCAGGGGCGCTTCCGCCACCTTTTTACGCCGGACAACGAAGGCGTGATTGACCGGATTCAGGCCGAGGTGGACCACAACTGGCAAAAGCTGCTTAACCGGGCCGGAGACGCTCTGCCAGATTTTGCCGGTCCGGTTGGCGGTGAACGCTGGAGGAACTAAAGATGACCTCACCCACAACAGGGCAGATCCGTTCTTTATCAGGCAATGCGGTGGTCGCTGAAGCGGCGGTAGATGCGGGCTGCCGCTTTTACGCCGGCTATCCCATCACGCCTTCTTCCGAAATCGCCGCCGATATGTCGCGCTCGATGCCCCGCGTGGGTGGGGTCTTTATCCAGATGGAGGATGAGATTGCCAGCATGGGCGCGGTGATTGGCGCATCGCTGGCCGGGTTGAAAGCGATGACTGCCACCTCAGGGCCGGGTTTCTCCTTAAAACAGGAGAATATTGGTTTTGCCTGTATCGCCGAAGTGCCGTGCGTGATTGTCAACGTCATGCGCGGCGGTCCCAGTACCGGCCTGCCTACCCTGCCTTCCCAGGGCGACGTCATGCAGACCCGCTGGGGCACGCACGGTGACCACTCCATTATTGCCCTGGCTCCCGCCACCCTGACCGAAGTTTATTGGGAAACCATCCGCGCTTTCAATCTGGCGGAACGGTACCGCACCCCGGTCGTACTGCTGCTGGATGAAATCCTGGGCCACATGAGTGAGCGGGTTGAGTTACCTGATCCCGCCGAAGTGGAGATTGTCAATCGAGCTAAGCCTGAGGTCCCGCCGGAAGAATATCTGCCTTACGCCACCAACGGCAGCTACGTGCCGCCGATGGCCGATTTTTTTAGCGGCTACCGCTATCACGTCACCGGTCTGACCCACGATGTCACCGGCTTCCCGACCGAGGAACCGGCCACTTCCCAGGCGTTGATTGAGCGCCTGACGGCTAAGATTATGGACAACCTGGACGACATCCTCAAAAACGAGGAAATCGGCCTGGCGGATGCGGAGATCATGGTGCTGGCTTATGGTTCAGTGGCTCGTTCGGCGCAGGTAGTTATAGCTCAGGCGCGGGCAGCAGGTCTCAAAATCGGTCTTTTTAGACCCGTCACCTTGTGGCCCTTTCCCAGCCGGCGTGTGGCCGAACTGGCCCAGCAGGTGAAAGGCATCCTGGTCCCGGAGCTGAACATGGGCCAGCTTGTCGGCGAAGTGGAGCGAGTGGCCGGTTTAACCCCGGTTACACCACTCAATAAGGCCAACGGCCAGCCGATTACGCCTACCGAAATCCACCTGGCCTTGAGCCGGATGCTGGAGGAACTGAAGTGAGCTACCCAAAGATAAATCTTTGGGCTTCCGGTTTCGTCCAACCCATGAGGTTGTCCACCGGCGTTTTAGGTTCCCGGCGCTCCGCCGGTACATTTCGTTCGAGGTTCACGGCTGCATTCAAATCCCGGTCGTGCAGCGTGTTGCAGCCTTCACAAACCCAGAAACGGTGATGCAGTTGCAGGTCTTGATTGAGCCAGCCACAAACCGAACAGCTCTTGGAACTGGGAAAGAAACGGTCGACCCGCTCGACGCGGCTGCCACCCCACTGGCCTTTGTACTCAAGGAAAGTCCCCAAGCGGCTCCAGCCGGAGTCAGCGATGGACTTGGCCAGATGATGGTTCTTGAGCATTCCGCAGACATTGAGGTTCTCGATCTTGATGAGACCAAAGCGGTTGACGATCTGGCGGCTGGTCTGGTGCAGGAAGTCCTGGCGCTGGTTGACCACCTTCTGATGCTGGCGAGCCAGCCGCAAGCGGGCTTTCTCCCGACCCTGACTGCCTTTCTGGGTCCGGCTCAAAGCCCGCTGCAAGCGTTTCAGGCGGCGTTCGGACTTCCTGAGATACTGCGGATGCTCAATCTTTTCAGCGGTGGACAGCACGGCAAAGGTCTTCAGGCCCAGGTCAATGCCGACTGTGCCCGGCTTCAGGACTGGCTCTTTAATCTCCAGCTCACATTGGATCGAGATGAAGTACTGACCACTCTTGGTTTTTGTAATGGTCACATTCTTCATCTTGCCTTCAATAGGCCGGTGCAAGACCGCCCGAACCGGGCCGATCTTGGGCAGAACAATGCGGCTGCCCTGAATGCTGAAACGCTCCGGGTAGCGAATGGACTGCTCCTCGTATTTACTTCTAAAGCGGGGATAGCCCAGCGGCATACCGTCTTTGCGAGGCTTCTGGCCGGGTTGGGGTTTGGGCAGGGTGCCTTCTTTGGCTTTCTTAAAGTAGGTGGCGTAAGCCCCGTCCAGATCGCGCAGCACCTGCTGCAAGACCTGGCTGTCAGCCTCCTTGAGCCAGGGCACAAAGCGTTTGATGACGGTCAGCATATAGGCCGTGTCGTTGTAATTGATCCCTTTGCCGTGTTCGAAGAAGTGGGCCTTCCGCGCCGCCAGACCGAAGTTGTACACAAATCTGGCATGGCCGAACTGGACCGCCAGGGCCGCTTGTTGGGACTGGTTGGGATAGAGGCGATAGCGAAAGGCTTTTTGGATGCGCATGTCCGAATTTTAGCACAAATGTTCTGTTTAAGCAACTGTTTCAGCCAGGCAGGACAGAGTCCCGCCTGGACGACCAACACAATAGACAAAAAAAGGAGTTTAGCCCCTTATATCCCAAAGTTGAAAACTTTGGGTTTTACGGGGCGTTCAATAATATGGTAACAACAACCACTTTTATTCCGCAGAATCGTCTAAAGCCGGTGGTTAATTACAACGACTATCTTCGCAACGACAAAATGCCGACCCTGTGGTGCTCCGGCTGCGGGGATGGCCTGGTGATGAAGGCGCTCATCCGGGCAGTGGATGAGTTGGGCTGGGACAAAGACAGCGTGGCCGTTGTTTCCGGGATTGGCTGCTCCGGGCGCATGTCCAGCTATCTCGATTTCAACACCCTACACACCCCGCACGGACGGACCTTGCCTTTTGCCACCGGCCTCAAGCTGGCCAAACCCGACGCCCACGTGATTATCATTGCCGGCGATGGCGACGCCCTGGCCATCGGCGGCAATCACTTTCTGCACGCCTGCCGCCGCAATATTGATTTGACCCTGATCATTATCAATAACTTTATCTACGGGCTGACCGGCGGCCAGTTCTCCCCGACGACACCGCCCGGCTCTTTTGCCCAAACCTCGCCGGATGGCTCGATGGAACCGACCTTTGATACGGCCAAAGTCGCTATTGCCGCCGGGGCTACCTACGTGGCTCGTTCGGCCGTGTCCAATCCGCGCCACATTAGCGAAATGATACGGGGTGGTTTGGCTCATCAGGGTATGGCGGTGGTTGAGGTCATTTCCAACTGCCACGTCAACTTTGGCCGGCGCAATGTCAGCGCCGAACCGGAAGAGATGATTGCCTGGATTGCCCGGCAAACCATTTCGCCCGATATTGCTCAATATATGAGCGCAGCAGAGTTAAACGGGCGATTAACCGTTGGCGTGCTCCAACACCTTGAGAGCCAACCCGAATATGTCGCCAGCTATTATCAAAAGGCCAATCAACTCCGTGGATTTTAGATTTTATGCTTACAAACAAAGTCCAAAATCGGTTCGAGGTTCGTTTGAGCGGGGAAGGCGGCCAGGGGGTCGTACTGGGCGGCGCAATATTAGCCGAAGCGGCCATTCTGCACGAAGGGCGTTTTGCCGTGCAAAGCCCTATGTACGGCTCCCGCGTGCGCGGCGGTCCAACCAAAGTGGATGTGATTGTCAGCGACGAAGAGATTATCTATCCTCGCGCCGCCAATATCAACTTTTTCATGTCGCTGGCCCAGATGTCGTATGACAAATTCTGCGCCGAGCTGGCCGATGATGCCCTGATTATGGTAGACAAAAATCTCGTACCAAACGTCGCCGACCACCACCATCCGGTCTACCGTTACCCTTTTGTCGAGGCAGCCAAGAATGAGCTGGGCAATGTGGTGCTGTCTAACATCATCGCCTTGGCGGCGCTGGTCAAACTGACCGGCGTGGTCTCGCCCGAAGCCCTCTGGCAAGCCATCGCTGCCCGCGTTCCCCAAAAATACCTTGACTTGAACCGGCGGGCCATGGAGCTGGGCTTTCAAGTTGGCTCGGAAATGATGGGAAAATAAGAAGTCCAAAATCGGGAGGGGACTATGGCAATCTGGAATAAAGAATTTGAAACGATGCCGCGAGAGGATTTAAGCAAGCTGCAATTTGAGCGGCTAAAGGCGTTGGTTGAGCGGGCTGGCCAGACCTCGCCTTATTATAGGAAGAAGCTGGCCGAGGCCGGCGTTAGTGCGGGTGATCTCAAATCCCTGACCGACATCGCCACCCTGCCCTTCACCACCAAAGAAGAGCTGCGCTGCAACTATCCCTGGGGCATGTTCACCGTCCCGCTTAAAGAGGTCGTGCGGATTCACGCTTCCAGTGGAACTACCGGCAAGCCGATTGTCGGCGGCTACAGCCGGGCTGATTTAAAGTTATGGGCAGAAGTGATGGCCCGCACTGTTACCGCGGCGGGCATCACCGCCGACGACATTGTGCATAACGGCTACGGCTACGGCCTTTTCACCGGCGGGTTGGGCTTTCATTTGGGGGCCGAGGCAGTCGGTGCAACAGTCGTACCTGCTTCGGCAGGGCTGACCCGGCGACAATTGATGCTGATGGAGGATTTTGGGGCCACCGTCCTGACCTGCACCCCCTCCTACTCTCTAGTGATTGCGGAGGAGGCGGCGGCAGAAGGGATTGACATCAGAGAACGGCTCAAGCTGCGGGTGGGGGTTTTCGGGGCCGAACCCTGGACCGAGAAGATGCGCGAGGAAATCGAAGCGGCGCTCAACCTGGATGCTTACGATATTTACGGCTTAACAGAAATCATTGGGCCAGGCGTCTCGGTGGAGTGCGAGCATCACTGCGGCCTGCACATTTTTGAAGATTACTTTTACCCCGAAATCATTGACCCTTCCAGCGGCGAGCCGTTAGGCTATGGCGTGGAGGGCGAACTGGTCTTTACCAGTCTGACCAAAGAGGCCATGCCGCTGATCCGCTATCGCACCCGCGATCGAACCACGCTCCACGCCGAACCATGCGCCTGTGGGCGGACGCTGGTGCGCATGGAAAAAGTACTGGGCCGCACCGATGATATGCTCATCGTGCGCGGGGTCAACGTCTTCCCCTCGCAAATTGAGCGGGTGCTGCTTGAGTTCGGTGAACTGGAACCCCACTATCAAATCATTGTTGACCGGGGCCGCCATGAACTCGACACGCTGGAAGTGTGGGTGGAGGGGGCTGACAGCCTCTTTATGCCGGTTGAAACCCAACTCATCCAAGAATTGGAACAGAAGATCAAAATTCGCTTGCACGAGGCGCTGATTATCAACTGCTCGGTCAAACTCATGAAGCAGCGTAGTCTAGAACGTAGTATGGGCAAAGCCGTGCGGGTGGTGGATAAGCGGCAGCTTCAGAATTAAAGGGTAGGTTTACTACGAATCTTAAAGACAATGGGGTCTAGCCATGAAAGAATTTATGTCGGGCAACGAGGCCATTGCACGGGGAGCCTGGGAAGCGGGGGTACGCTTTGCAGCCGGATATCCCGGCACACCAAGCACCGAAATCTTGGAAAACCTGGCCGGTTATGAAGGCGTCGAGGCGCAGTGGTCGGCCAACGAAAAGGTGGCCTTTGACGAGGGTATCGGCGCGGCCCTGGGCGGGCTGCGGACGCTGGTGACGATGAAACATGTCGGCCTCAATGTAGCTGCCGACGCCTTTATGGTCTTCCCCTATGCCGGCACCAACGGCGGTTTTGTACTCATCTCTGCCGACGATCCAGGCATGCACAGCTCCCAAAATGAGCAAGATAATCGTTACCTGGCCCGGATGGCCAAGGTTCCGGTTTTGGAGCCGAGCGACCCGCAGGAATGTCATGATTTTATCCTGGCCGCTTATGCGCTCAGCGAACAATTCAAAACGCCGGTGATGGTACGCACCACCACCCGTTCGGCCCACTCCAAAGGGGTGGTGATGGTGGGCGAACGTCAGGAGGTTGCGGTTAAAGCCTACCAGCCCAACGCTCAACAATATGCCATCCCCATCTATCGCCACCTGCGCCGGCCCGAATTAGAAAAAAAACTGGCCGACCTGACCACCTTTGCCGAAACCTACCCCCTAAACCGGATAGAACCAGAGACACAAGCAAAATCCAAAATCCACGCCCAAAGGGGCAGTCTAAAATCTAAAATCGGATTTGTTACCAGCGGCATCTGCTACCAGTATGTCAAAGAGCTTTTGCCCAGCGCGCCTGTTTTTAAGCTGGGCATGATTTATCCTCTCCCCCGCCAGGCTCTCATTGATTTTTGCAGCCAGTACCAGCGCATTTATGTAGTTGAAGAAGGGGAAGCCTTTATCGAAGATCAACTAACCAGTTTTGGTCTAACCCGTATAATCGGCAAGACCCTGTTTGGAGTCATCGGCGAGTATACCCCGGAGCGGATTGCTGCGGGCTTGATTGCCGACGGCCTCGACCTGACCCGGCCCGTCCCGGCTGTCACCCTTGACAATGACATCACCCTGGTGGTGCGCCCACCGATGTTCTGCGTAGGCTGCGGCCACCGCACCGTATTCGATGTGCTGCGCCAGCTCAAACTTCATGTGGCGGGCGACATCGGCTGTTATAGTATGGGAGCGCTGCCGCCCTACGAAGCCGAACATACTACCTTTTGCATGGGGGCCAGTATCGGCAACGCCTTTGGCTTTCGCCGGGCCGGACAAGACAAAACGGTGGCTATCATCGGCGACAGTACTTTTATTCACGGCGGTATTCCCAGCCTGATTGACACGGTTTACAACCGGGGCGATACCGCCATCATTATTCTCGACAACAGCACTACCGGCATGACCGGCGGACAATCTCATCCCGGCGTAGATTACACCTTGCAGGGCCAGCCCACCACCCGGCTCGACCTGGAAAAATTGGTCAAGGCGGTTGGGGTAGAGCAGGTGGAAGTGGTGGACACCTGGGACCGGCGCGCCCTGGCCAAAGCCATTCGGGCGGCTATGAGTTTTGCGGGACCGGCGGTAGTGATCGCTCGCGGCCCGTGCCAGTTATTGCCGGAGATGCGCCGGCGCAAACTGACTCCTTTCTCGATTGATTACAACCTCTGCACCAACTGCGGGGCGTGTTATCGCTGCCACTGCCCGGCCATCGTCACCGGCGATAAGGGTCTGCCAACCATCATTGCCAATGATTGCGTCGCCTGTACGGTTTGTGTGGAATACTGCCCGGAGACAGCAATTTTGCAGATACCTGTGTGAGGGTTAATGAAAGTGGGGACCACGGAGAGACGCAGAGCAGACACAGCGCAACGCAGAGAGTAGAAACACTTCCTCTCTGTGTGGTTCTGTGTAACCATTGTTTTTCCAGAAGGCTATCGTTCCATGAATAATCCAAAATCGAAAATCGAAAATCGAAAATGGAATGTTATTATCGCCGGGGTGGGCGGGCAGGGCGTTTTGCTTATCAGCGAACTGCTGGCCCGGGCGGCCATCGCCGCTGGCTGCGACGCCAAGCAAACGGAGATTCACGGCGTTTCGCAGCGAGGCGGCAGCGTTTACAGCCACGTTCGTTTTGGGACGCGGATCTATTCGCCGCTTATCACTCCCGGCGAAGCCGATGTTATTTTGGGATTGGAAAAACTGGAAGCGCTTCGCTTTGCCCCCTATCTAAAACCGGCCGGGCTGTGCCTCGTCAATGATTATGAAGTTATCCCTCGCTCCGCCGGCAGCGCCGCCAACCACTACCCCCACCAGGCGATTAAGTATCTCCAGGGCAAGGGCATCCGCGTTGTTGACCTACCAGCCACCAAACTGGCAACCGAACTCGACAATGTTCGCCTGACGAATACAGCCCTGCTCGGCGCGCTCAGTTTCTATCTACCTCTGCCCGAACATATCTGGTTAGAGGTTTTTGAGCAGCGTATCCCGGCCCATGTTCTGACCATCAACCGGCGCAGCTTTGCCCTAGGACGAGAACTGGCGGGGGAACATGAGAAATTGTCAGTCATCAGTGAACAGTGAACAGGAACAGTAATCAGTGAACAGTTGGACTGATAACTGATGACTGATTACTGGAAAAGGTGCGATATGTCTGATTTAAAGGTCGAAGAGCTAATCTATGATTGGAATCGGATGGCCGAGCAGCGCGTTCACTTTCCCGCAAAAATTATGATTACCGATGAAACGCTCCGCGATGGCCTGCAATCGCCTTCTATCACCCGGCCCGACCTGGAAGACAAGGTGAGCTTGCTCTTTCTCATGAATGATCTGGGCATCGCCTGCGCCGATTTAGGGTTGCCGGGAGCGGGAGCACGTTTTAGGGATGAAGTAGCCATTATGGCCAAGGAGATTGCCAATCAACATTTGAACATCCAACCCCAGGCGGCGGCGCGGACCTTGATTGCCGATATCGAGCCGATTGTCAGCGCCTCGCAGGAAGCGGGCATTGCCATCGAAGCCGCTCTCTTTGTCGGCTCCAGCCCCATTCGCCAATATGTGGAAGGCTGGACAATTGACCAACTCCGCCACTTGGTCGAAGAAGCAGTCGGCTTTGCCGTGAGTCACGGCCTGCCGGTGATGTTTGTGACTGAAGATACCACCCGGGCCAAACCGGAGGATTTACAGGCCCTTTACCAAACGGCCATAGAAGCCGGGGCGCACCGCATCTGCCTGGCCGATACCGTCGGTCACGCTATTCCGCACGGCGCTTATGCCCTGGTCAAGTTCATTAAAAAATTCGTGGATGAGCTAGGCGTCGAGGTGGGGATTGACTGGCACGGCCACCGGGACCGGGGGCTGGATATCGCTAACTCGCTGGCCGCCTTAAGCGGAGGGGCTGACCGGGTTCACGCCTGCGCTTTGGGTGTGGGCGAGCGTTCGGGCAATACAGCCATGGAACTGCTGCTGGTTAATTTGCGCCTGCTGGGGCTGATTGACAACAACTTGACCAAGCTCAAAGATTACACCCAACTGGTGTCGGAATCTACCCGTACTCCCTTGCCTTACAACAAACCTATCGTTGGCCCTGATGCCTTCCGCACCGCCACCGGTGTCCACGCGGCGGCGGTAGCCAAGGCTATGAAACTGCACGATGACTGGTTAGGCAACGTTGTCTACAGCGGCGTGCCGGCCGATATGGTGGGCCGTCACCAGCGCATCGAGGTGGGACCGATGAGCGGCTTGCACAATGTCCGTTTCTGGCTGGAACAAAATGGCCTGTGGGCCAGCGACCAATGCCAGCAAGAGATCTTGCAGGCGGCCAAACGCTCCAACCGCCTTTTGACCACTGAGGAGATTATGGACCTCATCCAACGATTTTAGATTTTAGGTTTTGGATTTTGGATTTTTTATCATCCAAAATCAAAGGAGTAAGGTCAATGAATGGACAATCCAAAATTAGAAAGCAGAAATACCCAAAGGGCACGATGTCCAAAACCGGCATGACATTGACCGAAAAAATCCTGGCCGCACACAGTGGCCGGGATGAGGTGCATGCCGGTGAATTTATTACGGCTAAAGTAGACCTGGTTTTTGCCAATGAATTATCGGGCATTGTCACCTTGCGTGTGCTGCGAGAATGGCAGGGCTTTAAGCGGGTGTTTGACCCCAGCAAGGTGATCTTCATCTTTGACCACTTTACCCCCAGCAAAGATATCTCTACGGCCATGATTGTCAAGGAGTTAAAAGCCGAGCTGGACTGCTACGGTGTCAAATATTATGAGTCGGGACGGAACGGCATCGAACACGTCATGCTGCCGGAGATGGGTTTTATTGCGCCAGGCGACCTGGTGATTGGTGGCGACTCCCATAGCTGCACGCACGGAGCGTTGGGCGCCTTTGCCACCGGCGTCGGCTCCTCCGATGTGGCCGCGGCCATGGCCCTGGGCAAGGTTTGGCTTAAGGTTCCCCCAACCCTCAAACTGGTTTATCACGGCCAGCCGCCTCAATGGGTGGGCGGCAAGGATTTGATTCTGCACACCCTCAACCGCATCAGCGTCTCGGGGGCGCTTTACCAGAGCATGGAGTTCAGCGGCGAGACTATAGACGCCCTGACTATTTATGACCGGCTGACTATGGCTAACATGGCCATCGAGGGCGGCGGCAAAGCCGGTATTTTTGCCGCCGACGAGAAAACCCTTGATTTTGTGACCCGGCATGGAGGGCGGCCCGGCGTGGTCTACCAGAGCGACCCCGACGCCGAGTTCAGCCAGGTGATTGAGTTTGAGGTCAGCCGGCTTGAGCCGCAGGTAGCTTTCCCCTACTTGCCGGAAAACAGCCACCCGGTTTCCGAGGCAGGCGATATTCAAATTGACCAGGTGGTGATTGGCTTCTGTACCAACGGTTCGGTGCATGATTTGCGGCAGGCGGCGGAGGTGTTGCGGGGGCGCAAAATTCATCCCAGAACGCGGGCGGTGGTCATTCCCGGCTCGCAGCAGGTGTACAAGCAGGCGCTGAAAGAAGGGCTGATAGACATTTTTGCCGAGGCCGATTGCGCCGTCAGCACCCCCACCTGCGGCCCCTGCATCGGCGGGCATATGGGCGTACTGGCCGCTGGCGAGAGTTGTCTCTCCACCAGCAATCGCAACTTTGTGGGACGCATGGGCCATCCGGAAAGCAAAATCTACCTGGCCAACCCGGCAGTGGCTGCGGCGACGGCGGTTGCCGGGCACATTGTCAGCCCTCAAGAGGTCTTGAATTAGTAAAGATGTAGCGAGGAACGGCTTATGCGAATACAAGGCAAAGCCTGGAAATTTGGCAAAAATATTGACACCGACGCCATCATCCCTGCCCGGTACTGCAACACCGCCGACCCTGCCAGGTTGGCCCCTCACTGCCTGGAGGATGCCGACCCCACCTTTGTGAGCAAGATGTCGCCGGGTGATGTGGTGGTGGCCGATGAAAATTTTGGCTGTGGCAGCTCACGGGAGGTTGCGCCGATTACCCTCAAGGCGGCGGGAGTGTCGGCGGTAGTGGCCAAGTCATTTGCCCGTATCTTCTTTCGCAACAGTATCAATATCGGCCTGCCTATCTTCGAGAGCGCGGCAGCAGTGGACGGCATCACCGAGGGCGACGAGATCAGCATTGACCCGGCGGCAGGGATCCTGACCAATCATACCCAGGACGTAGCCTACCCCCTCGAACCCTTCCCCGAATTTTTACAGGAAATGATTCGACTGGGTGGCCTCCGCTACTGGGTAGAAAACAAGCTCAAAACCGCCTCCCAATCCAAAATCTAAAATCTAAAATGGAAATCCTATGATCGCCTTTGAACTGACCGAAGAACAGCACATGTTCCGCAACCTGGCCCGCCAGTTTGCCGAGGAAGTCATCCGGCCCGCTGCCCCGGAAGCTGATGAAAAAGAGGAAATCCCTTGGGAAGTCCTGCTTAAGGCGGCCCAGATGGGGCTGCTCAGCTACATGTACCCAGAGAAGTACGGCGGCGGGGGAGTCGAAAGCCTGCTGACCCGCTGCCTGGTTAAAGAGCAAATCTTCTGGGGCTGCGCCGGAGTTGGGACGACGGTTGGTGGGATTGACCTGGCTGCTACGCCCATTTTATTAGCCGGAACGGAGGAGCAAAAGGAGCGCGCCATTCGCCGCTTCTGCCAAAAGGACGAGGTGCCGCTGGGCGCGTTTGCCCTGACCGAGCCTGATTCCGGCTCTGACTCGGCGGCCATGCGCACGACAGCCAAACACCAGGGGAGTTGTTACCTCCTTAACGGAACCAAAGCCTTCATCTCCAATGGCGGTATCGCCGATATTCACGTGGTCTTTGCCATGACTAATCGTGAACAGGGAACACACGGGATCAGCGCCTTTATTGTCGAGGGCGACCGGCCGGGCTTGTCAATGGGTAAAAAGGAAAAGAAGCTGGGTATCCGCACCTCCCATACGGCCAGTATCATCCTGGAAAATGTGGAGGTGCCGCCTGAAAATCGCCTGGGGGAAGAAGGAGAGGGCTTCAAGATTGCCATGCAAACCTTCGACTCCAGCCGGACGCTGATCGGCGCTGGAGCCGTCGGCGTGGCCCAGGCTGCCTATGAGTACGCTTATGCCTATGCCCAGGAGCGTGAGCAGTTTGGCCAGCCCATTGGTCGCTTCCAGTCCATTGCCTTTATGCTGGCCGATATGGCCACGGCCATTGAGGCCGCTCGTTTGTTGGTCTGGAAAGCGGCCTGGCTCTATGACCGGGGCCAGCCCTGCACCAAAGAGTCAAGCATGGCCAAAGCCTTTGCCGCCGATACGGCCGTGCGGGTGACCACCGACGCGGTGCAAATCCTGGGCGGCTACGGCTACATGCGTGACTTTCCGGTGGAAAAGTGGATGCGCGACGCCAAAATTATGCAAATCTATGAAGGCACAGCCCAAATTCAACGGCTCATCATCGCCCGGCAGTTGGAAAAGGAACGGCAGCGTAAAGTGTGAAATGTAACACGGTAAAGCCACAAATAAGAAATACGCCGTCCGCCTTTTTACCTCTTCCACAGCAAGGAGTGTTAACGTGACAGACGCACAAATCCAAAATCTAAAATCCACGCCCAAAGGGGCAGTCCAAAATCGTTACCGGTTTGGCGTGATTGGCGGCGATGGGATTGGCCCAGAGGTAGTCCGTGAGGGGCTGAAGGTGTTGAAAGCGGCGGCTGACGAGAGCTTTAGTTATGAATTGATCGAATACCCTTACGGCAGCGAGCACTACCTGAAAACCGGCGAATTAGTGCCCGACTCGGCCATTGAGGAGTGGAAGACTCTGGACGCTGTTTACCTGGGAGCCATCGGCCACCCCGAGGTGGAACCGGGGCTGGTCGAACGGGCGGTGATTATGGGGCTGCGCTTTGGACTTGATTTATACGTGAACCTGCGCCCCATCAAGCTCTACGCCGAGCATCTCTGCCCCTTGAAGGGCGTTCAACCGAAGGACGTGGATATGGTGGTGGTCCGGGAGAACACCGAAGATGTGTACGCCCAAATTGGCGGCATTTTCAAAAAAGGCACACCCGACGAAGTCGCCCTGGTGAACGGCGTCTACACCCGCAAGGGCGTGGAGCGGGCAGTACGCTACGCCTTTGAACTGGCTCGCCAACGCGACAAGCAGCGTAAGGTTA
This sequence comes from Anaerolineae bacterium, assembly GCA_023151115.1. Next base: position 371,738 of record JAKLJP010000001.1, read on the forward strand.
CGCTGGTGGACAAATCCAACGCCATCCGCCCCCAAGACCTGTGGGTCCGCGTCTTCAATGAAGTGGGCCAGGAGTACCCGGATATCGAACGGGACCATGCTTATATAGATGCCGCTTGTATGTGGCTGGTCAAAAGCCCGCAGTGGTTCGACGTAATTGTAACGCCCAACCTGTTTGGCGACATCATCACCGACTTGGGGGCGATGATTCAAGGCGGCCTGGGCATTGCCGCTTCGGGCAATATTCACCCTGGCCGGACCTCGATGTTTGAGCCGATACACGGCTCTGCGCCCAAATACGGCGGCAAAAACGTAGCCAGTCCTGTGGGAGCGATTGCCGCTGCTGCGATGATGCTCGATTTTCTGGGCGAAAAACAGGCCGCCTGCCGGATCGAACGAGCCATTGAATCACTGCTGGTCAGCCGGCGTATCCCCTCGCTGGACGCTCGCAGCGGCCTGGCTACGAATCAAGTCGGCGATATGGTGGTAACGGAAATGGATTATCATCAGTATAGGAGGGAGGATATGGACTGACCTACCTTAAACAGGCCCAACTCCGGGCCGAAAATCAAGATCTAAAATTCAAAACTTGTCCTGAGCAAAGTCGAAGGGTCCAAAATCGAAAGGGAGGTAGATGATGAATCGAAGAGGATTTTTAGTCTTAGTTCTATTGACAGCTATAGCGTTGTTAACAACGGCCTGTGGCGGGGCAGCGCCGCCGGCCGCTCAAGCTCCGGCCCAGGCTCCGGCTGCTACCGAAGCACCCGTCGCTAATAAAGAAGCGGCGGGAGAGCCATATAAAATCGGTCTATTCTTTTCGGTAACAGGGCCGGCTTCGTCGTTGGGTGTCCCGGAGCGGGACACAGCCCAAATGGTTATCGAGCAGGTGAATGAAGCCGGCGGGATTAAGGGGCCGGACGGTAAGCTGCATCCCCTGAAGGGGATTTTTGAGGATGACCAGAGCAACCCTGACGAAGCGGTGCTGATTGTCAAGAAGTTCATTGAGCAGGAAAAAGTACCGATTATTGTGGGCGGTACGGGCAGCCCCGCCAGCATGGCGGTGATTGACACCGTAACCCAGGCTAAACTGCCTTTCATCTCCAATGCTTCGGCCAGCGGGATTGTGGTACCGGTCGAGGAGCGGCAGTGGATTTTCAAGACGCCGCAGCAAAATCTGGTGGTGGCTCAAGTGCAGGGCGACTGGCTGACGGCCAACAAAGTCACCAAGATTGCTTCGTTGGGGGTGAACAACGCCTTTGGGGCCGATTCGATGGAGGCGCTGCGCGGGGTGGTTAAAGAGCTAGGTATTGAGATTGCCTACGAAGGTACGTTTGAACCAGGCGACACCGACTTTTCCGCCCAGTTGACCCAGGTAGCCGGTTCGGGGGCTGAGGCATTGATCGTGCATGCCACACCCGGCGAGGGTGCGCCGCTAACCGTACAATTCCGCGATTTGGGCCTGGAGATGCCGCTAGTTCACAATCACGGTATTGGCAACAAAGCCTTTATCGAGCTGGCCGGGGAGGCGGCTGAGGGTGTCCTCTTCCCGATTGGCAAGCTGCTGGTGGCTGAGGGCCTGCCTGACAGTGATCCGCAAAAGACGATGCTGGTGAAGTATATCGCCGATTATAGCAAACACACAGGTGGAGGTGCGCCCAGCACCTTTGGTGGGCATGCCTGGGACGCGATGCAGATGACCATTATGGCCCTGCAAGAGGTAGGGCCTGATCCGGCGGCCATTCGTGACTATTTGGAGAGCATTCACAACTTTGCCGGTATCTCCGGCGTCTTCAATCTGTCCTCAAAAGACCATAATGGTATTGGCAAGGAATCGCTGGTGATGGTTCAGATTAAAGATGGCAAGTGGGTTTACGTAACACCCGAAGCGTATGCCAGTGTTCAGTAGTTGAAGCCTTCATTGCCCTTAGAAATACGTAGTGGCGACTTTAGTCGCTTATGGTCCAAGAACGACTGAAGTCGTCACTACGAACCCGTTATTAAAGAAGGATACCACTTTGACTCTCCAGGATCAACTCGTCCAATTTCTGGTTTCGGGCATTACCCTCGGCAGTATTTATGCCCTGATTGCGCTGGGCTTTGTAACCATTTACAACGTTACCGGCATCATTAACTTTGCCCAGGGTGAGTTCGCCGTCTACGGGGCACTTATGGCCATCACCGTCTTCCAGAAAATCAGATTGTTGAGCGGCAACTTGCAGCTCGATCTGGGTTGGCCTTTGCCGGTAGCAGCCCTCTTTGGCGTAACTATCGCTGTCGGGTTGGGCATGTTACTGTATTGGGTGGGCATCCAGCCAGCGCGCCGGGCCTCCATTCTCAGTCAAATTATCATTACCATTGGCGCTGCTTTTGTCTTTCGCGGCCTGGCTTTGCTGATTTGGGGTACTGATCCCTTCCGGCTGCCGGCTTTTACCCAGGGAGCACCCCTTAAACTTTTTGGGGCTATCCTTACTCTACAAGGGATATGGGTGATAGCAACAATCTTCCTGGTCCTGGCAATGCTTTATCTATTCTTTAACTATACACTCACCGGCAAAGCATTGCAGGCTTGCGCGGTTAACTCGACGGCAGCGCGAATGATGGGAATTAACACCCGCCGCATGGCTCTGTTGGCGTTCGGTCTGAGCGCCGCTGTCACGGCCATCGCCGGTATCGTGATTGCTCCGGCTACCTTTATGACTTACGACCGGGGGCTGATCCTCTCGCTTAAAGGATTTGTGGCCGCAATTATGGGCGGGATGTCCAGTCCGGTTGGCGCTGTTGTGGGTGGTCTGCTGCTGGGGATTCTGGAGTCGTTTAGCGCCGGATTGATTTCATCCGGCTATAAAGATGCTGTGGCCTTCTTTGTCCTTTTCATTGTTTTAGCTGTGCGCTTGGGCGGGCTGCTCCGAGGCCGGACAGTTACTTTTGAACAAGCTGGATTATAAGCAAATTAATTGTGAATTGCCCACAGGGGGCCTGCGGCTCTGAATGGTGAATTGTAAATGGTGAGTGAAAGAATAAGTACCTGATGGAAATCCGAAATCCACACCCGTTAGTCGGGCAATCCAAAATCCAAAATCTAAAATCTAAAATACCCAAAGGGCACGATGTCCAAAATCTGGCCGGTTTGGCCACGCTGGCGCTGGTCCTGGCCCTGCTGCCGCTCACCATTCAGAATAACTATATTCTGACGATTTTGATCTTTGTAGCCCAGTTCACCATCCTCACGATTGGCCTCTCCCTCTTGATGGGCTATGCCGGTCAGATTTCGCTGGGACAAGCGACATTTTTTGGGATTGGGGCTTATACCACGGCCATCCTGGCGACTCGTTTTCACGTTTCTCCCTGGCTGGCTTTTCTGGCGGGAGTTCTACTCTCAGCCGGAATAGCTTATCTCGTTGGCGGCTTAATCTTCCGGCTGCATGGTCATTACCTAGCCATGGCTACGTTGGGCATGAATACCATTTTGTTTCTCACCCTAACTCAGGAGGTTGAGTGGACCGGCGGACCATCCGGTTTGCGGGGCATCCCCGACCTGAGCTTGGGGCCATTGATGTTTGCCGGCGATACCTATTATTTTTACCTGTTCTGGTTTTTTGCCCTGCTGGTCATTGCCGCCTCGCTGAACATTGTCAACTCGCGGGTAGGACGGGCCATGCGGGCTTTACATGCCAGCCAGGTCGCCGCCGAAGCCTTGGGCATTGACACAAATGCCTTCAAGATCAAGGTATTTGTCCTCAGCGCCGCTTATGGTGGGTTGGCTGGAGGATTACATGCCGCCTATCTCGGTTTTATCAGTCCATCTTCTTTTGGCATCGGCGTTTCTATTGAACTGGTCGTCATGGCGGTGGTGGGCGGACTGGCCAGTGTGTGGGGGCCTCTCTTTGGGGCCGGTCTCGTCATGATGATTGAACAATACTTGCGGACGGCCGTGAAAGCCATTATCCCCAACGCTTCGGGTGAGCAAGAGATTATCGCTTTTGGTCTTATCTTGATGGTCATCATGATTTTCTTGCCTGAAGGACTGTTCACCGGTCTGGTCAAGGCCGGGCGAAGATGGTATTTAAGACAATGGCTGCTCAGGCCGGTGCAGGATAGATGATCGAAAGCTTGCCGTCTACCAAGTCATCTAACCCACCGGATTTTGTCCCACCCTCAACTTTGCTCGAAGCCAGGCAGCTGGTCAAAAGCTTCGGGGGGCTGATGGCAGTCAATCAGGTAGATTTATCGGTCCGTTCCGGCGAAATTATGGCTTTGATTGGCCCTAATGGGGCCGGTAAGACGACCATGTTCAATCTTATCTCCGGCGTGCATCGCCCGGACAAAGGACAGGTCGTTTTTGAAGGTAAGTGTATTTCGGGTTTACCTATGCACGAAGTTGCGGCCATGGGGGTGGTGCGCACGTTTCAAAATCTACAAATTTTTGAGACCATGACTGTTCTGGAAAATGTAATGGTTGGCTGTCACCGGCAAGGCCGGGTCGGATTCTTGGCTGCTGCGCTGCGCTGGCCGGGGGTAGCCGCCGAAGAAACTCATTTGCAAGCGCGGGCGCTGGAGTATCTGGCTATGGTCGGGCTGACCCACCGGGCTGGAGATTCGGCTTCATCGTTATCCTACGGACAGCAACGCCTGGTTGAAATTGCCCGTGCTCTGGCCGCCACCCCTAAACTGTTGCTGCTTGATGAGCCGGCCGCCGGGCTGACGCGGGTAGAAGCAGCAGCCCTCGACGTCTTGATCGGTCGTATCCGAGAGCGGGGCGTCGCCATTTTGCTGGTGGAGCATGACATGAACCTGGTCATGGGGTTGGCTGACCGGATTGTCGTATTACATTACGGGCAGAAAATCGCCGAAGGCACACCGGCTGAAGTGCAGTCCAGCCCGGAAGTAGTCCAGGCCTACCTGGGCGTAGATTGGCAGCAACCGATTTACGATTTTAGATTTTAGATTTACGATTTAAATTCAAATATGGAAAGATGCTTGAGATAAGAGGTATTTCAACCTTTTATGGGCACATTCAGGCCCTCAACAAAGTCTCGCTAGAGGTCCGGGCCGGTGAGATTATCTCGCTGATTGGGGCCAACGGCGCGGGTAAAACCACCCTGCTCAATAGCATTTCGGGCGTTGTTCCTCCCCGCCAGGGGCAGATCGTGCTGAATGGGCAGGAGATCACTTCTCATTCGCCCGAAGCCATCGTGGGCCTGGGTGTCAGCCATGTACCGGAGCGGCGCCAGGTGTTTGGGGTTTTGACGGTGCAAGATAACCTGTTGTTGGGAGCCTATTTGCGTTTGCGGCGAGGCGAAGGCCGGGCCGTAGCCCAGGATATGGACGGCATTTTCAGGCTCTTTCCCCGGCTCAAAGAACGCCCCAAGCAATTGGCCGGCACGCTTTCCGGGGGAGAACAGCAGATGCTGGCGATGGGTCGAGGGCTGATGGCCCGGCCAAAAGTATTGTTACTGGATGAACCTTCCCTGGGCCTGGCCCCAATTCTGGCGCAGGAGATTTTTCAGATCATTCAACAGTTGCGGGCTGCCAACGTCATGATCTTGCTTGTGGAGCAAAACGCACGAGCCGCGCTGGAGATTTCTGATCGGGGCTACGTTTTGGAAACCGGGCTGATCGTGTTGAGTGATACGGCCAAAGCACTGCTGGCGAATGAGGGTGTGCAGCAAGCCTACCTGGGCCGAGTCCCAGGGAGCAACCATCACCCACCCAACTCTAATACGCAAATTACTGTGAGCTTATGATTCTAAAAAACATTACCGTCTTAAGCCTGGAACAAGCCACCACCCTGCCCTTTCTCACCTACCACCTGGCCTGTGATGGGGCGCGGATTATCCGGGTGGAAAACCCGCAGCGGCCCGACCCCAACCGCTTTGTGGGGCGCAAGGTGTTGGACGAAGAGGGCATGAACAGCTATTTCCTGCCCAACAACTGCGGCAAGGAAGCCATTACCCTCAACCTGGGCAGCGCCAAGGGCCAGGTCATCTTGCATCAACTCATCGCCCGGCTCAAGGTGGACGTCTTTGCCTGCAACCAACGCCCCCGCAGCTACACCCGCCTGGGCATTGATTACGACACCCTGCGAGCCGTCAAACCCGACCTGATCTGGGTCGGCATTAGCGGCTTTGGCCCCGACAGCGATGAGGCTGCCTACGACCCCATTTTGCAGGCTCGCGCCGGCTTTATGGATTTGACTGGTGACCCGGATGGCCCACCCCTCGTTTTTGGTCTGCCAATGGTTGACCTGGGCGCGGGCGAGCACGGCTACGGCCAGATTATGAAGGCGCTGTACCATCGCGCTGTTACCGGCGAGGGGATGCGGCTGGATATCTCGATGTTTCGCAGCGCCGTATCATGGATGGTCTCCCCGGTCATGTTGACCCACAGCCTGAACGAGACGGCAGCCCGGCGGGGCAACATCCACCAATTTTTCGCCCCGGCCTCGGTTTACCCCACTCGCGACGGCTACGTGTATATGGCCGTCGGCAACGACCGGCAGTGGGCCGCCATTTCCGAACTGCCCGCCTTTGCCGCCCTGGCCCGGCCGGAGTACGCCCGCAACACCGGTCGCATCGCCGATGTGTCAGCCCTCAATCGTCAACTGACCGAAACCTTTAAAGGTTTGACTACTGCCGCCGCGATTGAGCTTTTCCAGGGCATTGGCGTGCCAGTATCGCGCGTTAATACGATGGCGGATGTGGTGGCCGACCCGCTGGTGGTCGCTCACCTCATCCACCTCAGCGACCCCCGTTCCGGCCTGATGGTGGCGCTGCCCGGACCGCCGGTGGGCGAAACTCCTTCATTGCGTTTCCCTCCTCGCCTGGGCGAACATAATCGGCAGGTCTACATCGAAGAAATGGGCTACGCCGCCGAAACCTTCGCTGCCTGGCAAGAACAGGGGATTATTTGAACGATGACCGATTTTTTATTAGCCGACCAGTTGTTAAACCATGTCCGGGTTTTATCGCAGCAAATTGGGCCACGCCCCGCCGGTCATTCAGCCGAGGCTCAAGCGCGGGAATACATTCGGTGTGCTTTGGCCGAGGCTGGCTTCTCTGAAATTGAGGCAATGCCCTTTTATACCTGGGATACCTGGGGCTACTCGCTTTTTGTGCCGGTGGCCCTGACCCTGGGGGGCAACTTGCTGGGCAAGATGGGGCGAACCGCCAATATAATCGGGGCGTTAACCGCCCTGCTGAGCGCCTACCATCTATGGCGCGCCTCAGTCGCCAACCGCCAGCCACTGTCTCCTCTTTTTCCCAAACGCCCTACCGCCAACTTGTTAGTTCGGATTCCCCCAAAAACCCGGCGGCGGCATAGAGTTGTCCTCATTGGCCACACCGATACCAACAAGCACCGGGCCATGTTTAGCCCGGCTACTAAACATTTCTTGCAGGCCTCGACGACACTGGGCATGTTACTGCCGCTGGTTAATGGGCTGGCTCAATTAGCCCAAGCAGCCAGGCCAGGGAAAAAGGCCACCCTTCTCCAGCAGGCCAGCCTGATGGGATTGATGTCTTTGCTGTTTGTTGTGATGTACGACGAGAAGGAAGGCTACATTGAAGGGGCCAACGATAACGCCAGCGCGGTAGCCTGCTTATTAGGTTTGGGCGCGCATTTGAAGCAAAACCCGCTCGACCAGACGGAAGTCTGGCTGGCCTTTACCAGCGCCGAAGAAGTGGGCTGTTTGGGAATGCATCAGTTGTTAGATGCTTATGGTCGCCAACTTGCCGATGCCTGGTTAATTGACTTTGAGATGGTTGGGGCAAAAGATGTAGCTTACGTGACCCGCCACAGCAGCCTGTCTTACCTGGGTGCTTACACACCTGATAAAGAATCTATAGCCTTGGCTGAAGCCGTGAGCCAACAACACCCCGAGTTGAACGTCTCTGGCCGCCCCATGATAATCACCGAAGAGGTGGGTAGCTTGCGCGGACGCGGTTACCGAGGAATATGCCTGGTCGGTGTGGGCGAAGATGGCTGGCTGGCGAATTGGCATCAATACAACGATAACTTCAATCATATTGAGCCATCCGGTCTTGAACGCGCTGCCCGCTTTGCCCTGGCGATGATGCAGATGCTTGATGAAAGTGGCTCTTATCTGGGAAAATCATAGGACCTCCTCGGAACTCCCCCACAAGTTCCCCTGAGTTCCCACGGGTTATTTACGCAGGAGGCAACGATGTATCAACCCAATCTAGAAACCCTTCCCCAAACTGAACTGGCAGCCCTGCAGCTTACCCGTCTGCGCAACACCCTGGCCTACATCCATAACCACAACCCGGCCTATGTGAAACACCTGGGCGGCCTCGGCCCGGATGATGTGGCCTCGCTGTCGGATCTGCAAAAATTTCCTTTTATCACCAAAGATCACCTGCGCGAAGGGTATCCGTACTTTTATACCTGCGCCCCTCGCTGCAAATTTATGCGGATGCACATGAGTTCCGGCACTACCGGCGTTCCAGTTATCTGCCCCCACACCGAGACCGATCTCAACCAGTGGGGCGAAATCGTGGCCCGCTGCCTGACCGTCGCCGGCCTGACCTCTGAGGATGTGCTGCAAATCACCCCATCTTTTGGTCTATTTAACGGCGGCTTTGGCTTTCATTATGGCGCATCGGCCCTCAAAGCTATGATTATTCCCATTGGCGCGGGCCGCAGCAGCCTGCAGTTGCAGTTGATGAAGGAGCTGGGCGCGACCGCCTTGGCCGCCATCGCCTCTTACCCGCTGCGCTTGATGGAGGTCGCTCACCAGGAGGGCTTTGATTTCCGCCAAGAAACCTGCCTGCGGGTCGGTATTTTTGGAGCAGAGGTCTGGAGTGAGGGCCTGCGCGGGCGAATCGAGGCCGAGATGGGTATTACCGCCTTTGACATCATCGGCATGACCGAAACGGCTGGGGTCGGCATGGGCATTGACTGCCCGGCCCGTGACGGCATCCACGTCTGGGAAGATCACTATCTGGTTGAAATTGTTGACCCGGAGACGGGTCAACCGCTGCCTGACGGTCAAAAAGGCGAGATGGTCGTCACCACTCTGACCCGCGAGGCGCTGCCCTTGATCCGCTTCCGCACCCGTGATTTGACCGCCATCCGCAGCCGCGAACTCTGCGCCTGCGGGCGCACCCACCTGCGGGTCGAGCGCATCCAGCACCGCACCGATGATATGCTCAAGGTCAAAGGAGTCAACTTTTATCCGGCCCAAATCGAGAACATTCTCATGCGCCACCAGGATATCGCCACCGATTACCTGATCCGCCTGACCAAACAGGCCGGCAAAGACCAGGTCTGGCTGACGGTGGAGACGGTTGAACCGGGCAGCGACAGCTTAATGACCCGGCTGCGCGAAGAGATTTTCGACCTGATTGGCCTGCACGCCGACCATATTGACCTGGTTCCGGTCGGCTCGATTGAACGCTCACCCGGCAAAGCAGTCCGGGTAAAAGATGAAAGGTAGGAGATATGCGTATTGGAATTGACGTGGGCGGTACCTTTACCGACGTAGTGCTTATTGACGACCAATCCGGTCAAATCCACTACACCAAAACTCTAACCACCCCGACCAACCGAGCCATCGGCGTAATGAATGGCCTGGCCCAGATTTTGGAGCTGGCCGCTGCCGACGCCGGCCAGATTGACTACATTGTGCATGGCACCACCACCGGCACCAACGCCCTGATCGAGCGCAAGGGGGCGCGCACCGGCCTGATTACCACCGCCGGCTTCCGGGACGTGCTTGAAATTGCCCGCATCGAGCGTCCCGACGCCGGCCTGTACGACATCTTTGTAGACCTACCGGCCCCACTCGTCCCGCGCTACCTGCGCGCCGAAGTCGGCGAACGGGTGGCCGCCGATGGGCAGGTGGTCCACCCGCTGGATGAAGAAAGCGCCCGCTGCGCCATCGCCGCCCTCAAAGCGCAGCAAGTCGAGGCGATTGCCGTCAGCCTCATCTTTAGCTTTCGCAACCCTCAACACGAGCGCCGGGTGCGCGAGCTGTGCGGCCAGCTTTTCCCGGAGGCGGTCGTCTCGCTCTCCTCGGAAATCGCCCCGGAGTTCCGTGAGTATGAGCGCACCTCGACGGTGGTCATCAACGCCTACTTACAGCCGGTCATCACCCGCTACCTCGATAACCTGACCAAAGCGGTGGCGCAGCGCTACGGCCAGCTTGATCTGCGCATCATGCAGGCCAATGGCGGCTCGATGAGCGTGGCCGATGCCAAAGGGCGGGCGGTCAATATGGTCAACTCCGGGCCGGCGGGCGGGGCGCTGGCGGCGGCCTTTGTGGGCCAGCTGAGCGGCGACGAGCAGATTGTGGGCGTGGATATGGGGGGGACCAGCTTTGACATCGGCTTGATTATTGGCGGCCAGCCTCACACTTCGTCGGAAGGGCAGTTTGAGGGCTACCCGGTCAAAATCCCTATGATTGACGTGCACGCCATCGGCGCAGGCGGGGGCAGCCTGGCCTGGATTGACCGGGGAGGCGCGCTCAACGTGGGGCCGGAAAGCGCCGGGGCCGATCCTGGCCCAGCCTGCTACGGCCAGGGCGACCGGCCCACCGTGACCGACGCCAATTTGGTGCTGGGCCGCCTCAACCCGGCCTATTTCCTGGGCGGGACAATGAAGCTGGACGCGCAGCGGGCCAGGCGGGCCATCCAGGAACACGTGGCCGGGCCCCTGGGCCTGCCGGTCGAAGAGGCCGCGGCCGGGATTATTCGCGTGGTCAACGCCAATATGGTCCGTGGCATCAGCACCAATACCATCGAAAAAGGGCTGGACGCGCGCGACTTCTCCCTGCTGCCGTACGGTGGGGCCGGGCCGTTGCATGCCGTAGACCTGGCCCGCGAGCTGGGTATGAAGCGGGTCATTGTGCCGCCCTATCCGGGGGTTTTTTCCGCGCTGGGGCTGCTGGTGGCCCACACCCGTTACGATTACGTGGCGACGGTAGCTGCCAACGAAAAGACGGTTGTCCCCGCCGATCTGGAAAGCCGTTTTGCAGCCATGGAAACCCAGGGCCAGGCCCAACTGTTGGCCCAACACCTCCCCGCCGACAATATCCGGCTGCTGCGCTCGGCCGATTTGCGCTACGAGGGCCAATCCTACGAACTCAACACCCCGGTTCCTCCCGGCCCGCTGACCGCCGAGCAGGTGCGCCGGGTGATTGACGCCTTCCACAAATTACATTACCAGCTTTACGCCTACGGCTCGGTGGATGAGCAGGTTGAGTTTATCAACCTGCGGGTCACGGCCATCGGCCTGTCGCCGGAGGTAAGGCTGGGCGCGAGGCAGCAAGACCTGACAGGTCTCGCCAAAGAAACAACCAAAAACCGGCGGCCGGTCTACTTTTTTGAGCACGGCTTTGTGGAAAGCCTAATCCTCGACCGGGCGCAACTGCCGCCCGGCGCAACCTTCACCGGCCCCTGTCTGGTGGAAGAAATTGCCTCGACCACCGTCGTCCCGCCGGAAGCGCGGGGCCGGGTGGACGAGGTTGGTAGTTTGATGATTGAGTGGAGATGATAGGGAAAGTGAGGCGGGAGGCAATGATGCGCCTTTCGCCTCCTCGCCTCCCACCTCATCGCCTCTTTAGTTTTACGGGAGAATTTTACCATGCCCTACCAAGCCGATTCCATCACCATGCAAGTCATCCGTTACGCCATGGAGCAGGTGGCCGACGAGATGGGCCGCACCCTGGTGCGCACGGCCCGTTCGACCGTGATCAAAGAGATTGTGGATATTAGCTGCGCCGTGTTCGATCGGCGCGGCAACACTATCGCCCAGGCGCACCACGCCCCCATGCTGCTGACCGGCTTTGAAATCCCCATGCGCTCGCTGCGGGCGCACTTTAGCGATGAGCAGTTGGATGACGGCGATGTCATTGTGTTCAACGACCCTTACATCGGCGGGCAGCACGTGATGGATTTGATTACCATTGCCCCGGTCAAGGTTGAGGGCGAGATTGTCGGCTTTGTCGGCAGCATTGCCCACCACAGCGATATGGGCGGCGCGGCGCCCGGCGGCGTGGCCGGTGGCTTTAACGAGATTTACCTGGAAGGCATCCGCCTGCCGATGGTCAAGCTCTACAAAAAGGGCCAGGAGGACCCTGAACTCTTTGGCATCCTGGCCAACAACATCCGCGTGCCCGATAAAACCCTGGGCGACATCCGCGCCCAGGCTTCCGCCGATTTTGTTGGGGTGCGCCGCTTCAAAGAGATTTACACCCGCTATGGCGGCGAGGTGCTGCAAAAGTCCATGGACATGCTGCTCGACTACTCCGAGAAGCGCATCCGCGAGGGATTAAAGGAACTGCCCGATGGCGACTACCGCGGTGTTGACTACGTGGACGACGATGGCCGCAGCGACGAGCCGATCAAGCTGCAAGTCAACATCCACAAGCGGGGCGATGCAGTCAAGATTGACTTTGAGGGCACGGCCAGACAGGTGCAGGGCAACATCAACTGTCCCCTGGCGACCGTTCACGCCGCCGTTTATTATGCCCTCATCGCCGTCGTTGACCCGCACGTGCCGCCCAACTCCGGCTGCTACCGTCCTTTCACCATCGAGGCCGAGGCAGGTTTGATTGTCAACCCCAAAATGCCGGGGGCGGTGGGGGCGCGGACCAACACCACCCAGAAAATCACCGAAGCTATGCTCCTGGCCCTGTCGGAAGCCGCGCCGGAGCGGGTCATGGCCGGCAGCCATGGCAACATCACCAACTGTGGCTTCAGCGGCTTTTACCCCCACAACGGCAAACGCTTTGTTTACATTGACATTCAAGGCGGCGGCGCGGGCGCCCGGCCCGGCAAAGATGGGCGCGACGGGCAGGACTCCCACCTGGCCCGCTTCCGCAACACCCCGATCGAGGCCGTCGAGATGGAGTACCCGGTTCGCATCGAGCGGTACGAATTGATCCCCGACTCCGGCGGCGCGGGTCGCTACCGGGGCGCGCTGACCGTGCGCCGTGACATCCGCATCTTGATTGACAACGTCTCCTTTGCCCGCTACGGCGACCGGCAAAAGTTTGCTCCCTTTGGCCTGTTTGGGGGCAAACCCGGCAGCAAGGGCCAATTCGTCCTCAACCCCGGCACAACCGAGGAACTCCCGCTCAAATCCAAAGGGCTGGATTACCTCAAGGCCGGCGATGTGGTCAGCCTGCGCCTGCCCGGCGCGGGCGGTTACGGCGACCCCCTGGAGCGCGACCCGTCGGCTCTGCTGGCCGATGTGCGGGATGGCAAGGTCAGTATCGAGAGCGCCCGCGAGGATTATGGCGTTATCATTGACCCGGCAACGCTGGCGGTGGATGAGGCAGCGACGCGGGAGTGGCGAAAGAAGCGAAAAGGTAGCAGGATGTAACACCTTTTAAACCGAGCAGTTACCAAACGGGATTTAGAATGTGGCGCGAAAATGATATAAAAAAACTCCTTGTCAATTATAACCGCCGCTTACAGGCACTAAAAGAACGCCAAGCGCTATACGGGTTGGATACACCGATTGCAGTTTTGACGGAGATAGAGAACATAGAAGCAGAGATTATGAACCTGAAAGCCGAACTGGAGGCTATTACCACTGTTTTAACGGATAGAGAACCTATACAGCCGAGGCTAGCAACGGGGCCGTCAGGTGGAGCGGATAGCCACTTCACGGGTATGCCCCAATTTGATGTTCCAACTGCTCAACAGTGTGCCCGTGAAGGCCGACTGGAAGAGTGGGTTCATACCTACTTGAATAGGCCCGACAAGAGAGCGAATCTGGGACTCTCTGTAGGTCTTCAGATGAAGAAACGGTGGTGGAATGGCCCTCTTGAGATTAAACTTACAGATCTTAATCGTTGCACAGGACCCGAAGATTACATGGAGTATAAAGTTGATCCCTATGACTGGACCAGGCATACGACGGAGATGGCGAAAACTTTTACCCAGCCGCTTGACATACCTCCGCTGATTGTCCATTGTGGAACAGGCTTTTTTTTGAGCATTCGCGATGGCAATGCTCGGCATGAGGCGATGCGATTAAAAGGTTGGCAGAGATGTTGGGTGATTATATGGTATGATACTGTGCAAGATTACCGACGCCACACAAGGCATCTTCTTAAGGCGGGTTATCTTACTGATCAAGGTCGGGCCTAACTGATAATCAGATTTTCGGACGCACCACTCAATTGCCTGTTGTTACTGATACATTTCAAAAGGAGGCAATCAAATGGCCATGTTACTGGTCAGCCCCAGACTGAGCACCTTACAGCAGGAGTTAGCAGCGGGAACCGCTGCCGCGCTCGACGCCTTCTGGCAAGAGGTTGGCCAACAGGGAACACCCTTGATTGAGCCGATTGCCGGCGAAGAAAAGTACTCGCTGGTGACATTCCTCTGGCGGGCTACGGACAAAACCCAAAACGTCGCGCTGGTGAGCAACTTGAGCGGGCAGATGGGGGCCAGCGAAGCCATGACCCGTCTGCCGGCCACCGACCTCTGGTATAAAACTTACAAGTTACCCAACGACACCCGCGAGTCCTATCAATTCGCCGTAGCGGGCAATAATGTAACCGACCCGTTCAACCCACGCCAGCATATCTTTCCCGGCGATGCGGAAATCGGGTTCACCGGTTGGGTGTCATCGGTGTTTGAACTGCCGGACACCCCACCGCAGCCCTGGAGCAGCCCTCGCCCCAACGTCCCCCAGGGTCAAGTCACGCTGCACCGGGTGCGCAGCGAGCTTCTTGATAATGAATACCGGGTCTGGGTCTACACGCCGCCGGGCTATACCGTGGACGGCGCAGCCTACGGCTTTCTCCTCATGCTGGATGGCTGGTTTTACGTTGACTTAATGCGCACGCCTACCATTCTTGATAACCTCTTGGCGGACGGGTTGCTGCCGCCGCTGGTCGCCCTCATGGTCGGCCATCCGTGGGACCCAACCCGCCAGCGCGACCTGGCCTGTTATCCACCCTTTGTAGAGTTCGTGACCCAGGAGTTACTGCCCTGGGCGCGGGCGAGGTATCATCTGGCTGAGGATCCGGCCCAGACCGGCGTGGTCGGGGCAAGCCGGGGCGGGTTAGCCGCCGCCCATCTTGGCTTCAAGCACCCGGAGCTTTTTGGGCATGTGCTGGCCCAATCCGGGGCCTTCAGTTGGAAGCCGGAAGGTGAGAGCGAGTTCAACTGGCTGCCGCGCCAATACGCCGCCAGCCCGCGGCTCCCGCTGCGCTTTTACCTGGAAGCCGGCTTGTTTGAAACCGCTATCGAGACGGATTTTGGCGGCGAGCAGAATTTTTTGGCCGCCAGCCGGCGTATGCGCGACGTGCTGCGGGCCAGGGGCTATGAAGTCCATTATCGTGAGTTCAGCGGCGGCCATAATCCGATGAACTGGGACCTGGCAGACGGCCTGCTGGCGCTGCTTGGAAAAGATCCAGGCGATAAGGATAAGTGAGACGGAGAATATTTGGTAATTGGCGCGGGCGTTCAGCCAGGCCGTCGAGCGTTGCCTGCCCTGCCGGGTAGGCCAGGGAAACACCCGGCTACCTTAGGTGCAAGCCGGCTGAAGCGAGCTGAGGAGCCGCTTAAAAGCGGCTTCCACTTATTGTAGCTGGGGGCTTCCAGCCCTCGGCGAGCGGCGCTTTTACTCTTGGGAAACGTATGGAATCTTTACTCAAACAATGGGACGGCGAAACCGTTATCACTCGTTTTGATCATGTTACTGGAGCCTGGATTTTTATGACCATCCACTCCACCCGGCCGGGGCCGCCGGTGTCGGGCGGGACGCGGATGAAGGTTTACTCTGATGCCAAGGCCGGACTGCTGGATGCGCTGAAACTCTCGGCGGCGATGACGATGAAGCTGGCCCTGGCCGGGATTGCTCACGGCGGGGGCAAGACAGTTATCGCCCTGCCGCCCGATTTTGATCCGGCCCAACGCCCCGGCCTGCTGCGGCGTTACGGCCTTCTGCTCAAGCAGTTGGGCGGCCTGTTTCTGACCGGGCCGGATGTGGGCACATCGCCAGAGGATATGAATATTATCGCCGAAACCGGCGCTCCTTACGTGTTTAGCCGCACCCCGGAGGCCGGCGGCGCAGGCGATTCCGGATCGGGCACGGCTGTCGGGGTGCTGGCCGGTATCCGCGTTACCTGCGAGCAGCTTTTTGGCGGCGGCAACCTGGCCGGCCGGCGCATCCTGGTGCAGGGGACAGGCAGTGTTGGCAGCGCCCTCATTGACATGCTGCGCCAAGCCGGGGCCGAAGTGCTGTTCAGCGAGGTGGATGAACGGGCGATTCGGCGCTGGCGGGATGAACTGGGTCTGCCCTTTATCCCGGCTAACCAAGTGTACGACACGTCCTGCGATATTTTTTCGCCCTGCGCTCTGGGTGGGATTCTCAACCCGCAGACGATTTCCCGCCTGCAGTGCCGGGCAGTGGTCGGCTCGGCTAATAACCAGTTGGCCTGCCCCGCCGAAGCGGAGCGGCTGCAAGAAAGGGGAATCCTGTACGCGCCCGATATCGCCGTTAACATTGGCGGGTTGATGAGTATTATCGGCATGGAGGCGCAGGGTTGGTCGCGGGCGGAGGCGTTTGAGCGGGTCAGCCGGACGGTTGACTGCACCTTGCGCCAGGTTTATGCCCTGGCCGCTGCTGAGGGCCTGGATACTCATTCTGCCGCCCTCCACCTTGCGCATCGGCGGCTCGCGAAGTAAGGGAGTAGGGAGTATGGAAAATTCAATTCTGACCCAATTGGCTTTTGAACCGGGACGGTTGACCTTTAAAGAGGTGCGATATATCCTGATCCGGCCTGAGGTCATCGCGGCCTTGCACAAAGGTATCGCAGCGGAAGTGGGGCCGGAGAAGTGCGCCGAGATTATGATGGCGGCGGGCAGTGTGGGCGGGGCGAAATCGTCGCAGCGATTCAAAGAGATTTTTGGTTATAACGAGCAGCAGATTGTCGAATTTATGTGCAAAATGGGTGGCGAAATCGGCTGGGGCGTCTTTCGCCTGGCCCGGTTGGACCTGGAGCAGGGGCAGATGGTGGTCGAGATTAGCGGCTCCCCCTTTGCCGCTGCCTACGGCCCGGTCCAGTCTAGCGTCTGCCACCTAATTCGAGGGGTGCTGGCTGGGTTGGGCAGCGGCATTTTTGGCGGCCCCGTCTCCGCCGTCGAGACGGCCTGCGCAGCCAAAGGTGATGCTTGCTGCCGGTTTGAGGTGGGGAAGCAGTAGTCAGTAGCCAGTAGCCAGATAAACGTCTATTGTCTGACTACTGACATCTGACTACTGATTACTCTATTCAAGGAGCAATTATGGACTTTCATTTCAGCGAAGAGCAAGAGATGTTTCGCCGCGCGGTGGCCGATTTTGTGGAGAAGGAGGTCATTCCGGCGGCGGCGAGCGTGGACGAGCGCGAGGAGTTCCCCTGGGAACTTTTTCGCCAGATTGCCGGGCTGGGCTGGCTGGGCCTGCGCTACCCCGAAAGCTACGGCGGCAGCGGAGCCGACGCCATCACCTTCAATCTGATGTGCGAAGAGTTGGCCCGCGGTTCCCTGGCCCTGGCGGCCACGGTTGCTATGCAAGCTCTGATGGGCACGGATTTCATCTACCGTTTTGGCAGCGAGGAACAGAAACAGCGGCTGCTGATCCCGGCCCTAGCCGGAGAAAAAATCGGCGGCATCTGTATGACCGAGCCGGGAGCCGGCTCCGACCTAGGCGCAATTCGCACCACGGCGGTACGTGAGGGCGCAGGCTATCGGCTCAACGGGACCAAGATGTGGATCACCAGCGCGACGGTAGCCAACTTCTTCACCGTCGCCGCCAAAACCCGGCCTGATGCCGGTTTTAAAGGGGTAGATTTATTCCTGGTTGAGACCGACCGGGCAGGCGTTCGGGTGGGCCGGCAGATCAAAAAGCTGGGCACGCGGGCTTCGGAAACGTCGGAAGTAGTGCTGGAGGATGTCTGGATACCCATTGAAAATCTGCTGGGCGAGCAGGAAGGGCAGGGCATGCGGCTGCTGCGCGGCATTTTGGACCAAATCCGGGTGATGACTGGGGCTTTGAGCATAGGCCTCGCGCGGGCGGCGCTGGACAGCTCGCTGCGTTATGCCCAGGAGCGGGAAGCCTTTGGCCAGCCGATCATCAAATTCCAGGTCATCCAGCATAAATTGGCCGAGATGGCTACCCGGCTTGAAGCGTCCCGAACGCTGGTCTATCGGGCGGCCTGGCTAATTGACCAGGGCCAGCCGGACAGCAAAATTTCAGCCATGGCCAAACTGTTTGCCTCGGAGATGGCCAATTATGTGGCCGACGAAGCGACCCGCATCTTTGGCGCGTACGGTTTTGCCATGGAATTTGATGCACAGCGCTACTTCCGCGACGCTCGCTTTCTGCTTTACGGCGGCGGCACATCAGAGATTTTGAAGAATATAATTGCCAGGGAGCTTTAAAGGTAGCAGGGTAGCAAGGTCGCACGAATTCCCTGTCTACTGTCTACTGTCTACTATTTTGTAAGGAGAAACTTATGACCCAACAACGCCCGCTGCGGGTTCTGATTGGCAAACCGGGGCTGGATGGGCACGATAAAGGGGCTAAAGTGGTGGCTCATGCTCTGCGCGACGCCGGCTGTGAGGTTATTTACACCGGGCTGCACAAAACCATTGACCAAATTGTTGAAGCAGCCTTGCAGGAGGATGTGGATATCATCGGGCTGTCTATGCTGTCAGGGGCGCACCTGGAGCTGACCGAGAAGCTGATATACCGTTTGCGGGAAGAGGGACTGCCTGACGTAGTGGTGCTGGTCGGCGGCAACATCCCCCACCGGGACCGCCCCCGGCTGCTCGAATTAGGCGCGAGCGCGGTTTTTCCTACCGCTTCGCCGCTAGATGATATTGTCGCGTTTGTGAGAAGTGTGGCATCTTTCAGTAATCAGTAGTCAGTAGTCAGACTGGTTACTGATCACGGGTCACTGGTTACTGATCACTGGTATTCGAGGAGATAAAAATGGCTATCCATGAAAACGAGTTACGCCCGGTCATCCTGGAATCGGGGATTGAAGTTAAGCCGGTTTACGGCCCGGAGGATGTTGCCGGCCTCGACCTGGAGCAGACAGTCGGCCAGCCGGGGGAGTATCCCTTTACGCGGGGCATCCACCGCCACATGTACCGCGCCCGACCCTGGACCATGCGCCAGTACACTGGCTTTGGCAGCCCTGATGAAACCAACCGGCGCTTCCATTTTTTGATCGAGCACGGCCAAAATGCCCTCAACGTGGCCTTTGACCTGCCCACCCAAATGGGGTTGGATTCGGATGACCCGCTGGCCGAGGGGGAGGTGGGGCGGGTGGGGATGGCGGTAGATACCCTGCGCGATATGGAGGTGGCCTTCAAAGATATTCCCATTGACCAGATTAGCGTCTCGTTGACGGTCAATGCGGTTACGCCGGTCATCCTAGCCATGTACCTGAGCATGGCCGAGAAGTACGGCGTGCCGCGAGGGCAGGTGCGCGGCACTACGCAAAACGATATCCTCAAGGAGTACATTGGCCGGGGGGCCTGGATTTTTCCGGTCGAGCCGTCGCTGCGGCTGACCGGGGATACGATGGAGTTTTGCGCCAAAGCAGCGCCGCACTATTACCCGGTCAGCGTTTGCGGCTATCACATCCGCGAGTCCGGCGCTACCCCGGCCCAGGAGATTGCCTACGCCTATGGCATCGCCAGAGCCTACATTCAAGAGGTCAACGGGCGGGGTCTGGGGGTGGATGATTTTGCCGGGCGGATTTCGTTTAATTTTAACATCTACGGCAACCTGTGGGAGCAGGTGGCCAAGTTTCGTGCCGCCCGCCGCTTGTGGGCGCGGTTGATGAAGGAAGAGTTTGGGGCCAAAAAAGCGAGCACCATGCAGATGAAGATGATTGCCGGGGGCGGCGGCAGCGGCCTGACCATCGAGGAACCGGAGAATAACATTGTCCGAGGGGCTTATTACGCCCTCATTGCTGCCCTGAGCGGGACACAAACCAGCGCCCTATGTTGTTATGATGAAGCCTATACCATTCCAACTCCCAAGGCGCAGCTCATTTCCCTACGCACCATGCAAATCCTGGCCGAGGAGATCGGCCTGTCCGACACAGTAGACCCGCTGGCCGGCTCGTACTACATTGAACGGCTGACCGCCGAGATGGAGCAGCGCATCGTGGCTGAGATGCGCCAGGTTGACCAGGAGTGGGGCGGCATTGTGCAGGCGGTCAGTGCGGGGTTGATCCAGCAAAAGGTAGCCCGCCAGGCTTACGAATACGAGCGCAAGTTGCAGCGCGGCGAGATTGTCAAAGTGGGCGTCAACAAGTATCGGGTGGAGGAGAACGACGAGAAACCCCCGGAGGTTGAACTTCACCCCTACCGCACTGAAGCCAGGGACGAACAATTGCAACGGCTGGCCCAGGTCAAGCAAGCGCGTGATGCGGTTGAAGTGGAGGCAGCCCTGAACGAAGTGCGCGACGTGTGCCGGCGGAAACAGAACGTAATGCCGGCCATGATGCGGGCCGTGCAGACATATTGCACCCTGGGAGAAATCATCGAAGTGATGAAGCAAGTGCTGGGTGAGTTTAAGGAGCCAGTGCGGTTTTAACAGCTCCCTATCCTTTGCCCACCGTGGAGGCCGGGCGCAGCATGGATGCACCCAGAGCACCCAAAAGCGATACCGCGGAAGCCAGCAAGAAGGTCGGGGCGAAAGAGCCGGCGGCGTCGGCGATAGCCCCGGCCAGGGTGGGGCCAATGGCCTGCCCGCTGCCAAAGAAGAGGGTCAGGAACCCCAGCGCCGCCGGGGCCAGCCGGGGGCCGAGAACATCGCCGCAGGTCGCGGCCATGATTGCCGGGATACTCCAGGCCGTCAAACCGAATAAAATCGCCGAAAGGGTAAATCCAGGCGGAGCCGGCCAGAGAGCAAACAGGCCGAAAGCTACGACATGGATCAGGTAGACCATCATTAAGGCCGGTTTGCGCCCGATCCTGTCGGAGATTGTACCCCAGATCAACCCGCACAGCAGGCTGAACCAACCCATCAGCATAAACAATCCTCCGGCGGCGGCGGGACTATAGCCCCCTTCGGTCACCAGAAATTTGGTAAAAAAGGTCATGTAAATGATGTAGGCCAGGCCAAAGGCGGCATAAACCAGGCCTAGATGCCATACCGTCGCCGCTCGATAGACCCGCCCCCATTCCAGCGTCTCAGCCGGGGCAGGACCAGCCTGGGGAGGGTTAAGCTGGACCGCCTCGTTCTCACCCAGGGGAGACAAGCCTTTCTCAGCGGGCCGGTTTCGCAAAAATAAGAAGTTGCCGACAGCCAGCAGCAACGTGATCCCGCCAAAAATGAACCAGCAGACCCGCCAGCCGTTCTCTCCATAAGCCGCCAGGAGGGGTGGGACAACCGGGCCAACAAAGATCAAGGCCAGCGATGAACCGGCTACGGCAATGCCGGCCGCTAGGCCCCGCTGCCGGGAGGCAAACCAGGCTGCCAGCAAGCCCATCACGGGCACGTTGCTAGCGCCGCTGCCAATGCCCGTCAGCACCCTCCATACTAACACCGGCAGAAAGCCAGCGGCCAGACCGGTCAGCAGCATTCCTATCCCGGCCAGGGCCAGGCCGGCGGTGATTACCCGGCGCGGGCCAAATCGCGCCGCTAGCGCCCCGCCGATGACCGATAGGGCCGTATAGCCAATCAGATTCGAAGTAGCTAACATGCCGGCCTGGGTGTTGTCCATCCCCAGGCTTGTCTGCATGGCCGGCAGCACCACCGTATAGCCAAACCGGGCCAGGCCCAGTGAACCAAATACAACCAGCGTGCTGATGACCAGCACCACCCAGGCATAATGGAGGCTCAGCGTAGACAGCGTCTCAATCTTCATCGGAGTTTCCCTCCATTCGAAATGGGCGCGGTTCAAATTTTCAGTATCAGCCGGGTTCGATTAAAATTCCCCAGCGAGGTCAAGACTAATGGAAGATATATCGGCCAGCAGCAGTTGGCAACACTACTTACAACCCACTCAATTTATTGACAGCGATGCAGCCGAGGTGATTGAATTTGCCCGATCGAGTGTGGGCGCAGCCAAAGCAGAGATCGAACAAGGGGTTAAGCTCTATTACGCTGTCCGCGATGGGGTTCGTTACAGTCCTTACGGCATCACGTTTGAGCCGGTCAGGTTCAAAGCCAGTTGGATGCTGCGCGAACAAGTGGGTTTTTGCATCCAGAAAGCGGTTCTCCTGGCCGCTGCCGCGCGAGCAATTGGGATTCCCAGTCGGCTGGGCTTTGCCGATGTGCGCAATCATCTGGCGACGCCCCGCCTCATCGAACTGATGCGCACCGACGCCTTCATCTATCACGGTTACACCGAGTTGTATCTGGCGGACCGGTGGGTCAAAGCCACGCCAGCCTTCAACCTCTCTTTGTGTGAACGGTTCAAAGTCCAACCGTTGGCGTTTGACGGGCGCACCGATTCGATCTTTCACCCGTTTGACCAGTTGGGCAACAAACACATGGAGTACCTGCGCGACCACGGCCAGTTTGCCGATTTACCCTTCGAGCGCATGGTTCGCGCTTTTCAAGAGGGCTATCCTCATCTCTTTGGCCCTGACGGTCCCGGCTGGCCCGGCAAAGGCGACTTCGAGCGCGAGGCTGCTTAATCGTCAAAAATTCGGCAAATCACGAGTTGAGGAGTTGCACCTAGGGGCGCTGGCTCCTCGCTACAAAATATCCGAAATCTAAAATCCAAAATCTGCCAAAGGCACGCAAAGCGAAATCTAAAATCGGCTTATTTGCCTAACCGCTTCTTAGCCTCCTCGATCAGCGCCGGAACATAGTGGAACAGATTGCCGACAATCCCATAGTGGGCGTACCTGAAGATGGGCGCTTCCGGGTCTTTGTTGATGGCGACAATCACTTTAGAAGTTTTCATCCCCGATAGGTGCTGGATCGCCCCGGAGATGCCGCAGGCGATATAGAGATCGGGCTGGACAGTTTTACCGGTCTGTCCGATCTGGTGCTCGTAAGACACCCAGCCGGCGTCAACCGCAGCCCGGCTGGCCCCCAGCGCCCCGCCCATAATCTCGGCCAGCGTCTGTAGGGGCGCAAATCCTTCCGGCCCGCCAACCCCTCGGCCCCCCGACACAATAGCCTTCGCCTCGGTCAAATTGATCCGGCTGTCCGCGGCGGCAAAGCCCTCGATTTTGACTGTGATCTCCGCTTCCACCAACGCAGGAGCAACGGCGATAATCTCGCCGGTGCGAGTCGGGTCTAAGGCTGGCATTGGAAAGGCCCTGCCGCGCAGGGTCGCCATGTGGGGCTGGGCCGGGCCGAACGCCACACTGGCCGTCAGACTGCCGGCCAGTATCGGACGGGTAGCGACCAGGCAGCCATTCTCTACCCTCAAATCGGTGCAATCCGACGCCAGCCCCACCCCTAACAGCGCGGCGACATACGGGGCCAGTTCCAGGCCCGTGTTGGTCGCGCCAAGTAAGAGTGCTGCCGGTTGGCGTTCCTGGGCCAATTGGGTCAGCAGGGCAGCGTACGGCTCCAGGCGAAACTGTTTTAAGGAGGCGTTGCTGGCGACCAGAACTTGGTCTGCCCCGTACTGAATCGCCTGCTCCGCCAGGTGGCTCACCTGCTCCCCCAACACAACCGCCACCAGTGGGCCGCCCAGTTGATCGGCTACATAACGACCTGCACTCAGGGTTTCCCAGGACACTGTAGCAGTCTGGCCGTCGCGCTGTTCAATCCAGACAAAAACGGGCTGGTCTGACATAATAATTTCACCCCAATTTGCTCAGAAAAGTTAGTAACACAGGGTAGCAGGTCGCAAGGTTGCAGGTTGCAAAAGTAATTACTTGCTACCTGGCGACTCTGCTACCCTCTTTATATTACTTTTTGGGCCACCAACTTATCCAGCAGAGTTTTTGCTGCCTCTGCCGGGACGCCGCTAATTACCTCAGCGCCGCCCTTCCTGGTTGGGGGCAAGCTGACCCTGGTCCATCTGACCTGTGCCCCGGCTGCCCCGACCTGATCGCCCAGCAAATTCAGTTCGGCCAGACCCCAGGTGGGGATGGTGGCTTTGGCCGCTCGGCGAATGCCCATAAAGCTGGGATAGCGCGGTTGGTTGATTTCCTGAACCACTGTCATCATGATCGGCAGCCGGCTGCTCACTACCTCATGGCCGTTGTCTACCAGCCGGACAGCGGTTATTGTTCTGGCCGCCGGGTCAACTGCTTTGAGAGTGGCTATGTAGGCAAGTTGCGGAAGTCTTAACAGCGCCGCCACTTGCCCGGCGGTGGCCGCGTTGTGGCTGTCAATCGCCATACAGCCGGCAATGATTAGATCAAATTCACCCACTTTTTTGATGGCCGCAGCCAGAGCGCGGGCCGTGGTCAGGCTGTCGCTGCCCTCAAAAGCGGAGTCAGATAGCAGGATAGCTTCGTCGGCGCCCATGGCCAAGCCTGTCTTCAAAGCTTCGATGGCTCCAGGTTTGCCCAGCGATAAGAGGATCACTTGGCCACCGTGCGCTTCTTTGAGCTGCAAGCCGGTTTCAAGAGCATATTCATCCCAGGGATTGACGATGCGCGGCCCGCCATCGGCCATCAGTTTCAGGCCATCCATCAGAATGGATAGTTGGGCGGTATCGGGAACCTGTTTAACCAGGACAATGATTTTCATTTGATGTTCTCCTCTGGGCATGACCGCCGACGACCGAGAGCGCTTCGCCTCCCCTTGGGGGACCGCAGATCGCCGAAAAGATAAGACTATCCAGAGCCAAAGGCTCCTAGTGGCAGAGAACCCTTGGCTCTGCAACGTTGCTACCCTGCTACCTGTTACCTTATTTTACTCTACCGTAGCGATACCTTCCAGTTCGATGAGATTCCCGTCCCGGAAAAAGGCCGAGACTTCAAACAAGGCCATCGTGGGGTAGTGGTCGCCAAAATAGGCGCGAAAGACCCGGCCCAGGGGCTTGAGGTTAGCCACGTAAGAGTCACGGTCACGGACAAAAACATTGAGTTTAACTATATCCTGCGTGGTTCCGCCGGCCTCTTCAACCACTGCTTTGAGGTTTCGCAGGACCTGCTCAAATTGGGCCACCAAATCGCCAGGGGCAACAATATTGCCGTCGGCGTCGCTGGCATCCTGTCCGGCCAGAAAGAGCAGCCGCCTGCCGGTGACCAGGATACCGTGATTGAAGCCTTTAGGAGCTGGTAAAGAGGGTGGATTAATGAGAGTGAGCGACATTATTTTACTCCATCACTACCACCGAGCGAATGCCCTCGCCCCGGCGCAGGGTGTCAAAAGCCTCATTGATTTGATCCAACGGGAAGTGGGCGGTGACGAGTTCCTTCACTTTAATTTTGCCGGTCCGGGCCAGTTCGATCACCTTGGGGTATTCCGAGGCCGGGCAGCCCAGCGAGCCGACAATTTCCATCTCTCGATACATGGTCCGGCCGCTGTTGAGCGTCATCGGTTTGCTGCTGTAGCCGACCAGCACCAGCCGTCCACCGTTGCGGGTGCTGGCAAAGGCGGCTTCCTGCGTGACCGGCAGACCAATCGCCTCGAAAGCCACATCCACACCGCCACTGCTGAGTCTACGGATTTCTTTGTCCACCCGCTCCACCTGGCTGGCGTTGATGGTAGCGACCGCGCCCAACTGTTTGGCCCACACCAATTTTTGCTCCAGCAAATCTACAGCAATAACCTGTCCTCCGGCAGCGGCAGCCATCTGTACCACATTCAAGCCAATCCCACCGCAGCCAAAAACAGCCACCGCATCGCCCGGCTTGACTCGCCCCCGATTGGCGACGGCCTGGTAGGGGGTGGTGATGGCATCGGCGATGACACAACTTTCAATCAAGGGTAGCTCTGCGGGCAGAGCAAAGAGGGTGTGCTGGCTGACGACAATATATTCGGCAAAAGCGCCGTCAATGTTGTTGCCAAACATGACCATATTATCGCAAATATTCTCCCGGCCCCGGCGACACGCCTCGCACACACCGCAGCCGTACACCGCGGGCAGCAGCACCCGGTCGCCTTCATGCCAGCGAGTCACTCCTGCGCTTACTGCCGCCACCCAGCCCGAAGCTTCGTGGCCCAGAATGAGCGGCGGCTTTTTAAAGGTGGGTACATTGTGGTCGGTGTAGTGCAAATCGGTGTGGCAGACCCCACAGGCGGCTACTTTGACCAGTACTTCCCCCACTCCCGGCTGCGGGGTAGGCGTCTCTTCTATTTTAAATGGCTGACCAGGACCATAGAATATCGCGGCCTTCATTGAGTATCCCTCCATTCGATTTTGGACATCGTACCCTTTGGGTATTTTGGATTTTAGATTTTGGATTGGAAGAAATAATCTAAAACCCAAAATCTATTTGTTTTGCCAGGCGGGTGGGCGTTTTTCCATAAAAGCGGCCAGACCTTCGTGAGCGTCGTGGGTTTGCATCAGTTCATCCAGGTAAAGTTTCTCGACGGCGGCCAGGGCATCGGGGAAGGAGCCGGCCGCGCCCAACCATGCTGCTTTGCGGGTGGAGCGCAAAATAGAAGCGCTCAGACTGGCCAGCTTTTCAATCAACTCATTGGCCGCAGCCTGCAATTCCTCCGGCGGAGCGACCCGATTGACCAAACCCAGCAGATACGCTTCGGTGGCATCTATCGTTTCGCCGGTTAAGAGTAATTCAAGGGCGCGATGATGAGGGATAAGCCGGGGCAGCATCACCGCAGCAAGCGGCGGAAAGACGCCGACTTTGATTTCCGGCTGCCCAAATTTGGCCCGCTCCGAAGCGACAATCATATCACAGAAGATGGCTAACTCGCAGCCGCCGCCCAGGGCCGCACCATTCACCACGGCCAGGGTAGGGATATTGAGGCCGGCCAGCAGGCGAAAGAAGCGATGAAAGCCATGGATCATATCTTGAACCTTGTCGGCGGTATGGTCGGCCACATCCACCCCCGCGGAAAAGGCCTTGCTCCCCGCCGCAGCCTCGATGACCAACACTTTAACGGCCGGCTGCTCGCGCAGACTTTCCACCGCCTCCACCATCTCGGCCATCATGGGTATGGTGATAACATTGAGCGGCGGCCGGTTGAGGGTAAGCCGAGCCACTACACCATCAACTTGAAAATTGATTGTTTGGTACATAACTCCTCCCGGTTACAATCCCATTTTTTCGGCCACCTCGGCCACTTCGGCGTCGCTTAAAATATCTTGCGCCGTAGGGAAGAGAATTTGATTTTCCTTGTTGATGTGGTCGCGCAGCATGTCAACGATGGTGTAGGCAGACGCGGCAATATCGCCGGCCTGTTCCGCCGCGTCGGGCGCGTTGAGCAGCGCCTCCAGCCGGTCTTCCTCGGCCCACAGTTCCTGATGATCGCCCAGCAGCGCCGCCAGCAGCCCCTGCAAATCTTCCTCTTGCGTCCACAACTCCCGATGCTCTTCGACAATCAGGTCAATAATACTGGGCGTGGGCATGTAAGGACGCAGCACCGGAAAAAGAGCATCCTCTTCCTTCTGGTTGTGCGCTTTAACCTCGGTTTTGATAAACTCATTAGCCTCTCTAATCAGCTTCAGCGCCTCCGCCGAGTAGCCACGCTGGCGCAGGCTGTCCGCGCCGCGCTCCATCTTTTCCAGAGCAGCCAGGCCGTGATTGTGCTCTTGTATAAAAATATCAAATGGGTTTGGGGACATCTGCATCACTCCTTGAGCCGGTAGACAGTAGACGGTAGACGGGAAGGCTAGCAGATAGTGAATAGTGGATAGAACTATCTACTATCTTCTATCTACTATCTACGGTTTCTTCCGTGTGTAAATCGTTTTGAACTGCAACAGCACCAACACCTGGCAATCTTCACAATCCTCGCCCATTTCCGCGGCCTGCACCGGTTCGGCCAGCACTTCAAAGCCCAGTTGGCTGTACAATTCAGCAGCCTCTTTGGCCTGGCGAGCATCAGCAATGAAGCGCCGCTCCCAGCCCTCAGCAACCAGGGCCGGGTTAGGGCGGAGTTGAGCCTCGGCCAGGACCCGCCGGGCTTCTTGCTCGATCAGAAGGCTTAACTGCGGTGGGGAATTTGGTGGGTCAGGATCAGACATTTTAACCTTCCTGGCGACAAGGAACACAGAGTTACACAGAGACTCCGCAGAGAGACGCAGAGAAGTTCTATAAATTCCTCTGTGAAACTTTGTGACTTCTCAGTGTCTCTCCGTGTAACAACTTCTTGCTCCCTGTACAAGAATCTACTCATAGATACTGCCTTTAGGCCTCAACGAGGGCGTGTTCTTGTTCATCCAGCTTTTGCAAGCGGCGATGTCCCAGGATAGCCGCTCCCAGCGCGCTGACATACTGCACCATGTCGCCTTCCGGCACGTTGGCTTGAGCACCCAACTGCTCCGAAATAACCCGTACCATCGTCTCGAAGCGCAGAATGCCGCCAATCAGGGTAAATTCTGGCTCCATGCGCACCCGTTTCATTAACTGCATCGAGCGATCCACCAGCGAGGCAATCGCCCCATGCATAATATCCGCCGGGGACATACCCTGCGACAAGTGATTGATCACTTCTGACTCGGCAAAAACGGCGCAGACGCCGGAAATAGGCACCACCTCTTTGGAGGTTGCCACCAACGGGCCAATCTCTTCGGTGGAAAAGCCCATGTAGCGGGCCGTCTTTTCCAGAAAAGCGCCGGTACCGGCAGCACATTTGTCGTTCAAGCGAAACGATTTAACCTTGGCCAGATCGTCGAGCCGGCTGGCCTTCATCGTCTGCCCACCCACATCCAAGATAGTGCGGGTGCGGGGGAA
The DNA here is from genome assembly GCA_023151115.1 of Anaerolineae bacterium. The sequence goes on from JAKLJP010000001.1 coordinate 400,503, forward strand.
AAGGAAGGTTGCGCCCCGCGCTGCTGCGGTCAGGTCCGTCACTTGCACATCGCTGAAAGGGACTTGATGACGGCCAAAGCCGGTGGCGACAATGTAGGCCACATCCTGCCCGGTCAGGCTGGCCTGGGCCAGGGCGGTGTGATAGACCCGCTCCGCTACCTCAGCCAGCTTAAAGCCGGTCTGCGCCACTGCCCGGCCTACAATCCGGTTGTCCTGGCTGAGAATAAGCGCCTTGGTATAAGTTGAACCGACGTCAATCCCGGCTGTAACCATCATGCCCTCCCTTCTGCCAGACCCACCGCCGCTTTTGAGTCAACGGGAACCCGGCTGGACAAAATGTGATCGAGCGCGAACAGAGCTGCACCCAACGCCCCCATAAAGTGCGACTCATCGCTGACGTTTACTTTCAGCCCCAAGCCTTCGTTTAGTGTGTGAACCATGGCCGAATTACGGGTTACACCGCCGGTAAAAGTTACTTCTTCTTCAATGCCGACCCGCCGCAACAGGCCGATGGAGCGGGCGGCAATAGATTGGTGGACCCCCAGCAAGATGTCCTCAATCTTCTTGCCTTTGCCCAACCACGACAATACCTCCGACTCGGCAAAAACGGTGCAGGTAGTGCTGATGCGCACCGGCTTTTCACCCTGTAGCGCCGTCGGGCCAAGCTCACCCAGTGGAATTTCCAGCGCCGCTGAAGCCGCGCCCAAAAAGCGACCCGTGCCAGCAGCGCACTTGTCATTCATGCAAAAATCAATGATTTCCCCGGTCGGCGAGACACGGATGGCTTTGGTATCCTGCCCGCCCATATCCACCACCGTGCGTGTGCTGGGAAACATATGCACCGCGCCCCGGCCGTGACAACTGATCTCCGTTACCTGGGTGTTGCCAAAAGTGACCCGGTAACGGCCATAACCGGTGCCGATAACGTATTCCACCTCTTCGTCGCCGATACTTCCATTTTCCAGCGCCTGCCGGAAGGCATTTTCCGCGGCCAGGACGACGTTGGCCCCGGTATCGGTTAGCGCCCGGCCAACAACCTCTTTTGCTTCGTTAATGATAATTGCTTTGGTTTGGGTGGACCCCACGTCCACACCGGCGGCATAGGCCATAAAACACCTCCCCTTTCGGATTTTGGATTTTAGATTTTAGATTTTGGATTGACAGATAAAATCGAAAATCCAAAATCGTAAATCTAAAATGATTGGATGGCGGCTTGCTGCTTGCGCGAAGCCAGTCCTTCAAAGAATGCGTCAATCCGGTTTTTGAGCTGCGCTTCCGAAACGACCCGCCGGTCCATCATATCCGACTCGATGAACAGGCTGGGAATGTCGCGGGCGGCCATGAGCGAGCGGCGATTATCGGCCAGACCGGTGGAGACGGTGCGGCAGCTTTTGATGGGATGGTAAACCACGCCATCCACCTGGAAGGTGTCAACCATATCCATCAAGATGCGATCCTGGTAGAACATGCTGTCCATCGCATCACGCACGCCGATCAGGATGCCTTCGGCCAGACTGTCCAGCGGGTTATTGAGGTCGTAGGTAAAGCCCAGGTTGGTCCCGCCGGAAGCGAACCAGAGGTAGGTCGAGTTGACAAAGGTGCCGCCCAGGTCGGTGAACATCTCGTTGAAGCGGCGGAAGATGGGGTAGCAGGGCACGCCTACAAAAATGAGGCGATACTGCTCATCAGTCAGTGTGCCGATGCCATGCGCGGCTTTGTATTCCATCTCCTCGACCAGCTCGTTAAAGTAGACGCTGCCCGGCGCCGTGCCGCGAAAGCCGTTGCTCACCCCCAGGTAAATCGTGCCGTCGGTCAGGGCGTTGAACAATGAAGGGCAGCTCCGGTTGAGCTCCAGCACCCGTTTCCAGCCCAGGCTCATCTGGTTGGCGTGGTCCAGCACCTCGCGCAGCTTGTCAATGTCAAATTTGACCCCCGTTACTTCTTCGCACAGGCCAATCAGCTCTTTGACCTGCCCGGCCACGTAGCGGCGATCGTTTTCAAAATCGGGATCGCCCGGCCAGGTTTGGGTTCCGGCCGCTCGCGTGCCCGGCACATCCAGGGTAAAAACCGGGATGTGATACATGCGCTCCCAGATTTCGGCCCATTTGATGTAGGTGTTGCAGGCGTTAGTCAGCACGGCCAGAGTCGGCTGGGGGATGCGGCCCATAGGATGCTGGCCGCCGCGCAGTTGCACGGCCACATCAGCCTTGACATAACCACAAATATCAGGGGAGTAACCGTAATCTTCGGCCTCGTTGAGATATTCGTGGGCCACCCGCCGCACGGCAGTTTGCAGGGAGTTGATTTCGGGAAAGACCACCGGCAGGTCAAATACCTTCAAAATTTCGGCCATGCTACCCATTACAAAAACATAAGCAGCCTGTCCCCCACGCTCCGCTACCTCGCCCAATTCTTGAAACCACTGCCGGAAAAGCAGTGCCCCATCTTTATTGCCGCGCCCAACCAGGGGATTGTCAACTTGTTGCTCGGTCATCGGATTCACCGCCTTTCAATTTACGATTTTGGATTTACGATTTACGATTAAAGGCGCTAAGCCCAATCGTCCTAAAGGATACCCTTGCGGTATAAATCCAAAATCTAAAATCTAAAATCTTAATTAAACAGGATGTTCTCCACAAACGTTTCCAGTTGAATCGCCAGGTGGTCGAAGCTGGTCATATTTTCCTCAAATTCGCTGACAAAGTAGGGGATGTTTTCCTGATCCAGACAGCGGGTGTAAGCGACCTGCTCTTCCAGCCCCGGCTCGCACATCTTGGCGGCGGTGATAATGGCCGCATCGGCCCCGGCGTTTCTAATCCGTTGAAGCAGCATCTTCTCTTTGGGTTTGCGCAAATCATGCTGCACCGGGCTGTAGGAAGATTTTTCCAGGTAGGCTTCGGCCAGGTTAAGTAAGGGATCGCCTTCCAGTGGTACATCTTGCAAAATCCAACGCAGCCCGACGAGTAGATCGTCGTCCACCACGTAGCAGGATTGGGCAATGGTGCGAATCAGGTCCAGCGGCGGCTGCTCGCAAAAGCCGCCTTCGTAGACGACCCGAATTTTATCTTGTCGTTTGGCCGAGCGGCTTTTGATGAGCGGCAGGACCGCCCGCAGCAGCTCATTGTGTTCTTCGCGGGGAATCATTCCGCCTACCGAAACGAGCACGTACGCTTCGTCGGCGGAAATCAGCCAGGGCGTTTCCCGTTTGATGGCGTAAAGCTCCCGCTGCAAGGCCCGGTTTTTGTTGAACACAACCAGTGAGAGGCGCAGGTCATCATCGGTCACAGCCCGCCCGGCAATCTCTTCGATATTCACTTTGAGCCGGTCGTACTCCGCGCACAAGTATTGAGCCGCATAGCCGGAGTTGGCGTTTTGCGGCAGATAAAGAATCTGGCATGGATAGGTAAAGTTGCGCCCCCAGACCGCCGCCAGGTTGCGGGCTGCGTCGCAGATGGGATGGGTGACAAACATTTCCAACTCAACCCGCCCGCTCAGAGCCAGCTCCAGCGAGGTTTTGAGGATCGAACAAAGGTAAGAGCCAAAGCGCGAGTCGGCTCGTACGGCTTCGATAGGCGCGCCCCGCACCTTGAAAGACAGCAAACCCGCCGCGTGGACAATCTCCTCAGGAAAATAGACCTGAAAGTGACCGACCACCTTCCCCCCGGCTTCCCGCCAGCGGCGGACCGTCGGAAAGTTACCATCCTCAACCAGCTCCCGGCACTGGTACAAGATTTCTTCTAGCGGTTGGCCGCGCCACTCGGTAAAGATTTGAGGTGCCATTCTACCCTCCCAAGAAAATAGTAGTTAGATGTCAGTAGTCAGTAATCAGATAAGCCCTGCCACCCTGCTACCTTTTTACATTTCACTGTCATAATCCACATAAATCGGCTGGGCGGCGAGATAATTCCCGCAAACCCCGCAGTACTTAAATTCGGCGGGCAGATTGGTGGCCCCGCAACTGGGGCAGGTTTGAGAGTACGGCCCCCATCTAAATTCGCTCGCTTTGCCCGCCGCCGCCGCTTCGCGCAGCTTGAGGTAATCGGCCGGGCGCTTCTCGACAAACGCCTGCATGCCCTCCAGCGGCTCCCAGGAAGCGTAATGGATGGCCAGCCAGTCGCGAGCGTGGCCGATGGTCTGGTGCCAGGCCATGTCTTTCCAGAAGTTGACGTTTTGCTTGGTGTAGCGGGTACACTCCGGGAATTTACGGATGAGCTTTTGGACTAACTCGTCCACCGCTTCATCCAATTTGCTCAAATCAATGGTGTAGCCGTTCTTTTCCTGCTGGGCCTGTTTGATCTCCTCCGGTGACGCCCGCTCGATAAACTGCCCCTCTCTCGTCACCGAAGGAGCTACGCGATTGACCAGACCCCACTCCAGGGCTTGGTAGGCCGGGATGCGCTCGTTCAGCAGTAGCATCTCTCGCGCCCGCCGGTCGCCCACGGTGATGGGCAGCCATTGGGTCGAGCCGCCGCAGGCCACGCTGCCCACGCTGGTGCCTACCTGCCCAATATAAGCGTGTTCGGCCATCACCGACAGGTCGCAGGCCAACTGGCTCTCGTTGCCGCCGCCAACGGCCATTCCATTTATTCGGGCAATGACCGGCTTGCCAGAGTTCAGAATGGCCTCGATGTATGCCTTGAACAGCCCCATGTACTTCCAATAATCGCGGGGGGTCTGGGTGTACTGGGCCTCGTACTCTTTAACGTCGCCGCCGGTACAGAAAGCAGTCTGCCCCGCCCCGCTAAAAACAATCACCGCCACCCGGTCGTCAAAGCTGGCGTCACGGAAGGCCATCGCCAACTCTTCCAGAGCCAGGGTGCTGTAGGCGTTGTAGTTGTGGGGCCGGTTGATGGTGATGCGGGCCACCCAATCCCCTTTTTCATAGAGAATATCCTTAAAAGCGAAACCTTTAGCTGGCTTGGTTTGGAAATAACCCATTCGTTTACCTCCTGAGTAGACTCTTTAGCAACAAAAAACCACCTTTCTCCTAGTTAGGAGAAGATGGTCTTCTTAACGCTCAAATATAAACGGGACGGCAGCGGGTCGTCGGCTGCTTGGAAGGAACCCTTTTACCCGAATAACACCTGTCACTTATTTTAATTGCACAGAGAAAGTGACATATATCGGGGCGTAAAAAAAGATTTACTAATTGGCCGCTCACGACAAACCTCTCATCAACACTGATGGCCCAAAAGGGCAGTGAACACAATAGCACACTATATATGTCACTTTTATATCTTGTCGTTAAATAAGTGAGATACATCGAAATATAACATGGCTTTTTTATTTTGTCAAGAGTTTTTCAACATAAGTTTTTTAAGTCCCGTTTCTTTAAGCTTTAATTTGAGCCAGGGGTGATTCTTTGGCCTGACCTACCACTACAGCCTGTGGCTGCAACGCCCGCTCCCTTTGAATCGCCGCCCCATCTTTTTATGACAGATGTCAGCTATAAAAATGACACATGTCACTATTAACTCGGAGTTAGTTGGTCTATTCTGGGGGTAATGCCTCGTTATAGGGCAGGACCGTTCGATGCATGCTCAAACTCCCCAAACGGCAATCTTTTTGGTTAGTCTATTGAATATCTTGTAAGCAGGGAAGGTGAGGAAGTGACTGTAGTTGAGCAAGTGTCTGCTACCTTCTAACCTCCTGGTGGATAGCGCCCATGTTGCCAGATCGTATCGTCTTACAAGAGTTTTTCACCATAAATCGGCCTGTGCTTTTCTTTGTGTCTGGCCTAATTTTCTTCATGCTGGGGCTGGCCATCACTCTTCGCTCGCGACGACATAGCCGACTAGTTCTGGGACGGAGCCTGCACTGGTTTGCTCTTTTTGGCTTCCTCCTGGGTCTGTCTGAGTGGGGCGGTGTCTTTATCCCTATTCAAGCGACCTACCTGCCACCTCACCTCGTCAACCTCTTCAGAGTGGTTCAACTGGGGCTGCTGGTCCTCTCCTTGGCCTGTCTGTTCCAATATGGCATTGATCTGTTGCGACCCCTGCCGCCTGCCTGGACCTGGTTGCGCTGGTTGCCGGTGACGTTGCTGTTCCTATGGTCACTAACCGTGGTGACCGGGCTGATCGTGACCCCCCTTACGCTCGTCGAGGGACTAAAGCATGCCGAGATCTGGGGCAGATATCTGTTCGGCTGGCCTGGCGCCCTCCTGGTCGCTTATAGCTTACGGCGTCGCACCTTCCGGCTTATCGCGCCCCTGGGCGAAACCCGGACCCTACGGACCCTCCGGTTGGTGGGGCTGGCTTTGATCGGTTTTGCACTTATGGGTGGGTTGGTGGTTCCTCCCGCTCCATTTCCCCCGGCTAACTGGCTCAACACGGCTTTATTCGAGACCTGGCTGGGCATCCCAGCCCAGGTTTTCCGCAGCCTCTTGGGGTTGATAATGGTCGTTGCCCTCAGCCGCGCCCTGGAGATTTTTGAGCTGGAACTTGATAGCCGGTTAAACGCGTTGGAGGAAGCTCACATTCTGGCCACTGAGCGCGAACAAATTGGCCGGGAGCTGCACGACCGAACTCTCCAGATGGCTTACGCCGCTGGCTTAATGGTAGATGCGGCCCGCCACGCCCTGCATCGCTGGGAAGATGAAGCGGTACATAACAGCCTGGATCAAGCTGAGCAGATTCTGGGCCGGGCTGTAACCGACATCCGCCAGTATATTACCAACTTGCAGACTCAGCCGACTGCTTTAAGCTTGGCTAATGGGTTAGCTCAATTGATCCACGAGAGTAGGCTAACCCCCATCGCCGAGGTGGAGATTGATTTGCCCGAGGATCGGCCGCTGGCCCCTCGCCAGATGAGCCATCTTCTAGCCATTGCCAGGGAAGCCCTGATCAACGTGGCCCATCACGCGCGGGCTGAGTGTGTCAAACTTGCCGTCCAGATGCGGGCAGATTATCTTTGCTTGAGTGTGAGCGACGATGGCGCTGGCTTTCCCCCGGATTATATGGTCGGTTACGGCCTGCGCAATATGCAAGAGCGAGCGCGGCTATTAGGCGGAAAATTGATCATCAAGAGTCGGCCAGGTCAGGGCACCCATCTGGAATTGATCATTCCTTGCGACCTATAAAAAGCTCCACAACACCAAATTTTTATAGATTTGTCACGTAGGGTTGACCTGATTTAAGGCAATTTGACGCCCCGATGTCCTGAGATCCTCAAGACGCTTCTAACCTTTTGGGTCAGATTATTAACCGTAAAGGGTTTTTGCAGAAAGTTTACGCCCTCATCCAACACGCCATGATGGACAATGGCGTTATCCGTATAACCCGACATATACAAGACCTTGATGCTAGGATAAATGGCCGCCACTTGGTGATACAGCGCTTTACCGTTCATGCCGGGCATAATGACATCGGTCAGCAGCAGGTGAATGGTTCCTTTATGTTCGGTGGCCAGTTGCAGGGCCTCGCTGGGGCCTTGGGCCTCGATAACCGAATAGCCGTGGGCGGCCAGGGTCTCGCACACCAACTGACGCACCATCTCTTCATCTTCTACCACCAGAATGGTTTCTATTCCGTCTATAAAGGCGGGTTCTGATGCGGCTGTAACAAGATTGTGGCCAGGATTTTCTGCTTTGGGTAGATAGATTTTGAAGGTGGCCCCATGGTCCGGTTCGCTGTAGACCCAGATACTGCCGCCATGCTGTTGGATAATGCCAAAGACGGTGGCCAGGCCCAAGCCCGTCCCTTTACTCTCTTCTTTGGTGGTAAAAAAGGGTTCAAAAATGCGTTCCTTTGTAGCGGCGTCCATGCCGTGCCCGGTATCGCTGACCGATAGCATGGCAAAATAGCCAGGGATTTGCAACCCTGCGTATTTCTTCACATATTCTTCGTCCAGGTAAACGTTGGCTGTTTCTATGGTTAATTTGCCGCCCGTGGGCATAGCGTCGCGGGCATTGATGACCAAGTTTAGCAGCACCTGCTCAAGTTGTCCTTTGTCGGCCTTAACTTGATAAAGAGCTGGCTCCAAAAATATTTCTAACTCAATATCTTCCCCAATCAGCCGCCGAATCATCTCGCTGAAGTCCAGAATGACCGCATTAAGGCCTAAGACCCGCATTTCCAGCACTTGCTGGCGGCTAAAGGCCAAAATCTGGCGAACCAGACCTGCGGCCCGGTCGGCCGCTTTTCTTATTCGCATTAAATCGGCGTAGAGATCGTCATCCGGGGGCAGTTTTAGTAGACCCAATTCGGCATAGCCGATGATAGGCAGCAGGATGTTGTTGAAATCGTGGGCAATGCCCCCGGCCAAGCGGCCAATAGCCTCCATCTTTTGGGCCTGCAGCAAGCGAGCTTCCAGTTGTTTACGTTCGGTGATATTTCTCTGAATAGCCAGAAAGCCGGCGATGCGGCCGCGGTCATCCAGAAAAGGGCTAACCGTCTCTTCGATGAAGATTAAGCGGCCGTCCTTTGATTTGTTGATAACCTCGCCGCGAAACAACTCACCGCGCAATATTGTTTCCCAAAACTGCTCATAAACTTCCTGGCTCTGTCGGCCACTCTTCAAGATGCGCGGCGTTACTTTACCAACCACCTCTTCCTGGCCGTACCCGTACAAAGCGGTGAATTGCGCATTGATCGAAGTGATAAGGCCCTCTTTATCGGTCATAAAGACAATATCGCCGGAAGCATTGACCGCCACAGAAAGGTCTTGCAGCAATTTTTCAGCCTGCTTACCTTCGGTGATGTCTTCAAGAAAGCCCTGGATAAATTCCGGGTTCCCCTCCCGGTCGCGGATGAGCACGCTCGAATCGCGCACCCAAACTACGCGGCCGTCGCGGGCAATCAGGCGGTATTCTGCCATGGCCCGGCCCTGTTCCAATGTCTCCTGGATGGTGCGGACGGCGCGTTGGTAGTCCTGCGGGTCAATCTGTTTATGCCATAAGGTCGGGTTTTCTGTGTAGACGGAGGGTGGGTAACCAAGCAAGGTTTCGATTTGCGGGCTGATGTAGTAGCAACTGCCGTTTTCGTCGGCCTTATCCACGTACACTACGGCCGGGGTATTCTCCACCAGGGCGCGGTACTTGGCTTCTGCCTGTCGTATGGATTCTTCTGCCTGTTTGCGTTGAAACGCTGTTCCCAACTGCGCGGCAACGGCGGAGACAAGGGTCATCATCCTCCGGTCTTCTGGCCACGTTCCTTGCAGGAAAAAGCCCATCACGGCTACAACGGTATTGTTGGCCAAAATAGGGATACCTATAGCTGACTTGATCCCGGCCTCTTTGGCCGAAAGGGCGCGTAGAAAATTGGCGTCTGTGGTTACGTCAGGAACCCACATCGGGCTCCCCAACGTCCAAACTCGACCGGGGAGTCCGATGCCAAACGCAACCACAAAACCCTCGCTGATACGGCGAAAACTTTCCACTTCCCCGACTCTACAGTAGTAAGGTGAAGCAAGTTCAAGGCGGTCGCCGGCAGGCGAAGGAAGCCATGCTTCACCATAGTCCCACTCTGTGGCTTCACATACCATCGTCAGAGCGAGAGTCAGGGCGGAGTCAAAGGTTTCGGCTTCGGCCAAAACTTTGGTCAAGGTCAGCAACAGCCGGTTTTCCTCTTCCGACCGCTTGCGCTCGGTAATATCAATCCCCATGCCAAGCAGGCAGGGTTTTCCATCCAGCAGAAACAACGTTCCGGTGAAAAAGTAAGGGGTTGGGGTTTGGTCTTTGGAGATAAAGGTGGCCTCGGCCGTGGCCTGGCCGGTTAAGAACACCTGCCCGATTCGCTCTGCAATAAGACTTTTGTCCGGCTCCCTAAAGAAATCCAGGGGCGACATGCGGGCAATTTCCTGGCTGGAGTAGCCGGAGACGGTTTCAAAGTTTTTGTTCCAGCGGATAAACTTGCTCTGTTCATCAAAAAGATAGAAAATACCTGGCAGGCTGTCAATGAGAGTATGGTTGAAATCTTTTTCCTGCCGCAGGGCGTCTTCCACCTGCTTGCGCTCGGTGATGTCGCGGTAATTGACCACCACCGCCTGTACGTTGGGGTCGGCCAGCAGGTTGGCCCCGGTCACTTCCAGCCAACGCCAACTGCCATCCTTGCGGCGCGAGCGTAACTGGATGCTCACGTCCGCCCCTGGTTCTTGGATCAGGCCGGCAAAAAGACGTCTGATATGATCAAGGTCGTCGGGGTGGATTAAATCGAGTCCGCTCCGGCCAATTCGTTCCTCGGCGGAATAGCCCGTGAGGCGCAGGCCCGAGGGGCTTTGGTAAATAATATCGCCGGTGGCATTCAGCAAGACGATGACGTCCATGCTTTTTTCAATCAAGGTCCGAAAGCGCTGCTGGCTGGCAACTATCTTTTCCTCGGCCTGCCTGCGTGCGGTAATTTCGGCGGCCATACGCTCCAGGCTCTGGGTTAATTGGACGGCCATCGTATTGAAGGACTGTGATAGCTCGTTAATCTCTTTAATATGGTCAAAACGCAGCGGCTGCGTCCATGCCCCCCCGGCCAGCAATTTGGCGGCATGGTTCAGGTTCAACAGGGGTTGCGACACCCACCGAGCGGTGATGATGCCGGCCGTAAGAACCGCCGCCAGCACGATTACAATGAGCCAAACGGTGTTGCGGTTATTGGCATGTAGAGGGGCCATAAAATCGGCTTCAGGAATGAGCACCACCACCAACCAGTCCAGGTTTGGCTCCCGGTAAAAGGGGATAACCTGGGCCAGATAGCGGCGGCCGTTTAGCTCAAAGGTAAAGTTCTGCCGGCTTTTGATGGCTGCCAGGTTGCCGAATTGGACCGCTAGTTGAGCTGCGCCTTGTTGAATCAGGGGCGCGTTGCTGGCGGCAGCCAAAAAACGTTGGGATGATTGGCTCTTTTCGGCAACGGTCAAGAGAGAGTCGCCGGTTGAAGCGGCTACCAGTAGGCCGGAACGTTCCACAATAAAGATCTCTCCGCCTTTATCGGCGGTTAAACTTTGCAAAAAGGCGTTGAGATGGGAGAGGAAGATGTCGCTGGAGACCACGCCCAGCAATTCCCCATAGGTATCATAAACCGGGCGGCTGGCGGCCAGGGCCAGATCCTGCCCGGTAGCCAGAATGTAAATATCGCTCCAGGCGGGTTGGCCGCTTGCCAGGGCGCGGGCGTACCAGGGGTGGGCACGCGCGTCGAAATCGGGGATGGTGGTTAACAGGTTGGCCCGGTTACCCCGTTCATCGGCGGCGTATTTTCTAAAGGGGCCGGCGGCAAAGCCATCGGTGGCAGCGATATACAAAAGGCCGCCAGCGCCCTCACGCCCGGCGTCTACCAGACCGCCTTGCGGGTTGCCAAAATAAATACTGCTGACGTTCTCAAAAAGCTGAAGCTGCTGCCAGAAGTAACGCTCCAAAGCGGCGGAGTCGCCGGGGTTTATCAGCCCATCTTGGATAGCATTGGCGTTAATCTGGTTGAGCAGGTGGAGTGTTTCCAAAAAGGTTTCCAGTTCCTGCTTGACTTGGACGGCAATTTCGCGCTGTAGCTGGGTGGTTACTTCATTAACAGCCTGCTGCCCGTTACGAAAGGAGAGATAGCCGGTTGAGCCAACGGCCAGAGCTGTTAGCAATGCAAAGGGCACAAGCAGGACAATAAGCAAAGGGACATTCTTAAATTTGAATGGAAAGTTGTCTTTAAGGTGAGCCGGAAGCATAATAGCTTATTATATCATAACCGGCGCATAATTTTGGATTATCAGGAAGATATTTTGCGGGACGGGAAATCACGATTATTCATCTTGGTGCTGAAGAACCTGTGGTGATGATGTAGCCATTGTGGGTTTACTGACCACCCTCGGTCGAACGAATTAGTTGTTTGAGAAGGGGAACCCAATATTCCGAGGATGGGGTATATTAAATTGGGTCAAATGAACCAACTCTTTAACTTCCACCTTCAAACGTCAAACAAGCTTCTGAGCCGGTGGTTATTTAGCTTATGCTTTTTGATTGCTCTGATGGTAATTCTGGGTGGTTTTGTGCGCTTGACCCGTTCAGGACTTTCGATTGTGGAATGGCAGGTTATCACCGGGGTGGTACCGCCCCTTAGCGAAGCGGCCTGGCAGGCAGCCTTCGTCAAGTACCAACAAACGCCTGAGTATCGCCATATCAATCACACCATGACTCTCCCGGAGTACAAGTTCATCTACTACGTTGAATATTCCCATCGTCTGCTGGGCCGATTGACCGGGTTGATGCTGGTCATTCCCCTCACTATTTTTCTTATCGGCAAAACCATCTCCCGTCGAGAAGGTCCGCTTTATCTGGGCCTGGGCTTGCTCTTTGCCTTGCAGGGAGTGATGGGTTGGTATATGGTCAAGAGTGGCCTCGTTGACCAACCTGCGGTCAGTCATTATCGCCTAACGGCTCACTTGCTGCTGGCCTTGCTTTTATTTGGTCTCTGCTTCTGGCTCGCTTTGAGCAAGGCCAGCCAAATTTTGACCTTAAACCAAATGCCCGGACGCCCCACGATTTTCAAGCTGTCACTGGGTTTGGCGGTGGTCTTGGTTATTCAGATCACCTACGGTGGCTTAATGGCTGGTTTGAAAGCCGGCTATATCTCAGACACATTTCCATTGATGTTTGGTTATCTGGTTCCGCCGGGCCTGCTGTCATCCTTTTACCCCTGGCCGGCAAACCTGGTAGCTAACCCGGTCACAGTTCATTTTGTGCATCGCTGGCTGGCCTTCATGGTTTTAGCCCTGGCCGGCTTTCTTTTTTATCAGGTCAGAAACAGGAGGTATGGCCGTAGATTACAATTGACCGTCCTGACCTTTTTGGCACTGGGTGCGGTGCAGATACTATTGGGTCTGGGGGTGATTACCTGGCACGTCCCCCTGGCTCTGGCCTTAGCCCATCAGGCGGTGGCGCTGGGCTTATTTGCGCTGGCCTTACTTATCAGTTACCTGTCACGCTTGTCTCAGCTAAAAATTCTAAAAACGGCAGACCCGTGATGGTAATTTTAGGCGGTTTTGCCCTTACTTTCGCCGCTGATAACCGATGACCAACAGCGATACTGTTGCTACGGCTGCCACCACGTGCAAAAATGCGGCTACGGTACTGGCCAGGATAGTTTTGTAAGGAACGGGCACAGCATAGTCCGGGATGAAGCTGATCAGCAGCACGACGACAGAAATGATGATAAAGACACGAACCGGCCGAGCCGTATGCCCGTCCAACCAGGCAAAAAGGGCTGTCGCCACAACGGTTGGGACAAGCGTAAAAATAGCCGAACGGAAATAGTTATCCAGCGGGGCAAACAGGGCAATCTCCGGCCAAATAGAAATAGATAGGGCTTGCACCACCAGGACGGCTATGATACTGGCTGCGGCTGCCAGAAAGCCTCTTTTCACCCAATCGCTGCTTGTCATAGCCTCATGGGGGCGAACATTAATGTTAGCTTGATTTCTCATAGAACTTTCTCCTGTGGTATGGGTGATGATTACTCACACTACAATATGCCTCAGATGAGCAGCCGGAAAAACTCACCTCAACTGGGAACCTCAAGGAATGACTCGCGGACAAGGCAAACTCTCTCGCCCTCTCTTTTAACCCCACCAGCAAGCAGCCACAGGGCGATAAGACCGAGAAAGGCCTGGGTGCTGAGCTGCGGCGCATAGCTGCCAGCAGCGAGCAACAGGATGACCCAACCGGCCGGCTCCTTCCGGCGCAGCGCTGCGGCCGCCGTCACGCCGGCTAACCAGAGACTCAGGGTGTACAGCGGCCAGGGCAGGTAGAGGGTCAGGCCGGTAGACCAGACCGCCAGGGTTCCGGTCAGGGCCGGGTTGGCCAGGTATAGCCCGGTGAAGGCCACGGCTGGTCCGGCGGCCATAAACATCTCCCGGCGCGACGCCCCTCGCCCGTAGGCATACCATAAGCTCCCCGCGCTAGCAACCACCAGTAGTTCCCCCAGGTTAAAGAGGGTTTCAGTTAAGGGCGGCGGGCCAGACCAGCCCCAGGCAGTGTACCAGGCGGGCAGGAGTTGGTACAAGCGCCCCAGCAGCAGGGCCAGAGCCGGGAGCAGCAGCCCGATGTGCCGGCTCCGGGCGGCGATAATAACCACAGCGACTACCCCCAACCCCAGGTTAGCGACCATCCCCCAGCCGGCCGGCGCGACCCACAGAAACATCAGGCTGAAGCCGACCTGGCTCAGCAAGATGAGCGATAGTCCAACTCCCAGGACAGACCTGGTCGCTGTGTCCGGGGAAAAGCTGTCAGACTGATGGCCAGTTTGCCATTCGCGCCAGGCTATCCAGCCCAGCATGCCCAGTCCCAGCAGGCCGGTCAGGGTGGTCGCCAGTTGCCCGGCCAGGATGAGCGCCTCATAAAGTACCAGCACTGGCGGCGGCTTGGGTATGAAGATGGCGGCGCGGGTCAAGGTCCGGGCGATCAGCCAATCGGCTACGGCGGCCAGGGCCAGCCAGCGCAGCAGTCCGTCTCCTCTCATTGCTGCTCTGATAGTTTTGAAAGCAGGATCAGCACCAGTAACAGAACCAGGCTGCCGACAACGATGCTGATGAGACTCAAAGTCATGATCTGGGTGACCGGGAGCGTACTGCCCGTTGCGGCCGCGGCAGCCGGAGCGGCGCTGGCCGCGGGTGCCTGGGTGCCTGGAGCAGCGGCCCCGCCCAATTGCAACGAGACCCACTGCGAGGTAGATTTCTGCCCGTTGCGCTCGCCATTGGCCCCATCCCAGGCGGCAAAGGCAATCGAGTAGACCTGATTGGCGGTAAAACTGACGTCCTCGGCTTCGGTTGAGGTTAGATCGCGGCTAAAGATGACCCGCCATTTGCCATCGGCCCAGGCTCCGTAGCCCTGCACATTTTGGCCGCCCGCCCCCTGGCTGGTCAGCGTCCCAAAACCCCCGGCGATCAGGTCTTCCACCGGCGACTCATGGCCGGTGCTGGCAAACAAATTATCCGCGGCCATGGCCGGGACGTAGTTTACATCGGTGTAATCGCCGGGGCCGGCGGCGATGCCTTTGTCCGGTTCGGCAAAGGCGTAGTAGTCGGCGTACATATTGGGGTAGGCAGTCTCCAAATCTTGGCGCGTGTCCAGATCGGCCTGCCAATCGGCCTTCCAGTGCCAGATGTTCACGTCTCCACCCAACTGGCCCATACAGTAGAAGGGCGGACCTTCGGCCAGGGGGAACTGCACGGCCACGGCGTCCCGAAAATCCTGCACCCGGACCATGCTGTCGTTTTGGGTTTCGTCGGCCCACTCAACCAGCAAAGCCAACTGCCGGTCGTTGTGCAGCGCCCGGGTGGTCAGCACCTTGATCCTGGTTTCCGGTAGCATGGGCCGGGCCACGACCTGGGCGCTCAGGGGCACTTCGATGGCTGTGGCCTGCTGCCAGAGGGGGGAGTCCAGGTCGGTGGTTGGCAGCTCTTCCGCCACCCGCGCCGCCATCACGGTGACCCCTTGCGAACTGGCCAGGGGAATCTTAAAAAAAGTGAGCGCCGCAGCCAGGATAAAAATGAAAGCAACAAAGACTCTGTAGGATGTGATCATTCAATGCCTCCAATCCCAATAGGGGGTCAATCTTACCGGCTTAACTCGGCGGCGGGGCAGCTTGAGCAGGAGAAATCCGGGTCAAAGGGGGTATGCTGCATCTGGCCGACCGGCTGCTCCTCAAGTTCCACTCCCAGGCGGGCGGCGTCGGCCTTGACAAAGGCCACTGCAAAGCGGCCCAAAGCCAGGTACGCGCCCTCCGGGGCATTCAGGGCCAGGCTGTGGGCAAACAGGCCCAGCCAGCGCCCCAGGTGATCCTGTAAAAATTTACGCTGGGCCTCCTGACAAATTTCGGCCTGCTCAACCAGCTCCTGCCCCACTGCATAAGCCTCTTTGAGCGCCAAAACCTGCATAAACTCCAACTCCACAGCCAGGTGATCCGGCCGCTCACGTACCGCGCCGCCAACCTCAAAGCCAAAGGCGCGGTAAAAGCCGCTCAGATCGGCCAGCTCCTGGCTCTGGCGAAACTCATGGGGCAGCCCGTACTCGGTCTCGTAGCAGAGCGAGCCGGTCAGCCCAAAGGTGCGGCGATAGGCGGTCTGCAGGGCGGACAGTTCGGTCTGTGCGACGAATGGGCCGGTCAGACCCATCTCCAGGCCGGCCACAATTTCGGCCAGCACCGGCGCATCGGTGGTCCAATTTTCCTGGGGATAGAGAAACGCCCCGGCCAGAAAGCTGTAAACCTGGGCGCGACAAATGATAGTGTTGATGTCCATTGATGGAACCTCTCTGATGCGTGATACGTGATGCGTAGAGAGTCTACATCCCTCACGTTTCACGTTTCACCCTCAAATTGAATTGGGTCGCTCGGCCGGGCGCTCGTAGACCGGCTCGACCACGCTCAGGCGCACGGCCTCCCGCCCTTTGGCATCAAAGCCGATGACCGTGTCGTTGTACATTTGCCAGGGCTGGCCGTTGATTTCGGTTTCCAGGGCCAGCGGCCCTTCTTCGATTTCATATCGAAAAATCATCTTCTGGGTGGTGCGGAAAAGCTGCAACACGGCCAGCAGTTCCCGCGAGGGCGCAGTGTAGCGGGCGATGGCCTCATCCACGCCGGGACCAAACATCTGGCGTAGATAGGCGCGCGGGGCCCAACGCGGCGGGATGTAGTAGATATTTGGCTCGGTGCCAAACTGGGGATACAAGGGCAGGGCCACCTTTTCCACCTTGATCAGGTAGTAGAGTGGATGCTCCGGCGCGGCGGCCCACGAGCCATCCGCGGCGATGTCCACCAGGCCGTTCAGCCGGATTTTGCCGGGGCAGACGGCCATGCAGCGGGTCTCCATAGGCACACCATCGCTGAGCGGGTCGTTGCCCTCAACGCGGGGATAACAAGCCACGCACTTTTCGCTGGTACGCGTTGTGCCCCGGTACATCGGCTTTTTGTAGGGGCACTGCTCCATACATTTGCGATAGCCCCGGCAGCGGGCCTGGTCAATCAGGACGATGCCGTCTTCGGGACGCTTGTAGATGGCCTTGCGCGGGCAGGCAGCGGCGCAGGCCGGATAGGTGCAGTGATTGCAGATCCGCTGTAGGTAGAAAAACCAGGTCTGGTGTTCCGGCAGCGAGGCGCCTTCCAGGCTGAGGCCCAGCTTGTCACCCTTGTAGGCAGTTGAGGTATCCTCGTAAAAATTGGGGGCGCGCCACTCGCCGTCCTCGGGCAGGTAGCCGAGGGCCTGGTTGTTGGGGCCAGCAGCCTCGCTGAGGGCCAAGCCGTTGTATACCCCGTAGGGGGCTGTCTCGCCGGCCTGGCCGGTATCCCATTCAGCCTTTTGCCCGGCGGCCTGGTGGGCTTCATCCAGCAGTTGCAGAATTTTCACGTCCCAATGCTGGGGATAGCCGCCGTAAGGCTTGGTCTCGACGTTGTTCCACCACATATACTCCTGGCCTTTGGAGAAAGTCCAGGTTGCTTTGCAGGCCCCAGTGCAGGTCTGGCAGCCGATGCAGCGATTGATATTGAAAACGGCCACAAACTGCTTTTCGGGGTGCGCTTCCTCAAAAACGTAACCCATCTTGCGGCCCAGATGCCAGTTGTAAACTTCAGCCATAAGGTCTCCTTGTTGGATGATAATGCTTGAGTCCAGGACTTGGTTCTGTCACACCTTGATGTGTGAGGCGTGAAACGTGAACTTTTTTACGCCTCGCATCTCACGATGCCCCATTTCGCGCAGGTTCGCTGGATTAACTCCCGGACGTAGGCTTCGCCTTTTTCCCGGTAGATGCGATGGGTCGCCAGGTACACCGGGCTGGTAAACAGGCCCATGAGCCGCCGCTCGCCCCAACCCAGGCGTACATATTCCTCAACCATTATTTCGGCCATGGTCTCAAGCTGGCCCGGCTCGCCGGGCAGGGCCATGCCAACCAGTTCCAGCGGATCTTCTTCGACAAATTCATCGTAGGGCATATTAGGCTTCCTTTACCTCAACCATTTCGCCGTTGAGGTAGCGCTGCATGAAATCGTTCTCGTGGCCAGGGGTCAGGCCGCGGGTGGCCGGTTCCCACTTGCCCTGGCCGTTCAGACCACCGTCTTCGGCCTTGGTCACTTTGACCAGCGTCTCTTTGGGCACGGTGTTGAGGGCATGGTTGTCGGCCTCGCCGCCAAAGATGAAGCCGGTCGCCGCTTTGGTTTTGTGGAAAAGGGTGTCGGTCTGGTGCATCGGCATGGACCAGTCGCGGGTGAGCGACTGCTGCGAGCCGTAGCGCAGGTTAGCCATGTAGCCGGTGCCTTCCGATTTGGCCAGGCCGTCGGGCCGGGTTTCGTGGGCCAGCACCGATTTCTCGGTGGCCATAAAGGGGCCGTGCTTGAGCATGATGATGTGGTAAGGGTAAGCCGGGTTGTACTTGACCCGCAGCATCAGCCGGGCCACTTTGTAGAAGGGGTCGTCGGGCTGCCAGCCGATATAGGGCCGGTCGGCCGGGTTGGCGTCCACGTAAACGTAATCGCCATCCTCGATGCCCAAATCCTGGGCGGCCTGCGGATTCATGTGCAGTTGGTGGTCGCCGGGACCGGGCAGGCGCTTGTCCACCCGGTAGGGGTCGCCAAAGTTGGAGTCGAGGATGATGGTCCAATCTACTGTGCTCCAGGAGGAGTGGACGCGGTGGCGGGTCTTGGGGGTCAGACAGTAAAAGTGATAGCCCTGTTCCCACAGCGCGTTCTTGGTCTGCTTGACCTGGGCCCAATTCATGGCGACGTTGCGCACGGTGCGCTCCTCCCAGCCCATGGCATCGAGGGGGATGCCGTAATCATCGGGCCGGACAAAGCGGCTGGCGGTGACGATGACGTTGGGCAGGTAGGGCGTGGCTTCTGGGCTTTCGCGGTGGCTGATGATGTTTTCGCCGTATTCCAGGGCTTCGGGGATGTCGCAGTAGGCGTTGAGCCGCCCGGTGTCGGTGAAGAAGGGGACCGAGTCGTTGATTTGCTCCCAGAAGGGGATGCGCGGGTAGGTGCGGAAAAGCATCATAGCCGCGCCCGGCTCGCCGTACTTGCCGCCAATGATGTCCTCAAATTTGTAGCCGCTGGTCGTCAGCGACGAGTCGAGCAGCCGCTGGATGTATATTTCGGGCCGGCCTGCCAGGATGAATTTCCAGTAATCGCGGAAACGCTGGTCGCCCAGTTGATCGCCGATGGCGGCGGCCGTTTCGGCCAGGATGCGGCTGTCGTCGCGGGTGTCGTAGACCGGCGGGATGCCGCCCTTCCAGATTTGCAGGAAGGGGTTGGAGCAGGAGGCGGTGATTTCGTAGGTCTCGAACTCGGCCCAGGAGTTGGCCGCCAGGCCAAAATCCGCGTACTCGACGCTGGCCGTCATTTCGATGTCTACCGAGATGATCAGCTCGATGTTGGGGTTGACGTTTTTAATCATCTCGTAGTGGTGCTTGGCGTTGTTGAGCAGGTTGACGTTGGTGAAGAACTGCACTTTGGTTGGCGTGGGCATGTGGGTCTGACCGGTGAAGACCTTGCGGCCATACTTGGGCGTGTCCACAATCAGTGGCCGCTCGGAGTGGTTCCAGTAGGCCGGTTCTTCATCTTTGGTGTAGGCGTGGGCGTGGATCTTTTTACCGGCAGCAGTCTCGTCCAGGTTCGGCTCAAAGGGGTCTTCGGCCACCCAGCCTTTGAAGCCCGGCCCGGTTTGGGGCGATCCCTGGAACAGCGCCGCTTTGTAGTTGCCGGCCCAGGTGTAGCAGCCCGCGCCCGGCTTGCCGATGTTGCCGGTGAGCATGAGCGGCAAAAATTGGGCGCGGTTGGCCAGGGTGGCGTGGAACCAGTGGTTGATGCCTTCGCCGATGTGGATGGCGGTGGGCTTGATGGTGGCGATGTCGTTGGCCAGGCGCTCAATCAGCTCTTTGGGAGCGTGGGTGATCTCGGCGACAGTATCCAGGTCATAATCTTTGAGATGTTCCTGGTACATGGCCCACAGGGTCAGCACTTCAACCTCCGCGCCATCGGCCAGGGTAATCGCGCCCGACCAGTCGAGCGCGGGGTCAATGCCCTTACCAGTCATAGCCGCGCCCACGTCGTCGCGGGTCAGGGCGACCAGCTCGTCGCTCTTCTGGTCCCGCACCACGTAATCGCCCAATTTGTCGTACTGTTCCGGGGTGAGGCCCTGGAGCTTGAAGCTGGGGCCGTCGGGGTCGAGGCCGGGCGCGTAATCGGGAAAAACATCGGCCGCCCGCAGCCGCTGGAGCGTATCGGCCCGCACCAGCAGGGGGAAGTCGGTGAAGCGCTTGACGAAATCTTCGTCGTACTTTTGATTGTCTATCAGCCAGCGGGTGATGCCCAGAAAGAGGGCCGTATCGGTGGCCGGGCGGATGGGAATCCAGTAATCCGACTTGGTAGCCGGGGGCGAATATTCGGGGGTGATGGTCACAATTTTGGCCCCCCGCTCCATCGCTTCGATGAAGAAGTGAGACTCGGCCATTTTGTTTTCGACCAGATTTTTACCGCACTGGATGTGCAGCATCGAGTTGCGCAGGTCGTTAAAATCCTCGTCGGAGGCCTGCAGGCCGGTGGTAAAGGGGTGGCCGGGGGCCTGGTCGCCGTGCCAGGTGTAGTTGGACCAGATACGCCCGCCCCGGGCCTCTTCCGGCTCGACACCGCGCACGTGGGTATCGAGCAGGGCCAGAGTATTGGAGAAACGGTACATGCCGTACTTGCCGATGACCCCCAACAGCCCCATGCCGCCGCGACACTTGAAGGTGCGCGTCCCGGCTCCGCCCATCGCTTCGATCATCTCCTCCGGGTAGCCTTGCTCCCGCAAGAGGGCCGCGCCTTCGTCGCCGGAGTAGCGGGTGGCGATGGCGATCATGCCGCGGGCGATGTAATCGTAGGCCGTTTCCCAGGAGATGGGCAGCAGCTCATCCGCGCCCCGCGCGTCGAACTTGTACTTGCTTTTGTTCTCCGGGGTCAGTTCGGGGAAGCCGTCGTCGGCCCAGGCCTGCCAGCCTTTGCGCATGAGCGGCCCTTTGAGGCGGTGCGGCCCGTACACCCGGCGATGAAAGGTCTGCCCCTTTTTGCAGCCGCGGGGATTCCAGTGCGCGGTGGCCTTATTGCCGTACAGATCGCCGTAGTTGCCGACATCGTAATTGGTTTCGGAGCGGAGGATGATACCGTTGCGGGTAAAGGCCCGCAGGCGGCAGGCGTGGGTGTCGTTGGGGGAGCAGACGTAGGTAAATGAGGAGTCGTACTGGTACTGGTTGCGGTAGATTTTTTCCCAGCCCCGGTCCGGGTAGCCGGCCAGGGGATTGTCTACCTGGATGGGTGTGAGCAACTGCAACTGCGGCTCGGACAGAGCCAGTGCCAGGGCCGAGGCCCCGGACAACTTCAGAAAATCCCGGCGCGAAAAAAAAGTCATAGACCAACCTCCTTTGGCAGGTTAAAATTGCGACTTTCAACTCGTACTCGACAACTTCACCCCAAGTTGAAATGAATGACGGATGAGGGCGAAGTAGAAGAAAAACGGGATTAACGATTTTAAGGGGTAATCCAAAAGCCCACCCGGAGGGGGGCCAGGTGTGGACAGCTTTTGAACTACCCCGCTGAGAGGTAGTATAGCAGGTTATATGGTCAGTGGATGTGACTTTTGTCACATTCAGTCTTACTGAAATTGATTCATTATTAGGCCTGACCTTGCTGCTTCAACGCCAACTGCCTCGTTTGAGTCCAGCCATCACTTCAGTATGATCCTCAAAAGTGGGTGGGGGCGTAACCACGTGCAAGATAACCAACCGGTTTTCGGCTTTGATGCCCCGCGCCTCTCCCGCCGGTACAAAGACCAGGCTGCCGGGGCCAAGCCGCGTCTCCTGCTCGCCGGCCGCTACCAGCGCTTCGCCCTCCAAAATGGTCAGAGTCAAATCTACATTGGGTTGATGCACCGGGATAAACTGGCCGGGTTCAAAACAGGCCAAAACCACTTTAACCCGCTCATTTTCAGTCAGGACAACCGGATTGAACCGCTGCTCGGTAAAAGCCGCAGCTTGTTGGTATGAAGTTAGCACAATGGTCATAAATCTCTCCTCAAAATCTAGTAGACGGCAGACGGTATGCGAAGCGGTAGACAGGGATAACAAATATCTCCCTGCTGCCCTGCCGCCTTGCCACCTTTTTTATTGTTGACGGCCTGTCACAGACTCGTAAACACTCCATTTTTTAATGCGCAAGCTCAACTGCTTGCTGTCGCACCAGGCAGATTTTCTCGGCCTCCGTCTCAAAAAAGTAACCGGAACCGCCCTCGCTGACGACTTGCAGGATCTTGTGATGATCCCGCACCCGAATACCACCCAACACATGTACCCCGCGTTCAAAAAACGGCGGGGGCCAGGGTGAGGCGGTGGGTCCAGCCAGAACAACCGCCCGCGCGCCGCTGGCTGCCTGCAACAGGGCGTCAAGGCCGCCTTCCACCAACGCCGAGCCGGTGATGATGACTACGCTGGCCTGAGCTACAACCTCGATTGCCTTTTCGGGTGATTGCCAGAAGGGCAACTCGTCTGCTTTCAGAGCCTCGCGGTGCTTATCCACCACCCATAACTGCGACACTTGCCCCTTCAAGGTTTTGATAAAGGGCACAAAGCCGCCTACCATCGCCACCCGATCCTGAGCCTGAATCGCTGCAGCAGCCAGGGCGTCCACACCGGCAAGCAGTTGCCCGCCCGGCACGCCGTGATGGGCCATCGCCTGGGCCGAGAGCGCATTGAGTACAGCCACGCCAACGGCTCGGCGCAATGGAACCGGCGAGAGCGCGTACTTGGCCAGGGTCCAGGCATCTTGCCCGGCCATCCAGCCCGCCGGTGGGGCCGCCGCTGCCGATTTGGGGCAGCAGACGGTGTCGCTCAAATCTCGTGGGGTAAAAGCCACTCCGACATGCGTGGTGGAAAGCTGCGCTGCGGTATAAAAGACGCCAATACGAACGTCGGTGACGATGATGGGTTCACCTTCCAGGACACACCATAATTCGGTCAGCCAGGCTTCGATAATATTTGTCATAGCAACCTCCTGGTTAATTATGGATCACTTGATTGAGTTTGAAGTAATAGGTTTGTGAGCCGTAATCATACTTAAGAAACATGTGGCTACTATAACAGCAGTAGCGACAGGAGTATGTGACTTTTGTCTCAAAATCCATTTGGTTCAAGCTTGGTCATCGTTACCCGCCTATACATTTAGCGACAGGATCTGACTAATTTTAAGGAAAAAAGGCCAATTGTACTTGACTCAAACGATTTTATAAGATATTATTCAAGTAATCTATTGAATATTTGTATATTCTAAAGGTAATCAGATGACAACCTCAACTGACAAGCGGCGACACAAAGAACGACTCTATCAGCTGTTTAGCCAGGTAGCCACAGCGATGTCGAATCCTCACCGCCTGGAACTGTTGGATTTGCTTGTTCAGGCCCCCCGTACGGTGGAGGAACTGGCCCAGGAAGCTCATATGAGTGTGGCCAACACCTCCCAACATCTACAGCGGCTCAAGCAAGCCAAGTTGGTGCTGAACGAACGAGAGGGTTTGTATATCCGTTACCGGCTGGCCGATCCAGCGGTAGCCCGTTTGTGGCTGGAATTGCGAGCTGTGGCCGAGCAGCAGTTGGCCGAGGTGGAACGCACCCTCGACGCCTACCGCCATCGCCGCCACGAATTTGAGGGTATTTCCTCCGAGGAGCTGCGAAGCTGGTTGCGCCACGGTGAAGTGGTCTTGCTCGATGTGCGCCCCGCAGCAGAGTATGAGGCCGGACACTTGCCGGAGGCAATTTCTATTCCTATTGACGAATTGGAACGCCGCTTGCATGAACTTCCGCCCAACAAACTTATTGTTGCTTACTGCCGCGGCCCCTACTGTGTCTACGCCGACGATGCATTGGGTTTGTTGGCCGAGCGAGGCTGGCAAGTGGCGCGGCTGGAAGAGGGTATTGCCGAGTGGCGAGAGGCGGGTTATAAGTTGGCAGCATAGCTAGTTTGCTCACCTATGTAAAAGGAGGCTGGCCTATGGGCTGATTCCAATTGGTTAAGCAAGCATTTTATTGACTGGGCTGTTTTTGTCGAGGAAGTTACTCGATGAAGGGGGGAAATGATGAATAATACCTTGGTTGAGGCGTTGGGTTTGGATTTGACCGAGCTGCGCGTCGCTATTAGCGAAGAATACACAGCGGTCGCCCTGAAACCGGAGCAGGGCTTTCATTTTCATACCGGTCGGCCCCTAGCGCACCTGCTGGGCTATCCCGACGAATGGCTGGCCGGTATCCCGGAAACATCTATCGAGTCTTTTGCCGGCACCGGTAACCCCTTTAGTCTGGGCCAAATCCGTCCAGGAGAGCGGGTGGTGGATGTGGGCTGTGGGGCGGGGATTGATAGCCTCATCGCAGCGAAAATGGGTGGGCCGGCCGGTCAGGTGATTGGAGTGGATATGACCCCGGCAATGCTCGACAAGGCTCGCCGTGCAGCGGTTGAGACTGGCTTGACCAATATTGAGTTCCGCCAGGGATATGCTGAGGCCCTGCCAGTGCCGGATAGCTGGGCGGACGTACTCATCTCCAATGGCGTTCTCAACTTGATGCCGGACAAAGCGGCTGCGCTGAGCGAAATGGCCCGTGTGCTACGCAGTCCTAACCCTGGGTTAGGGAAGCCGACTGGCCGCCTGCAAATCGGGGATATTTTGGTCCAAACCGTCGTGCCAGAAGACGCAAAAAGTGATATCTCGTTGTGGACCGGCTGAATTGCCGGTGCTCTGCTGGAAGCAGAGTTAGAGATGGCCGTCGTGATGGCCGGTTTTGTGGAGTTCGAGATCACCTGGCGAGCTGATGTATTTAGCGGTGCGCCCCAATCCTCAAGCGCTGCCGAGTTTGGCACGCTGGGGATCAATTTCCGTGCTCGCAAGCCACGTGATGAGGTTGAATGGGCCAGGGCGCTGGCTGTCCTGAATTGCCAGGTTCCAGCCTGACGATAAGGAGCCAGCCCGGCTGATATTTTTGATCCCACAACCTACTCACCATTTGGGTATTCCCGACCGCACGACTAAAGTCTGGGGGTTAGAAGAAGGGGGGTGGTCCGGCAGTAACAATTCTGACAATTGAATAAGACTGTATTCAATCAAATATTCAAAGCAAGGGGGCAAAGTAACTGTATGGCGACCATTCTTTATTTCGGAACGTCCGGGTCTGACGACCCAACCCGGGCCACGCTCCCCTTTTTGGGAGCTTTGGGGGCGGTGGAAGCCGGGCATCAAGCTCAGATCGCGTTGATGGGTGAGGCGACCTATTTGATGAAAGACGCTGTGGCCGAGGCGGTACACGGGGTGGGCTGGCCACCCTTGAAAGAGCTGATGGCCAAAGCCGTCGCCCAGGGCGTCTCCATCCATGTCTGAGGGGGCTGCAGCGCGGCCCGTGGGGTCACTGATGCAGATTTGCAGGGCAAAAATGCCCGCTTTATTAACCCGAAAGTCGGGGCGGAGTTGACGGTAGCCGCAGATCGGGTGGTTAGCTTTTAACCGAAGAGGATAATGAATATGGCTGGTCACGCGCACTCCCAGGCCAGCCATTTTTCAAGGAGCGATGTTGTCTTCTCGCCAAATATTAGAGAAGCTGTAAGAAAGGAGAAACAATGAGCGTTAGCGTCAATGTAACAACTCCGGAAAAGTCTCGACTAACGGCGGCGGAGGTCGAGGGGCTCGATCCGTATGCGCTCATGGCGGTACTGGGTAAACGGGTCATCCACCCGGGCGGGCGCCGTTCAACCGATGAATTATTCGCGCGAGCCAGCTTTCAAGCCGGCCAACTGGTGTTGGATGTCGGCTGCGGTGTGGGCACTACGGCCGCTCAAATAGCCCGTCGTTTCGGGGCTCAGGTGACTGCGCTTGATATCTCCCCCCTGATGCTGGACCGGGCCCAGGCCAATATCCGCTCAGCCGGTTTGGGCCAACAGATCGAGGTGAAAAAGGGCGACATCCTGGCTCTTGATTTTGCCGATAACCGCTTTGATCGGGTTATTGCCGAGGCGGTAACCATGTTTGTGGATCGGCCCAAAGCGGCGCGGGAACTGGTGCGGGTCTGCCGACCGGGTGGGCGGGTGTTGGCCACCGAGTTTTTGTGGCGCAAGCCGCCCACGCCAGAGGCGCGCCAAATCTTTTTGGGTGAAGTCTGCCCCGGCATGAATTTCGACACGATGGAGGACTGGGTTCAGATTTATCGGGAGGCGGGGCTAGAGGAGGTGCAAGTGACCTCCGGTCCTTTCGAGATGATGACCCCGGCCGGCTTCCTGAGAGACGAAGGCTTCGTGAACTGTCTGTTCTTTATGGGCCGGACCATGTCCCGCCTGGCCTATATCAAGAAGATGGCCTGGCTGATTCCCCGCATGCAGCGGGCCGTGCCTTATCTCGGCTATATTGTCGTGGCCGGTACGAAACCAGCTTAAGACTAACATTCGGGCCAGTTGAGCTTTATCAGATAAAACGGGAGTATATGATGAATTGCTGCCAATGCCAGGCTATTGAGACTCGCTTCAATCAGAAGGTAGCGGCTGAAAAACTCAAACAGTATCGCCAGCAGGGGCCAGAAAAGACGACCCGTGTATTGCTTGATGCGCTCAAGGCGGAAGGTGTCGCCGGGCTAACTCTGCTCGACATCGGTGGTGGTATTGGCGCGATTCAGCATGAGCTGTTGAAAACTGGCCTCAGTAGCGCCATCGGTGTCGAAGCATCTTCAGCCTACCTCAGCGCCAGCGCCGATGAGGCCGGTCGGCAAGGTCACGCCGACCGGATTAATCATTACCAGGGCAATTTTACTGATTTGGCCGCCATCCTGCCGCCCACCGACATTGTCACCCTCGACCGGGTGATTTGCTGCTATCACGATATGCCGGCCTTGGTCGAGTTATCGGCAGCGCGGGCGAATAAATTGTACGGCCTGGTCTATCCTCGCGATACATGGTGGGCGAAGCTGGGCTTCGCCCTTGAAAATCGCCTCTTCTGGCTGCAACGAAACCCTTTCCGGCTATATGTCCATCCCACCGCCGCAGTTGAGGCCATCGTGCACGCCCACGGCTTGCAGCGGCGTTCCTATCAGACCGCGGGGGTGTGGCAAGTCGTCGTCTATGGCCGCTGATTGGTGTATAGGGGGAAGCTTGAATGGGGGAAAGAAGTCGGTGGGTGTCAAACCCTCGCCAGTCTCTTGAGCTGCAACCATAACCATAAACCATCCAAGATAAAGGAGACGAAGAAACCTCTATGGCAACCACAAGTCCCCGCAACATTTTATTCATTATTAACGACGGGCCATATGGCAGCGAACGGGCTTACAATGCTCTGCGCCTGGCCCTGAATCTGGTCAAGCGGCCAGAAACGGCGGTACATGTCTTTCTGACCGGCGATGGGGTCGTTTGCGCCAAAAGGGGACAAAAGACACCGAATGGGTTTTACAATATTGAACGGATGTTGAAATCGCTGGCCCAGCGAGGCGAGGTGGCCCTCTGAGGGAGCTGTCGCGAGGCTCGCGGGTTCGAGCCGGAGGATTTGCTAGAGGGTGTGCTGTTGGGCAGCATGGATTTGCTGGGCGAATGGACCCTGGCTGCCGATCAAGTTATCGTTTTCTAAGTATCATCAAGGGGGAACCTATGACACAGACCACTATTGACGTCGAGACTTTGCGTGAATTATTGGAACAGCAACAGCCAGTGACCGTACTGGACGTTCGCCGGGCGGAAGATCGGGCCGAATGGGCTATTCCAGGCAGTTTACACATACCAGCCTACGATGCCCTGAAAGCCAATGATCCCAACGCGCTGGCCGGAGTGAACCTGCCCGCTGACCGGCCGGTTGTGGCCATCTGCGGTGCGGGTGTAACCAGCCTCACTGCCGCCGAACAGCTTCGCGCCCGTGGCTTTGCGGCGCTTTCCCTGGCGGGAGGAATGAAAGCCTGGAGCCTGGCCTGGAACAACGCTGAAGTGCCTGTACCGGGGAGTCAGGCTCAGGTTATTCAAGTACGCCGAACCGGCAAGGGCTGCCTGTCCTATTTGATTGGTTCCCAGGATAGCGCTGCCGTGATTGACGCAGCCCTCGAACCGGAGATTTATCTGGACCTGGCCCAGCGTTACGGCTGGAATATCACGACTGTTTTGGAGACCCACATCCACGCCGACCACCTCTCCCGCGCCCGCCGGCTGGTCGAGCAAAGCGGCGCAACGTTGTATCTGCCAGACCAGGAGCGGGCGACCTTTTTGTTTAGCCCCCTTCGTGACGGTGATGTGCTCACTATTGGGACGGCCCACTTGGTGGTGCTGCACACGCCGGGTCACACCCTGGAAAGTACGTGTTACTTGCTCGATGACCAGGCTCTCTTCAGCGGGGATACTCTCTTTTTGGCCGGGGTGGGCCGGCCTGACCTGGAAGCCAGTCCTATTGAAGCGCGGCAGCGAGCGTCCTTGCTGTACCGCTCCCTCCAACGACTGCTGACCCTTTCCCCCGAAACCCTTATTTTGCCCGGCCATACCAGCGAACCGATTGCCTTTGATGGTCAGCCGGTTACTGCGCCATTGACCGAGGTGCAGCAGCGGGTTGAACTATTGTCTGTCCCTGAAGCTGCTTTTGTCGAGTCATTGCTGGCGCGCATCCCCCCGACACCGCCGAATCATCACCGCATTGTGACCTTGAATGAAAGTGGAGCGACCTTCGAGGGCGACCCAACCGATCTGGAAGCCGGCGCAAATCGCTGCGCGGTGGCTTGAGCGGGAAGAATGATGACGTCAACAACCCTAACCTCTGTCCGCCTGGGCCTGCGGGCCAATTGGGAACAGTTCAGCTTATTAGTCATTGTCAATGCTTTTGTCGGGGCGATGGTCGGCCTGGAGCGAAGCGTCTTACCCCTCATCGCCGAGGCCGACTTTGGCCTGGTTGCCAAGTCGGTCACACTCTCCTTCCTGGTTAGCTTTGGAGTAGTTAAAGCCCTGGCTAATCTGTTCGCCGGGCGGTTGTCCGACCGGGTGGGACGCAAGCGCATCTTAATTGCCGGCTGGCTGGCCGGATTGCCGGTGCCGTTCCTGATCATTTTTGCGCCCAGTTGGGGTTGGGTGGTCTTTGCCAATGTGCTGTTGGGCATCAATCAAGGCCTATGCTGGTCTACGACCGTGATTATGAAGATAGATTTAGTCGGTCCCAAGCAGCGCGGTCTGGCGATGGGTCTCAATGAATCTGCCGGTTACGTGGCCGTCTCCCTGTCGGCGCTCATGACCGGCTACCTGGCGGCGGCCTACGGCCTGCGTCCCGTCCCCTTTTACCCCGGCATCGCTTTTGCTCTGCTAGGATTGGTCCTTTCCATCTTTTTTGTCCGTGAGACTCATGCTCACGCCCGGCACGAAGCTAAGTTGTCTCAAGTTCCCTCAGTTCCTACAAATCCCCTTAGCTCCTCGGTTAAGCAAGGAACTAAAGGAGCCGATTTATCCTTTGCCCAGATCCTACTTTTGACCAGTTGGAAAGACCGGGCGCTCTTTGCGGCCAGTCAGGCCGGGCTGGTCAATAACCTCAACGATGGTCTGGTTTGGGGGTTAGTTCCCATCTTTTTAGCCGGAGCCGGGCTGCCGCTGGAACAGGTAGGCATCATTGCTGCCATCTATCCAGCTGTTTGGGGACTGGGCCAACTCGTGACCGGCGCGCTCAGTGACCGCTGGGGGCGCAAGTGGCTGATCGCCGTAGGAATGTGGGTGCAGGCTATCGGCATCGCGCTGTTTGTCATAGGTTATGCTTTCTGGGCCTGGTTTGCCGGGGCGGTTCTGCTGGGGCTGGGTACGGCTCTGGTCTACCCTACCCTGTTAGCTGCTATCTCCGATGTCGCTCATCCCGAATGGCGGGCCTCGGCGGTGGGTGTCTATCGCCTGTGGCGGGATGGCGGCTATGCGGTCGGCGCCTTGATGGCCGGACTGCTGGCCGACGCGTTCGGCATCCCAATCGCTATCGCCGCCATCGGTGGGCTAACCTTTCTTTCGGGCGTGATCGTCGCCGGGGTGATGTACGAGACGTTGCCCAAACGGTGATGACTGTTTGGGGTGAGTTTAGCGGGATAGATTTTTCAAGGAGAGGCGTTGGCTTGACTCGATGAGCCAACCGGAAGTGGCGAGAGACGTGAAATTAGCTATGATCAAACGGGGTCATCTCGTCATTCTGCTTTGACCCTAGTTTTCTCAGGAGGCCAATGGTCGTGACCTTGAAATTAAAGCTGCTGGGCCAACTCCATGTGACAGCCGGGGCGACCTCCACGATGCTGCTTTTCCGGCCGCGCGCCCGACGCCTGTTGGCTTACCTGCTGTTGCATCGCCACACGCCCCTGTCTCGTCAAGAAATAGCCTTCAAATTATGGCTTGACAGTCCTGAGAAAGAGGCTTTAGGCACGTTGCGGCGTGCCCTGAGTGAGCTGCGCACCACCTTGCCCGAATGTCCGGGGGATGAATGGATCGTTGAGGTCCACGATCAGTTGCGCTGGAACCTCGACGCACCTTACTGGCTCGATATCGAAGCTTATGAGCACTTGGTTAAACAGGCCGACCCTGCTGCGCTCCATGAGGCTATCTCGTTCTACACGGGTGATTTGCTGGCGGGCTTTGACGATGAATGGCTCTTGGCCGAGCGCGAACGCCTGCGCCAAATCCAACTCAACAGCCTGCGCCAGCTTGTGGCCCACCACCGGGCCATAGGTGAAGTTGATACGATGCTGAACCTCATCCACCGGGCGCTTGATCTGGAGCCCCTGGCCGAGGCCGTTTACCGCGATCTCATCGCCCTCCGGTATGAGGCCGGTGATCGGGCTGCGGCCCTGGCCGAATATGAGCGTCTATGCACCTTGCTGCGCGATGAGTTGGGGGTCGAACCCATGGCCGAAACCGAAGCCCTGCGGACGGCCATCGTGCGAGGATTGCCCCTGCCGGCCGCTGAAAGGGAAATGGCGACTCCAGCGCCATCCCATCTGCCAGGCCTGCCCAAACTCTTTGGGCGAGAGGTCGAAATGGATAGATTGAGCCGGCTGTGGACAGAGGCCGTCTCTGGCCGTGGTCGTTTAGCTATCGTCGGTGGCGAGGCCGGGGTGGGCAAGAGCCATCTGACCCTCAGCCTGGCCGACGATGCGATCCAACAGGGTGGCCTGGCGCTGGTGGGTCACTCTTACGAGTTCGAGCGGGCGCTGCCCTATCAAGCCATGGTCGAGATGTTACGCTCGGCGGCGAACCTGCTGCGGAACGCCACCCTGCCGGCAGTGTACCGGGTGACGCTGGCTCGCCTGGTACCGGATGTACTCGGCGTGGCTGACCGCCTGGTCGAAGAGGCAATAATTTCACCGGATGACTTGCGGGCGCAACTATTTGAGGCCCTGCTGCAAGCCTTCCTGGTCCTGGCCCGCAGCCGGCCGCTGTTGCTCCTCTTCGAAGATGTGCATTGGGCTGCGGAGTCCACCCTGGATTGGTTAACCTACATCGCGCCCCGCCTAAGCGCCAGCCGCCTACTGGTGGTGATTACCTACCGGACGGACGAGGTGGGCGCTGAACGTGCTCTGGCCCGGCTGGGACGGCGCTTCACCCACGAAGGTACGGTTTCAACGATCTCGCTCAAACCGCTGTCGCAGGAGACCAACCGAGAATGGGTTGCCCACCTGTCGGGCCTGGCAGAGCCACTGGCTGTTCAGGTAGCAGACCGGTTGTTTGTTGAGACGATGGGCAATCCTTTTTTCCTGGAAGAAATCGTCAGGGGGTTGATTGAAGCCGGGCAAATCTTTGCCAGTGGCGGGCGCTGGATTGGGGCCTTTGTCGAGGCCGCGCCGGGTGCGGTAGTGCTGCTACCCGAATCGCTGCGCGAAACGATCAGGGCGCGCCTGGAGCGATTGACGGAAATGGCCCGGACATTTCTGCGGGTAGCGGCGGTGGCCGGGCGGGTTTTTGAGTATGAACTGGTGCGACACGCCGAAGGTTGGGCTGACGAATTGGCCCTGGGCGCCTTGGAAGAGTTGCTGGCGCGCGGGTTTATCCGCGAAGGTGAAGATAGAGGTGATTTCACTTTCGCCCACCATTTGGTGCAGGAGGCGATCTACGCCGATCTGACTCCTCCCCGGCGGACATACTTTCACCGGCGCCTGGCTGAAGCGATCCAGGCCCTTCATCCAGACGACTTTGAAGCGCTGGCTTATCACTTCATCGCTGCCGGTGAACCGGGCACGGCGATTGAATACTCCCGGCGGGCAGCGCAACGGGCTGAGATGCTGTATGCCTACGAAGAGGCGGTCCAACATCTGCGCACTGCCCTCGACCTGCTTGAAAGTGGAGAACAGTCTGAGCTGCGCCTGACGCTTCTGGAAGCATTGGCCGACAATTATCGCTTGCTACGGCAGGGCGTTGACGCGATTTCAACCTACCAGGCTGCCCTCGACCTGTGGTCCAGCTTGAGGCAGGCCGACAAAATCATGGCTGTGCGTTTGCATCGCAAGATCTTTCAAACGACGGCAGGTATGTGGGGGAACGCCGATTTTCAGCAATTTGAGTTTGCTTCTCAGGTCAGCACCGCCCTGCGGATAAAAATTGACGCCCTCTTACGATCTATGGAGGACGAACCGCCGCATCCAGAAATGGTACGCCTGCTCAAGACGCTGGCGGCTGATGCCTTAATCACCCGCTTCCCGGCCAAGTGGGATGAAGCAGTGCAATATGCCCAAGCGGCGGTTGTGGCTGCCGAACACCTGGATGCGCCGATTGAATTGTCGTCGGCGCTCATCACCCTTTCCAGCATCTATGGCGCGGGTGGCTTGCTGCGTGAGCGGGTGGAGGTAGCCCTGCGAGCGTTGGCTCTGAGCCACGACCCGCGCTTCGACGACATACGGGAGCGGATTAATATCCTGATTGGGACCGGCAGCGCCCTGATTCATGCCGGCGAATACGCCCACGCTGTCCCCCATCTCCTGGAAGCAGAGGGCCTGGCCGACCAGATTCGGGCTGTGGATGAGCAGGCCCGGGCCCTGTCGGCCTTGCACCAGGGCTTGTTCCGCCTGGATCGCTGGGACGAGATGTTCAAAATAGAAGAGAGGCGGCGCACGCTTCAACAACTCTATTCGCTCGAACGGCTGGGGGCGACCTGTTTTGCCATTGGACTCAGCGCAACAGTGCATGCCCTGCGCGGCCAGTTCGACCAGGCTAAGTTACTGCGAGAAGAATCGTATACCATAATGGCCGGCATCAGTGGGCCGCCGGAGCGCTGGAGACGTAGCCACCATTATTGACTGTGCCAGCCCCTGGCGGCGGAGGGCGAGTTCGCCCTGGTCAGACAACATCTGGAAGAGGCGCTGATCAAGCTCGATATCTCGCCGACCTACGTCACCCCTGCCGTTGACAATGACCTGTACGCGATGCTTGCCGACGTTGCTGCCCAGCAGCGTGACCTGGCGGCCCTACGTCAGTACGCGCCCCTGGCTGAAAAAACAGCCGCGCAGTGTGGCCATGGGTTGTACCAGGCCATCGCCCATCGCGCCTGGGGCGTGGCCCACCGGCTGGCAGGTGAGCATGACCAGGCCAACGTGCGTTTGCATCAAGCCCTGGCATTGTTCCAGGATTTGGATACCCGCTGGCAAATCGGGCGGACGCTGTCTGAGTTGGGTACACTGGCGGCGGCGCGCGCCGAGACCACCACCGCCCGCGACTACTTTTCCCGTGCGCTGGCAGCGTTTGAGGAAATGAAAGCAGCGCCGGATGCCGCTCGGGTTCGGGCAGCCCTGGCAGTCCTGGACTGACGACCACACCCGCAGAAGATACTGGGTGTAGGCGTTTAAGGCCGAATATATTGCATGTAAACCTAATTCTTCCTCAATTCGTGTAACTTTTAATTTTCACTTTTTTACCTATCGGTCATTTCAATCTATAAAGGCCGCGTCAGGATTTCCTGACTCAGCCATATCAGCAGCAAAAGTGATGTCGCCACAAGCCAAAGCTATTCAACTGCCAGCCCAACTCATCCCCTTCATCGGCCGGACCGACGAAGTTCAAGAGATTATCCGGCTGTTGGCCGATCCTGCCTGCCGGTTACTGACTCTGGTGGGCGGGGGAGGCATCGGCAAAACCCGGCTGGCTCTCCAGGTTGCGGCTGAATTGCCGGACAACTTTGCGGATGGCGTCTACTTCGCGTTCTTGCAGGCCGTTGAGTCAAGCAACTTTTTCATCTCTGCGCTAGCCGACAGCCTGAACCTGGCGCTCAGCGGCCACGCAGACCCCCAAGTGCAGTTGCTCACCTATCTGCGGGACAAAGAAATCCTATGGGTGCTGGATAACTTTGAGCAATTGCTTTCTCCGTCTGAGGGGGAGGCAAAAGGCGGCGGAGAAATCCTCAGCGAGATTCTCGCCGCTGCCCCTGGGGTAAAACTTCTGATCACCTCACACGAAGTCCTGAACTTGCACGAGGAATGGCTTTACCCTGTTCAGGGCTTGTCCTTTCCACCCCCACCCCAGCCCTTCGGCGGGGGCAGCGAGGGAATCGAAGCCTACAGCGCCGTCCAGTTATTTGTTGAACGGGCGCGGCGGGTTCAGCGAAATTTTTCACTGGCCGACGAACAGGCCGACGTGGCCCGCATCTGCCAACTGGTCGAAGGCGTACCCCTGGCAATTGAATTGGCTGCCTCGTGGACAAAAACGCTGCGCTGCGCGGATATTGCCGCCGAAATCCAGCGCAACCTCGATTTTTTAGCCACCACGCTCCACAATGTCCCGGAACGGCAGCGGAGTGTGCGAGCTACCTTTGACTATTGCTGGCGGAGTCTTGGTGAGAAGGATCGCAGCGTGTTCAAGCGGCTGTCTGTCTTTCGGGGCAGCTTTCGCCGTGAGGCGGCCGAGTGGGTGGCCGGGGCATCGTTGACCACGCTGACGGCGCTAAGCGATAAATCGTTTTTACGCTGGGCGCCAGATGGCCGCTACCACATCCACGATTTGTTACGCCAGTATGCCGCCGAACAGTTGGTGCTGTCGCCGGAGGACGTCGCCCAGGTGTATGATGCGCACTGCGCCTTTTATACCGATTTTCTGCACCAGCGGTTAGGGGCTTTGGGGGGAGGCCGCCAACGAGAGGCCTTCGCCGAAATTGCCGCCGAATTAGAAAATGTCCGGGCGGCCTGGCAGTGGGCGGTCGAATTAGCCAACGTGGCGGCTATCGAAAAATCGAGAGAAGCTTTATCCCTGATCTTTCAATTTCAAGGCCGCTATCTGGAAGGAACCAGGGCGCTGGAGAAGGCAGTCGAAGGTTTGAGGCGCGAGGAGATGACTGCCTCAAATGAATTGCTGCTGGCTAAACTTTTGACCGATGTCAGCTGGTTTTATATTCGCCTGGGCCGGCTGGCGGAGGCAGAGGCGGCATTGCTCGAAGCCCAAGACCTCAATCGCCGCCTGGACGCGCCACCAGGCTATGCTTCCGACCCTTGTCTACCTTTAGGGGTCCTGGCCTCCATTCGGGGCGATTATGCTGAAGTTGCCCGACTGGGTGAGGCAGCCCGCCAGGTCAGCGAGTTCCATCCTCAGGGCTGGAACCGTGAGTGCGCCTATTATTTGCTGGCGCGGGCGGCCTTGCTCCAGGGGCAGTACGAGGCCGCGCAACAATACGCCCAACAAGCCTATCTGGTGGCCGAGGAAACTCAAGATCGCTGGTTCATGGCCTACTGTCTCAACGAGTTGGGCAATGTGGCCTGCGCGCTGGGCGACTATGCCGCCGCCAAGAACCATTACCAGTCCAGTTATGCCCTGCGTGAGGAATTCGGTGATCCTGAAGGGATGGCCCTGGCTTTAAACCATTTAGCTGAAATTGCACTGGTTCAGGCAGCCTATGCCGAGGCCGGGCAACTCTACCAGCGCAGTCTGGCTTTTTACCGGCAGATCAACGACCGGGGCGGCCTGGCCACTTCGCTCAATGGGCTGGCGCGTGTGGCGGTAGCCCAGGGCGATTACCCGGCGGCCCAACGCCAATTTCAACAGGCGTTACAGATTGCCGCCGAAATCCAGTTTGTGCCGCTCATCTTATCTGTGTTGGTGAGTGTAGCCGAACTGTTGTTCCGAGCCGGACGGATTGAACGCGGGTTGGAATTGCTGACCTTGACCGGGTCTCATCCCGCCGGCGACTATCAGCTCAAGGCTAAAGTGCAGCACCTGCTGAAGCGCTATGAGGTTGATGACCTTGTAGAGATTGAGTCCGGTACAGTGGGCAACCTCCAAAACGTGATCGCAGTCATTCAAAACGAACTGGCCGCGATTGGTAAGAATGAAGGCGGAACGCTGCGCGTGAAGGATGAAATTAAAGACACCTCCTTTCATCCTTCATCCTCGCCGGGAGCTCCCTCCCTGCGGTCGTCGGCAGTCCCTCATCCTTTAATAGAGCCGCTCACCTCCCGCGAACTGGAAATCCTCCAATTGATTGCCGCCGGTTTATCCAACCCGGAAATCGCCACTGCCCTGATTATTACCACCGGCACGGTCAAAGCCCACACCCATCATATTTATGGCAAGCTAAACGTTACTAACCGGGTCCAGGCCCTTGCCCGGGCCAGGGAATCGGGCTTGCTATAAACCTTTAGCGAGTTAGACCGCTCACTCATCTTCCCCAATTAAACCTCAAACCAAGCTCACATTACACCATTGTTAGATGACATGACCCAGGGTTTACTGCTAAAGTAAGCCTTGTTGATAAACGTTATTCATTCAAACACCCTTAGCTGAACGAAAGGATAAATGTTGTCCGACTTGGGTACGACGATCACCAGCATCACCCTGCCAGGAAGACGCGCCGGAAACGCTTGTCTCCCTGATCCAGACGTTTATCCAGATGACTCACTAAGTGCAGTTGGAGGTAAAAATGAAACTAATATCCCGTGAGGAGCTTAAAGAAAAGCTGGACAAAGAAGAGGACATTAAATTGGTTTTCGCTCTAGGCTCCTGGCAGTATCGGGCCAAGCACATCCCTGGCTCTCTCCACTTCGATGACCCAGAGGAGACCCTGCAGGTGCTTGACCAGGACGACGAGATCATCGTCTACTGCTCCAATCCAACATGTCCTGCCAGTATCTTCGCCTACCACTTTTTGATGGACCATGGCTACAAGAACGTTCGCCGCTACGCCGGAGGTCTCTTGGAGTGGGAGGACGCCGGCTTTCCATTGGAAGGCGAAAGTGTAATCGTTTATGAGCAGTGGAGGTAAGACGATGCACGCCAGAGCCATGATTGGACAGGTAAAACCTGAAAAGCTTGGTGAGATGGACAGGGCGATCCGTACTTATCAGAATTCTATCGTGCTAGCCGCCCAGCAGCAGAAAGGATTCAAAGATGCACTTCTGCTCACGAACTCTCACACGGGTAAGGCTATATCTATCACCCTTTGGGAGACGGAAAGCGATATGATGGCGAGCGAAACCAATGACTATTACCAGCAACAAATTGAAAAAATAGCCTGGGTTTTGGCCGGATCCGGTATCGTGGACCATTACTTGGTCAGCGTTCAAGCGGGCTAGCAATCTGAATAACGATTAAGGTGCATCCTTAGAGGGAGATTTAGCCTTGATTTCCTATCATCATATCGAACAACTTGGTCGCGAATACCGGCGCCAAAGATTAGAGGAAGCAGAGCAAGTCCGGCTGATCAAGCTGGTCATCAGCCAGGGTAGAGGACAAACTTTAGCCCAACGTTTTAAGCGGGGGTTAGTTACTCTGCTCATTAAACTGAGTTCAATAATACTATCCCCTACGGGATGCGAAGCGCTTATCCTAACCAACCTTTTATAGCAAGGAGAAAAAATCATGTTAACCCAAGTTTCACCCTTCAAGGTCAAGGAAGCAGCCGCCCTTGACGAAACAAAAATTGAAGAATTCAAAACTCGCCTGACCGGTCAACTCATCCGACCCGGCGATGCGGCGTACGATGAAGCGCGCCGGGTTTGGAATGGCTTGATTGACAAATATCCGGCCTTGATTGCTCGCGTCGCCGACGTGGCCGATGTCGTCGCCGCGGTCAACTTCGCCCGCGAGAACGATTTGCTGGTTTCCGTGCGAGGCGGCGGCCACAATGCAGCCGGCCATGCCACCAACGACGGCGGCCTGGTCATTGATTTGTCGCTCATGAAAGGCATCCAGGTTGACCCGCAAGCACGGATTGTGCGCGTTCAGGGCGGCGTCACCTGGGGCGAATTAGATCAGGCGACCCAGGAATTTGGCCTGGCCACGCCCGGCGGTATCGTCTCGACCACCGGTATCGCCGGCCTGACCCTGGGCGGCGGGCTGGGCCTTCTGCGGCGCAAGTACGGCCTGAGCATTGACAATCTCCGCTCGGTGGAGGTGGTGACAGCAGATGGTCAAATCCTGACCGCCAGCAAAACCGAGAACGCCGACCTGTTCTGGGCCGTGCGGGGCGGCGGCGGCAACTTCGGAGTAGTGACTTCATTTGAATATACCCTCCATCCCGTTGGCCCAACTGTGACGCTGCTCCTGGTCATGTATCCTGCCGCAGAAGCCAAGCAGATCATCCCAGCCTGGCGCGACTTTATGACCACGGCCCCTGAAGAACTGAGCAGCAACGGCAAGTTCACCACTGTGCCATCCGCGCCGTTCATGCCCGCCGAAATCCACGGCAAGCCGGTGTTTGTACTCTTTGGGATGTATTCCGGCGAGGTGATCGAGGGGGAACGGCTGATCCAGCCCCTGCGCCAACTGACCCAGCCGGTGATAGATTTCAGCGGGCCGATGCCTTACACCGCCGTGCAAAGCATCTTTGATCCGCTCTTTCCCAAAGGGGAATTACTGGCCTACTGGAAATCCACCTCTCTGCGCCATCTCGATGACCAGGTGATTGACACGATCAGCAAGTGGGCCGCTACCAGCCCTTCATCACAGACAATCGTTGACCTGTGGGCCATGGGTGGTGCGGTCAACCGGGTCGCCACCGACGCGACAGCCTTTGGCGACCGGAGTGCGCCTTTCTGGCTGGTGTTCAACACGTCCTGGACCGATCCGCAGGATACAGACAAAAATATTGCCTGGACGCGGGCCTTCTACGAAGCGGTGCAACCTTACTCGGCCGGAGGCGGGTATCTCAACTTTCCCGGCCTCAATGAGGATCAAGACCGGGAGCAGTACGTCCGAGCCAGCTTTGGCGCGAATTATGAGCGATTGGTCACTCTCAAAAACAAGTACGACCCGACCAACCTGTTCCGGCTGAACCAGAACATCAAGCCGACACAGGAACGCTTTATAAAGAGATAAGGCCGATGGCTTAACCCTGCCAAGCTGGTTTGGTAGATCAAAAATCAATCTCCCGGAGGTGCAACATCGCTATCTCTGACAACCTCCGGGAGACTTTAATTTGCGGAGGAAAATCATGAATCTAAAAATTTTTATCTGGCTGGTTATCCTGGGCTGGATTTGGGGGCCAGCGTTTTTGTTCATCAAAGTCGCTGTCTATGAGATTCCACCCCTGACCTTAATGGCGACACGGGTAAGCCTGGCGGCGGCAATTCTTTACCTCTTTTTGAGATTTCAGGGCCGTCACTTACCCAGGTTCGGGGCTATCTGGAAGCATTTTGCCGTGGTCGGCTTGGTTTCCAGCGCCTTACCCTTTGCCTTGACCAGTTGGGGGGAGCAGTACATTGACAGCGCCCTGGCAGCGATCCTGACCGGCACAACCCCGCTTTTCACCCTGATCCTGGCTCATCTTTTTACCAGCGATGATCGCCTGACCCTGACGAAAGGGGCGGGCGTGTTGTTGGGCTTCGGCGGCTTAACGGTGTTAGTGACTCCCGCCCTCCTCGATGGACTGCAAGCTACTACCTGGGGTTTGCTGGCGACCATCGTCGCGGCGGCCAGCTATGGGATAGGCATCGTCTTTGCCCGGCAACATCTGCGCGGCTTGCCGCCCCTGGTGGTGCCGACAGCCCAACTCGTTATGGCTGCGGTTTATCTCCTACCGTTAGCCATGGTGGTCGAGCAACCCTATACCATGCCTTTCCCCTCTTGGTCAGCCCTGGCTTCGTTATTAGCGTTGGCCGTCGGATGCACAGTCTTAACCTTTATGCTGTACTATTGGCTGATGGAGCAGGCGAGCGCTACCAGCTTATCAATGATTGCTTACCTGGCCCCCCTTGTCGCGGTAATTTTGGGGGTGACGATCTTGGGTGAACAACTGGGTTGGAATGCTTACCTGGGCTGCGGTCTCATTCTGCTAGGAGTTATGGCGGTTAATGGCCTCTTCCAGGCTGGCGACCCGCGTCGGCTAAGGAGCGCAACGGTCAGATCATAGACGGCGCTGTAAACTTTAAAACTAAGGAAAGCTTATTACCTTGAGGTCAGTCGAATGAACAGGAAATCAACCACAAATTACGATCAACCGAGCGAGACGGCCTTTGGTCATGCTGTTGTTATCGGCAGTGGCATCGCCGGCCTGGCCGCTGCGCGCGTTTTAACTGAGCACTTTGCCCAAGTAACCATTATCGAACGAGATCGCCTACCCGATGCTCCCCAATTCCGTCACGGTGTGCCCCAGGCCCAGCATGCTCATATCCTGCCGGTACGAGGTCAGACCCTGTTTGAGCAACAGTTCCCCGGCCTGACGGATGAATTGGTCGGCCAGGGTGCGGTGAGCATTAATGCCGGCAGTGAGATGGCCTTCTTTGTTGCCGGGGAGTGGCACCAGGTTCGGCCCCATGCGGCCATCATGTCCATAACGTGCAGCCGGCCGTTGCTGGAAAACCTGCTTTACCGGCGCGTGGCGGCCTATCCCAGGGTGCATATCCTCCAGGAACATGGAGTGGCAGGTCTGACGGTTGACCGGGCTAGAAAGCGCGTGACCGGGGTGCAGTTGCGCCACCGGGGCGGCTTGTCTGCCCCGGAAACCACGATGGCTGCCGATCTGATCCTGGATACCAGCGGGCGCGCTTCGCAAGCGCCGCAGTGGCTGGCCCGTCTGGGATACACTCCGCCTCAAGAAACGATTGTCAATGCCTTTACCGGATACAGTAGTCGCCTTTACCGGCGGCCGGCCGGATTCAACGAGGGCTGGAAGACGTTGTATGTCCGGCCAACGCCCGCCTATGGCACCCGCGGCGGGGTGATCATTCCCATCGAGGGTGACCGTTGGCACGTGACACTACACGGCATGGCCGGCGACCACCCGCCGACCGGTGAGGCTGGTTTCCTGGCCTTTGCCCAGAGCCTGCCGACGCCACAGTTTTACGAGGCCATTTACGCCGCCGAGCCGTTGACCGAGCCGCGCGGTTATCTCCAGACTGAAAACCGGCGGCGTCATTACGAGCGACTGCCGCACTATTTAGAGGGGTTTCTGGTGGGTGGCGATGCCGCTTATACCCTAAACCCGGTCCATGCGATGGGCATGACCGCAGCCGTGTTGGGTAGCCTGGCCCTGAATGAGGCCCTGCAGGCGCAACGAGCCGAGGCTAGGGGGAGTGGCCTGACCGGCCTGGCCAGCACTTTTCAAAAACGTCTGAGCCATGCCATGGCTGATCTGTGGAAATTGGTGACGGATCAGGATCGGCGCTGGCCAATGGTGGAAGTCGTCGAAGAGGTTGATCTGGCCCGACGCCAACGCCAGCGACTTGTAGCCAGGATGACACAGGTAATGTCGCGGAAGCGTGATGACGCGGTAGGCAGTACCGGGTTAGTGCCTACCTATATTTAGGGTGAAAAAGTGCATTTTTTCAACCCTTCTGGGGAACCTATTTCTTTCCTTTGAGTCGCGTTGATACGTAGCAAACAAAAAATTCGCAGCTTTGAAAGAGAAAAGTTATGGACACGGAATATCTTGCTCTCATAGCCGGAGCGATCTCGAGCTTCATCTTCATCGGTAGCCACGTGCCCCTGTTGTTAAAAGCCTATCGAACTCAAGATTTACGCTCGTATAGTCGCCTGAATCTTATCCTGATCAATATTGGCAACCTGGTCTATTGGCTCTACCTGGTGAGCTTGCCCCCAGGCCCGGTTTGGCTTCTGCATATCTTTTACACGATTTCGAGTGGTGTGTTGTTGATAATGTATTGTCAGCGTCAGTCCTGCAACTTTAAGAAGCCCATCTGATATTACAACAATTTGGGGCGATGTATATCGCCCCTTTTTTATTTCTGACAGGGGACATTTTTGGGACATCAGGGGGACACGCCTCTTGTAGAATGAAACCATAACTTGGTTTTTAGGTTGAAAGGAA
This sequence comes from Anaerolineae bacterium, assembly GCA_023151115.1. Next base: position 442,665 of record JAKLJP010000001.1, read on the forward strand.
AGTGCTCTCGATGGACCTCAAAACAATGATCTATATTCAGAGTGAGACTGAATTTAGTCGAGCCAGAAGCAAGGGCTTCTGGGACGTCAAGCGCAGCCTGATGACCGGTCACAAACCTTTCCTGCTGCCTTTCCAGGAAGTTGTCAAAGGGTTGCCAGCTACCCCGACCATTAATTCAGGTTTACAAGATATTCCCCTCAAAAACATCGTGGGCAGCGTGGGGCGCGCTCGGGATTTCACCCGCCACTTCATGCCTCGCGTGAGGGATGAGCAGAGCAAAGAGCGTTGGCGGATCATCTATACTCTGGCTGTTTCTGGCGCTGGTTTTCCGCCCGTTGAGGTTTTTCAAATTGGCCCGGTGTACTTTGTCCAGAATGGACATCATCGCGTTTCGGTGGCCAGCTATTTAGGCTGGCCCACCCTTCAGGCTAATGTGACCGTCTGGCCGTCAACCCCCATTGGTGCTACAGATTTGATAGCTCAGCCTCAGCGGCGAATAGGAGTCAACTGATGATTTCGCTCAAGCCAAACGGACTGGAAAAGCGGCTAAACACAACCAACCTGATGGTGCGACTGATGTTAGTGCGTCACAACGAGGTCTTTCGCTTGCCGGTGGCCAGCCGGAGCATCGAGGTGGTCGAAGGAATGGCCTGGGTGACAGTCAACGGTTGCGATATTTTCCTGGCCTCCAGGGAGAAATTATGGCTGCCTTCCCGCAGAGATGCGGCGTTGATTTCGGCGTTGGGCCGCAATCCCCTGATTTTGGAGGTTTTTGGGACCACCCCTCAAAAGGAGGGGTAATATGGCGTTTAAAGAGATGCAACTTGTCACTGGGACTGGAGAAATCAAGACCATAACGGCTGACCCCGATACAACCGAAACTACCGTACTCCACGAGCTAATGGACTTCACCGGCAGACATGTATTAGAGATTGGTTGCGGCGACGGCCGGGTGACGTGGCAATACGCTGCTCAGGCCGCGTCCACCATGGCACTTGATCCCAACCAGGAAGCCATCGCCAACGCCATCAAGCAGAGACCGGCTGAATTAAGCGAGCGGGTTGAGTTTCGAGTGAGTGGCATCGAGGATTTTGCCGTCGCGCCAGGCGTTCCAGGCTTTGATGTTGTTATCTTCACGCGGAGTCTCTGTTGAATCGCCGTTAAGGGCATGGGTCATGCCCTGGAGAAAGCGCATCGCTTGCTCAAGTCAGGGGGTGTGCTAATGGAAAGCCATTTCAGCGGCGAACCTTTTTCATTAGAGGTTCATCATCAGGGCGAGGTCAAGCACGCCGAACCGATGGATCGTACCGACGATTTTGAGATGTTCAAACAAGCAAAAGCAGCTCTGGATCAGGTAGTCAAAGCTGGTTTATTTTGGCCCGTGGCCGAGCGCGTCTTCGATTATTTAGTTTATGCCGACAGCTTCGACGCTCTCCGCCAATGGTGGGACGAGCCTTTGAGCCAGCTCATGATTGATGACAAGGTCGTAAGAAAGGTGAACGAACTGGTTCTTGGAACAGGTGGTGTGGCCCAGGTGGTCTTGCGGCGCCAAGTTCGGGTGGGAAGACTGAGCCGAGTTTAATCATGGATTTTCGGAGAAAGTGCTGTCTTTGAAAGGGGGTGATACCCAAAGAAGTATTTTGTTTGACAAGTTAACCGTCAAAATCCCCACATAAATTCTATCAAATTTTTATCAAGTAAAGGAAACTAAACAATGAGGACCAATGGAAAAAATGATTACGTTTTCGACGAGGTGTTAGTCACCACCGATTGGCTGGCGGAACATCTGGATGACGCCAACGTGCGCCTGGTGGAAGTCAGCGTTGATACCGAAGCCTACGGCTCCGGGCACATTCCCGGCGCCATCGGCTGGAGCTGGAAAAAGGATACCCAGGCTACGCTGCGCCGCGACATTCCTGACCAGGCCGATTTCGAAGCCTTGATGAGCCAGGCCGGTATTGCCAATGAGACTACCGTGGTGCTGTATGGCGACCTGGATAACTGGTTTGCCACCTATGCCTTCTGGCTGCTCAAACTGTACGGTCACCAGGATGTGCGCCTGCTCAATGGGGGTCGCAAGAAGTGGTTGGCCGAAGGACGGCCACTGACCACTTTCGCACCCGCCCATTATCCCACCAGCTATCAGGCCCAACCCCACAATACAAACCTGAGAGCTTTACGCAGTTTTGTCGAGGCCAGTTTACATCATACCGGGCGTGCCTTGGTGGATGTGCGCTCCCCCGACGAGTTCTCCGGCAAATTGCTGGCCCCAGTTAACCTGCCCCAGGAAGGCGCGCAGCGTGGTGGGCATATCCCCGGCGCGGCCAATATTCCCTGGAGCAAGGCGGTTTTGGAAGATGGAACTTTCAAGACCCTGGTCGATTTGAAAGCGCTATACGAGGGCCAGGGTATTTCTGCCGACAAGGAAATCATCGCCTACTGTCGCATCGGCGAGCGCTCGTCGCATACCTGGTTTGTGCTGAGTTACTTGCTGGGCTACCCCAACGTGCGTAACTATGATGGCTCCTGGACCGAGTGGGGCAGCCTCATCGGCGCGCCGATTGAACGGTAGATTTGGGTCGTAACTAGAAAGTGAAGTGTGAATAATAGAGCTTTACAATTATTCCAGTTTACTTGCCATCAGAGTAGGTGGGACGGAGCGCGCTCGAAAAAATCGAGCGCGCTCGCCACCTGCACTATCGACGCAGCTCAGAATGTGGGGGGGTGGTCTTGAAAACACAGCCAATCCGAAGTAAAATGAAAACGAGAACGATACAAATTACTATAATTGCAGGGTGAAAAGGCGACTTTCTTTTTGGGTTTGACGCCGTCACTTAGAATCGCCAAGCCTGGCCAGCTTCACCGAGTTATCCCTGCAAATGGGGAAAAGGAGACCAGTTCATAAAGGTGCAGCAAACGATGCCAGCTTTAACTTCGCCCTCTGTCCGCATCTACCTGTTGGGGCGTTTCCAGGTCGCTTGGGGAGAACGCACCTTAAGCGCCGCCGAGTGGCCGCGCCGCAAGGCCGCCGCCCTCCTCCAACGCCTGGCCATGGAGCGGCGTCTGTTGAAAGAACAGGCGATTGAGTTTCTCTGGTCGGACGCCAACCTCGCTTCCGGGGCAAATAACCTGTACAGCACCCTCCACGTTTTGCGCCAAACCCTTAACACGGCTCTTGGTCAGGGCGCGGCCGACGCGGTCTTTAGCTTTGAAGATGGCGTTTTGAGCCTTGCCCCGTCGGTCTGGGTAGATGTCCAGGAGTTCGAGCGGCTGTGCGCCACAACGCCGACCGTACCTCCTGAGCAGCGTCAAGCCAATCTTGAACAGGCATTGGATATTTACGAGGGCGACCTGCTGCCCGACGACCGGTACGCCGAGTGGACCTTGCTCCCGCGTGAGGCGCTCTACCGTCGCCAGCGCGAAGCCCGCCTGGCGCTGGCGGCGTATTGTCGTGATGCCCGCGACTACACCGGCGCGATTACCCTGCTCACCCCACTCCTGGCCCTGGGTGGTGATCCGGCCGACGAGCCGGTTCATCGCGAACTGATGCGGCTCTATGCTCTGGCCGGCCGCCGTCACGAGGCGCTGCGCCAATATCAGACCTGTGTGGAGGCCCTGGCCGCCGATCTGGATGTGCCGCCCGCCCCGGAAACGGCGGCTTTGTATGGGCAAATCCTCAGCGGTGAGCTGACCGCGTGGCCTGGAGCAAGCAGTTTAACCGGCCGCCCCATCCCGTCCGCTGCCCTCAAGCTCGAACCTAGCCCGGCGCTGGTCGGACGCGCGGCTGAATTCGAAAGGCTGCGGGGTTGGCTGGACACGGTCCGGCGGGGGCGGGGCCAGACCCTCCTGATTAGCGGCGATGCCGGCATCGGCAAAACTCTCCTGGCGGGTGAACTCTTGTGCGCCGCCGTTGGCAGCGGCATGGCGGTACTTTTTGGCGCGGCCTATGAGCAAGAGGGGCAACTGGCCTACCAACCCTTCATCGAGGCCTTTGATCGCTACCTGGCCGAACGCCAGCGTCCCCCCGCTGAGAACCCGATCACCTCCTTCAAACCGCGCGGCTCCAGCGACCCCCAGCAGGAACAGTGGGCGTTGTTCAACGCCACCGCCGTCTTCCTGGCCGGCCTGGCCTTGCGCAACCCGGTGGCTCTGCTGGTGGATGATCTGCACGCGGCCGACGAGGCCAGCCTGCGGCTCTTCCATTACCTGGCCCGGCAGACGCGGGCCGCTCCGGTGGTGCTGCTGGCCACCTGCCGCAGCGATCTGGGCGACACGAGCGCCACGCCGCTTAGCGCGCTCCTCACCGCGCTCTACCGCGAGCGCCTGAGCGAGACGCTGCCCCTGGCCCCGCTGACTGGGGACGCCGCCGCCAGCATTATGGCCCATACCCTCGGCGGCGGTGTGACCCCGGAGTTGGTCAAGGCGGTATTCGAGATCACCGAGGGCAATCCTTTCTTCATTGAAGAGATGACCCGCGCCCTGTTCAAGTCTGACCAGGTGGAAAACCAGGCCGGGCAGTGGCGGCTGCGACCGGGCGCTACGCTGGGCATATCAGCCGATCTGGCCGGACTGCTGCGCGAGCGGGCGCGCCGCCTGGGGCCACCCGTCGAAGCGGCCCTCACGGCGGCGGCAGTGGTTGGGCGTGAGTTTCGTTTCGACGTGCTGCGCGGCGTAGCCGGGCTGCCCGATGGGGCGCTGCTCGATGCCCTCGACGCCGCGCTCACCGCTCACCTGCTGGAGGAGACGGCGGACGGCTATCGCTTCCGGCATCCGCTCACCCGCCAGGCCCTCTACACCGCCCTCAGCCGGGCCCGCCGCGCCCGGCTGCACGGCCAGGCCGCCGCCACGATCGAGGCGCTGTACGCCCGCCAGCTCATGGGACTTGACCCCTACATCGAGGACCTGGCCTTTCACTACGATTTGAGCGACCGCCGCGACCGCGCCCTCGAGTATCTGCTGCGGGCCGGACAGAAAGCGTCGGCCGTCTACGCCTTTGAGAGCGCGGTCGGCTACTTTGAGCGGGCGTTGACCCTGATGGATGCGCTGAAACTGGCCGATCCTGCCCACCGTTGGATGATCCTGGAGGCGCTCGGCTGGTGGCGGATCATCCTGGCCGATACACCCCGCAGTGTGGCCTGCTTCGAACAGGCGCTGGCGCTCCCGCCTGGCGAGGGGTGGCAGCCAGCAGGTTCCGATCGGGCGCGCCTGCACCGTGGCGCCGCGGTAGCCTTGATTACAGTTGGAGACACCGCGGCGGCTGAGACGCACCTGACCGCCGCGCTGGCCGAGGTGGATGAACACAAGAATGCGGCCGACTATGCCTACGTGCTCTACAATATGGCCCAGTTACACTGGCATCGCAATGAGTACCAGGAGGCCTTCGAGGTGGCGCAGGCTAGCCTGGCCATCGCCGAGCGGCTGAATGATCCGGCGGCGATTGCGCGCGCCTTCGAGATACTGGCGCTGGCCTGCCACTCGCTGGGAGAGTGGCGGACCGGGATCGGCTTTGAGCAGCAGCGCGCCGCCCTGGCCGGCTCGAGCCTCGATGTGACCGAAGCCTTTGATGTCCACTTGTGACTGTGGGAGTATCACCTGTATGGTGATAAGGGTTACGAAGAGGTGAAACAGGCCGTCAGCACGACCCACGAGCAAGCGCGGCGGATGAGCGCACCGCGGGCGATCGCCCTGTGTCAGTGCTTTAATGGGGCGCTCGAATTTCAGGCCGGCCACTGGGATGTGGCAGAAGCGGCGCTGCGCGAATCCATCCAGCTTTACCGCGAGATTGGCGCGGCCTCCGGAGAAGCGCTGGCCTGCCAGCGGCTAGGTGTGCTCCAGACGGCCCGCGGCCAACTGGCGGAGGGGTTGGCGACACTGGAAGAGGGTGTGATGGCGGCCGAGCAGGCCCTCATGCGGGCGCACTGCCTGGCCCGTCTCTATGCCGCTATGGCTCGCAATCGCCTTGCCGCAGGCGACCTCGCTGCCGCCGACCAGGCTCTGGACCTGGGCCTGGCGATGAGCCAGCGCCACGGTCACTGCGCCACCTGTGACGCCTTGCTCCTGCCGGCCGCCGTGAGCATGCGGGTGGCCGCGGGCGACTTCGCCGCCGCCGAACGCTTCTGCCGCCAACTGGAGGCAGCAGCAGAACAGTACGGTAGCCGGATGTGGCTGGCGATGGCGCGCCAATCGCGCGGAGAGCTGGCGGCAGCCCAGGGCCGGCTCGATGTCGCGTTGGACGATTACGCCGAAGCCCGGGCCGGATACACTGCGGCCGGGAACGCATATGAAGCCGCCCGCTGCCTGGCCGCCGCCGCTGCGCTCCGGCTTGGCCGCAGCGCGCCAAACGACTTGGCGGCCGCGCAGGCGATGCAGACGGAAGCCCGGCGGATCTTCGAGCGGCTGGGCGCGACCTGACCCCTGGTCTTCTAGCAGGCAACTTTGACCCTTGCATGCCGGGACGGATGTCCCGGCATTTTTGTTGCCCGGAAAAGTGAAAAAGTCATGCCCAATTAAGGCCGAAATAAGATTTTTGTGAGGGGGTGATGCTATATTCTGGATAAATTTTATTGGCAATATTCAGAAAGGAAACGAAACGATGACGATCCAAACCGCAACCCTGATCAATGGCGTTAATGTCGACCAATTGGTGATGACCGTAAACGCCATCCAGCAGAATCCGGCGCTGGCCCGCTTCCAGTTCCGGGCCCACAATGAATGGGCCGGGGGCGGCCATTCTCGCACTACGATCCAGGGGTTTTACGGCGCCGGCCAGGAGGATACCTCCCGCAGCCAACCCCTTATCCTGGAAGGAGACGAACCGCCGGTGCTCCTCGGCGACAACGCCGGTCCCAATGCCGTCGAAGCCGTCCTGCACGCCCTGGCTTCCTGCCTGGCGGTCGGCTTTATCTACAACGCGGCAGCGCAAGGCATTCACGTCGAGAGCCTGAGCTTCGACCTGGAAGGAGATCTGGACCTGCGCGCCTTCCTGGGTCTGTCTGAAGCAGTGCGCCCGGGTTACGAAAGCATCCACCTGGCCTACCGGGTGAAGAGCGATGCGCCCCGGGAGAAGCTGGTGGAGCTGTGCAATTATGTCCAGAAGACTTCCCCGGTTTTGGACATCATCCGCAACCCGGTTCCCGTGACCGTCTCACTAAAGGACTGAGCGATGATTGCAGCAAATTACCTACCGACACTCGACCTGGGATCGTTGCGCACCGCGATCCAGGAAGAATATGAATGGGTGGCGCTCGAACCCGACCGTGGCTTTCACTTTCACACCGGGCGCCCGCTGGCCCGCTTGCTGGGCTACCCGGATGAATGGCTGGCCGGCCTCCCCGAAACGTCCATCGAGTCCTTCGCCGGCACCGGCAACCCCTTTAGCCTGGGAGAACTAAAACCCGGCGAGCGGGTAGTAGACGTGGGCAGTGGAGCCGGGATTGACAGCCTCATTGCCGCCAAAATGGTCGGCCCAACCGGCCGGGTGATTGGGGTGGATATGACCCCGGCGATGTTGAACAAGGCGCGTCGTGCCGCTGCCGAAGCCGGGTTGACCAATGTCGAATTCCGCGAGGGTTATGCCGAGGCCCTGCCCGTGCCTGACGGCTGGGCCGATGTGGTCATCTCTAACGGGGTGCTTAACCTGATGCCGGACAAGGCCGCTGCCCTGGGTGAAATGGCGCGAGTGCTCAGGCCAGGCGGTCGCCTGCAGCTTGGCGACATCCTGGTGCAGAAGGCTGTACCGGAGAGCGCCAAACGCAAGATAGACTTGTGGACTGGCTGAATTGCCGGCGCTCTGCTGGAAGCAGAGTTGCACATGGCCGTGGTCATGGCCGGTTTTGTAGATTTCGAGATCACCTGGCGAGCCGACGTTTTCAGCGGCGCGCCCCAAGCGAGCAGCGCGGCTAACTTTGGTACCCTGGGCATCAATTTCCGCGCCCGTAAAGCCCGTGATGAGGCCGAATGGACTACGGCGCTGGCCGCCCTGAATTGCGAAGTCCCCATCGTAGGTGGGGGCGAAGTCCTCAGCGTAGGTGAGGGCGAAGTCCCACCCACAAGGCGGAGTGAGGTCTCAGCGGCAATAACACCCGCCTCAATCTTGGGCGCGGACGCCTTCTACGATGCCGGTGATCTGGGCTGTGCCTATGGCCCATTGAACGAAATCGCGGGGCTAATGCGCAGCCTGTTGCCGGGTCAAACCATGGAAGTTCGGGCCACCAATCCCAGCGTAGCAGTTGATCTACCGGCCTGGTGTCGCTTAACCGGTCACGAATTGGTGACCCGACAAGGGGATCGTTATCTCATTCGTCGGGTGAGTTGAGCCATAATTTTTTTGAGGAGGATAATATGGCCCAAGTAATGCTGCACAATACGCATGGCAAGGATGATGTTGAAAGAGCTTCACTGGCATTTCTGGTGGGCAACGTGGCCCGCAACTCCAGTCAGGAGGCAACTGTCTTATTGACGATCGAGGGGGTCTGGGTGGCCACCAAAGGTTACACTGACGGGTTGCAGGCCAATGGGTTTGCTCCCTTAAGTGAGCTGATTCAGCAATTTGTGGCCGCCGGCGGACGGGTTTGGGTCTGCGGCGCTTGCGCCAAGCCCCGCAACATTAATCAGGCCGATTTGATTGAGGGGGCCGAGATCATCGGGGCGGCCACGGCTGTCGAAGCCCTGGTCAACGGCGCACAAACTTTGAGTTGGTAATTGATAACGTTATGCTGAGGGTAGATGGGTCCTGAATTGTGTTTCGACCCCTACCTGGCTTGTCACTTGGACCTGACCCCATGAGCCTCGACGAGTTGTTTGACAACAGCCAGTCCCAGGTACGGACTCGAGCCACGACCTCGCGGGGGAGAAGGGCTTGGTGATATAGCCCTCAGCGCCCAACTCCAGGCCGATGAGCCGGTCTGTTTCTTCACTGCGGCGGTCAGCATGATGATTGGCACATTCGACTCGCGCCGCAGGGTCCGGCAGATATCCAGGCCGTCCAACTCGCCGGGCAGGTTCAGGTCGAGCAGTACCAGCGCGGTTTTTTAGTGCGGAAGGCGGCCAGGCCCTGCCGGCCATCTTCCGTCCAGACAACACTGTAACCGGCCTGCTTCAGGTAGAGCCGCCCTCTGCGCATCAGCTTGACCTCTGCCGGCCAGCGCCCAGGAGGCCCTCGGCGAGTTCTTGCAGGTGTATGGAATGTGCGGCACGGCTGAAATTGACCTGGGCAAACCGCGTTGGCGCGATGATCCGACGAATGCAGATAACTAGAGTTGCGCTCTATTCACCGTCCCAACAATTCTATCATTACCTCTGTTCCACCAAACCTACACAAAACTACCATGCAGGTTTAGCTCCGCTCCTTGTGTTGGAGACGGCAGTTTCGCTCTTGGCCAATGTGACGGATGAATCTCAATCCCATCCATCTGGGGCTGAGCAGCCACACGACTCAAGTGTAGGGTCGGGTAGAGTGCCAGCGAGCCGCGTGTGATAGTACACCGCTTTTCTGACACTCCCCCGCCGAACCCGCCGTGCCCCTTTCGGTAGCAGCAGGCTCTCCAGTCAATCTTTATTCCACCTTTTTGCCACTATACTTACCGGCGTGGATAGCGGCGTGACACTGCTGGCAGACCACTACCGTTTTTCGATGCCGTTCCATCATAAACTTGACCCATTGAGGGGGTTGGGATTGACCTTGATGTTTCTTGCGGATGTCTTTCAGGTGACGAATGTGGTGAACTCTGATCTGGTCGGATGAGCCACACAGTTCACATTCATCCGCCAGTAATCTTCTAACCAGTTCGTTGCGTCCGGGATGAAATTGCATCCGGTCATCTACCATAATGGCGGTTCGATTGTGCCGGATAGGTTTATTGCCAAATTGAGCACAGAGGGGTTTATCAGGATTGTTCGGATTAGGAATTTCGATGATGAGCGAGGTCATTCCTTCGTCTGATTTTCGTTTGTACTTCTTGTACACCCAGGTTGGATGTCGTTTGTGTTTGGTCGCAATGGTCTTTGCCAATGACACCATCAGGTGATATTTAACCTTGTAGAGACTTGAGGCATTGTGAGCGTATTGGTAGTAGTTGATTAAGCCTTGAAGTTCCATCCCATAGGTTTTGATGATTTCGTAATCGGAGGCTTCCAGCAGGGCCGGACGGTGAATGGTGCGCCCTTTTCGGGTATCACGGTGACACCACGCCTTGATAACTTCTTGGGGTACATTGAAAATAGGTCGTCCGTTAATTGACCGTCTTTTCGTTTGACCCCGTGTTTTGCGGGGGTCATACTGCTGGTTGTCGTGGGCGATGTAGAGATCATAGCCCAAAAACCTGGCTCTTTCTTGAGTGGCGTGGGTAATCAGCGTCTTTTGTTCGGAGAGGGTAAGTTTGATGGTCTGGAGAAATTGAGACAGTTTCTCTTTGATTTGTATTGCTTCTGAGCGGGGTCCGATAAATCCCAGGAGGACATCATCCGCATACCTGACATATTTCAATCTGCGAAAGTTTGGGTCGTGCGTATCCTTAGTCGGGAGTTGGCTTCGTTCTTTATAGAGTTGTTTGTAGTACTGGATGTCGCCCTTTCGTCTGGTTTGGGTCAAGGCTGCGCCTAAACGGCGATAGGCCCTGTTCCATTTCCGTCTTTTACCCCGAGTGTATTGCGGGATGAGTTTCTTTTCGATGTATTGGTCCAGTTCATTTAGGATGAGGTTGGCGAGTAACGGACTGAGACCCGAACCTTGCGGTGTCCCTGAATAGGTGGACTGGTATTGCCAGTTCTCCAGGTAGCCTGCTTTCAGGAGGTCTTTGATGAGTTTAAGAAATTTGTGGTCTTTGATTTTCCGCCCCATAATGATTAATAGCTGGTCGTGGTCAATTTTATCGAAGCATTTTTCCAGGTCGGCCTCTACGAACCACTTTGTGCCGTGCCACTTACTGATTTCCTGAAGCGCGGTATGGCATCCTCGGTGGGGCCGATAGCCGTGGGACAGTTCCGAGAATTGGGGATTGTAGTAGGCTTCCAGGATCATTCGGATGACTTCTTGCAGGAGTTTATCCCGCCACACCAAAATGCCGATGGGTCTGGTCTTACCCTTTTTCTTGGGAATGTTTACCCGCCTGACTGGAGTCCATTGATAAGTTCCTGTTTTGAGGTCGTTAATGATGTCAGCTATCCGTTGTCGGTTCATATTCTGGACGGTGTCGTCAGGGTCAATACCAGGGGTGAGTGCTCCCTCATTGGCATAGAGCTTTCCATAAGCGGCCAAGTACAATTCTTCGTTGTATAGCAGCCGATACACTCTTTCCAAATCTAAGCCTTGTTGGCCTCTGTGGTGGACCATCTCTAAAATGGTTTGGGTCGTTCGCATCACGCGTATCCCCTTTCTATTTTGAGATTTGATTGACCTGCCGTGCTTCGCCTGCCTAATGGCTCTGCCTGCCCCATTAGGGTTTGGATGTGTTGGGCTTTCCCCAACTCCGACTACTACCACGGCTCCGGGACCGTGAGCCTCGCGGCTGTTAGGCCCTCCCGTGTTCCGTGCGAGAAAGGGACGTTTCTAGGTTGATTTAGGTACTCCGGTCGTGACCTTGCCACTGTTCATTACAGTGTGTCTTCGTTAGAGTGTCGCTCAGGATGACCCCTACCCTATCATCCTAACTAACGAAGTATGGGTTTCAGCCAGTCTTCCCATAGACCCTGGCTTTTGTCACTGGTCACTAGAGTTCAACCAATCCAGGCTTTACCTTGTCAACCAGCCGTTGCGAAGTCCTCTTGACGGTTTCTGGCCCGTCTCACTTCGCTTTACTCGGATGCTTTGTTCAGTTTTGGGTTTCCCCTCGACCTAACCGAGTTCGACTTGTGAGTGTTAGCTTGACACTTTCTCACAGTTCCCTGCGGGAACAATCTTTCTCGCCGTGACACGGCGCACGTAGGCCGCCAGCGAGGTGTCTAGGAGACCCTTTTCTGTCGTCCCCCCTCCGAACCGGGCTTGCATCTTTCGATGCACCACGGCTCTCCAGTAGATCATTCCGAATTATCCTGTCGTCTTTGTATAAGACGGCCCTTATGGATATTGGTGTGGCACTCAAAGCAAACCACCAGGGTTTTGCGACGAAGCGCGGCCATACGTTTTACCCATTCAGGTTTTTCCCGTCTTCCACGTTTTGTTAGGTTTTTGAGATGTCGAATATGGTGGACTTCGATATTTGTCCCTGATCCACATAATTCGCACTCATTTGCAAGCATACGTTTAAGGATTTCTGTACGCTTGCTTCTATAGACAGGAGGTTGGTCATTGAGGATTGCGAAAGGTTGTCGTTTTAGAGCCAGTCCACCGAATTGTGCTATTAGTGGTGGTTTGTTTTTACGTTCTACCTGTACCTCTAGACATCTCAGTGATTGACCTTCAGGTGTACTCCGAGTGGTAATATATTTTCGCGCAATTTTGGTTAGGGTTATCTGGTGTTTATGGGCAAGCGTTTTCAGAAGTGATGTTTCCATAACCCAGTGGAGATCATAGAACCAACAGACATTCTGAGCTAGCGCGAAGTATTGGACGATACCTTGATATTCCTGTTGGTAGCACCTGACGATGCTGTAATCGCTGCTGTCCAAGAGTTCTTTTCTGTGGGTAGCGTATCCGTGTTTCATATAGCGTGCTTTGGCCTTGTCAACAACTTCCTTTGGGACTCGTAAACCGATTCTGCCGTTAGCACACCGACGACCTGTCTGATCGTGTTTGTCATTGGCTTGTTGGTTTACGATTTCGTAGCCGAGAAACACAGCGGCTTGACTTGTAGCGTGGGTGATGAGGGTCTTTTCTTCGGATAACTTCAATTTGAGGTTATCACGCAGAAATTCTCCAATCATTCGCTTGATTTCTTTGGCTTCGTATTGTGGGCCAGTGAATCCTAACAGCGCATCATCGGCATATCGAACATAGCGTAGTCGTCTAAAATCCGGGTCAGCCGGGTCTTTGGAAGGCAATTGTTGGAGTTGCTTTCTTAGCTGCCGGGCTTGTTCTTTCCGTCCGCGTCGTTGATGATTAGCGATTTTGCTTGCTAGGTTTGTATATGCCGGGTTTTCTCGTCGTTCTAATCCTTTGGTGTGGGTAGGGATAAGCACCTTTTCGACATACTGATCCAAACGATCCAAGTAGATATTGGCAAGGATGGGGCTACAAACACCACCTTATGCAAAGAAAGCGATTATGCAAAGTAATGGCCCCAACCAGGGCAGTTTTGGCCGTTTTTGGCCGATTTACTTTGCATAATCTCCGAACCTATTTCAAATTAGATAGCCACGCCAGGAGTTCCTGATCCTTATTCCAATCCGGCAAATTGCTGTCAATCAGGTCGGGATAAGCCTTCTCAATCGCCTTCCGTTTCGTTTCCGTATCGGCCCGGGCATAAATTTCTGTCGTTTTGATATCGACATGACCCAAGAAATCACGAATGTAGATGAGATTTACCCCTGCCTGGAGAAGATGCATGGCCTTCGAATGGCGAATGACGTGCGGTTTCACCTTCACCGGCACGATGGTCGATGACTTCCGGGCTGACTGGGCATATTTTGTGAGGATATAAGCAATGCCTTCCTTGGTTAGTTTATGGTGCTGATAATTTAAGAACAAGGGCTGCTGGTTTTTCCCTGGCTTGTTCAGATTGTTTTCCGTCAAATACGATTGAAGTAAGGAAACCGTGGGCTTTAGGATGGGTACTCTTCTGGTTTTATTACCTTTTCCATGGAGGACGATCACCGCTGGCGAATCCAGGGTGACATCCCCGACTTGGATATCAATCAATTCCTGGACCCGGGCTCCGGTATCATAGAGGACACTCAGGAGGGTCAGGTCACGCCGACCTTTGGCCGTCTGTTTATCCGGTTGTTCCAGAAGAAGTTTTATCGCTGCCGGAGTCAAGTGTTCCACGGTCGTTTTCCTGGCCTTTTTTAGGGGAATGGACATGACCTTTTGGAAATGATAAAGCCCAGCGGGTTCCTCACCTTGTAGGTAACGGAAAAAAGAATGGATGGCTGCCAGCCGTTGATTCCGGGTCGAAATACTGCATTTTCTGTATTAGTCAAGGACATATTGCAGTAAGGAATAAAATGAGCCATAATAGCAAACATTATGAAAGGAATAAGTTATCCCCGAACAACGGTCGCTCAACGGAAAAAGCTGTTTGAGGTCTGGGAAGAGACCAAAGATGTCGGAAAAGCATGTCGTCAGGCCCGTGTGAGCGAACGGACATTTTATTATTGGAAGCCTCGTTTCGAGGCGGGTGGCTACTCAGCCTTAGAACAATTTGGCGATCATCGTCCGAAAAACCCGGTGCGGGTGGCAGCGGACGTTGAGCAGCAGGTGATCGAACTGCGTCACGCCCAGCCCAGTTGGGGCAAACGACGGATCGCCGATGAATTAGCCAAAAGCAACAACTGGCTGCCGGTGGTCAGCCCCAACACGGTCAGGCGGATTTTACAAGCGGCCGGGCTATGGGGTGGGTCAGAGCCAACCACCCCAAAAAAGAGTCCCCAAGCGTAAGTCGCACGGCGGAAGCGCCGGGACAAACGCTCAATGTTGACCTCTGTTTTGTCCCGGTCGAGCATCAAGCTGAGGTCAAGTTACCCGCCGTGAGTGGCTCATCGGGCCGGCTGGTGGTGGAACAAATCGTCACCGAAAAGGCTGAGCCTGACTATCCGGGTCAGGTCTTTGCTGACGAAACGTTAAGCTACCGCGAAGCGATGCTCAAGTTTGTGACCGCCAGTCAAGCCCAAGCGGAGCCAAAGGAGCCGACCGACAGAGACAAAGACAAAGCTGAGCTAAAGGCTCAAAAGAAAGCCTTACGCTGCCAGCAAGCGGACTTGCGCGACCAACACCGCCACCTTCGGGAACGTCGGCAGCAAGAAGACCAGGCCTGGCACCACCTCAAAGCCCAACGTCGGCAGCAACAACAGACCCGAAAAAAACAACGCCAGCCCGGTCAGCGGTTGCCGTGGGGCAGTCTCAGGGCTGAAGATGAACTGTGGTATCAGCTTCGTCAGCAGCGCCGGGTGCAAATCGAGCAACGAAAACAGGAGGATCAACTGTGGCGTCAACAGCGCTGGGCGCTGCGCCAACAAGCAGCCCAACTGCCTTTGGTCACGGTCTGGATTGCGATCTTGGTCATCACCGATAACTGTACCCGACAATGTTTGGGCTTACCCCTTTTTGTGGCTGGCTCTCACCTCACCGCCGACATGGTCGTTGAAGCTTTACAGACGCTCTTACCGCCTGATTTACAGTTTCTCATTTCTGATCGAGGGGTTCATTTTACGGCCGATGTTTTCAAGAAGCTGGAGCGCGACGCTGAATTCATTCACGTGCTTATCGCTCGCCATCGACCGCAGTCCAATGGTATTGCCGAACGTTTCGTCCGCTCCCTCAAAGAATGGTTACGTGATAAATCCTGGCAGACCGTGCCAGAGTTAGACTTACTTTTAGCTCAATTTTTGGCTGACTATAATGATCGCCCTCATCAAGGTTTACCTATGGCCGGCTTATCACCCAATGAATTTGCCAATCGAATTTGGCTTTTCTAATTGTCATAATCATTGCTACATGTTCTTGACTAATACAAAATACTGCATTTTCGATCGGTTTCAAGCCATTGGAGAAATCCTACGATCCGTTCACGGGAAAGCAGACCCAGGGTAATCCGCTCCGCGGGAAGGTTATGGACTTCCCCACAGTATTTGATCAACAATTTAAAGGTATCCCGGTAGGAATACACCGTATTTTGGCTGACATTTTTTTGGGAGGGAAGATACACGGCCAGAAATTCCGTCAGATGTTGGGCGAAATCAGTCGGTTTCATCGGCCTGACCTTCCAGTGCGGGAATGATGTCTGGATAGCAGGTTTCCAATTTCAAGGTCAGCTCCGGGAAAACATCTGCCGTTAGGCGGAGATAATAGGCGGTCTCTGCAAAAGAATCGTGCCCCAGGTAGGTTTTTAAGACCGGGAGATAGGCCGCTAAATCCTTTGCCTGTTCCCCCCATTTTTTCAGGCAGTGGACGGCATAGGTATGGCGAAAATCATGGACCCGGGGGCCGTGACCTCTACCATGGTGGGAAATACCGGCCTGCCACAAAAACTTGCGGAAGTTTTTATACACATTCCCGAGGGTCAGCGGTTTACTACCCAAGGCTGGAAAGAAATAGTCGTCAGGCCCTGGAAAAGGATGAACCTTTTTTGCATACTGACGGCATCTTTCGGCCAGGGCGTCGGACATCGGGACCAACCGGCGGTTATCCTTCTTGGCATGCTGGATGCTCAGAATACCGTTTTCAAGATCGACGTCGCCAACTTTCATCAACCTGGCTTCAGATACCCGCAGCCCACATAGATAAAGCATCCGGAATAAAACCGGCATAATCAGATGGCGCTCGGGAAATTCACGGCATGCCCAACATTGATCGGTTTTAGCAAAGAACCGGGATAGTTCGTCCTGGGTGTAAATATAGGGGACATACGGCTTTTCCGCAGGAAAATATCCTTTGGGGAGAAGGTAGGCCTCGACCCCGATGGAATCCAGGTATTTTGTGAACTGGCGCAGGATGCTGGCCCGAGCGCATTGGTTGGCCTGGGCCTCATAGGGTTTTTTGCGGCACCAAGTTAACACAATTTCTTGGGTGAGAGAGGTCGCCAGAGGATAGTTTTCTACCAGGTATCGGTCAAATCGTTTGAGCTGGACTTCCTCCGTCTCATAGCTATAGCCGAGCGCCTGTTTCAGCTCGACATGGCTGCGCAGGTAATCCTTGAAGAAGCTTTCATAAACGATTTTACCCATGGCGAACCACCTCCTCCAAATCAAGGGCGCATTCCTTCAGCTTCTGGAGGTCAACTTTCAGGTAAACCGTCGTTGAGTCGGTATCGGCATGACCCAGGATGTCTGAAATGACGCCCAGGGGGGTATTGTTTTCAAGCAGCACACTGGCCAGGGTATGCCGTAAGGAATGCATGCCGCGTCGTTTTTTGAGCGTCGGGAGATGAGCCCGTGCCATATACCCTTTGATCAGTTGGTATAAATGGTCCGCTTCTGAAAATGGGCCAAACGGGGCCACATGTTTGACAAATAGATAGGGCGTGTCGATGTTAGGCCGGCCATATTTCAGGTAGTCAATGACCGCCCAGCCTACTTCGGCGGTCAGCGGCAGGGACAAAGGTTCTTTGGTCTTGGATTGGGTGAAAACAAGCCGCTTCTCTGCCCAATGGAAGTGCTCGAGCCTCAAATTCCTAATATCTGCGCCCCGTAGGCCCAGGCAACAGGCCAACAAGATGATCGCATAATCTCTTTTCCCTTTTGGACTGCCCCGGTCGATGGCCTCAATCAGCTTTTTTAGTTCATCTTTCGTCCAAACCGAAGGAATCCGGGTCTGTTTTCTGGCCTGCACCATCGGGGTCTGGGTTGAAAAATCAGTCTGGATTTCTCCGCTTTCGAAAAGGAATTTGAAAAAGGTCCGCAGTGAGCAGATATTTTGTTCCACGGTTTTGTAAGTATAGCCCGCCAAGGTTTTGAGGTAGTCGTTGATCAAGCGGAGCTGGATATCTCCGCAGCGGCTGACCTTTTGAGAATCAAGATAATCCATAAATCGGGCAGATTGTTTGACATAGTGGTCAATGGTGACGGGTGAATACCCTTTCTCGAGACAGCTTTTTTGGAATCGCTGGCTGACCTCGACAAAATACGGTTTCGTCAGGATTTCCTTGTGTTTATAGTACCGGCGCAAAACGGTGTGATAGAGTTGGAAATCCCCAATCATCCGGATGATGCGCAGTTCTTGCGTCTCTGCCTGCGCAAGGGTGCGTTCAAAATCTTTTTCGAGAATATGAAAATGTTTTTCGACAAAATCAATTCCCAACTGTTCGGAAAAATAGATTTCTCCTCTCTCCTGCATGAATTGACGTAGTGGTTGCGCACTCAGACAGCGAGTCGTTGAAAAAGTCATATTTCGACAAGATTTAGAGATTGCTAAGAGCTATCTAAGGCAACCGGGACGTTACCGATCGAATGTAAATTTTCATTGGCAACGATAATTGCCAGACGTTCTTTAACAGATATAGATGAAATTGGCCAGAGTTGCTGCCCCGTCTGGAACAAGGGCATGGGACACTGGTAGGCGAAGGGACCATCCAGGTTGATTGTGACACCGGCCAAAGGGCCATCCGGGTCGAATTGCAGCAGTTGCCCGTCCGGGTTGGTCAAGACCCAGGCGGGGGTCTTGGCCGCCACGCGCACTTGAGGCCGAACCTGCTGCAAGAGCTGGCTGAAGCGGTGGTTGTCGTCGTGGACTTGGTTGATCAGCCAAGCCGCGGCCCAATGAACGAAATTGGGCCAAAAGACCAAGGCGAACTGCTCTAACAGGCGCAGCCCCGCGGCCGAGCGAACCCGTAGTTTGGTCAGCCCGAACGTGCCCTTGCCCTGCTTGATCCCAGCTTCGACGTCCTGGCGCTGGTGATAAGTGGGAAATACCGCTGTGATCGGTAAGGGTTCGCCTTCGCTAAATGAGACCAGGGTCGTCTGTTTGCTCGTCTCGTCGGCTTGCCACCGTAGTAAGGTCAACCGCACCGGATAAGGACAAGCCCCAAAGGCTTGCGCTGGGCTCAGTTCAATCGCCTGGGTTCGGGCACCGACTTGGGTCCAGACGG
>JAKLJP010000020.1 GCA_023151115.1 Anaerolineae bacterium
GCGAATGTCCGCATCCATATGCCCAAACGTCGCATTCGGGTAGGTCCGGCTGGTGTTGGAGACCGGCAGCCCAGTCAAATCACCATCCAGTCTTAGCCGTTGACCTTGTCCTCGCAGCTGTGTCACCTCGGCGTCGAGAAAGGGCTGGCTGACCTGATCCAGGACGCTGGCGGTTTGTCTGGCTTCAGGCCAACTAACCTGGCTCAGCGTCCGGCTCACCCCGCTGTAGTCAGCCCAGGCTGGCTGGCCCCAGGCCGCCGCCACCGCTTGATCCTGATCCAGCGGATGAGCCGCCCGACTAATGTCCTGTAAATGCTTCAGTCCAGCCAAAATGGCCACCAGAAACTCCAGAATTTTGGTTTGGGGGGTGTGGTGGTAGCGCTTTTGTTTGAGGGCGACGCCTTCCAGTTGCGCGATCAAGCCAATCTGCTCGGCAAACCAGCCCCACACAACCAGAAATGCGTGCTGGGTGTGTTGTACATGCGTTTCTTCGTTGCTCATGACCATTCCTTGTTTCTTGGAAAATAGTCATAAGCATACCGGATCCCGATTCAGTTGGTAAGGTACGAAAAATCTTTCGATTTTAGGCCGTTTTTCGTGATTCGGCCTCTGATTGCACAAAACTTAGGCTAATTCACCGCAGATTAGAGATTGGAGATTCAGCGTAATAATCTCCAATCTCCAATCTCCTCAATGCAGATTTTCACCCCTTAACTAAGGAGATATTATCGTGTCTATCCCTCTCTTTTCCTTACTGTCTTACGTGATTATTTCAACCTTTACCCCCGGCCCCGGCAACATCTCCACCGCTTCTACCGGCGTTCTGCACGGCTACAGGCGCACGCTCAACTATCAAACAGGGCTGGCGGTGGGAGTTTTCCTGATGATGCTGCTCAGCGGGTGGCTTTCCACCACCCTCCTGGGCATCTTTCCCGCTCTTGAACCTGCACTTCGTTATATTGGAGCGGTCTATATTCTGTACCTGGCGGTAGGGATACTCAAGGCAAGCTACACCTTTACCGAAAAAGAGACAAAACCGCTGGGGTTCGGACACGGCCTGATGTTACAGTTGTTGAACCCAAAACTGATGGTTTACGCCTTTACTCTGTTTACTGCTTTTCTGGCCCCTATTACCGATAATGTAGTTCTGTTAGCCCTAGCCGCGTTCCTGCTGGCAGCAACTTCGTTTTGCGCCACCTCGGTCTGGGCGTTGTTTGGCACGGCCATTAGAGCCTATCTGCATCATCCCCGCCTGACCGCCGCCATTAATGCCATCCTCTCCCTCTTTTTGGTCTATACCGCTGTCACGCTCACAGGGATTGTATAATCCTATTAACCCAAAGGACATAACTTGTATCCTTAGTACGTTCCATCTTTCGATTCATACACGTTATCCCTTTCGCAAGCGCAGCAGCCGATATGACCTTGGAGGAGGCTCGGTTCGTCCAATTCCACAGTCACGCCTGGAGTTCCCCGAATCATTTCACTCAAACGACGGTTCGGATCAGTTCCTAAGGCTCTGACCAGGCGTCCTACCCAACGGCGACTGGGCGTTAACCGGCTCTCGTCCGGTAAAAATTTGTCAAAAATCACTAGCCGTCCTCCGGGCCTCAGCACGCGCCACGTCTCCTTAAAGGCAGCGGCCCCATCCGGCACGACACTGAGGATCAGATTGAGCAGCGCCGCCTCAAAACTTGCCTCGTCAAAACCCAAGGCTTGCCCATCCATCTTTAGGAGACTTATCGTATGATCCTTGACTTTTAGCCGGGCTTTGGCTAACATCTCCGAGCTTAAGTCGGCGCCCACAACCGACACACCAGAAGGCAGGTACGGCAAATCCAGCCCCGTCCCAATGCCGGAGATCAGCAGCCGCTCTCCAGGTTGCAGTTCAAGTAATTCAATCGCCCGATGACGCGACTGGTGAAAGACAGGACCGAAAACAAGATCATAGACGGGCGACCACAGCCGATAGATCCATAGATTGCGTTCGTTATTCACATCAAAGTTCTTTTACCGACCGTCGCTACAGATATATGCCGACAATCACCGCCAAGATGACGAAGGGAATGTCTAGCCATACCAGGATACTCAGTTTATCAGAAATTCAAAAGCGCACTATAATGTACTGCTGAGAGGCTCCAGCTTAAGCGTGAAATGACCGAAATAAATTTCCTAATTGTACAAAGGAGAATAAATTGATGGCTCAGCAGAAAGAAACCTATA
This sequence comes from Anaerolineae bacterium, assembly GCA_023151115.1. The sequence goes on from JAKLJP010000020.1 coordinate 2,224, forward strand.
AAGGTTTTGATATTATCATTGATAAGCCCACAGCGCCAACTATCGCTACTACCCCAACAGCACAGGGTACTCCTTTTGCCGGAAAGTTAACCATTGGCCCTAGAGAAATAGATGTAGTAGAAGTAGCGCCCGGTACATTTATCACCAGTTATCTACCCCATACCTCTTATCAATCGGTTTCGGATTTAGCCAAAGCGGTCATTGATCATACCGAAGAGTTTAACACGACCTTACGCAGTTAGTTGGGTTAGGCGCAGCAACGCTTTTTTCAAAAGAAATTGAGGAGGGAGTTATGCCGACTAGAAAGAATCTCAGATCCCTGACTAACGCTGAAAAAACCGAATTCATCAATGCGGTCAGGGCCTTAAAGGCTAATGGGAGATATAACCAATTTGTTCTCAGGCATGCCCAAGCGCCTATGGCGGGCATCCACCGCTCACCGGCTTTTTTACCCTGGCATCGCCAATTCATCCTGGATTATGAAAGAGAATTACAACAGGTAGCCGGAAATCCAAATTTAGGCTTACCTTATTGGAATTGGACGGAAGATGCAGCCCTACCCAATCCCAGAACGGCCCCTATTTGGGCCGATAATTTCCTGGGGGGTAACGGCGACCCAAACGATAATTGGATTGTAAAAAGTGGTCCTTTTAGAGTGGGTCAATGGACGATTATAGATGGCAATGGTAATCCGGCAGGTGCGCTGCGGCGACAGTTTGGTGTCAACGTGCCAACCCTGCCCTCGCAAGCAGATATTAATAACCTCATGAGTCCAATCCCTTATGATGTAAGCCCCTGGAATATGACCAGCAACCCAAGCTTTCGCAACCGGCTAGAAGGTTGGTATCCTGTTTCACCGGGTCTGCATAACCGAGTCCACGTTTGGGTGGGTGGTTCGATGATGCCCATGACCTCTCCTAACGACCCGGTCTTTTTTCTGCATCACTGTTTTGTAGACAAACTTTGGGCTGATTGGCAAGCGCGGTTTCCAAACCAAAACTACCTGCCAACCGGCGGCGGCCCGCGCGGGCACAATTTAAATGATCCCATGGAGCGCACTTTATCCGGTAGTGTAACGCCTGCCTCTGTTTTGAATATTGCTGCGCTTGGCTATAGGTATGATACGGACCCGGTCCCGGTCAGGTTAGCTCAAACTACCTGGATTCACGGTCATAGTATGCAGATAGAGTTTCCAGACCGAGTTAACCTGGTCTGGCGAGCGGGCTATTTTATTAGGGTTGGGGGCAGACAAACTACTGAAAATTGGTTTCATTTTGCCATCCCGACTCCAGTGATTGTCAACGACCGACGTCTACGTGCAGATGCAGTCCTGCTGCGGTTTAGAACCAACTCAGACAGCGCTTTTGTGCATGCCGTTCACGTCTACGATGGTGAAAACAGGATCGCCGCGCATGAAAATCTCAGGTTATCCCCTCGGACCTGGAGTCTGCAACGGCTCGATGTGCCGAACAACCCTGAAATTCGCTGGGGAATAGGCATTTCTATCGGGGTTAGATTTCAGGGTACTACTACAAATGATAACCTTATAGAGTTTAGTTCCGCCGGGAGCGAATTCTTGGTGTAGTTAGCAATAAATGCAATTCAAAAGCCCCAAGTATGGTGGGCTTCAAGCGAAAGGGGAGAAAAAATGGCAATAGAGGCCAGATGGACGCACGGTCATAATATGCAAATAGAGTTTCAAGATCGGATCACCTCAGCGATACGTGTAGGTTCTTGTATTTCAGTAGTAGGACGCCAAAACACTGAAAATTGGTTTCACTTTGCTATTCCGACCACAGTAATCATAAACGATAGACGGCTGCGTACGGGATCAGTCCTGCTGCGCTTCAGAGCCAGTTCAGATAATGCCTTTGTGCATGCAGTTCATATCTACGATGGCGAAAGCAGGATAGCCGCGCACGATAATCTCAGGTTATCTCCTAGAGCCTGGAGTCTACAACCGTTTGATGTGCCGAATGACCCTGAAATACGCTGGGGGTTAGGCATTTCTATCGGGGTTAGATTTCAAGGCGCTAATCCAAATGATAATCGGATAGAGTTCAGTTCCGCCGGTTGTGATTTCATTTTATAGATACAGAACCGCATCAGAATTCTTTGGCTTAATCAGAGGCAACAAAAAAGCCACCCGTCGGACTTGAACCGACAACCTGCTCTTTACGAAAGAGCTGCTCTGCCGATTGAGCTAGGGTGGCAAAAGGGGCCAAACACTATTTAGATTAGTGAGCGAGCAAAACCACGTGAGAATTGATTATATCACGGCTGGTTGAACTGTCAAAAAATAATAACTTACGGGAGAAATTCACAACCAGGCCAATATGCTGCCTGAATTTTGTGCAATTTCGCCCCCATAAGTTATAATATCAGTCCGTGTACCCAACGCGGAAACTTCCAAATCTCATTGATGGCGCTGATCAATCGTCCCCAAGAGGGTCCCTCTTGGGGACTTTATTTTTTAGTGTTGGCCCTGTTCCCAGCGGGCAGGGCTTAGCCTGAGGAGGAGGCTAACAATGACCAAATATATTTTCTGCACCGGCGGGGTGGTATCTTCTCTGGGCAAAGGGGTGGCGGCCGCTTCGATTGGCCGGCTTCTAAAAAGCCGGGGCCTGTCTGTCACTGTGCAAAAGCTAGACCCTTATCTCAATGTTGACCCCGGCACAATGAGTCCCTACGAGCACGGCGAGGTGTTTGTGCTGGAAGATGGGGCCGAAACCGACCTGGATTTGGGGGCCTACGAGCGTTTTATTGACGAAAACCTGTCCCGCGCCAGCAACCTGACCAGCGGCCAGGTGTACCAGCAGGTGATTAACCGCGAGCGGCGCGGTGACTACCTGGGCAAAACCATCCAGGTCATTCCCCACGTCACCAACCAGATCAAGGCCAGTATCACCCACGTGGCCCGTGAAACCGGGGCCGATATTGTCATTGTCGAGGTGGGCGGCACCGTGGGTGATATTGAGAGCCTGCCCTTTTTAGAGGCCATCCGCCAGATGCGCAAAGACGCCGGGCGCGACAACACCTTTTACATCCATGTAACCTTGCTGCCCCACCTGAACGCCACCAACGAGCTGAAAACCAAGCCCACCCAGCACAGTGTGCGCGAACTGCGCGGCATCGGCATCCAGCCCGATATGATTGTCTGCCGGGCCGACCTGCCCGTGCCGGATGACCTGCGAGAAAAGATTGCCTTGTTCTGTGATGTGGAAAAACAAGCCGTCGTCCCCCTGACCACTGTCGAGACCATTTACGAAGTCCCCCTGATTTTGGAGAAGACCGGGGTGGCCGACTTTATCTGTGAGCGGCTCCACCTGGCCTGCGCCCCGGCCGACCTGGCCGAATGGCGCAGGATGGTCGAGCACATCAAAAAGCCCAAACCGCTGGTGACCATCGGGATTGTGGGCAAATATATTGACCTGGAAGACGCCTACATCAGCGTCTACGAAGCCCTGAAACACGCCGCCACCGCCCAGGACTGCGAGGTTAAAATCGAGTGGATCGCCTCGGAAGACCTGGAGAAGGGGCGCGGCCTCGACCGGCTGGAGGGGGTCAATGGTATTGTCGTGCCGGGCGGTTTTGGCGAGCGCGGCATCGAGGGCAAAATTATCGCCGCCAAGTTTGCTCGAGTGCGAGGCGTACCTTACCTGGGTTTGTGCCTGGGCATGCAGGTTATGGTCATTGAACTGGCCCGCGAGGTGTACGAAAGCGACGCTCCCAACTCGACCGAGTTTAACCCGACCACCCCCTATCCGGTGATTGACCTCATGCCCGACCAGCGCGATATTGCCGACCTGGGCGGGACGATGCGCCTGGGCAGTTATCCCTGCCGCCTGTTGGCCGGAACGCAGGCGGCTCAGGCGTATCAGGCAGAAATGGTCACCGAGCGCCACCGCCACCGCTTTGAGTTTAACAACGAATATCGTGAGGTTTTGAGCCAGGCCGGCCTGGTGTTAAGCGGCCTTTCGCCCGATGGCCGGCTGGTCGAGATTTGCGAGATCAAAGGCCATCCCTTTATGGTGGGCAGCCAGTTTCACCCGGAATTCAAAAGCCGCCCCACCCGGCCCCATCCCCTCTTTGCCGCCCTCATCAAAACCGCTCGCCAGCATGCCGGCCTGGTCGAAGCGGTGGACGCGACTGCGGCCCAGCCGGTTAATCATAAATAGCTTGAAACGGGTCGGGGGGTGAAAAGAACAAAGCCTCTTCTCACATGGCAAGTTCTGCTTCGCTGTGATGAGAGGGAAGGGTGAGGATAAAGGTGGTCCCCTGCCCCGGCTGGCTCTGCACGGTCAAGGTCCCCTGTTGGGCCTGGGTCAGTTCGTTGGCAATGGCCAGGCCCAGCCCGGCGCCGGGACCGCTGCGGGCTTCGTCGCCGCGGTAGAAGCGATCAAAGATATGGGGCAGGTGAGCCGGGCTGATCCCCGGGCCGTCATCGGCTACTTTGATAGTAACGTGGCCATTGTTGACGGCTGTGGTTAAAGTCACGCTGGCTTCGGGTGGCGTGTGCTTGAAGGCGTTGTCAAGCAGAATTAGCAGGACCTGCTTGAGGGCATCGTTGTTGCCCACCACCGTGATATTGGCCGCAGGTTGGTAGCAAATAGTCCGGTGTGGGGCTAACAGTTTGACCTGCTGGTACACGTCGTCCAGCAGCGGTTTGAGCGCGACCGGCTCCTGGCGCAACGGCCGCCCGGCGTCGGCGCGAGCCAACACCAGTAAATCGTTGACCAGCCGCATCAATCGCTCGGTCTCGTCCACCATATCGGCCAGAATGTCCGCCCGATCCTCCCCGCTGACCGGCGGCTGGCGCTGGAGAAGTCCAATATTACCGCGCAGGGTGGTCAACGGGGTCCGTAGTTCGTGCGAGGCGTCGGCCACCAGGCGGCGCTGGGCTTGCAATGTTTCTTCCACCTGCATATAAGCCGCTTGAAGCTGCGCTAGCATATCGTTGAATGTCGTAGCTAACTGGCCGATTTCGTCGTTAGGGCCGGTATGGTCTACCCGCCGGTTAAAATCCTGCTCCGTGCCGATGGTTTGGGCTGTTTGGCGCAAGCGGTTGATCGGACGCAGGGTTAAGCCGGCCAAAAGCCAGCCGCCGCCAAAGGCAACGATCACCGCAGCGATACTACCCATGCTCAAAATTTGGCCCAGCGTATTCAAATTCTGATCCTGCCCGGCCAGCGAGCCGGCCAGTTGCAAAATAAGCGGCGTGCCATCTTCGGCGGTGAACGGCTGGTTATGAATCAACAGCCGCTCAGAGTCGACGGGGGTGATCTCCACCCAGGTTTCGCCGCGCCGGGCGGCTTGCAAGGCTTCTTCGCTTAGCGGCAGCACTAACGATTCATCCAGTGGGGGTGATTGGTTCAGCACGTCGCCATCCAGGGTGCGGATTTGCAGAAAGGTGCCCAATTTGGCCGGCGTCGGCAGTTTGAACATCTTGCCAATCGGCCGGTGGGTCAGCGGCCCCTCAATCAGATACTCGGCCCCCACAGCCAGGGTCTTTTTAGAGCTGTTGAGGCTGGCCTGAGCCTGGGTTACATAAATAATCAGGCTGAAAGCCACCAGGGTCAGGGCCAGGATGAGGCTGTAAAGTAGGGTCAGCCGCAGGCGGATGGACATACTAGCCCTCCCGCAGCACATAGCCAACCCCGCGTACCGTGTGGATCAGGCGTGGTTCGCCGTTGGCTTCAATTTTTTTACGCAGATAGCCCACGTAGACCTCCAACACATTGTCTTCGCCGCCAAAGTCGTAGCTCCAGATCTCTTCCAAAATTCGGTCACGCACCAGCACCTGGCGCGGATAGCGCATGAATAAATGCAGTAGTTCAAACTCTTTGGGCGTCAGTTCAAACTGGCGGCTGCCGCGCCGGGTTTCGCGGGTAACCGGGTCGAGCGAGAGGTCGGCGTAGGTCAGGGTTGTTTCGGCCAGGGTGAACTTGGCACGTCGCAGCAGCGCCCGCAGCCGGGCTAACAATTCGGAAGGGGCAAAGGGTTTGACCAGGTAATCGTCGGCCCCCTGATCCAGACCCGCTACCCGATCTTCAACTGCATCGCGCGCGGTCAGCATCAGCACCGGAATATCGGCCCGCTCGACACGCAGCCGTTTTAGCAGTTCCAGGCCGTCCAATTCGGGCATCATCCAATCGAGCACAATCAGATCGGGCGACTGTGTTTCCATTTTAGCCAGCGCTTCCCGGCCCGTGCTGGCAGTGATCACCGCAAACCCTTCATACACCAGGGTGCGGCGCACCATCTTGAGTAATTTCTGATCGTCGTCGGCGACCAGGATTGTTGCCATATCCATCCTCAAACAAAATGCCTGCTGAAATTATAGCGATACTGATGATTTCTGTCTATCCTCTCAATGGTAGTATTCCACAGCAATCTGAGGAAATACTGAGTAGAAGCTGAAAAAACACTGAGAAAGCTCTCAGGCTCATAAAATCTGCCAAAGTTTTCCATAAATTCTCCACATTTGAAGTGGATAATTGACTTAGGGAAAAGTTCTCAGCATTTTCTCAGGAATCTCTTGGTTAATTTTTAGGTGGATTATTTAGAATAGGCGTGTTGGTCAGTTCCAAGAAGAGGCGAGGAGGCGAGGACACGCAGCGGCGAAGAACCGCTTCGCATCGCCTCATCGCACCATCATCACAGCTTTGAAAAATCCGAGGGAAGAATGTCTCTAAATTTTTTGCCGACACGCTTTATTTTGGTTTTAACTGCGAGTTTGACCATTCTGGCGGTGAGCAGTCAACTGTTTTCAGCCGCGCCGTTGGCCGCCCAGGAGGAAACACCGGCCCAGACTACCCTTGTTTCGTTGGAGCGTCCCTTTCAACTGCCCTTTGCCGAGCCGCCCGGCCCTGACACTTGGCTGCCGGCCCAGCCTTACGGCAATACCACCGGGGCGTACCGGCAGCGTTTTACCACCTATGGCGCGTCGGGCGGTATCCACTTTGGGGTGGATTTATCCGCGCCGTGCGGCACCGAAGCGGTGGCGATGGCCGACGGGATTGTCTTTGCGATAGATGGACCATTTGGCTCGCCCCCACACAACCTGATGATTGACCATCCCCAATTGGGCTATGCTTCGATGTACGGCCACCTGCTGCAAGCCCCCGATCTGCTGCCAGGGCAGGTAGTTAAACAAGGCCAGGTTGTCGCCCTGACCGGCGATACCGCTGAAACCTGTTACGGGCGGCCCCATTTACACCTGGAAATCCGTGATCTGAGCCATGTGACCAAATACAATCCGGCCTTGCTTATCAATGCCAATTGGCACAACCTGAACTTAATCGGCAGCACATCCCGCGACTTTGCCCGCAACCTAGAAGCGCCGCGCCAGTGGCAGTCGCTGTACGACCAGCCTGAAGCCCGCACCGGCGGCCCGATCATCAATGATTTTGCCTATGTCTGGCCGTTTGATTGGCGTAAAAAGGAAAGCACCCTGTCGCTCACGCCGCTCAGCCTGGTAGTTTCTGCCTCACCCGAAGCCAAACCCGCCAACCCCGGCCCGCTGGCTACCTCGCCCGTAGGCCGCCAGATTATGGGCGGCGACTGCTGCACCCAGCCCTATTGGAATAAAGATTCAAACCAGGTACGCTTTCTCGACCGGCCCGACGCAAACAGCCCGCTTGGTATTTGGGGTGTGGACGTCAGCCAACCCGAAGCGGGCCCGCAATTCATCACCGAGCGTTTGGGTATTTACAGCCCAGACAATGCTTATATGGCCTATCCCGACCAGAGCAAAGGGGTGACGGTGATTGAGCGGCTGGCCGACGGCCAAACCTGGGAAATTGACACCGATGAACGCAGCCCCAACTTTACCCCCGACAGCAAAAGCATCATGTGGACCGTTTTTGACGACGACGCCCCCAGTGACAGCCGTGAGGAAACCATTTGGCTGGCCGATGTTGACGGCAGCAACCCACGTATCCTGCTTAAAGACCGCCGCAGTGACCCTGTCACCTGGCTGGCCAACGACAAATTGCTCATGGCCCGGCGCGTTCCCGGCACTTCCGACCAAACCTTGTTTACCCTGTCTCTCTCCGATGGCCGCCAGACCGAACTGCTCCAGCTTCCCCAAATGCGCAGCCTCGCCCTGAGCGACAACGGGCGCTATCTGGTTTATTATGTTAGCCTGCAGCGGGACAGCAGCAAGAATGGAACCTGGCTGCTGGATTTGCAAAGCGCCAAGCCGCAGCCCAAAAAGCTGCCCTTTTTTGGCGCGTATCGCTGGCGCGACAACGAACGCCTAGTCTATGTACCCCTGGATCCCAACGCCGGCGAGCATACCTTCTTTGAATACAATGTCCGCACCGGACAAAGCCGGCCTCTTTTTCCGGCTGGAACCGGCTTAACCATTGCCAACAACGATTGGCGCATCTCACCCGATGGAACCAAAATTGCCCTGGTAGCCGCCAGCGGCCTCAAGTTGGATGGCCTGTGGGTGCTTGATATTAAGGATTAAAGAGGCGTTTAAGGGGTGAGCCATGAATCGTTACGGATATGTATCCGTAACAACTATTTGGCAGAGTTAACTCTGCCGACAGTGGGTTATAGATAAATATCTGTAACCAGCTTTTTCACCCACCCTCTGAAAGAAAGCATAGACAGCTAAAAGTATGATCTCTACCGTTCAACCTTTCATCGAAATTGAAGCTATGACCAAGATTTATCAGATGGGCGATATCCAAGTTCACGCCCTGCGCGGAGTCAACTTGACGGTGCAGCCAGGCGAGTATATGGCCATTATGGGGGCCAGTGGGTCGGGCAAAAGCACCTTGATGAATATGATCGGCCTGCTCGACCGGCCCACGGCGGGCAGTTATAAAATCCGGGGCATCGAAGCAAGCCAGATGAGCAAAGACCGGCTGGCCGATCTGCGCAATAAAGAAATTGGATTTGTCTTTCAGCAGTTCAATTTGCTGCCTCGAGTAAGTGCGCGCCGCCAGGTGGAGCTGCCACTTTTTTATGCCGGTCTCTCCGGCCGCAAAAGCCGTGAACAAGCAATGGCCGCCCTGGAGCGAGTCGGTCTGGCCGACCGGGCCAGCCACCGGCCCGACGAATTGTCGGGCGGTCAGCAGCAGCGGGTGGCCATCGCCCGCGCCCTGGTCAACCAGCCCGGCCTGTTGCTGGCCGACGAACCCACCGGCGCGCTCGATACCAAAACCGGGGCAGAGGTGATGGCTCTCTTTGAGGAACTACACCGGCAAGGGATGACCATTATCCTCATCACCCACGACCCCAACGTGGCCCGGCGGGCCAAACGGGTTGTAACCTTGAGCGACGGCCTGATTATCAGCGACCAGTCCAATGGGCATCAGGCTGTTCAACACGCGGTGGAGAGGGTCTATGAAAGTCATTAAGTATTTGCAGGTAGCCCTCGAAAGCATTACCGCCCACAAGCTGCGAGCTATTCTGACCATGCTCGGCATCATTATTGGGGTAGCCGCCGTGTTGATTACCATGGGCATTGGGCGGGGGGCGGCGGCCAATATCACCAGCCGGATTCAAAGCCAGGGGACCAATCTGTTGTCTATCAGCCCGGGGGCCAGCAGTAGCGGCGGCGTCAGCGGCGAGAGCGGCTCGGCCGGCACCCTGACCATCGCCGATGCTCAAACGCTGATGAACCGGGCGCTGCATCCGGCGGTGGAAATGGTGGCCCCGGAATACGGGGCAAATGCGCAACTGGTCTACGGCAGCAAAAACAGCCGCAGCCAGGTGACCGGCGTGACCACCGCCCAGGTAACGGTGCGTAACCTGACGGTGGCTTCGGGCCGCTTTCTGACCGACGAAGAAATTCAAAACCAGAGCCAGGTAGTTGTGCTGGGTTCGGAGTTGGCCGGCGATCTGTTTGAGGCCGAAAACCCGGTCGGCCTGAGTGTGCGGATCAATGCCCAACCGTTTCAGGTGGTCGGTGTGTTGGAGGAGAGCGGCGGCTTTGGCCGCAATACCCCCGACGAGCAGGCGTATGTCCCTATTGGCCTGGCCCAGGGCCGCTTGTTCAACGCGCCGCGCTATCGGGGCGAATACACCGTCACCAACATCAGCGTCCAGGCCGTCTCGGCCGATCAGGTAGACGCGGCCCAGCGGCAAATCGAAACTACTCTGCGCCTGCGCCACAATCTGAAAGCCGATGTAGACAACGATTTTAATATTTTCAATCAGGCCTCGCTGCTGGAAACTGCTTCTGATATTGCTCAAACCCTGACCGTTTTTCTGGGGGCAATAGGGGCCGTTAGTCTGATTGTCGGCGGGATTGGGATTATGAACATTATGCTGGTGTCTGTGACCGAGCGCACCCGCGAAATCGGGCTGCGTAAAGCCATCGGCGCGCACGACCACGACATCCTGCTGCAATTCCTGGTCGAGGCTTTGGTACTGTGTTTTCTGGGCGGGCTGATTGGGGTAGGGCTGGCCTTTGGCCTGGCTGCCCTCTTTGCCCAGATACCCAGCTTTACTTTTACCGTTCTGATTCAACCCGATGCCCTGATGCTGGCCCTGGGCTTTAGCCTGCTCAGCGGCCTGATTTTTGGCATTTACCCGGCTCTGCGCGCCACCCGTCTCGACCCCATTGAAGCCCTGAGAAGCGAATAATTGGAAACTGTTCAGCATGTCATTTCGACCGCAGGGAGAAATCCCTAATACCTATGTGGCTTTGTACAGATTTCTCGGCCTATGACCTCAAAATGACATCTAGGCTCAGCACTTTTCAAATAACGTAGTTTAGCCTCTTGGGGGCGGGCACAAGGCCCTATGCTACGGCCTTATTTGAAATGTATTGCATCTAGGCTGAGCAGTTACCACAATTCACCCTTACCTGGAGGTGTTTATGAAAAACAAGAGCATTTGGCTCATTTTGATTATCATCCTGGCTCTGGCTGGAGCAGCTTTCTTTTTTCGGGACTCCCTGACCGCATTGACCGGCCAGACCAGCAGCCGAGCGCAGGCCCAGGGCAACCAGCCTGAGGCGGCCAAACAAACCGTAGCCATCCGCCCGGCAGCTGACATCAATCAGGTGAGCGCTGCCGGCAATATTGCTCTGTCCAGCCAGCAGGTAGCCGTTCTTCAGGCGGAAGGCGTCGTCAAGGAAGTGACGGTCAAACCGGGCGACACAGTCAAACAGGGGGATATTCTGGTGGTGCTGGATGCAACCACGCTGGAACGGGCGGTAGAGCGAGCCAAATTGAGCTTGGCGGTGAGCCAGAACCAACTGGCCCAACTTCAGGAGCCGGCCTCGGAGGCCGACATCGCTGCCGCCCAGGCGAACTTGGCTGCCAGCAAAGAAGCCCTGACCGAGCTGCAGGCCGGTCCCACTCCCACCGAATTGGAAGCTGCCCAGATTGCTCTCGCCGCTGCCCAGGAAAGTTATCAAGAGTTGGTGAGCGGCTACAACGAAGCCGAACTGACCCAAATGGGCGCGGAACTGCACAAAGCTTATCTGACCTTGCAGCAGGCCCAGGAAGCTTACAACAAAATTGCCTATCGTGGCGATGCCGGTCAAACCCAACAGGCGATGGATTTACAAACAGCCACCATTGACTACGACACGGCCAAAGCGGCCTTTGATCTTGCCAGCGAACCGGCTTCAGCCGCCGATATTCAAAATGCTTTGAAGAGTATCAAAGATGCCCAGGTTCAACTGGAAGCGCTCAAAGCCACCCAGGCCGAAATAGATTCGGCGGAAGCGCAGGTGATGGAGGCTGAGGCCAGTCTGGCCGCACTGCTCAACGGCCCCGGCCAGGCCGAACTCGAAGCCGCCGAGTTAGCCATTGCCCAGAGCCAGCTCGATTTGGATGAAGCGCAGGCCAATCTGGAGCAGGCTTATCTGCGCGCCCCAACCACCGGCTCGATTCTCTCGGTCGAGGTCGAAGTTGGCCAGCAGGCCACCGCCGGCCTCTCCGCCGTGACCCTGGCCGACCTGACCAGGCTGGAACTGCCGGTTTACGTGGCCGAAGTGGACATCAGCAAGGTCGAGTTGGGCCAACCGGTCAGTATCAAGGTAGATGCCCTACCCGACCGAACCTTCAACGGTGAAGTCAGCCGGATTGCGCCCACCAGCGCCGCCGATAGCGGGGTGGTCAATTACGAGGTGACAATCCAACTGAACGATTTGAAGTTAGAAGACGGGGTGCTGCCCGGTATGACTGCCGTGGCGACGACGCAGGGCGACAGCGCCGAGAATACCTGGTTGGTGCCGAGCAATTCGCTGGTTGAGTTTGAGGGTGAAACTACGGTCGTGGTCATGCGCGACGGGCAGGAACGCCGGGTGACCGTGACGCCGGGTACGTCACAAGGCGAGTGGACGGTGGTGCAGTCCGCCGAATTACAAGCCGGCGACGAGGTTGTGGGCGAGGTCTCCTCATTTCTAAACGAGGATAACGGTCCCGGCGGCTTCCGGGGTCCCTTTGGCCCACCGCCTAGATAAGATTGATGCGAGGTAATAATGATACATAAAACCTCTTCTTCAATTCGGCGAATGGCAGCGCTGGCCCTGCTACTTCTTTTAGCCAGGGCGGTCTTTACGTCCCAAACTGCCGCCCAGGAGGGCAGCCCGCCGCAGTTGACAGTCCTCGCTCCGGCAGTTCATATTCGCAGCGGCCCGGCTACCCATTATCCGCCATTCGACACGCTGGCCCAGGGAACAACGGTCGGGATTATCGGCTACAACGCCGAGACCGGCTGGTGGCAGGTGGTTTCGCGGTTTGGCAGCCCCGGTTGGGTCAGCGGTAACGCTGCGCTGGTCGCCGTGAACGAGGCGGCAGTGGCGGCCTATAGTTCCCCTGCCGTGCCCCAGGCTGTCGCGCCTGCCTTCCAGCCCCCTCCGGCGGTTGGTATCATTGTCTTTCAGACTGCCAGCGGCGGCCCCATCTACGCCATCAATCAGGATGGTAGCAACCTGCGTTATCTGACCACCGGCCTGGACCCGGCCCTCTCCCCCGATGGGCAGTGGGTCGCCTTCACCCGCTGGGATAACCCCCAAATTGGCGCTCTGGGTAGTTTGTGGCTGATTAATGTTGACGGCAGCGGTGAGCGGCGGGTGATGGAGGGCGTCCATCAGCCAAAATCTCCCACCTGGTCGCCTGATGGAACGCAAGTAATTTTAACTATGACCTATGGCGAACATCTGAATACCGTCAGCAAATGCAGCGGCGAGCGGCCCCCGCGCGGCGCGACCGATGTGACGGTGAAGGTTGAAGGCAAAGATGACGTGGTGTATTGTTATACCCTCTTGCCTGACCCCTATTGGGGTCTGCGGCGGGTCAACGTTGCTTCCGGGCAGTTTGAAGATTTGAATTACGACACCCATTCTATCTCGCCCACCTGGGACCCGGCCAACCCGGCCCGGCTGGTTTATGATGGTGAGTGGGGGCTGGTCAGCCTGGACTTAAGCCAGGGCAAAAGCCTGCCGCTGACCACTGATGTGCAGGACCGTTCGCCCGTTTTCTCCCCCGATGGCAGCAAAATTGCCGTGACCTATCGCCAGGATGACCACTGGGAAATCCACGTTTTGAACGCCTGGTGCGCCAGCCCGGCCGCCGAATGTGCCGGTGGGCGCGTCCGGCTGACTGCGTCCTCTTATTTGACCTGGGTGCAGCAGGAACTCAACGGCCAAATGCCGCGCTCTTACCATAATGCCTCCCCCGCCTGGTCGCCCGATGGCTCACAAATTGCCTTTTTGACCGACCGGACCGGCCGGTGGGAAATCTGGGTGATGGATGCGGTCTGCGCCGGCCCCGGCGCCGGCTGTGGCAGCAACCAGCGCCCGCTGTTCCCTGCCGGAACCCTGGCCGGAGTTCCGCTGCAATATCATGGGGTAGATGAGCGGGTTCTATCATGGCGCTGAGGTTGAACTCTCAGCTTTTTCTCAGGCTGCTTTTAATGAATTTTTAACCTTGTAACATACCATTACTGCGTAACTATCTCGTTTTATAAAAATTAATCAAAGGGGGGATTATGAAAACGCTCAACACCTTTCAAAAGTATTTTGTGGAGGAGTTCTATGATGATTACCGGGAGGGGTTGATAAGCCGCCGGGCTTTTATCCGGCGGCTGGTCTTTATCACCGGCAGTATGGCCGCCGCGGCCGCCACCATGAGCGCCCTGGGCTGCGCCCCTGCCGAGGTACCCGACCCGACTGAGCCGGTTCCGCCGCCGGAACCAACGGCCACCACCGCTCCGGCGGCCCCTGCCGCTACCTCAGAGCCGGCTGCCGGCAGCGTCCAAGGGGGAGCAGTCCCGGATGCTAAAAGCCCGCTCTCCGTTCCCGAAGGCGACCCGGCGGTTAACGCCAGCGATATTACCCTGGACAGCCAGGGCGCTCAAATTACCGGCTATCTGGCTCAACCCGCTGCCGCCGGAACCTACGCGGCTGTCCTGGTCTGTCATGAAAACCGGGGCTTGACCCCGCACATTCGAGATGTGGCTCGTCGCTTTGCCAAAGCAGGCTATGTGGCCCTGGCGCTCGACCTGCTCTCCCGCGAGGGCGGCACCGCTATCCTGGACCGAGACCAAATCCCCGGCCTGCTAACCGACGCCGGTCCTGAGCGGCACGTAGGCGATTTTACAACCGCCTTTGCCCATCTCCAAGGCTTAGAAGGAGTAGACGGTCAGCGTATTGGCATGACCGGTTTTTGTTTTGGCGGCGGCATTACCTGGCGCTGCGCCACCGCCCTCCCTGACCTCAAGGCTGCTGTACCGTTTTACGGGCCGGCTCCTGAATTGGAGGAAGTTCCCAACATTAAGGCGGCAGTGTTGGGCGTTTACGCTGAACAGGATGAACGCATCAATGCCGGCATAGAACCTTTACAACAGGCTCTGGTTGAAGCCGGTGTGACCCACGAGATAAAAATTTATCCGGGGGTCAACCATGCCTTCCACAACGATACCGGCGAGCGCTATGATGAAACTCAGGCAACCCAGGCCTGGAACGATATGCTGGCCTGGTTTGAAACTCATCTGAGACAGGTTTAACAATCTCCTTCGTAAATAGAGGCGAAGAGGCGTGAGACGAGGAGGCGAAGAGTCTGGTCCCTCCCCGTGTCCTCGCCTCATTTTCATTATTGGTGATGTGCCGTAGACTCGTAATCACTCCTCTGCGTGAATGATAAACAATGGAAAAATTTAGCTCAAAAGTAATTAGTCTGTTTTACCCACTCGGATTGGTCTTTAGTTTGGGCCTGCTCATTCTATCGGCGTGCGGCGGCAGGCCCGTTGTTGAGGCGACGCCCACTTCGCCGCTCGAAGCGACGCAAGCGGTGGAAGTCGTTTTGGTTGTGGCGACCAGTTCCAGTACACCTGTTCCTCGACCAACCAATACTCCAACTACAACCCCAACCGCCACCCAGACCCCGATCCCTACCAATACTCCCAGCCCGACTTCTACCTCAACCCCAACGCCGACTCCCACCCCCACTCACCCCTTGATGATCCAATTTATGCGCCAGCAGGACTATCCGGGTAGCGAGATCACCATTGAAGAAACACTGGAGGCGGGGGTCAATTATGACCGCTATCTGGTTTCCTATCTGTCCGAAGGAAACAAAATTTACGCTTTGCTGACCATTCCCCAGGGTGAAAAACCGGCCAGCGGTTGGCCGGTGGTCATTTTCAATCATGGCTACATTCCCCCGGCCCAGTACCGCACCACCGAGCGTTACGTGGCCTATGTGGACGCCTTCGCCCGCAACGGCTACATTGTCCTCCGCTCCGATTATCGCGGGCATGGCAATTCAGAGGGTGAGGCAACCGGCGGTTATGGCTCACCGGCCTATACCATTGATGTTTTGAATGCCGTCGCTGCCGTTAAAACTTTGCCGGAAACAGACCCCAACCGGATTGGGATGTGGGGCCATTCGATGGGCGGGCAGATTACCCTGCGGGCGATGGTCACAACTTCCGATATTAAAGCCGGGATTATTTGGGCCGGAGTGGTCGCCTCGTATCCTGATATGCTGGAGCGCTGGCGTCGCCGGAGTGAAAGCAGCGGCGAGGCTACGCCCACCCCCGATCCCACCAATCCGCGCCGGCGCTGGCGGCAAGAGCTGGTTGAAACCTACGGTTCGCCGGAAGAAAACCCGGAGTTTTGGGCCTCGATCTCGCCCAACTCTTACCTGAGCGATCTGTCTGGACCCATTCAACTGCATCACGGCACGGCGGATGACTCGGTTCCGGTTGAGTTTTCGGAAACGTTACAGGCTGAAATGGAGGCTGCCGGCCAGCTGGTCGAGCTTTATCTGTATGAAAATGACAATCACAACATCTCTAACAACTTTGAAACGGCCATGGAACGCTCCATTCAGTTTTTTGACAAGTATGTCAAGGACAGCGATGCTGTTGGGTCTTGAGGCAGGCCGACTAATTAAGATATGACACAGAGATACGCAGAGAAGGCACAGAGGTTCACGGAGAAAAGTTTATAAACTCTCTGTGTATCTCTGTGGGTCCTTTGTGTAACTCTGTGTCCCTTGTAGTAGATTGTAGCCCATCAATTTTTGGACTATAATGGCTTCACCCTGCTTTGAGGAGGAAAGCCATGCAAGTTGATCTGGCTTATGGTCAAACCGGCCTGACAGTTGAATTGCCCGATACCAGCGATATTATTTCCGCCCGTTTTGTGCCGGGTCTGCCTGACGAGGCTGCTGCCCTGCGCGCCGCCTTACGCCAGCCGATTGGTTCAGCGCCCCTGGCGGCGAAGGTCAAGCCGGGCGATAAAGTGGTGATTGCCCACAGCGACATTACCCGCGCTACCCCCAACGACCGGATTTTGCCCGTCATCCTGGCCGAACTGGCCGAAGCCGGCATCGCCCGGCAGGATATCACCCTGCTCAACGCCCTGGGCACCCATCGCCAGCAGACCGAAGCGGAGCTGCGGACCATGCTGGGCCACGCAATTGTGGATAATTACCGCTGTCTCCAGCACAACGCTTACGACGATTCGATTCTGGTTTCACTGGGCCAAACATCGTTTGGTTATCCGGTGCGGATCAACCGCCATTTTATGGAGGCGGATGTGCGGATTCTGACCGGCTTTATCGAGCCGCACTTTTTCGCCGGGTTTAGCGGCGGCCCTAAAGGCGTCCTGCCGGCCCTGGCCGGGGCCGAAAGCGTGCTGACCAACCACGGGCGCGACATGATTGCCCACCCCCAAGCTACCTGGGGCGTTACCGCCGGCAACCCCATCTGGGAAGAGATGCGCGAAGTAGCCCTACGGACCAACCCCACCTTTTTGCTCAATGTGACTCTCAACAACCGGCGTGAAATCACCGGCGTGTTTGCCGGCGATTTGCTGGCGGCGCATACGGCCGGCTGCGCCTTTGTGCGGGAGCAGGCCATGGTCAAGGTGGCCGAACCGTATGATGTCGTCATCACCACCAACAGCGGCTACCCGCTCGATCAGAATCTTTACCAGGCGGTTAAAGGCATGAGCGCGGCCAACCAGATTGTACGAGCTGGCGGCGCGATTATTGTCGCCGCTGCCTGCGCCGATGGCCTGCCCAACCACGGCTTGTACGCCCAACTCCTGGCCGAGGCTGGCTCGCCGCAGGGGGTGCTGGATATGCTGGCCCGGCCTGGCTTTAGCGAGCAGGATCAGTGGCAGGTCCAGATTCAGGCCATGATCCAACTGCGGGCCGAGGTGCATGTCTACAGCGATGGTCTGACCGACGCCCAAATTAGTGGGGCGCTCTTTACCCCCTGCCGCAGCATCGAGCGAACGGTGGCCTGTTTGCAGGACAGGTACGGCCCGCAGGCCCGCCTCTGCGCCATTCCTGATGGACCGCAAACGATTGCGTATGTTAGCCCCGCTTAAGTCTCAATGGTATAATTTCAGCTTACCGCCCGACGATTTAAATCACGAATGTCACAAATAGACAAATGACGCCAATTTTTAGTTAAATTTTTAGGCAGGGTTCAAGTTAGATTGACACTTTTTAGCCGGTAAAACGTAAAACGTAAAGCGTAATGGCTGATTGTCGAAAAATCATTACGTTTTACGTTTTACGAATGTCAATCTAACTCATCGGGTTGCTGAACCTTGCCAATTTTTACTAATTTATTCGTGATATTCGCTCATTTGTGCCATTCGTGATGAAAACCCCAACTTTTTGCCTAAAGTGTCAGAGGCGGTAGTTTAGACATTTTTTTGGTTAGGAGTGGCAATATGGCCCAAGACACTTTATACAAAGAATGTCCCCTCTGCATCCAGGGCAGCGTGGTGCGAGCAGAGGGTGGAGCAACCTATCGCTGCACCCACTGTGGGTTAATGCTGAAAGAACGCTCACTGCTGGGGCTGTTCAAAAAGGGAAACTTTGCCGTGGCCGATTTTGGTCGGGGTGACTATAGCCTGGCCCGGCAGTCGCTTAAAGATGTGACCCTACCGCCCGATGCTTTAAAGATTACCCTGGGGAATGTTTACGCTGACCCGCAGTTGGCGGCCATTGCCAGTGGCTCGTTAGATTTATTGCGCCCGGTTAGAACGGTGCTGGCCCAGGTGATTTTGGAGCAGCTTAACGAAGTCTGCCATCTACAGGTCAATGGGCTGCGCCGAGGCCACGGCCAACCTTTGCCGGAAGGTGGGCAGTACCAGCCGCTCCAGCCCGTCCCCAGGGAGGGCATGGTCTGGCAGGATCAGGGCAACTTGTTTTGTACCAACCAACGCCTGGTCTTTCCCAGCGGTAGCTTCACCTTTATTCGCATGGATCGAAAATTGACCGGTCTGCAAGCCTTCACCGATGGGATAGGTGTGCAGCGCAAAGGCGAGGCGTATGCCACTTATTTTGTCGGCTGTTACCCCCACGAAGCGGCTTTGGTGACCGCTTACGTCTTGGCTAAGCTGCCGGCGCTACAACCGGCTGCGGAGACGCAGGGCTGAGATTGACGGATACGCCGTATCAGTGGATCCAAATTTCCCGTAGGGTGGCATCCCTATGCCGCCCGCTGATGTATAGGGCTGCGCCAGCTACGGTGAAAAATTGGATCTACTGAGTATCAGTGGATCCAATTTTGAGGGGCCAGCATGCCCACCTGCGTGCGATGTTCGGCACGTGGGCGTGCCTCACTCCTCGGAAAATTGGATCATAATTTTGTCGAACAAGAGTTATGAGGAGGTTTCATTTGATAATATTTATAACCCTCACTATAAAAATTGCCTCTCTTTTTATCTTGTGTTAGACTCCAGGGGAAAATTGGAAGAATGGAAGAACGGAGGAGCCGAGGGTGGAAAATCGCCAACTTTCCAACTCTCCAACCTTCCAACCCTCCTCTTCCCTCAGGAGGACGCCTGTGGAAATCCGCAAAATTGTGCTCATTCATCCCGGCCGCGAAGGCCGGATTTTTGGTAAAGCGACCGCTGTGCCCTACACCCTCATGCGCCTGGCCTCCCTTGTTCCGGCGGACATCGAGGTGGAGGTGTGGGACGAAAATTGGGAATACCTGGATAACAAAATTCGCACTTTGGGCAAGCATGACCTGGTCGGCATCACCTCCAAAACCTTAGCCATCGAAACCGCCGAGCGGTACGCCCGCATCGCCCACGAGTCCGGGGTGCAAACGGTGGTCGTCGGCGGGGCGCACGCCACCCTCTTGCCTGAAGATGTGGCCCGCTGGGCCGATGTGGTCGTGACGGGTGAAGCCTATTACACCTGGCCGCAAATTATCAAAGATTTCCAAAACGACACGCTCAAACCCCACTACAATGATACTGAGTGGGCCGATTTGACCGGCGTGGCTCCGCTGACCGACCGGGTGATTGCCCAGGTAGACGAAAAGCGGCGATACTGGACCCCGCTCATGGAAATCACCCGCGGCTGCCCCCGCAACTGCTCCTTCTGCACCGCCATCCGCGTCAGCGGCCAGAAGATGCGCTTCCGCCCGGTCGAAGAGGTGGTCGAAGAGATCGAGCGCCGCCGGATTGACCGCTTCTTCCTGACCGACGACAACTTCGGCCTGGCCTTTGCCATTGACCCCGACTACACCGAAAAGTTGTTCCTGGCCCTGGCCAAGCTGCCCCTGCGCGGCTGGACCACCCAGGCCGAAATGATGGTAGCCAAATACCCCGAACTGCTCAAGCTGGCCAAACGCGCCCACCTGGACAAATTTTTTATCGGCTTTGAGTCGGTTAACCCGGAAAACCGGCGCGAATTGGGGGGCAAAAGCAAGGGCCTGATGAAGCAGTATCAGGAAGCGATTAACGCTATTCACGCTCAAGGTCTCGGTGTGGTCGGCCTGTTTGTTTTCGGCTTTGACGCCGACACGCCTAAAGTGATGTGGGATACCTGGGAATTTGCCAAAAATTCCGGCCTCGACAGTATGAGCGCCACCATCCTGACCCCCTATCCCGGCACGCCTTTCCGCGAGCAGTTGGTCCAGGAAAACCGGCTCATCCCCGGCAAAAGCTGGCGTTATTACGACACCGCCCACGTGACCTACTATCCCCGACAAATGACCGTTGAGGAGTTTGAGCGCGAGTACGACCGGGTTTGTCGGACCATTTATCATCCCTTCCGCATTGCTCAGCGCGGCCTGCGCGCCCTCAGCCGCCATCCCATTCCGCGCATGCCGGCCAAAGTTTTCGGCAGCTTCAGCACCGATTACGGCTACCGCCGCACCTTCGCCTGGCGGCATGCTTTTTCTTCGTAAAAACGAGGGGCGAGATTTCTCACCCCTCGTTAGCTTTCATCCTCAAACCAATTGCGGCCAATAGCCTGTGCTGCTTCGGTATAAAAATTTTTTATCTCCTCCCAGGATACAGGAGGAGAAGTTTCGATAGCAGCTTGCTGTTCGGCCACAGAAAAATCTACCAAACTATCCAGGACCATCATTCCAAAATCACGAGTGTGAGGATATTTCTCCTGGCCTCGCTCAAGCAACTCGGTGAGTGGCAAATGTTGAGCAATGAAATAGAGGTCATAAAAATCTTTTCTGACCCCCCGGCTGGCAATAGCATCTAACTTCATTAAGCCAATGTCCAGCAGGCCGGCCAAAGCGACACCCTCAACCGTTGTTGTTTCCGCTAACAAAGGGTAGCCATAACCAAAGAACCCAACAGCGGTCCCTTGCACATCCAGGAGTAAACTGCCCACCACATCGTGGACGATCTGAAAGGAGAAGTGAGGGCGCAAGGCGGTGACAATTTCTCGGCGGCTTTCATCCAAGAGTTCGTCACTGACAGAGAAGAAATCTAAATCTACTGAGACGCGATTAACTGGAGTGCTAGGGCCGTTCCACCGGCCAGGTAAAAGCGTTTGGCAAACGGCTGGTGTCCCACTTGAACGATGATCTCTTGCAACAGAGGTAATACCTGCTCCCAATGAGGCTGAGTTAATATGGCCATATCCCTTTCCGTTGAGGAAGGTTCTGCAAACCAAAATAAGAAGCCCAAAACCCGCACCGACGGCGAGGCAACGTCCGCCAACCGGCCTCACGCACCCAGGCCGCCAATCGCGCCGAGCCGTAGTGGGCAAAGAGCCAGCGTAACTCGGCCCGGTTGCCGTAAGCCAAGGTGCGCTCAATGATGGTAAAGGCATCCTCATCAGGGGTCAATTTTTCCAGGTCGTATTCCTGAAAGGCAAATTGTAAGCTGCGGGGGATACCATTGGCTGTAAATTCCATCTCAAACCTTAAACTTGCACGTTGTCTCGAAGGTGATACTATAATATACTTGGATTAATTTTCGTGCAATATTACTGAATGAAGGCTTTTTTGGATAATGACTCAGATTGCTGAAATGCCCACTCTAAAAGACATCCAACAAATTGTCAAGCAGATTGTGACGCATTTCCACCCGCAGAAAGTAATATTGTTTGGCTCCTATGCTCACAGAACAACAGTAACAGTGGATAGTGATGTAGATTTACTGGTTTTGATGGAAACCGATGAACAGCCCCTCCACGCTGCGGCGCGGATCGCTGCGGCTGTTGACCATCCTTTCCCACTGGACATCATTGTTTCCACGCCAACAGATTTTGAAGCGTCGTTAGCCCGCCGGGGAAATTTTGCGACTCAGGTAGCCAAAGAAGGCGTTGTTCTCTATGAAGCCTGAAACCCAGGAATGGTTTGACAAGGCTGAGGGAGATTGGAAGGTAGCCAGGCGCGAGATTCGCACCAAAAGCCCCGTCTGGAATGTGGTTTGTTTTTTGGCCGAGCAGTGCGCCGAAAAATATCTGAAAGGGTTTTTGGAAGAGCACAATATCGCGTTTCGCAAGACGCACGATTTAGTGGTTTTGCTGAACTCAAGCGGCGGGCTGCTGTCCGAATTGGACGCTCTGAAACCGGAGTTGGCCCATCTCAGTACCTTTGGTTTGGCTATCCGTTATCCGGGAGCCGAGGCAGACCGTTCAGCCACAAAAGAGGCGATGAAAACGGCTGAAACGGTGCGTTCTGTGATTCGGGCCAAACTGAACCTGCCCTAGTGGAATGTCTACTGAGAAGTAACCGGCACAACTTCGTACCGAATATCTGGCCAGGTATATCACATCTCCCGCAATTTGAACCTTTGAATTTTCCCCGTGGCCGTCTTCGGCAGTTCCTTGACAAAGACAACCCAGCGCGGACGTTTGTAAGCGGCCATCTTTTCTTTACAGTATTCGATCAACTCGTTCCCAAATTCAGCCGAAGCAGGATAGCCCTCCTGCAAAACCACAAAGGCTTTGGGCTTGATCAGGTTATCCTTATCGGCAGAGCCAATGACCGCACACTCCAGCACGGCCGGGTGGCTGATCAAGGTGCTTTCGACCTCCACCGGCGAGACCCAGATGCCGCCGACCTTGAGCATGTCGTCGGAGCGACCGGCGTGCCAGTAGTAGCCATCCTCGTCCACGTAATATTTGTCGCCGGTTACCAGCCACTCGCCCTGGAAGGTGCGCTGGCTGCGCTCGTACTGGTGCAGGTAAAATAAGGCCGCCGTCTCTCCCTTGACCAATAAATTGCCAATCTCGCCCTGGGACACTTCCTGGCCGTCCCCATCCACGATTTTTAGCTCATAACCGGCGAAGGGCTTGCCGCTGCTGCCGGGGCGAATGTCGCCGGGGCGGTTGGAGATGAAGATGTGAAAATTCTCGGTCGAGCCGATGCCGTCAATAATATCCAGCCCGGTCTTTTCCTTCCAGGCGTGCCAGAGGGGCGCAGGCAGCGACTCGCCCGCCGAGACGCACAGCCGCAGCGAGGACAGGTCGTATTTTGAGGTAAACTCCGGAACGGCCATCATAGCTGCGTAGCCCGTCGGAGCGTTGTAGAGAATCGTCGGCTTAAAACGGTCAACTATTTCCAGGACATTGGTGGCAATGCGCGGCGGCCCGGCGAACAGAACCGTACTCGCGCCCACGTACCAGGGGAAGATCAGGTTGCCGCCCGTGCCAAAGGTAAAGAACAACTTGGCCGCCGAGAAGGTCCGGTCGCTTTCACGCAGGCCCAGCACGTTTACGCCCCACAGTTGGGCGGTCAGCGGGTAATCTTTGTGGCTGTGCAAAATTCCTTTGGGTTCGCCGGTGGTGCCGCTGGAGTAGTTGAGCGAGCAGAAATCGTCCCGGTGGGTGGGGGCGGTCTTGAGTTTGGTAGATTCACTGCTAATCCAATCGGAGTAGCGGAGGAGGTGCCCTCCCCCAGCCCCTCCCAGGGGGAGGGGAGTATCATGGGACCCAATAACGATAATATGTTCCAAAAACTCCTGCTGGGCGCGGATGGCCTCGATGGCCGGCAGGAGGGCCTGGTGAACAATCAAAACGCGGGCGCGGCTGTCGCGCAGAATGTAGTCATACTCGTGGGGTTTGAGCAAGGTGTTCATGCCCACAGCAATGGCCCCAATTTTGAAAATACCAAAGAAGGAAGTGACCCACTCCGCCCCGTCGAGCGACAGCAGGCCGACAAAGTCGCCCAAACGCACGCCTAATTTCTTGAGCGCGTTGCCCACCTGGTTGGCCTCGGCGGCCACCTGGCCGAAGGTCAGCTCTCGCTCCGGGCTATATAACGCCACCTTATTGGCGCGTTGGGCCAGGTTACGTTCCAAAATATCTACGGCATTGTAATATAGTGGAAGATCTGCTGCACGCATCGTCATTGACTCCTTTGTTGTTTAGCCTCGTTGCTAAAAAAATTGACCATTAAAGATGCGAAGAGGCGAGGACGCGATGACACGTTTCTTCGCCTCCTTGCCTCTCCGCCTCACTTCTCCTCTCGTCCAATCACATCGCGGGCAATTACAATCCGCTGGATGTGAGAGGTCCCCTCATAAATTTGCAGCCCTTTAATGTCGCGGTAATGGCGCTCGACCGGGTACTCGTTGGAGTAGCCCCGCCCCCCGTGAATGAGCACCGCTTCCGAGGCGGCCCGCACCGCCGCTTCCGTGGCGTACAGCTTGGCGATGGAGGTTTCGCGGGTGGTTGGCAAGCCCTGCTGCTTCAACCAGGCCGCCCGATAGACCAGCCAACGCGACGCCTCGACCTCGGCGGCCATGTCGGCAATGGTTGCCTGGATCATCTGAAAATCGCCGATGCGCTGGCCGAACTGCCGCCGCTGCCGCACAAAGCTGACGCAGGCATCCAGGCAGGCTTGACCCACCCCCAACGCTCCGGCAGCCACCCCCAGCCGCCCGTGGTCCAGCGCCGACATCGCCACCTTAAAGCCCTGCCCCGGCTCGCCCAGCAGCGCGCTTTTGGGCACGCGGCACTCTTCCAAAATAATCCGGGCGTGGTCCGAGGCGCGATGGCCCAACTCCTGGCCGCTCATTTTCTCCCGCCGAAAACCGGGCGTATCGGTCTCGACCACGAAGGCGCAGATACCCTTGTGCCGGGCCGCTCGGTCACGGCTGGCAAAGACCAGGGCCACATTCGCAATGTTGCCGTTGGTAATCCAGATTTTTTCGCCGTTGAGCACAAAACTGTCCCCTTCTTCGCGGGCGGTGCTTTCCATGCTCGCCACGTCCGACCCGGCGTTGGGTTCGGTCAGGCAGTAACAGCCGACGAGTTCACCCACCGCCAGCCGGGGCAGGTAACGCTGCTTCTGCTCCTCTGTGCCCCAATCGCGCAGGCACAGCGAGACCAACCCGGCATGCACCGCCAGAAAGCCCCGCACCGACGAGTCCACTCGCCCCAACTCCTCATACACCAGGGCAAAGCTGACGTAATCCAGCCCGGCCCCGCCATACTCCGGTCCCATCGGCCCGGCCAAAAAACCCAACTCGCCCATCCGCCGGACCAGGTGCAGGGGAAACTCGCCTTTCTCGTCGGCCTCGCGGGCCAGCGGCGCGACTTCTTCCTGGGCAAACTGCCGCGCTCGCGCCTGGATTTGTTGTTGTTCGGGGGTTAGGTCAAAGTTCATGGCTATCACCCGCAGGAGTCGCAAAGCTTGCTTTGCGCAAAGCAAGCTTTGCGACTCCTAAACTACTCATTCAACACCGCCATGCCTTCCAGCTCGATCAAATTCTCTTCTTGAAAAAAGCCGGTCACTTCAAACAGGGCCATCGTCGGGTAGTAATCGCCAAAGTAGCGGCGAAAAACCTGGCCCAAGGGCTTACGCTTGGCGATATAATCGGCTCGATCCTTGACAAAGATATTCAATTTTACAATGTCCTGCATCGTCCCGCCCGCCGTTTCGACCACCGCTTGGAGGTTACGCAGCACCTGCTCAAACTGAGCTACCAGGTCGCCGGGAGCGACAATCTTGCCGGTCGCATCGCCGGCATCCTGGCCGGCCAAAAAAAGCAGCCGGCCCCCTGTCACCAGAATCCCGTGATTGAAGCCTCGCGGGGCGGGTAGAGAAGGGGGATTGATGAGTTGTTTTTCCATCGCGCCTCCGGCGTGACTGTAGACCGCCGCCGACCGCAGCCAATCATGCGGCGGTCAGCCGTCGGCGGTCTGCAGTCTGCTTATCTTCCGCTAAACTTCGGCTCGGCTTTCGCTTTAAACGCCTCATAAAAAGCGCGGTGATCTTCGCCCATCAGCAGCAGGGCCTGGGCCTGGGCTTCATTTTCCAGGGCCGAAACCAAATCCATGTGCCACTCGTTGTTCACCAGCCGCTTGGTCATCGAGAGGGCCAGGGTAGGGCCGTAGGCCAGCCGGGCCGCCCATTCTTGCGCTTTGGGTAATAATTCAGCCGGCGGCACCACCCGATTGACCAGGCCATAACGCTCGGCGGTGGCGGCGTCAATGGCGTCGCCCAACAGCAGCAGCTCCAGCGCCCGGCCCTGCCCGATGACGCGCGGCAGCAGGTAGGCCGCGCCCATATCGGCCCCGGTCAGGCCGACTTTGGTGAACAAAAAGGCAAATTTGATGCCTTCGGCGGCAATCCGCAAGTCCGCAGCCAGGGCAATCACCGCGCCGGCCCCGGCGGTGGTCCCGTTGAGCGCGGCGATAATCGGCTTGTCGAGCAGCCGCATATTCTGAACCACCGCTCCGGTCATGCGGGTAAATTCCAGGTGATCCTTCACATCCCGCTTGAGCAGTTCGCCGATGATTTCATGCACGTCGCCGCCGGAGCAAAAACTCCGTCCCTGGCCGGTCAGGATCAGCACCTTGACCGCGTCATCATAGCGCAGCGCTTCCAGCAAATCACGAAACTGGGCATAGATGTCAAACGTCAGCGCATTCAGCACCTCCGGGCGGTTAAAAGTCACCGTCGCCACCCCTTCGTGGGCTTCGTACAGAAAATCGTAGCTCATAGAGAAGGCTCCTTTTATCTACGTGGTGCGTGGTGCGTAGAGGTT
Source organism: Anaerolineae bacterium (assembly GCA_023151115.1). The sequence goes on from JAKLJP010000020.1 coordinate 28,928, forward strand.
TCACGCACTACGCACCACGCATCATCCCATCACCATGCCCCCATCCACGTTAATCGCCTGGCCGGTAATGCCGTAACTGGACTCCTGGGCCAGAAAGACAACCAGCGCGGCCACTTCGTCGGGCTGGATCAGGCGCTGCTGGGGACTCATCTTTTCCAACGATTCGCGGGCCTGGGCCTCACTCAAGTGGGTGCGGGCGCTGATGTTATCAAGGGTGGCCTGGGTCATGGGGGTGTCTACGTAGCCGGGACAGACGGCGTTAACAGTGATGTGATAGGGGGCCAGCTCCAGGGCCAGGGTGCGGGTTAGCCCCAACACCCCATGTTTGGCCGCCGTGTAGGCGGCGATGTAGCGCCCGCCAACTTTGGACGCAATCGAGGCAATGTTGATAATCCGGCCCCAGCGCTGTTCGACCAGCAGCGGGGTGAACGCTTTGGTCACGTAATAAACGCTGGTCAGGTTGAGCGCAATCATGCGATGCCACAACTCGTCGGGGTGGCCCAGAAATTTGTGGCTGGCCCCGCCGCCGGCATTGTTGACCAGAACATCAAGCCCGCCAAATTCTGCCTGTACCGCCGCCGCCAGATGCTCCACCTGGGCCGGGTCGGTTACATCAGCGGTAACGGCCAGACTCCGCCGGCCCAGGGCCCGAATTTGGGCTGCCACCGCTTCAAGCTCGGCCTGGCTGCGGGCAGTTACCACCACATCGGCTCCCGTTTGGGCCAAAGCCAGGGCAATCTTCTCGCCAATGCCCCGGCCCGCGCCTGTTACTACCGCCCGCCGGCCGGTTAAACCTGACTTGTCCATCATCCTCGCTTCCGGTTTTTACTTCATCGCCGGGTCACACCCCGTCACCCCCCGGCCCGGCGACTGGCCGAAGGTTCCGGTCCAAACAATCTCGCCGTTTTGGAAAAGCTGCATCGCTTTGTCAAAGGGCAGGGTTTCCGCGCCGCCCTCAAAGCGGGCCACCGGATTTTCGCGGATCAGTACCAGCGAACCACCCGTGTATTTGAACAGTACATTATCTTGCCCCATCACAAAATCGCCCGCGTGCGGCCCAATCACGTTGCCCTCTTGCAGCGAAATGATGGGATTGTTGAGGCCGCCGTGTGAAGCGCAGGTGAAGCTTTGGGCATTATGCAGCACCAGTGGAATTTTGTTGAGTACATCATTAACCTTTGGGTTATTCACATCATAGGGCAGCGCCGGGGCTTCGACGATAGGCAGGCTATTGAGCAAGCTCTGTTCAATTTTTATTAAAGCTGCGTCGGCGGTGACCCAGACCTGCTCGGCCGCGTCTGATTTAACCCGCAGCCACTGGCCGTCTTCCGTCCGGCCAATAACCGTCACCTCGCTGTTGGCCGGCACACTGCCGACAACGGCGTAATTTGTGCCCGGCCCGCTGCGCAAGTTGACATTGCTCAGTACCTCGGCCTTGATTTCAGCCGTAGTGGCCGGCGAAGCCTCGGCTTCGGTGGTTGCCGGAGCGGGGGGTGCACTGCTGCAAGCGTTGGCGTAAAACAAAACCAGCAAGATGATAATGACAATCAAGGCCACTGCAATCCCAATATTCTGTTTCTGTTTCATAGGGTCCTCCTGAAATACCGATACTGATTTTTAGAAACTGTCTAAAAAGTGCCTGAGATAGGAGTGCAAACCTTGGTTTGCCGGGCAAGGCAAGCCTTGCACTCCAGCTTTTCAGACAGCCTCTTAGAAAAGGCTGAGGCTGAATGTGATATCTATGAGTAGGGTTTGATTGGATGACGGCTAAGGCTTAACCACTAAGGTTGAGTGGGACCGGTTGCTCCTTTCTGAAGCTAAAAACTTCATCTGGTTTTAAAGCCATTGACGCGCTATCGGAGGCAGTGGCGGAACCCGGTGATAGCGGGTCGGGTTCCCTGAGATGTTACATTACAACTTTATTAAAATTATACCTAAAAATCGGCAGACACGAATTGTCGGGGTGAAAAATATGCTTAATCATCCAGCGCCAGAGGATGCATCACACACAAATCGGCCCGGCCCGCAGCCAGAATGGTGTTGACTTCGTCGGTGAGGGTGAGATTGCCGCCGACCATCGTGGCAATTCCGGCCTTGCTGCGAACCCAGTCGCTCAGGGGAGTCAAAAAACCGGGCTGGTAAGGCGGATTGGACTCCGGGGTGGTCTGGCCGGCCAGGATTTCAATCAAATCGCAGCCATGCGCCCGCAGTGTTTGGGCCACAGTTACCGCCTCGTCCTGGTCAAAGCCGCCTGCCACAAAATCGGTCACGTTCAAAGCGACCGCCAGCGGTTTGTCCTCCGGCCAGACGGCTCGCACGGCAGCGAACAGTTCCAGCGGAAAACGCAGCCGGTTTTCCAGCGAGCCGCCATACTCGTCATCGCGCTGGTTAGTCAGCGGGGAGAGAAAGCCGGCCAGCAGATAACCGTGGCCGAAGTGGAGCTGGAGCAGGTCAAAACCGGCTTCGCCGGCCATACGCGCCGCCTGCGCAAAATCGTGGCAGACCTGCTCCATATCGGCATGATCCATCGCTTTGGGAATTTGGCTGTATCGTGTATAAGGCAGCGCCGACGCCGCCAACAGCGGCCAGTTGCCGGCCCGCAGCGGCCGGTCAAGTCCCTGGCTGCGGGGCCGGGTAGAGCCTCTGCGCCCGGCATGGTTGAGCGGCAAGCCCACCTTGGCGGTCGAGTTGGCGTGGATAAAATCGGTGATGCGCTTCCAGGCGGCGACATGCTCAGGCCGGTACATGCCCACGTCGCCGGGCGTAATCCGGCCTGTAGGAGACGCCGCCGCCGGTTCGGTCAGCACCAATCCCGCGCCGCCCAGAGCCAGGCGGTCAAGTTGAGCTGCGTGCGTCTCGTTGGGCAGCCCATCGTTGGCCGAGTAGTCGGGCGCGGGGGTCAAGACCAGCCGGTTGACCAGAGTTAGTTCGCGTAATTTGTAAGGATTGAACAGGGGGGGCGGCGCGATCAGTCTACCCCCCCCTTCCCCCCCCTCAAAGGGGGGGGAGTTGAGGGGGGGGAAGCAAACCAGCGGTCAACCGCTTCTGAAAAATGGGGGTCGCGCTGGCGCAAGTTGTTATAACCCAGCCGCCCGCTCCGGCTCATGAGATGGAAGGTAAATTGCAGCGGCTCCAAATCCAGGGTGCGGCGGATGGTTTCAAAATAGGCCTGGCTCTCCAAGGCGGCGGCCTGCAATGCTTCCACGCGGGGCCGGCGCTCCAACTCATATTCGTTCAGGGCGACCGTCACCTCGCGGTGCTGCTCAAACATGTTGGCCAGGGCGATGGCGTCTTCCATAGCCAGCTTGGTCCCGGAGCCAATCGAAAAGTGGGCGGTGTGGGCCGCGTCGCCAAGCAGGACGATGTGGCCATGCCGCCAGGTTTTATTTTTGACGGTGACAAAGTTGACCCACAGCGAACGGTTCGACAGCAGGCGCGCTCCACTCAACTCCGGGGCAAACAGTTTCTCGCAGTAGGCAATGCTGTCGGCCTCGCCGGCCTGATCCAGACCCGCCCGCCGCCAGACCTCCTCTGCGCACTCGACAATAAAGGTACCGGTGGTCCCGTCGAAGGGATAAGCATGGACCTGAAACAGGCCGTGCTCGTTTTCCCTGAAAATAAAGGTAAAGGCGTCGAAGATTTTAGTCGTGCCAAACCAGATAAATTTCGACTTGCCGATATCGAGGTCGGGTTTGAAGATGTGGGCGTAGGTTTTGCGGGTCAGGCTGTTGACCCCGTCCGCCGCCACCACCAAATCGAAATCGTCCGCGCCGGCAACGCCCGGCAACTGGGCCAGGTCGGTGATGTCGGCCTCGAAAATTAGCCTGACCCCTAGCTCGCGGCAGCGCTCCTGCAAAATGTTCAGCAGCACCCGGCGCGACAGCCCGGCAAACACGTTGCCGCCGATGCGGATAGTTTCGTCACGGTAGTAAACATCAATCGTTTCCCACAAAACAAAGGTGTCGGTAATCTGCCGGTAGGTTTTGGGGTCTGCCTCTCGAAACGAGGTCAGCGTCTGGCCGGAAAAGACCACGCCCCAGCCGTAGGTCGCCCCGGCCGGGTTGCGTTCGATAACGGTAATGTTGTGGGCGGGGTCTGCTTTTTTGAGGAGTAAGCCAAAATACAAACCGGCGGGACCGCCGCCGAGGATGAGGACGTTCATTGTGCTTCCTTGAATGGCGAATAGGCGAATGGCGAATGAGCGAACAGCAGATGTCATTCGCCATTCGCTCATTCGCCATTCATTCAATGTCCAATTACTTTCGCTAACCGCTGCAACTGCTCCAACGCCGGCACGGTGGGAAAGAGAACCAGTTCATCGCAGCCGGCGTCGGCGTAGCCGCGTATGAATTGGGCGATGGCCTGGGGGGTGGTCAACAGCCCGGCGGCGATTTTTTCGGCAAAGGGGCCGGTGAAGGCGTAGTAATCGCGCAGGTAAGCTTGCCCGGTTTCTGCGGCGTCCCCACCGAGGGCAAAATAGCCCATGGCCCACAGGCGGGGCTGGCCGGGCCGCCCGGCGTCGAGCCAGGCCGAGCGGGCCTTTTCGGCGGCGCGGGCGAAGGTTTTGGGCGGGCCGCCGCCGTGAACGTAGCCATCGGCGTAGCGGACCATGCGGGCAAAGGTGTGGTCGCTGCCGCCGCCGATGAGCAGTTCGGGGCCGTTGGGCTGGCTGGGCCGGGGGCCAAAGGCTTCGTCTTCCCAGTGCGTCCGCAGTGCTTCGAGCTGCTCGGTCAGGCGTTTGCCCCGGCTGGCGTACTCGACCCCGGCGGCGTCATAATCATCGCGCCGCGCCCCAACCGCCAGGCCGAGGGTCAGCCGCCCGCCGGAGAGGACATCAACGGTGGCGGCCTCCTTGGCCAGCAGGGCTGTATTCCGCAGCGGGCTGATAACAATGGTCGTTGCCAGGCGAATCCGCTGGGTGATAACAGCCGCCGCCGCCAGCACGGTTAGCGGTTCGTAGCTGTCGTACACCAGCCGGTCGAGCACACTCAGGCTAGAGAACGGTCCTTCATCGGCCTGCCTGGCCCAATTAATGATAAGTTCCCGGTCTGCGCCGGGGGTGGTGTTGGGTAGTCCGACCCCTACGTGCATCTTACCCCCTGTTCTAAAAAATTCTTTAGGATCTGTTTACCCACCGGCGTGCCGATGGACTCCGGATGCACCTGAATGCCGTAAATGGGATAGGTTTTGTGTTGGACGCCCATGATAATTCCATCCTGGGTGGTCGCCGTTATCTCCAGACAGGCCGGTAAGGTTTCTCGCTCGCCGATGAGGGAGTGATAGCGCATGCCTTCGAAGGCATGGCTGACGCCCTTAAAAATTCCCCGGCCGTTATGATAAACAAGGCTTGGCTTGCCGTGCATCACCTGGGGCGCTCTGATGACTCGCCCGCCAAAGGCATGAATAATCCCCTGGTGGCCTAAACAGACGCCCAAGATGGGCGTGGTGGGTCCCATCTCTAAAATAACCCGTTTGCAAATTCCAAAGTAAGCCGGATTCTCAGGGTTCCCCGGCCCCGGCGAGATGATGATGCGGTCCGGCGCAAGGGCCTTGAATTCTTCAAACGTTTTTTCATCGTTACGGACGACTAAAGCTCTTCCATGAATCTCGCCAATAAACTGATAGAGATTATAGGTAAAAGAGTCATAATTATCGAGAATAACCACCTTCATCTATTCACCGCTTGACAATCCCGGCTTTACCGGGTTCGACACGATTTTCTCACGCCAAGACGCAAAGACGCCAAGTTTTTATAAAATTCTTTGCGACTTTGCGACTTGGCGAGTTCTATTGCCTGCTAAAGTCAGGAGAACCACAATTCCTTAGTGCCCGAATGAGCGCCTTGGCTTTAGCCAATGTTTCCAAGTATTCATCCTGGGGGTCTGAATCGGCCACGACTGCGCCGCCAACTTGAAAATAGGCTTTGCCATCCTTCAACAAAATCGTCCTGATCACAATATTGAGGTCCATGCTGCCTGAAAAATCGAGATAGCCGATGGAACCGGAGTAAATGCCTCGTTTGACCGGCTCTAAGGCGTCAATGATGGACATGGCTTCTATTTTTGGCGCTCCGGTCATAGAGCCGCCCGGAAAGCAAGCCTGGATTAAGTCGAAGCCATCGCGCCCCGGCTCTAATTTGCCGATGATGGTCGAAACCATTTGAAAAACGGTGGCGTATTTTTCGATAATCATTAACTCGGCTACCTGAACTGTGCCAAATTGACACACCCGCCCCAAATCATTTCTGACCAGGTCAACAATCATCATGTTTTCGGCCCGGTCTTTGATACTCGTCGAAAGTTCTTGACAAAGCCTTTCATCTTCCCGTTCGTTTTTGCCTCTGGGGCGAGTCCCCTTGATGGGTCTGCTCTCGGCCCAGCCATCATGACCGAGGCGGAGGAACCTTTCGGGGGTGGCCGAAACAACTTTGACTTCGGGAAAATTGAGAAAACTGGCAAACGGGGCCGGATTAATCCGCCGGAGTTCGCGGTACAATTCAAAAGGCTCGCCGGCGAAATCGGTTTCCAGGCGATGGGTTGGACAAACTTCAAAGATGTCGCCGGCAAAGATGTGCTCTTTGGCCCTGTTGACCACCGCCTGGTATTCTGCTGCGCTGAACATAGACCGAATTTCCAGTGCTTCGTTTTCTTTATCGCCCTTGTCGGCAAGGTCTGCATAAGACCAGTTTTCCTTTTCTAACTGCTTCATCCTGGCCCTGATATTTTTATAAGCTTGTTGGGCTTTTTCTCTGGCCGTATGGAGGTCGCTGTCAAAGCCAATGGCGGATATGTAGAGTTTTTTGAGCAGGTGGTCGTAAATGATGATAGTATCCACCAGCATGAAATAACAATCGGGCAGCCCTAAATCATCTACCCCGCGGCAGGGCAGCTTTTCGATAAAATAACAAAGTTCGTAGCCGAAGTAGCCGACTGCGCCGCCCAGAAAGGGAATAGGCGTCTCGTGGTAAGCGGATGGCTCGATTTTATAGCGAGACATCACCTGCTTTAATTCGGTAAATGGATTGCCTGTAATCCGGGTCACGTCTCCATTGTGCTCAATACTGATTCGATTGCCTTTTGACTTAAAGACTAAAAATGGGTTTCCCCCTATAAATGAGAATCTACCCAACTTTTTTTCATCCATACCGCTGTCCAGGAGAAAACTGTAGGCGTCGTTCTCGAAAATTTTAAAGTAATCAATCAAGCTGAGCGGCGAGTTGATTTCTTGAAAAATATGAGCGCATTTCAAAGCGTCCATCCCCTCACCTCTCCGAGCGGGCGAGGGCTTGAAACAAAGCGTGAAGCTGGCGGGTCAGCGCGCCCGGTTGACCGTTGCCAACCACCCGGCCATCAATGTTGACCACCGGCATCAGCTCCATGATGGTGTTGGTAATAAAACATTCATCCGCGGTATACAGATCATACCGGGTTAACTGAGTTTCTTGAACGCCAAGCTGTAACTCTTTTTGGGCCAACTCTATCACCGTCTGGCGGGTGATTCCTTCCAGGCAGCCACACGCGGGCGAAGGCGTCAAGATATTTCCATTCTTGACGATAAAGACATTGCTGACAGTCCCTTCGGCCAGGTAGCCTTCATGGTTTAACAAAAACCCTTCCAACAGCCCGCGTTGGTTCAGTTCAATCTTGGCTAAAATATTGTTTTGATAATTACAACTTTTAATCTGCGGACTCAATGACTCGTGGCTCATTTTTCTCACGCCGACAATCATAGCCTCGATTCCTACGGCATAACTTTCAGGGGGATATTCAGGTACTTCTTTAACAATGATTGACAGCGTTGGCTCTTTACAAAAATCGGGATTAATGCCTCTTTCACCCACCCCCCGCGATACGGTAATCCTCAGATAAGCATCCTGGAGCGAACTTTTCGCTAGAGTCTGGTAGGCCAAATCTGTTAGCTCGGCCTTTGACACAGGGATAGTTAACATCATATATTTGGCCGAGTTAAATAAGCGTTGCAGGTGTTCTTCGAGTTTGAATATAACCCCGCCATAAGCGCGCAGGGTTTCAAAAATTCCATCCCCTAGCAGGTAGCCGTGGTCAAAAATGGAAACCCTGGCTTCTTCTTTTGAAACAAATTGACCGTTCAAGTAAACAATTGTTCCCATAATTTCTTTTTAATAGAGATTGGAGATTAGAGATTGGAGATTATTTTAATCTTTAATCTCCAATCTCCAATCTCCTGGCATAAGTTATTTCTGGATGGCTCCTAACTGGTAACATCCATCTACATTTTGTAGGTTGGGCAAATAAAGGAAATGGCGGGGTGCTTGCATAACAGCGTCGAAGGTGAGGGGGGCGCGGGCTAATTGGGGCGATTGTAGCATTAGGCTATAGGGATGTCAAATCAATTTTGCCAGGTCAACTATCTTCATTGAATCCTGCCTGATCTTATGTTATAATCGTACTCATCCCCCAGCGGAGTTACCTATGTCCAAGAGCCAAGCCAAAGAGACCATTACTGCCCTGGTAATCAAGTTTCAAAATAACTTGGCCGATTATCACCGGGCCAGCTACAACGAAACCCTGACCCGGATTGATTTTATCAACCCTTTTTTTGAAGCGCTGGGCTGGGACATGACCAACCGCCGGGGCCTGCCCGAAAACTTGCGCGAGGTTATCCACGAAGACAGGTTGGATATCAAGGGCCGCAAAAAAGCGCCCGATTACTCCTTTCGCCTGCCCAACGGCCGGGTGGAGCGCAAATTTTTTTTGGAAGCCAAGAAACCGGCGGTCAACCTGGCCGCCGACCTCTCCCCGGCCTACCAGGTGCGGCTGTACGGCTGGAACGCCGGCCTGCCTCTGTCGGCCCTGACCGATTTTGAAGAGCTGGCCGTGTACGACTGCCGGGTGCGGCCCTACCCCCAGGATAAAACAACGGTGGCCCGGATTGCCTACTTTACCTGCCTGGAATACGCCGACCGCTTTGACGAAATTTACGATCTGTTCAGCAAAGAGGCGGTGCAGGCCGGCAGCCTGGATCAATTTATTGTCGAAGCGGGTCTCAAGCGCGGCCTGACCCCGGTAGACGCCGAATTTTTGAAAGAGATCGAGGGCTGGCGCGACAGCCTGGCCAAAACTATTGCCCTGCGCAACCCCGCCTTTTCGGTGTACGATTTGAATTTTGCGGTGCAGCGCACCATTGACCGGATTATCTTTTTACGCATGGCCGAAGACCGCAAAATTGAACCTTACGAGCAGTTGCTCCATCTGGCCGACCGGCCCGGCATTTATCCGCGCCTGGTGGCGTTGTACCGCCAGGCCGACGCCAAATACAATGCCGGACTGTTCAACTTCAACCCTACCGGCGGCGACAGCCTGACCCCGGCCATGCAGCTTGACGACGCCCCCCTCAAGCAGATCATCACCGGCCTGTACCCGCCCAAAAGCCCCTACGAGTTCAGTGTTATGGGCGTAGACATCCTGGGCAATGTGTACGAGCAGTTCCTGGGCAAAGTTATCCGCCTGACCGCCGGCCACCGGGCCAAAGTGGAAGAAAAGCCGGAAGTCAAAAAGGCCGGCGGCGTCTTTTACACGCCCACCTACATTGTCGAGGCGATTGTTAAGCAGACCATCGGCCCACTGCTGGCAGGGAAAACGCCCAGCCAGATCAGCCAACTCCGTATCCTCGACCCAGCCTGTGGTTCCGGCTCATTTTTGATTGGAGCCTATCAATTCCTGCTCGACTACCACCTGACCTGGTATCAGGCCAACGGGCCCGAGAAGCACAAAAAAGCAGTCGTTTGGATACCGCGTTCCAACCCCTCTCCCGCTGCGGGGGAGGAGCCGGGGATTTCCGGCGAGTGGCGCTTGACCATTGCCGAAAAGAAGCGCATTTTGCTCAACAACATCTTTGGGGTGGATATTGACCGCCAGGCCGTTAACGTCACCCAACTGAACTTACTGCTCAAGGCCCTGGAAGGCGAAACCGACCAGACCTTGCAGATGAGCCTGTTCCAGGAGCGGGTGCTGCCCGAACTAAGCCGCAACATCAAATGCGGCAACAGCCTGATTGACGACCAATTTTTTGCCAGCGGCCAGACCGCCATGTTTCCCGATGAGGCCCTGCTGCGCCGGGTCAATGCCTTTGATTGGGCCGCCGAGTTCCCCGAAGCGATGAAGGCCGGAGGTTTTGATGCCATTATCGGCAACCCGCCTTACATCCGAAGTATCAATCTCAAAGAAAGTAATCCTGAAGAATGGGATTACTATCGCTCAAAGTACAAAACTGCATCGTTTCGAGAATGGGATATTTACCTGATTTTTGTGGAGAAAGGTTTGAATTTACTCAAAGCAGGAGGGCGACTGGGCTATATTTTACCCAATAAATTCTTAAATTCTCAGGTAGGCGAGAGTCTCAGAGAGATTTTGTCAGCCGGTAAATTTCTGCAAAAACTCATTCATTTCGAGGCGTTCCAAATCTTTCCAACGGCAACCACATACACTTGCCTGCTTTTTCTGGATAAATCTGGACAGGAAACAGCCCAGATTGCTCGTTATCGCGGCCCGGTAGATAAGGCTAAACAAAAATGCTCCCTGCCGGAAGAAGGGCCTGAGTTGTGGTCAATTTCAACTATCAAGACCCAGGAGCTAAGCGCCTCCCCCTGGGAATTTACCTCTGACCTGATAGCCAAATTCAAAAAGTGGCCGGGGCTTGGTTCTATAGCGGACATATTCAAGGGGACTGGTACCAATGCTGACAAAGTTTATCTTTTGGAAAACCGAGGCCGGGAGGGAGATTTAGTTAAAGTTTATTCGCCGGAGTTAGAAGATAATTTTTTACTGGAACCCATATTTCTCAAGCCTGCTTTGCGGGGGCGCAGTATTAGCCGGTACGAAATTTCGGGCGATTTGTTGCTAATTGTTCCCTATGATCTTACCGAAACCGGCGGTAAGCTTGTCCCCGAAAAAACCTTCAAAGTCAAAGCGCCCAAAACTCTGGACTATCTAAAAAAGTGCAAACCCCGTTTGGATCAACGAGAAGATGGACGATTTAAAGGTGAGGGTTGGTATCAATATGGCCGGCCTCAAAATCTACATCGGTTTGAAGTGCCAGAGAAGATACTCCTTCCGGATGTGGCAAATCGCGGTACCTGTTCTCTCGATACAAAAGGGATGTGGCTGCTCGATACCGCTTATGCTATTGTCAAAAAACCGGGGGTTAAAATAGATTTGCGTTATATCCTCGGTATTCTTAATTCCCCTATTTTAACTTCTTTTTTGAAAGAAACAGGCACAGCCTTACGGGGCGGCTATTTTCGGATGAAAACGGCTTACCTTACCCCTTTCCCCATCCGCACGATAGACTTCGCCAACCCGGCGGAGGTCAATCAGCACGACGAGCTGGTGCGGCTGGTGGGGCAGATGCTGGCCCTGCATCAAAAGATGGCGGCGGCGGGCAACCCGGCGGATAAACAAATGTACCAACGCCAGATTGCCATGACTGACCGGGCGATTGATCGGCTGGTGTATGGGTTGTATAATCTTGGCGAGGAAGAAATCAAAATTGTCGAAGCAAGTGGAGGTTAGATGGAAAAGATATCAATTTACGTCAAAGATAAAGAAAAGGCTCAGATGCTATCCGAATTGCTGATGGCCTTAGATTTTGTCGAGGCAGTAAATACCGCTAGTGAAGAAATCGAACCTGTCTCAACATCCACAGGGGAGGTGTCGGATTTTTTTGCGCTGGCCGGTTTATGGGAGGGGCGTGAGATCACCCTAAACTCAATTCGTCAGCGAGCCTGGCCGAGACAAAGCTCATGATTCTTTGCGATACCAATATTCTCATCGAGTTTTATAAAAACACGCTCCATATTACTCAAGAGTTGCGGCAAATTGGTCCGGGTCAATTGGCTATTAGTGTTATCACTCAAGCTGAACTCTATTATGGCGCTCTGAATAAGACAGAATTGCAGAAAATCAAGAAACACCTGGCGCTGCTCCATCAATTCTCGATTGACGCATCTATCTCCGCTGTCTTCATACAGTTACCACGCAATATTTAGCTGAGGGTATCGCCGCCGATTACGATGGCGACGGCCAATTAGTTGGGCTTGAAATTCTGGATGCGGTCAAACGTTTTGGCGGTTCGGAGACGCTTCGCCAAGTCGTGTTAGAAGGAATTGGGCCATCCTTACAACCTGCTTCCGCTTGAAAATAATTTTGGAAACAGGTATTTATCTGTTTAATCGGGCAATATGATGGCGCCCCAAACTATCCCTCTGATTGAACAAAGCGGCTGGTGGCTTGTGCCTTACCTGGCGCTGATGCTGGTCATGCTCCACGCTATGATGGAGTTCACCGTCAGTTTGCTGGTCAAACGGCCTGCCCACCGCCGGCCCGTTTCCGCCGGCGAACTCCGGCAGCGGCTGCTGGCCTTGAACGAGGCTGACCTGCCCTACCCGCTGGTCGAGGGCCGAGATTGCGATTTGGAGATGGAGTGGTCGTATGAAGATACCCGGCGCAGCCGCTTCGCTATTTCGCGGGAGGCCAGTTCCACCCGGCTGCGTTTTCTGCTCGACGAGCAGCGCCACGAACTGCGCATGCATCAGGTAGACAGCGGCTCCAGCTTTTTTGTGGGCTGGCAGGGCTGGCTGCCCCGGCTGCAAGGCGCCGCCGGTTTCGGGGCCGGCCCGCCCGGCGAGTCCCTGACCAAAGAGATCAGCCGGGTGGCGCAGCGCGGCGGCTGGACGGTGCGCCCGGTGCTGTGGTGGTTCCAGGCCACCCACGCCGGCACACGTTTTCTGCGGACGATCACCCCCGCTCCGCTGCGAAATTGGCCGGCCCGCCGTTTTTGGGGCTGGCTCTACCCCCTGAGCTTTTTTGGCGGCCTGGTCTACCTGGTTGTTATCATGGGCGGGCTGGATTGGCGTAACGGGCTAATCCTGGCCGGCGTTTCGGCGGGCTGGTGGGGCATTTGGGGCTTCTTGGTCTGGATGCTGCTGGGCTTTCCGGCCTTTTGGCGGTCGAAACGCGCCAGAAAAAAATGATCCAATTTACGATTTACGATTTTGGATTTACGATTAGCAAATCCAATCGTAAATCGTAAATCTGAAATCGTAAATTAGGATTCAATCAATGAAACAAGCAGTCATGTTTGGCGCCGGCAATATTGGCCGGGGCTTTTTGGGCCAGCTTTTCAGCGAGTCAGGCTATCAGGTCAACTTTGTGGATGTGGATCAACCCCTCCTGGACGCTTTTAATCAACAAGGCCGTTACACCATCCGCCTTGTCACCAATGAGTCCAGCGCCGATGTTACGGTTGGCCCGGTGCGCGGTTGGCCGGCGAGCGACCGGGAGGCGGTGGCCGGGGTCATCGCCGGGGCCGAAATTGGGGCCACGGCTGTGGGGGCCGGGGCGCTCAAGCATGTCGCGCCGGTCGTGGCGGCAGGGATTGTGCGGCGGGCGGAGCAGGGCGTCACCGCACCGTTTAATCTTATCATCTGTGAAAATCTCAAGCATGCCGCTCACTTATTTCGAGGCATGGTCGAGAATGAACTCCCCCCGGAATACCACGCTTACCTGGCCGGCCACATTGGTTTTGTAGACACGGTCATTGCGCGTATGGTGCCCCCCCTGCCGCCGGAACTGCGAGCGCAAGATCCCAGCCTGATTGTGGTCGAACCGTACAAAGAACTGCCGGTTGACGCAGCCGGCTTTGTCGGCCCGCCCCCGGCGATTGTGGGCATGCAGCCGGTCACGCCCTTTGCTTTTTATACCGAACGGAAATTATATATGCACAATGCCGGACATGCGGTGTTGGGCTACCTGGGCTATCAACGGGGCTATGAATATGGCTATGAAGCCTTGCAGGATACAGCCATTGCTGCTGCCGTGCGTGGGGCGATGCAGGAATCGCAGCAGGCGTTGGAGCAAAAATATGGCCTGGCTCGGGGGGCCATTACGCCTTATCTTGAGGATGCCTTAGCCCGGTTTCACAACCGGGCCTTGGGGGATACCATTTTTCGCCTGAGCCGCGACCCTATCCGCAAGCTGGCCCCTAACGACCGGCTCATCGGGGCGGCGCTTACGGCGCTGGAGCAGGGCGTCCAGCCGGTCAACCTGGTTCGAGGCATCGCGGCGGCCCTACGTTTCGACCCGCCGGAAGACCCCATCGCCCTGCAATTGCAAGATCAACTCCAGCGCACCGGCCTGGAAGCCGTGCTGAAAAGCGTCTGCGGCCTTGAGCCGGATTCACCGTTGGCGGGGATGATTAAGCGGCAGTTTGAGCGGAGATAGCAAGTTTAATCTGTGATGCGTGATACGTGATCCTCACGTATCACGCATCATGTTGTTCTCACCTGTAGCAACAGGCCGGTTGGGATCGGTAATCCAATCGCTCCAGGAGCCGACGTAGACACGGGCCTCGCCCAGGCCGGCATGAGCAAAGGCCAGGGCATTGTGGTTGGCCGTAACCCCGGAGCCGCAGTAAAAAACAGTCTGCGCGGCGGGTGTATCACCCACTAATTTCTCAAAACGGGCTCGCAACTGCTCTTTTGGCAGAAAGCGGCCATCCGGGCCGACATTTTCGAGCAGGGGCGCGGAAACGGCCCCCGGAATATGGCCGGCAATCGGATCATAGCCCGCCTTTTCGCCGCGATATGTCTCGCCGCTGCGCGAGTCAAGCAGCCGCCAGGCCGGGTCGGTACGAATGGCTTCCACTTCAGCCCCATCCACCAGCAGTTCGGGCCGGGGCCGGGGCGTAAATGAGCGGGGGGAGCGAGTCTCTTGGCCGCTGCGACTGGGCCGGCCCTGGCTTTGCCACAAAGCCCAGCCGCCGTCCAGCACGGCTACAGCCTCGTGGCCCAGCCAGCGCAGCATGCCCCACAACCGCGCCGCTATCGAGCCATTGCTACTGTCGTAAGCCACCACTTGCACGGCAGCGTCAATGCCCCACTTTGAAAAAGTCTGGGTAGTGGTCTCAATATCCGGCAGCGGGTGGCGGCCGGTCTGGCCGGGGATGATCGGCCCGCTCAGGTCTTCGTCTAAATGAGCATAGACCGCGCCGGGAATGTGGCTTTGCCAATACTCCCGCCGGCCCTGTGCGGTGTCGTCGAGCGAGAAGCGGCAGTCCACAATGACCCAATGGGGGTCGGTCAGATGTTGGTTGAGTTCCTCGGTTGAAATAAGCGTTGTGTATGGCACAGAAATCATTCCTCTTTCAAATTGTCAATTGTGAATAATGAATTGTGAACTATGAACGGATTGGCAGCCTCAGAGACTCATTAACAATTCACGATTGACAATTCACCATTCACAATTAATCAGCGTAATACTGCCAGGGCAAAATTGGGCGACAGGCTGCGGGTCTGGCCGTCCAGGGTCACTACAGCCGTGCCCAGATTGGCGGCTTCGTCCATGGTCCCATACAGCAGGCGGTTCTCGTCGAGCCATTCCCAGGCCATCGTTACGCTGTTGTCGCTGACCAGGGTTTTGACTTCGCCGGTGTAGGGCGGCGTCACCAGGCTGATGAAGCCGGGATTGGGGCGTGGCAGCTCTGGCTCATTGGCTTGGGCCAGCCTGGCTGAGACAAAAGCCAGGTTTCCACTTGGCCCAAAAACCGGCGAGCCGATAAAATCGGTGGCCGGCGGGGTAATGGCGGCCATGGTTTGGCCGTCGCTGTCCAGCACCGTCACCCCTTGACCCGACTGAACGTAGGCCAACAGCCCATCAGCCGAAATATCGCCAATACAAATGGCCTGGCCTTCGGGACAGGTAAAGATGGCGTGCGGCTCGCCGCCGCTTACCGGCAGGCTGTAGACGCTGTTGTAGCGCCCGCTAAAGCTGAACATCGCCCCACCCAGGCCGTCGGGCTGCACAGCATAATACAGGGTGTTCTGGTCGGCTGAAAAGCGGATTGGCTCGACGTAGCGGAGGGGCTGTTCAACCCCCTCAAGCAAAACAATTTGATTGGTGCCGTCCATTCCGGCCACCCACAGATCGCTGCGATACAGCGGTGGGTCTGCTTCCGTCGAGATAACTGCCCGCGACCAAGCTATTTTACCTCCATCAGCCGAGACGGTAAAGTTATACGGGCCAAACTCGGCCATATCCACCGCAGTAAAAGGGAGCGGCGTCTGCTCGCCCGTAGGGCTAAGCTGCCAGACGGTGACCGTTTTGGCTTCCGGCTCATAGACCGCATAATAGATGTTGCCCTTTGCCGTAGCAACCCGGCCATAGGGCGGCTGGCTAAGCTGAAAGTTGCAGTTTGCGCCGCTGTTTGGGTCAACCATCACCACCCCGCCGGACCGCTCAAAATCTATCACCAGCGCGGCCGGCCGAGCGAGGTCGGGGCAAAGTCCCTCCGGGCCGATCACGATTGGCTCCGGGGTGGGCGGTGGGGCCGGTTGGGGCCGGATGCGCACCAGCAGACTGTTGGCCCAGTCAAAGATAGCCCGCTGCTGGGCTTCGCCGGCGGGGGCGCTGCCCTGGCCGGTAAAGGTCAAGGCGCTGGCCAGGCTGTCCGGCCCGCCGGGGTTGTCTTCAAAATTGAGTTGAAACCCGGCCAGATTTTGAACCCAACCCTGGAGCGGGGCCAGGTCGGGCGGGGCCAGCACACCGCTCAACTCCGCTGGCTCGGCGCACGAGCGGCGCAAAAGGTAGCCTCCCGCCGTGTCGAGAATCAATTCATCGCAAAAACCGACAATCCCACCCGACAAGGTGAAGACCAGCACCGGACCCGCCGCAGCCGCTTCGGGCGTGGCTGCCGGAGTAGAAGGAGGGGCAGCGGTTTCGGCGGGCGGAGGCGTAACGACAGCTACCGCCGTCGGGGGAGCAGCCGGGGCAATGTCCTCAGAACGGGCTGAACTGCCGCAGGCGGTCAGACAGATGAGCAGAGTCAGGGTAAAAAATAGTTTTATGGGCATCAGTAGGCTACCTGTTTTTGGAATATAACTTTACATAATTTTACTTGAGCTTGGGTTAAAATTCAACTTCAATAGCGTTACCCAACTACGCTTAATTTCATTGTTGTCTCATTGGGCCGTCCATTGTAAAATGAGACAGCCTTTTTCTTTAATTGCGCTATTTCAAAATTTCTGTGAGTGACACAATGAATAATTTGTTTAACGAACTAAAAGACCTGTTGGCCCAAGATGACCGTTTTATGGTGGATGACGACATCCTCAAGAACCAGGTGGTTGAGTTTGCCCTTAAGCTGGATAAGCCCCTGCTGAAATTGCTGTTGTCTCACCCTCGACTGAAGGAGCATTTTTTTGTAGACGTGGATGGGGTACTGGTTTTTGACCAAGAAATGTTCATCCGCTTTGTGAATAACAAAGCCTTTTTACCCGATTCTTATACCAGTTTTAAAAACAAAATCGGCCTGGCTGTTGGCGACGACTATTTACAAGAACGCCGCGAGGTGGTCCTGGCCTGGCCCTACAAAGATTGCGTTTTGCAGGGCGGACAGGATCAAGAGGATGCTAAACGAGACGAGATTTTCTGGAACGAGATTTTAGCCCCCGATGAGATTGACCGCCTCTTTGACCCCAAAGTGCTGACTGGCTTCAAACGCTACAACATTGAGGGCGAACACACCGTAACAGAGATTGCCCCCACCGACAACCTGATTATTAAAGGCAATAACCTGCTGGCCCTGCACTCGCTCAAGAAACGTTTTGCCGGGAAGGTCAAGCTGATTTATATTGATCCGCCCTATAATAATGGTGAAGATAGCTTTGGTTACAATGACCGTTTTAACCACTCTACCTGGTTGACTTTTATAAAAAATAGATTAGAAGCGGCAAGAGAGTTATTGCAAGATAATGGGGTAATATTTATTCACATTGGCGACAGAGAACTTCATTATCTGAAAGTATTGACTGATGAAGTTTTTGGCCGAGACAATTTCATTGCTACCATACCGAGAAAAACCCGAAGTGGTAAAAGTGATGTCCCCTACAAACTATCGCAAGATTTTGATTGGATGATAGCTTATACAAAAAGGGCCTCACGAACTACAGAGCTTTTCCAAAGAACTGTGGATAGAAAATATTACAAGTCTGATGACTTTCCTGATGATGAATGGCGGTTGACAGACTTGACTACTCAGAGAACTATTTATGAAAGGCCGAACTCAGATTTTACCCTAATCAATCCAAGAAATGGTGAAGAATTTCCTGTAAATCCGAACCGATGTTGGGGAATTACAAAAGATTCAGTTGATGAATATTTGAGCAGAAAGAAAATTGTGTTTCCGGGAGATTATGATTTTTTGAACATCAAACAGCCAGCTATGCGGGTATTTAAATCCGAAGAAATTAAAAAAAGGGGGGAAGACTTTGATAAGTCGTATGTTTCATCTGACTTTCTAAATCAGGCAATGGATGATTTTTTAAAGAACACAACAAATAAGAAGGGGACTGATGAAATAGTGGCCCTTTTCGGAGAAAAAGTATTTGCCTATCCTAAAAATGAATTGCTTTTGCAACGAATTATTGAATATACAACCGTAGAAAATGACATTGTGCTTGACTTTAATCTTGGCTCCGGTACTACCGCCGCCGTAGCCCACAAAATGGGAAGACAATATATCGGTATAGAGCAAATGGATTATGTCGAGACGATCACTATTGAACGACTTAAAAAAGTCGTCGGGCGCAGGGTTAAGGCCGAAGGCAAGTTGTTTGAGGAAATAGAGTTTGACCGGGGCGGCATTTCCCAAGATGTTGGTTGGCAGGGCGGCGGCAGTTTTGTCTACTGTGAGCTGATGCAGTGGAACCAACGCTACATTGACCAAATTGAAACCGCCGCGACCCAAGAAGAATTACAAACTATCTGGCAGGAGATGCAGGCGAAGGCCTTTTTGAGCTACCGGCTGGATGTGGCTCAATTCAACCAACATGCTGGTGATTTTGCCGACCTAAATCTTGATGATCAGAAGAAATTTTTGCTGGAAACCCTGGACAAAAACCAGCTTTACGTGAATTTGAGTGAGATGGACGATGTCACTTACGGGGTCAGCGAGGTAGATAAAACCCTCAACCGCCAATTTTACGAGCTGGAGTAAATTATGCCTTCACTCAGAGAAGAATTTGATACCCTGGTAAAATACACCGTTATCAAGCAAGATGTGCCGGGTTTCATTGCCCAAAACCTCAACCCAGCCTTTGAACTGCGCCCCTATCAAATCAATGCTCTGGCTCGCTTTTTTTTCTACATCAACGACTTTAAAGACCGCGCCCGGCCCACCCAACTGCTCTTTCACATGGCCACCGGCAGCGGCAAAACAGTAATTATGGCCGCCGCCATCCTGTATCTGTACGAGCGTGGTTATCGTCACTTCGTCTTTTTTGTCAACAGTACCAACATCATCGAAAAAACCCGTGATAACTTTCTCAACCCTCTATCATCCAAATATCTCTTTGCCGAACCAATCAAGTTTGGTCCCAAACAGGTCCAAATCAGGGAAGTTGAAAATTTTGAAATCGCCGGGCCGGATGATATCTCCATTTTGTTTACCACCATTCAAGGCTTGCATACCCGTCTCAATACCCCCCGCGAAAACGCCCTCACTTACCAGGACTTTGCCAACAAGCGTATTGTGCTAATCTCAGACGAGGCCCACCACATCAACGCCCTGACCAAAAGCAGCCTCACTCAAACTGAAGCGGAAGAGGAGAAAACCTGGGAGGCTACCGTTAACAAAATCTTTACTACGCACGTTGATAACCTCCTTTTGGAATTTACCGCTACGGTTGAATTGAGCCACCCCGCCGTCAAAACCAAGTACGATAATAAAATTTTATACCAATATTCCCTCAAAGAATTTCGGGAAGACGGTTACTCCAAAGAGGTTAAGGTTTTGCAGGCCGACTTGGAGCCGATTGACCGTGCTTTACAGGCGGTCGTTCTCAGCCAGTATCGGCGCAAAGTGGCTGAAAAACATCGTCTCCAAATAAAACCGGTCTTGCTGATGAAATCTCGCACCATTGCCGAGTCTGAAACGTTTGAAGCTGAATTTCACACCGCCATTCGAGAACTGACGGTTGAACGGCTGCAAACCATCAAAGCCAAAGCTGCCGCGCCCAGTGTTCAACACGCCTTCCACTATTTTGCAAGCGGCGGTATCTCGCTGGAAAACCTTGTCACCGAACTTAAAGCAGACTTTAACCCTGACCATTGCTTATCGGTCAATTCCAAATCCGACAGCGAAGAAAAGCAGTTATTGGTCAACTCGCTGGAAGACCGCGACAATCAAATTCGGGTCGTCTTTGCCGTAGATAAGCTCAATGAAGGCTGGGACGTGCTGAACTTATTTGATATTGTTCGCCTCTATGACACCCGCGATGCCAAGCAGGGACGACCAGGTCCTACCACGATTGCCGAAGCCCAATTGATTGGCCGGGGCGCCAGATATTTTCCGTTTCAACTCAACAAAGACCAAACCCGCCACAAACGCAAGTTTGATGAAGACCTGGACAATGAACTACGGGTACTGGAAGAACTGTACTACCACAGCGCCCACAACCCGCGCTACATTCAAGAATTGCGGCAGGCATTGGTTGAAACCGGCATTATGCCGGATAGAACCAGAGAAATTCAGGTCAAAATTAAAGAAAGTTTCAAGCAGTCGGATTTCTGGCAAAATGGAATGATCTTTCTCAACAAAAGAATCCGCAATGACCGGGCCAACATCACCGGCCTGTCTGATATCCAATTTACTGACCGCCACACCTACCGCCTGCGTACCGGCTTTGCTCAGGATAGCGTCGTATTTGAAGACTCCTCGAATGGCAGCAGCAATGCCACCATGAGTCAAACCTACAATTTGTTAGATTTTGGCCCGCATCTTATTCGCAAAGCCCTCAATAAATTAACCTTTTACCATTTCGATAATCTCAAGCAATATTTTCCTCAGCTTGAGTCTATAACTCAATTTATAACAACTGCTGATTTCCTGGGCCGAATTCAAATAGAGGTCATCGGCCCAGCCGAGCAAATCAACCGGCTATCACCTGCTCATAAGCTGGATACCACCTTACACGTTTTAACCCGCTTAAGCGCCGAAATTCAAACCGGCACAGCCGAATTTATTGGCACAAAAGAGTTTAAGCCGGAAGCTATTCAACTTTGCCTAAAAGACAAAACTTTGAATATTGTGCTGGATGACACGGGTGATAAAGAGTTTGGGTGGGGGATGCGGGAAAGTAGAAATATAGAGTTGATTCTGGACTTACAAGGGCAGGATTGGTATGTTTATGATGAAAACTATGGCACAGCAGAAGAAAAATACTTTGTCAAATTCATCTATAGCGCCATTGAAAAGCTAAAAAGGCGATACGATACCATCTACTTGCTGCGTAATGAACGATTATTTCAAATCTACCGCTTTTCCGATGGTCGCGCTATCGAGCCGGACTTTGCGCTTTTCTTGATTGAAAAAGCCTCCGGCAAATCAATTATGTATCAACTATTTATTGAACCCAAAGGGGCGCACCTGCTCAGAGAAGACAAGTGGAAAGAGGATTTTCTAAAAGAGATTGAACGAGAATACCAGATTCTGGTAATGTATGAAAGTAAAGAGTTCAAGCTCTACGGTATGCCCTTTTATAATGAACAATTGACAAAGACAGAATTTGAGGATAGGTTTAGCCAATTTTTGAGCTAATTAAAGAGGGATCTGGTGTTGAATTCAAGGGTTTTTTTATTGACAACCCTCAGCAACCTCCCAGGAGACAAGTTGTGTTGAAGTTAAACCTATTTCCCCTCTGGCTGCTCCTGCTTTCATTGCTTCTCATCGCGCCGGCCATGGCCGACGCCCCCCAGCAGCGGCAGCCAACGGCGGCTTTTGAGCCGACGGAATGTATGTTTGAATTTCCCATTGCCCAGTATCTCTCGCCGGGTTCGCTGGGTTTTAAATGCGGCTACGTGACTGTGCCGGAGCAGCACCGCGACCCCGCTGGGCCAACTATCCGGCTGGCCGTGGCGATTCTGCCCAGTACCGCCGAAGCCCCCGCGCCCGATCCGTTGTTTATGGCCCAGGGCGGGCCGGGCGGATCGTCGTTGGAACTGTTTCCGCTGTTTATGCTCAACCACCCCATCCGGGAGGAGCGTGATATTGTTATCTTCGACCAGCGCGGCACACTTTACTCCAAACCGAATCTGCTTTGCCCGGAGCTGGATAAGCTGACCAGAGAGACGCTGGCGCTTGATTTGAGCAAGGAAGAGGGAGAGAAGTTGAGCCAGGAAGCTTATCAAGCCTGCGCCGACCGGCTGACCGGTGAAGGGGTCAATCTGGCCGCTTACAACAGCCTGGAAAACGCCGCCGATGTTAACGCAGTTCGGGCTGCCCTGGGCTACGATCAAATCAATTTCTATGGGGTTTCTTACGGTACGCTCTTGGGGCTGCACATCATGCGCGATTTCCCCGAAATTCTGCGCTCGGTGGTTTTGGATGCGGTGGTGCCGGCCCAGGGCAGCTTTTTAAATCAAACCGCCCGTTCTGCCAACCGCGCTTTTCAGGAGGCCATCCAGCTTTGCGCGGACGACGCCGAATGTAACGCGGCTTACCCCGACCTGGAAAATGTGATTTTTGAGGTGATGGACCGGCTTAACGAAGATCCGGCAACGGTTTCGGTGACTGACCCGGAAACAGGCCAAACCTATCAAGCTCTGGTCAGCGGTGATTTGTTTATCAATGCTCTTTTTGTCGCCTTGTATGACCCGTCACAACTGCCTATCTTTCCCACTATTGTTTACAACACTCGCGCCGGCGATTATGATTTGCTCTCCCGATTATTACCTCTGCTGATTTTTCAGCCGACGGTCAGCGTGGGCATGTACCAGACGGTTGTTTGCGCCGAAGAGACCAATTTCGACCCGGCTCGGATGCCGGTCGAAGGGATTCGGCCCGAATTAGCCACGCTCATGCGCGACAGTAATGAGAGTCTCTTCAAGGTGTGTGATTTGTGGCGGGTTCCCAAACTGGGACCACAGGCCAATGAACCTGTTGTCAGCGATGTTCCGGCGCTGCTGCTGTCGGGCCGTTTTGACCCCATTACCCCGGCTGCCTTTGCCGAGGCGGCAGCCAGGACGCTCAGCCAGAGCTACGCCTATACTTTCCCCAACACCAGCCACGGCGCGTTTCTGTTCAACCAATGCGCCAGTGGTCTGGTGCAGCAATTTCTGGACAATCCAACCGTTGCCCCGAATGACAGTTGTATTGCCGCCGAGCCAACCACTTTCGACATTCCGACGCCCGAAAAAGTGGTTATGACTCCGGCCCCGGCCCACGTGCTGGATTTGTTGAATGGAAAAAACTGGGGTGGGTTAGCGGTATTGCTGCTTAGTTTGGGGGTCCTGCTCTCGGTGGGGCTGATTTGGCCGCTGGCCTATTTTATCCGCAAAATGCGTGGGCGGCGGCCGACAAATCAGCCGCCGGTGGCTATTTCCTGGAGCGCCCTGACCCTGGTGGTGCTGATGGGGAGTTTGAGTCTGCTGTTTCTGGTCGGCCTGGCGGGGCTGCTTTTTTCCAGCGATTTGTCTACTTTACTGGTAGGTATCCCCAGAGCGGGCGTGCCGTTGTTTGTGCTTCCACCGCTGCTGCTCCTGTTGGCCGCGGCCATTGTGGCTATGGCCCTGGTGCTGTGGGTCAGAGGCTACTGGTCGGTCTGGCGGCGAGTCTACTATACCTTGTTGACGGTAGCCGCACTAGGCTTGGTTGGGGTCTTAGTTCAGTGGGAGATGATGGGAGTGTTGCTTTAAGCACTCACGTCCAATCCGCCGCTTGATCGGGAATGGTCAGGCGGACGGTGACGCCGCGGCCGGGCTTGCTGGTCAGGGTCACGTCGCCGTCATAAAGGCGGGCCAGGGTACGGGCAATGTACAGGCCCAGGCCCAGGCCGCCACTCTCGCGGGTCATAGACATATCCACCTGGTAAAATTTGTCAAAAACCTGCTGTTGGAGTTCCGGTTTGATGCCCTGACCCTGATCTTTTATCTCGATTTCCGCGCCGGCCTGTCCGATGGATCGCACTGTAACTTTTGGCCGGCTGCCGGGTGGGCTGAATTTGCCGGCGTTATCCAATAGATGATGCAAAATATGGTTGAGATGCTTGCGGTGGATATTGACCGTAGCCGTGGTGGGCATGTCCAGCTCAAAGGTCAGGTTGTCGCGCCGGTACTTGGCTTGGGTTTGCTCTACCATGGCCCTGACTGTTTGAGGTAGATCAACGCTCTGGCGAAAAGGGCCGACTGCTTTATCCGAAATTTGGTTGATGAGCAGCAAATCCTCCATCAACCAGCGCAGTTCTCCAGCGCCGTTGCGGATAATTTCAATCACCGGGTCGAATTGAGTGATATTTTCTTTGTAAGCCAACCGAGCGAGGATATCTGCGCCGTTCAACACTTTTGAGACCGGCGTCATCAACTCGTGGCTCATGTTTTCGGCCAGGTTGCTTTTGTATGCTTCCAGGTCGCGCCTGGCTTTCTCACGCTGCACTTCACTCAGATGCAGGGTTGCTTTAACACGGGCGATCAACTCCGGCATCTCAAACGGTTTGGTCAGGTAATCCACCCCCCCGGCCTGAAATCCGGCCATTTTGTCTTTCAATGAAACACGGGCAGTTAAAAAAATGATGGGAATGCCGGTGGTATCGGGGTTTTGCTGCAAGGTAGAGGCCACATCAAGGCCGTTCATGCCAGGCATATCTACATCGAGCAGAATGATATCGGGCCTGGGTTCGGCCTGAGCCGTGGCGAGTCCATCCGGGCCGGTGGCAGCAGTGACGACCTGAAACCCTTCACGTCCCAACTCGAACCCCACCCATTTCTGTAGGGCTTCGTCGTCATCAATTACCAGAACTGTTCGCGCCATGGCCTGCCGCTCTCCCAGGATTAACCTTTCATATTATTATATCGTCTTTGCCGGGATAGGTAAAACGAGCGAGTCAAAAGGCGCTGTGGCAGATTATATTGTTTTTTTGGTCAATGTGTGATAAACTGGATGAGGTAGGGCAGCCTATTTAGTCTATCACCTGTCTTAAAACTTGCGGAAAATCGGTGAAGATGCCGGTTACCCCCGCGGCGATCAAACGTTCCATTTCGGCCGGCTCATTGACCGTCCAGGGATTGATCCCGATTCCGGCCTGGCGCAGTGCTTGCGTACGACCTGGCTCGACGGCGGTGTGGTGGGGGTGAAAGGCGTCAATGGGCAGGCCGGCAGGCCAGGCTTCGCCTTCGTCCAAGAGCGCTGCCGCGGCGATGCCTGGATTCAGGGCTTTGGCCTGCTGTATGTAGGGGTGGACAAACGAGGAAAGTAGTACCTGCTCGCTCAGCTCCAGGCTTTCGATGAGGCGGACAACGGCCTCAACAACGGGGAAATCGGTTAAGGGTGGAGTCAACGCCTTAATTTCGATATTGACCCGCCAGTTGTGCTCGCGGGTCAGCAGCAGTGCGTCGCGCAGGGTAGGGATGGATTCGCCGCGTAGAGCGGTTTGTTCGGCCGGGCTGACAGTTCCGGCGGCAATCGTGCCAAAAGGGTCGCTTTCGACAAACCAGGAACCGGCATCGAGTTGTCCCACCTCGGCCAGGGTGAAGGTCGAAATGAGCCAGGGGGCGCGGTCGGGAAAAAGGAGTGGAGCATTGGTAGTCCGAACCAACGAGTCGTCATGCAGAACTACTAGCTCACCGTCGGTGGTTACGCTAACGTCTAACTCCCACAGATCGGCCCCAATTTCCAGCGCCTTCCGTGCCGCCGCCAATGTATTTTCCGGAGCCAGGCTTGACGCGCCGCGATGGGCGATACAGAGGGGTTTAGGATTGAAGAGACTGAGCATATTTTCCAAAAAGAGAGATTGGAGATTACTGAGCGTTATCCCTAGTCATCTATAAAAGACAAATTCAGACAATTGTTTCAAATTTGGAGGTTACAGTGACCCAAACAATGATGCCGTTGGATCAATATCGTGAATATCCCATTGAAACTATGAAGCAACGGGCTGCCGATTTTTACGCCGATGTGCGCCGGCGGCGGACGGTGCGTGATTTTTCGAACCGGCTTGTGCCGCGTGAGATTATCGAGCATTGTTTGTTGGCGGCAGGTACAGCACCCAGTGGGGCTAATTTCCAGCCCTGGCATTTTGTAGTGGTTAGCGATCCGGTGGTCAAGCGGCAGATTTGGGTGGCGGCAGAGATTGAAGAATATGAGTTTTACCATAACCGTGCCCCGGAGGAGTGGCTGGAGGCGCTGGCCCCCCTGGGTACGGACGAACACAAACCCTTTTTGGAAACGGCCCCTTATCTCATCGTCATTTTTGCCCAGAACTACGGCCTGGCGGCGGATGGCCGCAAAATTAAGCATTATTACGTCTCAGAGTCGGTCGGCATTGCCACCGGCATCTTGATCACAGCCATCCATCAAGCCGGATTGGTCTCGTTGACCCACACCCCCAGCCCCATGAATTTTTTGGGCGAAATCCTCCAGCGTCCCCCCAATGAGCGGGCCTTTCTTATCCTGGTGGTAGGTTACCCTGCCGAGGATGCCCAGGTGCCGGTTATCCGCAAAAAGACCCTGGATGAGTTTGTAACCTTTGTGGGTTAACTAACCTTCTACTTCCAGGCGGCAATGAGAGCCTCCAGTCCGCTAAAAATAGCGTTGGGATAGATGCGCTTAAGCTGGCTGGAGGCTTCATTATCAATGCCGGTAGTAACCAGGATAGTTTTAACCCCGGCTCGCTGCCCACCCAGGATATCCGTTTCCAGCCGGTCGCCGAGCATGGCGGTCTGGGCCGGATCATGGCCCATTTTTTCCACAGCAATGTCAAACATTAGCCGCTCCGGCTTGCCTATTATCACAGGATTAACGCCGGTGGCTGCCTGAATCGCCGCCAGAATAGAGCCGGCGCCAGGCCAGGGACCTTCTTCGGCGGGAAAGGTCACATCGCCATTGGTGCCGACAAAGCGCGCCCCTCGTTGAATATGAAGGACAGCATACTTGAGTTTGTCATAGGTCAGAGTGAAATCTACCCCGGCGACCACCACCTCGGCCGGCTGGCTAAGATCATAGACCAGCTCAAAACCGGCCTGCTGCATGGCTTCCAGGATACCTTCCTGGCCTACCGCAAAAATCCGCGTCCCCGCTGGGTAGTGGTGTTTGAGATAAGCGGCCGTTGCCAGCGGCGAGGTTAAAACATGTTCCGGGCTGATGGTCACACCAAAGCGAGCCAGTTTGTCCACATATTGGCCGGGGGTTTTGCTGGCGTTGTTGGTAGCCAGGATGAAAGGGATGGAGCGGCGATCCAAAAAGTCAAAGAAGGGGACAAGGCCGGGTAAGGGGGTGTTGTCCAACCACAGCACACCGTCCATATCAATAATTAAGGCTTGAATATCGCGGAGTTGAAAAGTTTCGTTCATTTGCTTAAATAGATGAGGGCAGAGATAAAGCGAACCAGGCTCAAACTCGCCAGCAGCCCGCCGAGTATCAGCCCGCCGGTCAATAAAATGTAGGGTACAGCATAGACCGCGCCAAAAAACACGTATCCGCAGTTGAGCAGCAGAACCAGATATTTAGCTTTAGGGTTGGCGCTGGCGGCAATCCGGCGCATGCCGATAATCATCACCGGAATTTCCGACACAGAGAAGGCCAGCAGAAACAGAAAAATGGCCCAGCTATACATTGAACCGGTGACAAGAACCGGAATCCAGTCCCACCTCATCACCGCAAAGCAAAGCGCCGTGAGCACCAGGGCGGCGAGCAAGCCAATTAAGCCGGTCAGAATGAGGCTATTTCGGCTCATCCGTTTTGGCGCTGGCAACGGTCTCAGCCTGGCTCACGTCGTTTTCGACTTCTACGGCGGCGGTGGCAATGGCCCAGCTTACCAGGCCCCAGGTGACGCCGGAAATCAGGCTACCTACCCCTAGCGACCAGGCCGTGACCGGTGTGGTTGGGTCACGAAAGATGCCGATAACCGTCAGTATAATCCCCAGCGCAGCGAACACCAGCCCCACTTTTAGCGGACCATCCAGCCGCTGCCACCAATTTTTAGGTTTGTTGATGTCGGTGTTGAGCATACCGAACTCCTAGAAGAAAGTAGTCAGTCATCAGTCGTCAGTAACCAGAAAATCTTTCTCCGGTTTCTGACTACTGTCTACTGAAAGTGACTCGGTTTCACTATGTTTGCACTTTTCATAACCAGCCAAAATTTGAACGCAGATGACGCAGATTCAACTGATTTTCGCTGATTTTTTTACAAATTTTTCTGCGCAAATCAGCGTGCATCAGCGTTTATCTACGTTCTATTTAAAGAGTGCAAAGGTAGTGTCGATTTTAGCAGAAGTGTAAAAAGACGCAATTTATGACCCTGGGAGGTAAATCGCAGCAATAAAGGGAACGAAAAAGGATTATGCCCCCATCATTTTCTTCAACGCCGCCAGCAGTCCTGGGATAGTATACTCTTCCGCTACCGCGCTGACTGGCACACCCAATTCTTGGGCAGTAGTAGCGGTGATTGGGCCGATGCAGACCACCCGGCTGTGAGACAACACTTCCGCCGGAGGGCGTCCGCCCAGGCAGTTGACGTAGCCTTGCACGGTCGAAGAACTGGTGAAGGTGACAATATCGGCGGCAGGAGGCGGGTCGCCGCTAGAGACAGGGACGGTGCGATATGAGGCAATTTCGTCCACCTGCGCCCCCCGGTCTATCAGCCCTTTGGCCAAGGCACGGCGAGCGATATCGGCGCGGGCCAGTAAAAACCGCTGCCCGGCCACCGACCCCCACTCGTCAAAAGCGGCCAGGATACCTTCGGCGGTGTAAATTTCTGGTACCAGATCGGGGATGATGCTGCGTTTGCGCAGGGCGGCGCTGGTCGCCGGGCCAATCGCCACAATTTTTATCCCGGTCAAGGCGCGGGCGTCGCGGCCAGCCGCCGCCAGCCGGTCCCAAAAAGCAGCCACGCCGTTGGTGCTGGTCAACACCAGCCAGTTGTACTGTTCTTCAGAAGAGCGAGAAATGATCCTCTGGATGGCCTCATCCAGCGGGCCGGTGTCTGCGATGGGTACAATTTCGATGGTGGGGAAGGCGATGGGTTCAGCGCCCAGGGTGCGGAGAGCAGCCATAAACTCAGCCGATTGGTGGGCCGGGCGGGTGACCAGCACCCGCTGGCCGGCCAAAGGAGTGGAGTCGTCTTGATTTGACATGGTTGTTGGTTTCTAATTGTGAATTGTGAATAGCCAATTGTGAATTGCTAACGAAAAGAGTGGATTACGAATCGTTGACAATTCATAATTGCAGTAATTCTTTTGCGCCTTGAGCCAGGGCCTCGGCGGCCAGTTGGCGGCCCAAATCCTGGGCTGATTCGACCGGAGCGCGGCCCTTGACCCGAATAACGCGGCGACCATCGGGCCGGGCAACCAGCGCGTCCAGTTCTAATTGACCTTCTGCAACTGTGCCCAGAGCTGCCACCGGTAAGGCACAGCCGCCGCCCAAACCGGCCAGAAACGTCCGTTCGGCGGTAACGGCAGCGCGGGTAGGTGAGTGTTCCAGGGCCTGCAAATAACGGCGGGTGTCGAGGTCGTCGGCGCGGGCCTGTACGGCCAGCGCCCCTTGACCGGGAGCGGGCAGCATCACGGTGTGGGGAATCGGGTAAGCGTGTTCCAAAGCGGTATGCCCCAGGCGATGCAGCCCTGCCTGGGCCAGCAAAATGGCCGTGTAGCCATAGCTGGAATCATCCAATTTGCGCAAACGGGTGTCCACGTTACCGCGAATATCTTTGATGACGAGGTCGGGGCGCAGGGCCAAAATTTGGGCGGCCCGGCGCAGACTGCTGGTGCCGACAACGGCCCCTTCCGGCAAATCTTCCAGCCGGGCTGCCTGGCGCGAAATCAGCATATCCAGGGTTTCGGCCCGCTTGGACACGGCGGCGACGGTCAGGCCGGGACTATCCTCGACCGGCAAATCTTTGAGACTATGCACGGCCAAATCAATCCGGCCCTCACGCAAAGCGGCCTCCAACTCGGCGGTGAACAGCCCTTTGCCGCCGATGGCCGGCAGCGGGTCACGCCGGTTGAGGTCGCCTTGGGTATCCATAAATACAATCTCGACCGTCAGCTCATTCCAGGCGGCCAACAGCATATCGCGGATTATGTTGGCTTGGGTTTGGGCCAGCAGCGAGCGCCGTGAGCCGATGGTGAGAGTTTGAGGCATAGTTGTATTCTGAGCCAAGCCTTTAGAAGAAACAGGTTGCGTCTTGCGTCTGCTTTACCTCACGCAAGACGCAACACGCTCCACGTATCTACTTCAACAAATCCGCTACCACCGCCTTCTCATCCCGCAGTTCTTGCAGGGTGGCGGCAAATTTGCCTTTGGCCCAATCGCTCATGGGCAAACCCTGAACGATGCTGTAGCCGCCCTGGCCGTCGCTGGTGATGGGGAAGGAGAAGATCAGCCCCTCGTCCACGCCGTAGCTGCCGTCGGAGGGCACAGCGCAGGAGAACCAGTGGCCGGCGGGCGTCTTTTTGACCATATTCTGGACGTGATTCAGGGCCGCATTGGCCGCTGAAGCCGCCGAAGACGCGCCCCGCGCTTCGATGACCGCCGCCCCGCGCTTTTGCACGGTAGTTACGAAATCATTTTTGAGCCAGTCGTGGTCGGTGATGACCTCGTAGACGGGTTGGCCGTTGATTTTGGCGTTTTCGGCGTCGGGGTACTGGCTGGGGCTGTGATTGCCCCAAATGGTCACGTTGCTCACCTCGTTGACGGTCACGCCGGCTTTTTTAGCCAGTTGAATGACAGCCCGGTTGTGGTCGAGTTGGGTCATAGCGGCAAAACGCTCGGCCGGGACACCGGCGGCGTTGTTGGCCGCAATCAGGCAGTTGGTATTGGCCGGGTTGCCGACCACCAGCACCCGCAGGTCGCTGGCGGCGCGGGCGGCCAACGCCCGGCCCTGGCCCACAAAAATAGGGCCGTTATCGCGGATCAGGTCGCTGCGTTCCATGCCCTTGCCGCGCGGCTTGGAGCCAACCAGCAAGGCCCAATTGACCCCTTCAAAGGCTACATTGGCATCGTCGGTAATAGTCACACTGTCGAGCAGGGGGAAAGCGCAGTCATCCAATTCCATCACCACCCCTTCCAGGGCTTTCAAAACCGGTGTGACTTCCAACAGGCGTAAGGCCACCCGTGTATCATGCCCAAAAATCTCGCCGGAAAGCAGGCGGAAAAGCATAGCATAACCAATTTGGCCGGCGGCGCCGGTTACGGCGACATTGACAAGTTTACTCATGAGTGTATCTCCTTTATGTTAATCAAGGTGGTATGCAAGAGCGTGAAACGCAAAGAGGATAGTTTTACGCTTTACGCTTTAATGTTACCCCCAAGCCCAAATTTTTGAAAATGGAGGGGGGAGTCTTTAAAGAGGCAGGGCTTCTCCGCTACTAGACAGGTTGGCAGAGCTCGTCATGGTCATAAATTATTTGGGCGGCTCAAGACCCTGGTAGGGAGCCTCACTTTCGATCACCCGGCGGGTGAGCAGATACCACTGGGTAATGGTGCGGAAGCGATCGCTGGGATTGTTCATGGGCAGAAGCTGCACATCATGGACATCGCGACTGACGCCGTAGGTGTAAACCGGATGAAAGAGGATCAGCGAAGGCATTTCTTCGGCAAAGATGCGTTGAAATTGATAGTAAAAGTCGTTGCGGCGGCCTTTGTCGGTGACGGTGCGGGCCTGCTCCAACAGCATCGAAGCTTCGTCATTGCTCCAACCGGCGTAATTTTGCCCACCCTGAATCTGGGTTTGATGCCAGAATGGATAGGGATCGGGTTCACCCGTCAGCAGTACTTCGGCCAGAGCGGCTTGAAACTGATGGTTAGCTAGGCGGTCGCCTAGACCGGCCCCCACCACTTCGACGCTGGCCCCAATGCCGGCCTGCCGCCACTGCTGGCTGACGGTTTCGGCCACTTTGACCCGGTCGGGGTCGTCGCTGGTGAGGAGATTAAAGGCCAGGGGCCGACCCTCTTTATCGCGCAGGCCATCGCCGTCGCTGTCGCGCCAGCCGGCCTCATCAAGCAGACTGGCTGCCTTACCGGGGTCAAAGGGGATAAGCGGCTGGTCTGGATTGTAAGCCCAACTCCAGGAGCGAATGGGACCGCTTGCCAGCAGACCCTGGCCGTGGAGCGCCTGGTCAATCATGGTCTGCCGGTCCAGGGCATACATCAGCGCCTGCCGAATTTCTACTTCCTGGAAGAAGGGCGCATTGGCCGGGTCTTGCAAATTGAGGTAAATAATTTCATAGCCCGACAGTCGGGCGGTGTAGAGATTGAGCGATTCGATAGTCTCGACCGTGGGCATGGCCTGGGGCGGAATGAGGCTGACGCCCAACACGTCGCCGGCCTGGTAAGCGGCAATAGTTTCCTGGTAGCTGGGGTAAAAGCGCAGTTCCAGTTGGGTTAAGCGCGGCTTGGAGCCGGCATAGAGCGGATTGACCGACAAGCGGGCAAATTCGGTGTTGACTTCATCCAGTTTGAACGGGCCGGTGCCAACGGGTTTGAGGTTGAAGGGGTGGTTGAGCAGTTCGCCGGCCGACATGTCTGCCAACAGGTGTTGGGGCAGGATGCCGATGGTGGTAAAATCGGCAAAAGCCGGAAATGGCTCGACCAGCCGGAAACGGATGGTGTAATCGTCCAACTGTTCGACGGTGACGGTGCGCCACAAGTTGCCCAGATACGGCACGCCAGGAAAGTCGGGGTCTTGCATCAGCCCAACGG
Organism: Anaerolineae bacterium; assembly: GCA_023151115.1. The sequence goes on from JAKLJP010000020.1 coordinate 61,649, forward strand.
TGAAAACAACATCGGCGGCGGTGAACGGCCGGTTGTCCTGCCAGCGGATGTCGGAGCGCAGCTTGAACACATAAACCAGCCCATCATCGCTGACAGTCCAGCTTTTGGCCAGGTCCGGTTCCATTTCGCCCTGGCTGTTGAAACGGACCAGCCCGTTAAAAATCAGGGCGGTCAAATCCTGGTCAACTTGATTGTATTGGGCCAGCAGGGGATTGATAAACTGCGGCATCCCGGCGATACCCTCGATGTAGGTGCCGCCGACATCGGGCACTGTAACACTGGTACGGGAGAAGGTCAGGAAGCCGATAAAGGCCATGGTCATAGCAATGCCGGTGAAGGTTAGAATGGCTTGCCAACGAATATGACGTCCCAATAATTCATCCTCAACCAATTAAAATGCACAACAGGATATTTCTGTTGTGCATTGATGTTAAATTTGCTCGCGGTCTGGCTCAAACGGCCAGCGCCACCGAGAGCAGCGAGATGACGAAAAAGAGCACGGTCAGGCCAATGGTGGCCTGGAACAAGGTTTTTTCAATCCCGCGCCGGGTGCGATAGACCCCTCCATCGCCGCCAAAGATGCCGCCCAGGCCGGAACCTTTGGTTTGCAGCAGCACCAGTGCAATAATGGCAACCGAGATAATAATTTGAATAACTTGAATAGATACAGCCAAGGTAAAACTCCTGTGAAGATTGTGTCAGGTTTTATAGTGTCAAGTGTCAGGTAGCCTTTAGTTCTGCGACCCTGTGACCTTGCGACTTTGCTACCCTGTTACCTGTGAGCGTGTGGTATTATAGGATAGAGCAGTGGTTTGAACAAACTTGCCGGCTCATTTTCTGACCGGAGATTTTACAGAAAGTAGGGGGGATTGATTGCCCATTTTTGGGTTTTGACTGATAATCTTACGAAGTGGGAGGTTGGAGGTTGGCGATTGGAGATTATTAATCTCCAATCGCCAACCTCCAATCTCTAATCTCCTTTTCAAGAGGCTTATGAGCGAGTCAAATGCAAACACGCTTCCCTGGCCAGGCCAGCTTGGCCGTGCGGCTGAAACCACACCCGGCGGCGATGAGCCGGTCAAGTGGGTGATCATCCGGGCCAATCTCAGCCCCGGCGAAGCGGTGGTGATTCGCGGACGGCTGGAGAGCGAAGGGATTCCGACAGTGCTGCAACAGGAGGCGGTGGGCGTGGTGTTGGGCTTGACAGTCGGCCCATTGGGTTCGGCCAGGGTGTTTGTGCCGGAAGATAGATTTGAAGAAGCAGAGGCTATTCTGGCAGTAACGTTTGAGGCGGATGAAGAGGAAGGGGACTCTTTTTAATGAGTTGTCTGGGGAGAAAACATGCCTGCTTCTTTTGAAGATTTTCCCTGTGGTTCTCATTGCCAAGCTGAATGTAAAATACAAGACAAGATGACCCGGTTCCGGACTACCACCCCCAGCTGACCGCCGGTAAGGCTCGCCCCCTAGAGGCGGGACTGCGTGCCATCTTTCACCGAACCTATAAAAAACCCGTGGCTTGAGCGCTTTATTCTATCCTGTCGCCGAGCGATTGTTAAGGCTGCTACCAAACCAATTTCGGGGCGATTTATCAGCCTAATGGTGGCCTCAAAACTGAACCAGCGCTTTAATCCCTTAAAAATTCTCCCTCTGTCCATAAATAAACCTGGGCTTCCCTTAAATATTCGAGAAAAGCATATCTAGTTTATACAGAATAAATATTCACTTGTTGACAACAGGTGTAATCAATTATATACTAGGTTTGAATATAATATTTGTACTGAATAAATATTCATTCTTTTGATAAGGTAGGCCCTCAAATTTTGCCCACTCGGGGAGTACAATTTATGACGATGACGGTCCAGGAGTTAAAGTTAAAATCGGTCCAGTATCGCAAGACCATTTTAACCATTATCAAGAACTCAGGCGCAGGGCATACGGGCGGCAGCCTATCTTGCACTGATATTTTGAACGTGCTTTACAATCGTGTTCTGAATGTCTCCCCCCAAAATTTCTCCGATCCGGGCCGGGATAGGTATATCCAGAGTAAAGGTCATTCCGTTGAGGCGCTTTACACGGTGCTGGCCGATAAAGGTTTTTATCCCCAGGCCGAACTTGATACCCTTAATCGCTATCAATCCCATTTTGTCGGTCATCCCACCCGTAAAATCAATGGTATCGAGCACAACACTGGGGCGCTGGGGCATGGATTATCGGTGGCGGTGGGTATCGCTATTGCCGGTAAAAAGAGTGGCTCCAACTACAAGGTTTATGCTTTGGTCGGCGATGGCGAATTGACCGAAGGATCAAATTGGGAAGCCTCGATGACAGCCGCCCACTATAAACTTGATAATCTGGTGGTGATTGTTGACCGCAACGGGCTGCAAATCACCGGCCCCACCGAGGATGTCAACGCCCTGGAACCCTTGGAGGCTAAGTTCAAAGCCTTTGGTTATGCCGTCAGAAGTGTTGACGGTAACAATGTAGCGGAACTGGTCGAGCTTTTTGAGCATGTCCCCTTTGAAAAAAACAAGCCGAACCTGATCTTGGCCCACACGATCAAAGGCTGTGGGGTGAGCTTTATGGAAAACTCGGTCAAGTGGCATCACAAAGTACCCACCGACCAGGAATTTAGCCAGGCCATGCAGGAACTTGACGCCGCTGAAGCCCGTTTACTTGAGGCCGCGACGCTACAAACCGCCGAGGTACTTTAATGCAACTGGAACGACCTAACCTGGATGAATTCGGCGATACGCTTCTGGCCCTGGGCCAGCAAAACCGGGATTTATTGGTAGTCACCAGTGATTCACGCGGTTCTGGCAAGTTGGTCCCCTTTGGCCAGATTTTGCCGGAGCAGATTGTCGAAGTGGGCATTGCCGAACAAAATGTGGTCGGTGTGGCGGCGGGGTTGGCGTCAGCCGGCAAGACGGTGTTTGCCGTTTCTCCGGCCTGTTTCCTGACTACCCGCGCTCTGGAGCAAATCAAAAATGATGTGGCCTACTCCGATTTTCCGGTTAAACTGATTGGCATTAGCGCCGGGGTAAGTTACGGCGCGTTGGGTACCACCCACCATTCTTTGCACGATTACGCCGCGCTGCGAGCCATCAACAACATTGATATTGTCGCTCCTGCCGACAACCTGGAAACCCGTGATGCCATCAAAGCCGCCCTGGCCCATCCCCGGCCTCTTTATATTCGTTTTGGCAAAAAGCCGATGTATCAACTTCACCGGCCTGATACCCAATTTGAAATCGGCAAAGCCATTACCTTGACCTCCGGTTCGGATGTCACCTTTATCGCCACCGGTGAGCCGGTGGCCCCGGCCTTTATGGCCGCGCAACTTTTGGCCGATGAAGGTATCTCCTGCCGGGTTATCAGTATGCACACCGTCAAGCCGCTCGACGAGGAAACGTTACTTCGGGCGGCGGCAGAAACCAAAGCGATCATTACGGTGGAAGAACATAGTATTTTTGGCGGCCTGGGCAGCGCCTGCGCCGAAATACTCATGCAAAAGGGTATTTGTCTGCCCTTCAAAATTGTCGGGATTCCTGATGAGGACACCGTTACCGGCAGCCAAAGCGAGATTTTTGAGCATTACGGTATCAGTCCGCAAGGGCTGGCCCAGACCGCCCGGCGCTTGCTTCGAGCCGGTGATAACTAAATCAAATTATTAATTGTTCACACCCAAACCAAAGAGGGTGAATTTTATCAAAGAGGATAACCGTGCCTATCAACGAGCGACATATCCTGGCGATTGACCAGGGCACAACCAATACCAAAGCCATCCTGGTAAACATCTCCGGCCGGGTTATTCGCCGGGCTTCCCAAGCTCTAGAGGTAAGTTATCCTCAACCGGCCTGGGTAGAGCAAGACCCCCTGGCCATCTGGCAGAGCGTGCAGGCGGTTATTGACGAATGTTTGCAAGATCATCCCCCGTTGGCGGCTGTCGCCATCACCAATCAGCGCGAATCGGTGGTACTGTGGGACCGGCAAAGCGGGCTGCCAGTAGGGCCTTGCGTCGTCTGGCAGTGCCAGCGCGGGGCGACCTTGTGCCAGGAGCTTTACGTTAAAGGGCTGGAGCCGTTGGTACGCCAGCGCACCGGCCTGACCATTGATCCCATGTTTTCGGCCAGCAAAATGCGCTGGCTGCTTGACCAATCCCCCGATACGCGCCGCCGGGCCGAAGCCGGCGATTTGTGCCTGGGAACCATAGATAGTTGGGTCCTGTTCAATCTGACCGGCGGGCGGGTACACGCCTGTGATATGACCAATGCCTCCCGCACTCAACTCTTTGACCTGCATCGCCGCCAGTGGAATGCGGAACTGCTCGATGTGTTTGCCATTCCCGCAGCCACCCTGCCCGAAATCAATCCTTCGAGCGCTATCTATGGCGAGAGCGCGGCTAAAGGCAATCTCCCGGCCGGGATTCCCATCGCCAGCTTGATTGGCGACTCGCATGCGGCGCTGTTTGGCCAGGCCGGATTTGAGCCGGGCACAATTAAGGCCACTTATGGCACCGGCTCTTCCCTGATGACCCCCATGCCCGCGCCCGTTATCTCTCAGCACGGCTTGTCTACTACTATCGCCTGGGCGGCACAACCTCAAAAAACAACGTATGCCCTGGAAGGGAATATTTATGTTACCGGGTCAGCGGTGCAATGGTTGGGCCAGTTGCTCGGCCTGAACGATGCGGAGCCGATTGAAAAACTGGCCGCAGAAGTTGCCGATACCGGGGGAGTCTATCTGGTGCCGGCCTTTGTGGGCTTGGGTGCGCCCCACTGGAATGAAACAGCCCGCGGCCTCATCACCGGCCTGACGCGGGGCAGCAGTCCGGCCCATCTGGCCCGCGCCACCCTGGAGTCGATTGCCTATCAGGTGCGCGATGTTTTTGACGCCATGCAGGCCGAGGCAGGGGTAGCCCTGACAAAGCTGCTGGTGGATGGCGGGGCCAGCCGTAACAATTTGCTTATGCAGTTCCAGGCCGATATTCTGGGCTGTCCGGTGCAGCGGAATCTGTCGGGTGACGTATCGGCTTTGGGGGCGGCCTATCTGGCCGGTTTGGCTGTGGGCTGGTGGCAGTCGGAAGTGGAAATTGCTGCTTTGCCCCGCCCGCACGATTCATTTGAACCACAGTTAGCCCCGGAAAAACGAGCCGCTTTATATCACGGCTGGCAGCAGGCCGTTGCTCGCGCCATTTTCAATCCTGAGACATAATTAGTCCAGTCTTGATAATTATGCTATGGAGGGAATTATGTCTCGCCTGGATGAATTACGCTTAATGACTGCCGTAGCCCGGCTCTATCATGAACAGGGGCTGGGCCAAATTGAAATTGCCAATCAATTGTCGTTGTCGCAGTCAACCGTATCGCGCCTGCTCAAACGGGCGCAGCAGGAGAAAATTGTCCGCACAACCGTCAGTGTGCCGTCGGGCGTCTATCCTCATCTGGAAGACCAGCTACAAACCAAGTATCAGTTGCAGCAAGCCATTGTGGCCGATTGCAGCGGCGACACCGAAGAAGCAACCCGGCGGGAAATTGGCGCGGCGGCAGCTTATTATTTGGAGACGACACTCAAGCAAGGCGAAGTGGTTGGCATCTCTTCGTGGAGCGAAACATTGTTGGCTATGGTTGATGCGATGCACCCTCTGCCTCGCCAAACCGAAGCCCAGGTGGTGCAAATTTTGGGTGGGGTCGGTAACCCGGCGGCCGAAGCCCACGCAGCCCGGTTGACGGGGCGCCTGGCCGACCTGATTCATGGGCGGGTTACGCCGCTGCCTGCGCCCGGTGTGGTTGGTTCTGCCAACAGCATGCGGGTATTACTTGAAGATCAGTTTGTGGGTAAAGCCCTGGGCTTATTTGACCGAGTGACTTTGGCCCTGGTGGGAATTGGGGCGGTGGAACCATCCAAATTACTCGCCAGCAGCGGCAATATCTTTTCGCCGCAGGAGTTAGAGATGCTGCGCCAAGTTAACGCAGTGGGCGACATCTGTTTGCGTTTCTTTGATGCGGCCGGTAAACCAGTCCACACCCCACTTGACAAACGAGTTATTGGCATGAATCTGGAGCAGTTGCAAAAAGTTAAACGAGCCGTTGGGATTGCCGGGGGAGAACGAAAATTTGCCGCCATCAAAGGTGCTTTGAAGGGGCACTGGATCAACATCTTGATTACCGACCGGTACACCGCAGAACGTTTGATAGCCGAGGTTGATTAATATAGCCTATCGCTGCGTCTGTCAGGAGACAAAAAATCCGGGGTAAAAATACGAACTTTCGAAATTGACATTAAAAGAATATAACCTATAATGCAGAAAAACGATTGCGCAATCGTTTTTCTGCTAGCAGGGACAATTCTTTTACCTTATGCCGACTATTCACGATGTTGCCGCTTATGCCAAAGTATCTGCCAGTACCGTATCCCATGTGATTAACAACACCAGGTTTGTTTCTACAGAGACGAGGGCGCGGGTGTTAGAGGCAATTGAGGCTCTGGGTTATAAGCCCAACATCCTTGCTCGCAGTTTGCGACGCCAGGAAACCGCAACGATTGGCCTGGTGGTGCCGGATAATTCAAACCCTTTCTTTGCCGCCGTAGCGCGGGCCATCGAAGATGCCGGCTTTGCCGAAGGCTATAACGTTATCCTGTGTAATTCTGATAATTCAGAAACTAAAGAAGCAGCCTATATTGATGTGTTGGTAGCTAAACAAGTAGATGGCTTAATTTTATCACCCTGGCAAGATCATCCCAGCTCATTGGAGAAAATTCTTGAGGCCAGGTTACCTGTGGTGGCCATTGACCGCGTGGCGAATGACCTGCCGATTGACCAGGTATTGGTTGATAATGAGCAGGGTGGATATTTAGCGGGACAATATCTGGTACAGCTTGGACATCGCCGGATTGGCTGCATCGCACCGCCCCCTGAATCACTGCACAGCGCCGGCAACCGGATCATTGGCTTTCGACGCGCCTTGGCTGAGGCTGGCGTAGAACTTAACGAGGAAGCGGTGATCTCCTCTAATTTTCGATATAGCGGGGGCGAAGCAGCTATGTGCGAGTTGTTGAAACGTAATCTGGACCTGACGGCTGTCTTTACCGCCAATGACCTGATGGCAGCGGGCGCTATTCAAGCCCTCCGTCGCGCCCAGCTCCAGGTGCCTGAGGATATATCTATCATTGGCTTCGATTATAGTCTGCAGGCCATGATAACAATTCCCTTGCTGACCACCATTGCCCAACCGATTACGGAGTTAGGCCGGGTCTGTGTCTCGCTATTGCTCAAACGGATCAAAGAACCGGCTACACTTCCTTCTCGCGTCTTATTACCAACTCAGCTTATAGAACAAGAGAGTTGTCGTGCGGTTATGACCGTTGTGTAATACCTTAAATAGCAAAGTGTAACTGCTCAGCCATGTCATTTCGACCCGCGAAGCGGGGAGAAATCCCCGATACCTTACTTTTACGTTTGCGCCCTGGGGACGCTTCGCGTCGCCCTTCGGTCTCGAAATGACCTGAGCATGATAACAATAAGTTAATGAAATTGTAACATGGCAGGAGAAAAGGCAATGAAGCATAAATTTAAGGCGATGCAGCCCGCCCCCTATCTCTATCCTCTCAATTACCCTCATTCCTGGATCATAATTCTACCCATTTGTCTCCTTTTGACGCTAACCCTTTCGTCTTGTGCGGTGGCCAAGGTGGTGACTTTTGCGGAAGCTACCCGAATTGCCCAGGGCGGCGCTTTTGACGCCCAAACCTATGTGGATGGCAAATGGCCCGAAGTTTACTCGACCATCATCGAAAATGCGGTCGAGCTGTCAACGGTGCTGGGTGCGATTCAAACCGATGGCAAGGGTCTGGCTAAGAAAGCTACCTTAAAACAGGTGGCCGATGAGTTTGGCTTGACTACAGAAGGCGAGGCGCACGTTTTTATGGTCAAAGGCCGGGGCACGGTGACGGCTGTTGACAGCGAGTCGCGCACCGGGACGATGGAAATTAGCCTGGAAAATTACAGTGGCCCAATCAAGGTTAAAGTCTTTATTGGCCCGCGTTTGCCCAGCGACGAAACGGCGGTGCGTGACGCAGTGGGTTTTATCAAATTTGGCGACTTTAAAGAGCAGACCGAATTTGGCAAGGTCTCGCGGGAATTGAACAAACGGGTGCTAAACGAAGTGCTGGCCAATCTGGCGGTGGCTGATTTGCCCGGTCAAACGGTTTCTTTTAGCGGCGTCTTTACCATCAGAACCTTCAATCAAACCGGCGACATTAATGTTAGCGAAATTTTTGTGACCCCGGTGCAAATTGAGACGGGAGGGTAAACGGAATGACGATACTCTCCACTGTGGAGGTTCAACAGGCCGCCGCGCCGCCTGCTGAACAAGCGGTTGTTTTGCGGGCGGAAAATATCACCAAAGTCTTCCCCGGCACGGTGGCCTTGAACCGGGTTAACTTCAATGTCTACCAGGGCAAAGTCAATGTACTGGTGGGTGAAAATGGGGCCGGCAAATCAACCCTGATGAAGATTCTGGCCGGTGTTGAAAAAGCCACCGAAGGTCAACTCCTGCTGAACGGCCAGAAAATCGAAATCGGCTCTCCGCACGAGGCCGGCAAACATGGGATTGGCATCATCTATCAAGAGATGAATTTATTCCCCAACCTGAGCATTGTCGAGAATATCTTTATGGCCCATGAAATCACCCAGGGGGGGATGGTCATTGACCGCAAGGCGCAGGAGGCGCAGACCCGCGCCCTGCTGGAACGGCTGGAACATCCCCTGGATCCAAATATGTTGGTGGGCGACCTGCGCCTGGGCCAGCAGCAGATTGTGGAAATTGCCAAAGCCCTGGCTAAAGATGTCCGCATTTTGATCATGGATGAGCCGACCTCGGCCCTGAGCAACGCCGAGGTTGAAATTCTATTCCGGGTGATTCGTGAACTTACGGCCAATGGCGTTTCCATCATCTATATTTCGCACAAGCTGGATGAGCTGCTGCAAATTGGCGATTATATTACCGTGCTGCGCGACGGCCATTTGATGGCCGAGATGCCCATTGCCGAGGTTGACATCCCCTGGATCATCGAGCAGATGGTGGGCCGTAATCCGGCTACCCTGTTTCAAAAACGGCCGCATCAGATTGGCGAGGAACTGCTGCGGGTCGAAGATATAACTTTGCCGCGCCTGGGCGGGGGTTACACTTTGGATCATGTGTCGTTTGCCTTGCGGCGGGGTGAGATTTTGGGCATTTACGGCCTGATGGGCGCCGGACGGTCGGAATTATTTGAGTGTCTGACCGGGGTACGGCGGAGCACCGCCGGCCAAATCTGGCTGGAAGGCCGGCCGGTCAAAGCGACTGACGTTAACGAGTACATCAAACTGGGCATTGCCCTGGTTCCGGAAGACCGCCAGCGCGACGGGCTGGTGCAAACGATGTCGGTGGCGGATAACATGCTACTGGCCAGCCTAAAGCGGTATCTGACCGGCTTTTATATCTCGGCCAAAAAGGAATGGGCCAGCGTGACCCGCCTAATTAAAGAATTGGCTGTTAAAGTTGCCAGCCCAACCCAACTGATTACCGCCCTGAGCGGCGGCAATCAGCAGAAGGTGGTGGTGGCCAAAAGTTTGCTGACCGAACCCAAAGTGCTGCTGCTGGATGAACCCACCCGTGGGATTGATGTAGCCGCCAAATCTGAGATTTTTGAGATTATGAACCGGCTGGCGGCGCAGGGGTTGGGGGTGTTGTTTGTATCGTCAGAATTAAAAGAGATCCTGGCTATGGCCGACCGGATTCTGGTGATGTCCAAGGGACGCATCACTGCCGAATTTAACAGCGGCGAGGCCAGTGAAGAAGCCCTGGTGGCCGCCTCGGCGGTGGGGCACGAAGTTACCAGAAAAAATAGGAGCAATCATGAGCCAAGCTGAAGCCGCTTTTTCGGCCAACCCCAGAAAAATCACCCGGTTGGATATATTACAACTCTTACTACGAGGGCGGGCCTTTATTGCCCTCATCCTGGTGATGATTGTCTTTTCCTTTATGTCCGACACCTTCCTGACGACCCAGAATATGATTATCATGGCCAAGCAAGTGGCCGTGAATGCCATTGTAGCCATTGGGATGACCTACGTGATCTTGACCGGCGGCATTGACCTGTCGGTAGGCTCTGTAGTCGGCTTGACCGCCATGCTCGCCGGCGGGTTGATCAACGAGGGGCTAATTTTGCCCACGTTTGGGGTGATTGTCTATTTCAATGTCTGGATGATTATTATCATCTGCCTGGTTATAGGGGCGTTGATTGGCGGGGTCAACGGGCTGGTGATTACCCGGTTTAATGTGGCCCCTTTTATTGCGACCCTGGGCATGCTATACGCTGCCCGCGGCTTCGCTCTGCTGCGTTCCAACGGCAACACTTTTCCGAATCTGGTGGGACGGCCGGAACTGGGCAACACCGGCTTCCCGCAGCTAGGGGCCGGTAAATTTCTGGAAATTGATTACTCCATCTGGATTATGATCGGTTTTGTATTGGTGGCGGCTTTTATCGCCGCCAAAACGCCCTTTGGCCGGCAGGTTTACTCTATCGGCGGCAACGAGCGAGCGGCGCGCTTGTCGGGGGTACGGGTTAACTGGATAAAAATTGTGGTTTATATGATTTCCGGCTTTTGCGCGGCCATGACCGGTTTGATTATTGCCTCCAAGCTGGTGGCGGCCCATCCGGCCACCGGCGAGTTTTTTGAACTAAATGCCATTGCCGCGGTGGTGCTGGGCGGTACGTCGCTGTCGGGCGGTCGAGGCAGTATCGGCGGGACGATTATCGGCGCTTTTGTGATTGGGGTGCTGAGCGCCGGGCTGGTCATGGTCGGCGTCTCTTCGTTTTGGCAGCAGGTTATTAAGGGCCTGGTCATTGTGGTGGCTGTTGTGATTGATCAATTACAGGCGCGCTTGCAAGAACGGGTGGCTTTGCAGCAGCAACAGCAGTTGGCGTAATGACAACAGGGTAGCAGGGTAGCAAAGTAGCAAAAAACTGCGACTCTGCTACTTTGCTACCTGTTTTCCAAGCGCAGTCTGGGGAAAACTAGAACTTTACTCGAAAAGAGAATGGAGATACCGGCGAACTTGGCGGGACGCGGTATCTCCATAAGCCAGAGCAGTTATAGAGGCCAGGCAGAGCTTGCGCCCTGCTTGTCGCTCTATTGGCCTGCCTGTTTTTATTATAGCACAGAAGGGAGGTGAGTCTCCAAAAACTTAAAGAGATTGTGATAATGAAAATCGCCTTAATATTTTTGAAACCCAAGTGTGCATAACAAGGAGGAATTTATGAAGAGCCAAAATTGGCTAAAAATAGTTTTGCTGACCACTATGCTGGTCTGGTTATTGGTCGGATGTGGTCAGGCTGCCCCGCCGGCGGCTCCGACCGAAGAGGCCGCGCCCACCGAGGCCGCCGCCCCGACGGAAGAAGCTGCTGCTCCCACCGAAGAAGCGCCTGCCCCAACCGAAGAAGCCGCTGCTCCGACTGAAGAAGCAGCCCCCACGGAAGCCGCCGCTACTGAAGAAGCGGTCCAGCCGTCTGCCAACCTGATCGTGGTGATCACGCCGTCGCATGAGAACCCGTTCTTTGGAGCAATGGCCGACATCGCCGTCGCCAAAGCGGAGGAGTTGGGCTACGAGACGCTCTCCCTCGTCCACGATGACGACGCCAACAAGCAGGATGAACTGTTCGATACAGCCATCGCCAGTGGGGCGAAGGCCATTATTCTGGACAACGCCGGGGCCGATGCCAGTGTGGCCGCCGTGCAGAAAGCCAAAGATGCGGGTATTCCCAGCTTCCTGGTAGACCGAGAAATCACCCAGGAAGGGGTGGCGGTGGCTCAGATTGTGTCCAACAACTACCAGGGGGCGACGATTCTGGCGGAGTACTTTGCCGAATTGATGGGTGAGGAAGGGCAGTATGTCGAGTTGACCGGCAAGGACACCGACACCAATGCTCACGTCCGTTCGCAAGGGTATCACGATGTGCTGGATGAAATCCCTGGGATGGAGATGGTGGCGCAGCAAACCGCCAACTGGAGCCAGACCGAAGCCTTCGATGTGATGGAGAGCATTCTGCAAGCCAATCCTGACATCAAGGGCGTGATTGCTGGCAACGACACGATGGCGTTGGGAGCGCAGGCGGCTCTCATCGCTGCCGGCAAGCCGGAGGTGATTGTGGTCGGCTTTGATGGCAGCGATGATGCCATTGCCTCGATCAAGGCGGGTGAGTTGAAGGCAACCTCGCTGCAACCGGTGGCCGAGATGGCGACCCAGGCCGTGCTGCAAGCCGACCAGTACATCAAGACCGGCAGCACCGACAAGCCGGAGAAGCAGTCCATTGACATGGTGCTCATCACCCCTGACAACGCCGATAACTACGAACGCTTCGCGCCAAAACAGTAGAAGTTGAAAGATAAAGCGACACCTGTGACCCATTAACGTGTTGCGTCTTGCGTGTTCCGTCCGCTTTACATCACGCAAGACGCAACACGCCACACGAATGAGGACTGGGTATCTGCTCACTTGGCATGTAACCGGTCTCCCGTCCCCGGTCCCCAGTCTATTTACAAAGGGGCCATCACGAGCCTGGCGGCACACTACCAATAATAATGAAAATGGAGTGCAAGGCTTGCCTTGCGACATAGCAAAGTAAGCTTTGTACTCCAGCTGTCTATTTTCAGAGGAGTATAGCATGAAAAAAACAACCCTGGGCGTCATTGTAGGCAATCGCGCCTTCTTTCCCGATAAGTTTGTGGTCGAAGGGCGCAAAGAGATTTTGAACATTCTGCAACGGTGGGATATTGCGGCCGTTATCCCCGATGAAGCCACCACCAAACTGGGTGCTATCGAAACCTGGACCGACGCTCAAAAGTGCGCCGACCTTTTCCGGGCCAATCGAGACAGAATTGACGGCATCCTGGTGACGCTGCCCAACTTTGGCGATGAGAAAGGCGTGGCCGATGCTATCCGGCTGTCTGAATTGAACGTGCCGGTTTTGGTCCATGCCTTTCCCGACGACATCAACGATTTGTCCACCTCCAACCGGCGCGATGCCTTCTGCGGCAAAATCTCGGTTTGCAACAACCTGTACCAGTACGGTATCCCCTACAGCGTCACCCAAAGCCACACCGTCAGCCCCGGCTCCGAGGAATTTAAAGCTGAACTGCGCCAATTTGTCGGCTTGTGCCAGGTGGTCAAAGGCATGCGCCGGGCGCGCCTGGGCGCAGTGGGGGCCAGGCCCGACGCCTTTAAAACCGTGCGCTACAGCGAGAAACTGCTTGAAGCCTCGGGGATTGACGTTTCAACCCTGGACCTGTCCGAGGTTTTTGGCGCAGCCGAAAAGCTGGCCGATGATGACACACGGGTGCGGGCCAAGCTGGAAGAAATCAGCGCCTATGCCAATACCGGCAGCGCCCCGGCCAAATCATTAGTGCTGATGGCCAAGCTGGGTATTGTCCTGGGCGACTGGATGAACGAGTACAACATTGATGCGACCGCCATTCAATGCTGGAGTTCGCTGCAGCACAATTACGGGGTCAATGTTTGCACCATTATGAGCATGATGAGTGAGAAGTTGATGCCCAGCGCCTGCGAGGTAGATATTGCCGGGGTGGCCTCCATGTATGCGCTGCAACTGGCTTCGGGTACGCCCAGCGCCCTGGTGGATTGGAACAACAGCTACAGCGACGAGCCGGATAAATGCGTCTACTATCACTGCGGCAACTGGGCCAAGAGCTTTGTGCCGGAAATTCAGATTGTGGCCGCCGAAGTGCTGGGCAGCACCTTGGGGATGGAAAATACCTGGGGCGCGGTAGATGGCCGCACCGATGCCGGTCCGCTGACCTTTGCTCGGATTGATACCGACGACCGCCATGGCCGGATTAATACTTATGTCGGTGAGGGCCGCATCACCAACGATTACCTGTCGGCCATGTCGGGCACACGGGCGGTGGTCGAGGTACCCGGCCTGCAAAAGTTGATGCGCTATGTTTGCAAAAACGGCTTTGCTCACCACGCCGCCATGAGCAAATCCAGCGTGGCTAATGTACTGGCCGACGCCTTTGAGACGTATCTGGGCTGGGACGTGTATCATCACGGAGGCTAATTCGGTCTTATCCTGACGGGCAACACCGGATAGTCGAGAAGGCCAAGCCTTCACTTTATTGTGCAGCAATTCTCGTTTTGGTTTCTATGGAACGCAGATAACGCTGATATCCGCAGATTTCCGCTGATTTTTTAATTTTATCTGCGTTGATCTGCGAAAATCTGCGTCATCTGCGTCCTATTTTTAGTCATGATGAGAATCGCTGTTTATATTATTCCTGGATAATAGGCTCCTGTTTTTCAACCAGCAGTGGCGACGCTCCATTTTTTGCCCCCTTATCAATAATCAAATATACTTCTTTTTATGGCAATTCCAAGATTTAAATCATCCAAACAAATTTGATTCGCGTGATGCATGATGAATTTGTCCTGAGAGTCCTCACGCATCACGTTTCACGAGATTGGATAATTAATTTCTTAGAACTGCCATACACCCCACGACGGGAGGATTGAATAATGCCCCAACGTATGGCCCTTTACATGCAAGACAAACACCCCATTCGCTACGAATTGGAAATGGCTAAATATGCCGAAGAACGCGGTTTTTCCGAAATCTGGCAGGCCGACACCCGGCTGGCCCGCGACTGCGTGGTGCTGATGAGCGCCTTTTTGACCGAAACCCGGCGGCTGCGATTGGGGTCGGGGGTGCTGCCCATCTGGACGCGCAACCCGGCGGTGATTGCCGCCACCTGGAGCACGATGTGGGAACTGGCCGGCACGCTGGAGGATGGCCGCAGCCGGGTTATGCTCGGCCTGGGGGCATGGTGGGAGCCGATTGCCGGGCGGGTGGGGGTCAAGCGGGAGCGGCCGCTGCAAGCCATCCGCGAGAACATCGAGGCCATTCGCCAGCTTTTTACGATGGAAGAAGTGACCTACCAGGGCGATTTTGTCTCCCTCGACCGGGTTCGGCTGGATGTGGCCTATGGCGACACATCGCCGCGCAATATTCCTATCTACATCGGCGCGACCGGCGACAAGATGCTGGAACTGACCGGCGAACTGTGCGACGGGGTGGTGCTCAACTACGTCGTCTCGGTGGATTACATTCGCCGGGCGGTGAGTCTGGTGGAAAAAGGGGCGCAGAAAGTAGGCAAAACCATCGCCGATATTGACCGGCCCGAATTACTGGTCTGCTGCCTGTCGGACGAAAATCCTGATGCGGCCATGGCTGAAGGCAAAAAGCTGGTGGCCTACTACCTGGCTACCGAGCCGCATATCATGAAAGCCAGCGGGGTAGACGAGGAACTGCTGGCCAAAGTGCAGTCCATCATGAGCTGGCCCGCCACCGAAGAGGATTATATCAAAGCCAGCCAGGTCATCCCCGACGACGTGGTGCGCAACCTCATGGCCGTCGGCGCCAGCGACGAGTGCCGGGCCAAAGTCGCCGAGTACATCCGGGCGGGTGTGACCTGCCCCATCCTTTACCCCATGATGGACGACATCAAAGCCGTAATTGACGCTTTTGCCGATTGGGAGCCGTAAGCAGACCGCCGACCGTTGACCGCTGACCGCCGGTTTTCTCTGGTCTGCTGGTATCATCTCCAAGATTCCGGTATAATTTAGTTATGTCTAACTAAAGCGGGAAAGATAGTTCAATGCTAAGAGATATAACGATTGAAAATTATCGCCTCTTCGAGGAGTTTCACATGGAGGGATTGACTCAAATCAATCTTTTGGTGGGGGCGAATAACAGTGGGAAAAGCAGTTTGCTTGAGGCTATTTATTTATTAGTTAATCACGAGGATCGTACCGCTTTATCAAACGTTATTGACAACAGATTCGTGTTAAAATCTCGTCTTCGTCGTGATAGGGAGGATGAGGCATCTAATATATTTCCAGTATCTACTCTTTTTAGAGGTTACAAACCTCGCAAAGATTACCATATCGTCCTGTCCAGTCAAAAAGATCAACAGATGTCTCTTAAATTGAACTTTATCGAGTCTAAATCTAAGCGAAACGATAGAGGAGTAGGAGTTAGTTTACAATTTACTAGTGGTGAAAGAAAGTTTGATAATTCTTTTGATTTAGATGAACTATTCGTTCCTTGGTACAGGGAAAAATATCAAGTTGAAAAATCAAAAGTCAATAAACACCTTGTGACTACTGATCGCCTTGATCAGCAGACAGTAACCAATTTGTGGGAGCAAATCATCCTCACCCCTAAAGAAGACATAGTTCTAGAAATACTCCGTACTTTAGAACCGAAGCTTGAACGAATTGCTCTGATAAATCAAACTGCGCCTGGAATGAGTGTTTTACTTAAAATCAAGGATAATGAGGCCCCAATTCCATTAGGCAGCATGGGTGACGGCATGCACCGAATTTTCGCCCTTGCTCTATCATTGGTTAACTGCGAAAATGGTGCTCTGTTTGTTGACGAAATTGATACCGGCTTGCATCACAAAGCTCTCACTAAAATGTGGCAGTTGGTTATTGGAACAGCAAAAAGACTTAATGTACAGGTTTTTGCTACCACCCATAGCTGGGATTGTTTGGCCTCATTTCACAAAGCTTTGAATGAGACGGAGGAAACCGATCTCGGTTCGGTGTTCCGACTGGAGCGCAAAAACGGGCAAATTGATTATGTGGCTTACACCGGCGAAGAATTAGCCGTGGCCGTCAAACACGATATTGAGATGCGGTAATGAGCCGTAAATCCGATAAAAGCTCTCATCTGCTCGTCGAAGGTAAAAATGACCAGCATGTTATCTGGGCTTTGTGCGAAATGTATCAACTACCGGAAACCTTTGATGTCATTGTCCCTGTCGGTGATAATGAAGGTGAAAATAGTGGTGGCATTGAGACATTGCTGGCAGACATCCCTGTTCGGCTCAAAGAATCAGGGCTAAAAACCCTGGGGATGGTGGTTGATGCAGACGAGGATATTCAAGCTTGTTGGCGTAGTATTCGATCTCGTTTACAAAAAGCCCAATATGACATTCCAGTTCAGCCAAGTCAAGAAGGTTTTATTCTATCGTTGCCAAATCGCCCTCGTATCGGCGTGTGGGTGATGCCGGATAACCAATTACCGGGTAGGTTGGAAGATTTTGTAGGCCACCTTATTCCGCCAAAAGATGGTCTCAAACCGATAGCCGAAAAAACGCTGCAATCCATTGAAAAAAAGCAGTTGAACCTCTTTCGACCTATTCATCGCTCAAAAGCGCTCATCCATACCTGGCTGGCCTGGCAAGAGACGCCGGGGATGCCGATGGGTCAGGCGATTACGGCGCGTGTATTGCTCCACGATCAAACTTTGGCAAATAGTTTTGTATCTTGGCTAAGAAGGCTATTTGTCGAATGACGTTTACCCCTCATCAAGAGCGTATCCGTTTGGCCCTCATTGGCGCTGGCATCTTCGCCCGTGATGTCCACATTCCGGCTCTGCAAGCTCTGAACGACACTTTTGAAATCGTCGCCGTTTACAGCCGCTCCCAGGCCAATGCAGCGGCGTTGGCAGCGCAACTTCCCGGCCCCGTCGAAGCCACCGCTGACCTGCCGGCCCTGCTGGCCCGCGAGGACATCGAGGCGGTCAATATTATCCTGCCGATAGAGGTCATACCGGGGGTGGTCGAGTTGGCCCTGCGCTCCGGCAAGCACGTTATCAGCGAGAAACCGCTGGCCCCTGATGTGGCCACCGGACGACGCCTGCTGGAACTGCATGCCCAGAACAGCGGGCAAATTTGGCTGGTGGGTGAGAACTGGCGCTACGAAGATGCTTTTGAACAGGCTGCTGCCCTCATCCACAGCGGTGAGCTTGGCCGCCCGCTGCTCTGCCATTGGGTGGTCTACAACCCCATCAACCCCGATAACAAATACTACCATACCCCCTGGCGGCGCTCCGGCGGCTATCCGGGCGGCTTTTTGCTGGATGTTGGGGTGCATCACATGGCGGTATTGCGCTGGCTGCTGGGTGAAATCAGCCAAGTCAGTGCCGTAACCGGCCAAATCCGGGCCGATTTGCCCCCCGCCGATATTTTGAGCGCCACTCTGCAATTTGAAAGCGGCGTTAGCGGAGTCTACCTGGCGACCTATGCGGTCAATGCGCCCTGGCCGCCGGAGTTGGTCATTACCGGCGAACACGGCTCGCTGCGCGTCCACCGCCAGGGGTTAGAAGTGACGAAAAACGGGCTGACCCGCACCGTGCCGGTCAGCCCACATCAGGGAGTCAAAAAAGAACTGGCGGCCTTTGCCGCTGCTGTTCGCCGGGGGGAACCTCACCGGAACAGCCCGCAGCAATGTCTGCAAGATGTCGCCGTAGTGGAGGCCATGCTGTGCTCGGCGGAAACAGGTCGCCACATTGCGCCAGACCGGATTATTTTGTAGAGCTATAAACTGAGGGAATGATTAAATTACGAGAACCATCATTAACAATTCACAATTGTCAGTTCACCATTAATTAGCCCTTAAGTACGGCTTATAAAATTACCCCAAGTCGGGTAAAATAGGGCCGATGAAAACCTTGTCACGCCTCATAGCCCTGTTTGGCCTCATTCTCAGTCTGGGGGTTGGTTTCTCTTTACTGCTGATGTTGTCGGTCAAGGCCGAAGCCCCCATTACCAGCCTGGATGCCAGCCCACCGATTTTCCCCGACAATCCCCTGTTAGCCCCGGCGCCGGGCGTCATCCTGGCCGATTTTAGACCCGGTTTTGATTGGGCCGATGCGGTTGACCCAGAAGGCAGCCCCATCAGTTACACCCTGGTTATCACCGGCCCGGTGGAAACCTTGGTTGTAACCACCACCGACTCACATTTCATCCCTACTACCTATCTGGCTAATGGTTTTTTTAGCTGGACGGTTCGGACGATTGACGCCGCCGGTAACGCCAGCGTTTATCAGCCGCCGTTTACCTTCACCATCCAGGCCACCTGGCGTGGCTATCTGCCCATTGTCGTGAAAGCCCCGCCGCCGGTTTGCCCAATCAACTCCGACGCCGTCTACAGCCTGATCCCGGTAGACAATCCGCCCGCCGACCATCCCGATTATCTGCACGGCGATCTGAATTTGTCGCTGCGGGACTACAATCTTACTACCGGCGCGGCCGGCCTGGTGGATTACAGCGGCAGCAGCGATTCCGGCGCGCCTCAGTTGGCCAGTCTGTTTGAGCCGAATAACTTTCTGGGGATCAATGCGGTCTATCGAGTCAATAGTTGGAATTGGGCCTGCGGCGCACATGGCTGTCCTGGCCCGGCTATTACCAACCCGCCGGTAACATTAATCAGCCTGAGAACCTCGCCCGGTGAGCCAATTTATATCCCGGAACGCAGCGCCGATATTTACGGCGGTGGCTATAAAGCGTTGGTGCTCTACGCCGAAGAGCAGCGGATTACCCTGGGTTACGTCCGCCAGGATACCGTGGCGAATGGTTACGCTGTACACCTTGAAAATATCTGCGTTGACCCTAACCTGCTGGCGCTTTACCAGAGCCGCGTCAATGCCAGTGGGATGCGGATTGTGCCCGTGGCACTGCCGGCCCTCCGCAACAACCAGGCCCTCGGCACGGCGCTAAGCGACGAAATCGGCGTGGCCATTAGAGATCGCGGCGCTTTTATGGACCCCCGCTCGCGCAAGGATTGGTGGAGAGGGTATTAAGAAGGGAGACGAGAGGATTGGAAGGTTGGAAATTTTCCTTTTCCATTCTTCCAGCCTTCCATTTTTTATCTTTTCCTCTCGGCCTTATAATCCCGGCCAGGATGAAATTAACCCCTCAACTTTTGCTAAATGCCTACAGCCAGGGGATTTTTCCCATGGCCGACGAGGATGGCGCAATTTATTGGTACGACCCTGATCCGCGGGCGATCATTCCCCTGGAAAACTTTCATGTTCCCCGTTCACTGGCGCGTACGATTCGCCGGGGCCAATTTGAAGTACGGGTGGATACGGCCTTTCGTGCGGTGATGGAAGCCTGCGCCGAATCGACGCCGGGCCGAGAGGTGACCTGGATTAGCCAGGAATTTATTACGGCTTACAGCGAGCTGCATGCTTTAGGGTTTGCTCACAGCGTCGAATGTTGGCGGGCCGGCGAATTAGTGGGCGGGTTGTACGGAGTCAGCCTCGGCGGCCTCTTTGCCGGCGAAAGTATGTTCAGCCGGGCCACCGATGCCAGCAAAGTCGCCTTGGTGCACCTGGTCGAGCGGTTGCGACGGGGTGGTTTTGTGTTGTTGGATACCCAATTTATGACCGACCACCTCCGGCGCTTCGGGGCCATCGAGATTCCTCGTGAGGAGTATCAGGCCCGGCTGGCACACGCACTGAAGTGCCGGGCGCGGTTTTAAATCGAGGACAACGATATTTAGCTCTGTCCGGCGGCTTGAACCCGGGCCAAATCGTAAACTGCTTCCAATTGGCTGAAAATTTTGTAGGCGCGGTTCAGGTGGGTGAGCCGCGCCGGATCATTTACGGCACTGCCCCCCATCCGTAAGGTCAAACGGGCCTCATCGTCCGCATTAACTGAGCAGGCAACCAAGCCGCATGCCGCAGCCTGTCCTGAGCTTGTCGAAGGGAAGCCAACGCCTGGGATAATGCTCAGGATATGCTGACGGAGGGCGGGTATTGGGGAAAACAACGGCGCTTGATAAAGGCCCGTGCTTTATGGCACGCACCATCGCCAATCCATCAAACACCAGAGTAACCAGGAAATGATCTAAATTGGAAGGGAATACGTCCCTCAATTCGATCCAGGCTGGGGATAATTTTGAAGTAACCCTTGTAAGAGCGTGTAAAATGTTCAGTGTTGTTGAAGCCACACGCACTGGCTATCTCGGCAATAGATAGTTCGGTTTGAGTCAGTAAGGCCCGGGCTCTATAAAGACGAACATTGATATAATACCGCATGGGCGTAAGGCCGGTGAATTTTTTAAATAAGCGCTCAAGTTGCCGTTGGGATATACCCACATCGTGAGCAATTTTCGATAGCCCCAGTGGCTTCTCCAAATTGCGCTCCATAAGGATAATCGCCTCTCTGAGCAATTCTGGCACCGTATAACCGATGGGTTCGTAGTGACGCGATAATTGACTCTCTTCGCCAGGGCGCAGCCGTTCTTGAAAAATGTAACGCGCCGCTGCGTTGGCCAGGTCAATGCCTTGTTGAATCCGAATAATTTCCAGGGCCAGATCAACTGCCGCCAAACCACCACAACAGGTTAAACGATCTCGGTCAACTACAAACAAGACCTGATCTATCTGTGTGTTCGGGAACAGTTCGCCAAAAGCGTCGATGTGTTCATAATGGACCACCGCCCGGTATCCCTCCATAAGCCCCGCAAAAGCCAGGACAAAGGCGCCGGTATCAATACCAACCAGGGTGGTGTCCTGGTGGGCCAAAATCCGCAACCAGGTTTGTAGCTGACGATCCTGATACTTTTCCGGCGTCCAACTCGCATTGACAACCAAAAAATCAAAACGGGTTTGAGTCTCGGCAAAGCCAACTGTATTTCCAACCACAAAACCATTACTGGCCGTGACATCTTGTCCATCGAGTGAAAGAAATTGCCATTGGTAAATGGTGGCGCCGCGCAGGTAATTGGCCGCTCGAAAGGGGTCAATAAAGGATTGAGCAGCCAGGCCATTGAATGCGGGCAATAAAAGCATCCCGATGCTGACAGGCGTGTTGGCTTGGTGGGTCATGATTCGGCCAGACGATGAATTAAACATTTGACGATTATAGCACGATTTTTGTCGAAAAATATCATGAATCGGGTCATTTTAGCCGGTATACTGTGTTTAGCAAACCCGAGAAAATACAACCCAAGTCGCTGTCAACCAAATCTAACCAAAACTCTATTGGAGATTGGACAAATGGCTATCTCAATAAGTGAGCTACAAACTTTAGCTGACCGCTTTGATGTTGTTCCGCAGCGTTCATACTCTTTACCGGCCCGAGCTTATACCCAGCCGGGGTATCTCGATATTGAGCAAGAGGCTATCTTTTACAAGAGCTGGCAATATGTGTGTCACCTTGAGCAACTACGGCAACCGGGAGATTATATCGCCATTGACATTCAAGGGCAGCCAATTATCGCTCTCCGGGATCGAGCCGGGGTCTTGCGTGCTTTCTACAATGTCTGCCGCCATCGTGGGCACGAGTTGGTTAAAGGAGAGGGCAACCTTAAAGCCATTGTCTGCCCCTACCACGCCTGGTGTTATAGCCTGGACGGGAAGCTCCTCTCGGCCCGCCATTCAAATACAATAGAAAATTTTGACTGTGACGATTTTGGGCTGATGCCGGTCCAAATTGAAGCGTTTTGTACCATGATTTTCATTAATCTCAACCCTGAGGCGAAATCACTGGCTATTCAGTCAGGTGAACTGGCCCATGAGATACAGCAATATGCCCCTGACTTAGAGAATTTAACCCACGCCTACCGGCTGACCTATCGGATTAAGGCCAACTGGAAGAGCGTCGTTGATAATTTCCTGGAATGCTATCACTGTGCGGTAGCTCACAAGGATTTTGTCAGCCTGGTTGATATGCATAATTACCTGGTCACAACACACGGCATCTACTCCAGTCATATTGCTCCGGCCGGTAAAACAAACAATTCAGCCTACAGTGTTGCTGGGGCGAGCGTGCAGGATCACGCTGTTTGGTGGCTGTGGCCCAATACCTGCCTACTGCGTTACCCCGGAGCACCCAATTGGATGGTATGGCGATTTATTCCCATTGACACCGAAACAACGGCAGAGACCTTTGATTTCTTCTTTGAAGACTCGACTCCAACACCCGCGCAGATGGAAGCCATCCGGTACATTGACCAAGTATTACAAAAAGAAGATATAGACATCGTTGAAAGTGTGCAGCGAGGGATGAAAACGCCTGCCTACGAGCAGGGTCGCTTTGTGTGCAGCGCCAATGGCCAGGGCGAAAGCGAACATGCGGTGCATCACTTTCACAGCCTGTATCTGGAAGCCATAGCGCAATATCTGCAATCCAGGCAGTTGAAGGAACAAGGGAAACGGGTAATATGAGCAAATCAGTGATTGTTACCTGCGCTGTGACCGGCGGTATTCACACCCCAACTATGTCCCCATTTCTGCCGATTAAGCCTGCCGAAATCGCAAAGGCAGCCCTTGAGGCTGTAGAAGCGGGCGCCGCTATTATTCATCTCCACGCCCGCCACCCCGAAACCGGAAAGCCTGATCCAAGACCTGAAATCTTTGAGCAGTTCTTGCCGGTTATCAGAGACGGGTGCGACGCGGTCATTAATATCTCGACTGGGGGTGGGTTAGGTATGAGCCGCGAAGAGCGCATTTTGGCGGCAAAAAGATTCAGCCCCGAAATGGCTTCGCTCAATGTTGGCTCAATGAATTTTGGCATTTTCCCGATGGCGACCAAATATACTGACTGGAAACATGACTGGGAACCGGCCTTCTTAAATATGACTGAGGATTTTATATTTCGCAACACCTTTGCCGATATTGAATTCATTCTGAAAGAACTGGGTGAGAATCACGGGACGCGGTTTGAGTTTGAATGTTATGATCTGGGGCACCTTTACAATCTGGCCTATTTTGTTGACAAAGGCATGCTTCAACCCCCGTTTTTCATCCAGATGGTGTTTGGAATTCTGGGTGGGGTTGGGGCAGATTTGGATAATCTGATGCATCTGCATACTATCGCCAACAAGCTATTTGCTGATGACTACGAGTGGTCGGTCCTGGCTGCGGGGCGACATCAAATGCCCTTTGCCACGCAGTCGGCCATGCTGGGCGGTAATCTGCGGGTAGGGTTAGAGGATAGCCTCTATATTAGCAAAGGCGAATTGGCAAAATCCAACGCCGAGCAGGTTCACAAAATCCGAACAATTATCGAAAATCTGGGGCTTCGAGTGGCCACTCCTGCCGAGGTGCGCCAGCGTCTTGGGCTTAAAGGTGTTGATCAGGTTAACTTTTAACAGGGTGTGAAATGGTAAATTTTGAACGTGTTTCAGTACTAGGGGCCGGTGTCATTGGTTCCAGTTGGGCCGCCCTATTTCTGGCAGCCGGACTGCATGTTAATGTCTTTGAGCCGGCAAAAGAGGGTGAGAGGGCTGTTCGTGAGTACATCGAGCGCGCTTGGCCGACTCTGGAGATATTGGGCCTGACGCAAAATGGCGATCCACAGCGCATCAACTTTCATTCAAGTGCAAAAATGGCGGTTCGTGAGGTTCAGTTTGTGCAGGAAAGTATCCCTGAGCGACTTGAACTCAAACATCAACTTTTTGCCGAGATCGAGCCACATTTATCAACCGAGGTGATTGTGGCCTCGTCGGCCTCAGGCCTGATGGTTAGTGAGATGCAAAAAGGGTGGCGCAATCCGTCACGCTTTTTATTGGGGCACCCGTTTAATCCGCCCCACCTGATCCCACTGGTTGAGTTGCTGGTCAATGAACAGACAGCCGAGGGTGTTCTGGAAGCGGCAGAAGCGTTTTATCACCAAGTCGGCAAGGTGACCATTCGGGTCAAACGGGAGATGCCGGGACATGTGGCGAATCGTCTCCAGGCGGCTTTATGGCGTGAGGCGATTCATCTTGTTCAAAGCGGCGTAGCCTCCGTGGAGGATGTAGATAAGGCGGTGTGGGCTGGGCCAGGTTTGAGATGGGCGGCGATGGGGCCACATATGTTGTTTCATCTGGGGGCGGGACCCGGTGGTATGATGGAATTCTGTAACCGTTACCGAGATAGCTTTCATAGATGGTGGGCTGATCTGGGCGAGGTGGAGTTGACCCCGGAAGTAGCAGAAATTCTAACGGATGGGATCCAGGCTGAGGCAAAAGGTCGAGACGTGCAAAGTGTATCGGCTCAACGAGATGCTTTGATTGTAAGGATGCTGCACAGCACTCTGGGTCTGCGTGATGAGAACAAATAGGTCTTCTGTCCGGTCAAGGCAACAGCGCCATCATCAAATCATTCAAATATCGTTTCAGGGCGGCAAAGGTTAATTCATCCATATGTCGGAAGGCGGCTTCATTTTTCGTCACTATCCATTTTTTGGATCGCTACGCCAACTAACAACAGTTTAAGCTGCTTCACCCGGCAAAGACCCGGCGCAGCACTCGCCGGACGGTGATATTTTCGAGCGTGTTTTGTTCGCCAAAAGCAATCCTGATGAGCACCATTTTGAGGTCGGGGCGAAGGGCGGCTAGGCGGACCATGGGGTTGATGAGCAGGGGGTTGACAAACAGATCGCGGGTCAAACTACAGACCCGGAACAGGCGTTGAAACCGTTGCCGCAGCAGGCGATCATAATCGGCCAGGCGCGGCAGCGAAAAATCGGCGCTGGCAAAAAGGCGCAGCACATGTTCGGCGGCCACTTTGCCCGACTCCAGGGCATAATCTATGCCCTCGCCGGTGAGCGGGTTGACCAGCCCGGCGGCCTCGCCGACCAAGAGCGTCCGCTCGGCGTAGGTGGGCGCGGTCAGAAAGTCCATGCGCAGGGGATACCCTTTGACCTGCCCGACCTGGCGCGCTCCGGCTAACATTTCCCGTAACTGCGGCGTCTGGATGAAACTGTCAAAAGCCTGGCGGGTGTTGCGTGACAGCCAGCGCCCGGCCCAGCCCCAGGGAAAAATACCCGCGCCGATATTGGCCGCGCCATGGGGTAAGGGAAAAACCCAGCCGTAGCCGGGCAGCGGCACCCCGGCAAAACTCAACTGCATGGCGTCGCTTAAGCCTTTGACTTCTTCAAAATAGGCCCTGGCCGCCAGGGCTACCACCGGCATTTTTTTGAGCAGGCCCATTTGCTGTAACAGCGGCACACTGGCCCCGGTCGCCACAATAGCGACTCGCGCCGTAGCCGAAAAGGAGCCTCCCGGATGTTTGCCGGTCACTTCGACGCCCTTGCCGTTAGCCGTTACCCCGGTGACGCGGACCTGGCTCTGAAACTGAGCGCCATGTGTAATGACGTGGCGGCGCAGGATGTCATCCAGGGTAAAGCGGGGCACAATCAGGGTGTAACCGGGCCGGCCATTTTTGCCGGGAAAGGGTGCGGTGACAGTTTGGCCGGCGGCGGAAGCAACTTCTACTCGATTGAGGCGGCAGCCAACCGGCAGCAACTCGCTCAATAGCTCCATATCTTCCAGAACGGTCAGGGCGCGGGGAGTCAGGCCGTCGCCACAGGTTTTATCGCGGGGAAAGTCGGCCTTGTCCAACAGCAGCACATCCAATCCTTGTTTAGCCAGGTAATAGGCTGCTGCCGAGCCACCCGGCCCAGCCCCGACAATAACGACATCATGCATGATTCCAATCACCCTCCCCCTTGAGACCCTATTCAAAAACTCAATTCCAAACCTGTCCGGTTCGACAGACCTGACAGGTTTTCGGATAGGCTTTTTTAGGCAATATACCTCTGGGCCGGGAAGCCGTCAATTTTTTAGGGAGTATTCTGTAGGGGTTTGATTGGGTTTGAAACAGTTTCGCCATTAATTATGAAAAGGAGCCGCATCGGGGGATGCCGGCTCCTTGAAAATCGGTGTCAGGTGTTGTTTGAAACTTATTCCGGGCCAATCATTTTCTCAGGGCGGACCACCTCATCAAATTTTTCACCGGTCAGCAGGCCGAGCTCAATGGCTACTTCGCGCAAGGTTTTGTTTTCGGCGTGGGCTTTCTTGGCTACTTTGGCCGCGTTGTCATAGCCGATGTGCGGATTGAGGGCCGTGACCAACATGAGTGAATTATTCAGATAGCCTTGAATCACGGTCTGATTAGCCTCGATTCCAACGGCGCAGTGCTCGTTGAACGACTCGCAGGCGTCGGCCAACAGGCGAATGGAATTGAGCAGGTTAAAAATCATGACCGGCTTAAAGACGTTTAATTCAAAATTGCCCGACATGCCGCCGATGTTGACTGCGACATCGTTGCCCATCACCTGGGCGCAAACCATGGTCATGGCCTCGGATTGGGTCGGGTTAACCTTGCCGGGCATAATCGAGCTGCCCGGTTCGTTTTCGGGGATGACCAACTCGCCGATACCACAGCGGGGACCGGAGGCCAGCCAGCGGACATCGTTGGCGATTTTGTTGAGCGAGGCGGCCAGAGTTTTCATGGCCCCACTGGCAAAGACAACGGCATCGTGACCGGCCAGGGACTCAAATTTGTTGGGAGCGGTGCGGAAGGGCAGGCCGGTCAGTTGGGCAATGTGCGCCGCCGCTTTGACGGCAAATTCCGGGTGGGTGTTGAGGCCCGTGCCCACCGCCGTGCCGCCCAAAGCCAGTTCATACAGGCCATCCAGGGCAAACTCAATCCGTTTGAGGTCATTATCAAGCTGCTGGACGTAGCCGGAAAATTCCTGGCCCAGGGTCAGGGGAACCGCGTCCATGAGGTGAGTCCGGCCAATTTTGATGATATCTTTGAACTCATCCGATTTGGCGGCCAGGGTGTCGCGGAGCTGTTTGACCATCGGCAGCAGGCGGCGGTTGATCTCCTCGGCGGCGGCGATATGCATGGCCGTGGGGAAGGTGTCGTTGGAGGATTGAGCTTTGTTGACATCGTCGTTGGGGTGGATGGGTTTTTTGCTGCCCATGACCCCGCCGGCCATTTCGATGGCCCGGTTGGAGATAACTTCGTTGGCGTTCATATTGGTCTGGGTGCCGCTGCCGGTTTGCCAGATGGAGAGCGGAAAATGTTCATCCAGTTTGCCTTCGATCACTTCGTCGGCGGCGCGGATGATCCAATCGGCTTTTTCGGCAAAGGCCGGGTACAACTCTTTATTGGTCAGGGCGGCTGCTTTTTTGAGAATGCCCAGCGCCCGGATCATTTCGCGGGGGAAGCGGTCATGCCCAATTTTGAAGTGGATCAACGAACGGGCGGTCTGCGCCCCATAATATTTATCGGCGGGCACTTCAATCCGGCCCATTGTATCGGTTTCGATGCGGTATTCCATTAGTTCTCCTGTGAAAATAGTAATCAGATGTCAGTAGTCAGATAAGTTCTGCTACTCTGTTACCTTATTAGTGCATTTTATTGGCAAGTTAAAGATACACCGAGGTATGCCGGGCTAGTAGTGCTATGTGTCACTTTATGGGCAGTCAATTGTCATATTCTGGAAGAGGTAGTTTTTTAGGAAAACAATCACTTAAGATTCGTGTTGCGTCTTCCGTTTTTATTACGCAAGATGCAAGACGCAACACATTTGATCCTGACTTTAGGTTAACGTAATCACATAAAACTCTTCACGGTTAACCGGGCGGCCATACATATCAACAGCTTGGGTGCGTTCTGTGACCCGTTGGATGACGGCCTCCAGGTCTTTGATCTGGCTGGTATGACATTGAATGGCTTTGAGCTTGGTATCGAGGACGGTAGTAATATCTACCCAACGGTTGGGCTGCAGCGAGCCGGCCAGGTAGACTTCTTTAACGGCATGCGGCTCCAGGCCGTCGTACAACAGTTCGGGGTGGTACATACGGTTGCGGGCGGCAGGAAAAACGGCATCAATGGCTACTTCACCGGCAGCGCGGTGATCGGCGTGGTTGATATACATGCCTTGATAAAAGTAGCGGGTCGGGTCGAGGGTGATGATGGCTTCGGGCCGAAAGCGGCGGATTTCGGCCACCACTCGTTTGCGTAAGTTAAGGGTAGGCTGGAGTTCGCCGTCCGGCTCATCAAAAAAGATAACCTCTTTAACCCCCAAAATAGTGGCCGCAGCCTGCTGTTCTTGCTGGCGGACAGCGACCAATTTTTCCGGGGTGAAGGTGGGGTCATCACTGCCTTTGTTGCCATTGGTCAAAATAAGATAGACAACTTCGACTCCGGCGGCGCACCACAACGCAATCAGGCCGCCGCTAAAAAATTCGGGGTCATCAGGGTGGGCCATAATCACCATCGCTCGGCTGGGTGTGGGGTTTGACACAGAGACACCTCGGTACAGTGGAAATAAAAAGCGGCTCGCTGAGGCAGCGCAGTCCGCTTTTTTTAGGTATTAGGCTGGGCCAGGGTCAAGCTTAGTGGCGCTGTTCGTCTAAATCGTAATCCCAATAGCCGGGGCCTTCGGTAAAGTAGGCTGCATTGCGGGCAATATCAGCCTCGTATTCGGCTGGAACATCTTCTTCGGGGAAAATCGCTTCGGGAGGGCAGACTGGGACGCACGCGCCGCAGTCAATACAGGTATCAGGGTCAATCCAGAATAACGCGCCCCACTCCGGGTCGCCTTTTGGGCCGGGGATGATGCAGTCTACGGGGCAGACTTCAACACAGTCGCCCTCACGGGTGCAAAGCGCAGTAATTACGTGTGTCATTAAAATCCTCCTAGATTTTTTTGAATGTAGTGGAGCTAATTTATTTCGATAAAAATGGAGTGACCTTCGACGTGAACAGGGTAAGTGGCAACTGCCTTAACCGCCTGGCCTCCACCATATTGTCCCGTTGTTACATCAAACTGGGCGCCATGCCAGGGACACGTGACAATGCGACCAAACAACCGCCCTTCTGCCAAGGGGCCGGTGCTGTGGGGACAGCGGTTACTGATGGCATAAAATTCGCCCTCCACATTGAACAGCGCAATCTCATGCCCTTTGGCTTTAACCAACATACCTTTACCCGGAGGCAGTTGGTGGGTTTGGGCAACTTTAACGGACTCGCTCATTTTTATTGAGCACAAATTTCACAAGCCCATTTTAGCCCCATCGCCAAAAATTGTCAACAGCTTTTAAGCCTAATTTGACCAGGAAGTTTAGCTCTGAAAATAATAGCCGGGTCAAGCTTGACCCGGCTATATCTTATTTATTTAACAAATTCCGAGCTTTGGCTAAAACAGACAAGATTTACAGGATTAACCTTTTGGTCAATTTTATCTTGTAAATCTTACCGTAGATCCTGTCGAGAAACAAAAAAACTCCGAACTGAGGTGTTTAGCAAAGCAACCTATTTCGCCGCAGCGTAATTTTTGGCAACTTGATCCCAGTTGACCACATTCCACCAGGCGGCGATGTAATCGGGCCGGCGGTTTTGGTAGTTGAGGTAATAGGCATGCTCCCACACGTCGAGGCCCAGAATCGGCGTGCCTTCGCAGCCGGCAATGGCTTTGCCCATCAGCGGGTTATCCTGGTTGGCCGTAGAGACCACTTCTAATTTGCCGCCGTTGACCACCAGCCAGGCCCAGCCGCTGCCAAAGCGGCCTACCCCGGCTTTGGCAAACTGCTCTTTGAAGCTGGCAAAGGAGCCAAACGTGGCATTGATGGCCGCGCCCAAATCGCCGCTCGGCTCACCCCCTCCATTGGGACTCATTAACTGCCAGAACATCGAATGGTTTAAGTGTCCGCCACCATTGTTACGGACTGCGGTGCGAATATTTTCAGGAACAGAATTTAACCCTTTGATCAAATCCTCGATACTTTTGCTTTGTAAGTCAGCCTGACCTTCTAAGGCCGCATTCAAATTATTGATATAGGCCTGGTGATGCTTGCCGTGATGAATTTCCATCGTCCGGGCATCAATATGCGGCTCCAACGCATTAGAAGCATAGGGCAGCGCAGGTAATTCAAAAGCCATAACTAAACACTCCTTTTTCTATAAAAAATTTATTGTTATTAAAGTTAGGCAGTTGAAACGACGAAGAAGAAATGGAAATTTGGAATGGAAGCAGTATTCTCTCAGGTGTAGGGGATGGTTATTATAGACATGGCCTTAAGGCTTGTCAAAAATTTTTAATCAAACCGCCTTTCTTGATAGGGAAATCCTTTTCTGTTACAATGCGGCCCTAATGAAGTTGACTGCAAGCAAAATTTGGTAAAGCCTGGAAGGTTGGAAGATTGGAAGGTTGGTAATATTTTCCAGCCTTCCAATCTTCCCAAATTATCGAGTTATACGGAGGAAGACATATGCGCGTTGTAATTATTGGCGGGGCGGGTCACGTAGGCACTTATTTAACCCCACGCCTGGTTGAAGCCGGGCATGAAGTGATTAACATCAGCCGCAGTCAGCGCGGCCCTTATCAACCCCACGCGGCCTGGAAATTGGTGCAGCAGGTGGTGGCCGACCGCGAAGCCGAGGACAAGGCGGGGACTTTTGGCCAACGGGTGCAGGCGTTGCAGCCGGATGTGGTCATTGATATGATCTGCTTCACCCTGGAGAGCGCGCAGCAGTTGGTGGCGGCCCTCAGAGGGCAGGTGCAGCACTTTCTGCATTGCGGCACCATTTGGATTCACGGTCCCACCGTGCAACCGCCAACTACAGAGGAACAGCCCCGCCGTCCCTTCGGCGATTATGGGATTCAAAAAGCGGCGATTGAAGCTTATTTGCTCGACGAGGCGCGGCGCAATGGGTTTCCGGCTACCAACCTCCACCCTGGGCATATTGTCGGACCGGGTTGGGCGCCGTTGAACCCTGCCGGTCACTTCAATCCCCAAGTGTTTGCACAAATAGCCCGAGGCGAACCTATCACCTTACCCAACCTGGGTTTGGAAACCGTCCATCACGTCCATGCCGATGACGTGGCCCAGGCTTTTATGCAGGCTATCGCCAATCGCAGTGTGGCTGTCGGCGAGAGTTTTCACGTGGTTTCTCCGGCGGCGCTAACGCTGCGCGGTTATGCCGAGTCCATGGCGGCCTGGTTTGGTCAACCGGCTAACTTGCGATATTTGCCCTGGGAAGAGTGGAAAACCACCGTTTCCCCGGAGGAAGCTGAGGCCACCTGGGATCATATCGCTCACAGCCCGTGTTGCAGTATTGCCAAAGCGCAGCGGCTGCTCGACTACCGGCCCCGTTACACCTCCTTACAAGCCGTTTACGAAGCAGTGAGCTGGCTGTTTGAACACGGCGTAATTCGAACATAAGCCGAAAATCATCCTGAATACCCCCAAAATTTAATCTAATTGACGAGTTGAAACGGGTGCGGTACAATGCTGTTCATATTGGGTAGCTTGGAGTGTCTGGTCAAGTTACCTGTGAATGGTTTATAAAGCGTGGTGCGTAGTGCGTGGTCCGTTTTCTACACACTACACACCACGCACCACGTTTCACTATGTATTCTCGTAACTGGGGAGGTTACTTTGATCAACCATACCTGCTTCAAATGCAAGCGCCGCTTTGAGTTGGACCCGGTTTTTGTGGGCTTTGAGTTAGGCAAGTTGAAAAAGAAAAATCCTAACTACTATCAGGCCATCTGTCCGGCTTGCCGGGCGATCAACAAGGTTTCGATCAGCCAGATGCAGGCCGATTTGGACGGTGTGGCCGAAGAGGTTAAGACGATGCTGGCCGAGCACGAAGAGAATCAGGCGAAGGCTAAAGCCGAGCAGCAAGCTAAGAATAGAGAAAAGGCCAAAGCTGTAAAGAAGTAAATGGATTTAACTCTTGCCGACCTGGAACAAGCCATCAAAGCCATCCACGCCACACCGGAAAAGGTGGTAATTGAATTTGCCGGAGCCGGGGCGCAGGCGCTGGCCTGGCTGCACGGGGTGGCCGGCTCGTCGCGCACGGTGCTGGAAGCGACCGATCGTTATGTGGCCTCGTCGCTGATTAACCTGATCGGCTTCAAGCCGGAGCAGTTTACTTCGCCGTTGGTGGCGCGGGCCATGGCCACCAAAGCTTACATCCGGGCGCGCCAACTGGTCCCGCTGGACACGCCGGTAGCCGGAATTGGTTCGACCGCCACCATTGCCACCGACCGGGCCAAGCGCGGCGACCATCGCTGCTGCGTAGCGGTCTGCGATGCTCACGGCGTTACGTCTTATGCCCTGACCCTGAGCAAAGGCCGGCGGACCCGCCAGCAGGAGGAAAACCTGGTCAGCCTGCTCATTCTGCGGGCGGTGGCCGGAGTCTGCGGTGTGACCGGTCTGCCTGAGCCAACCTTACTGGGCGATGAAGCCTTTGTGGAGCATTTTGAGCCGATTGACCTGGTGGCCCGGCTGCTGGCCAATGAGGTGGGGTGGGTGGCTGTAGCCCCGAATGGCCGGATGACCACCGGCGAAATTTTGCCGCATGTGGCCCTGCTGCCCGGCTCGTTTAACCCTTTGCACCATGCCCATCAACAGTTAGCCAGGGTGGCCGCCCAGATTTTGGGCCAGGAAGTCTATTTTGAGCTGTCGTTAACCAATGCCGATAAAGCGCCGATCAGCTTGGAGGAAGCGCAGTCGCGGGTGGCCCAGTTTGCCGGCCTGGGTACGATTGTGCTGTCTCGCGCCCCGCTGTTTAGCCAGAAGGCCAAAGTTTTTCCGCACAGCGTTTTTGTGCTGGGCATAGATACGGTCGAGCGGCTGATTGACCCGCGCTTTTATCACAACAACCCGGCTGAAATGTTGACTTCGCTCAAGCAGTTACGCACCGCCGGCTGTCGTTTTTTGGTGGCGGGTCGGCTGCGAGGCCATCATTTTCTCACCTTGCAAGATTTGGAACTGCCCAACGGCTACCGCGAATTGTTTGAAGAAATCCCCGATTTTCGCATGGACATCTCTTCCACTGCCATTCGGGAGGGAAGTGTGGGACACTAACAGGGTAGCAGGGTCGCAGGGTAGCAGAGAATGAAAATGAGGCGAGGAGGCGAGGACACGAGGACGCGAATCGCTTTGCGTCCTCGCCTCCTCGCCTCACGTGTCATCGCATCTTTATTTTAGGAGTCACATAACATTCAATGAGCCGCCAGGAAGAAATTTTAGATGGACTGTACGAAAACACCCTCGATGGCAACGCCGAGCCGGTTAAGGCGCTAGTCAAGGAGGGGCTGGAGCTGGGCATGGACCCGCTCAACCTGCTCTTCGACGCGCTCATCCCGGCCCTGGAAGAAGTGGGCCGGCTGTTTGAGCAAGGCGAATATTTTGTGCCGGAAATGTTGATTGCCGCCCGCGCCATGCAGGGAGCGATGGACATCCTCAAACCGCTGCTGCTCTCTAACGCCGATGTGCAGATTGGCACCTATGTGATGGCGACGGTCAAAGGGGACATCCACGACATCGGCAAAAATTTGTGCAACATCATGCTCGAAGGGGCCGGGTTCAAGGTGGTTGATCTGGGGGTCAACTGCCCGCCGGAAAAATACATCGCGGCGGTCATCGAGCACAAAGCCGAAATTGTGGGCATGAGCGCCTTTTTGACCACGACCATGCCCATGTTCAAAAAGAACATCGAAGCCTTCAAAGAAGCGGGCCTGCGCGACAAGGTCAAAATCATGGTCGGCGGCGCGCCGGTCACGCAGGAGTACTGCGAGGTCGTCGGCGCGGATGGTTACGCCCCCGATGCCAGCTCGTGCGTGCGGCTGGCCAAGCAGTTGCTGGCGGAGTTGAAGGAGAAGCAGGCGGCTTGATTGTTGTTGGGCGGCTGTCATTGCAACTAACCAGGATTGGATTGCCCCAAAACCATTAACCTGCAAGAATGATGATATGAACGAAATTAATCTTTTTTCATAACTGGCTAAAATTTGAACGCAGATGACGCAGATGCGACTGATTTTCGCTGATTTTGCTAATTTTTTACAAATTTCTGCGCAATCTGCGTTTATCAGCGTTTATCTGCGTTCTATTTAAAAAGCGCAAAGGTGATGTTCAAAGAACCAATGCAAAAAAACGAACCCGAAATGACGGCCAGTGATGTCGTGGAGATAATCCGGCTTTTCAATCAGCACCAGATAAATTTTTATCTGGATGGCGGCTGGGGGGTTGATGCTTTGCTCGGAGAACAAACCCGGCCGCACGCCGATCTGGATATCGCGGTTCAGCACAAGGATGTGGCCCGGATACGGGCGCTGCTGGAAGCGAGAGCCTACCAGGATGTGCCGCGCGATGATACCAGGGAGTGCAATTTTATCCTGGGAGATGACCAGGGGCGTCAAATAGATATTCATTCCTATACCTTTGATGCGGCGGGCAACCTTGTTTTTGGCATACCGTATCCGTTTGACTCCCTCACCGGGACGGGTTCGGTAAAGGGACATCAGGTCAAATGTATTTCGCCGGAATGGCTGGTGAAGTTTCATACGGGGTATCAACTTGATGAAAATGATTATCACGATGTTAAACTCCTCTGCCAGCGGTTTGGTCTCGAAATGCCCGCGGAGTACGCAGAGTTTGAGATAACCTGAATCTTTGCTTGGGATTCGTATTTTTTGAAAATAACTGTCATGCCACTGCGAGACCGAAGGTCGAAGCAGTCTCCAGTCCGCGAGCCGGGGATTGCTTCGGCCTACGGCCTCGCAATGACATTTGCTCCCTCTCTATTTGACACTTATATTTTTTTGCCCTATAATAGTTTCGATTTCTTACGAAACTTTTGTTTTGCGAGACATTTCGAAAGCTACGCTGGAGTGGCCGGTGGGCAAAGAACATCGCCTGGCTGAACGAAGAAAAGATATTCTGGCAGTTTTGGAGCAGGAAGGCCAGCTTTCTGTCTTGGACTTGAGCGCCCGCTTCCAGGTGTCCGAAGTTACCATTCGCCAGGATTTGCAGGCGTTGAGCCAGCAGGGTTTTTTATTACGCACCCGCGGCCGGGCCGTAGCCACCAGCGCCATGCCCGAATTTTCCTTCGATGTACGGCAGCAGCAGTTTTCAGCCCAAAAAGCGCGCATCGGTCAGGCCGCCGCCCGGCTGGTTAGCGCCGGCGACACCATTATCCTCGACGCCAGCACTACCGCTCAAGCGGTCATCCCCTATCTCAAAAATTTATCCGAACTCACCGTTATTACCAACGGACTTAAGGCCGCCCTCAGCCTGCTCGACGCGCCGCAGATTCAGGTCATTCTGCCCGGTGGTAATTTGCGCCGCGAGTCCATCTCACTCATTGGCCGGATGCAGGATGACCTGCTGGCCGGGGTCAATGTCCAATGGGGATTTTTTGGCGCGCGCGGTCTGACGGTTGAAGAGGGTCTGACCGATGTCAATCTCAACGAAGTTACCATGAAGGCGGCCATGGTCGCCCGCTGCCGCCGCGTAGTTGGGCTGGTTGACTCGCGTAAGTGGGGCAATGTGGCCGCCGCCACCTTTGCCCCCCTGGATCAACTGGACATGCTCATCACCGACTCTGACGTGCCCCAGGAAATGGTTTACCAACTCCGGCAGCGGCAGGTCGAGGTGGTGGTGGTGTAGTTTAATAAGGAGATTGGAGATTATTAAGAATCTCCAATCTCCTCTCACCAAATCTATAACGCAGTAGAAATAACACTTATTATGGCCAACAACCCAATCCTTGAAATGACCCACATTAGTAAATCCTTCGCCGGGGTGCATGCGCTGCGGGACGTGCGGTTTGACCTGCAGCCCGGCGAGGTGCACGCCCTGCTGGGCGAAAATGGGGCGGGCAAGTCCACCTTGATTAAAATTATCACCGGGGTCCACCACCCGGATACCGGCGAAATTCGGCTCAACGGCCATGCGGTCACGTTTGCCAATCCCCTCGAAGCCCGCCAGCGGGGCATTGCTGCTATTTACCAGGAGCCAAGTCTCTTCCCCGATTTGGACATTGCCGAGAATATTTTTGTGGGCCGCCAACCGACCAGGACCGCTGGGCAGGTGGCCTGGGGCGACATGTACCGCGAAGCCACCGCCTTACTCAGTTCGTTGGGGGTGCAGCTCGACCCCAAAACAAAGGCCCGCAACCTGAGCGTGGCCCAGCAGCAGATGGTCGAAATTGCGCGGGCGCTGTCCATCCACGCCAAGATATTGATTATGGACGAGCCGACCTCCTCGCTGACCCTGGCCGAAGTGGCCGATTTGTTCCGCATCACCCGCCAACTGCGCGAAGCGGGCACGGCCATTGTCTTTATTTCCCATCGCCTGGAAGAACTGCTGGAACTGGCCGACCGGGTGACGGTGCTGCGCGATGGCGCTTATGTGGACACTCAGCCCATGTCGGAGGTAACTACAGCTCGGCTGATCCAGATGATGGTCGGCCGCACCCTGGATGATCTGTTCCCCAAAGTGGCGGTTGAACCCGGCCCAACCGTTTTGCAAGTCGAAAATTTAAGCCGGGCCGGTGTTTTTCAGAATATCTCTTTTGAGCTGCGCCAGGGCGAAATCCTGGGCATGGCCGGGCTGGTGGGCGCGGGGCGCACCGATGTGGCGCGGGCCATTTTTGGGATTGCCCCGGCCACCGGTGGCGCCATCAAAATCAACGGCCAGCCGGTCCACATTACCAGCCCCCAGCAGGCCATGAGTCTGGGGCTGGCCTACGTGCCGGAGGACCGGCAGCATCACGGCCTGGTGCTGCCCATGGCCATTTGTGATAACATCACCCTGCCCATTCTGGCGGAGTTTGCCCACGCCGGCTGGATGGATTACAGCAAAGAACGGCAAAATGCCCGGCAGGCCGCGTTGAAACTGGAAGTCAAAGCCGCCGGTATCTGGCAAAAGGCGCGCGAGCTTTCGGGCGGCAACCAGCAAAAGGTGGTGCTGGCCAAGTGGTTGAACACCCAGCCGCGTATTCTCATTCTGGATGAGCCGACGCGCGGCATTGATGTCGGCACCAAGGCGGCGGTACACGGCCTGATGAGCCAATTGGCGGCGCAGGGTATGGCGATTTTGATGATTTCGTCGGAGCTGCCGGAAGTGCTGGGCATGAGCGACCGCATTCTGGTGATGCGTGAAGGCCACCTGACCGGCCAGTTCAGCCGGGCCGAGGCCACGCAGGAAAAAATTATGGCGGCGGCTACCACAGCCGTCTATTCAATTCAGGGATGACATTATGACCAGACAAACCCTCAAAGCTGAGAAACCCGGTCTTTGGTTTACCCTGGCCGCCTCGCGCGAGTCGGGCATCATTGTTTTTATTGTCCTGCTGGTGATTTTGGTCAGCTTGCGCAGCGGCTCCGCCTTTTTGAGCTTTGATAATTTCCGCGATATTTTGCTCAATATCTCTATCCTGGCGATTGTGGCCCTCGGGCAGACGATGGTCATCATCACTCGCGGCATTGATTTGTCGGTCAGCTCAATCATTGGCCTGGTAGCGATGATGGTTGCTTTCACCATCAAGGCTAACCCGGAGCTTTCGCCGGTGCTGGCGGTGGTGCTGGGTATGGCCCTGGGTACGGTGCTGGGCAGCGTCAACGGCCTGTTGATTACGGCCGGTAAAGTGCCGCCGATTATTGCCACCCTGGGCACGTTGAGCATTTACCGGGGGGCGGTCTTTATGTACAGCCAGGGCACCTGGATCAACGCCTTTGAACTGCCGCAGCCGTTCAAACTGCTCTCAAAAGGCACGCCGCTGGGCCTGCCCAATCTGGTTATTTTTGCCCTGGTGGTGGCGGCTATTATTTACTATTTTCTCAATTACACCCGCCTGGGCCGCGATATTTACGCCGTCGGCAGCAACCCGGCGGCGGCTGAGGTGGCCGGTATTCGGGTGCAGCGCATTATTTTTATGGTTTATCTGCTGTCCGGCTTGTTGAGCGGTCTGGCCGGGGTGTTGTGGGCGTCGCGCTTTGAGTCGGCCCAAACCAATACCGCCCTCGGTTTTGAGCTGCAAACGGTGGCGGCCTCGGTGGTCGGTGGGGTCAATATTTTTGGCGGCAGCGGCACAGTGACCGGGGTGCTGTTGGGGGCGTTCTTGTTGGGCATCATCAACAACGCTTTGACCCTGGTGCGGATTTCGCCGTTCTGGCAGTTGGCGGCGCAGGGCTTGTTGATTTTGCTGGCCGTTGTCGTTGACTCCTTTATTTTGCGCCGCGTCCAGCGCACTTTGACTGTGAGGAAAACCGCATGACAACCCCTTTAATCTCCAAACCTGAAGGCGCGCCCGAAGCGTCCGCTCGCCTGCTCTCGACCCCACCCCGTTCGTTGGCCGCGTCGCTGCTGCGCTGGGAATGGTTTTTGGTCATTCTGATTGTCGTTGTTA
The DNA here is from genome assembly GCA_023151115.1 of Anaerolineae bacterium. Next base: position 100,490 of record JAKLJP010000020.1, read on the forward strand.
GCTTTGTTAACAGCCTGATTTCACCTTTCTTTTTGGAGGCCACCAACCTGTTCAGAACGGCTTCCGACTTTATGGAGTTGGGCCTGATGATGCTGCCGATGACCTTTATCATCATCACCACCGGCAGTGTTGATTTAGCCGTCGCCTCGACGCTGGGCATGTCGGCCTCATTTATGGGTTGGCTGTTCAACCTGGGCGTCAATATCTGGTTGGCGGCCGGCGCGGCTCTGCTGCTCGGCACGCTGGCCGGGCTGGTCAATGGCCTGCTGATTACCCGCATCAAACTGCCGGTACTGGTGGTCACCCTGGCGACGTTTGCCCTTTACCGGGGGATTGCCTATGTGCTGCTGGGCGACCAGGCCGCGCGCGGCTACCCGGCAGCCTTTACCTACTTGGGCCAGGGCAAGATAGGTGGTACGCCGGTGCCCTTTTCGATGCTCCTGTTTGGCGTGCTGGCGCTGGTTTTTGGCCTGGTGCTGCACAAAACTGCCTTTGGCCGCCAGTTATATGCCATCGGCAGCAACGAAGAAGCCTGCCGGTACTCCGGCGTGCCGGTTGACCGGATTAAACTTATTATTTTTACCCTGTCCGGCTTTATGGCCGCCCTGGCCGGGATTGTGTTGGCGGCCCGCTTTGGCAGCACCCGGCCCGACATCGGCACAGGACTGGAACTGGACGTAATTACGGCTACGGTGCTGGGTGGGGTTGACATCTCCGGCGGCACCGGCACGATGGTCGGCGCAGTGCTGTCGCTGGTCCTGATTGGCATCCTCCGTTTTGGCATGAGCCTGGTTAACATCCAGGGGCAGGTCCAGGGTATTGTCATCGGCCTGCTGCTGATTCTGGCAATTTTTCTGCCTCGGCTGGGCCGGTCCCTCGGCGGCGGCTTCAAGCTGAGCCGGGGCGCAGTGCTGGGCAGCGTCGTAGCCCTGGTGGTGGCTTTGCTCTTTGGCGGTTTCTTTTCATGGTCACGCAACCTGGTGTTGGTCACGCCCGAACCAACGCCGGCTCCGCCGACGGCCACACCATTGCCCGCCGTCGTGTTGAAACCGACGCCCACGCCGGTTGCTTTGCCGCCCACACCCACGCCGCGCCCCTCGCCTACGCCGCTGCCGACGGCGACACCCGCCCCAACTACCGATGAAACCGGCGAAGCCCCGGCGGTCACGCCGACTCCGACCGAGCCGCCCAAGCCGGTTGAGGAGATGATTGAGATTCCCGCCGGTCCTTTTATCTTTGGCAGCGATGAGACCGAGCCAAATGAAAGTCCGGCTCAGACGATAGAATTACCCGCCTATCAGATTGACCGCTTTGAAGTAACCAACGACGATTTTACCCTGTTTGTCAATGCCACCGGTTACCAGACCGACTCTGAAAAGAAGGGGGCCAAGAAAAATTGGCGCACCGAGGCTGAAGGAAATGGCAATCATCCGGTGGTCCGCGTTACCTGGAATGACGCCCAGGCTTTTTGCGCCTGGCTGGGCAAGCGCCTGCCGACCGAGCAAGAGTGGGAGAAGGCGGCTCGCGGCGAGCAGGGTAATCTTTTCCCCTGGGGCAACACCTTTGACGCCAGTAAAGCCAATTTGAAAGCCAGCGGTATTCGTGGTACAGTGGCGGTGGGCAGTTTCCCCGGCGGGGCCAGTCCCTACGGAGTAGAGGACATGGCCGGTAATGTTTGGGAATGGACGGCCGACCCCTACCAGGGCTACCCCGGCAGCAGTTATGTGGATGAATTCTACAGCGATGAGCTAAAAGTGACGCGCGGCGGCGGCTGGTTTGACGACGAGCCGCAGGCTCGCGCCGGCAATCGCTCGGCGGCCGCGCCCGACTCGGCCAATGATGATCTTGGCTTTCGCTGTGTGAAGTAAGAGGACCGCCGACGACCGACCGCTGATACCATACCCTTGTGGTACCGCCGGAACAGGCTGAAGGTGGTGGGTGGTCTAAAATCGTTTACGTCAAGGAGGATGATTTATTACAGAGGAGCGTCTATGCAAAAAACTGTAATCCAAAATCCAAAATCTAAAATCTAAAATCAATTGAGGAGAATCGAAAATGCTTAAAAATTTCAGTAAAATTCTATCCATTCTGTTGTTGGTAGCCTTGCTGGTTCCTACAGCAAGCATGGCCCTGGCCCAAGAGGCTGTAGCCTGTGATGAAGATTACAGCGTCCAGGCCGACGACTGGCTGAGCAAGCTGGCCGACAAATTCTACGGCGATGTATTGGCTTACCCGGCTATTTTTGAGGCAACCAATGCTGCCGCTGCCACTGACAGCAGCTATGCTACCATTGCCAACGCCGACTTAATTGAACCCGGCTGGAAACTCTGCATTCCCAGCGCCGAAGATGCTCAAGCGATGATGGGTGGCGCTACAGCCGCACCGGCCGCCGAAGCTGCTCCGGCTGAAGCTCCGGCGGGTGGGGCCAACTATGTACTGGTTCCAAAAAACCTGGGCAACCCCTATTTTGACGCGGCCAACAATGGCGCTCAAGCCGCCGCCGCCGAACTGGGGGTAACAGTAACCTATCAAGGCTCCGCCACCGCCGACGCCACCGAGCAAATCCAACTGCTCAACTCCCTGATTGCGCAGCAGGTGGACGGCCTGGCCGTCTCGGCTAACGATTCCGATGCGCTCCAGCCGACAGGCCAAGCCGCCATTGAAGCCGGTATCCCGGTGGTAAGCTGGGATGCGGCTATCGCCCCCGGCGGACGGACGGTTCACATCAACCAGGCTACCGCCGAAGGCATTGGCCGCGGCCAGATTCAACTGGTGTCTGAACTCATCGGCGGTGAAGGTCAAATCGCCATCCTTAGCGCCACCTCCACCGCCCCCAACCAGAATGAGTGGATCAAGTGGATGAACGATGAGCTGACCAAGCCTGAGTATGCCAACATCGAACTGGTCGCCACCGTTTACGGCGACGACGACGACGAGAAGAGCTACAATGAAGCCCTGGGTCTGATGAAGACTTATCCAGACTTGAAGGCCATCATCGCCCCCACCACCGTCGGCATTGCAGCTTCGGCTCGTGCGGTTCAGGATCAGAATATGATTGGCAAAGTAGCTGTCACCGGTCTGGGTCTGCCCAGCCAGATGCGCGATTACGTCAAGAGCGGCGCTTGCCCGGCCTTTGCCCTGTGGAACCCTGAAGACCTGGGCTACCTGGCTATCTATACCCTGCATGCGATTGCCAGCGGCCAGATTGAAGGCAAGCCCGGCGACAGCTTTGAGGCCGGTAAACTGGGTTCGTACACCATTGACGACAACGGCGAAGTTCTGCTTGGCCCGCCCTTCGTTTTTGACGCCGAAAATATTGATAACTTCCAATTCTAAAGTTTTAGCATAAAATAGTTCCGGTGTGGCGCACAATTCTTGTGCGCCACACCCTTGCATACTTGATAATAAATTATGACGACTGAACTCCTCACCCAGCTCATTACCCTCTCTAATAATCTCGGCAACCCCCAAAATGACTATGTGATTTTAGGCGAGGGTAATACCTCGGTTAAAGTGGATGATGCATCCTTTTGGGTCAAAGCCAGCGGCGTCGAGTTGCGTACCGTCGGCCCCGAAGGATTTGTGCAAGTTTATTTTGAGCCTATTTTAGCGCTGCTCGACGGCCCGGATTTGAGTGATGAACAAGTCAGGCAGGCGTTGACTGCGGCTAAAGTAGACCCGCAGGCCAAAGGCCATCCGTCGGTGGAAACGGCCCTGCACGCTATGTGTCTTAAATTGGCCGGGGTCAGTTTTGTCGGCCATACCCACCCGACGGCGATCAATATGATTACCTGTTCCGCCGCCTTTGAAACCGCCTTGAGCGGCCGCCTCTTCCCCGATGAAGTGGTTCTGTGCGGCCCGGCCCCGGTGTTGATTCCTTATGTGGATCCCGGCCTGCCCCTGGCCCGCGAAGTGTATCGCCGCATCAACGCTTATATTGATACTTACGGCGAGCGGCCCAAAACCATTTACATGCAAAATCACGGCTTTATTGCCCTGGCCCCCACCGCCCAGCAGGTCGAAAATATCACGGCCATGGCCGTCAAAGCAGCCCGGATTTTGGTGGGCGCTTACGCGATGGGCGGGCCGCGATTTATGACTCCCCAAGCCGTTGACCGCATCCATACCCGCCCCGACGAACACTACCGCCAGCGGGTGATTGGCAAAGGATGAGGCGAGGAGACGAAGATAGAGGATAGAAGATGGATGGATTGTTAACTGCTGGTCGGTAGTTAGTCAATGTCATTAAGTTAAGCAGCCTTTCGACCCTTCGACCTGGCTCAGGGGAGCCTTCGCTCAGGATGCAGCAGCCTGAGTAGGTGAGCGAAGCGAACCGTATCGAAGGGTGCTGCGCTGTCAGCAGGTTTATTTTTGAAGGAAACACAGGCCATGGCCGATTTCAAAGCCTATCTGCTGGCCGAATTGGAACGTACCAATCAAGGACCTGAACCGTAAAATGAACACCAAAATTGCTATCCTCGAAACAAACCTGAACAATTTCAATCCTACTATCCGCGCTGAAGCTTTGCATGAATTACTAACCCTGGCCGACCAGGGCAAAATCGAACTGCCCCCTCTGGCCGAAGTGGCCAACATGCACTGCCACACCTTTTTTTCGTTCAACGGTTACGGTCATTCGCCCACGTCGCTGGCCTGGCTGGCCCGGCGGCGGGGGATCAAGCTGTTGGGCAGTGTGGACTTTGATGTGCTGGACGCGGTGGAGGAATTTCTAACCGCCTGCGATGCTGTCGGAGTGCGTGGCAGCGCCGGCATTGAAACGCGAGTTTTTATCCCCGAATTTGCCACCCGCGAAATCAACTCGCCGGGTGAGCCGGGGGTGTATTATCATATGGGCATCGGCTTTACCTCCGGCCAGGCCCCGGCCTCTGTTGCCCCGATTCTGGCCGATATGCGCCGCCGGGCCGAAGCACGAAATAAGGATATGGTTGCCCGGATTAACGCCTACCTGTCGCCGGTGAGCGTGGATTATGAGCAGGATGTTTTACCGCTCACCCCACGCGGCAATGCTACCGAACGACACATGCTGCAAGCCTACACCCAGGCCGCTGAACGTGGCGCGTCCGATCCGGCGGCTTTCTGGGCCGGCAAGCTCAACCTGCCGCTTGACCAGGTGACCGCCCAGATAGGAGATAAACCCAAATTTCAAAATATAATTCGGGCCAAATTGATGAAAAAAGGCGGGGTGGGCTATGTCCAGCCGGGTCCTCAAACCTTCCCCAACGTCGAGGAGTTTCACCAGTTTATTATCGCCTGTGGGGCGCTGCCCTGCGCGGCCTGGCTGGATGGCATGTCGGCGGGCGAGCAGGCCATTGAGGAATTATTGACCCTGCTGATTGATAAAGGCGCAGTCGCTTTGAATATTATCCCCGATCGCAACTGGAACATTGCCGACCCCGACCAGAAACGGGTGAAAGTGCAAAAGCTGTACGAAGTGGTCGAACTGGCCCAAAAGCTGGATTTGCCTTTGAACATCGGCACCGAGATGAACGCCTACGGTCAAAAGTGGCTGGACGATTTCGACGCGCCGGAACTGGCCCCGGTACGAGCGGCGTTTCTGGATGGTGCTTATTTCATTTACGGCCATACTATAGCCCAGCGGGCGCTGGGGCTGGGCTATCAAAGCGATTGGGCCGAGATCCATTTACCGAGCCGCCGCGAGCGCAACGAATTTTATGCTGCCTTGGGCCGGCGGGTCGAACCGGGCGCGGTGGGTCGAGCTAGACTGTCGCAAGTAAATACGGCTGCAAACCCGGCAGATATTTTGTCGCTTTTATGACCATCTTGACAATATCATTTTACCCCGATCTGCCGATATAGCCCGCCCCGCGATGAATCGCAGGGCTAAATAACGGCATCCGATAAATCGGACTAAAGTCTTGGGATGAAGTAGCCCGATTAATCGGGCGCAGTTGGGTAGCCCGGCGAGTTCATCGCCGGGCGAACGTCGGAAAAAATAGGTGGTGGGGTCAAAATTTTTCCCGAAAAATGTGGCGTTGTCGAACTATCCTATCCAAATAGGTAAAGTTAAAGAGATATAATAATCAGGGGGAACTTTTGAAAATAAAACTTATAACCTAACCACATCAGAAGGAAACAACTATGTCTGACAAATTAAGCCGCTTTCGCCAGGCTACCGAAATCTCAAACACGAATCGTATGTGGCCGCTCTATGGCGCAGGTTTTGAAAATCTGGGCCGGAATGGCCAGCCAATCACCGCAGAGATTCCCTCTTACGGCCCCGATGAGTTATTAGTCCGCCACGATGCCTGCGGCATTTGCTTCTCCGACATCAAGGTCATCAATGCCGGCGAACAGCATCCGCGTATTTTCCGGGATATGAAAAAAGAGCCGGTGGTGTTGGGCCACGAGGTGGCGATGACCGTCGTTGGCGTGGGCGAAAACCTGCGTGACCAGTACAAGGTAGGGGACCGACTGATCATTCAGGCCGACATTTATTATCACGGGGTCAACTACGCTTACGGCTATATGATCCAGGGCGGTATGTCGCAATACAATGTGATTGATCAGCGTATCCTCAACGGAGATGACGGCAACTACCTTATCCCGGTGCAGCCGCAGACGGGCTACGCCGAAAGCGCCCTGGCCGAACCATGGGCCTGTGTGATTGCCGCTTATCACTTGCGCTATCGAATCGGCCTCAAGCCCGGTGGGACTACCTGGATCATTGGAACCGCCGCCGCCAGAAATGACTGCTTTTTTAGCGCGGGTTTTGATGAAAAAGCCCATCCTCAACGCATCGTTTTAACCAATCCACCGGCAACTCTGGCCAACCGCTTGAAGGAACAGGCCGCGTCGTTAGGGATTGAAGTGCAGGAAAGTTCGCTGGCCGCAATCCAGGCCGAAGTGCCGGGTGGGGCGTTAGCCTTTGACGATATTATCATTCTTGGCCCTGACCCTGACCTGATTGAAGCCGCCAGTCCTTATCTGGCCGATTTTGGGATTGTCGCCTTGATAGCCGATACACCGCTACCGCGACCGATCCAGGTGGATATGGGCCGGGTGCATTACAACCGCTGGACTTATGTCGGCGGGCCCGGGCCGGATATTGCGCGGGCCTACAGTGATCACAAAGTCCGCTCGGAATTAAAGCCGGGCGGCAAAACCTGGTTTGTGGGCGCGGGCGGGCCGATGGGCCAGATGCATGTGCAGCGGGCCGTCCAACTGCCCCAGCCGCCGGCGCTGCTCCTCTGTACCGATTTGGTTCAGGAGCGTTTGGACGCGCTGGAGGATATGTTGGGGGCGGAGGCCCGTGCTAAGGGCATCCACTTTGTCTGCCTATGCGTTCAGGACCCTGATTATCGGCAGAAGTTGGCTGAATTGGCCGGCAGTGGATTTGATGATATTATCGGGTTGGTGCCGGTTCCTCCGGTTATTAGCGAGTCGGCAGCCTATTTGGCCCGCGATGGGGTGATGAACGTCTTTGCCGGGGTTAAGCGCGGCACGATGGTCACGCTCGATTTGAGCGGCGTCTACTTGGATAACAAACGGTTCATCGGCCACACCGCCTCCACCATTGAAGATTTGCGGCTGATGCTGCGTGAAACCGAAGCGGGCCACCTTTCGCCCAACCGCTCGGTGGCGGCGATTGGCTCGCTTGAAGCGGCCAAAGAGGGCTACCTGGCCGTGCGTGATGCCAAATTTCCGGGCAAGGTGGTGATCTTCCCCCAGATCAAGGATTTTCCGCTGACCGCTTTGCCGGATTTGAAAGAGAAATTGCCCACCGTCTACGCCAGGTTAAAAGACGGCCACGAGTGGACAGTCGAGGCGGAGGAAGAGTTTTTGAAGCTGATGCTACCGTAGGAGCAGCAGGGGTGCAGGGGGGCAGAGGAGAATTTTCTCCCCTGCGCCTCTGCTCCCCTGCACCCCTGCTTATATTTGGAGGTATATGACTAAATTACTACAAGATCGCATCGCCCTCGTCACCGGCGGGGCGCAGGGATTAGGCCAGGCGATTTGCCAGCGCCTTGCTGCCGAAGGCTGTCACGTGGTGGTGGCCGATTTGAACGAAGAAGCCGCCGCCACCACCGCTGCTGAAATTGCCGCGACCACAAACCGCCAAACTTTGGCCGTCAAAGTGGATGTGACCGATGAGAGCCAGGTGGAAGCGATGGTGGACCAAACGCTGAAAAAATTTGGCCGGCTGGATATTGCCGTATCCAACGCCGGCGTGCTCATCGCCGAGGAAATTACCGAGTTTCCGGCGGAAAAATGGCGGGTGGTCATGAATGTCAACCTGTTTGGCTACTTTCTCACCGCCAAACACGCCGCCCGGCCCATGAAAGCGCAAGGCAAAGGCGTAATTATTCAAATCAACTCCAAGTCGGGCAAAAAGGGCAGCTTTAAAAATTCGGCTTACGCCGCCAGCAAATTTGGCGGGATTGGCCTGACCCAGAGCATCGCCCTCGATCTGGCCGAGTTTGGGGTGCGGGTCAATGCCGTCTGCCCCGGCAATTTGCTCGACTCGCCGCTGTGGGTAAACTCCTTGTACAGCCAATATGCCAAAAAATGGGGCATCACCGAAGCCGAGGTGCGCCAGAAATACGTGGACCAGGTGCCGATGAAACGCGGTTGCACCTACGAAGATGTCTGCAATGTGGTGGTCTTTTTGGCTTCGGATCAAGCCGGCTATATGACCGGTCAGGCCATCAATGTGACCGGCGGTCAGGAGATGCGCTAGTTCGACCGCCGACCGCTGACCGCCGCCGGTGTGACTGGTCCTTAAAATCTTTCGCCGGGATTGGGGGATTTGGGGATTTTTTCTATTTTTAATCCCCCAAGGCCCTGGGTCTACAAGATGGGATTTTAACACAGAGGGCACAAAGAAGGCACAGAGACCGCAGAGTTTCTCAGTGAACTTTGTGTCTTCTCCGTGTGCTCTGTGTTCCATTCTCCTTCTTCCCATTAAGTGAACCCAGTGCCATCCCCCAATCCCGGCCCCATAGTTTTCTCAAGGGGGAACCAATTTACATGGGGGATAAATTAAACACATACCGCCGGGCCGCCGAGTTGGGCCGGGAAAATCGCCTGTGGCCTTTGTACGGCGCAGGCTTTGACAATCTGGGCCAGGATGGCCAGCCCATTACGGTAGACATCCCGACCTACGGCCCGGATGAACTCCTGGTGCGGCACGACGCCTGCGGGATTTGCTTTTCTGACATTAAAGTGATCAACGCCGGCGAGGAGCATCCCCGCATCTTCCGCGATATGAAGAAAGAGCCGGTGGTCCTGGGCCACGAAGTCACCTTAACCGTCGTCGGGGTCGGCGAGAATTTGCGCGACCAGTATAAGATCGGGCAGCGGTTCATCGTTCAGGCGGAAATTTACGTCAACGGGGTGAACTTGGCTTACGGCTACATGCTCCAGGGCGGCATGTCGCAGTACAGCGTGATTGATGACCGGGTGCTCAAGGGCGACGACGGCAATTATCTGCTGCCCGTCCAGCCGGAAACAGGCTACGCCGAGAGCGCCCTGGCCGAACCGTGGGCCTGTGTCATTGCCACCTATAACCAAACCTATCGCACCGGGCTGAAACCGGGCGGTTTCACCTGGTTAATCGGCACGCCTGACAGCAGAGATGATTATTTTTTTAGCGCCGGGATGGACGATCAAAACCATCCGGCCCGATTGGGTCTGACCGATGTGCCGGAAGCCTTCGCCGCCCGGCTGCGGGAACAGGCCGCCCGCTGGCAAATCGAGGTGGTTGAGATTCGGTTGGACCGGCTGAAACTGGAAGATGATCGGCTGCGGCACGAGCCGGGCGGTCTATTCCTTGACCCGTTACCGCCGGCGTTTGACGACATCATTGTGTTGGGTTCCGACCCGAATTTAATCGAAGCGGTAGCGCCCCACCTGGCCCACTTTGGTATTATCGCTATCGTCACCGATACTCCCCTGCCTCGACCCGTGCAGGTAGATATTGGTCAGGTTCATTACCACCGTTCCCTTTACATCGGCGGCGCTGGCCCTGATATTGCCGGGGTGTACAGCCGCCAGCCGGTGCGCTCCGAGTTGAAGGCGGGGGGCAAAACCTGGCTGGTCGGCGCGGGTGGGCCGATGGGCCACATGCACGTTCAGCGGACGCTGCAAATGGACAATCCCCCGGCCACCTTGCTCTGCACGGCCTTGACCTGGCACCGGCTGGGCACGATTGAGAGTGAATTTGGGGCCAGGGCCGTCGCCAAAAACATAGATTTTATTTGCCTCAGCGCCGACGCCGAAGATTACCAGGAGCGGCTGGCCGAGGTAGCCGGCGAGGGCTTTGACGATATTATTGTGCTGGCTCCTTCGGTGGCCGCCGTGGCCGATGCATCTAATTATCTGGCTCAGGGTGGGATGATGAATGTTTTTGCCGGGTTGAAACGGGGCACGATGGTCACACTGGACCTGAACCTGGTCTGCCAGCGCGGGATTCGGATTATCGGCCATTCCGGCTCAACCATTGCCGATTTGCGGCTGATGCTGGATCAGGTGGAAAGCGGACGGCTGTCGCCCAATCACACGGTGGCGGCGGTTGGCTCGCTCGAAGCGGCCCGCGCCGGGTATTATGCGGTGCGTGATGCGACGTTCCCCGGTAAAATTGTTATCTTTCCGCACATCAAAGAGTTTCCACTGACACCGCTGGCTGAGTTGAAAGACAAGCTGCCCACCGTCTATGCTAAATTGAAAGATGGCCGGGAGTGGACGCTTGAAGCCGAACAGGAGTTTTTGGAGCTGATGCTGCCATGAATTTCCAGCCCTCTTGTTCCTAACCTGGACAAGCCAGAGTCAAAAGATTTCTCTCGCAAAGGCGCAAAGACGCAAAGGTTTTTAATAATTTTTTCTTGGCGTTCTTGGCGACTTTGCGTGAGATTTTCTTGCTCAATGGGCAAGAATTCTATTTCTAAGGCGCTAATTCGGATTGGATGGAAGGGGGCCGAAAGGGAAGACCGATGAGATTTTCATTAATGCCTCCGCGTGATCAAATTGTTACCTTGATGGAACGGATATATGGCAACGGGATGACCACCACCTCTGGCGGCAATCTCTCCATTTTGGATGACAATGGTGATCTTTGGATTACCCCGGCCGGGATTGATAAGGGCCGGTTAACGCCCGAAGATATTGTTTGTGTTAAACCTGATCACCAGGCTGAAGGCAAACATGCCCCTTCTTCGGAGTACCCTTTTCATCGCACCATTTATGAACGCCGGCCTGACATTCGCGCTATTGCCCATGCTCACCCTCCGGCGCTGGTTTCTTTTAGTATTGTGGGCGAGATACCCAATCCGCGGATTATTCCGCAAGCTTATCATGTTTGCGGGGCAGTCGGCTTTGCCCCCTACGCCACGCCCGGCACCTGGGAGTTAGGGGAAAACATTGCCGCTACCTTTGCCCAGGGCTTTAACGTCATTTTGCTGGAAAATCATGGCGTAGTCACCGGCGGAGCCGATTTGCTGGAAGCATTCCAGCGGCTGGAAACGCTCGATTTTTGTGCCCGTACTCTTATTCAAGCCAGTGGATTGGGGCCGGTCCAGTCTCTCACCGATACCCAAATCGAACTGTTTTATGGGCGTGACAACCGCTGGCCTGAGTTTACCCCGGAATCGGCCAGCAGCCAGGAACGGGAACTACGCAAGCAGATGGTGCAAATTGTCCATCGGGCTTATGAGCATCGCTTGATGACCAGCACCGAGGGCACTTTATCGGCCAGAGTTGATGCGCAATCCTTTTTGATCACCCCCTACGGGGTTGACCGGAAATATTTAGGGGTTGAAGATGTCGTGCTGGTCAAAGAAGGCCGGCGAGAACAGCATAAACTGCCCAGCCGGTCGGTCTTATTGCATCAAATCATTTATCGAGACCACCCCGAAGTGGGTTGTATTATCTCGGCTCAATCGCCGAATGTTTTGGCCTACAGTGTGGCGGCCCGACAATTTGATACCCGGACCATCCCCGAAAGCTATATTCTCTTGAGAAACATCCCCATCATCCCTTACGAGCAGCTTTATACAACGCCTGAATCTGTTTCAGCGGTGCTGTCTAAGGAGACCCCGGTTATCTTGGTGCAAAATGATGTGGTGTTGACGACAGGAGCCAACGTGTTACAGGCTTTTGACCGGCTTGAAGTGGCTGATTTTAGCGCCAAAGCTTTGGTCAATTCATTACGAATAGGGGAACTAAAGCCGATCAGCGAAGAAGCGGTTAAAGATTTGGAGACTAAGTTTCTGTAGTGACAAGGTTAAAAGTTTTAAGGTTGGTAGCTCAAAAATAATAGATTCGTTCTTGACAAGCGGGGTTTTTTGTGTTACTCTCTGGAAAGCAACCGCTTACGTAAGCGGTTACGTAAAGTGTTAATTACTGTGCTACGAGGATGTAGTTTCTAAATGGCTAGAGTAAATATTAGAGACGTAGCTGATCGAGCGGGAGTTTCTACCGCTACCGTCTCGCATGTAATTAACCAGACCCGCTTTGTGAGCGAAGAAACTCGCCGCAGGGTCTTAGAGGCTGTTGAACTCCTCAATTATCACCCCAGCACTATCGCCCGTGGCCTGGCCACCAAATCTACCCAAACTATTGGTCTCATCATTTCTGATATCACCAACCCTTTTTTTACGGCTGTGGCCCGAGGGGTTGAAGATGAATTTAATCAACACGGCTACCACACCATCTTCTGCAACACCGATGAAGACCCCGCCCGTGAAGATGAATATCTCCGCCTGCTGTTTGCCCACCAAATTGATGGTTTAATTATTGCGCCAACTGGCGTCCACTCCGAGCGTCTCATCCGCATGGCCGAGGCCGAAGTACCCATTGTCTTGCTGGACCGCAGCGCGCCTGGCATCACTGCCCCCCTGGTTGGAGTTGATAACGAAAATGGGGCCTATCAGGCCACCCGCTACTTAATCGAGTTGGGCCATCGCCGGATTGGGATTTTGACCGGCCTGGAAACCATTTCTACCCTGGCCATGCGCGTTAATGGCTATAAACATGCGTTGCAAGAAGCCGGCCTGCCTATTGACGAGTCCCTGATTGTTCGGGCCGACCCCCGCTTTCACAAAAACCAGCTCTATCTGGCGGAATTGTCCCTGTTAGACTCTATTACCAACCTCCAAATGACGCCGAGCGCCTTTCTGGCCCTGCAAAAACTGTTAGATCTGCCCGACCGCCCTACAGCCCTTTTTGTAACCAACAACCAAATGACATTGGGTACTTTGCAGGCCATGCGCCAAAGAAAGTTGCGCTGTCCAGAGGACATCTCGCTGGTTAGTTTTGACGATCACGATTGGGCGCCGCTTTTTATGCCGCCCCTAACGGTAGTTCGCCAGCCTACTTATGAACTGGGCCAATGGGCCGCCAAACTGTTGCTGAAGCTTATCAGCCATCAGCCCTTTGAAACGCCGGCTCCGTTACCCGTGCAATTGGTGATTAGAGAATCGTGTCGACAATTGTTAAACGTAAATCATGATTCTTTAAACCTGGCCCTTGAAATGTAGTCTTATTGAAAAGAAATAGGTTGCTTTGACAATTTAGGGGATAATCTATGGCTGAAACTTTAGTTTTAATGGAAGGGATAGACAAGAGCTTTCCGGGTGTCCACGCGCTTAACCAGTGCCGGTTTGAACTTTGGGCCGGTGAGGTGCATGCCCTGGTGGGTGAAAACGGGGCCGGCAAATCTACCATGATGAAAATACTCTCCGGTATCTATAAAAAAGATGCCGGGCGTATTCTCTATAAAGGCCGAGAAGTTGAGATTCCCAATCCCAGAGCAGCCCAGCTTTTGGGTATCAGTATGATTCATCAAGAACTCAACCTGATGCCCCATCTCACCGTGGCCCAAAACATCTTTATTGGCCGTGAGCCGCGCCAGATGGGTATCTTTTTGGAAGAAAAAGATATCAATCAAAAAACCCAAGAATTGTTAGATATGATGCATCTCAAGTTGGACCCGCGCACCAAAGTAGCCGATTTAACGGTGGCCAAACAGCAGATGGTTGAGATTGCCAAAGCTTTATCCTTCAATTCCGAAGTGCTGATTATGGATGAGCCAACCGCCGCTCTGACCGAGGCGGAAATAGCCGAACTTTTCCGTATTATTCGCCAACTTCGGGATAAGGGCGTCGGCATTATTCATATCTCGCACCGCCTGGAAGAGCTAAAGCAAATCTCCGACCGGATTACGGTGATGCGTGACGGGCGCTACATTGATACTGTTTTCACCCCGGAAACGACGATAGACAAGATTATCAGCATGATGGTCGGCCGTACCATTTATGAATCCGCCCCTGAAGTTCCCGAAGATGCCAATCAAGAAACTGTGCTGGAGGTTAGGAATCTCAACCGGGGCCGCGCCCTTAAAGATATTAACTTCAAGCTCAAACGCGGCGAAATTCTGGGCTTTGCCGGGCTGATGGGGGCCGGGCGCACCGAGGTAGCGCGGGCTATTTTTGGGGCTGACCCCATTGACTCCGGGGAAATTTATATTCAGGGCAAAAAAGTTCAAATCAAAAGCCCACTCGATGCGGTTAAGTATGGGGTTGGCTACTTATCCGAGGACCGCAAACGCTACGGCCTGGCCCTGGGCATGGATGTAGAAACGAATGTTGTCCTGGCTTCCTTTAAAAAATTCTTAAGATCATTTGGGTGGGTCCAAGAGTCCAAAACTCGCTCCACAGCAGAGCATTTTGTCAAGGCGCTTGCTATTAAAACACCCAGTTTGCAGCAGCAGGTTAAGAATCTTTCGGGCGGCAACCAGCAGAAGGTGGTTATCGGCAAGTGGCTCACCGCCGATACCGACATCCTCATCTTTGATGAACCGACACGCGGCATTGATGTGGGGGCCAAGAGCGAGATTTATCACTTACTCAACGATTTGGCCCGTCAGGGTAAATCAATTATTATGATTTCCTCGGAACTACCCGAAATTCTGCGCATGAGCCATCGCATCGTGGTGATGTGTGAAGGCCGCATTACCGGCGAACTGGATAGCGCCGAGGCTACTCAAGAAAAGATCATGACTTATGCCACCCAACGGGGAGGCATTGTCAGCGTTAATGGTCCTGCCTCAACTCTTAATTAAAGGGAGTGCTTAAACTATGGAAATTGGAGTCGCCCAAAAAAGATCACTGGTTCGTTCAGATGCCATGCAGAAATTGCTGGCTTTCGGCGCCTTGATTGTTTTGTTTGTTGTCTTCTCAGTGGCTTCACCCAACTTCTTTCAATTTAGCAACATTGTAGGTATCTTACTGGCTACCGCGGTGAATGGGGTGCTGGCCTTGGGCGTCACCTTTATCATTGTCACTGGCGGGATTGATCTGTCGGTCGGCACGGTCATGACCCTGTCGGCGGTAATGGCCGGTGTATTCATCACCTTCTGGGGGCTGCCGGTGCCTTTGGGCGTCCTGGCCGGACTAATCACAGGTGGATTATGTGGATTAGCCAACGGGCTAATTATCACCCGTATGAAAATTCCGCCCTTTATTGCAACGCTGGGCATGATGATGATTGCCCGCGGGCTGGCCCTAGTCATTTCCGGCCTGACGCCGATTTATTTCAATGATGCTCCCTCTTTTACCAATATTGCCATGGGGTCTGTTTTGGGCGCTGTGATTCCGGGTTTTGAAATTCCCAATGCCGTATTGATTTTATTCCTGGCCGCAATCATCGCCGGTCTGATCCTGTCAAAGACGATTTTGGGCCGGTATACCTTTGCCCTGGGCAGCAACGAAGAAGCCACCCGCCTCTCCGGGGTTAATGTGGCTGCCTGGAAGACGGCGGTATATACCCTGGGCGGCCTGTTCAGCGGCCTGGCCGGTGTTTTGATTGCCGCCCGTCTTAACTCAGCCCAGCCCTCTTTGGGGGCAGGGTATGAGCTTGATGCTATCGCTGCTGTTGTGATTGGCGGCACCTCGCTAAGCGGCGGCGAAGGTACTATTCTGGGCACGATTATTGGCGCATTTATTATTAGCACCCTGACCAATGGCCTGCGGATTCTCTCGGTGCCGCAGGAGTGGCAGATCGTCATTACCGGCGTTATTGTCATCACCGCCGTGTACCTGGATATCCTCCGCCGCCGCCAAAGAGCATAGGACTCGTCCGTGAATAACTTTGCATTTTAGAAGATTAGAGATGGGAGATTAGGAATCTCCCATCTCCAACGAAACGCCAAAGTTATTTTAAGACAACTCCATTGGGTTAATTGCTCCTCCGGGAGCTTAACAATATACTAAATTTTTTTAATAAGAAGAGGAGATTTGTTATGCAAACCAAAAAGCTGTTCTTTCTTTTGGGCCTACTGGTAGCCGTGCTGCTGGTAGCCGCCTGTGGCGCTCAACCGGCGGCTCCGGCTGCGCCCGCCGAAGAGTCGGGCGGAGAGAGTGCCGCGGCTCCGGCAGAATCAACCGGGGCCAAACCCTACATTCCGGTGATTTCCAAAGGTTTCCAGCACCAATTCTGGCTGGCAGTGAAGCAAGGCGCTGAGCAGGCAGCCAAGGACTTCAACGTTGACATTACTTTTGAAGGCCCCGAAAACGAGTCGCAGGTTGACAAACAGATCGAAATGCTGCAAGCAGCACTCGACAAGAAGCCGGCTGCGATTTGTTTAGCCGCGCTGGACAGTACCGCCGTGGCTCCTCTGCTGGAGAAGGCCAAGGCAGCCAATATCCCGGTGGTTGGCTTTGACTCCGGCGTGGACAGTGATATTCCCGTCACCACCGCAGCCACCGATAACATCGCCGCCGCCGGGGCCGCGGCTGACAAAATGGCTGAACTGATCGGCGGCGAGGGCGAAGTAGCCGTCATCGTCCACGACCAGACCAGCCGCACCGGCATTGACCGCCGGGATGGCTTTGTCAAACGAATTGAGGAAAAGTATCCCAATATCAAGATTGTTGATATCCAATACGGCGGCGGCGACCATCTGAAATCCACCGACCTGGCCAAGGCCATCATCCAGGCCCACCCCAACCTCAAGGGTTTCTTTGGGGCTAACGAAGGCTCGGCCATCGGCGTGTTGAACGCGGTCAAAGAGCTGGGCAAAGAAGGCCAGATTGTCGTCATCGGTTACGACGCCGGCAAGCAGCAGAAGGACGCGGTTCGCAGCGGGGTGATGGCCGGGGCCATCAGCCAGGATCCGGTCTCGATTGGCTACAAGTGTGTTGAGTCTGCCGTCAAGGCCCTCAAGGGCGAAGAACTGCCCAAGATCATTGACACCGGCTTCAAATGGTATGACAAGACCAATATGGACAATGAGGAGTTCAAACCTCTGTTGTACGATTGATCCACTCGATTTAACTTTTTAGCTCAAAAAAGGGGGCTGTCCAAAACTAAAAGGACAGCCCCTTTTAGGGATACCACCTTTAATTTTGGATTAAGAATCGGGCATAGTTCAGATTGACATTCGTAAAAGGTAATGATTTGCTGACAATTAGCCGTTACGTTTTACGTTTTACCTGATAAAAAGTGGCGATCTAAGCGAAATCCAAAACCCGGAGCGTTTGTGTCACAAAAACAATTCATCCTGGCGCACGATCTCGGCACGACCGGCAACAAGGCTACGCTTTACGATGCCGCCGGCCATTTGGTCAGCAGCGCTTTCGCCGGTTACTCCGTCGAATATACTCAAACCGGCTGGGCTGAGCAAAACCCGGAAGATTGGTGGCAGGCTGTCTGTACCTCGACCCATAAATTATTGAGCCAGGCTCAGGTTGGACCCGCCGAAATTGCCTGTATTGTCTTCAGCGGTCAGATGATGGGCTGTGTGCCGCTGGATAAATCAGCCCGGCCGCTGCGGAAGGCCATCATTTGGGCCGACCAGCGTGCGGTGGCTCAGGAAAAATGGCTGAGCGAGCGCGTCCCCCCTGATGAACTTTACCATATTACCGGCCATCGCCTCAGCGCCTCCTATACCATCTGCAAAATTTTGTGGCTGCGTGACCACCAGCCCGATATTTTTCGGGCCACCCACAAATTTGTCCAGGCCAAAGACGCCATGGTTGCCCGCCTGACCGGTGAATTTGTGACCGACCATTCCGATGCTTCCAGCACCAATCTGTATCATCTGGAGCGGGGCGATTGGTCGGAGCGACTTCTGGAGGCGGCTCAACTCGACCCAATTCAACTACCGGCCCTGCGTCGCTCGATTGACATAGTGGGCGAAGTGCGGGCCGACGTTGCCGCCGAAATCGGCATTGCCGCCGGTACGCCGGTGGTGATAGGGGCTGGTGATGGCCTCTGCGCTGCCGCCGGAGCCGGGGTGGTCGCTGAGGGTGACGCCTATAATTATGTGGGCAGTTCCTCCTGGATTGCCCTGGCGACCGGCAAGCCTATCTACGACCCGGAACAAAAAACTTTCTGTTTTGCCCACTTAGTGCCCGGCATGTTCAGTCCCTGCGGCACAATGCAGGCGGCCGGCGCTTCCTATCAATGGGCGCGCGACCAATTGGGCGTAATCGAAACAAAGGCTGCCGCAGCTTTGGGCCTCAGCCCTTACGAATTGCTAAATCTCAACGCCGAGAAATCGCCGCCGGGAGCCAATGGGCTGTTATTTCTGCCCTATCTGCTGGGCGAGCGCAGTCCCCGCTGGAATCCCCGCGCTCGAGGCGGCTTTATCGGCCTGACCGTGCGCCACAACCGGGCTGATATGGTAAGAGCAGTTTTGGAAGGCATTACCATGAACCTGCGGGTTATCCTCGACGCTTTCACCGGGCAAGGAGCGGCTATCCAGGCCATGCGAATTATCGGCGGCGGGGCGCGGGGACGTTTTTGGAACAGAATTATGGCCGACATTTACGGTCTGCCGGTGCAGCGCCTGGCTATTTTGGAAGAGGCCACCTCGATGGGCGCAGCCCTGGCCGGCGGCGTCGGGGTGGGCCTCTACCCCGATTTTTCAATGGCAAAAACGATGAATGAGGTGGTTGAGGTGGTCGAGCCAGACTCGGCAACTCAAGCCACTTATGCTAAACTTTACCCCATCTTTGAGGCCGCTTACCACGCCTTGACCCCGATTTACGATATGCTGGCCGAGGCAGATGCGTAAAACGTAAACGTAAAACGTAATGAGCGCTTTGTTGATAAATCATTACGTTTTACGCTTCACGTTTTACAGTTGCAAATAGCTTTGGGCTGTTAGAAAATGCAAATCCAAACCGTCACCGGGTTGATTCCCGTCGAAAATATCAAAGTGGCCGATGGACACGGCCATGTCTGGATTAGTCCGCCGGAGGGGGTAAAACCTGACGCGCGCCTGGTTCTGGACAACGCCCGCCTTATCGAGGCCGAACTGAAGGATTTTCGCTCGGCGGGCGGCGACACCATTATTGATTGCCAGCCGGGTGGCTGTGGACGCGATGCCCGTATGCTGGTCAAACTGGCCGAGGCGACTCAACTTTATATTATGGCTGTCACCGGCTACCATCTCCAGCGTTATTATCCCTCCGGCTATTGGCTCTGGTCGGCTTCTGAGGAGGAGGCCGCTGCTTATTTTATCGAAGAAATTGTCGGCGGCATGCGTGAAACGGATGGAGCAGTTCCGGCTACGGCCATCAAGGTGGGTTACGATGGCACTTTCAAAGAACAGAATCGGGTGCTGCTGGAAGCCGCCGCCGAAGCGGCCCATCAAACCGGCGTGCCGCTGCTGTTCCACACCGAGGAGGGCCAAAACGTCGAGGCGCTGCCCCTTTTTTTTGAGGACCGGGGGGTGTCCAGCCGGCGGCTCTATTTTTGCCACATGGACAAACGCCCCGATTTAGGACTGCACCGGGAATTAGCTCAGGCCGGGGTGCTGTTGGGCTATGATACCTTTATTCGCCCCAACTATAAACCGGAGAAAGGGGTCTGGCCGCTGCTGACAGAGATGGTCCGGCAGGGGTGGGGGCGAAGTATTGCCATCGGTTTGGATATGGCTGCCAGTTCCCGGTGGCGGCACTATCAGGGCCAGCCGGGGCTGGTGGCCCTGCTTGACCAAATTATTCCCCGCCTGCGGGCCGAGAATATTGACGACGCCATCATTGACCGGCTGATTGGGCCAAATGTAGCAGAACATCTGGCGAAAGCGGGGATTGGAGATTAGAGATTGGAGAAGAATGTCGAATGAGCGAATGGCGAATGATAGTTCTGATTCGCTATTCGCCATTCGCAAATTGGCAATGTTGTGACGGTGCAAACTATTGACAATTCATCAAAAGGAGTCAGCAAATCATGGAAAATCTTATCTGGTTTTTGGTCGTTGGATTAATCGCCGGTTGGTTGGCCGGACAGGTATTTCGGGGACGGGGCTTCGGCTTGATTGGTAACCTCATCATTGGAGTCATTGGCGCGCTCCTCGGCGGCTGGTTGTTTGGGATTCTGGGCCTGGCTGCTTATGGCTTTGTTGGCTCGTTAATTGTTGCCTTTGTTGGGGCCATTGTTTTACTGTTCCTGCTTAGTTTGGTGCGAAGATAAAATTAAGCTTGAGACTCAGTAGATCGATCCAATTTTCCGGGGAGTGAGGCACGCCCACGTGCCGAACGATGCCGCATGTGGGCGTGCTGGCTTCTCAAATTTGGATCCACTGAGACTCTAAAGCTAAGGCAGGTTTGATCTCAGCCTTAGCCTTAGCCTCAGCCTTAAGAGAGGAAATATGTCCTGGGAAACCACTATCAATTTACAACCTTATTTTTTCCGCGAAGCCGAAAAAAAACTGGCCGACTTTGCCGGTCTGACGGCTTCTACTTTTCTTTATGACAGCGGCGTCTGTGGGCTGCGACTGGTCAATCAAGTCGGCCAAATTACCTTGCTGCCGTTTCAAGGCCAGCAAATCTGGCATGCCGAGTTTTACGGCCGGACGCTGACCATGAAATCTATGTTTGAGCAGCCTAATCCAACCACAGTTTACCTGAATACCTACGGCGGGTTTTTGGTGCATTGTGGGGTGACGGCCATGGGCGTCCCCACCGCAGCCGATACTCACCCCCTGCATGGCGAACTGCCCAACGCCCCCTACCAAACCGCCCAGTTGCTTGTGGGTCAGGATGAGCGCGGTCCCTATTTGGGTTTGACCGGAACCTACCAGCATACCGTCGCCTTCAATCATAATTATATGGCCAGCCCGGTGGTTAAACTTTATGCCAATTCCAGCAAAATAGCTATCTCGCTAACGGTCAAAAACCTGAAACGCTCGCCGATGGAATTGATGTACCTGGCCCACGTCAATTTCCGCCCGGTGGATCATGGCCGGCTGGTGTACAGCGCCCCCTGCGACCCAACCCACGTGCGTGTCCGCAGCAGTATCCCCGGCCATATTCATCCTCCGGCGGGCTACCGGGAATTTTTGCAGGAATTGGAAGCTCAGCCGGAAAAACACAACGTTCTCAGCCCCGACCTGGCTTTTGACCCGGAAGTGGTCTTTTTTGTGGATTATCTGGCCGACGAGTCCGGCTGGGCCCACAGCATGCAGCTTCACCCCGATGGTTCCGCCGATTTTATCAGCCATCGCCCGGCAGAACTGGATCACGGTGTCCGCTGGATCAGCCGCACCGCCGACCAGGACTGCCTGGGCATCATTCTGCCCGCCACCGCCGAGCCGGAAGGCTACACCGCCGAAAAAGCCAAAGGCAATCTCAAAGTGCTGCCACCGGGCGGCGAGTTCCATTGTGATTTGGAAGCCGGGGCCTTGACGCCGGACGAAGCTAAAACGATGGCCGAAAAAATCAACCAAATGGTCGCTTCCACAGAAAGATAATTATGGAAGCTGTCTCTTTTATTACGCCTAAAAAAGTAGAAATTGTAGATATTCCCCAGCCACAAATGGGGGCCGAAGATGTTTTGGTCGAGATACATTACATCGGCCTGTGTGGGAGCGATCTCAACACCTATCGCGGCTTGATGCCGCTGGTCAAGTATCCGCGTATTCCCGGCCACGAGATTGGCGGGGTGATTGTGGCGAAAGGAGCGCACACGCCCGCGTCGCTGCAAGAGGGTGACCGGGTGATGCTCTCGCCCTATACTCACTGCGGGGACTGTTCGGCCTGCCGGGTGGGCCGGTACAATTGCTGCCAGTTCAACCAGACGTTAGGGATTCAACGGGATGGGGCCTTAACCCGGCAGATAGCCATCCATTACAGTAAAGTTTTTGCTCACCCCACCCTCTCGCTCCAGGAGTTGGCCCTGGTGGAACCTTTGAGTGTCGGCTACCATGCCGCTAACCGCGGCCGGATCAGCGAAGTGGATACGGTGCTGGTGTTTGGCTGCGGCGCGGTGGGTATCGGCGTGATTGCGGCGGCAGCGCGAAAAGGGGCCACAGTCATCGCCGTAGATGTGGATGATACCAAGTTGGCGATGGGGCGAAAATTTGGCGCGCAATACACCATCAATTCAGTCCAGCAGGATGTGCTGGAAGCGGTGCAGGAATTGACCAACCGCGAAGGGGTTAACGTTGCGGTGGAGGCCGTCGGCCTGCCGGAGACCTTCCGCCTGGCGGTGGAGACCGTGGCCTTTGCCGGGCGAGTAGTTTACATCGGTTATGCCAAAAAAGAGGTCAGTTACGATACCAGCCATATTGTGCGCAAAGAGTTGGACATCATGGGGGCGCGCAATGCATTGCACGTTTTTTCAGCGGTCATCAAAATGCTGGAAAAACGAGAAATTCCATTTATGGAGTTGGTCACAAAAATTTATCCCTTCGCCGAAGCCGCCGCCGCCTTTCACGATTGGGATACGGCTCCCGGCCAGTTCACTAAAGTAATGATTGAGGTAGCGAGTGAGAAGTAAAGGATATATCGCTCGCAACAACCGGATGAAAACTTTGCGAAAGTGATAGAAGAAGTAATATATGAAGAACTTCTCCTCACTTTTACGCTTAACCCCACTCAGCCTCAAACCTTTTGCACCAATTCATCCTTAAGGAGTATATTATGACAAATGTTCAAAATTTAAAAATGACTGCTCCCACCAATCGGCTCGTCGGCGATATGCCTAAAGTCGGCATCCGCCCGACGATTGATGGCCGGCTGGGCGGCGTCCGTGAATCGTTGGAAGAGCAGACCATGGCCATGGCCAGAGGCGTCGCCCGGCTCATCAGCGAGAACCTGCGCCATCCCAACGGTCTGCCGGTCGAATGTGTTATCGCCGATAGCACCATTGGCCGGGTAGCGGAGGCGGCTCGCTGCGCTGAAAAGTTCAAAAAAGAAGGCGTCGGCCTCTCGATTACCGTGACTCCCTGCTGGTGTTACGGCGCAGAAACAATGGACACCGATCCCCTCATCCCCAAAGCCGTGTGGGGTTTCAATGGCACCGAGCGTCCCGGCGCGGTCTACCTGGCGGCGGTGCTGGCCGGTCACAGCCAAAAAGGGCTGCCTGCTTTCAGTATCTACGGGCGTGAGGTGCAGGATGCCGGCGACACCGCCATTCCGGCCGATGTGGCCGAGCGGCTATTGCAATTTACTCGCGCCGGGCTGGCCGTAGCGACCATGCGCGGCAAGTCGTACCTGGGCATGGGCGGTACTTCGATGGGCATTGCCGGCTCGATTGTTGACCCGGCTTTTCTGGAAAGTTATTTGGGCATGCGCTCTGAGAGCGTGGACATGAGCGAGTTCACCCGCCGGATTGAGGAAGGTATCTACGACCCAGAGGAGTACCAGCGGGCGCGGGCCTGGGTCAAAGAGAATTGTCAGGAGGGCAAAGATTATAACCCGCCCCACAAGCAGCACAGCCGCCAGCAAAAGGATAAATCGTGGGAAATTTCGGTCAAAATGGCCCTGATTGCCCGCGATTTGATGATTGGCAACCCGCGCCTGGCTGAACTTGGGTTTGGCGAAGAGGCGCTGGGCCACAATGCTATCGCCAGCGGCTTTCAAGGGCAGCGCCAGTGGACCGACCACTTCCCCAACGGCGACTTTATGGAAGCCATTCTTTGCTCCTCCTTCGATTGGAACGGCATCCGCCAGCCCTTCATTGTGGCTACCGAAAACGACCACCTCAACGGCATCTCCATGCTCCTGGGCCATCTGCTTACGGGTACGGCCCAAATTTTTGCCGATGTGCGGACCTATTGGAGCGCGGAGTCGGTCAAACGAGTCACCGGCTATACCTTAACCGGCCGGGCGGAGGGCGGCATTCTCCACCTGATTAATTCCGGTCCGGCGGCATTAGATGGGGCCGGCCAACAGTCGAAAGACGGCCAACCGGCCATGAAACCTTTTTGGGAGATTACGCCGGAGGAGGCGGCTGCCTGTCTGAAGGCCACCACCTGGCACACCTCGATGGTGGAATATTTCCGGGGCGGCGGTTGGTCCACCCGCTTTTTGACTCGGGGCGATATGCCGGTAACGATGTGCCGCATCAATCTGATCAAGGGTCTCGGCCCGGCGCTGCAAATTGCCGAAGGTTACACGGTTGACCTGCCTCGCGAGGTTCACGAAGTGCTGGACGAGCGCACCAATCCCACCTGGCCGACTACCTGGTTTACGCCCACACTGACCGGCAGCGGCCCCTTCCGCGATGTTTATACGGTGATGAACAACTGGGGCGCGAACCACGGCTCCATCAGCTACGGTCACATTGGGGCCGATTTGATTACCCTGGCCTCGATGCTGCGCATTCCAGTTTACATGCACAATGTACCAGAAGAGCGCATTTTCCGGCCAAGCACCTGGGCTGCTTTTGGTACGCGAGATTTGGAAGGGGCCGATTTTCGGGCCTGCGCCAATTTTGGGCCGTTGTATGGTAAGTAGACAGTCAATGTCGTTAAGTTAGTGTAGTTTAGCCCCTTGTGGGCGGGCATGAGGCCCTATGCTACGGCCTTAACTTAATGACATTGAGTAGACAGTAGACGGACGGCGCACCCGAAGGGGCGCCGAAGGGCGTAGACAGTAAACAGGGGGAAGTTTCCCTCTCTTCCCCCGTCTACTGTTTACCGTCTACCTGAAAGGATACTATTATGACCAAAACTGCTAATTTTATTGCCTTTGACCTGGGTGCGGAGAGCGGCCGGGCGGTGTTGGGCCGCTTTGATGGAGATAAATTGTCGCTGGAGGCAGTTCATCGCTTTCCCAACGGCCCGGTGCGCTTACCAACCGGCATGTACTGGAATGTGCTGAGTCTGTATACCGAAATAAAGCATGGGTTAGCCAGGGCCTACGCCGACAGCGGCGGTGAGGTGACTTCGTTGGGCCTGGATACCTGGGGGGTTGACTTCGCCCTGCTCGACCGGGCCGGCCATCTGATTGGCAACCCGCATCATTACCGCGACAGCCGCAATGATGGGATGGTGGAAAAAGCGTTTGAAATCGTTCCGCGTGAAGAGATTTTTGAGCAGACCGGCATCCAATTTCTACAACTCAATTCGCTGTACCAACTGCTCTCTATGTCGCTGCATAAATCGCCCAAACTCGAAGTCGCCTCCAGTTTGCTGATGATGCCCGACCTGTTCAACTATTGGCTGACCGGCCGGCGGGCCTGCGAGTACACCGACGCCACTACCAGCCAATGCTTCGACCCTCGCCGGGGTAACTGGGCGTATCCATTGTTGGAAAAATTGGGGTTGCCCACCCACATCTTCCCGGCCATTGTCCAGCCCGGTACTGAGTTGGGCCATCTGCTGCCTGTTGTGGCCGACGAAGTCGGGGTCAGCCGGACCATTTCCGTCATCGCCCCCGGTTCCCACGATACAGCCAGCGCGGTGGCGGCGGTGCCGGTGGCCGAGGAGGCTGAAAACAGTTTTGCCTATATCAGCTCCGGCACGTGGTCGCTGGTGGGGGTGGAGACCACCAGCCCGGTCATTACCCCGCAGAGTTTGGCCTACAACTTTACCAATGAAGGCGGAGTGGAAAACACTATTCGTCTGTTGAAAAATGTGATGGGCTTGTGGCTGGTGCAAGAGTGCCGCCGCACCTGGGCACAGCAGGGCCAGGAACACTCCTATGCCGAGCTGGCCGAACTGGCCGCCCAGGCTGCGCCTTTTGCCGCCCTGGTGGAACCCGACGACGCCTCATTCTTTGCGCCGGGCGACATGCCGGCCCGTATCCGCGACTTTTGCCTCCGCACCGGCCAAACCCCGCCCGACAGTAAAGGCGGCTTTATCCGCTGCGCCCTGGAAAGCCTGGCTTTTAAATATCGCTGGGTCATCGAAAAAACCGAGGAGTTGACCGGCCGGGCGGTGACAACCGTGCATATCGTCGGCGGGGGGTCGCAGAACCGCCTGCTCAACCAGTTTACGGCCAATGCTACCGGGCGGCCGGTGGTGGCCGGCCCGGTTGAAGCGACCGCCGCCGGCAATGTATTGATGCAACTGCTGGCCGCCAGGCAGATTGGCTCGCTGCGCGAGGGCCGGGCGCTGGTGCGCAAATCTTTCCCGGTCGAAATCTACCAGCCGGAAGAGACCCAGGCCTGGAGTGAGGCATACCAGCGCTTTTTGCCCTTTATGTCATAACTGTGAGCTTTTGTTGAAATAAAAACGAGGAGGTTAAAGTATACTTTGACCTCCTCGTTTTTCATTGCTGCTTTGTTACTGCTCAGGGTCATGTCATTTCGAGACCGAAGGTCGAGAAATCCCCAGGACGCAACATGTAAAAGTAAGGTTGTAGAGGATTTCTCCCTGCGGTCGAAATGACATGGCTGAGCAGTTTACGCTGCTTTTACGAGTTACTCCCGTCTTTCAAAAACTGAATCAGCCCCCGTTTGCCGTTGACCCGCCAGGCGGCGTCTTCCCGGTCAAGCCGCTCGGCTTGGCCGGGCTGCAATCCCACCACCGGATCTGATTTCATGGTGCGCAGGCAGACAAAGGGCGCGGGAAAATAGGGCACGGCGTCGGCCAGGGGCACGGCGGTGGGCCAGCGGCTGTCGCCCAGCAGCCGGCGGTAGTTGGCGTCGCCTTTGATGATGACCAGTTGAGCCTGGGCCAGTTCGGCCTGCAAGTGAGACGGAATTTCCCAGAAAAAACGGCTGCTGTTCCAAAACAGGTCAGATTGAATCCGCCAGCGCTGCTGTTCAGCACACCCTTCCAGCCGCTCGGCCAGCGCCGAAAATTCGGGAACGCCGCGTGATTTTAGCGCGGCCAGGGTCAGCTCGATGTCGGCGGGGATGGCATCCGAAACAAAGGTGGGGTGCGCCTTGACGTGCATGGTGATGCGTTCAGCCCACCCAAACCTGAGCAGAAAATCCACCAGAACCAGATCCATCAATAATTCCGTGCCGGCGTTGTCGCAGATAAAGCCAATCCGACCGCCGAACTTGGGCAGAGGCGCATGGGTGCGGGGGGGCAGGGAAGATTGAATCGCTCCCCCCTGCCCCCCTGCTCCCCTGCCCCCCCGCAAATATTCCAGCACCGCCTCGGTATCGTTCACTAGCAAATTGGCCTGCTCGCTGGCGACGACAATTTTGCCCCCGGCTAATTCGGCCACTTTGGTGTAACTCAAATCGGCCCGGTTGCCCCACAGGCAATGGTGCAGCAGCGCCGCCAAACTCTCGGCAGAGCCATCGGGCGCGTGGCTGAGAGCCGCGGCTGCTACCGCCCAGGTGGTTGCGCTCTCCAACTCGACCTGCTTGCGCGGCAGAAATGGGTCAACCCCGATCCACTTTTTTGCCTCGGAGTTGTCCCCTGAAGATAGATCGGCGACCGAAGACCGGGGACCGGAGATACCCTCTCGCCCCTGCCCCCTTGCCCCCCTGCCCCCCTGCTTCTCTTCATCTCCTCCAAAGTACCCCACCGCTTCCAACAGCCGCCGGTAAATAAAGGCTTCGGCAAAATACCAGGGCAGATTGAGCCAGGTTCGGCCTCGATAGGGCTGCCAGGCTTCGGCCCAATCGGGACCGTCGGGGGCGGCTGTTTCCAGCGGACGAACAGGTTGGTCCTGGGTCAATTCGTCATACAGGCATTGCAGCGCCGCCACAATGCTGGCAGGATACTTTTCGGCGTGGTCGGCGAGGACATTTTGCAGGATCGCCGGAAAACGAGTGGTCATCGTAAAGTGAGCAAATGAGCCGGGTTCGCCGGTCATCAGCGGGGGTGGGGGATTGGCGGGATCGAACTTCGTATAATCAGTCATAGCTATCCAATATCAAGAATTTAGAGTTAGTGCTTGCCAGAGAATCGGCAGAACCTGTCCAGCAGGACCATCGAAGACATAAGTTGCCTGAGCGGTGAGGGGCGTCTCATCCGGGTTAATTTCAACGACGACAGCGCCATGACGGAGGGCCAGATAGGGCAAAGAGGCCGCAGGCTGAACCAGACCGGAGGTACCTATAGACAGAAAAACATCACACGTTTGGGCTGCCGACGAAGCGGCGACCAGAGCAGCAGCCGACAAATTTTCGCCAAACCAGACCACATCAGGCCGGAGGTAGCCGCCGCAGTAAGGGCATGCAGGTGGAACATCATCAGTCGGCGGCCAGGCTTCGACAATAACCTCTTCTTCAAAACATTTGGTTCGGTTGATATTACCGTGCAGTTCAATCACGTTCTGGCTGCCGGCTTGCTGGTGCAGCCCATCCACATTTTGGGTGATCAGGGTAAAATGGCCATTGTGGGCAGAAAAATAAGCTTCAAGCTGGGCTAAGGCTAAATGGCCGGGGTTTGGTTCGGCTTTGGCCACCAGTTCGCGCCGCCAGGCATACCACTCCCAAACCAAGCGCGGGTTGCGGTGAAAAGCCTGCGGCGTCGCCAATTCCTCTGGACTGTACCTGGCCCACAGACCAGTTTGGGCGTCACGAAAAGTGGGTACCCCGCTTTCCGCGGAGATACCGGCTCCGGTCAAGACAGCAATATGCCCGGCTTGACGCAATTCATCAATTAACTGAGCGGGAAGGGGATGGCTGTTCATAAGTAAATTGTAAGGGGTTGATTATTGAGCCGATAGAGCCGGAGCAGCCGGAACAAGCTGCTGCTCGATGAGCCACCGGGCGATGAGTTCACCCACCAACTGATTGCCGGGCCGGTTCCAATGAGAGTCTACGTCGCCATACAAGACTCCTCCGCCGCTTTTCAGATGCGCCAAAAAAAGAGGCTGAAGATCCAGGACTAAAATATCTCTGGCTGCCATCAGCTCCATCAACTTTTGGTTTGGCAGGCGAGGGTTTGCTCCCTTTAGCTCTGGATAATGGGCCTCGATTTCCAGGCGGCTGGTTTGGTCAAGTTCGTAGTAAAGCGCTTCTTTGAGGGGCACAATTACCAGAGCTGTTTTTGCGCCTGCTTGCCTGGCTTCACCAGCCAGCTCGGCATAAACCCCATCGGTTACTTGATAGGCATAAGCCAAAGTTGGGTCAGGACGATCAAGCCAGGGTGAAAAATTAAAAGCGTATTTGACTCGGGGTTGGTATTTCATGAGCAGGGGTTCCAGATGCTGGTATAGCCGCGAGTTAAAATAGACACGGTTTAACAGGCTGGCTGCCGCTTT
This sequence comes from Anaerolineae bacterium, assembly GCA_023151115.1. The sequence goes on from JAKLJP010000020.1 coordinate 129,874, forward strand.
TTTGGGAGCAAAACAACTGGCCTGGGCCGGCGAGAGACCGGGGGCCGAGAACCAGGGTTCGGGGTCAAACTGGCCGTTACAGATGGCAAAATAGGGCGAGTAGCAATTTGTTCCCTCAAAGGTCATCCGATGATCGGGCAAAAGGTCCATCAAATCGTTGGCTGGATACCAAAACCCCAGCACCAGATCGGGTTGGTAAAACTGCCCCTCGCTACGGAAATAGATCAACTCCTGGGCTGGCGCCCAGGCGCTGGCTCCGGCGCTAATAACCTCATAGCGAACCCCGGCCGGGGCACGGGCGTTCAGAGTTGCTTCCAGAATACTGGCACTCGTCTCTCTTTCTTCAACCTGACGCGCTTCGACAAAGGAGTCGCCAATAACTAAAATTCTAAAAACTCCCTTTTCTTTGCTTAAGGCATGCTCTCCATCATGCATCCCCGCCGAATTTCTGACGAATTTATGAACGTAGCCTTCGGTATTGATGGGGGTTGACGTTTGACTTTTGCCCCGCCAGCCAAGCAGCCGGTCGCAAGTCCACAGGTCGCCGTTATCGTTGGTATAGGGGCGGCTCAGGAAATACCGCACCCCCAACTCGGCGGCGATCAAGCCCACAAGGAGACCCAACCCCACCAAGCCGAGTCTAAGACCGAGCGCCTTCAAACGCCGAAGCCCTGATGATGCATTTTTTTGGTTTGTAGGTACGCCAGTTGGGTTGGGGTTAGAAGGCATTTGCATTTTTAGGATGCCCGTTCCGCAGCAAGGCCAGAACTTCATGGGCTGATCTGAATGCAATCTGCTCCGGCAGAGCGTCGAGATCGAACCATTGCAAGCCATTGGCGTCACTGCCGGCGCGGGCTTCGCCGCCGGTGACGGTTGCTGTATAGAAAAGGTTGAGCGTCGGGTCGCCGGTGGTGGCATAGACATCCATAAAGATGCCTAGCAGCCGGTCCAATTGAATATGCAGACCGGTCTCTTCGAGGATTTCCCGTACAGCGCCGGTTTCGGGATGCTCCCCGGCTTCCAGGAACCCGCCGGGGATGTCCCAATACCCTTTGAATGGCTCGTCAGCCCGTTTAACCAGGAGCAAATTTCTTCCATCCAAAACAAGCGCCCCCACGCAGGGCTTGGAATTTTGATAAAACACAAAACCGCAGCCGGAGCAGACCAGCCGCTCGTGATGGTCAATAATTTGGAGGGTGAGTGGGTTAGCACACTTGGGGCAAAAAGAGTATCTCATGGGGCGTGACTCTGCCATAGTTGCCGCAATTGCGCAAATATCTGGGAGGGGAGATTGAAGGAAAGTTGGAAGATGGGAAGGCTGGAAGATTGGCAACCTTCCAACCTTCCAGCCTTCCAAACAAATCCTTGTTTTCGTTAGGATGTAAATTAATTAACTCTTAAGCAGTCCAGTCTGGGCATTAAATTCTTCAATCAGGGCGTCAATCTGCTCGGCGTGGCTGGGAATATCGCTCCAGTAGGTGGGGTCATACCACTGCGCCTGGATTTCCTCGTAGGTTTTGCCCTGTTGTTCAACCCAGGTGTAATACTTGAGGTTATGGATACGCTTGCGCTCGTAGTAGGTCAACTCCTGGACATAATCAATAGTCACACCCATGAGATACTGGTGATAAACGGCGGCGGCGTCCAATTCGCTAAACTCGCCCCGTTCCTGGGTTAACTCTTGCAGCCGGCTGCCATACATTTCCATCGAGTCGGTCAAAACGGTCAAAACCACATCGTTTTCGCCCAGTTCGTAATATTTGGCAAACTTGATAGCCGACAGCAGATTGCCCACGCCGGAGATACCCAGCCAGGGCAGCCGGGCAATGAGGTCTTCGGACACGCCGCGTCCGGCCAGATACTTTTTGCCCGCCGGCTCGTTGAACAGGCGAATCAGGCTAACCGTAGCTTCATCATCAATAGCGACCACCATATCGGTGTTTTTGACGTTGTGAATCCAGGGCACGTGCTTGTCGCCAATGCCCTCGATGCGGTGCGCCCCAAAACCGTTGTTGAGCAGGGTGGGGCATTGCAGGGCCTCGCTGGCCACAATTTTGCTGGTGGGGAAATGCTTTTTCAGCCGGTCGCCGGTGGCAATCGTCCCCGCTGAACCGGTGGCCGAAATGAAGCCGCGATAGTTGTCTTTTGGCCCCATCTGCTGTTCCAGCACTTCGAGCATAGCCGCGCCGGTCACTTCATGATGCCACAGATAATTGCCAAACTCCTCAAACTGGTTGAAAATCATCAAATCCTGGCCCGAATTTCGCAGTTCCCAGCATTTATCAAAAATTTCTTTGACGTTGCTCTCGCTGCCGGGCGTTTTGATAATCTCCCCGGCCACCGAGGCCAGCCAGTTGAACCGTTCCTGGCTCATTCCTTCGGGCAAAATGGCGATAGACTGGCAGGCCAGCAGGGCCGAGTCGTAGGCCCCGCCCCGGCAGTAGTTGCCGGTTGACGGCCAGACCGCCTTCTGGGTGGTCGGGTCAAACTGGCCGGTGACCAGACGCGGAACCAGGCAGCCAAAGGCCGCCCCGACTTTGTGCGCCCCAGTGGGGAACCATTTGCCGACCGGGGCCAGAATCCGCGCTTCGACGCCGGTCAGGGCTTTGGGAAACTCGACAAAGTTGACCCCGCCAAAGCCGCCGCCGCTGGGCGTTGGCTCGTTATGCCAGGTGATGCGAAACAGGTTGAGCGGGTTCAAGTCCCACAGGCCCACATTTTTGAGTTGGGCGGCAATGGCCGCGGGAATCAGTTTGGGATTCTGCTGTTGTTTGAGGGTCGGGATAATAATATTGCGCTCTTTGGCTCGCTGTACCGCTCTGGCGAGACGGTCAGGGTGAAGGGTTAAGTCAATCATGGTTTTGCCTTTCTAATTGTGAATGGTGAATAGTGAATTGTGAATGGTTAGGCAGTTCCAAGATTTAAATTAACCAAAACGTGTTGCGTCTTGCGTGTTCCGTCTGCTTTACCTCACGCAAGACGCAACACGCAACACGAATATTGAGTAATTATTTTCTTGGAGTTGCCTTAATGAGATTGCTCACAATTCACAATTCTTCTTCAATAACTCGCTTGAGGTCATCAAGGGTGGGGACAACGCGGTAAGGCCGCGTGCCGACCAAATCAACCGCTTTCATCGCGCTGGCGACATCTTTGAGACCACTGCCGGTATTGATGACGACAATGCGTTCCTCCGGGCTGACCAAGCCCTGGCCGATGGCCTTGACCAGCCCAGCGTAAGCGGCGGCTCCCGCCGGTTCGGCAAAGACACCGCAGCCGCGAGCCAGGGCCGGAATGGCGGTCAGGATTTCATCATCGCTGACGGTCAAGTACGCGCCGCCGGTTTCTTTCACCGCTGCCATCGCTTTGAGACGGTCACGGGGTAAGCCAGCGCTGATGCTGTCGGCGATGGTTTGGGCGGCGATGGGCGGCTTGGTTAAAACATCTTCGCCGTTGCGCCAGGCCTGGTACAAATAGGCACTGCCTTCGGCCTGGATGCCCATCAGTTTGGGCATGCGCTCAATCCAGCCCAGGGCTAGCAAATCTTTCAAGCCCTTATGGATCCCGCCGATGATGCAGCCGTCGCCCACGCTGACAAAAATCCGGTCGGGCGCTTGCCAGCCCAGTTGCTCACAGATTTCAAAGCTGACCGTCTTTTTACCCTCGCTCATGTAGGGGTTGTAGCCGGTATTGCGATTGTACCAGCCGTAGGTCTGGGCGGCTTGCAGGCACAGTTCAAAGGCGTCGTCGTAGGAGCCTTTGACCAGCATCACCGTCGAGCCAAAGGTGAGCAGTTGGGCAATTTTGGCCTGGGGCGCGGTTTCCGGCACAAAGATAACATTAGGCTGCTTGACGCTGGCGCACAGGCCGCTCAACGCTGCGGCCGCATTGCCGGTGCTGGCCGTAGTGATTATTTTAACCCCTTTTTCTTGCGCTTTGACCACCGCAATGGCGCTGGCCCGGTCTTTGAACGAGGCCGTCGGCAGGCGGCCATCATCTTTGACCCAGAGGTGACGCATGCCCAATTCGGTAGCCAGCCGTTCAGTGTGATACAGCGGCGTCCAGCCGACGGTGAGCGGCGGTACCGGAGCATCTGGTTCGATGGGCAGCAGCGGCTTATAACGCCAGATGGTGAAATCGGTGGAGCGCCGCAGCTCATCCCGGTTGAGCCGTTGCCCGATGGGCTCGTAATCATACTGCACATCCACAATGCCTTCGTTGCCGTGGTCGGGGCAAACATAATCAATTTCATCCGGGCGATAGGTTTTGCCGCAGATAAGACATTTAAGGTGGAGAATGTGATCCATAGATTTACGATTTCAGATTTACGATTTCAGATTTACGATTTTTGCCCTAAGGGTTTAATCGTAAATCGCTAATCGTAAATCGTAAATTATTTTGTGATGTGTGTGCCGGTTTCCCCGGCCAGCGCCCGTTCCAGATTTTCGGGATTGGTGATGATAGCTTCTTTGCCGCCCCGTTCCAAAAAGTTGACCACGGCCTGAATTTTGGGGGCCATGCTGCCTTTGGCAAAGTGTCCGCCTTCGGCCAAGTAGGTTTTAGCCTGGGCCAGGGTTAGCTGGTCGAGCCACTGCTGGTTGGGCTTGCCGAAGTTGAGCGCCACCTTCTCCACTGCCGTACTGATAATGAACAAATCGGCGTTAATGCTGCTAGCCAGCAGCGATGAGGCGTAATCCTTATCAATCACTGCCGCAATCCCTTTTAAGTTGCCGGCCTCATCGGCTACCACCGGGATACCCCCACCGCCGACCGCAATGACGACCACCCCGGCGGCAATCAACTGTTTGATGACCGCCTCTTCGACAATTCGCCTGGGCAGCGGTGAAGGCACCACCCGCCGCCAGCCCCGCCCGGCATCCTCGACCACGCTCCAACCTTCCTGGCGACGGCGCTCGGCTTGAGCTTCGTCCATAAATGAGCCGATGGGCTTGGTGGGGTTTTGAAAGGCCGGGTCATCGCGGCTAACCTCAACCTGGGTCACAACAGTAGCGACTTGCTTGTTGATACCTAACTGGTGAAAGTAGTTGTAGAGGTTTTGCTGCAAAGCATAACCAATGGCCCCCTGGCTGTCGGCCCCGCAGACATCCAGCGGCACTTCATGCAGTTCGTGGGCGGCCAGTTCCGACCGGCGCAGAATAAAGCCGACCTGCGGCCCGTTGCCGTGTCCAATCACCACATTCCAGCCGTCTTTAATCATCGCCGCAATGTGAGCGCAGGTCTCTTTAGCTGCCTGGTATTGATCTTCAACCGTTTGGTGCTGCTTATCTTTGATCAGTGAATTGCCGCCAATGGCAATAACAGCAACTTTACTCGGCATTGTTTTCTCCTTTATAGGGGTAGGGAGTAGGGAGGGAAGAAAGAAGATGGTAGATAGAAGATGGAAGCAAAGCGTCTACTATCCTCTATCTTCTATCCTCTTCTCCTACCCCTTACTTCCTACTGCCTTCTTAGCTCATGGTCAGGGCCATGACCGCTTTTTGCACATGCAGCCGATTTTCAGCTTCATCGTAGACCACTGACTGTGGGCCGTCAATGACGCCGTCGGTTACTTCGATGTTGCGGTCGGCGGGGAGGCAGTGCATGTAGATGGCGTCGGGTTTGGCCAGGGCCATGCGCCGCTCGTCGGTGATCCAGCTTGAATATTTTTTGCCAATCTGGACGCTCTCTTGCACGTCTTCAGTGGTCATCCAGCAGCCCCAGCTTTTGGGGTAGAGGATATCGGCGTCTTTGAAGCCGGCGTCCATATCGTCCATCACTTCAAAACTGCCATTATGTTTGCGGGCATTGTCTTTGGCCTGTTGAACGATGTCGGGCATCAGTTTGAACTCCGGCGGATGAACCAGGCGGACATTCATGCCGTAGCGGGTCATCAGCAGGATCAGGCTTTGGGGTACGCTGAGCGGTTTTTGGTAGCTGCTGGCATAAGCATAGCTCACGGCGATGGTCTTGCCGCGCGGGTCGCCTTTTTTCTCGATGATGGTCAGCAGGTCGGCCAAAATCTGGAAGGGGTGATACACGTCACATTGCATATTCAGCACCGGGACGCGGCTGGCTTCGGCCACCTCGCGGATGTATTTGTTGCCAAAGCCCCAATCGCATTGGCGGATGGCAATGCCATCGAAGTAACGCCCGTAAATCTCGCCGATTTCTTTGGCCGTGTCACCGTGGCTAATCTGGGTGGTGTCGCTGTCAATAAACGCGCCGTGGCCGCCGAGTTGGGCAATGCCGGCCTCGAAGCTGGCGCGGGTGCGGGTGCTGGTGAAGAAAAAGAGCATAGCCAGGGCCTTGTCGCGCAGATAAGCGTGGTCGCGGCCCACCGCGCGGGCGCGTTTCAAGTCCAGCGCCAGATCAATAATGGTGTCAATTTCGTCGCGAGTCCATTCTTGGGTCGTGATCATATCTCGACCACGTAAGTTAGTTTGCATTGTTTGTCTCCTTTTTAATGAGAGGCTAAGGCTGAGGCTAAGGCTAAGAATATGCTCAGCCTCAGCCTTGGCCTTAGCCTTTTTCCAACGTTTTGATAAGAGAATTGAGATCGTTGATGATCTTTCGGCATTGCTGAATGAGTTGGTTCTTTATGACTTCATCAGTAATATGATAAAGCCTGGGCTACAAGAATTTGGCTCATCAGTTCATAAGCGCTACCTCTTGAAACTTTATAGAACCGAGTTTTGTTCTTGGCCTCGAAGCGGCCAAAACCTTCGGCAATATTGTGAACAATGGAGTTGGGCGACCGTCTGGTATCTGAAGTTAGACCGAAGCGTTCATCTGCCGGATAACTTTTGGTAACTTTGTAAACATCCAGCAACAGATTAAAAGCTGCTTTCCAAACCGGCATTTCGGTAAAATCTTCGTAGGCCATTGCGTACTCCGTAAGAGGCTAAGGCTGAGTCTAAGGCTAAGAAAAGCATCTCTCAGCCTCAGCCTCAGCCTTAGCCTTGCTTTAGCATGGCGGGCAGCAGGGCATAGAACTCTGTTGCCTTGACCACATCTTCCAGCGAGACGCTGTCTTCGGTGGTATGGGCGGTGACTTCGTCGCCGGGGCCAAAGCCGATGGAGGGAATTCCCGCTTTGCCGGCCCAGTAGATGCCGTTGGTGCTGAAGTTCCACTTGCCGCTGGACGCTTCGGGCAGGCCGATGGCCTGGCGGGTTTTCTGCCCGGCCACCACCAGCGGATGGTTTTCTTCAAACGCCCAGGCCGGGAAGTATTTGTCTACCGGGAAAACAAAGCCGGTGTAGCTGGGTTCATCGTAGAACAGCTCTTCCAGCTTGATTTTGTCTTTCTGGTCGGCGGGAATGAGCGCTTCCAACTGGGCTTTGACAGCCTCTTTGCTCTCGCCAAAGGTCATACGCCGGTCAATAAAGATGGTACATTCGTCGGGCACGGCGTTGATCGAAGGGGTGCTGACCTTCATATCGCTGACGGTAATTTTGCCGTGCCCCAAAAATTCGTGGTCGCCCAATTCGGGTTCCAATTTGCTGATGGCTTCGATGATGGGCAGCATTTTGTAGATGGCGTTGTCGCCCAGGTGGTTAGAAGCGGCATGGGCGCTTTTACCTTTGGCCGTGATTTTCATCTCCAGCCGTCCTTTGTGGCCGCGATAGACCTGCATTTTGGTCGGCTCGCCGATGACCACGAAATCGGGCCGCACTTTAGGGTCGGCCTCGACAAAGCTGTGGGGGGCAATGCCGTCGCACCACTCTTCCATGTTGCCGAAGTAATAGAGGGTGTACTCGTCGGGCGAGAACAGGCCCAAATCGCGGGCCAGGGCAATGCCATAAACCATACCCGGCGTCGAGCCTTTTTCATCACAAGCGCCGCGGGCGTAAAAAACCCCATCTTCGATTTTGCCTTTGAAGGGGTCCCATTCCCAGGCCGCCGGGTCGCCGACGCCGACGGTATCAATGTGGCTGTCGTAAACAATCACGGTGGAGCCGTGCCCAATCCGGCCAAAGATGTTGCCCATCTTGTCGAAGCGGACTTCGTCGAAGCCGAGTTTGCGCATCTCTGCGGCTACGCGCTCGCCGACTGGGCCAATCTGGCTGTCCATGCTGGGGATGGCGCAAATATCACGCAAGAACCCGATAATCGTCTCGCGCCGCTGTTCCACCTCCTGGTGTAATTTTTGAGTTAGTTGTGAGTCAATCATAATTCTGTCCTTTCAATAGTGGGGGAGTAGGAAGTAGGGAGTAGGGAGTAAGGGGTACATTCCCCTACTTCCTACTCCTTACTCCCTACTCCCTATTTACATTTCCCGCCGGATTAAACGCAGGCGGAGTAAATCGTCTCGAAAATAAGAGTAGGCTTTGAGGATGGGCAGGTTATCCTGGTTGTAGCCAATTTCATCAAAGCAGAGCAGAGCTTTGTGTGGTTGGATGTGCAAAATTTCGGCCAGTTCGGCTGAGGCGTTCAAGGGCACAATTTCGCTCAGGTAGTAAGCCAGGTGCTGCTGGCAAAACTGGGGCAGAAATTGGTACATGGGCAGATTGAAGTCGGCGCGGGTGTAGGGCGAAGTGATAAGTTCGACCGGCAGATGGTTGATGGTCAAAATAACCGGCTGCTCGTCGGCCAGAAAAAGCTTCTGGATGGTCACAACCGGCGCATCGGCGGGCAGGTTGAGATCTTGGGCCATAGCTGCTGTAGCGGGCTGCTGCTCGATGCTGATGATGCGGGTAGATGGACTGTAGCCATGCGCCTCAAGCATGGCCTCGTAGGCCCAAATTTCCTCCAGCCGGGTTTTGAGCTGCAAGCCGGCTTCGTTAACAAAGGTCCCTGCGCCCTGTTTGCGATAGATAACCCCTTCCAGTTCCAGCCGGCTGAGGGCATCCCGAATGGTGGTGCGGCTCACCCCCAACTCGTTAGCCAAATCCGTTTCAGAAGGAATCCGGCCAGCCTCAAACCCTTCGTTGAGAATGCGCTGTTTGATATAAGATTTGGCTTGCTCGGTCAGGGAAGGGCTGCGTTTTAACATATAAAAGGTAATGTTGTATGGTTGTACGACGACTTTATCTTACGACGAAAAAAGATTTTTGTCAATACCCTGAGGTCGTTTTGTTAAAAAAATCGGGGGCTAAAAAGCACGAGCACCGTAGGCCGGGAAACCCACAGTGCTCTAGCTAGGGAGGAGACAGAAGAGACTATCTGCATTATAGGTGATTTGTATTAACGGCCTGTTATTGCTTTGTTAAGCTTATTTAAACTGAGTTTGGTGTTTCGTGAAAAATGGACAAGATTTACAGGATTAACAAGATTTTTTGCCGTTCTATACTTTGCACGGATACAAACTGCGTTTTTCTACACTGGCAAAAAGCTCAGTTTGTGCCTGCGGACAGTATATCTTGTAAATCTTGTTAATCCTGTCAGGAAATAAAAAAGTCCGAACTGAGGTTATTTAGTTTTTCGACGATACGACCAAAAAGCAACCATTCCCAAAACCACCATCGCACCCGCTGCCAACCCCAAGCCCGCCCGAAATGACCAGGGCCGGTATTCAAACCGGATGGTGTGCGACCCGGCAGGAGCAAAAACGGCTCGTCCCAGGTAGTCGGCCCGAAAGATTGGCGCAGGTTGGCCGTCAACAGTGGCGACCCAGCCGGGGTAAAAGGTATCCAGCAAAACTACATAGCCAGCGGCAGCCAGGTTTGCTTCAATCTCAACTACTTGAGGATTTTCCTGGACAATTTTGGCTGTGCTTGCGGCTGTCGAGGAGGGCTTCTCTGGCGGTGGAAAAGGAGTTTCGGCTTCGAGGATAACCGTGCGGCGCGGGTCAGCTTTGCGGAGTTTGAAGTGAGCCAGCGCCTCCGCCGGACTGGCTGCTCCTATTGCCCGATGTACCACAAAAGCCCGTGGCAGCCAATTTTCATTTTCGTAAACATAGGAGTCGGCATCACTATAAACGAGAGGATAGGTGGCGGCTACATCCGCGCCCATCTGCCCGCGGGTGAGCAAATAACGGACGCCCAGGATTTGCAATGCCTGTACCGGGTCGGCTTCGTCGAGAAAGGTTTCATAGCGAGCCAGTTTCAACGGCGAACTGTAACCGCTCGCGCTGTAGACCCGGTAGGCCGAGGGGAAATATTGGCCCAGGCTGTGGACGGCGGCATCCTCGCTGCTGACCCCCAAGGGGAAGACCCTGGCCTGGCCGACCCGCTCCAGCACGTACTTGGCCCCGCCCGACAACTCCTGCCAACGCTCCTCTGGCCTGACCGGGTTGATGGCCGTTCCGCCTGTCAGCAGCAAATCGAGGGTGACCGCCAGGAGGGTTAGCCGGGCGAAAACCGGGCCAGTTATACGTTGAGTCGCATAAAGGCCGCCTAAAAGCGCGGCCACCCCCAGGTTGGCCAGCAACAAAAAGGCAGGTGTGTTTAAGCCAAAAGCCCAGCGCAGCAGCAGACGCTGTTGATAGATGGGGTCGGGGACGAAACTTTTGTTGAACAGTGCGGCGGCAAGGTTGCGATAAGGCTCGCTCAAGGAGTCGCTCCAGGCTAATAAATCGTTTCTGAAAACCCCGCCCAGAAGCAGGCTCAAAGCGAGCAGCAGTCCAACCCCCACGAATATTGTCAACGTCCGCCGTGATAACCCTTTTTGCAGCAACGCATCCAGGCCGATGCCGGCCAGCACCGCCAAAGCCAGGTTGACCACCATGAGCCAGCGGGCCGGGATGCGAAAAATATCAAAACCCGGCAGGTATTGGATGATGTATTCATAAAGCGGCGTATTTCCCCCCAGGGCCAGCAGCGCTGCGCCTGCTAATAGCCCTGCAAAAAAGCGGTGGTCGCATCGAGAACCGTTGAGCAAGCCCACACCCGCCAGCAGCAGTGGCAGGAAGCCGGCGTAAACAAAAACCTCCTGAAAGGGGTCGCCCCCTTTGAAGCCGACCACATTGTTGCCAAACGCGCCGGGCAAAAGCAGATTGAGCCACATGAGCGGGGGCAGCGAGTTTTCCACCAGCAGGTCAAGCCCCTGGTTTTGCGAGCGCAGGGTAAATTGCAGCATTTCGACGGAGGGCAGTAATTGTGGGGCGGCCAGGAGCAGGCCGCAGACAATGGCGACGGTCACTAATAATCCGGTACGCCCGGCATACCGCCAGTTTCGCCGCTGTTCCGCCGCACCAAAAAAGAAGTCGGCGCAAAGCCGGTACAGCCCATAGGCGACAATGATGACTAAAGTGTAAAACACAATTTGGGAGTGAGCGGTGTAAATTTGCAGCGCCAGAGGAATGCCGGCCAGCAACGCCACCAGCCAGCTTCGTCGCCGTAGGGGCTGCATCACCGCCCATAGAATCAAAGGCAGCCAGGCCGCCGCGCTCATAATGTTGAGATTGGAGACCTGGGCCATCAAAAAGCCGCCAAAGCCAAAGACCAATCCGGCCAGGGTTGCCGCCGGTTGGCTTTGGCCCAGCGAGCGGGCCAGCACAAACATAAACAGCGCGGCCAGAGTGAGATGTAATAAGATAAACAGTGATAGTTCGAGTGAGGGGGATAGACTGCTCAAAAAGAGGGCGCGCAGCGGGTAAAGCACCCCAATTTGCGGCTCGGCCAGCATGGGGACGCCGCCCTGACGGTACGGGTCCCACAAGGGCACGCGCCCGGCCAGCCACTCGGCGGCCATAAAGATGTGGCCGGGATAATGAATCCAGGTGATGTCGGTGCGGTAGAGGGTCTGCCCGTCGAAAATGATTTCGGGAAAGGCTAAAAAAGGCAGGACAAGATACAGCGCCAGGGTCCACAACGGCGGGCGCACGGAGATAGGATGGGCAGGATTATTCAAAGCGGTTCTCAAATTTGCATTTAATCTGGCTCGGTAACTGCTTAGGCATGTCATTTCGACCGCAGGGAGAAATCCCCAACGCCTTGCCTTTAACCATTGTGATCTGGGGATTTCTCGACCTTCGGCCGCGAAATGACATGAGACTGAGTAGTGACCTGGCTCGATTGTAACACGATGAAGCAGGAATTGTAAAAACAAAGGTTAGGAGTAGGAATAAAAGATTGTTGCAGATTGGTTCGGAGTGAGGTAAAATATTGAACAAGGTAGCAGTGTAGCAAGGTAGCACTCCAAAAGTCCTTGTCTTCTGTCTACCATTTTTCAGGAGCAAAGTCTTATTAATCACCCGTCAACGCTTACCCCAAAAAACCGTTTTGCTCTGCCGGTCATTCTTGGTATTGCGGCCATTATTTTTATTCTGGATCAGGCGACCAAGGTTTGGGTAGTTCAAAACATTCCTCAGCAAAGTTCGTGGACTTTTTTTCCCGCTTTGGCCAAAATCTTTCAATTTACCTTTGTCACCAATACCGGCGCGGCCTTTGGTATGTTTCCGCAACTGGGCGGAATTTTTATGGTCATTGCGGTAGTGGTCGTAGCTGCCATTGTCATCTTTTATCACCATTTGCCCACTTACAATATCTGGGTCCGGGTGAGTTTGGGGTTGCAGCTTGGCGGCGCGCTGGGCAACCTGGTAGACCGGATCACTCGCGGCTATGTGGTTGATTTTGTGGATATTGGCTTTTGGCCCATCTTCAACATTGCTGATATGTCTATTGTGCTGGGGGTGACAATTTTGGCCTATTTTCTGTGGAGCGAAGAAGATTCTTTGGCTCAGGTTGAAAAAACGCCCAACCTGTCCGAAGGAGGAAATGTATGAACCAGTCGGAGGCACGCCAGACCATTCTAAACAAGCTGACCCGCTACAGCCAAAAAGCAGCCGGATTGGGCCGTCGAGTGCGCCAATTGGTTTTTGGTTTTCGGCTGCGTTCAACCGCCCACATTGACCGCTGGGCTTTGCCGGTCAAACTGCTGCACGATCATCACGTCTTGCAGCGCCGCCGCGCTTTTAAGCAGGCCGGCGGTTCCCACTCTAGCATGGCCGCGCACGCCCTCGAAAAAGCCCGCCAACACAAGTAGCAGAGGGGCAAGGGAGCAGAGGAGAAGTTTTCTTCGCTCCCGCCCCCCTGCTCCCCCGCTCCCCTGCTGCCTTATGCCCTCAGCCCAACCCCTTCAGCTCCAGGTTGACCAAGCCGCTCCCCGGCTGGACCAATGGCTGGCGCAAGCCCTGCCGCAGCTTTCCCGCTCGCAGCTTCAAAAATTGATCCGCCAGGGACAGGTGCTCGTCGCCGGCCAGACAGTTCGGCCCAGCAGCGCCGTGCAGCGGGGCGATATTGTCACCATTTATCTACCCACCCCCGAATTCGATGCGCCGCAGCCGGAAACCACACCCCTGGCTGTAGTTTATGAAGATGACGACCTGGTGGTCATCAACAAGCCCGCCGGGATGGTCGTCCACCCGGCCCACGGCCACGAGGGCGGCACGCTGGTCAATGCGCTGCTGGCCCGTTACCCCGATTTGGCCGCCTTGGCTCAGAGCGAGACTGACTCCGCCGACCGGCCCGGTATTGTCCACCGGCTGGACCGGGACACGTCGGGCTTGATTATGGTCGCCCGCACTCCACAGGCGCTACGCCGCTTGCAGCAGCAGTTCAAAGCCAGAACCGTCGAAAAAACCTACCTAGCCCTGGTCTTTGGCCGGCCCGAAGCACCCGAAGGTATTATTGAAATACCCCTAGGCCGCGACCCCCGCTTTCGCCAGAAGATGGCTCCCCGCGCCGACGGCAAACCCGCCCGCACCCACTACCGGGTGCTTGAAGATTTTGAGCAGTACAGTTTGCTGGAAATCGGCCTGGAAACAGGCCGGACCCACCAGATTCGGGTCCACCTGGCCTGGCTCAAATGCCCGGTCGTCGGCGATACGGTCTATGGCCGCAAAAAGAATGTCCTCGGCCTCAAGCGCCAATTTCTCCACGCCTGGCGGCTGCGCTTCCACCACCCCCGCACCGGCGAGATGATCGAACTGGAAGCGCCGCTGGATGCTCATTTGCAGACGGTGTTGGGGCAGTTGAGACGGTAGGTTGGGCGAAGGCTCGCTTTGTCCTGTTTCAAACTCGGTTTTTCCTTAATTTTTCCCTCATCCCCTGTTCAGTCGGCCTGATTTCGATTATAATGGGGCTAACAGTTCACTCGAACTGACCACTTTGCGATTGTGCCTCATCACATTTTGGTCTGATTGGAGCTTATAGTGTATGAACGCATTTTGAAGCAAATGCGAGAAAGAATTCGGACACGTTTCTATGTGATGACCTTGCATGCCGAAGAAGAAATGGATGAAGATGGCTTGACCATTTTTGATGTCGAGCGGGGCATTTTAACCGGAGAGATAATAAAACGACAAAGGATCATACTCTGGGCGACTGGAAATATTAGTTCAGGGTCAAACAGTGGTCGGTAAGCAGGTTATTGTGGTTGCTTAGTACAGGATTGCATAAATTCGTCACGATTTAATGTATCCGTTTCCTGAGATGTCATTTCGAGCGCCAGCGAGAAATCTTCTTGCTCGCTATAACATTTTCGGCGGTGATAACGAAGATTCCTCCCTCCGGTCGGAATGATATGACTTCTGTGGAGGTATCTACTCGCCTTGATTTCGTCACGAACTAAGGCAAAGCTGTACTAAGTTGAGTCCAACAAACAAATTGGTTATTATTACGGTCTACCTTGAGTAAAATGCAAGAAGCAGAAATGGTTTGTGATATTTGTGGTAAAGAAGGAGCGCATATTCGCCGGGTGACGCGCAGCTATGGGAAAGGGCCTCATTTGCTGGTGATCGAGAATATACCGATCATCAGTTGTCCCCACTGCGGCAAGAGTTATCTCACGGCAGAGACGTTGCACGAGATTGAGCGGATCAAACTCCATCGGCAGAGTTTTGCGGTCGAGCGTCCGGTGGCCGTGGCCGCTTTTGGATAAAAACGAATCGTAGCAAACCACTCAAAGGGGCTTCGTGGCTCGAACCATCCTCGGATCGGCGATGACTCGCCCGCCGCGCACTGTGGCCCCAATCACCAAACCGGCGCTGACCAGGACCATATTTTTGATGATGTATTGGCCCTCCAGGGTTGGCGCGTAGGGGATGGCGGTAAAAACTTCGCCGGGAAATAAAAAGATCGGCGTGATGGTGCCCAGCATTTGCATAAACAGCAGCAGCAGCGTGACCCGCATAAACAGCCCGGTGATTAATCCCAGCCCAATCAGACATTCCCAACCGGCCAGCAGGGGAATCGAGACGGCGGCGGGTACCAGACCAAACGTAAGCAGGTCAATGGTCCGAGTAGCCAAATCCTGGGCCGGGCTGAGGCCGGGGAAAAATTTGAGCACGCCAAACCAGAAAAATACCAACCCCAGACTCACCCGCAGCAACATCACTCCAAATCGAGCCATCCAATCGGTAATGCGCCGATCAATCCAGTCGAATCCCTGGTAGAGTTTATACATATTTGCCCCTTCTAATTTCTCTAATCAAGTGTAATTTTTCACAAGATGAATGAAATTATTAAGGATGATGGGGTGATTGTCAAATACAGGCACAGGACCGAATCTGTCCGAGAATTTAGTCAGACCTCATAGGTTTTAAAACCTATAAGGTCTATCCCTTCGGTGGGTTTATCCCTCTCTTCCCTCCAAATCCCCATCTACCTCTAAATAAATCTGCCGCAGTTGCTCCAGCGTTTCCGGGTTGGCTGCGGCCCACATGCCACGCTGGGCGGCTTCGAGCAGCCGCTCGCTGATGCTTTGCAGCGCCCAGGGATTGCTCTGGCGGAAAAATTCCTGCATGGCTGGGTCGAGGGCGTAGGTTTGGGCCGTTTGCTCGTACATCCAATCGTCAACTACCTGGGCGGTGGCGTCGTAGCCAAAAAGATAATCTACGGTGGCGGCCAGTTCCAGCGCGCCTTTGTAGCCGTGCCGCTGGATGCTGGTTATCCACTTGGGGTTGACCACCCGGCTGCGGAAAACCCGGTGGGCTTCGTGCTGCAAGGTGCGAACCTCGGCCCGCTCCGGGTTGCTGTTGTCGCCAAAATAACTCTTGGGATTGCGCCCATTCAGCGCCCGGATGGTGGCGATCATGCCGCCGTGATATTGCAGGTAATCGTCGCTGTCAAAAATATCGTGCTCGCGGTTATCCTGATTTTTGACCGCCACCTGCACCCCGCTCAACATCGTTTTGAACTCCCCGCGCGCGTCGTCGCCGTAAACCTGCCGCCCGTAAGCGTAGCCGCCCCAGTTGACGTAAGCCTGGGCCAGATCGGCCTCATCCTGCCAGTTTTGAGCGTGGATGAGCGGCAAAATCCCGGCCCCATACGCGCCCGGCTTGCTGCCAAAAATACGGAAGGTCGCTCGCCGCTCCGCCTCGGCGTCGGCGCGACCGGCGGCAATTTGCTTCGCCAAATCGTGCAGATAGTGCTTGCGGACAAAATTCTGGTCGGTCGGCTCGTCGAGGGCGGCCACCAATTGGACTGCTTTATCCATCAATTCGATCAACTGCGGAAAGGCATCCCGAAAAAAGCCGCTGATGCGCATGAGCACGTCAATCCGGGGCCGGCCCAATTCGGCCAGCGGGATGACCGCCACATCCATCACCCGCCGGCTCTCGACCTGCCAGACCGGGCGGACGCCCAGCAGGGCTAGACATTGGGCAATGTCGTCGCCGTGGGTGCGCATGGCGCTGGTCCCCCAGATGCTCAGGCCGACGCTTTCAGGATAGGTCTGCTCCTCGGCCTGGTAGCGAGCAATCAACTCATCGGCCAGTTGCCTACCGACCCGCCAGGCCGCCTGGCTGGGGATCGCCTGCGGGTCAACGGCATAAAAGTTGCGTCCGGTCGGTAAAATATGGGCCATCCCGCGCGTTGGCGCGCCGGCAGGACCCGCCGGTACATACCGCCCGTCGAGCGCGCGGAGCAGGTTGTCAATCTCGTCGCCGTTACGCCGGATGAGGGGGACGAGGGTGAGGGAGATGAAAGTCAGGATATTTACGATTTTCGATTTTCGATTTACGATTTTGGATTTTGGTGCGTGGTGCGTGGTGCGTGGTGCGTGAGGGCTGCCGAGGACAGAGTCAATGGCTGCATCAATTTTAGAGGAGTCGAAATTGGTGGCTTCAAGCTGTTGCAGCAAGCGCAGACTTAACTCGTCAATTAAATCAATAGCATCGGCATGCGTAACACAGACACGGCTTAACTCCCCAATAGTAAATCGCCATTCACCATTCGCCATTCGCTGTCCTCTGTTCGCCAGCAGCTCATCCATCTCAAACCCCAGCCAGGCAGCGATTTCGGCCCGCAGGCTGGGAATATCGCCGTTGGGGATGCGGGTCAGGGCGCGCAGCAAACTGCACAACTGGTCGCCTTCAGGGATATGGCCCAGAATATGCAGCCCATCCCGGATTTGCAGGCTGCCGAGTTCGCACAAGTAGCCGTCAATATCCTCCAGCAAATGCGAAAAGTCGGTCGCGTTCATTTCGGCCAGGGTCAGCGGGGTGCCATCGTCGGTGTAGGAACCGTCCCACTCGTGGGCGTGGTCGCCGTGATCCACAAAGCGCATCATCTCGGCAATGTCCCGATCCAGGTTGGCTTTTTGCATCAACTGCCAGATTTGCTGCTGGATCAGCGGCAGCTTGGCCGGGTCCATCTGCTCGACCTGGTAATATTCGTCCACCAGTTGGGTCAGCAGGGCCAGCTCACCGTAGACCTCGGCGCTGGTCATGGGCGGGATCATGTGATCTATGATGGCGGCGTGAGCGCGGCGCTTGGCCTGCGCCCCCTCGCCGGGGTTGTTGATGATAAAGGGATAGATCAGCGGCAGGTCGGCCAGAAAAGCGTCGGGGTAACAATCCAGGCTCAAGCCGACGCCCTTGCCGGGCAGCCATTCCAGCGTGCCGTGCTTGCCCATGTGAACAATCGCATCCGCGCCCCAGCCGCCTTCGGCTTGCGGCATTGCCAGCCACTTGTACAGGGCGTAATAGTTGTGCGTCGGTGGCAGTTCTGGCGTGTGGTAGATAGCGTCTGGGTCCATATTGTACCCGCGCGGCGGCTGCAAGGCGACAAAGACGTTGCCCAAGTCCAGCCCGGCGAGAGCAATGAAAGGCGGAAGGCGGAAGGATGAAGGCGGAAAAGAAGAATTTTCATCCTTCATCCTTCTGCCTTCATCCTTTGTTGGGTAGTGGACATAGGCTTCACCCGGCGGGGCTTGCCACTGCTGCTGCATGCGGGTTTGCTGGGAGGCGGTCAGTTGGTCAAACCAGCGGGCATAGGTCGGTACGGGCACTCGACCGGCGGCGCGGGCCAGTTGGCTTTCGGTCAGGCGCTCGACATCGTAGGAGCAGCGATCAATCAGCTCATGCAGCAGCGCGTCGCCGCTTTCCGGCACATTTTCGATACGGTAGCCGGCCGCCTGCATCCGCTCGAACAGGCGCATCAGTGAGGCCGGTGTGTCCAACCCCACCGCATTGCCGATGCGGTCGGCTTTGCCGGGGGAGTTGGTCAGCATGAACACAATCCGCTTATCGGCGTTGGGCTTGCGCCGCAGCGCCGCAAAACGGAGGGCAAGTTTGGCGACGGCCTCAACCCGGTCGGGGATGGGGACGTAGCGTGAGGCGTGAGGCGTGAGGCGTGAGGCGTTTTTATAATTACAATTGCAAGTTGAACCTGAGCAGCCCGGAGCATGCTCCGCCTCCTCGCCTCCTCGCCCCCTCGCGTCCCCCTTGAAGCTAATCGGCACGGTGATGATCCGCCCATCAAACTCCGGCAGGGCGACATTCATCGCCACGTCAAGAGGGCGCAGGCCGCGCTGGTTCAAGCGCCACTCTTCTTCGCTCATGCTGCTGCTGATCGCTTGCAGCACCGGCACCCCCAGCGACTCCAGGGCCGCTACATTCCAACCGGCGTTGGTCGGCCCATCCGGGTTGACGCCGCCCATAGCGAAGGAGATGGTCGAGATAACTGCGTCTACCAGGAGTTGGCCGTTATCGTCGTAAAAATACCGGAAAGCAGCAGGGGAGCTAGGGGGCAGAGGGGCAGAGGAGAAGTTTTTCTTCGCCTCCTCGCCTCCCGCCTCCTCGCCTCTTTCTTTGAGGGAATTGGTAAAAACCGGCAGCGCCCGCCCGCCCCCAGCCTCGATGGCCTCGATCAGCGCGTCAATAAAATCGGTATTGCCGCTGAGCCAATGGCTGCGGTAAAAGAGAATACCGATGGTGGGAGGAGGCGAGGGCTTGTGAGGCGAGGAGGCGATTGTCTCTTCGCTTCCTCGCCTCCTCGCTTCCTCGCCTCGATACACCCCGTGCCTCGGCTGCTCGACCGGCTGATCGTAGCCCCAGCCGCCGGCCAGGAGGTGATCGGCCAGGAAGTGAAGCATCTGGCGTATATTTTCCACGCCGCCAAAGTGCAGGTAGCGGTAGACATCGTGAATCACGGGAACCGGCACGGTGCTGTGGGCGGTCAGCTCCGGGTCTAGACCCTCAGTGCCGGGGATACAGATCAAATCTTTACCCTGGCGCTTGGCGGCCTGCACCAACCGGTCGAAACCGTGCATAAAGCCCTGCCGCCCGCCCAGAGAGCGCAGGACGATTACCTGGATGCCGGCCAGTTCGGTGCGAAGAAACTCGTCCACGTGGGCGGTGGTGGGCAGCGCGCTCAGGTTGAGACCGCGCACCGGCGGAAAATCGGACGGCAGGTCAGCCGCGGCCCGGCTCAGGGTGAGCAGGTCGGTCTCGGCGTGGGTCAGGAAGAGGATGCCTAATTCGCTTAAGGCCACAACCTCTTCGGGCTGAGGCGACGACACGTGAGGCGATGAGGCGAATAAAAATTGCTCCCCTGCTCCCCTGCTCCCCTGCTCCCCTGCTGCACTTCCATCCCAGGCAAAGCCGTTAAAAACATGCGGAGCCATGACCGGCGGCGGCGGCAAATAGCGGTCGGCGGCCAGCATGGCCTCGATGTAATCGAAGATAGCCAGGATGAGCCGCTCGGCATTGAGCGAGTGAAACCAGACCGGCCGGCCATCGAAAAGCAGCATGGCTACATTCGCCAGGGCGCACGGCCCCAAACAGCCGGCGTGGTTCAAGTGGACTTTGTTGCGCAGCTTGCGTTTTTCCCATTCGGTGTAGTAGAGATCGTGCGGCACCGGGGCAAAGCCGCGCTCGGTATGGCCGCAGCAGCAGCCGGTCTCGCACACAAAAAGCTGGCCCCGGTTGCGTGGGACATTAATCGGTTTGCCATCAGGCCGGACCACATAGTTACGCTCGCGGCGGATAGGTTTTGAGTCAGACATAGGTGAGTTCTTCCAAATCGAAGCAATATTTGTAAAACGTGACGTTTGTTTAGGCTACAAAGATACAGTTTGGCGATGATACGTGATGCGTGATGCGTAAGAAGTCACGTATCACGCATCACTTTTGTCCCTCAACTGGCCCAGATAAAAGTCAAGGCCATCCTTTACGCTTTACGTTTCTTAGGATAGGTTTGACTGGCAGTTCCCGTACTCTCAATTCCTCGACCGGCTGGTTGCCCAGCAAATGCTGCTGAAAGATACGCTCCAGCGCCGCCGGGGTAACGTGATGATATTTGACGGCTTCCGGGTGAACAATCAGCACCGGGCCATCGGTACAGACGCCCAGGCAGTTGGTTACAGTACAAGAAACATGCTGCGGGTGGTCAGGGTCGGCCAGGCCATGCTGCTCGATCAGGTCGAGTAATAATTTTTCCAACTGCCGGCCCCGGTTCGACTCGGCGCACTGGCCCCGCACACAGATCATCACGCGTCGGCCTCGGCGGGGGGAGAAGAAAGAATCCATTAATATTCGATCCCCGCCTGCGCTCGGATGCCCTGTTCGCTGAGGGGGTGCTTGATGGCCCGCATTTCTGTGACCAAATCGGCGTAATCTATGAGGGACTGAGGGGCATATCGTCCGGTGATAATCAGATGAAGCAGAGGCGGTTTGTTGGCTTTTAGCCACTCGATGACCTCCGCCGTGTTCAACCAACCATAGTGCAGCGGATAGGTGAACTCATCCAGAATGAGCAAATCGTACTCGCCGCTGACAATCCGTGCCTGGGCAATTTGCCAGCCGTGCCTGGCCCTGGCCTCGGTTTCGTCCATGGCCTGGCTGGTCCAGGTCCAGCCGTCGCCGGTGGAGATCCAATCAATCCGGCCCATCTGTTCTGCCGCCTTGATCTCGCCAAAACGGGCGTTTTCATTTTTGAGAAATTGCAGTACGCCAATGCGCATCTTGCGGCCCCAGGCGCGAGTCATCACCCCTAGCGCCGCCGTAGTTTTGCCTTTGCCATTGCCGGTATTGACAATCACCAGCCCCTTCTTCTTTTTGGCCCGCCGCGCCGCCGCCCGGACTGCTTCGGCGGAAGATTGGGAGATTGGAAGGTTGGAAGGCTTGTCCTGAGCGAAGTCGAAGGGTTGGAGGGTTGGAATAATTTCGCTCCCTTGCTCCTCTGCTCCTCTGCCCCCCTGCTCCTGATCCCCCCGTACCTGCGGCGGATACCCCGGCTCTTGTCCCGGTGGGTACAGGCGGTGAAAAATATACGCTTCGACCGGCTGGCCGTCCAGAATGTGTTCCTGGTAGATGCGTTCCAGGCGCGCCTCGTCTACATGGTGATACCAGATGCCCTCCGGGTAGACGACCACCACCGGCCCGCCGCTGCAAATGCCCAGGCAGTCGGCCATGCTGCACTTGACCCGCTCTGGATTGCGCAGTTTGTTCAGGCCGTACTGCCGGTTCAACTCGCCAAAGCGCCGGTGCAGCCGCTCACCCGCTTCCGGTTCAGCGCAGTTACCGTGAACGCAGATAAAAACGTGCCGGCCATAAGCCCGCGATGAGGGCGCATTGGATTGAGAGTCACTCATATTTGAAGACCCCTGTTCACTGATTACTTTTTACCTTGAACCACCAGCGCGGTCAAGATTGCTACAGTCACAATCAACCCCGCGCCCACATCGGCCACACGGACAGCTCGCTTGAGGGTGGTCACATCCAGCCGGCCCTGGCCCCCGGTTAACTGATACACCCCGCGCTTGTCCAGTGTGACCTCCAGCGCCCCGGCCATGGCGCTCATCGTCCAGCCGGAGTTGGGGCTGGCTGTGCGATCATGATCGGCCAGCATGGTTCGGGCGGCATTGGCGGCGTTTTCGCCGGTGAGCCAGGCTGCGGCGACCAGCAGCCAGCCGGTCAAGCGGGCCGGCAGCCAATTGAGGACATCGTCCAGCCGGGCCGGAAATTTGCCCAACTGCTCAAATTCGGGGGTACGATAGCCCCACATGGCGTCGGCGGTATTGATAAAGCGGTAGGCCCAGGCCGCCCGCAGACCGCCGCCGGCATAAGCCAGCAGGGGCGCAGTCAGGCTGTCGGTTAGATTTTCAGCCAGCGACTCGATGGCAGCCCCGGCCACTTCGGCGGCGCTCAAATCGCCGGTGTTGCGGCTGACCAGATGCCAGCTCAACCGCCGCCGCGCCTCGGCCAAATCCTCCCGCGCCAGCGCTTCTCCCACACTCAGCACCGCCCGTCGCAGGTTGCGATAGGCAAAAACGGGCTTGAGGAAGAAAGGAGTAAGGAGTAAGGAGTAGGGAGTAGGGAGGTTTTTTGATGTACTGTTTCCTTTACTTCGCACCCATCTTCCATCTTCTATCTTCCATCTTCTATCTTCCGCCTTCCAGAAGGGCAGCGCAAACAGTAGCCCTCCTGCCAGCGTCCAGGCTGCGCCGAACCAGAAGCGCTGACGCGTTGGGGCGAGGCGGCGGCCCCGGTTGAGCCACTTGCCCATCAGCAGCAAAGGATGGAAGTGGTTGGGCGGGTCGCCGAAGGCGAGGTCTATCAAAAGGGCCAGTAGAATGATGAGCGCCCGTGTCATAGTTAAGGATAAAGGCGGAAATATTTCATCCTTCCTCTTTTCCCCAAATAATCCGCCGCAGTGTTGCCATATCCACGTGGGCGCGGACGTGGGCCGCCAGGCGGTTGTAAGCCAGTTGGCGGTCGAAAGGCTGACTGCTGCCTTGCCAGCCCAGGCTGCTCAGCCATGCCTGGCGCAAGGCGTCATTATCAAATAAGCCATGCAGATAAGTACCCCAGATGCGTCCATTTGCGGCGAGTGCGCCGTCGGCGTGGCCGTGGCCGGGAGGACCAATGTAGCACAGGCTGGCCGGGTCTGAATTGATGGGGTGACTGCGGCCCATGTGAATTTCATAGCCGCCAATAGGTATGCCTTGCAGCGCCGCGAACGGGCCGCTTTTGGCCTGAAGTGTGGCCTGAACTTGCACCGTGCGCTTGTCGCCGGCAAAAATGGTTTCCACCGGCAGCAGGTTCAGTCCCGCCGCTTCCGTTCCCGCTTCGGCTTCCACGCCGTCCGGGTCAAACAACAAGCGGCCCAACATTTGATAACCGCCGCAAATCCCGACGGTCGGCATACCGGCTTTGGCCAGAGCCACCACCCGGTCGGCCAGACCAGTTTGGCGCAGCCAGGCCAGATCGGCCAGGGTCATTTTACTGCCCGGCAAAATCACTGCCGCCGGCCGGCCCAAATCGCCCACCCCCTCGACAAAGCGCACCCGGACTCCCGGCTCCGCTGCCAGCGGGTCAAAATCATCAAAATTAGAAATACAGGGCAATCGAATGACCGCAATATCTATAATCTTCGCCTCACCTCCGCTCCCCTGCTCCCTTGCTCCCCTGCTTTGCCTTCCTTCCTCCAACGCCACCGAGTCCTCCGCCGCTACGCCAATCTCCGGTAGAAAGGGGATGACGCCCAGGGTGGGGGTGTTGAACGCCCGCGCTTGCAGCATGGCCAGACCATCACCCAGCAGGCTCACATCACCTCGAAATTTATTGATGATGAAGCCTTTGACCAGAGCGCGCTCCTCCGGCTCCAGCAGCACCATCGTGCCAACCAGCGCCGCAAACACCCCGCCCCGATCAATATCGCCGACCAGCAAGGTGGGCGACTGGACGTGTCGCGCTACCCGCATATTGACAATATCTCCCTCTTTCAAGTTGATTTCGGCAGGGCTGCCGGCCCCTTCGATAATCACCAAATCGGTTCTGGCCCGCAGTCGTTCCAGGGCCGCCGCCACGTGCGGCCACAACATGGATTTGAGACTCAGCCAGTTGTCGGCCTCAATGTGAGTGTAATGGCGGCCATTTAAAACCACCTGGCTGCGCCGGTGGCCTTCGGGTTTGAGTAAGACCGGGTTCATATCCACGTGCGCGGCCAGACCGGCGGCTTCGGCCTGGGCGATGGTGGCCCGGCCAATTTCGTGGCCTTCAAGGGTGACGCCCGCGTTCAAAGCCATATTCTGCGCCTTGAAAGGGGCGACACGGTAGCCTTCCTGGGCAAAAATGCGACACAACGCCGTCACCAGGATAGACTTGCCGGCGTTGGAGTGAGTCCCCATAATCATCAAGGTTTTGGCCGTCATAAGACTCCTGAGAAAATAGTAAACGGTAGACAGTAGACGGTAGACAGGGGTAATACATTCCTGCTACCTGTTACCTTGCTACCTTTTCATTGCCGGTGGCGTGCTCTGGCTCGTAAACACTCCTTCACAAAGCAAGCTTGACGCGGGTTGCTCCAATTGACAGCCGCCACCGGTCAAATGGGTCGGGGTAATCACACCGTCAAAGCGAGCCGCCAGCCAGCGACCAGGGCCAGCCAGGTTGGTTTGGGGCGGATAGAGTAGACCAACCACACTGCCGCTGTGGGCGCGGACCAACCCCAATGCCTGGGTGGCTGTAGCCCACTCGCGGGCTTGCTCAACCAGGAGGTTGTAGCTCACCTGTTGGTAGCTGAGGGCGCTCAGGGTGGCGGCAGCGCCGATGGTCGCAGCATCTGTCCGGCGCAGCCCCTCACGCAGCAATTCCAGGGCGGTACGGGTGGAAGAACCGAGTTGGCGTACCAGCGCCAGGTCAAGCTGGGTGTTGTAGGTTAAGGTGTCAACAGTACCGCCGGGATCGAGCATAAGCAGGGGCAGCGGCGGCGGCGCCCCCAACTGGCAAAACTGGCCGCTGCCGCGATAAGCCAATAAAGCTAACCCGGCCAGCATCGTGCTGTCAGAGGGTTCAATCCGGCAGGCCAGCCGGACCAGTTCCGTTGCTGTTAGCGGCCGGTTCATAGCCTGGGCCAGCCCCGCGATCACCCCAACCACGTCGGCGGTGCTGGAAGCCATGCCCCGTCCCGGAATCAACTGGCTGGTCCGGGTTATCGTGACCCCCCAGCCCGACCGCTCCAGGTAATCCAATACTAACCGGGCCGCCTGGCGGATTTTGGCAGAGTGACCCGGCTCATTCACCGCTATTCCCGGCTGATCAGGTTGTAGTTCGACGCTGATGCGACTGTATAACCTCACCGGGCATGAGACCAGAACCGGTTCGGCCCATTCATCCGACCAACCCTGGATCAACTCACCGCAGGTGCCGGGCACAGTTACGGTAATCACGGAGTTGCTCATTGTCACTGGCTGTCCAGCCATTGCCGGCAGGCTTGCGCAAAATTGCTCGCTAAATCAGGGTTGTGCCCAAAATGCAAGTGTACATAAGATGCAACCAAATTGCCATGAGCATAGCCGGTAGGTTGACTCTCGCCGCCGCCCTGTCGAGACCGGATGTACCAGGCGGGGGGAATCGAGGATGAAGGATGAAGGATGAAGGATGAAAGGTCAGATATTTCATCCTTCATCCTTCCGCCTTCCACCTTTACCTCCCAGGTACTCCAATGAAATTCATGGCCGCGGGTAGTGACTCCTGGCGGCAGCAAGAAATTGCCGCCAGGGGGCGATTCGACCAGACGGTAGCCCAGGCTGACCAGGCGCGGCTGCATGCGGGTGATGCCCGGTATCAGCCTCACCAGGGGGTAAAATTCGCCCTCAAGGTCAATGATCCCTTCGGTCAGGTAAATAAAACCGCCACACTCGGCGTAGATGGGCATGCCAGCGGCGTGGGCCTGGCGCAGCGCCGCCAGCAGCGACCTGTTGGCGGCTAATTGGGGCGCATAAATTTCGGGAAAGCCGCCGCCAAAGTAGAGACCTGCTGTGCCTTCCGGCAGAGCAGCATCGTGCTGTGGACTGAAAAAGACAACCTCGGCTCCGCTTTCGCGCAAGAATGATAAATTATCCTCGTAATAAAAACTAAAGGCCGCATCACGTGCTACCGCAATAACAACTTTGGGGTCCAAAACTTTGCTTTGGGACCCTGTGAAAACAGCTTGGTTCAGGTCACTGCGAATGTTAGCGAAGCAGTCTCTATCCCCGGAGGGGGACGCTGCGCGGCTTCGCGCCTCCGGCCTCGCAATGACATTTTTATCATAGGTAGTGTGTCCCAAGTTTGTGAACACTCCTTCAAGGCTGCAGCTTTCCGCCTTCATCCTTCCACCTTCCGCCTTGACAATGATTTGCTCTACCTCAAAATACTGTTCAATCATGTCGGCAGCGCGGGTGATGAAGTCGCTTAACTCGCCCCGTTCGTCGGTGGGGACCAGGCCCAGATGCCGCTCCGGGATGTGGAGTTCGGCATTTTTTGGCAGCCAGCCCAAAATCGGCAGGCCGGTGGCGTCTTCAACCGCCTGCTTGACCCCGGCGTAGTGACTTTCGGAGCCGCAGCGGTTGAGAATAAAACCGGCCAGCTTCAAATCCGGGTCAAACTGCGCATACCCCCGCGCCAGCGCCGCCGCCGAGCGGGCCATTTTGCCGACATCCAACACCAACAGCACCGGCGCACCGACCAGCTTGGCAATTTGGGCAGTGCTGCCCTCCTCATCGCTGTAATTATAACCATCAAACACCCCCATCACCCCTTCGATAACGGCCATATCGGTGGTTTGGCTGGCCCGGTCATACAGTTCCAGGGCGCGGTCAGGAGGGACCATCCAGGTGTCAATGTTCCGGCAGGGTCGGCCTGCGGCCAGGGTGTGGTAGGTTGGGTCAATGTAATCGGGACCGGCCTTGAACGGCTGCACCCGCAGGCCGCGCCGCCTCAAAGCGGCAATCAAGCCCAGGGTAATGGTCGTTTTACCCACCCCCGAACTGACCCCGGCAATCAGAATTTGGGCGGTCATCCCTCTTTTTGGCTCACATTGGCGCTGCTAAAGGTTGCCATTTCGTTGAGAATCGCCATAGCGGAGGCCACGACAGGCATAGCTAGGGCCGCGCCGGTCCCTTCGCCCAGGCGCAAATCCAGTTGAAAGATAGGCTGTAAATCCAAATGTTCCTGCATCAGGCGATGCCCCGGCTCGACCGAGCGGTGGGCGGCCAGCATATAGTGGCGGCTGAGGGGAGCCAGCCCGGCGGCCAGCAGCGCCCCGGCGGTGGAGATAAAACCATCCACCAGCACCGGAATCCGGCGGGCAGCGGCCCCCAGGATAATCCCGGCAATCGCGCCGATTTCAAAGCCGCCGACTTTGGCCAGCACGTCCAGCGCATCGTTTGGGTCAGGCTGATTGACGGCCAAGGCCCGTTCGATCACGGCGATTTTATGCCGCCGGGTCGCCTCGTCAATCCCGGTGCCGCGCCCGGTCACTTCAGCGACAGAAGCTTTGGTCAAGACCGCGCAGATGGCGCTGGAAGGTGTGGTATTGCCAATGCCCATATCACCCGTGCCGACCAGGTGCAGTCCGCGCTCATACTCCCTGGCGACGGCGGCAATGCCGGCCTCGACCGCCTCGACTGCTTGATCGCGGGTCATGGCCGGCCCCTGGGTAAAATTGGCCGTGCCGAGGCCAATTTTGTGGCTGATCAGGTGCGGGTGGCTGAGGAAAGGATCAGCCGCCACGCCGGCATCGAGAACCACCACCCGCGCTCCGGCCTGGCGGGCCAACACGTTGATCGCCGCGCCGCCGTTGAGAAAGTTCAGGACCATTTGCGGCGTCACGGCGGCCGGATAGGCGCTGACGCCTTCGGCGGTCACGCCGTGGTCGCCGGCAGCAACAATAACAGCCCGCTCGGTCAGCGGCGGGTCGAGCCGGCCGGTGATGCCGGCCAATTGGATCGAGAGCGTCTCCAGTCGGCCCAGCGATCCGGCCGGCTTGGTCAATTCGGCCTGGCGATCCCGTGCGGCGGCCATGCTTTTTTCATCAAGGGGAGTGATAGCGGTGATAGTTTGCTGTAACATAAATTGACCTTTCTTAAAATGGGTTGGCTCACGGATAAACACAGATTTTTGATTTTCTTTCCCTATCCGTGTCATCTGTGTCCATCCGTGAGTACATTTAGAATTGTTTTGTTTCTACCAAATTCTTGACCGTGCTCAACAATCGCTCATTTTCTTCAGGCCGGCGGGCGGCAATACGGGCGTACTGCGGCAGCCCAAAGGAAGCGCAGTCTCGCACCTGTACCCCCTGAAACAGCAGCCGCTCCCTCCAAGCGGCGGCATCGGCCACCTGGACTAAGGCGTAGGGCGTGGCTGTGGGCAAAACCGAGTAGCCCCATTCCGTCAGACCGGCCCACAGTTCTGCCGCATGCCGGTGCAGGGAGGTTAGAGTGTCATCACGCCAGGCCAAAACCTCCGGCTGCAAAGCTGCCACACCGGCCACCTGGGCCAGAGTATTGACGCTCCAGGTGGGCTGTGCCGCCCGCAGCGCGGTGATAACTGCTTGAGCGGCGATCACATAACCCAGGCGCAGCCCGGCCAGCGCCTGATCTTTGGTCAGCGAGCGAAGCAGGATTAGATTTTCGTCCCCAGTCCAGCCGGTCAGGACAGTGGGGGTGGCCGTAAAATAGCGATACGACTCATCCACCACCCACAGCGCTTCCGGCGTGGCAGCACGCAGGTGAGCCAGCTCGACGGCGGTCCACTGCTGGCCGGTCGGATTGTTGGGATTGCACAACCAGACGCCGGCGGGTTGCCAGCGGCGCAGGGCGGCCGCGACAGCCTCAGCCTCGAAGCGCAGGTCGGGACTTGGACGGTATTCGATCACCTTGCCGCCGGCCAGCCGGATGGCGTGAGCATACTGGCCAAACGTCGGGCCAATCACCACCTGGCGGCTACCCGGCTTGACCAGGGCCAGGGCGATCAGATGGATCAGTTCGGTCGCGCCGTTGCCGGGCAGAATTGTTTCCGGCGGTGTTTCGTCTACAGCGGCCAGCGCTGCTCGTAAAGCCAGACAGTCACGGTCAGGATAGCGCGCCAACCGGTCGGCTTGTAATGCGTCCGCTAAGGCAGCCAACACGGTTGGGTGCGGCCCGTAGGGGTTGCTGTTGGCGCTGAAGTCAATCAGCTTATCCGGCTGCAAGCCCAGGCGGGCCAGCTCAGCATAATCGAGCGCGCCGTGAGCGACGGGTGACAATTCGGCTAATTTTGGACGAGGCATAGCCATATTCCTGGTAAAAACAAAACCCGCCAGGTGGCGGGTAGTAGACAGAGTAACCATGCTAACTCTGGTTCCGACCCCCCTATTCCGCGTAGGTGGCTACGAAAGAAGGTAGCGGCAGGTGGTCGGGCTGGCTAATTGTGAATGGTGAATTGTCAATGATTAATTGTTAATGACTCAATATTCATTAACAATTTACAATTCACTATTCACAATTCACAATTAACGTACCGTTGCGGGACAGCGCCGGACTGAAACCGGTCTTTCCCTACGCCGAGGCGCGCCCAAGACATCCGGGCCATTGGGCGCCGCTACTGCTATGTAATTAGGGATGGACAATAACACAAAGGAGATAGGTTGTCAAATCGTATCAAAACTGAGACTAATTCAACCCAGCTTCGGCCAGCCAGGTGGTATAATCTTCGGAACTGTTGAGCCAACCCACTCGATCTAAAAAGCTTTTGAGGGAGGGGCTGGCGGCGCGAAGCTGGCGAATTTGCGGGCCGGTGGGGTCAATGGAGCCAGGGCTGAGGGCGTAAGAGCCGTGAAAGGCAAAGTAAGCCTGGTTTAGTTTGCGCAAAGAATAGCCCTGCTCAACCAGCTTGAGCCGTTCCGTTTCCATGTAGGCTTCGGCGGCCTCGATTTCGCCAGCGGCCAGCAGCCGGTCCACTTCCTGGCGGATGCGGCGCATTGCCAGATGGAATTCGGAGGGTTTGGCCGGGGCGGCCTCACCGGCGCGATTGGCGGCGGGGAGTTGGTCCAGCCAATCGGGGTAAAAGCGGGTGATGACTTTGCGGCTGATCTCAGCGCCCACCAGCGAGGCGGTGGTTTCGTTGATGGTTGTCAGATGGGGGTCGGTTTGGTAGCTCCAGGCGATGGCAGTGGGAAAGGTAAACAGGTAGTTATGGGTCCACTCGTGGGCGATGGTATCAAGCAGGTAGGGCAGAGAGGTGTGCTGAATGACCATTGTTGGGTAGCTGCCCAGCCCGCCGATATCGGTGATGTAGCAGGAAACATCACCCCGTTGATCGAGCGCGGCCTCGATTTCGGCCCGCTGTCGTAGATTCAGGCCCGGCTGCAAAGCTACAAAATATTGATTCTGAATCCGGTCACGGGGAGAGAGAATCAGCGCGGTGGGCGGGTCTATCAGGCGGAAGGCAACCGGCGGAAAGACGGCTCCGGCGATGGTAAAGCCTTCATCGTGTAAAACTGCCTCGATTTGTTGGGCTAATAACAATTCGACCTGGGTTTTGATTTTGCTCTGGGCCAGGTGGAGCTGACCTAACTCTTCGGTCAGGGCGCTGGTATCGGGTGAGACGGTGATACGGGGGGCATGGCTGCGGGCCAGTTCACCTTTTACGGCCAGCAATTGTTCTTCTTGTTGGAGAAAAGTTTGGACTAAGGCTTGCTGCGCTGTAACAGATTCGGGCAATGTCGGAGGCTGCCAGCGCCGCTGCAATTCGGCCGCTAGATTCTGGGATTCCCAATCTACAAAATCAAAGAGATGGGGGGCGGTAATGGTTTCCAGTTCGACCAGCAGCGCGCCCTGGGGTGGGGTTGCTGCCTCGCCCAGGCCAAACAGCAGAAACAGAAACACGAGGCAAAAAACCACGCGCCACTGCCAGCGCCGCCGGCGGGCGCGAGCGAGTTGAGTCAGGGCGTCTTGGTCAGGCAGCCAGAGCATTAAGTTATTATAAGAGAGGTTGGCTGAATAAGAAAATAGGATGGGAGCATTTCAGTTTTGGGGCAGGTTATAAACAATAGGCCAAAGGGTATCAAATTGATGGCTCATAATAGCCG